>NZ_JBXVVR010000006.1:0-375207 GCF_057219975.1 Roseomonas sp. TF40 | reverse complement strand
GCGCCACGCCCGATGTCTGGACCGGCACGCGCGCGGAACTCGCCGCGCATACGCTGGCCGGTCGCGCATCCCTGGTGCGCGGCTGATGCGCGCCCCCCGCCGCCTGCTGCTGGGCGCTGCGCTGACCGCGCCCTTCGTCGCCCGCGCCCAAACCCCTTGGCCGGACCGGCCGGTGCGCTTCACCGTCGCCTTCGCGCCCGGCGGGCCGGCCGACATCATCGCCCGGCTGCTCGCCCAGGCGCTGAGCGAGGTCTGGCCGCAGCCCGTCATCGTCGAGAATCGCGGCGGCGCGGGCGGCAACATCGCCGCGCAGGTGGTCAGCCGCGCCGCGCCCGATGGGCTGACGGCGCTGGTCACCACCTCGGCCTTCGCGGTGAATCCCTCGCTCTCGCGCAATCCGGGCTACCGGCCGGAGCAATTCGCCACCGCCGCCATTGTCGCCGGTACGCCCAACCTCTTCGCCGGGCGCGTCGAGGGCGATGTACGCACCTTGCGCGACCTGGTGGCGATCGGCCGCACGCGCCCGGTGAATTTCGGCTCGGCCGGCGTCGGTTCCACGCCGCATCTCTCGGCCGAGAACCTGCTCAAGCGCATCGCGCGCGTCGAGGCGCAGCACATCCCCTTCGCGGGCGCGGGCCCGGCGATGACGGCGCTGATCGGCGGGCAGATCGACATGGCGAGCGTGGCCCTGCCGGCGGCGGTGTCCATGGTGCAGGGCGGGCGCGCGCGCGGCCTGGCCGTGACGAGCGCGACGCGCGTCGCCGCCCTGCCGGACGTGCCGACGGTGGCCGAGGCCGGCTTCGAGCCGATCGTCGATCTCACCTGGGTGGTGGTGATGTTCCCCGCCGCGGTGCCGGAGGCGATCCTGGAGAAGGTCAACGCCGATGTTGGCCGCGTGCTCGCCACGCCCGCCTTCCGCGAGCGGCTGGCGGCCACCGGCTTCGACCCGATCGGCGGCTCTCGCGCCGAGGCCACCGCCTATGTCGGCAATGAGTTGCGCCGCTGGGGCGAGGTGGTGCGGAGCCTCGACGTTTCTGTCGATTAGGTTCGCCTGCCAGACTGGAGGAAACGAAGAATGACCCGCCTGATGCTGCCGCGCCGCACCGCGCTCGGCGTGGCCCTTGCGCTGCCCTTCATCGCCCCGGCCCGCGCGCAGGAGACCTGGCCCGCCCGCCCGCTGCGCTTCGTCGTCGGCTTCGCGCCCGGCGGGCCGGCCGATGTGGTGGCGCGCATCATCGCCCAGGCGATCGGCCCGCGCCTGCCCCAGCCCATCGTGGTCGAGAACCGCGTTGGCGCAGGCGGCAACATCGCCAGCCAGTATGTCGCCCGCGCCGCGCCGGATGGGCTGAACGTGCTCTTCGCCACCACCTCCTTCACCGTGAACCCGGCCATCTCCACCCGCGCGGGCTATCGGGTGGAGGATTTCGTGGCGGCCGCCATCGTCGCCTCCACGCCGCACATGCTGGTGGTGCACCCGCAGGAAGGGGCGCGCGACCTCGCGGCGCTGATCGCGCAGGGGCGGCAGCGGCAGCTCAACCTCGCCGTGCCGGGCCTCGCCACCACGGGCCATCTCTCGGCCGAGCGCCTGCTGCGCGTCCTCGGCGGGGCGGACCTCCAGCCCGTGGGCTTCCCCGGCGCCGCGCCGGTGGTGACCGCCGTGCTCAGCCGGCAGGTCGATGTCGGCACCATCGCGATGAACACCGGCGTGGCGCAGGTGCAGGCGGGGACGGTGCGCGGGCTTGTCGTGACCGGCGCCGAGCGCGCCGCCGCCCTGCCCAATGTGCCGACGGCGAAGGAACTCGGCTTCCCCGATGCGGTCGACTACACCTGGGTCGCCGCCATGCTGCCTGCCGGCACGCCCCAGCCGATCCTGGAGCGCCTGAACGCCGAGATCGGCCGCGCCCTGGCGGACCCGGAGGTGCGCGCGCGCCTGCTCGCCACCGGGCTCGACCCCGTGGGCGGCCCGCAGGCCGAGGCCGCGCGCTACGTGCCCGAGGAATTCCGCCGCTGGGTCGAGGTCGGCCAGCGCACCGGCATCCGCATCGAGTAGCCAGCCCCGCCATTGTCGGGCATGAACAGGGCATGATCGTCGAGCGCGACGTCGCGATCCCGATGGCCGATGGCCTCGAACTGCGCGGCAACCTCTTCCGCCCGGACACGACGGCGCGCGTGCCCGTCATCGTCTCGCTGGGCATCTACGGCAAGGACATCCATTTCGCGGATGGCTATGCGCCGCAATGGAAGATCCTGAACGGCATCTACCCCGGCCTGGCCACCGAGGGCTCTTCCGGCCGCTGGCTGCGCTGGGAGGTGCCGGACCCCGAGCGCTTCGTCCCCGCCGGCTTCGCCATCCTGGTCGTGGATGCGCGCGGCAGCGGCAAGTCGCCCGGCTATCTCGACGCGCTCTCCCCGCGCGAGACGCAGGACTATGCCGAGGTCATCGCCTGGGCCGCGGCGCAGCCCTGGTCGAATGGGCGCGTCGGGCTGCTCGGCGTCTCCTACCTCGCGATCAAGCAGTGGCAGGTCGCGGCCCTGCGCCCGCCGGGCCTCGCCGCCATCTGCCCCTGGGAGGGCGGATCGGACCACTACCGGGACTGGTCCCACCATGGCGGCATCCCCTCGGATGGCTTCGCCACCGCCTGGTGGCCGCGCCAGGTGCTGGTGAACCAGCATGGCAGCGCCGCCACCCCCTATCGCGACCGCGACACGGGCGAGCCGGTCACCGGCGCGCCGCTGCCCGAGGCGCTGCTGCCGGGCAACCGCGCCAACCACCCGGCCGAACTCGCGCGCCACCCGCTGGACGATGCCTGGCACCGCGACCGCTCGCCCGACCTTGCGCGGATCGAGGTGCCGCTGCTCTCGGCCGGCAATTGGGGCGGGCCGGGGCTGCATCTGCGCGGCAACATCGAGGGCTTCCTGCGCGCCGGATCGCGCGAGAAATGGCTCTCGCTCCATGTCGGCACGCATTACGAGAGCTTCTACCTGCCCGACTACGTCGCCATGCAGCAGCGCTTCTTCGCGCATTTCCTCGCCGATGCGCCGAATGGCTGGCGCGCCGAGCCGCGCGTGCGCCTTGCCATCCGCACGCCCGAGGGCACGCGGCCTCTGACCGCGCCGCGCTGGCCGCTGCCCGAGACCGACTTCCAGAACTGGTACCTGGACGCGCGCAACCAGACGTTGTCGCGCCGCCAGCCCGATGCCCCGGGCAGCCTCGACTACACGGCGGAGGGCGCGGGCGTGACCTTCACCACCGCGCCCTTCGCCACGCCGGTGACGCTGGCCGGGCCGGTGGTGGCGCGGCTGAGCATGGTCTCCTCCACCGATGACCTCGACCTCTTCGTCACGCTGCGCGCCTTGCGCCCCGATGGCAGCGAACACCGCTTCACCGGCGCGCATGAGCCCACGCCGCTTGCGCGCGGCTGGCTGCGCGCCTCGCATCGGCGGATCGACCGCGCACGCTCACGCCCCTTCCGGCCCTGGCACCGCCATGATGCGCCGATCCGCCTCAACCCCGGTGAGGTCGCGGATCTCGGCGTGGAGATCTGGCCGACCAGCTTCGCCTTTCCGGCCGGCTGGCGCCTCGCCGTCACGCTGCAGGGGCGGGATTTCGAATATCCGGGCATTCCCGGCCGCATCCTGCACGGCGCGGCGCGGGCGCAGGATCCCGCGCGCTTCGGCAATACCCACCGCCTGCTGAGCGGGCCGAACCACCCCTGCCACCTGCTGCTGCCGGTCATTCCTGAGCCCCGCTAACCCTCGGTCAAGCCTCGCGCGGCCATCCTGTCGCCATGCCGCCCTTGGCTGCCCTGCACGACCTGCCCGCGAGCACCGTCTTCGCCCTGTTCATGGGCGCGGCAGGGCTGCTCGCCGTCCTGGTCGCGCGGCTCGGCGCGGCAGTGGTGCGGGCGCCGCAGACCAAGGAAATGATCGACATCGCCATGCGCAGCACGGGCGCGGTGACGGCGGCGCTGACGCTCACGCTCGCTTTCTGCGCCGTGCAGGCGCGCGGCCAGATGGCGGAGGCGCAGCGTCTCGTGCAGGCGGAGGTCACCGCGATCGGCGGCTTCCTGCGGCTGGCCGAGCGGCTCGGCCCGCAGGGCGCAGCGTTGCTGCCGGCGCTGGGCGCCTATGTGCATGCCATCGCGGCGGTGGAATTCCCTGCCATGGCGACCACGGGGCGCGACCCCGCGACCCAGCGCGCGGCGGAGGCGCTGGAGAATGCCGCCTATGCCGCGGCGACGCTGCTCGGCAACACCCTGGCCGACGACCTGCTGGAGGAGGCCGACCGGCTGGAGGCCGCGCGCGAGGCCCGGCTGCACGCGGCGGCCCAGGGTCTGCCGCACCAGTTCTGGCTGCTGATCGTGCTGCTGCTGGCGCTGATCATGGCGACCGGCGCCGTCTATCCGCCGCGGCCGCATATCCTGGCGATGCTGGGTATCCAGGCCGCCGGGCTTGGCGCGCTGATCGCCTTCGTCTTCCTGATGGAACAACCCTTCCGGGGCGAGTTGGCGATCTCGCCCGAACCCTATCGCGTGCTGGAACGCAGCCTGGCGCATCGCGCCGATCCGGCGCGCAGCGTGCGATTCCTCAGCCCGTGATGGCGGCAGGAAGCCTCTGTTCGCTGCATGGGCTGGGCGGGCATCTGCTGCTCTATCCGGACCGCGTGCAGGTGCTGCGCCACGGGCCCTTCTTCACGGCAGTGAACCTGCTCTCCCACATGGAGCGCGAGATGGAGAGCACCATCCTGCTGCGCGGGCTGGTCGGCGTGCACATCGTGCGCTCGCTGCTGCTGGTGCAGTTCCTGCGCCTCACCTATGCTGGCGCACCGGCGCCGAGCGGGCATTACCTGCGCGACGCCTTCGCCGAGAACGCCTTCCTGCTCAGCCTGACGGACAACCGCCCGCTGCTGGCCATGCAGGCGCGCATCATCGAAGCGGCGCGCGCGGTGGGGGCGCCGCTGCAACCCTGACGCCGCTCATCCCTGGGCCATGCGGCGAAACCAGGTGGTGGAGCGCAGCACCCCCTCGGGCTTCGGCGCCAGGCCCTCGGCCTCCATCAGCGTGGCGACGCGGCGCGCGGCCTCGGCCTCGCTCGCCTGGCGCCCGGTGACGTTGCGGAATAGCATCGTCGCGCGCCGCACATCCGCCTGCGCCACGCGGCCGCGCGCATCGGCCTGGCTGCGCAGGAAGACCCGCGCCTCCTTCGCCCCGTCGCGCGCCAGGCCGCGGCGTTCCGCCTCGGCGGCGAGGGTGGCGCGCGCATCACTGGCGCTCAGCCCGTAGCGCGTGACGCCTTCGGTGAGCAGCTCGCGTTCGGCCTCCGGCTCGGCCAGCCCGGCCTCGGCGCGCAGCTTCACGAGTTCGGCATAGCCCTGCTGTCCGGTCGCCGGCGCGGGCACGGCCTCCGCGCGCAAGGGACCGCTGGGCGCGCAGGCAAGACAGGGCATGCGCTGCGCGCTGCCGTCGAGCTCCATCAGCAGCAGTTCCACCGTCATGTCCGGGTGGCGCGCGCGCACCGCCGCGGCGGCGCGGTTCAGCACGTCGCCATGCGCCGCATATTCCGCCGCCGGATCATCCGCGAGCCGCCGCCCGGCCCAGAGATGCATCGCCCCGCAATCGCGGTGGTTCACGAAGACCACCTTGCGCACGCCATGCAACTGGCGCGAGGCGGCGAGGTTCTCCCACAGCGCGGTGTTCCAGGCCGGGCGGTTCTCATCCACCGCGGCCAAAGCGGCGCCGGCGATGCGCATCTCGCTGTAGCGATCGGTGCGGCCGAGCGCGTTCATCAGATAGGTGACGTCGTCGGTCAGGCGCGGGTCGATGCAGCCGACGAGGAAGGCGTCGGCCTTGGAGGGCACGCTCATGGCTTGATCTCCTCGGTATGGGTGATGCCGCCCAGGCGGTGATGCAGGTGCGAGTAGCAGAGCCCGGCGGTGAAGACGGCGGCGAGGCTGACCAGCGCCCACATCAGCAGCGTGTCGCCGGTGAAGATGCCCGTGCCGGTCAGATGCGCGAGCGTCATGCCGCTGCCGACGCACACCAGCAGCGTCAGCACCACGCCGCGCACCCCGAGCACGCCGCGCGTGGTGCGCCAGAGCAGCAGGAAGATGATGGCGAGCAGCGCGCCCACCGCGAGCTTCGCCCAGAACCAGCCGAAGCCGCCCAGCACCCAATGGACGTAGGAGGTGCCCGAGGGGTTGTAGACGGCGAAGACGAGGAACAGGCAGAGCAGCGCGCGCGCCACCACGCCGCGCCAGTCGAAGCGTGCGGCGCTCATCTGGCCGCCTCCTGCGCGCGGGTCAGGGCGAGGGCGGCCAGCTGGCGCGCCGCCGCATCCACCGCCACGCGCCGCGCCAGCCCGGCGCGCCAGGGTGCCAGCGCCTCGGCCGGCGGGCCGGCGAGACGGCCTAGCGCGCCATCCGCCGCCGCGGCGTCGCCCCTCGCGAGGTGCTCCGCGGCTTCCTGCAGCGCGGCGAGGCCCGGCGTGCCGGCACTGCCCAGGCTGGCGCCGAGCCGCATCAGCGCGGCGGCGCGGTTCGCGACCCAGCCGGGATCGGGGCCGAAGCCCATCTCGGCCAGCACCGCGGCATCGGCGGCGGCGGGCAGGCTCTCGGCCAGCTGGCGCGGCGTGGGCGCGCCCTGCGCGGCGGCCTCGGCGAGGGGCAGCAGCAGGCGCAGCATCGGTGCATCCTCCGCCGCCAGCGCGGTGGCCACGGCGAAGGCGCGCGGGAAGGGCGCGGGGCGGGGCAGATGCGGCAGCAGGATCTCGACCGCGAGCATCGGCAAGGCTGCCTCGCGCATCGGCAAGGGTGCGGGCACCGCCGCGGCCGGGCTCACCAGCGGCGGCACGGCCCGGCCCGAGGCCACCAGCAGCGCCACCGCGCCCAGCAGGCAGCCGAAGCCCGCCAGCCCCAGCGCCGCATGGTCGCGCCAGCCGGCCATCACCGGCACGCCCCCGGCGTGTCGAGCGCGGCGAGGCGCTCGGCCAGCGCGGCACGGGCGATGCCGGTGGCGCCCTCGGCGAGGCGCCGCTCGGCCCGCGCGATGGCCGCCAGCGCTTGGTCCTCGAAGGTGGCGCGGTTCAGCGAGGCATCGAGCCGGTTGAACAGCCAGTCGATGGCCCAGGAGGCGCCGATGCCACCGGCGAGCCCCACCGCCGTGCCGGGAAAGCCCCCCAGCGCATAGCCGAAGGCGCCGCTGGCGGTGATGATCGAGCCCGCCTCGCTCAGCCGCACCGCCACCGCGCCCAGCCGCGCCGCCATGGGGCGCATGGAGCGCAGGAAGACCGAGCCGGAATCGGCGCCATCCTCGGCCATCATCGCCATCGGGTCGGTCGGCGCCTGGGCGAGCAGCACGGGGGCCAGAGGTGCGGCGGCGGCGGCAAGGTGCAGGGTCTGCGCCGCGTCGCCTTTCGCCGCGGGCGGCCATGCGGCGAGATGCGCCGCCTGGCGGGCGAGCGCCTGGCCCCAGGCGGCATCCAGCGCCGCGCCGACATGCGCGACATCGGCGCCGAAGCCGCCCTCGCGCAGCACGGGGGCGAGCACGCGGGCGCGGAATTCCTCGCGGATCGGCGCGGCCATCTCCTCCGCCAGCCGCGCGGCGAGCGGGGCCTCCCCCTCCACCGCCACGGCCTGCACCAATTCGCCGAGCCCGCGCGCGAGGATGCGGTAGGAGGTGACGTAGCTCTGCACCCAGCCATAGGCCCAGTCGCCGAAATAGGGCACGCCCTCCCGCGCCGGGCCGAGGCGCATGGCGGCGGCATCGTCGAGCAGCCGCGCCGCGAAACCCTCGAGCTGCGCGGCCTCCTCGGCCAGTGCGGCGCGGGCGGCGGCGGCAGTGCCGGGCGGGGCGGCGTGATGCGTGCAGGCGCCGCCGGGCAGGATCAGGAGCAGCGTCTCCGCCCGCGCCGCGCCGGCCATGCCGAGGCCAAGCAGCAGGCCGAGCGCCGCCGCCCGGTAACGCCGCGTTAGGCTCTGCCGGGCTATCGGGCGGGCATGGAGACCGGGCTCGGCCATATGCTGCTGGAAGGGCTCGGCGCGCTCTTCGCCGTGCTGGTCGCACTCGCCGCGCTGCGCCTGGCCAGCCTCGCCTTCACCCTCGCCGCGCCGCGCGATGCGGAGGCCGTGCCCCTGCTGCATGTGCTGGCGCTGGGCTGCGGCATCGCACTCGGCATCGCGCTGGTGCTGGCGGGGCCGGATCCGCGCGCCTTCCTGCCCAGCCGCATCTTCAGCCAGGACGGCCCCTGGGCGATCGGCCTCGGCGCCTTCCTGGCCGGCCATGCGCTGCCCCGGGCGGCGAGCCTCGGCGCACTGCCCGACTGGCTGGTGCTGCCCGTGCTGCTGGCCGGCGCCCTGGCCGCCGCGCGGCTGTGGCAGGGGGTGGCGCGGCTGCGCGCCTATGCCGCCTTCCTGCTGCTCTGCGCCACCACCGCACTGCTGCTGCACTACGGCGCGCATCTGCTGGCCTGGCTGGCGGCGCAGCTCAGCTTCTGGCTTTTCGCGCTGGGGCTGCTGGCCTTCCAGCGCTGGCGCTACGGGACGCGGCGCGGCCACTAGACCACCTCCATCATCGACAGGAAGGGGGCCGGGGTCAGCAGCGGCGGCGCGCCGACATAGGGGAAGGCGAGCTTGAGCGAGACGAGCAGCACGAGCCCCACGATCACCGCGATCACCGCCGCCATGGCGTAGTGCATCGCCGCACTCGCGCCGCCGAAGAACCACTGGAAGGCGATGACGGCGACCGAGACGGTCAGCACCAGCACCCAGATCAGCCCCGAAAGCGTGCGGGAGGTGACGGAAAGCCGCGCGATCCGCGCCTCCGCCACCTGGCCGATCCAGTCGCCGGTCTTCTGCTGCAGCACCTGCTGGGCCGAGCGTTCCGAGGGCGCATCGAGGAAGGCGCGCGTCAGCCGCTGGAAGGCGGCGTCGGAGGCGGTGGTGGGCTGGCCCGCCTGCATCGCCGGCCAGTCCAGCGTCACCACCGCCGCCGCATAGCCCCGGATCGCACCGCGCATCTCGGCGCGCGTGGCGGCGAGGTTCGGCCCGTCGAAGGTATCGACCGAGAGGGCGAGCATGTAGAGCCCGCCGGCCTCCTTCTGCAGCGTGTCGCGCGCGGTCTGGAAGGTGTCCCAGGCACCGACCAGGGTCAGGGCCGCGACCACCGCGTAGATCTCGACGACGAAGCCGTATTTCACCGCGCCGACCACGGCATTCGCCTGGAACTCGGCCGGCGTGAACAGCGCATACATCACGCGCCCGAGCAGCAGCGCGAGGCCCACCGGCACGGCGATGGTCACGACCATGCCAAGCCAGGCCGGCAGCGCGGCCAGGCCGTGCGGCAACAGGATGTCCACGCGCGCGCTCCCCCACGCTCAATCGATGGCGTCGCGCGCTTCGGTCCAGTACCAATGGCCGATGCTGGCGCCGGCGACCGCGCCGATCAGCGTGGCCAGGGCGCCGCCATGGATCATCACCGAGCCCGCCAGCGCGCCGGCGAACAGGCCCGCGCCCAGCGCCGCCGCATGGCCGGCCGAAATCTGCGGGAGGGCAGGGACCGCAACGACCACCGGCGCGCGCGGCGCGGGCGCGGGGGTCTGCGCCGCGACCGGGCCGGCCAGCACCAGCAGCAGGAGCAGTGCGAGAGCGGCCCTCATGCCTCGATCGCCCGGTACCAGCGGCGCGAGCGGATGACGCGCCCGGCGGCCTTGGGCTGGAGCGCGAGTTCCTCCATCAGCCGCTTCACGCGCTTCTGCGCCTCGGCCTCGCTCACGCCGCCGCCGGCCCGCGCGCGGTAGAAGGCGACGGCGCGGGCGAAATCCTCGCGCGCCACGCGCTGGCGGCCATCGGCGAGCGTCTTGAGCAATTCCCGCGCGGAGGCGCCAAGCTCGGCCTCCAGCGCGATCTCCTCTTCCTGCGCGGCGCCACGCAGCAGGCCGCTCGCCTGGTCGAGCGTGAGGCCGTAGCGCGTCAGGCCTTCCTCGAGCAGCTTGCGTTCCTGCTCGCGGTCGAGGAAGCGGCGGCCCTGCAATTGCAGCTTCACGAGCTCCGCGTAGCGCCCCCGCGGCGGGGTGTCGGTGACGGTCATCAGGCCTCTTGCCTTTCGGGTGGCGCGCCATACTGGCGCGGCGATGCGGGAAGCCGGCGGGTTCAGTGCGCCATCGAGACGGGGCGCAACTGCGGCTCTCGCCCGGTCATCGGCAGGTCGGTGCCCTGGCCGGGCGGGCGCGGGGCCATGCCCTGCACGCGGGTGTTCAGCCGCTCGATCGCGCGCATGATGCGGCTGGCCTCGATGCCGAGCGGCGCATCGGTGGGGGAGAGCACGAACTTCACCTTGGGCAGCGGGAAGAGATCGACCTCCACCTTGTCCACCGAGAAGCCGCCGAGCTCGGAGGCATCGATGATGCCGCGCACGATGGTGCGCTGGATGGCGGCGACGGGGCCCGGGTTGCGCCGCGCATGGCGGTCCAGCATCCGGTCCACATAGTCGCGATCGGCCTCGGTCAGCTCGCGCGCCTGGCCGAAGGTGAGGCCGAAGGAGGGGATGAGGCCGACCGAGCTCTCGATCTCCTTCAGCTTGTAGCCGGCGATGTCCATCAGCCAGGTGAAGTCGTCCTGCTGCTGCTGCATGTTGCGCTGGAGCGCGCCGTGCTGCCGCGCGAAATGGCCCGAGGTCGTACCCAGGCCGAACCAGCCCAGCATGTCGCCCCACAGCCGCTCGGCCTGGTCGAGCAGCGGGTTGACCGGCTGCAGATCCTGCAGCGGCGCGGCGACGATGCTGCGCGGCTGGGCGAGCGCGGGTGCCGCGAGCAGGCTGGCCGCCAGCGCGGCGAGAGCAAGGCGGGGGGTCTTGTGGCTCATCGTTCCGGCTCCGGTTCAGCGGCTGGTGATGGTCATGCGCTCGGCGGTCCGGCGTTCCTGCGCGCGTTCGGCCGGGCCGAGCGGCACGAGGCCGGCATTGGTGAGGTAGCCACCCGGGCCGAAGGCGGCCTCGGACGTCACCTCGCCCAGGAATTCGCGGATGCCGCGCACCACCCCCACCCCCTGCTGGGAGCGCGTGTGCTGGCGCTTCGCGTAGAGCACGACGGTGCGCGTCGGCCCGTAATCCTGGTTGAAGATCGTGCTCGGCATGGGCAGCACGCCATCGATCGGCAGCGCGACGAGGTTGCCGCCGCTCGCCAGCAACTGGTCATAGGTCATCAGCCCGATCGTGCCCGGCGGGCTCGCCAGCAGTTGCGCCGTGACATCCACCGTCTGGAGCGAGCGCACACGGCCATCCTCGCGCAGCGTGATGCATTTCTCGCGCCGGTAGCTGGCCTCGAAGAGCAGGCGGATGCCCCGCACATTGCGGCAGCCGGCCTCGAGCACGAGGTCCTCGAAGACGCCGCGCACGCCATACTGGCGGTCGGGCATCACCACATTGATCTCCTGCTCCGGCAGGCCCGGGCCGATCTGCGACCAGCGTGCCTGCCGGTTGGGCACGAACTCGCCCTCCACCAGCCGTTCCGCCGCCAGCGCCTCCCACACCTGGCGCGCGGTGAGGGAGGGCACGGGCTCGCCGCGCCGTACCGCCAGCACCACGGCCGAGAGGCCGATCTGCAACTCGACGATGTCGCGCACGCCATTGGTCTGGCAGGTCTCGAACATGGTGCGCGACATGCGCCGCGCGACGATGGCGATGTCGGGCGTCTGCGGCCCGACGCCGGCGCAGAACAGGTCGAGGCTCATCGCATTGGGCAGGTTGCGCAGCGTGGGCTCGGCCACGCCGCTGTAGCGATCGGTGAAGCTGCGCGCGAGCAGCGTGGCCGCCCCCGCGGTGCCGTTGCTGTGCACCACGACCAACCTGTCGCGCAGCACCATCGGACCCTGCGCCAGGGCGGCCGGGGCAGGGGCCAGCAGCAGCGCGGCGCAGGCGAGAAGCTTCGAAAGGCTGTGGCGCATCGGGGGCTCCGCGGATTTTCCGGATGGCGAGGGGCGGCTCGGTACGGGCTCAGCCCGGCGCGCCGGATGGGGGCAGGTTCGGGGGCAGGTTCGGGGGCAGGTGCGGCCGGGCGAGGGCGCGCAGCAGCGTCTCCTGCACCGCCTGCTCGACCGCGAGGCGCGCCCGCGCCTGCGCCAGCCATCCGGCGAGAAGCGGCTGCAGCCCCGCATCGAGCGCCGCCGCATCGGCCACCGCCGCGGCGAGGTTGCCGCGCCGGAGCTGATAGGCGACGCCGGCGATGGCCTGTTCCTGGTCCGTGGGCGGCGGCGGCGCGGCGAGGCCGATGCCCGCCGCGGCGCCGCGCACCAGGTTCAGCGTCTGGTCCAGTGCATCGCCCTGGCGCGGCGCGCGGGCGATGAGCTGCGGCGCGAGGGCGGCGAAGCGCTCCCGCAACTCGGCCTCGGTCGGCAGGCCGCGCCCGGCATGGCTGAGCAGCACCTCGGCCAGGGCGGGGGGCAGCGCGCGGGGCGGGGCGAGGTCGGCCATCGCCTGGTATTCGCGCAGCCAGGGCCGGGGCGTGGCGATGGAGGCCTGCAGGAGCAGCGCCGCGGCCAGGAAGCGATCGCCCGGCGCCGCACCCTGCGCGGCCTGGCCGGCGCGCTCGGCGGCGGCGGAGAGGTCGGCGAGGCGCGCCTCGAGCTGCCCGATGCGGCCGAGCAGGGCTTCCTGCAGCGCCGCCTCGGCGCTCGGCGCCTGGGCCTGGCCGGCGCGGCCGCCATCGCCGATGACGAACAACCCGGCGGCGGCCAGGCCGCAGGCGAAGCCGGCGAGCGGCAGGGCCAGGCGCTGCCAGATGGGGCGGGGGGAGTCCGTTCCGGGGATGGCGACCATCTTGGGGGATCCAGGGCTCGAGGGGCGTGGCCTGCACGCCCCCTCAAGAAGCCCGGATTCAGGTTGTGGAACCCTTAAGGCGCGGCCGAAGGCCGGGCTTTTTTTGCGCTGCACGCGCCGGGGCGTTTTGCGCTGCGCGCGCCGGGATGTTTTGCGCTGCGCGCGCCGGGGCACGACCCCGGGCGGCGCTCAGCCGATGCGCCGCTCCACCTGGCGCAGCGCGGCGCAGAGGCGCGAGAAGGCGTACCAGAAATGCCCATGCCCCGGCGGACCATGCCCGGGTGCGGCCTCGGGCCCCACCGGATCGCCGCGGCGCAGCAGCGCGAGGCGCGCTTCGTAGCGGCCGCGCATGTTCTCAAGGAAGGCGCCGGTCGCCGCCATGTATTGTTCCAGCATCTCGGCCGCGATCTCGATCTCGGCCAGGGGCTTGCCCTCGGCGGTCAGCGTTTTCAGCGCCCGGCTGTCGGCGGCGAGCTGGATGTGCAGGCGATGCAGATCCGCCAGATGGCGGGCGATCGCCTGGCGGGATTCACGCGCGGCTTCGATCTCGGTCATCGCGCCAGCATGGCGGGCAGGGATGAACGGGCGGTTGATGCCTGCCGCGCGCGCGGCTCCTCACGCGGCTTTGTGCGCCCTGGTTCATGGATTGGTAGCCGGTCCGCGTGTTTGTGTGTCGGCAGGTGGTATACCGCCACCATGCCGGTGATCGACCATGCCGGCCTGTGGCGCTCCTCGCGATCAAGGTGACCGGCCGGCGTGACTCCTGCCAACAGCGTCCCCTCGCCACCGCCCTGGTGGCGCATCGGGCTGATGCCGCCGCTGCTGGCCATGCTGCCGCTTGCCCTGCTGCTCGCGGCCGTGCTGGCGGGCCTCGCGCTGCACCGCGCGACGGAGCGTGGCGCCACGCAGGAACGCGTCGGCGCGGCCATGGCGCGCGCGTTGGAAGCGGCGCTGGAGGCCGATGCCCGGCTGCTCGCGCTGCTCGCGGCCACGGCCGGGGCAGGGGAGGATGCCGCCTTCCGCAGCGCCGCGCAGGCCCTGCTGGCGCGCATGCCGCAATGGCACACCCTGGCGCTGGAGGACCCGGCGGCGCGGCGCGTCGATCTTCGTCGCCCGGTCGAGGCCCCGCCGGCGCCCCCGCCCGATCCGGCTGGCCTGGCCCGCACCCTGCAAAGCGGCCGGCCGAGCCTGGGCGATGCGCCGGATGGGCGGGTCAGCCTGCGCGTGCCGGTCTGGCGCGATGATGCCGCGCGCATGGCCGTGGTGGCGGAGATCCCGCCCGCCACCCTCGCCGCGCTGCTCGCCCGCGAGTATCTGCCGCCGGGCTGGGCCGTGCGGCTGCTGGATGGGCGGGGTGTGCCGCTTGCCGGCCTCGGCCCGGGCTTGCCCGAAGCCGATGCCGCGGCGCGGCCGGTGGGGGAGGATGGCTGGCGGCTGCTCGTCATCCCGGCGGGCGCGGGGCTGCTGCCTTGGCTCCTGGCGGGCGCCGGCGCGATGGCGCTGCTGCTGGGCCTCGCCCTCGCGCTCCGGCTGGCCCGGCGCGGCCGGGTGGAGTTGGCGCGGCAGGAGCAGGCGCATGCCGCCGCCCTCGCCCGCGCGGCGGAGCTCGAGCGCCGGCGGGCGGACCTGCTCGCCACCGTCAGCCATGAGCTGCGCGCGCCGCTGACCGGGCTGCTCGGCTATACGGACCTGTTGGCGCGCGCCGAATTGCCGCCCACGCCGCGCAGCTGGGTGGAGCAGCAGCGCCGTGCCGGGCAGTCGCTGCTGGCGCTGGTGGGCGACGTGCTGGATTTCGCCCGGCTCGAGGATGGCGCCATCGCGCTCGAGGATACCTCCCTCGATCTCTTCGACTTGCTGGAGGAGAGTGCCGCGCTGATGCGCGCCGTGGCGCAGCAGAAGGCGCTGGGGCTGGTGGTGCAGCGCGATCCCGGCCTGCCGCGCTGGGTGCGCGGCGACCCGCTGCGGCTGCGCCAAGTGGTGATCAACCTGCTCGGCAACGCCATCAAGTTCACCCCGCAGGGAGAGGTGGTGCTGGCCGCGCGGCTGGTGGGCCAGCCCGCGCGGCTGGAGATCGCGATCAGCGACACCGGCATCGGCATCAGCGCCGAGGCCCTGCCGCGCATCTTCGACCGCTTCCAGCAGGGGGCGGAGGACACGGCGCGGCGCTTCGGGGGCAGCGGGCTGGGCCTGGCCATCTGCCGGCGGCTGGTGGTGGCGATGGGCGGTACCATCACGGCGGAGAGCCTGCCCGGTCGCGGCAGCCGCTTCACGCTGCGGGTGCCCTTCCGACCCGGCCAGGCGCCCGATGGTGGCCCGCATCCGGGCCAGCTGCGCATCCTGGTGGCCGAGGACGTGCCGGCCAGCCGGCTGCTGCTGGTGGCGGTGCTGGAACGCGCCGGGCATGCCGTGACGGCGGTGGAGGATGGCGCACGAGCGCTGGCGGCGGTGCATGGCGTGGCCTTCGACCTTGCCATCCTCGACCTGCGCATGCCGGGGCTGGATGGGCTGGGCGTGGCGGCCGCGCTGCGTGGCCTGCCCGGCGGGGCGGGCCGGATGAAGCTGGTGGCGCTGACCGCCGAGGTGACCCAGGAGGTGGAGCAGGACTGCCGGGCGGCGGGCTTCGACGCGGTGCTCGGCAAGCCTTTCGAGACGCGCCGTCTGCTGGGGCTGGTGGAGGCACTCGGCCGCCAGCCCGCGCCGCGGCAGGAGGTGGCGCGGAGTGCCGGCTGAGGCGGATCAGTCGTCGTCGTCATCGTCGTCGTCGTCGTCGCGGTCGCGGCGCGGGCGGTTGGGCCGGGCACGGCGGTTCTCCTCGCCAATCCAGAGGCCGAAGCCGCGGCCGCGCCAGGCCTCGTCGCCCGCCCAGCCGCCCTCACGGCGCCCGTCGCGGGCGATCGTCAGGCGATCGATGCGGGTGCAGACGCCATTCGTGCAGATCGCGGCGGCTTCCGCGCGTGGTTCATCCGCCCGGGCCGGCTGGGCCATGGCGAGCGGAACGGCGAGCAGGATCGCAAGGCGTCGCATCGTCGAATCTCCTTACGGCGGGGTGCCGGGACGGGTATCGAGGAGCGAAACGCCGGGGTGGCGGGTTTATTCCCCGCGCATCATGCGGCGATCCGCCCCCGAGATGGCCGCGTCGCAGAGGTTTCTCGGCCCTGGCGACTTGATCGCCCGGGGCTTTTCAGGATTGATGCGCTGCACAGGCGCGGCCGCGGGCCGCGACGCACAGGCGCGGTCACGCGCCGGGATTATTCGGGACGCACCATGGCAAGCACGAGTGACGCGGGCGGCAGCCCCTACAAGCACCCCTACCACCTGGTTGACCCCTCGCCCTGGCCCCTGCTGAGCGCCTTCGCCGGCGGGGCCGTGGTGCTCGGCATCGTGCTGATCGCGCATTACGGCAGCTACTGGCTGCTGGCGGCAGGCCTGCTCGCGACCTTCGCCTGCATGTTCTTCTGGTGGCGCGACGTGCTGCGCGAGAGCCGGGCGCCGGGCATCCACAGCCCCGTCGTGCGGCTGGGCCTGCGCTACGGCATGGTGCTGTTCATCGCCAGCGAGGTGATGTTCTTCGTCGCCTTCTTCTGGGCCTTCTTCCACTTCGCCCTGTTCCCCGAACATGTCTCGGGGGCCACCACGGCGGTCTGGCCCCCCAAGGGCGTGCTGACCTTCGACCCCTGGGGCCTGCCCTTCCTGAACACCATGATCCTGCTGCTGTCGGGCTGCACGGTCACCTGGGCGCACCATTCGCTGCTGAACGGCGACCGCAAGGGGCTGATCAACGGCCTGGCGCTGACGGTGCTGCTGGGCCTCGCCTTCTCGGGCTTCCAGGTCAAGGAATACATCATCGCGCCCTTCGGCTTCCGCGATGGCGTCTATCCTTCGGTGTTCTTCCTCGCCACGGGCTTCCACGGCTTCCATGTGATGGTCGGCACCATCTTCCTGGCCGTCTGCCTGTTCCGCGCCATGCGCGGCCATTTCACGCCCGAGCGCCATTTCGGCTTCGAGGCCGCGGCCTGGTACTGGCACTTCGTGGACGTGGTCTGGCTGTTCCTGTTCATCTGCGTCTACTGGTGGGGCGCGGGCGAGATCGCCCACCACTAGCTCGACCCCGGCCGTCGATCCGGCGACACCCGCCGCGGCCGTCCGGCCGCGGCGGGTGTTGTCATTCTGGGGTTATTCCGGCCGGATGCCGGCGGTGGCCACCACCTGCCGCCAGCGCGCGATCTCGGCGACCTGGAAGGCGCGGTATTCCTCCGGCGAATTGCCCACCACGTCGAAGCCGATGCCGTTCAGCCGCGCCACGTTCTCGGGATGCTTCAGCGCGGCGACCGTGGCCTCCGCGACCTGCGCCAGCAGCGGCGCGGGCATGCCGGCGGGCGCCATCACCGCCTGCCAGGACGTGACCACGAAATCCCGCAGCCCCTGCTCGATCGCCGTCGGCACTTCGGGCAGCAGGCGGTTGCGCTCGGCCGAGGTCACGGCGATGGCGCGCAGCCGCCCGCCGGCGATATGCCCTGCCACCGTGCCAAGGTTCTGGAAGCTGAGCTGCACATTGCCCGCGATCAGGTCCGTCGCCGCCGCCGCTCCGCCCTGGTAGGGCACATGCACCGGGTCGGTCTCGGTCCGGATCTTGAACAGCTCCATGGTCAGGTGGTCGGAGGACCCCACGCCCGAGGTCGAGTAGCTGGTCCGGCCGCGATTCGCCTTCAGCCAGGCGACCAGCTCGGTCAGCGTGCGCACCGGCACCTTCTCGGCATTCACCACCAGCACGTTCGGCGTGGTGACGGCCAGCGTGATGGGCGAGAGCTCGCGCACCGGATCATAGCCGAGATTCGGCCGCAGCGCCGTGTTGATGGCGAAGACGCCGATCGAGCCGACGAAGAGCGTGTGGCCGTCGGGCGCGCTGCGCACCACCTGGCGCGCCGCCACCTCGCCATTCGCGCCGGGGCGGTTCTCCGCCACCACCGGCTGGCCGAGGTTCTGGCTCATCCGGTTGGCGATGGAGCGCGCGACGATGTCGGACGGCCCGCCGGCGACGAAGGGCACGATGACGCTGACGGGCCGCGATGGCCAGGCGGACTGCGCCTGGGCCTGGGCCCCGGTCATGCCCAGGGTGCCGGCGGCCGCCAGCGATGACAGCAATGTCCTGCGATGCATGTCTGTTTCCTCCCTCAAGGGCCGCCAGCCTGCCCCGTATCCAGGCGCCGGCACAGGGGGGGAAGACTGCCTCTATCGCAGCGGGAAGCCCAGCGCGTTGAGCGCCTCACGCATCCGGTCGCGGCCCGAGAGGCTGGCCGCATTGGCCACGCGGCTCAACATGCGCGGCGTCCAGGCGACGGGGCCCATCCCCTGCCGTTCGGAGAATGCGGCCAGCGCCCGGTCATAGGCGCCGATCGCCGCGCCCTCATCGGCCACGCGATACTGCTCGCGGTGCAGCACCAGGGATTGCGGCAGGCGCGGCTTCACCGCGCCGATCCGGGGGCCGGGCTGGGCCGGGTGGCCCACCGCGAGGCCGAAGGGGGCGAAGGCGCCCGGCGGCAGGTCCAGCTCGGCCGCCACCTTCTCCGGCTCATGCCGCAGCGCGCCGACATAGACCGTGCCGAGCCCCAGCGATTCGGCCGCCACCACCGCGTTCTGCGCCGCCAGCGCCGCATCGACCAGCGCGACCATGAAGGATTCGAGGTAGTCCAGCGCCTCCAGCTTCTTCTGATGCGCCTCCCCCAGCCGCGTCAGGCGCGAAAGGTCGGCCACCCAGCAGAGGAACAGCGGCGCCTCCGCCACGAAGCGCTGCTTCGCCGACAGCGCGGCGAGGCGCGCGCGGCGCTCGGGGTCCTCCACCGCCACCACGCTCCAGGCCTGGAGGTTGGAGGAGGTGGGGGCGGATTGCGCGGCGGCGACCAGCGTCTCCAGCGTGCCCGCGGGCAGCGGATCGGGCCGGTAGGCGCGCACGGAATGGTGGCCGAGCAGCACGTCGAGCACGGGGTTGGTGGGCAGCAGCGCGGCCGGTGCGGCGCCCGCGCCGTAACGGCCCTGCGCGGGGTGGGGCGTATCCTCGTCCATGGTCGGTTCGTCAGCCCCGTTCGGTCACGCCACTGGCAAAGCCATCGACCAGCTCGCGGATGCGCGCGGGGTCGGACTGCTCCATCACGCGCCGCGCGAAGCGGGCGCAATCGCCGATGTCGAGCGCACGCACCGCCTGCTTCACGCGCGGAATGGCGCCGGCATTCATCGACAGGCAGCGGATGCCCAGGCCCAGCAGCAAGGGCACGAGGCGCGGATTGCCGCCCATCTCGCCGCAGACGCTGACCGGCATGCGCAGGCGCAGCGCGGCCTCGGTGGCGAACTGCATCAGCCGCAGCACGGCCGGGTGCAGCGGGTCGTAGAGATGCGCGACCTCGGCATCGCCGCGATCCACGGCCAGCGTGTACATCGCGAGGTCATTGGTGCCGATGGCGAAGAAATCGGCCTCGAGCGCGATGGCGTCGGCGGCCAGTGCCGCACCCGGTGTCTCGATCATGGCCCCGAGTTCGGGCAGCTTCTCGGGCAGCTTCTCGCCGCGCCGGCGCAGGCGGCGGGCGACGCGCTCATAGATCTCGCGCGCCTGCTTCACCTCCGAGGGGATGGTGACCATGGGCAGCATCACCCGCACCGCGCCCTCGCCCGCCTGGGCGGCGACGCGCAGGATGGCGGCGAATTGCACCTCGAGCAGCTCGGGCCGCTTCAGCAGCATGCGGATGCCGCGCAGGCCGAGTGCGGGGTTGGCGGAGGCATGGGTGGGCTCCACCCCCTCGGCCAGCGCCTCCATGTCCTTCTCGCCGCCCCAGTCGAGCACGCGGATGGTCACGGGGTCGCCGCCCATCGCCTCGATGATCGGGGCATAGGCGGCGAATTGCGCGTCCTCGTCCGGCAGGTCCTCGCGGTTCATGAACAGGAATTCGGTGCGCAGCAGGCCGATGCCCTGGGCGCCGGCCTGGGCGATCAGCGGCAGCTCCGCCGGGATCTCCATGTTGGCCAGCAGCTCCACCTCCTCCCCGTCGGTGGTGACGGAGGGCAGGCGGCGCAGCTTGCCGAGCCGCGCGCGTTCCTTGGCGTAGAGGGCGAGCTGGTCCTTCGCCCCGGCCAGCGTCGCCGCGGTGGGGAAAAGCGAAACAAGGCCCTGCGCGCCGTCGATCACCATCGGGTCGCCGCGCCGGGCGGCTTCCGTCAGCCCGGGCACGCCGAGCACGGCGGGGATGCCCAGCGCGCGGAGCATGATGGCGGTGTGGCCATCCGCCCCCCCTTCCTCGGTGGCCACGCCCGCGATGCGCGCGGGGTCGAGCAGCGCGGCGTCGGCGGGGGTGACCTCCTCCGCCACCAGGATCGCGCCCTCGGGCACTTCCTTGAAGCTGCGGAAGGGGTTCTGGGTCAGGTTGCGGGTCAGGCGGCGGGCGATCTCGCGCACCTCGCCGGCGCGGCGGCGCAGCCCGGCCTTGTCGTCGTCGCGCGCGGCGAGGATGACCTCCGCGATCGCCTCGGCCTCATCGGCCACGGCGGTCTCGGCGCCGAGCAGCCCCTGCTCGATCCGCTTGCGCGCGCCGCGGATCAGGCGGCTGTCGCCCAGCATGAGGGCATAGGCGTCGAGCAGCGGTTCGAGTTCCTGCTGCGCTTCCTCGGGCAGCACGCCCAGCCGGGTCTTGAGCTTGGAGACCTGCTTGCGGCTGGTGGCCACCGCGGTGGCCAGGCGCTGGCGCTCGGCCTCCACCGCGGCCGGCTCGATGCTGCGGCGCGGCGCCTCGGCCGGGGGTTCGGAGGTGTCGAAGACCGGGCCGACGGCAACACCGGGGGAGACCGCGATGCCGCGCAGCTGGACTTCCTTGGGCACGCGGCGCGCCACCGCGCGGCGCTCGGCGGATCTGGTCTCGGCCTTGGGTTCGGCGGGCTTCTCAGTCTTCATGGAAGCCGGCCTCGATGAGGCCGGCGATGGCCTCCATGGCCTCCTTGGCGTCCCAGCCATCGGCCTCGATCACCACTTCGCTGCCCTTGCCCGCACCGAGCATCATCAGCCCCATGATCGAGCAGGCCGGCACCGTCTGCCCATGGCGGGAGACGTTGACGCAGGCCGAGAAGCGCTCGGCCACCGTCACCAGCTTGGCCGCGGCGCGGGCGTGCAGGCCGCGGCTGTTGGTGATCTTGAGCGTGCGGGTCAGCGTCATGCCATTGCCCTCGCAGCCACAGGGTCCGGGATCGGTCAGGCTGGCGGGCGGGACGGCGGCCGTCGCCTCGCCACCCTCATCGGGCCATTCATTCATGTCGGCTCGCCCTTGCCGGGCTCTCCCTTGGGGGGCCTGGCGCCGTTGGATTTCGGCGCATCGGGGAAGTCGGCCGCGCTGGCGAGGTATTTGCGCCCCGCCGCCGTGGCATGGGCCACCGCCTCGGCCAGGGGCTCGGTGCCGCGCAGCTTGGCGAGCTTGACCAACAAGGGAAGGTTCACGCCCGCGATCACCTCCACCGTGCGATGGTCGCAGAGCTGGAAGGCGAGGTTGGAGGGGGTGCCGCCCATGATGTCGGTCAGCACCACCACGCCATCGCCCTGGTCCACCTGGGCGATCGAGGCGCGGATGTCCTCGCGCCGGGATTCGAGCTGGTCGTCGGGATAGATGCACACGGTCGCGACCGCACTCTGCGGCCCGACGACATGCTCCATGGCGAGGCGCAGCTCCTCGGCAAGGCGGCCGTGGGTAACCAGGACGAGTCCGATCATGATGGCTGCGACAGGGCCTCCCGCCCCGCATCGATGGCTCCCGCCGCGGCAGGGGCCGTGGCGGCTTCGGGTCTGGCGCGGGGTAGCCCCACCTCGCGGTGCAGGCAATCCACCCGCCAGCCCAGTTGGGCAAGATGGGCCGCGAGCCGCTCCGCCACAAGCACGGAGCGATGCTTGCCCCCGGTGCAGCCGAAGGCCACGGTCAGGTACTTCTTGCCTTCCGCCCGGTAGCGCGGCAGCAGCAGCGCCATCATGCCGGTCAGGCGATCCCAGAAGCTCTGGAAATCAGGGTCTTCCATGATGAAGGCCGCGACCGGCGCATCCGCCCCCGTCATCGGGCGCAGCACGGGGTCGTAATGTGGGTTGCGCAGGAAGCGCACGTCGAAGACCAGATCCGCGTCGCGCGGCAGGCCGCGGGGATAGCCGAAGGACATCACCCCGATCGCCATGCCGGCCCCGCCCTCGGGCAGGAAGCGGCGCTCGACCAGCCGGCGCAACTCGGGCAGCGGCAGGTCGGAGGTGTCGATCACCACATCCGCCGCCTGCTGCAGCGGCGCCAGCAGGGCCGATTCCCGGGCGATCCCCTCGGCCACGCGCGACCCCAGCGACCCGCCCGGGGCCAGCGGGTGGCGCCGGCGCGTCTCGGAGAAACGGCGCAGCAGCACGGCTTCCTCGGCGGTGGCGAAGAGCAGGGTCAGCGCGATGCCCGGCCGGGCGCGCAGCGCGGCCACGGCGGCCAGCACCTCGGCCGCGCGGAAGCCGCGGCTGCGGGCATCGACCCCGATGGCCAGCGGCGTGGCCGCGCCATCGGTGGCGAGTTCGCCCACGATGGAGAGCGGCGGGTTGTCCACCGTCTCGAAGCCCAGATCCTCCAGCGCGCGCAGGATGGAAAGCTTGCCCGCGCCGGACAGGCCGGTGACCAGCACCACGGGCCGGTCGGGCAGGGAATCGTCCAGGGGCAGGGGCGTGCCCATCACGCCAGGAACCCGGCCTGCAGCCGCGCCGCACCTCGCGTCGCCTGCAGCGCCAGCGCCAGCTTGTCGGGCGCCGAGGCCTCGCGCCCCGCCAGGGCAAGACAGGGCAGGCTGTGGCCGAGCGCGGCATAGCTGGCGGGCTCGGGCAGGCGCGGCGGTGCGTCCGTCAGCGCCACCACCAGGCGCAGCCGGGCGGGGGCGGCATGGGGCAGGCCCTGGAACAGGCCAAGGCCGCGCACCTCCAGCATGCCCGACAGCGCGGCGGGCGGGGCGGCGAGCAGGCCCTCGTCATCGGCGGAGACCTCCACCTGGTCATCGGCGACGAGATCCCAGCCGCGGCCCATCAGGCGCAGCACCAGATCCGACTTGCCGGCGCCCGAAGGCCCCAGGATCAACACGCCGTCACCCGCCTGGGCGGCGCAGGAAGCATGAAGGGTCATCCTGTTCCCTTTGGCTGTTCCCTTTGGCCGGTCCCCTTCGGGGAGGCCGGAACATGGCAGAAAGGTGGCGGGCCCGGAAGGGGGCGGAATTGCCCCCGCCGGCACCCGCTGGCAGGCTCGGCCCATGCACCCGACCCGAGACGAGATCACCGCCGCCGCCGCGCGCATCGCCCCGCATATCCGCCGCACGCCGCTGCTGCGGCTGGGCCGGGACGAGCTGGGGCTGGGCCTGCCGCTCGCGCTGAAGCTGGAATTGCTGCAGGCGACCGGCAGCTTCAAGCCGCGCGGCGCCTTCAACCGCATGCTCCAGGCCGCGGTGCCGCCGGCGGGCGTGGCCACCGCCTCGGGCGGCAATCACGGCGCGGCGGTGGCCTATGCGGCGCGCGCGCTGGGCCACAGGGCGGAGGTGTTCTGCCCGCTCGCCACGCCATCGGCCAAGACGGACCGGATCGAGGGCTATGGTGCCACGCTGCACCGCATCGGCGCCGCCTATGACGAGGCGCGCCAGGCCAGCGAGGCGCGCGCGGCGGAGACCGGCGCGCTGCTGGTCCATGCCTATGACCAGGCGGAGGTGCTGGCAGGCCAGGGCACGGTCGGCCTGGAGATCGAGCAGGACGCGCCGGAGGCCACGCATCTGCTGGTCGCGACCGGCGGCGGCGGTCTGATCGGCGGCATCGCGGCCTGGTATGCGGGGCGGGGAGTGCAGGTGATCAGCGTGGAGTCGGAGGGCTGCCCGACTCTCGCCACCGCGCTCCAGGCCGGGCGGCCCGTGCCCTGCACCGTGGGCGGGCTGGCGGCGGACAGCCTGGGGGCGAAGCAGATCGGCGCGCTGGGCTTCGCGGTCGCCGCACGGCATGTGGCCCAGGCCGTGCTGGTGCCGGACGAGGCGATCCGCGCGACGCAGAGGCGGCTCTGGCAGGCGCTGCGGCTGGTGGCCGAGCCCGGCGGGGCGGCCGCGCTGGCCGCGCTGGTCTCGGGCCGCTTCACCCCGCCGCCGGGCGCGCGCGTGGCGGTGCTGGTCTGCGGGTCCAACGCCGATCCATCGAGCGTGACGGGGTGAACCGGCTGCGCCATGATGCGCGCGCAACGAAGGAGATCCGGCCGATGATGCGATCCTGGTGGGTGCCGCTGCTCGCGGCCACGCTCTGCACGGCGCAGGCGGCCGCGCAGCCCGCGGTGACGGTGCACAACTTCGCCCGCGCGGAGACCGATCGCTACCTCACCGACCTGGTGCAGATGGCCGGCATCGGGCGGCTGGCGCATGAGCGCGCGGTGGTGGATGTGGCGCGCCAGACCGTCATCCGCATGAACCGCGACACGCTCTATTCCTACCTCGTGCTCGACCTGGAGGCCGGTCCCGCCTTGGTTACCATGCCCGATGTCGGCGGGCGCTTCATGTCGATGCTGGCGATCGACCAGGACCACTATGTGCACGGCGTCTTCTATGCGCCCGCGCGTTTCATCTTCACGCGCGAGCAGGTGGGCACGCGCTACATGGTGGTGCTGTTCCGCACCTTCCTCGACCCCAACATCCCCGCCGATGTCGCTGCCGCCCATGCGGCGCAGGATGGCATCCGCGTGGAGCAGGCGGCGGCCGGGCGGCTCGACCTGCCGGCATGGGACAAGGCCTCGCTGGATGCGGTGCGCGCGGCGCTGAACACGCTGGCGCTGCACGGCGCCTCGGCCGCGCGGGGCTTCGGCCGGCGCGAGGAGGTGAACCCGATCGACCATGTGGCGATGACCGCCGCGGGCTGGGGCGGCAATCCGCAGCGCGCCGCGATGTACCTGCCCATCGCGCCCCCCGCCGCGCTGGGCGGCGCGCCGAGCCGCATCCGCCTGACCGATGTGCCGGTGGACGGCTTCTGGTCGATCACGATGTACAATGCGGAGGGCTTCATGGTGGCCAATCCGCGCAACGCCTATTCGGTCAACAACGTGACCGCGACGCGCGCCGCCGATGGCTCGGTCACGGTGCAGTTCGGCGGCTGCGAGGCCGCCACGCCCAACTGCCTGCCCACGCCCGAGGGCTGGAACGCCATGCTCCGGCTCTACCGCCCGCGCGCGGCGCTGCTGGAAGGGCGCTGGCAGATGCCGCCGGTGGAGCCGGTCAGGTAGGTCGCGTGAGGTCGAGCCGCGCGAGCAGCCCGGCCCCATCTTCCAGCCCGGCCCCGTCTTCCAGGGTGAGCCTGCCGCCATGCGCCTGCGCGGCGGCGGCGACCAGCGCGAGGCCGAGCCCCGTGCCCGGCGTGGTGCGGCTGCGCTCCAGCCGCCCGAAGCGGCGCATCACCGCCTCACGCTGGTCGGCCGGGATGCCGGGGCCATCATCCTCCACCTCGATCACCGGGCCGGGGCGCAGGCGCAGCGTGATGTGCGTCCCGCCATGCAGCACGGCGTTGTCGAGCAGGTTGACCACCGCCTGACGCAGCAGCGCGGCGTCGCCCTGCACGCCGAGGCCGGGCGCGATGTCGCGGCGCAGCACGCGCCCCGCCTCCTCCGCCACCGGCCCCATGATCTCGGCGCAATCGGCGACCAGCGCGGTGAGATCGACCGGTGAGAACCCCTGCGCCAGCACGCCGCTCTCGGCGCGGGCGATGCGCAGCAGCGCGGCGAAGCTCGCCAGCACGGAATCGAGTTCCGCCAGCGCCGATTCCAGCATGGCGTTGTCGATCGCGCCCTCCCGCGGGCGGGCGAGCGCGCCCTCCAGCGCCTGGCGCAGGCGCGACAGCGGGCTGCGCAGGTCATGCGCGATGTCGTCGGTGACCTGGCGCTGGGCGATCATCAGCGCCTCGATGCGGCCGAGCAGCGCGTTGAAGGTCTCGGTCAGGCGGTCGAACTCGTCATTGCGGCCCGAGAGCGGCAGCCGGCGCGTGAGGTCGCCCGCGACGATCGCGCGCGCCGCATCCGAGGATTCCGCAAGCCGCCTTTCCATCCGCCCGGCGGCCAGGAAGCCCAGCAGCAGCGCCACCAGCGCCGCCGCCCCGCCAGCGAGCGGCGGTGTCCAGGCCAGGGCCGAGGCCGCGCGATCGACCGGGGTGAGGTCGGCCGCCACCATCAGGCTCGCCCCCCCGCCCAGCCTGGCGCCCAGCACGCGCAGCGCCGGGCGGTCCTCCGTGGCGGGCAGCACGGCGAAGCCGCGCAACCCCGGCTGCGCGCCCGGCAGGCGCCCGGCGATGCGCCGCCCATCGGGGGTGAGCAGCACGACCAGCAGCGGGCCGCGCCGTCGCGCATAGGCATCGACCGTGGCGGCCAGGCCGAGCAGGCCGAACTCCTCATACTCGCGCAGGAAGCCTTCGGCCTCGCCGGCGATGACGAGGTCGAGCTGCTGGCGCAGCGCGGCCTCCGCCCGCAGCCAGCCCCAGCCCGAGCCGAGCAGCGAGAGCACGAGCATGACGATGGCCGAGGCCGTGGCAGCCCGGATCGCAAAAGACCTGCGCTTGAGGATGGGCGCGCTCACGGCGCTTCCAGCGCATAGCCCGCGCCGCGCACCGTGCGCAGCATCGGCGCCTCGCCCGGCAAATCGAGCTTGCGGCGCAGGCGGCTGACATGGACATCGACGACATTGGTGGTGGGATCGAAGGAGAAATCCCACACCTTCTCGAGCAGCATGGTGCGCGTGATGACCTGGCCCGGATGGCGCATCAGGTATTCCAGCAGCCGCCACTCGGTCGGCAGCAGGTCGAGCTTGCGCGCGCCGCGCGTCACCGTGCGCGTCAGCAGCTCCATGCGCAACTCGCCCAGCTCCAGCACCGATTGTTCTGCGGGTGCACTGGCGGGGCGACGCGCCAGCGCACGGATGCGCGCGCGCAATTCGGCGAAGGCGAAGGGTTTCGCGAGGTAGTCATCCGCCCCGGCCTCCAGCCCTTCCACGCGCTTCTCGACCTCGCCGAGCGCGGTCAGCACCAGGATCGGCGTGGTGATCTTCGCCAGGCGCAGGGCGCGGATGATGGAGAGGCCATCCGGGCCGGGCAGCATGCGGTCGGTGACGATGACGTCGAAGGGCTCGCCCATCGCCAGGAACAGCCCGTCGCGGCCATTCGCGGCGTGGTCCACCACATGGCCTTCCTCGCGCAGCCCCTTGACGATGTAGGCGGCCGTGCTGGCATCGTCCTCGATCAGCAGGATGCGCATGGGTCTCCGGGGGGTGAGGGCGGCGCGAGCATAGCAATCGACCCGCCCGGAGATAGGCCCTTGCTCGGCGGCGTTAGAGAACATATATAGAACATACAATCCCCGCCGCTTGGAGCCGCGCCCCATGGCCGCCCGCAAACCCGCCCGCCTTCGCCCCACCGACGCCGCGCTGCTGCGGCTGCTCGCCCTGGCCGCCAAGGGCGTCACGCCCAGCCGCATGGCGCGGGAGGTGGAGCTGATCGTCGCCGAGTGGCAGCGCGCCGAGGAATCCGACCCGCTGGCGACGAAGGAGTGGCTGGACGAACTCTGCGAGCAGATCGCCGCGGGCGTCGCCGATGCCGAGGAGCAGGTGGCTGACGCCGATACCAGCGAGCCCGCCGCGGTGAAGCAGGCCGGCATCACACTGGCCGCCTTGGTCGCCACCCATGATGCGGCCAATCGGGCGCGCGCCTCGCTGTAACTACGGCGCCGCCAGCAGCCCCACGCTGTCCACCACCGCGTGGTCCTTCAGCGCGGCGGCGTCGAGCGCGTGGAAGGCCCGGTGCGCCACCAGGATCGCGACGATGCGTGACTCCGCCAGCGCCCGCGCCAGCGGCACGAGCGTGACGTTGGGCAGCGTGACGAGGGCGGGCGGGAGGGCGGCCAGCATCGGCTCGACCACCAGCACCTCCAGCCCGCAAGCCGCGAGGCGCTGCACCACCGCCAGCGCCGGGCTGCCGCGCAGATCCTCCACATCCGGCTTGTAGCTCAGGCCGAGGCAGGCGACCCGCCGGCTGCCCAGCGCTGCCGCCGCCGCCGCCACCTGCGCGGCGACCGAAGCGGGGCGCGCATCGTTGATCTCGCGCGCCAGGCGGATCAACCGCGCTTCCTCCGGCGCGCCCTCGACCAGGAACCAGGGATCGACGGCGATGCAATGCCCGCCCACGCCGGGCCCCGGGCGCAGGACGTGGACGCGCGGATGGCGGTTGGCGAGCGCGATGGCGTGCCAGGGGTCGATGCCATGCCGCGCGCAGATCGCCGCCGCCTCATTGGCGAAGGCGATGTTCACGTCGCGGAAGGCGTTCTCCAGCAGCTTCACCGCCTCGGCCGTGCGCGCATCGGTCAGCAGCGCGGCCCCCGTGGAGAAGCTGGCGTAGAGCGCGGCGGCGCGCTGCGCGCAGGCGGGGGTCAGGCCGCCGATGATGCGGTCATTCGCCACGATCTCGGCCAGCATGCGCCCGGGCAGCACGCGCTCGGGGCAATGGGCGAGGTGCACGCAGCCTTCGCCCTGGTCGGGCAGCAGAAGATCCGGCCGCGCGGTGGCCAGGGCGCGCGCCAGCCGCTCGGTCGTGCCGATCGGCACGGTCGATTCCAGGATCACCGTGTCGCCCGGGCGCAGCAGCGGTGCCAGCGCCGCCATCGCCGCATCGACATGCGCGAGATCCGCCCCCTGGGCATCGTTCAGCGGCGTCGGCACGGCGATGATGTGGTACGCGGCCTCGGCCGGCGCGGCCTGCACGCGCAGCGCCCCGGTGGCGAGTGCGGCGGCGAGCAGCATGTCGAGATCGGGTTCGCGGAACTGCGCCGCGCCGGTGGCGAGTGTGGCGCGCACCGCCGGCGCCGTGTCGCAGCCGATCACCTCATGGCCGCGGCTGGCCAGCGTCACCGCCGTGGGCAGGCCGACATAGCCCAGCCCGATCACGGTCACCCTGCTCATGCCACGCCCCTGCTCCCTTCGCGCGCCACAGAGTGTCGCCGCTTGACCTCGGGCGGCAATGCCACCAGCCTATTTTGCAATCGATTGGAGGAAATCAGGTGGATCGGGGCATGGACCAAGCCATTGCCGGGACCGAGCACTGGACGCAGAAGGGCGATGTGCGCCTGTTCCTCTGGCGCAAGGGGGCCGAGCGCGGCGTGGAGGCCACGCGCGGCACGATCCTCTTCGTGCATGGCTCCTCCATGGCCTCCCAGCCGACCTTCGACCTGCAGGTGCCGGGCATCCCCGATGCCTCGGCGATGGATGTCTTCGTCCGCCTTGGCTACGAATGCTGGTGCGTGGACATGGAAGGCTATGGCCGTTCCTCCAAGCATCGCGCCATCACCTGCGACATCGCCAATGGCGCCGACGACCTGGAAGCGGCGAGCAGCCACATCCTCTCGCACAATGGCGGCCGCAAGCTGCTGGTCTATGGCATCTCCTCGGGCGCGTTGCGCGCGGCGCTCTTCGCGGCGCGCCACCCCGAGCGCGTGGCGCGCCTGGCGCTGGATGCCTTCGTCTGGACCGGCGCGGGCAGCCCCACCCTGGCGGAGCGGACGAAGAAACTGCCCGGCTACATCGCGGGCGGGCTGCGCCGGCCGATCGATCGTGACTTCGTGCGCTCCATCTTCACGCGCGACCATCCGGGCACGGGCGATGAGCGGCTGGTCGAGGCCTTCGCGGATGCCATCCTGGCGCTGGACGACAGCGTGCCGATCGGCACCTATGTCGACATGTGCCGGCATCTGCCGGTGGTGCAGCCGGAACAGATAAGCTGCCCGACGCTGATCCTGCGCGGCGAATACGACGGCATCGCGAGCTTCGAGGACCTGCTGGCCTTCTTCGCGAAGCTGCCGCATCCGGACAAGCAATTCGCCGTGATGCAGGGCATCAGCCATGCCAGCCTGCAGCAGAAGAACCGGCAGATCATGCTGCACCTGCTGGCCAATTTCTTCGCCCAGCCCGCGCCGGTCCACCCGGGCAGCGCGCCGCAGGGCTGAACATCGCCACGACAAGACGGAGGACCGGACCATGCAGACTCCCCTGATGACGCGCCGCGCCGCGCTCACCGGCCTGGCCGGTGCCGCGATGGCGCCCGGCCTTGCCGCCGCGCAGGCCGCCTTCCCGGCGCGCAACTTCCGCGTCGTGATCCCGACAGGCCAGGGGGGCGGGGCGGATCGTCTCGCGCGCAGCTTCGACGATGGCTGGTCGAAGCTGCTCAATGGCCGGCAGTTCGAATACGAATTCCACGCCGGCGCGGCGGGGCAGGTGGGCTACGAGCTCTTCGTCCAGCGCCGCGACGCCGACGCCTACAACCTGCTCTTCGGCAATATGGGGCCGGAGATGATCATGTATGCGCTGCAGCGCCCGCGCTTCCGCTTCCCCGAGGACATCTCCTATTTCTGCCGCATCGACATCGATGATTCGGCGATCTATGTGCGCGAGAATTCGCCCTTCCGCCGCGTCGAGGATATCGTCGCGGAAGCCAAACGTCGCCCGGTGAATGTCGCGGTCAGCCGCATCCCGCACCCGGCCTCGATCGGCATGCTCGCCCTGGGTGAGGCGCAGGGCGCGCGCTTCAACCTGATTCCCTATGGCGGCGGCAGCCCCACCATGGTCGCGGTGATGAGCGGCGAGGCGGAAGTGGGCGCGCTGCCGGTCTCGGGCCTCACGGCGCAGGCCGGGCGGCTCAAGGTGCTGGGCGTCTTCGCGCGGGAGAATGTGGTGGCGCGCCTGACCGACAACGCGCCGACCATCAACCAGGTCTTCGGCACCACCATACCCGATCTCTATTCCTCGCGTTCCTGGGCCATCCATACCCGCGCCATCGACCGCTTCCCGGACCGCTTCCGCCTGCTCGAGGAAACCGCCGCGCGCGTCTTCAACGACCAGGATTTCCGCGCCGCCCTGGCGCGCGCCGGCCAGCCGGATGAGACGGTGCGCTTCGGCAACCGCGCGCTCTGCACCGAATACGCGCTGGGCATGATCGAACTGGCGAACCGCTACCGCCAGCAGCTTTCCGCGCAACGCTGATGCCGGGCCAGCCGCCGCGCGGGGCGCGCAAGCCGGTCGGGCAGGAGCTGATCATCCCCGCCATGGCCGTGGGCTTCACCGCCTACTACTTCTGGACGGTGACCGAGCTGGCCTGGGAGGCGAAGGCGAACGGCATCGTCATCGGGGGCGTGCTGCTGGTGCTGGTCGGCCTGCTCTGCCTGCGCATCGGCGTGCGGATGGCGCGCGGCGAGGTCAGCCTGCGCGCCACGCTGGGCGGCGATCCGGCGACGGATCGCGTGCGGCTGATGCTGCTGGGCCTCTGCGTCGCCTTCCTGGTGGCGCTGCCGCTGCTGGGCACCACCATCGCCCTGGCGCTGATGCTCTTCGCCTGCATGTGGGTGCTGGGCGCGCGGCATTGGCCGACGCTGATCGGCGTGTCGGTGATCACGCCGCTGCTGGTCTGGGCGACGCTGGTGCTCGGGCTCGGCACGCGCTTCCCGGCCGGCTTCTTCGAACAGGCCATGGGCGCGCTCTTCGGCCTCGGGGGCGGTGACTGATGGAGCTTGACCTCGGCACCATCGCCGATCTCTTCGGCCGTTCCTTCGGCCTGTGGTGGGCGATCATCCCGGGGATCGCGCTCGGCCTCGTGGTCGGCGTGCTGCCGGGCTTCTCGCCGCAGAACACGCTGATCATCCTGCTGCCGGTGACCCTCGCGGTGGATGTCGAGGCCGCGCTCGCCTTCATGATCTCGCTCTACTGCGCGAACCATCTCTCGGGCGGCATCCCGGCCATCCTGGTGAACATCCCCGGCAGCGGTGGGGCGGCGGCGACCTGCATCGACGGCTACCAGATGACCAAGAAGGGCCAGGCGCAGCAGGCGCTGGTGCTCTCCTTCGTCGCGTCCGTCGCGGGGGGCTTGATCACCTCGGTCGCGGTGCTGGCGATCCTGCCCTATCTCGCGCAGGTCGGGCTGCTGCTGCGCTCGGTCGAGATGGTGGTCATCATCCTCTTCGGCCTCACGCTGATCGCCGTGCTGGCGGCGAAGGACATGCTGAAGGGCCTGATCGGCGGCATGTTCGGCCTGATGCTGGGCGCGATCGGCACCGACCAGGTCTATTCCACGCCGCGCGCCACCTTCGGCTTCCTCGAACTCTATGACGGGCTGCCGCTGGTGCCGGTGCTGATCGGGCTGTTCGCCGTCAGCGAATGCCTCGTCATGCTCGAGGAGAAGTTCGACAGCACCAAGCCCGCCGTCACGCAGCGCCCGCAATGGGCGGATACGATCGACGGCCTGTGGATGTGCGTGAAGTACTGGTGGCAGATCGTCTGGACCGCCTTCCTGGGCCTCGTCGTCGGCGTGATCCCCGGCGCGGGCGCCTATATCGCGAGTTTCGTCGCCTATCAGCAGTCGCGGCTCTTCTCGAAGACGCCCGAGCTTTACGGCACGGGCTTCCCGCCCGGCGTCATCGCGCCCGAGAGTGCGAACAACGGCGTGACCTCCGGCACGCTGGTGCCGACCATGGCGATCGGCGTGCCGGGTGGCTCCACCGCCGCGGTGATGATGATCGTGCTGCAATACCAGGGCATCGTGGTCGGCCCGCGCCTGTTCCAGGAGCAGCCGCAGATCGCCTATGGCGTCTTCGTCATGATGACGGTCGCCTACATCCTGATGATCCCGCTGATCCTGCCGATGGCGCGCTATGCCTCGAAGGTGGTGAGCGTGCCGGTGCACATCATCGTGCCGCTGATCCTGGGCCTGACCGTGGTCGGCGCCTTCGCGGATCGCGAATACATCTTCGACATGGCTCTTGCCCTTGCTTTCGGCGTGATCGGCTACATCGCGGTGAAAACGAACTACCACGTCACCTCGATCCTGATCGGCGTGCTGCTCGGGCCCATCTTCGAACGCTACCTGCTGCGCTCGCTGCGCATCGGGCAGGGCGACATCATGGTGCTGTTCTCCTCGCCCATCGCCAATGCGCTGTGGGTGCTGCTGGTGATTTCCGTCGTCGTGCCGATCTGGCGTGAGCGCGTGCTGGCGCGCCGCGCGGCGCGTTGAACAAGGATGCTGCGATGAGTGAGGGATCGGTCTCCGCCAAGGGCATGAAGCGCCTCGCCTGGCTGGACATGCCGGGCGGCGGGCAGGTCACGGTGCAGGGCAACTACGCCTATATCGGCCACATGAAGCCGCCCCACGGCACCTCCATCGTGGATATCTCCGACCCGCGCAACCCGCGCATCGTGGCCAGCCTCGACCCGCCCTCCAACGCGTCGCACACCCACAAGGTGCGCGTGGCGGGCGACCTCATGATCACCAATGTCGAGCAGGATGACCGCCACGCGCTGCGCCGCGCGAAGCGCATCCCGCAGATCGAGGCCGAGCACCTTGCCCAGCATGGCAGGCCCATCACCGATGCGGAGCTTGCCGCCGCGATCAAGGTGAAGCCCGATTTCCTGCCGCGCGCGCGCGCCTCCCTCACCGCGCCCGCCTATGCCGAGGGCGGCTTCCGCCTGTGGGACATCGCGGACCGCACCCGCCCGCGCCTGCTGAAGCATCAGCTCACCGGCGGCATCGGCGTGCATCGTTTCGACATGGATGCGAACTACGCCTACATCTCGACCGAGATGGAGGGCTATGTCGGCAACATCCTGGTGATCTACGACCTGGCCGATCCGGCCAACCCGCGCGAGGTCTCGCGCTGGCACATGCCGGGCCAGCACATCGCGGCCGGCGAGGTGCCGACCTGGCAGGGCCAGCAGCATCGCCTGCACCATACCCTGCGAGAGGGCGACACGCTCTGGGCCGCGGTGTGGTATGCCGGCATCCGCGCCATCGACGTGACCGACATCACGAAGCCCCGCACCATCGGCGAGTATCGCTACCACCCGCCCTTCCCCGAACCCACGCACACCATCATGCGCGTGCCCTTCCCAGTTGCCGGGCGGCAGATCGCGGTCGGCGTGGATGAGGAACATGAACACACGCCCGGCCAGCTGCATGGCGGGCTCTGGGTCTTCGATGTCGCGGATCCCGCGCGCATCCAGCCGCTCTCGATGTGGCACCTCAGCGAGGCCGGCAACCCCTATCTGCACACGGGCGATCGTTTCGGCGCGCACCAGTTCCAGGAATGCATGCACGACACCTGCCTCTACACCGCCTGGTTCGCGGGGGGCTTGCGCGTGATCGACATCGCCGACCCCACCGCGCCCACCGAGGTCGCGCACTGGCTCGCCGAGCCGCCGCCGGGCCAGACCAGCCCGCAATGCAACGATGTCGACACGGACGGCCAGGGGCTGGTCTATCTGCTCGACCGCAATCGTGGCTTCGAGATCCTGGAGCGCACGGCGTGAAGCTGTTCTTCTGCGGCGCGGTGAAGACCGCGCTGGAGCATGAATCCTGGCCTGGCGAGATTTCCTGGGGCACGGTCGGCGCGCTGCGCGATCGCGTGCTGGCGGGTGAGCGGCCGGGCGTGATCATCGTCAGCGACGCGGCGCTCGACCAGCTTGCCGATCACGGCCTGCTCGTGCCCGGCACACGGCTCTCCATGGGCCAGACCGCCACGGGGCTGGCCATCCGCGACGGCGCGCGGCGCCGGCCCATCGGCAACGCGCAGGAACTGCGCACCGCGCTGCTGACCTGCGAGAGCATCGCCTGGGCCGATGGCAGCAGCGGCGCCACGGCGGGCAAGCATTTCGAGGCGGTGGTCGCGCAGCTTGGCATCATGGCGGAATTGCTGCCCAAGGCCACGCTGGTGCGCTTCGGCGTCGAGGCCGTGGCGGCGTGCAGCCGCGGCGAGGTCGAGCTTGCGGTCAGCCAGTCGACCGAGATCGTGGGCCGGCCGGGTGTCTCGCTGCTCGGCCCCTTTCCGGCACCCTTCGCGCTCTCCACCGGCTATTCGGCCGCCATCGTCGAGGACAGCGCGGGCGCGCGCGGCGTGATGGCGCGCCTCGCCACGCCGGCCACGCGCGCCGCGCTGGACGCCATCGGTTTCACCAACCCCTGATCCCCCGACCCCTGTCCCGGAGCCCGCCATGAAAGCCATGACCCAGCGTCGCCTCGGCGCCCGCGGCCCGATGATCCCGGCCATCGGGCTGGGCTGCATGTCGCTCTCCGGCGTCTATGGCGATGCGGATGACGCGGCCTCGATCGCGCTGATCCACCACGCCATCGCGATCGGCGCCAACCACCTCGACAGCTCCGACATGTATGGCTGGGGCCACAATGAGGAGGTGATCGGCAAGGCGCTGCAGGGGCGGCGGGGCGAGGTCTTCCTGGCCAGCAAGTTCGGCCAGATCAGGCGCGAGGGCGGCGGCAATGGCGTGGATGGCTCGGCCGCCTATGTGCAGCAGGCCTGCGAGGCGAGCCTGAAGCGGCTCGGCACCGATGTGATCGACCTCTACTACCAGCACCGCGTCGATCCGAACGTGCCGGTGGAGGAGACGGTGGGCGCCATGGCGCGGCTGGTGGAGCAGGGCAAGGTGCGCTTCCTCGGTCTGTCGGAAGCCAACCCCGAGCGCATCCGCCGCGCCCATGCCGTGCACCCCATCGCCGCGGTGCAGACCGAGTATTCGCTGCTCTACCGTACCGAGGCGGAGGAGACGCGCGCGGTGACACGCGACCTCGGCATCGCCTTCGTCGCCTATGCGCCGCTGGGGCGCGGCTTCCTGACGGGCGCGATCACGGACCTGGCCGCGGTGGGCGGGCGGCGCGCGCAGCATCCGCGCTTCCTGCCGGAGAATTTCGACCACAACCGCGCGCTGGTGCTGAAGATCGAGGCGATGGCGAAGGCCAAGGGCTGCACCCCCGCGCAGCTCGCCCTCGCCTGGCTGCTGGCGCAGGGTGAGGATGTGGTGGCGATTCCCGGCACGCGGAACCCGGCGCGGCTCGATGAGAATGTCGGCGCGCTGCAGGTGCTGCTGAGCGGCGAGGAGATCGCGAGCATCGACGCCGCCATCCCGCGCGGGGCGGCCGCCGGCACGCGCTACCCCGCCGGCGGGATGAAGGGCGTGTATATCTGAGCGGTTGACGCGCGCGCTGCGCTTGGGCACCTGCCTGCCATGCCCAAGCTCCAAGCCGCCCAGATTTCCGTCACGCCCTTCCAGCAGAACTGCGCCCTGATCTGGGATGCGGAGAGCCAGCGCGGCACGGTCATCGACCCGGGCGGCGACGTGCCGCGCATTTTGGCAGCGATCCAACGCGCCGGCTGCACCATCGACAACATCCTGCTCACCCACGGCCACCTGGACCATGCCGGCGGCGCGGCCGAGTTGAAGGCGGCGCTGGAGACGGCGCAGGGCGCGAAGGTGCCGGTGCAGGGCCCGCATCGCGACGACCTGCCGCTGCTCCAGGCCATTCCCGCCCAGGCCGCGCAATACGGCATGGACGGCATGGCGAGCGTCACGCCCGACCAGTGGCTCGAGGAAGGCGCCGTGGTGCGGATCGCCGGGCAGGATTTCGACGTGCTGCACTGCCCCGGCCATGCGCCCGGCCATGTGGTCTTCGTCTCCCGCGCGCTCGGCTTCGCGGTGGTGGGCGATGTGCTGTTCCGCGGCTCCATCGGCCGCACCGATTTCGCCTATGGCGACCATGACGCGCTGATCGACAGCATCACGCGCAAGCTGCTGCCGCTGGGCGACGAGATGCGCTTCCTTTGCGGCCACGGCCCGGGTTCGAGCTTCGGCGAGGAACGCCGGACCAACCCCTTCCTGCCGCGGTAGTCCCTATCGCGGGCTGTCTGCCGGCCGGCGCAGCAGCACGGTGACGGGCGCGATCACGAAGCCGCGCTCCTCCAGGGTCAGCGCCCAGGCCTCCAGCGCCGCCACCACCGAGGGCACCGGGTCGCCCGCCAGGCCCAGCGCCGAGCCGTTCTGCGTCGCCAGCGCCTCCAGCTCCGCGAGCCGGCGCATGACCTCCGCGCGGGTGGGGGAGGGCTCGTCCAGCACCACATCCACGGCGCGGCCGAAGGCGCGGGCGGGCTGCGGGCCGCCGGGGCGGGGCTCTACGTACAACAGACCGCGCTGGGTCAGGATGGTCTGCACGCTCGCCAGCAGGTCGGCATTCTGGGCGAAGCGCTCGCCGCGCATCGAGCCCTCGGCGCCGATCGCGCCCACCTGGCCCTGGATGCGCGCCAGCGCCCAGTCGAGCCGTTCCAGGTTCTCGCCGATCGACAGCCCCGTCAGCAGCGCGCGGTCGCCCGGATCGGCCCTGGTGCCGAAGCCCGCGGGTTCCAGCGGCAGGGCGCTGAGCAGTTCCATCCCGCGCGCCCGGGCGCGCTCCAGCAGCGGCTCGGGCCGCGTCGCATAGGGGCTGAAGGCCAGCGTCACGGCGCCGGGCAGGCGGCGGATGGCGTCCTCCGAATGCTGCGCGTTCAGCCCCATGCCGCCCAGGATGATGCCGATGCGCGGGCGGCGATCCTCGCGGTCGAAGGCGCGGGCATAGGTGCGGATGCTGGTGCGCCCCTCGGGTCCGAGTTGCGGCACCAGCCCCTGGCGCGTGCGTTCCAGCAGCAGCGGATCCGGCGGCGCGATGGTCGGCTCGGCCTGGGCGCGGCGCGGGGCCGGGGCGGGCGGCGGCGCGGCCAGGGGCGGCGGGGCCGGGGCGGCGGGCGGCGCGGGTGCCGCCTCGGCCTGGGGCGGGGCGGCGGGTAGGGGCGCGGCCTCGGGGGCCGCCGTGACCGGCGCCGCGGGCGGGGCGGCGGCCGGGGCAGGCGGCGCGGCGGGGGGCTCGGGCGGCGGCGCCGGGGCGGCCGGGGCCTCGGCCCGCACGGGCGGGGCCGGCGCCTCGATGGCGGCCGCGGGGGGCTCGGGCGGGCCGAGCCAGGCGAGGGTGCCGAGGGTGGCGCCGAGCACCACCGCCAGCCCCAGCCAGAAGCGGCCGAGCGCCTTGCGGGTCAGCAGGCGCACGGGGCCGCCCGGCTGCTGCTCAGCGCTGTGCCCGGCGCTGTGCCGGCGGGGCGGCGGCGATGCCGCGCAGCAATTGCAGCGCCTGCTGCAACTGGTGGTCGGTCTCGGGCTTGGTCGGGTCGAAGGCGGGCGCGCCCTCGGCCGGCATGCGGACCACGCGCTCCAGCACGCCCGCGGGCAGGCTCAGCGGCGGCAGGGGCGGCGCGGCGGGGGGCGGCGTGGCGGTGGTGCCGCTGCGCTCGCCATCATTGCGCAGCGCCCGGCGCAGATCGGCCTCGCGGTCGCGGGCCGGGGCGTTGGGGTCGGGGCGCGTGGCCAGCACCTCGATGTCCGGCTCGATGCCGGTGGCCTGGATCGAGCGGCCGGAGGGCGTGTAGTAGCGCGCCGTGGTCAGGCGGATGGCGCCGTTGCCGGGGATCGGCATCACGGTCTGCACGCTGCCCTTGCCGAAGCTCTTCACGCCCATGACGATGGCGCGGCGGTGATCCTGCAGCGCGCCGGCCACGATCTCGCTCGCACTCGCGGAGCCGGCATTGATCAGCACCACCATCGGCAGCCCTTGCGCGATGTCGCCGGCGCGCGCGTTCCAGCGCTGCGCATCCTCGGCGCGGCGGGCGCGGGTGGAGACGATCTCGCCCTGCTCGAGGAAGTCGTCCGCCACCTGGATCGACTGGTCGAGCAGCCCGCCCGGATTGTTGCGCAGGTCGAGGATCACGCCCTTGAGGTTGCCGCCCGCCTGGTTGCGCATGGCGGTGATGGCGCGGCGCAGCGCGCCCTCGGTCTGCTCGTTGAAGGCGGAGAGGCGGACATAGGCGATGTCGTTGCCCTCGAGCCGGAAGCGCGCCACCTGTGGGCGGATCACGTCGCGCGTCAGGGTGATCTCGACCGGGTTGCGCTCGCCCTCGCGGCGGATGGTCAGGCGGATGGAGCTGCCGCGCTCGCCGCGCATCTGCTCCACGGCCTCCTGCAGCGTCAGACCCTGCGTGGACTGGCCGTTGAGATGGGTGATCAGGTCGCCCGGCCGCACGCCGGCGCGCGCCGCGGGCGTGTCGTCGATGGGCGAGATGACCTTCACATAGCCGCCTTCCTGCGTCACCTCGATGCCGAGGCCGCCGAACTCGCCGCGCGTCTGCACCTGCATGTCGCGGAAGCTGCGCGGGTTCATGTAGGAGCTGTGCGGGTCGAGCCCCTGGAGCATGCCGTTGATGGCGTTCTCCACCACGTCGCGGTCGGAGACGGGCTCGACATATTCGGCGCGGATGCGCTCGAACACGTCGCCGAAGAGGTTGAGCAGGCGGTAGGTCTCGGCCCGCCCGCCATCCTGCGCCAGGGCGGCGATGGTGGGCACGGCGACGATCGGCCCGATCACCGCGCCGGCCAGGAAGGCGGCGCCGATGGCGCCATAGGTGCCGAGCCGGCGCCGGCGGGTGGGTTGTGCCGCCGCCGCCATCCCGACATGCGGCGCGCCGGTCTCCGGCATCCGTCCGCTGCGCTCGCCCTGATCCGCCATGCCTTCACCCAATCCTTGCGCGGCGCCGCGCCGGGTCGCCGTTTCGCCCATCATGCCCGCGGCCGGAGGGCCGGGGATATCCAAATCGCGTAAACCGGGGGTCTACGCCGCCATTCGCCGTCACGACCGGGCCGCGAACCAGGGGCGGGGGTCCACCGGCTGGCCGTTGCGCCGCAACTCTACATAAAGCGCGCCGTTGCCGGCGCCAGCCCCGCCCAGCACGCCGACCGGCTCCCCCGCCAGCAGGCGCTGCCCGGCCGAGGTGTCCAGCCTTTCGAGCCCGGCCAGGACGAAATGGTATCCCCCCCCGCAATCGACAATCAACAACAGCCCGAAGGACCGGAAAGGCGCGGCATAGGCGGCCCGTCCCGCGCAGGGGGAGACGACGCGCGCCCCGGGGGCGGCCGCCCAGGTCTGGCCGCGCTGCGGCCCGCCGGCCCCGGCCTCCCCCCATTGGGAGGTGATCCGCCCGGCCACCGGCAAAGCGCGGCCGCCGCTGACGGCGGGCGGCGGGGCGGCGGCGGCCTGGGCCGGTGGGGCGGGCGGGGCAGGACGGGCGGGTTCGGGCGCCCGGCGGGCGCGGGCCTCCTCGGCGGCGCGGCGGGCGGCGGCTTCTTCCGCCGCGCGTCGGCTGGCGGCTTCCTCCGCAAGGCGCCTCTCCCGCGCCTCCTCGGCCGCCCGGCGCGCGGCCTCGGCGGCGCGCAGTGCGGCATTGGCGCGTTCCTCGGCGGCGCGGCGGGCGCGCTCGCGCTCCAGCCTTTGCAGCATCTCGGCGATGTCGCTGGCGCGGGCGGCGGCCTCGGCGGCGCGGCTCGCCGCCTGTTCCTCCTGCGCCTCAGCCGCACCCCGGCGGCGGCGGGCCTCTTCCAGCTCGGCCTCCACAGCCGCCTCGGCGGCGCGGGCTTGCTGCTCGGCCCGGCGCAGCCCGGCTTCCTCCTGCGCCGCCTCGGCCTCGGCCAGGGCGGCCGCAAGCTGGGCGGCGCGCAGCCCGGCGGCCTCGCGTTCCAGCGTCTGGGCCAGGGCGCGCAGCACCGCGACACCGCGCAGCGCCTCGGCCGGCGGGGCGAGCGTGGCGAGCAGCGTCTCGGCCGGATACATCGACAGGCGCAGCATGAAGGGCAGCAGCGGGCGCAGCGCGGCGGCACGCTCGGCCACCGCCGCCGACGCCGCGGCACCCTGCTGGCGGGCGGCCTGCAGGCGGTCACGCGCGGCCAGCACCTCGGCCTCCGCGGCCAAGGCGAGGCGCGCGGCCTGGACGCGGCGGTCGGCCAAGCGCAGCTCGGCCTCGGCGGCGTCGCGCAGCCGGGCGGCGGCGGCCTCGGCGGCCTCCTGGCGTGCCTCGGCCTGGCGCTCGGCCTCACGCAGCGCGCGCGGGGTGGGCGTGGGGGCCTGTCCCTGGGCGGCGGCCAGGCCCGGAAGCAGCAGCAGCGCGAGCAGGGTCGGGCGAAGGGCGGGCACGAGCAAGGCGTAGCATCGCGACTCGCCGCTTGGCCAGTTGGTGGCGTGTATATGCCTATTCGGCAGGCAGTTTTGGTCTGTGCGCCGATGTGCGGGGCCAATTGCCGCATTCCTGTGCGGCGGCACGGGGGTTGCAATGACGTTGGCAGCCTCGTTGCCGGGAGAACGCCATGCGCCGCCGCCTGACCGCCGATCCGCTGGATCCGAAGACCCGCCTGGGCGGCTGTGGCTGCGGCCGCCATGCCACTCCGATGGCCTGCGCCGCCGAGGGCCCCTCGACCGAGCAGGCGATGGCCGAGGTCGCGGAATCCGCCGTGCTGCGCGCCACCTTCCGCCATGGCCCGACGCGCCGCGCGCTGGTGGAGCGCTTCGGCGCCGCCACGGTGCTGGCCGCCCTTGCCTCGGTCTTCCCGCTCGACATGGCGAAGGAGGCCCTGGCGCAAGGCACCGGCGCGCCGGAGAAGCGCGACCTCAAGATCGGCTTCATCCCCATCACCTGCGCCACGCCGATCATCATGGCGCATCCGATGGGCTTCTATCAGCGCCACGGGCTGAATGTGGAGGTGATCCGCACCGCCGGCTGGGCGGTGATCCGCGATCGCGCCATCGCGCGCGAATACGACGCCGCGCACATGCTCGCCCCCATGCCGCTGGCGATGTCGCTCGGCGTCGGCGTGGCGCAGCCCATTCCCTTCGCCGTCGCCGCCATCGAGAACATCAACGGCCAGGCGATCACGCTCGCCACCAAGCACCGGGAGAGGCGCAACCCGCGCGACTGGCGCGGCTTCCGCTTCGCCGTGCCCTTCGATTTCTCGATCCACAACTACCTGCTGCGCCACTACCTGGCCGAGCATGGGCTCGACCCCGATCGCGACGTGCAGATCCGCGCCGTGCCGCCGCCCGAGATGGTCGCCAATCTCCGCGCCGACAACATCGACGGCTTCCTCGGCCCGGACCCCTTCAACCAGCGCGCGGTCTTCGACGGCGTCGGCTTCATCCACATCCTCACCAAGGAGCTGTGGGACGGCCACCCCTGCTGCGCCTTCGCCGTGCCGCGCAGCATGATCACCGACACGCCCAACACCTTCGCCGCGCTGATGCGCGCGATCGTGGAGGCCACCGCCTATTCGCAGAAGGTCGAGAACCGGCGTGAGGTGGCGGCGGCGATTGCCGGCACGAACTACCTCAACCAGCCCGAGACGGTGGTGAACCAGGTGCTGACCGGCACCTTCGCCGATGGCTTGGGCCGCGTGCAGCGCGTGCCGGACCGCATCGGCTTCGATCCCTTCCCGTGGCATTCCATGGCCATCTGGATCATGACGCAGATGCGCCGCTGGGGGCAGTTGCAGCGCGAGGTGGATTACGCGCAGGTGGCGAACCAGGTGTTCCTTGCGCTCGATGCGGGCAAGGCGATGCGCGAGCTCGGCCTGCCCGTGCCGGCCAGCCCCACGCGCACCGAGACGATCATGGGCCGCCCCTTCGACCCCGCGAACCCGGCCGCCTGGACCGAGCGCGCGATCCGCAGCTGACCCATGACAAGATCCGTTTCGGTCTGGCGCTCGGCAGGGCTGAGCCTGCTGCTGCTCGTGCTGTTCCTCGGCGCCTGGGAGATCGCGCTGCTGCCGGCGGCGAGCAGCGGGCCCGCGCTCGATCCTGAATACGCCGCCCTGCTCGGCCAGGCGGCGCAGCAGGGGCAGCAGACGGCGATGCCGGCGCCGAGCGCGATCTTCGTGCGGCTGATGGAACTGCTGGCCGATCCCTTCTATGTGCGCGGCACCAATGACCAGGGGATCGGCGTGCAGATCGCCTATTCGCTGGGGCGCGTCGGCCTGGGCTTCGGGCTGGCGGCGCTGGTGGCGATTCCGCTGGGCTTCGCCATCGGCATGTCGCCGCTGCTCAACGCCGCGCTGAACCCCTTCATCCAGGTGCTGCGGCCCGTCTCGCCACTGGCCTGGATGCCGCTGGCGCTCTACGCCATCAAGGACAGCGCGATCAGCTCGATCTTCGTGATCTTCATCTGCTCGATCTGGCCGATGCTGCTCAACACCGCCTTCGGCGTGGCGAGCACGCGGCGCGAATGGCTGAATGTCGCGCGCACGCTGGAGGCCGGGCCCTGGCGCACCGCGACGCGCATCATCCTGCCGGCCGCGGCGCCGACCATCGTGACGGGCATGCGCATCTCCATCGGCATCGCCTGGCTGGTGATCGTCGCCGCCGAGATGCTCGTGGGTGGGACGGGCATCGGCTACTGGGTGTGGAACCAGTGGAACAACCTCTCCATCGCGGACATCGTCATCGCGATCCTGATGATCGGGCTGGTGGGGCTGCTGCTTGATCGGCTGCTCGGCCTGCTGGCGCGCGCCGTGGCCTGGGCGGAGTGATGATCATGATCGCAGCCCGCAGGGCCGAGCGGCCGAACGGCTGCCCCTTGAGGACACCGAAATGATGGAACGTCCTGACGTTTCCGTCGAAGGCATCGCGCGCCGCTTCGGCAGCACCACGGTGTTCGAGGATGTGTGGTTCTCCGTCGCGCGCGGGGAGTTCGTCTGCCTCGTCGGCCATTCGGGATGCGGCAAGACGACGATCCTGAACATCCTCGCCGGGCTCGATGCGCCCGATGCGGGGGCGATGATCGTGGGCGGGCAGGAGATCACCGGCCCCTCGCTCGATCGCGCGGTGATCTTCCAGTCGCATGCGCTGATGCCCTGGATGAGTGCCGCCGGCAACGTCGCCTTCGCGCTCGCCTGCCGCCATCCCGGCTGGACGCGCGCGCAATGCCTGGAGGAAGCGCGCGCGGCGCTGGCGCGCGTCGGCTTGGCGCATGCCGCGGATCGCAAGCCCGCGCAGCTTTCGGGCGGGATGAAGCAGCGCGTGGGCATCGCCCGCGCCCTCGCGATCAGGCCGAAGATCCTGCTGATGGACGAGCCCTTCTCCGCGCTTGATGCGCTGACGCGCGGCGCGCTGCAGGAGGAAGTCTCGCGGCTGGTGACGGAGGCGGAGCAGACCGGCTTCATGATCACGCATGACGTGGACGAGGCCATTCTGCTCGCGGATCGGATCCTGCTGATGTCGAACGGCCCCGGCGCGCGCATCGCCGAGGTGGTGGTGAACACGCTGCCCCGCCCGCGCACGCGCGCCAACCTGCACCACATGCCCGGCTACCACGCGCTGCGCGACCATGTGCTGGACTTTCTCATCACGCGCTCGCGCGAATTCTCTGCCGCCAGCCCGCCGCCGGGCTGGTCGCCGCGCGCCGTGCCCGAACATAGACCTGCCTGAAGGAGCAATGCCCATGACCCGTGCCGAACTCACCGAGAAGATCCTCGACATCAAGCGCGAGAAGGATTGGTCCTGGAAATACATCTCCGAGGAGATCGGCGGCATGTCGCCGACCCTGGTGGTGGGCGCGCTGCTCGGCCAGATGAAGCTGGTGAAGCCGTTGGCCGCCAAGGCGCAGGCCCTGTTCGGGCTCAGCGATGTGGAGGCGCGGATGCTCAACGAGGTGCCCTATCGCGGCACCCCCATGCCCCCCACCGATCCGCTGATCTACCGCTTCTACGAGATGGTGATGGTCAACGGCCCGGCCTGGAAGGCGCTGATCGAGGAGGAGTTCGGCGATGGCATCATGTCCGCCATCGATTTCGACTTCGACTTCGAGCGCGTGGCCAACCCCAAGGGCGACCGCGTGAAGATCACCATGTCCGGCAAGTTCCTGCCCTACAAATACTACGGCAATGAGCAGGGCATCCCCGACTACGGCTACAAGGAAGCCTAGGACCTGTGGACACTTGGGCTGCGGGCGCATCCGCCGGTGCTTTTCCGTGCTGGGCGCGTTGGCCATGCTCGCCGATGGATAGCCATCGGCTCCGCTGTCCGCCTTCCCAGCCCGAAAAATCCCTCGCCGGCTGCATCCCGGCCCCAACTGTCCACAGGCCCTAGAGCAATATGCGTTCTCATGAACGCAGCTCGTGCTCTAGAAGTTATTGAATCTAGAGCAATATGCGTTCAGCGTCGCGGCAGCGCCGCGACCCATCTGAACGCATATTGCTATAGGGTAAGTCTCGCGATCCGGATCACACTGGTTCCAGAATGACAGGGGCCTGCTTCACCCTGGAATTCCCAGGCGAATTTCCGGGGCAGCAGAGTGGAACGATTTCCGGTCAGGTGGAATCATCCGATCGGAATCCCTTCCGTGGGATCGACAAGGCATAGGGCATGAAGTCCGCCCGGCAGGCCGGATGGCGCTGCGTTCAAGGCGGAGTGCCGGCGCTGCGTGTTGTCGTCACGCAGCCCCTTCGCGGATGCCTGTCTCGATGAAGCGCTCGGCCTTGCCGAAGGTCGTGCTTCGACTCGCTGCGTTCTGTCCCCGTGGCCCGCACCGATGCGGATGCGGTGCCTCGCGACGCCACTGTCATCCTCCACCTGCTGCCGCGGCGTCCTTGCGCGCCCGTGCGGGCTCCGACCCCGCGCCATGGTGCAGGTCGCTGGCGGCGACTTCACCACCATCACCGCTTCGCCAGGTTGATCCGAACGCGGCGCGCTCTCAGTAGAGCGCGCCGCGCGGCGGACCGGCGCTGATGGTGCCCGCCAGCGCGTCGAGGTGCAGCTTGAGCCGTTCGGCGCGCAGGGTCGGGTCGTGCCAGAGATTTTCGAACTCACCGGGATCGGCGGCGTGATCGAAGATCTCGCCGACGGGATGGCCATGATAGACGACCGATTTGTATCGTCCGTCGAAGACCATCGAGCCGTGGCTGTGGTCCGGGTGGCCGCCGATGCTGTCCTTGAACTCGCTCACCACGCGGCGCTTGTGGGTGTGCGGGTCGGCGCGGCCTTCCAGGATCGGCAGCAGGGAGCGGCCCTGCATCTGCCAGGGCGTCTCGAGCCCCGCGGCGTCGAGCAGCGTCGGCGCGATGTCCACCAGCTCGACCAACGCCTCGCTGGCGAGATCCTCCCGGAAGCGGCCCGGACAGGACCAGACCATCGGCACGCGAACCAGCCCGTCGAAGAAGCGGCAGCCCTTCAGCACGAGGCCGTGGTCGCCCAGCATCTCGCCATGGTCGGAGTGATAGAGCACGATCGTGTTCTCGAGTTGCCCCGTGGCACGCAGCGCATCCAGGATGCGCCCGACCTGCGCATCGAGATGCTCGATCATGGCATAGTAGTTCGCCTTGACCTGCAGCGCGTCGTAGTCGTCCGGCACATGGGAGGCGACCTTGTCGTGATCGCGCGCCGCGGGCGGCGGGGCAGGGGCGCCGGTGCGCCGCACGGTCGGATCCACCGGCTGTTTCTGCTGCTGGTCTATGGCTGCGAAATCGCGCCAGCGCTCTGCATCCGACGGGCGCCACAGCGGCAGGGGCAGCGTGGCCGGATCGAGCCGCGCCAGCGCCTCCGGCGGCGCGTCGAAGGGCGCATGCGGATCGAAGAAATTGAGCGAGAGGCACCAGGGGCCATCGCGGCGGTCGGTCACGAAGCGGACCGCCATCTCGCCGCACCAGGTGGATTGATGGAACTCCGCCGGCACGCCCGGGCCGCAGAAGGCGCCCTTGTCGCGATAGAGTGCTTGCGGGTCCACGCGCTTCTCGTGCCGAAGCCAATGCTCATAGGCATCACCGCGGGCGGCGTCGGGCGTGGGGTGATGGTTCCAGTGGAAGACGCGGTATCCGTCATCGGGCCGCTTCTCGTGGAACTTCGCCGCCGAGAGGTGCAGCTTGCCGATCAGCCCGCAATCATAGCCCGCATCGGCAAGCAGCCTCGTCACCAGCACCTCGCCGGGCGGGAAGAAGGCGTTGCCGTTGCGGTAGACATGGTGGCTCGCCGGGTACTTCCCCGTCAGCATCGAGGCGCGTGAGGGCGTGCAGATCGGCGATTGCGTGTAGGCCCGCCCGAAGGCCGTGCCGGTGCGGCAGAGCGCATCGACCGCCGGCGTGCGGATATGCGGGTTGCCGAGCGCACCAACCGTGTCCCAGCGCTGCTGGTCCGTGCAGATCCACAGGATATTGGGGCGTGCGCTCATTCGATGCGCACCTGCGCGGCACGCACGGCTTCCGACCAGCGCGCGCGTTCCGCCTGGAGCAGTGCGGCGAAGGCTTCCGGCGTGCCGCCGGCAGCCTGCACGCCCAGATCCGTGAGGCGGGCGCGCACCTCAGGCAGCGCGAGGGCGGCGTTGAACGCAGCGTTGAGTCGCAGCACGTGCTCCGCGGGCATCGTCGCGGGTGCCATCACGCCGAACCACCCCGCGACGTCGTAGTCGCGCACCCCGGACTCGGCGAGCGTCGGCAGGTCGCCGATGCGCTGCGGACCCGCAACGGCCACCGGCACCACCCGCCCGCCCTGCACCTGGCCCGAGACGTCGAGCGGGCTTGCCAGCATCAGGTCGATCCGCCCGGCCGCGAGGTCCGCGGCCGCCGGGCCGCCGCCGCGATAGGGCACATGCAGCGCATCCAGCCCGGTGCGCAGCTTCAGCAGTTCGAAGGCGACATGCGGCAGGCTGCCATTGCCCGGCGTGCCATAGGTGAGTTGGCCCGGATTGGCACGCGCCCAGGCGGCTATGGCCTCGAAGCGCGTGGGGAAGCCGGTGCGGGCGTAGAGCAGGATCGGGCTCGTCACCAGCAGCGCGACCGGCTGCAGGTCCCGCACGGGGTCGTAGGGCAGGTTGGGATAGGCGAATTGCGTGATCACGAAGGGCGGTGGCGTCAGCAGGATGGTATGGCCATCTGTCGCGCGCGCGACCTCCGCGGTGCCGAGCGTGCTGGCGGCGCCGGCGCGGTTGTCCACCGCGACGGGGCGGCCGAGCCGGGTCGAGACGTGCTGCGCCGTCACCCGCGCTGTCGCGTCGGAGGCGCCGCCGGGCGCGAAGGGCACGACGAAGCGGATCGGGCGGTCCGGCCAGGTGCCCTGCGCCCGTGCTGTGACGGGAAGGGCAAGCGCCGCGCCGCCCGCCATGGTGCCGCGCAAGAGCGCGCGGCGCCCCGCTCCCTTGGTGCCGTGCATGGTTTCCTCCTGTCGCCCCGTTCGGTGCGGGCGGTTGCTCCATGCTGGGCAGCGTGCCAGACCAATGTCAACGAGAGGGGGTCGCCGGATGTCCCACACACTGCCAGATGCCGCCGCCGCGCGGTCCTGCTGTGCGCCGGCCGTCAGGCGGGAAGATGAAGCGGCTGATGCGCCCGGCCGCGCGCAGGCCCAGGGGCGCGACACGGCGCTGATCCTCGACATTCCCGGCGGCAGCGCGACGATCGGCACGCACGCGCCCGTTTTCCGCGCGGATGGCGAAGGGCCCGCGCGGCGCCTGGCGCTGCGCCCCTTCCGCATCGACGCCCATGCCGTGACGAACCGCCGCTTCGCCGCCTTCGTCGCCGCGACCGGTCATCGCACGGAGGCCGAGCGCTTCGGCTGGTCCTATGTTTTCCACGCCTTTCTTCCCCCCGGGATGCCTGCCCCCGCGCCGGAGGGCACGCCCTGGTGGGGGCAGGTGCACGGCGCATTCTGGGCTGCGCCTGAAGGCCCTGGCTCCTCGGTGGCGGACCGCCTGGACCATCCGGCCGTCCATATCGCCTGGACCGACGCGGCCGCCTTCGCCGCCTGGGCCGGCGGCCGCCTGCCGAGCGAGGCCGAATGGGAACATGCGGCGAAAGGGGGCGACGACAACGCGCGCTTTCCCTGGGGCTCGCGCGAGCCGGATGACGCCAGCGCGATCTGCAACATCTGGCAGGGCGAATTCCCCCGCCACAATACGCGCGCCGATGGCTGGCTCGGCACCGCGCCGGTCGATGCCTATGCCCCGAACGGCTTCGGCCTGTTCAACGCCTGCGGCAATGTCTGGGAGTGGTGCGCGGACCCCTTCCGCGTGCGATCGCTCGCCGCCGCGGCGAAGCAGCGCAACCAGGCCGCGGCGGCGGAGCGCGAACGCGTGATGAAGGGCGGTTCCTATCTCTGCCACCGCAGCTATTGCTATCGCTACCGCATCGCGGCGCGCAGCGGGCGCAGCGCGGATACCTCCGCCGGGCATCTCGGTTTTCGCGTCGCCTACGACTGAATGGCGACGCCGAGCGGACTCCACAGGCGCCTACGCCATGTTAGGCTTCCCCCAACAAGGGGGGAGGACGGGCATGGACACGCCACGCAGCGGTCCGGCGGGCTTCGCGGGCGTCATCGGGCGCGCCCGCGCGGACTCCCGGCCGGATTGGGGCCAACGCCCGCGCCGGCGCAGCGGCGCACCCAATATCGTCGTCATCCTCATGGACGACATGGGCTGGTCCGATCTCGGCTGCTTCGGCGGCGAGATCGAGACGCCCAACATCGACCGCCTCGCGGCCGGCGGGTTGCGCCTTGCCCACTATACGACGCATCCGATCTGCTCGCCGGCCCGTGCCGCGCTGCTGACCGGCATCAACGCCCATGCCGCGGGCACCGGCTGGCTGTCCAACAATGATCCCGGCTATCCGGGCTATCGCGGAGAGATCCCGGCCGACTGCGCCACCCTGCCCGAGACGCTCCGCGCCGCCGGCTATGCGACCTACATGGTCGGCAAGTGGCACAACACGCCGACGCCGGATTGCACGCCGGGCGGCGACAAGCGCTCCTGGCCGGTGCAGCGCGGCTTCGACCACTTCCACGGCTTCATGGAGGGCGAGGCGCATTTCTTCTTCCCGGCCAACCTCATGGCCGACAACCAGGTCCTGCGCACCGACACCTTCCCCCCGGACTACTACACGACGGATGACTGGACCGACACCGGCATCCGCTACGTGAAGGACCTGCGCGCCTCTTCCCCCGACAAGCCCTTCTTCCTCTACATCGCCAACAACGCGCCGCACGCGCCGCTGCAGGCGAAGCCCGCGGATCTCGCGAAGTATCGCGGCCGCTACGACGCCGGCTGGAACGTGCTGCGCGCCGCCCGCCACCGGCGGCAGATCGAGATGGGCCTCATCCCGCCGGACACGATCCTGCCGCCATCGGATCCGCGTGCGCCGCGCTGGGAGGACACCGACCCGGCGGATCGCGAGATGCTGGCGCGGCACATGGAATGCTACGCCGCGATGATCGACTGCATCGACCAGAATGTCGGCAAGCTGACCGACTTCCTCGCGCGGATCGGTGAACTCGACAACACGATCATCCTGATCACCTCCGACAATGGCGGCACCGATGCGGGTGGGCCTGCGGGGATGTTCAACAACAACCGCCGCTACATGGGCCTCGCGCCGCCGCCGCGCGAGGTCGAGCGCGCGACGGCGCATGACCTCGGCTCGCCGCGCAGCGCGTCGCTTTATCCGACCGGCTGGGGTGAGGTGTCGAACACGCCCTTTCCCTCGTTCAAGACCTATACCGGCGCGGGCGGCCGGCGCGTCGCCTGCGTCGTGTCCTGGCCGGCACGCATCAGGGATGCCGGGGCGGTACGGCGGCAATTCGTGCATGTGACGGATGTCATGCCCACCCTGCTCGAACTCGCGGGGGCGGCGGCCTTGCCGCAGGTGAACGGGCGCGCGGCACGGCCCCCGCACGGCCGCAGCTTCGCCGCGCTCCTGGCGCAGCCGGATGCACCCGCGCCGCGCACCGAGCAGTACTACGAATGCTGGTCGAACCGCGCCTACTACCGGGAAGGGTGGCTCGCCCGCTCCATCCAGAAGCGCGGCGAGGAGATCGATTGGGACAACTGGACCCTGCACGACCTGACGCGTGACTTCTCCGAGAGCACCGATCTGCGGGCGCGATACCCCGAGAAGCTGGCGGAACTCGTTTCCGCCTTCGACGAGGCGGCCTGGGCGAACCAGGTCTATCCGCTCGACAACCGTGACAGGCTGCACAAATTCGCGGACATGGCGCCCTGGGCGCTGGAGGATGCCGACCGGCCGCGCATCTTCCTGCCAGGCGCGGAGACGGTGCATCGCTGGGACCTGTTCCCGCTGATCGCCGAGCGCAACTTCCGCATCGCGGTGCGCTTCGACCATCGCCCGGCTGACCAGGGTGTGCTCTGGGCCATCGGTGATCCGACCGGCGGCATGGTGATGTGGGTCGAGGACGGCCTGCTGCGCTTCCACTACAACGGCTTCGGCGACCGCACCGACCTGCCCGCCGTGCCGCTGCCGCCGGGCGCGCACACGGTCACCCTCGACATCGAGGCGCTCGGCGGCCGCGAAGGACGTGGCCGGCTGCTGCTCGGCGCGGATGAGGCGGTGCCCTGGACGCGGCTGACGCCGACCATGGTGATCTATGGCGTCTTCGAGGGCCTGGATGTCGGCCTGGACCGCCGCGGACCGGTGCTGTGGTCGCTCTACGAGCAGCACGGCGCCTTCCCCTATGGCGGCGAGATTCGTGACGTGACCATCACGCCCGGCGCACGGGCGCCGCAATGAGCAACAGGGAGGTTCGAGACATGCGACGCTTCACGCTGGCGCTTCTGGGGGGCCTTCTGGTGGGGGCGCCGGCCCTGGCCCAGGCTCAGCCCGAGACCTGGCCGACACGCTCGGTACGGGTGGTTGTTCCCACGGCGGCGGGCGGCGCGCTCGACCAGGTGGCGCGCCAGCTCGGCCAGCGCCTTGGCGAGCGCTTCGGCCAGTCCTTCGTGATCGAGAACCGCGGCGGCGCCGCCGGCGTGATCGGCATGGATGCCGTCGCGAAGGCCGCGCCGGATGGCTACACCGTGCTCTTCGCCGCCGCGCCGATCGCGCTGAACACCGCGCTCGGGCTTAACCTGCCCTATGACGTGCAGCGGGACTTCGCGCCGGTCTCGCTGGTGGCGTCGATCCCCTCGCTGGTTGCGGTCCATCCCTCCCGCCCCGAGCGCACGCTGCAGGAGGTGATCGCGGCGGGCCGTTCCGCGGGTGGATTCAGCATGGCCGTGCCGAATGTCGGCTCCGTCACGCATCTCACGGCGGAAGTGCTGCGCGCGCGCAGCGGTGCGAACTTCACCGTCGTCGCCTATCGCGGCGCGGGCCAGGCGATCCAGGATGCGCTCTCCGGCCAGGTGAACGGCTTCTACGATGCGCTGGTGCCGACAGGCGCGCAGGTGCAGGCCGGCCGCCTGCGCGCCATCGCCATCGGGTCCAACCAGCGCTCGCCGATGCTGCCCGATGTGCCGACCGTGGTGGAGCAGGGCATGCCGGAGCTGATCGCCTCCGGCTTCTACGGGCTGCTCTTCCCCGCCCGCACGCCGCCCGCCATCGTTGCGCGCCTGCATGCCGCGGTCACCGAGGCGCTGGTGGAGGGCGGCGAACTGCGCCGCACGCTCGTCGCCCAGGGCTATGAGGTGCACGCCACGACGCCCGAGGACTACACCGCCTTCATCCGCAACGAGATCGCCCGCTGGACGCCGGTGGTGCGCGCCGCCGGCATCCGGGTCGAGTAGCCGGCGGCCCGGCGCAGGCGCCTGATGCAGGCCCTGCGCGCCGCGCGCCCGGCCGGGCCGGGCCCGGGGGGCATCAGGGCATGGGTCCGCTGATGCAACGGGCGGCAGGGCGAGGCCGAAGGGCACGCTGCGTTCTCATGAACGCAGCTCATGCTCCAGAAATCATTGAATCTAGAGCAAGAAATGCGTTCAGCGTCGCGGCAGCGCCGCGACCCATCTGAACGCATATTGCTCTAAAGCGGCATCAGCCCGACGCGGCGCGCCGCGATGACGCGATAGAGCGGGTCGCCCCAATGCTGCTCCTCGCAACGCGAGGTCCAGACGAGGGAGATGTCGTGCTCGTCATTGGAGGCGACGGCGGCTGCGGCGATCGCCTCCCAGGAGGGCACCGGCAGGGCGCGCTGGCGCGCGGCCTCCTCGGCGCCGAGCGGGAGGGGGAATTCCATCTTCGGATAGACCGAGGCGATGGCCTGCCAGAAATAGCGGATCGCGCGAACCTGGTCGGCCGGTTCGAGCACCGGCAGCAGCAGGCGCAGCCAATGCGTGCCGGTGACGGCGTGCAACGCGCAGAACTCCATCGTCGCCGCCATGACATGCAGCGAATCGCGCGCCATGCGGCCCAGCGTCTCGGGCCCGATATCGAGCCAGTCATGCACCGGCGCGAAGTCGGGCATCGCCGCGGTCTCGCGCATCGCGTGCCAGAGCAGCCCGTCGTCGAAGGTCATCGCGCGCAGCGCGGGCGTGGCGGCGATGCGCAGCAGCACCTCGGCCGGCTCGGCGGTGATCGGCGCGCTGCCGATGCCATCACCGAGCGGCAGGAAGGTGGCGCACCAATAGCCCAGCGCCTCCGCCACCTCGGCCGCGTCGTCGCTGTCCACCGCATAGGCGAGGCGCATCAGCGCATGCAGCGCGCTGGCCGCGATGCCGGGCAGCAGGTCGGGCAGGTAGAGGCGGATGAGCGCCCTGGCCTCGCCGATCCGCGCGAGCTCGGCACGGAAGAAGGCGCGATAGGCGCCCTCCATGGCGCGCTGGCCGAGATGCGCGCGCCAGGTCTCGCGCGTGATCCTGCCGGGGGAGGCTGACAGCGTGCGCAGCGGATTGGTGAGGAGATAGGCATCAAGGAAGCGCCGCAGATCGGCCTCGCTGCCCCCGAGCCGGCGCTGCGCGAGCATCGCCATGGCGGCGTGGTTGGAGAGATCCTCGCCGAATTCGGCGCTGTAGCCGCGAGCCTCGCTGAGCGCGTCCTGCATCCGCATCGCTCCTTCGTTCGCTTCATGCTAGGGCATTGGGTGTGCCGATGGAATCATCGGGACGCAACGCGTTCCAGGTCGCGCGGACGAACCTGATCCAGAGACGGATCGGGCAGAGCACGACGAAGCCGAGGACACCGTTGGCGGTCTGCTCATGGCGGGTCGCCTCGCCGCCGCCACCGGGCAAGGCTTCCAGCGTCACGTCCCACGGGCCAGACGCGGTCCAGCGCCGGAACCGCCGCAACAGCGAGTGCCGGGTGCCGCGTTCGGCGCGTGGTTCATGCCAAGACGCGCCGATGCGCGCGACTCAGGAGATCGCGTGCCGCGCTGCCGGCGGACGCGGGCAGGGTCTGCCGCCAGGCGGGCTGGCCAACACCACGAAGGGCTCGAAGAAGACCCACTCCTCCGCGGTCAGCAGCCCGCGGATCCACGCCGATCTCCATTCCAGGAAGCAACCTGGGGCGCTGTCCGTCCTGTCGCACGGAATCCTGCCTGCCCGGATCATGCCTGCGCCCGGCTTTCCCGCGCGGCCTGGAACATGTCGTTTCGACTCCACGAGATAAGCGCAGGCTGATCCAGTGCCCGCCTGTGGCGTTGCGGCGGCCACCCCGCCCCCCCTTGGCGCGCTTGCCATCGGGGGGCGGCGGGGCGCAGTGTGCCGTCAGGAGAACGAAACGCCATGGCCACGCTGGACCTGACCATCGCCGGGTTTGAGGTCTTCGACGCCCCCGCCCCCGGCACGGGGCTGCGCGCGCGGCTGACGATGACCCTCGTCAGTTCCGACCCGATGGAGCGCCTCGCCGTTTCCTGGGGCTATATCGGCGGCCACACGACCTTCACCTACTTCACCGCGCCCGACTACCCGACCACGGCCGGGCCCTTCACGCATGAATTCCTGCCCCATGTGGGGGGCAACTTCACCCCGGCGGTCGAGGCCTATGCGGTGGACCTGATGTCCACCTGGTTCGACGTGGTGGAGATGACCATCTGGATGAACGCCTTGGCGCCCTTCCGCTTCGTCGGACAGGCGGTGGACAACGCCTTCGCCGGCACCGCCTTCGGCGATCGCGCCAGCGGCAATGACGGCGAAGACTACCTCCTCGGCCTGGGCGGCGCCGACACGCTGTTCGGCGGCGCCCATCGCGATACGCTGCTGGGTGGGGCAGGGGGCGACCTGCTTCTTGGCGGGGAGGGTGCCGACAGCCTGCTGGGCGAGGCGGATGCCGATGATCTGCGCGGCCAGGCGGGTGCGGACACGCTGCTCGGCGGCGCCGGCGATGACGTGCTGCGCGGCGGCGAGGATGCGGACCTGCTGCTGGGCGGCACCGGCGCCGATACGCTGCTCGGCAATGATGCCCATGATCGGCTCGAGGGTGGCAGCGGCGCCGACGTGCTGGGTGGTGGCGAGGGCAATGACTCGCTCTACGGGGCTGAGCTTGGCCTGGACTCGGATGGGGTGCTCGGGGCCGACCTGCTGCGTGGCGAGAATGGCGACGACCTGCTCGATGGCGCGGGCGGCGCCGATACGCTGCTCGGTGGTGCGGGCGACGATGTGATGCACGGAAAGCAGGGCACCGATCGGCTGAATGGCGGCACGGGCACCGATTGGTTCGAGGGGGGCGAGGGCGCAGACCTGCTCATCAGCCAGGCCGACGGGGTGGCGGACCACTTCGCCTTCTTCCTCGAGACCGGCGATGCCATCGACCGCATCCTCGGCTTCGAGGTGGGGATCGACCGCATCGTGCTGGCGGTGACCCCCGCGGCGGTGCTGCAGACTGGCGCCGTGGCCACCGGCGCGGGGCCGGTGATCCTCTACGATGCCAGTTCCGGCCATGCCCTGATGTACGACGCCGATGGCGGCGGCAGCGGCGCGGCCCTGGCCTTCGCGCGCCTCGCCGGCGGCCCTGCCATCAGCCTCGCCGATTTCTGGCTGATCGGCTGAAGCGCTACAGGGCCAACCCCGGCAGCGCGGCGGCGGCGCGGCGCAGGGCTGCTTCCTGCGCGCGCACCAACCGTGCGGTGTCGGTCTGGGAGAGCTTGTTCACGCGCGCGACCAGCACCGCATGGCCCTCCTCCATGCGCTTCAGCGCCTCCAGATAGGTTGCGGTCAGGCTCGCGCGCCGCGCCAGCTCGGCCTCCCGCGCCGCGCGCGTCTCGGCCAGCAGGGCGCGCGCCACGGGGTCGCGCAGCGAGGCGCCCAGCGAATCGAAGCGCGCGGCCAGGGCGGCACGCTCAGCCGCCGCATCGCCCTCCAGCGCGCGCACGAGGCGCTCCATGGCTGCGAGGGTGCCGCGGAAGGCCGCCTGGGATTCATCCACCGCATAGGCCAGCTGCGGCGCGCGGTAGCGGGCGAAGGCGGCGCGCGCCATGTGGTCGCCCAGCGCGCGCACCGCGGCTGCACCTTCGGGGTCGGCGGGCTCGATGCGCGCGGCCGTGCCGCCCATCGGGTTGCCGCGCTGGGTCAGCAGCCCGTCATCGGCCATGAAGGCCAGCAGCGCGAGCCAGGTGCGCGCGGCCTCCTGGGTGGCGACCAGTGCCTCGACCCGCACTGCGCGCGCCGGATCTGGCGCCGGGGTGGCGCCCAGGCCGGTCAGCCGCGCGGGCTGGGCCGCGGCGGCGGCCGGCAGGGCCGGGTATTCCGCGATCGTCGCTGCGGTGCGCGACCAGTCCCGCACGGCGGAGTAGTCGGGCGCGCAGGCCGCGAGGGGCAGCAACAGCAACAGGACGCGGCGCATGGCTCTAGTTCCCCCGCAACAGCGATTGGCCGGTCATCGCAACGGGCTGCTTCAGGCCGAGCAGCGCGAGCAGCGTGGGCGCGAGATCCGCAAGCCGCCCCTCCGCCAGGCGCGCCCCGTCTGGTCCGCCCATCAGGAAGACAGGCACGACATTGGTGGTGTGCGCCGTGTGCGGTCCGCCCGTCACGGGGTCGCGCATCATCTCGGCATTGCCATGGTCGGCGGTGACCAGCAGGCAGCCGCCCGCGGCGCGGATCGCCGCCGCGATGCGCCCCAGCCCCGCATCCACCGCCTCGCAGGCCTTGATGGCGGCGGGAAGGGAGCCGGTATGGCCGACCATGTCGGCATTGGCGAAGTTCAGCACGATCAGATCATGCCGCCCGGCCGCGATCGCCGCCACCGCCTTCTCGGCCAGTTCGGGCGCCGACATCTCGGGCTGCAGGTCATAGGTCGCGACCTTGGGGGAGGGGACCATGATGCGGTCCTCGCCCGGGAAGGGCGTCTCCTCGCCCCCGTTCAGGAAGTAGGTGACGTGCGGATACTTCTCGGTCTCCGCCATCCGCAGCTGGGTCAGCCCCGCGGCGCTGACGGCCGCGCCCAGGATGTCGTCCATCGATTGCGGGGCGAAGAGCGCCGGCAGGAAGGGGTTGAGCGCGGCGCTGTACTCGGTGAGCGAGGCCGCGCCCGCGAAACGGATGGTGGGATCGGCCGCGAAGCCCTGGAAGCCAGGATCGAGCAGCGCGGTCATGATCTGGCGTGCGCGGTCGGCGCGGAAGTTGAAACAGAGCAGCCCGTCGCCGTGCCGCATGCCGGCATAGGTGCCGATTGCGGCGGCGGCGATGAACTCATCCGTCTGCCCCGCCGCATGGCCCGCTGCCACGGCCTCGTCCGCGGAGGCATAGCGCGCGCCGGTGGCGGCGACCATCACGTCATAGGCGCGCTGCACGCGTTCCCACCGGTTGTCGCGGTCCATGGCGTAGTAGCGGCCGCAGACGGTGGCAATTCGCGCGCCCTCGGGTAATTCGGTCTCGAAACGACGGAGGAATTCGCGCGCCGCGACGGGGGCGGTGTCGCGCCCATCGGTCCAGGCATGCACCCAGACCGCCACACCCGCGGCGCGCGCCGCGCGCGCCAGCGCCACGGCGTGGTCCTGGTGGCTGTGCACGCCGCCCGGGGAGAGCAGCCCGGCGAGGTGCAGCGCGCCGCCGCTCGCGCGCAGCTTCTCCAGCAGCGCGGTCAGCACCGGCAGGCGGGCGAGGCTGCCATCGGCGCAGGCGGCGTCGATGCGCACCAGGTCCTGCATCACCACGCGCCCGGCGCCGATGTTGAGGTGCCCGACCTCGGAATTGCCCATCTGCCCCTCGGGCAGGCCGACATCATGGCCGGAGGTGCGCAGGAAGGCGCGCGGGCAGGCTTCCCACAGCGCGGTGAAGTGGGGCGTGCGCGCCTGGCGCACGGCGTTGTCGGCCACTTCCTCACGCCAGCCCCAGCCATCGAGGATGGCGAGCATCACGGGGCGGCGGGCGGGGTGGGGCATGGCGGGCAAATCCGGTGCGGCGTGGATCGGTGCTAGCGCCGCGCGGCCCCGATGGTCAACGCTGGGCGCGGAGTTCCGCGATTTCCTGGCGGAGCGCACGCAGCTCCGCCATCAGCGCCTGGCTGTCCAGATGCGCCTCGCTGCGCGCCGCATCCGTCGCCACCTGGGCGGCGGCGGCATCGGCGCTGGTGCGGGCCTCGCGCAGGGTCTGGATGCTCTCGACGATGACGCCGATGAACAGGTTCAGCACGACGAAGGTCGCGATGACCGAGAAGGGGATGAAGAACAGCCAGGCCAGCGGCTGGTGGCCCATCGCCTCGCGCACGATGTTGCCGAAATCATCCATCGCCATCAGCTGGAACAGCGTGAACAGCGCCGTGCCCAGATCGCCGAACTGCTCGGGCATCTGCTCGCCGAACAGCTTCACCGACATGACCGAGAAGACGTAGAAGATCAGCAGCATCAGCAGCACGATGCTGCCCATGCCCGGCAGCGCGGCCAGCATCGCCTCCACCACGTTGCGCAGGCTGGGCACGACGCTGATCAGACGCAGCACGCGCAGCACGCGCAGCGCGCGCAGCACGCTCAGCGGGCCGGAGGCCGGGATCCAGGCGATGCCGACCACGAGCAGGTCGAAGATGCCCCAGGGGTCGCGGAAGAAGCGGCCGCGGAAGGCGTAGATGCGCAAGCCCAGCTCGGCGGTGAAGATCCACAGCAGCGCGCGGTCCACCCCGTGCAGCAGCCCGCCCCATGATTCCATGATGGAATCCGAGGTCTCGAGCCCGAGCGTCACGGCGTTGAGCAGGATCAGCGCCGTGACGCTGTACTGGAAATGCTGCGACAGGATCACCCGCGCCAGGCGCGCGCGCGGGCTTTCATCCTGGTCGGCGGCGGTAAGGACTTCCTGCATCGCGGTCGATTCCCGTGGTCACGTGGCCGCGAGGTTTGGCGTGGCGGTGCGGCCGGGCGCAAGGGGCTTTGCGCCCCGTCCGATGGCCCGGGTCCTAAAACAGCAGCGCGGGCATGCCGAAGACGCTGCGGTGGAAATGCAGCAGCGCCGCCCAGAGCACGAAGCCCACCACCGGGGGCATCCAGCCGATCTCGCGCAGCACCAGCGTGTTGCGCCCGGCCAGGATCGCACCGAAGGGCAGGATGGAGGTGCGCGCGGCGAAGCCGGGCCAGAGCGCGGGATGGCGGGCGGCCAGCTTGGCGTCGATCGAGGGCATGCCCGCCACCGCCGTCACCAGGAAGGCGCCGAAGAAGACCAGCGCCGCCGTGTCGCCATTGCCGATGACATGGATCAGCGCCCAGCCGGCGAAGGAACAGAGCATCGGATGGCGCGTGACGCGCTGGATGCCGCGCGGCTCCTCGCCCAGGCCCTTGGCCCCCACCGCGGTCGGGTTGCGCTTGTGGCTGGCCATGAACAGCACGAAGACCGGCAGCATGGCGAAGGCCAGGATCCAGCGCAGCCAGCCCGGCGCGGTCCAGAGATAGGTCGTCTCGGCATTGCGCCAGGCCAGCACCAGCAGGGTGATCGCGACCACCGAGAGGATCGAGAAGACCAGCGTGAAGCGCCCTTCGCCCAGCGCCGCGACCAGGCGCCCGCGCAGCGCGGTGCCCGAGATGCCGACATGCACGCCCACCCAGAGCAGGGCGGCGAGGAAAAGCAGGATCATGCTGTGGCCCCCATTGTTGCGGTGCACCCTGCCCCTGGAAGCCAGCCCCGCGCAACCGTGCCGATGCTACTCCGCCGCCTGGCGGGGGGCGGCGTCCTGCAGCGCCTCGGCCAGCTGCGCCAGGGAATAGGGCTTGCCCAGGCGGCCGAAGGCGCCTTCCTCCGGCCCCGGCGGCTGGCCGGAGGCGATGACCACCGGCAGCCCCGGCCGGCGTGCGGCGATGCGCTCGGCAAGGCTCGCCCCGGTCATCCCCGGCATGGCGTAGTCCGTCACCACCGCCACGAGGTCGCTGCGCAGTTCCACCTCGGCCAGCGCCGCGAGGCCCGAGCTGGCGGTGATGGGCAGGTAGCCCAGCGCCTCGAGCATCGCGGCGGTGCTCTCCAGCACCAGGGGTTCGTCATCCACCACCAGCACCGCGCCGCTGCCGCCGCTGGGCTCTGCCTCGGCACTGGCGCGGGGCTGGGCGGGCGGGCGGTCCGAGACGGGGAGCCAGAGCACCGCCAGCGTGCCCGCTCCCGGCGCGGAATCGAGCGTCAGCGCGCCGCCCGATTGATGCGCCAGCCCATGCACCATGGACAGGCCGAGCCCCGTGCCCTGGCCCGGCCCCTTGGTGGTGAAGAAGGGTTCGATCGCACGGGCCAGCGTGGCCGGATCCATGCCCTGGCCCGTATCGGCGACCTTGATGCGCAGATAACGCCCGGGGGCGAGGTTGCCCGGTGGCTGGATCGCGGGGTGCTGGGCGTTCGCTGTCTGCCCCCGCGCGCCGACCTCCACCGCATCGAGCCGGATCGTCAGCCGCCCGCCCTCGGGCATCGCGTCGCGTGCATTCACCGCGAGGTTCATCAGCGCCAGTTCCAGCGCATGCGCATCCACCAGCGCCGGCGGCAGGCCCGGCGTTGCCTCCACCGAGACCGCGGCGAGCGGCCCGGCGGAGCGGCGCAGCAGGTCCGACATGCCCGCCAGCAGGGACTCCAGATCGACCGAGGCGGGGCGCAGATCCTGCCGCCGCGCGAAGGCCAGAAGCCGCTGGGTCAGCTGCGCGCCGCGTTCCGCCCCCAGTACCGCGGCATCCAGGTGGCGCGTCACCTCGGCCGCCGCGCCGGGGCCGAGCCGGCGCCGCGCGAGGGCGAGGTTGCCCAGCACGGCCATCAGCAGATTGTTGAAGTCATGGGCCACGCCGCCGGTGAGCTGGCCGAGCGTGTCCATCTTCTGCGCTTCCAGCAGCTGCGCCTGTGCCGCCTTCAGCGCCGAGACGTCGCGCCCTTCCGCCACCAGCAGGGAGACGATGCCATCCTCGTCGCGCAGCGGCTTCACCGAGACGTCGATCGCCCGCACCTGGCCCCCGGCGCCGCGCAGCAGCAGTTCGCGCCGCACGAAGCGCCCCTCGGCGGCCTGCGCCACGGCGGCGCGCAGCGCCTCCGTCGCCGAGCCATCGGGCGGCCAGCAGGGGGCGTCCCAATAGGGCTGGCCGAGCACCGGGCTCACCCCCGGGCCTGGTTCGGCTGTCGGCGCCGGTTCGCGCAGCGCGGCATTGGCCTCCAGCACCGTCCCGTCCGGGGAGAGCAGGGCGATGATCTGGAAGGTGGCGTCGAAGATGCCGCGGAAGCGCGCCTCGCCCTCGCGCAGCCGCGCATTGGCCTCAGCCAGCGCGCCCGTGCGCTCGGCGACGCGGCGCTCGAGCATGGCATTGGCCTCGACCAGCGCGGCCGCCTGCTCGCGCTGGGTGGTGATGTCGAGCGCGGTGCCCAGAAGCCGGCGCGGCTGGCCCACGCCATCGCGGCGCAGCTCGGCGCGCAGCGCGATCCAGCGCGGCCGGCCGGGCGCGACGCGGCCCAGCCCGGCAAGGCGGAATTCGACCTCCAGGGGGGCGTCGCCGCGCACCGCCGCGGCCAGGGCGGCGGCCAAAGCGGGGCGGTCCTCGGGCAGCACGCCGCGCATCACCAGCGCGGCCGACATGCGCCGCGCCCGGCCCAGCCCCCATTCGGCGAAGACTTCCCCGAACAGGGCGAGCTGGCCATCGCGCAGATCCCAATCCCACAGCCCGACGCCGCCGGCCTGCTCGGCCAGGCGCAGCCGCGCCTCGCTCTCGCGCACCGAGCCGAGCAGTTCCTCCTGCCCGGCCTGGGCGAGCAGCAGGGCGCGGCGGCGTTCCTCCGCGGCCCGGCGTGCCGCCTCGGCGCGGCGGGCGGAAGCGAGCGCGGCGGCGCCCACAACGCCGGCCAGCGCGGTGGAGAGGCCGAAGAGGATGCCATTGCGGAACAGCCGCTCGCGATAGGGGGCGAGCACATGGGCGCGCGACAGCCCCGCCACCGCCGTCACCGGCATGCCCGGCGCGCCATGCCAGGCGACGAGGCGGACGACGCCATCCGCGCCCTGCTCCAGCTGGCGTCCGCCGGGGCGCGGGCGCGCCATTTCGGCAGTGGCGCTGCCCTCGGGCGGCCAGCGCAGCACGAGCGCGCCATCGTCGCGCAGCAGCGCGAGCCGCGCATCCGGGCCGAGCCGCAGATCCGTGGCCGCGCCCGCGAAGAATTCGGCGTGCAGCGTCGCCTCGGCGACGCCGGCCAGGGCGTTCTCCTCGCGCAGCGCGCGGCTCCAGGTGAAGCCGCGCAACTCGCCCGGCCGTTCGAAGCCCAGGGCGGAAATATGCGCCGTGGCGCCTGCCTGCAGCGCCATCATCGCCTCGCTCGGCGGATCTTCGTCGAGCAGGCGCCGCGGCAGGCTGCTGGCCAGTACGCGCCCGGTGGCGTCCAGCAGTTCCAGCGCGTTGATCTCCGGCGCCTCGGCCGCGAGCCGGGCGAGGATCGCGGGGGCGCGGGGATCATGGAAGCCGAAGGCCTCGACCATGGCGGCGACGCGCGCGGTGCTGATCTCGGCCACGCGCAGCGCGCGCTCGGCATGGGCGGCGAGCAGCGCGGCGGTGTTTTCGGCCTCGGTCCAGCCCTTCTCGAGGGTGGTGGCGCGGTCGCTCCAGGTGGTGGCGCCGAACAGGCCCAGCGCGATCAGCGCGAAGCCGCCCAGGCTGGCGGCGAGCCAGCGCGGGCCGTTCCTCCTTGCCTGCGTCTCAGGCGGCTGCGCCATCCTGATCCCTCTGCCGCGCCGTATACACGCAAGGATAGCGCAGGGTCCGGCGGCCTGAAACCCGGCGGTTGTTCAGCGGCGGCGCAGCACCAGCGTGGCCCAATCGCCCTGCGGCAGGCGCCGTTCCAGCACCAGGCCCTGCCGGCGATGCGCGGCCAGCACCATGTTCGCCTGCCGCCCCAGCAGCCCGGCCAGGATCGCCGTGCCGCCCGGCGCCAGGCCCTGCGCCAGGTCGCGCGCCATGCGACAGAGCGGGCGGGCCAGGATGTTCGCGAAAACGAGGTCATAGGGCCGGCCGTGGCGCACCGCGCGCGCGCGCCAGCCATCCGCGAGGCGGGCGTGGATCCGCCCGCGCAGCCCGTTCACCGTCGCGTTGGTCGCCGCCACGCGCACGCTCCAGGGCTCGATGTCGGTGGCGAGCACGGGGTGCTTCAGCCGCTTCGCCGCCGCCATGGCGAGGATGCCCGACCCCGTGCCGAGATCGAGCAGCCGGCGCTTCGGCCGGCGGTCCTTCGCCGCGCGCGCGAAGGCGATCAGGCAGCCGCGCGTCGAGGCATGTTCGCCCGAGCCGAAGGCGATGCCGGCATCGAGGGTCAGCACGGTGCGCCCATGCACGCGCCGCGCCGGCAGGTGGGTGGGGCGGATCAGCACATCCTCGCCGATCGGGAACTCCCCGAAGGCCTGCACGGTGCGCGCGAGCCAGCCCTCGGCCTCGACCGGGGCGGCGTGCAGCACCGGCGGCGCGAGGCCGGTGACCAGCGCGGCCAGGGCGAGCGCGCCGGTGAAGCTGTCATCGTCGCTCCCTTGCGGGCGCACGCCCTCGATCCGCCAGGTATCGCTGGGCTCGTCGAGGAAGAGTGCGACGGAGGTGCAGGCGGTGAGAAAGGCGGCCTCGAAGCTCGGCACGGCCTCTTCCGGCAGGCCCTCGACCCAGAGGGTCTCCAGCGGGTCGGCGCGGCGCGCGCGCGGGCCGCTGTAGGTATCACGAGCCATCAGCGCGTCTTCTCCACGAAGCGGTCCAGCACGCGCTTCTCCCCGGCATGGTCGAAGCGGATGTCGAGCCGGTCATCGACCACGCCGATCACCGTGCCGTCGCCGAATTTCTGGTGGAAGACGCGATCGCCCTGGCGGATCGCGCCCTCCCGCGCCGGCCTTGCGGGCACTTCCCAGGCGGCGGCCTCGATCACGCGCGGGCGGCGCGCGAGCAACCCTTGCGTGCCCGAAAAGACGCTCGGCGTATCGGCCATGCGCTGGGCGCGGATGCTGGCCGCGCCTTCGCGCGTGATGGCCTCTTCCGGCAATTCGTCGAGGAAGCGCGAGGGCAGGGAGGAGGTCCAGTTGCCGTAGATCTGCCGGTTCGCGGCATGGCTGATCGTGGCCTGCCGGCGCGCGCGCGTGATGCCGACATAGGCGAGACGGCGTTCCTCCTCGAGCGATTTCTCGCCGCCTTCGTCCAGGCTGCGCTGCGAGGGGAAAAGGCCCTCCTCCCAGCCCGGCAGGAAGACCGTGTCGAATTCCAGGCCCTTGGCGCCATGCAGCGTCATGATCTGCACGCGCTCATGCTCGGCATTCTCGTCGGTCTCCATCACCAGCGCGACATGGTCGAGGAAGCCCGCGAGGTTGGGGTAGTCACCCATCGCGCGCAGCAATTCCTTGAGGTTGTCGAGCCGGCCGGGCGCCTCGGGGCTGCGGTCCTGCTTCCACATCTCGGTGTAGCCGCTCTCATCGAGCAGGGTCGCGGCGGCGACGACGTGTCCATCCGTCTCGTTGACCTTTCGCCAGCTGGCGAAGCCGCGCATCAGCTCGCGCAGCGCGGCGCGGGGCTTGGGCTTGAGCGCCTCGCCCTCCGCCAGCTGCTCGGCGGCCAAGGCGAGGGGGATGCGCGCGGCGCGCGCGGCGGCATGGATCTGCGCCATCCCGCTCTCGCCCAGGCCGCGCTTCGGGGTGTTCACGATGCGCTCGAAGGCGAGGTCATCGGCGGGCTGGTGCAGCACGCGCAGATAGGCCATGGCGTCGCGGATTTCCGCGCGCTCGTAGAATTTCAGCCCGCCGACGATGCGATAGGGCAGGCCGAGCGTGGTGAGCCGTTCCTCGAAGCTGCGCGTCTGGAAGCCGGCGCGCACCAGGATCGCGATCTCGCTGAGCGGGTGGCCCTCGCGGCGCAGCGTCTCGATGCGGTCGCCGATCATGCGCGCCTCCTCCACGCTGTCCCAGAGCGAGACGACGCGCACGCGCTCACCGGAAGCATCGTTGCGGCCTGGCCGCAGCGTCTTGCCGAGCCGGCCGGTGTTGCGCGCGATGAGGCCCGCGGCGGCGGTCAGGATCGGCGCGGTGGACCGGTAGTTGGATTCGAGGCGCACGATGCGCGCGCCGGGGAAATCCTTCTCGAATCGCAATATGTTCTCGATCTCGGCGCCGCGCCAGGAATAGATCGACTGGTCGTCATCGCCGACGCAGCAGATGTTCCTGCGGGCCGGGTCCTCATGCTGGGCGAGCAGGCGCAGCCAGAGATACTGCACCAGATTCGTGTCCTGGTATTCGTCCACCAGGATGTAGCGGAAGCTGCGATGGTAGTCGGCCAGGATGTCGGCCCGCGTGCGCAGGATCTCCGTCATGTGCAGCAGCAGGTCGCCGAAATCGGCGGCGTTCAGCTCGATCAGCCGGGCCTGGTAAATGGCGTAGAGCTCGGTGGCGCGGCCATTGGCGAAATCGCTGTCCTCGGCCGGCGTCACGCGCGCCGGCGTGAGGCCGCGATCCTTCCAGCGCTGGATCACCGCCATCAGCCCCGGCGCCGGCCAGCGCTTGAGGTCGATGCGCGCGGCCTCCATCAGCTGCTTCAGCAGGCGGAGCTGGTCGTCGGTGTCGAGAATCGTGAAGTTGCTTTTCAGGCCGACAACTTCCGCATGCCGGCGCAGCATGCGCGCACACAGCGCGTGGAAGGTACCGAGCCAGAGCCCATCGGCGGGCCGGCCGATGATGGCGGAGACACGCTCCCGCATCTCCTTCGCCGCCTTGTTGGTGAAGGTGACGGCCAGCACCTCCCACGGCCTGGCGCGGCCGGTCATCAGCAGATGCGCGAAGCGCGTGGTCAGCACGCGCGTCTTGCCCGTGCCCGCGCCGGCGAGGACCAGCAGCGGGCCGTCCAGCGTCTCGACCGCTTCGCGCTGCTCCGGGTTGAGCTTCTCGATGTAGCCCGGGGTCGTCATTGGCAGGTGCCGATGCTGCCCGGGGCGCAGAGGCGCGTGCCATCGGTCCAGCGCACGCCATCGAGGATCGCGCCGTTGAAATCCGCCCCCGCGAGGTCGGCGCCGGTCAGGTCCGCGCCGGTCAGGTCGGCGCGGAACAGCCGCGCGCGGCGCAGATCGGCGCGGATGAAGCGGGCGTCGCGCAGGGTGGCGCGGGTGAAGTCGGTCTCGCGCAGATTGGCCTCGGTCAGGTCCGCGCCGGTGAGGTCGGCGGAGAGGAAGCGCGCATCGGTGGCGTCCGCGCCCGCCATCACCGCCTGGCCGAGCCGCGCGCGCTGGAAGGAGGCATCGCGCAGATGCGCGCGGGAGAGATCCACGCCCGTGAGGTCGCGCCCGTCGAGCAGGCAGCGCCGCCAATTCACCTCCGGCGCGGCGGGGGCGGTGCAGGCCGCGACGGCCGGCGTGGCGGCGAGCATCGCCGCGAGAACGAGGAGGGGGAGGTGACGATGGGGCACCCCGCCGATATAGAACACAGGTCGAACAACTCCAACCGCCGGCGCTCTTCCCCCTGGGTCCCTTGATCGCCTTCCTGGAATGGTCGGCCCGGCGCGGCGGGGCGCTGCTGGGCTTCGGCGTCTTCGCGGGCGTGCTGATCCCCCCGCTTGCCGCCGCGACGCGCGACGTGGTGACGCCCGTTGTCGCCTGCCTGATGACGCTTGTGCTGCTGCGCGTCGATTTCTCCCGAGTCGGTGATTTCCTGAAGCAGCCGCTGCTGGTCGGCGGCCTCCTGCTCTGGGTGCTCTTCGCCTGCCCGTTGATCGTCTTCGCGATCATCTGGGCCACGGGCCTCGACGGGCCGTTGGGCGCCGCCGTGGTCATCATGGCCACGGGCTGCGCCGCCACCTCCTCCCCTGCCTTCGCGCGCATGGTCGGCCTGGATGGCGAGATTTCGCTGGTGGTGGCGGTGCTCTCGACCCTGCTGGTGCCCTTCACCGCGCCGCCGCTGGCGCTGGGGCTGCTCGGCATCGACCTGGCCATTTCGCTGAGCGGGCTGATGGGGCGCCTCGCCCTGGTGGTGGGGCTGCCGCTGGTGATCTCGCTGGTGATCCGGCGCCTGGCCGGGCCGCGGCGGCTGGAGCGCTACGGGCGCAGCGTCGATGGCGCGATGGTGCTGCTGGTGGTGCTCTACGGCTTCGGCGTGATGGATGGGCTGCAGGCGAAGATCCTGGCCGAGCCCGCCTGGGTCGCGGCCGGGGTGGCGCTGGCCTTCGCCGGCAATTTCGGGCTGAACCTGCTGACCGCCATCGCCTTCCTGAAGGTGGCGGGGGCGCGGGTGGCGCTCTCGGCCGGGCTGCTCTCGGGCAATCGCAACATGGCGCTCTACCTCGCGGTGCTGCCGGCGGCGACCGACAGCCGCATCCTGCTGTTCTTCGCGCTCTGCCAGTTCCCGCTGTTCCTCTCGCCCTTCCTGTTGCGGCCGATTTACGCCTGGCTGCGTAAACGCGGCGTGACGTAGCGCCCCGGACGGGGCTAGCCTCGGGGCGACAAGGATCGAGGAAGATTCATGGCCTGGCCCAACCCCGCCCATCCCGGCGAACCCGCCGATTCCCGTCCCTGGCATTGGGTGGCGCGCGTCGAGGATGCCAGCCGCACGGCGCTGCCGATCGGCTGGAACGGGGCGATGCGGCAATGGATGGTCTGGGACGGCAGCGCCGTGGGGCCGGAGGAAGCCGCGCGCCGCTTCTCCTATCTCGGCCCCTGTCTGACGCCTGCCGAGATCGAGGCGAACCTGGCCGAGGCCAGGGCAGGGGCCTCCGCCGAGGAACCGCGCGGCCTGGCGGCGCTGGTCGCTTCCGCCACCCCGCCGCCGCCCCCGGCCATGGTCTTCCGCAAGGATGCGATCCGCAACCACCTGCTGATCTTCGCCGGCACCCTGGCCGGCACGCTGTTCCTCGCGGAGAAGATCATCGGGGTGAAGTAGCGGGCGTCACACCGCCTTCGGCCGCGCCCCCAGGATGTGCGCGATGGCATAGGTCAGGTCGGCGCGGTTGAGCGTGTAGAAGTGGAACTCATCCACGCCATTGGCCTGCAGCAGGCGCACCTGCTCGGCCGCGACGGTGGCGGCAACCAGCTTGCGCGTCTCGGGGTCCTCATCCAGCCCCTCGAACAGCCGGCCCATCCAGCTGGGCACCGAGGCGCCGCACATGGCGGAGAACTTCCGCACCTGGCCGAAATTCGACACGGGCAGGATGCCCGGGACGATCGGCACGGTGATGCCGGCGGCATGGCAGCGCTCAAGGAAGCGCAGATAGACGTCGGTGTCGAAGAAATACTGGGTGATGGCGCGCGTCGCCCCGGCATCGATCTTGCGCTTGAGGAAGTCGAGATCCGCCTCGGCGCTGAGCGCGGCCGGATGCGTCTCGGGATAGGCGCCGACCGAGATGTCGAAATCGCCGATCCGGCGCAGGCCGCGCACCAAATCCTCGGCCTGGGCGTAGCCGCCCGGATGGGGGGTGTACTGGCTGGCGCCGGCCGGCGGATCGCCCCGGAGCGCCACGATGTGGCGCACCCCGGCGGCGAGGTATTCGCGCGCCACCTCATCCACTTCCTCGCGCGTCGCGCCCACGCAGGTCAGGTGCGCGGCCGGGGTCAGGGAGGTCTCCTTCGCCAGGCGCGCCACCGTCTCATGCGTGCGGGTGCGCGTGGTGCCGCCCGCGCCATAGGTGACCGAGACGAAGCGCGGCCCCAGGGGCTCCAGCCGGCGGATCGAGGCCCAGAGGGTCTGTTCAAGCGCCTCGGTCTTGGGGGGGAAGAACTCGAAGGACATCTGCGGCGCCGGCATCTCGGTCGGCGCACGCAGGCCGGCGACGCGCGGGCCGGTCATCCAGCGGCTCAGCGTGCCGGGGTGGGCGATGTCCATGGTCAAGCTTCTCCACTGTGCCGCGCGGCCCATCCGCGGGCGGCGCGACCTTCTGCATCAATATGTGACCGTCGCGCTTCGGCGTTCCGCCCCGCGCACCCTTCGCATATAAGGAGGCTTCGGCGTCCCCGGAAGTCCTGGGACCGCGCGCAGCAACCCGGCGCCTGGAGACAATCTTGCCTGCGATTTCGCGTACCACTGAGCCGCCGCGCCGCCGGGTGACGCCCCTTGTGCTCGCAGGTCTTGCCCTGCTGAGCCTGGCGAATTGCGCGGCCCGGCCGGACCCGACCGACGCCGAGGCCGTGGCCGAGTTCAACGCCAACAACGACCCGATCGAGCCCTTCAACCGCGCCATGTATGCGGTGAATGACGGGATCGACGTGCTGGTACTGCGCCCGGCGGCCGAGGCCTATCGCATCTTCCTGCCCGCCGAGGTCAGGACTGCCATCCGCAACATCCTGGGCAATCTGCGCACGCCCGTCATCCTGGTGAACGACCTGTTGCAGGGCGAGACCACCCGTGCAGCCGCCACCGCCGGGCGCTTCGTGGTGAACACCACGCTCGGCGTGGGCGGCATCTTCGATGCGGCCACGCGCTGGGGGCTGCTTGGCCATACCGAGGATTTCGGCCAGACCTTCGCCGTCTGGGGCGCGCCCGAGGGGCCCTATCTGTTCATTCCCGTGCTCGGCCCGTCCAACCCGCGCGATCTGGTCGGCGCGGGCGCCGGCGTGGCGGTGGACCCCTTCACCTGGCTCACGGGCGATGCGGTGCAGGTCTTCTCCATCACCCGCACCACCGCCACCGCACTCGACACGCGCGAGAGCCTGATCGAGGTGCTGGATGCGGTGCAGCGCGAATCGCTCGACCCCTATGCGACGCTCCGCAGCGCCTATCGCCAGCGCCGGGCCGCCGAGATCTCCAACCGGGACAGCGCCCCCACGGCGGCCCGCGGCACCGGCTTCGGTGTCGGGACCGGCGTGCAGGGGCCGCCCCGCTGATCCGCCCTTCCGTCTCAACGTGCCTTCGAGGATTCCGCGCATGAACGCACTTTCGCGCCGCGCCGCGCTGCTGGCCGGGCTTGGGATGCTCGCCGCCTGGCCCGTCCGTGCGCAGCAGATCGACCCGGCCCGCGCCACCGCCTTCATCCAGGCCACCGGCGAGGAACTGGTGGCCGCGATCAATGGCGGCACCAATTCCGTCACCGACCGGCGCGCGCGCGTCGCCGCCATCCTGCGCCGTTCGGTGGATGTGGAAGGCGTGGGCCGATTCATCCTGGGCCGCTGGTGGCGCGCCGCCACGCCCGAGCAGCAGGCCGAATACCTCAAGCTGTTCGAGGAGGTGCTGATCCGCAACCTCTCCGCGCGCTTCGGCGAATATCAGGGCGTGCGCTTCACGCTCGGGCGCAGCCAGTCGCGCACCGAGGAGGACGTGCTGGTGAACACGGTGGTCGAGCGCCCGGGCAGCCCCGCCTTCGGGCTGGACTGGCGGGTGGCCGAGGTCGGGGGGCAGCCCAGGATCGTTGACGTGATCGCCGAGGGCACCAGCCTGCGCCTGACCACGCGCAGCGAATACAGCAGCGTGATCACCCGCGGCGGCAACAATGTGGGCGCGCTGCTGACCGCCATGCGCCAGCAGATCGACCAGCTCGCCCGCCGCGAAGGCGGCTGAGGGTCAAATCCGCGAAGGCGGCTGAGGGCCAAATCCGCGAAGGCGGTTGACCCCGCCGGTCAGGCCGCCCGGCGCCTCGGGCGGGCGGTCTCGGCGGGGCGGGTGATTTCGGTGAACACCAAATTGCCGCTGCGGCTGCGGAAATGCCGCCAGCTTGCCCCCCGTAGGCCGGGCTCGCCGGCCAGGGTCCGCTCGATCCGGGCCTCATCGCGCCAGCCCGGGCGCCAATCCATGAAGATGTCCAGATAGGGGCGGTCGCCCAGCGGACGGGCGGTGCTGGCCAGTACCACCCGCCCGCCCGGACGCAGCGCGGCATAGCCTGCCACCGCGAGGCGCGCGGCCGCGGCATCGGGCATCAGGTCCGTCAGCCCGCCACAGGTCACGAGGTCGAAGCGCCCCTGCTGGCGGGGGCGGCGGAGGAAGCTGCCGATCGTGCCATGCACTGCCTCCACCCCTTCCTGCCCGGCGAGGACCGGGATGGCGAGCCTGTCCGGCTCCAGCGCCACCCAGCGGCCGGGCCGGTGGCTTGCCCGCCAGCGTTCGGCCGAGCGCAGATGCCCCGCACCGACGGAGAGCACATGCGTCTCACCGTTCTGGGCCACCGCACGGTCGATCAGCCGGCGGAAGGTGGCGACCCGCTCGCGCATCGTGACCAGGGAGGGCAGGGTGAAGACCGCCTGGTGCATCTCCTGCCCCAGCTTCGTGGCCGCGGCGATGCGCCGGCGCTGGCTGGCATGGCCATAGACCATGTCGATCAACTCGGCATCGGCGCGCTGGCCGCGTGGTCTTTCCCAGGACCAGCGGGTCATCGGGTCTTCCAGCGCGACGGCGGCGAGTTCGCTGCTGCGCAGCCGGCCGCGCAGGTCGGCCCACTCGGCCTCTGGCAGCTGCGCCTGGAGCAGCCGCAGCGTGCCGATCACCTCCGGCCACAGCTCCCTGGTCCAGCCTGGCGTGCCGATATCCGCGCGCCAGCGTTCCATGCGGCGCTTGAGCGCGGCATAGCCATCACGGACGGGAAAGACGACCAAAGCGGGCGGCATGCGGGGCTCCGCGCGTGTAAAGTGACGTGGACACTACCACGACATTGCATACGATCAAGGTAGATGATGACGAAGGCGTGAGGCACAAGGGCGGCCACGGATCATGCTGCGCGTAGCAATATTGCGTCTGTCTGTGTCGGTGCCGCGTCGACACACGGTGAGTCTATTCTGTGTGGTTGGAATTTTGTGTTGCCGATCCGTGGCGGCTCGACGCAGCGGCCATGATCAATTCATGAAGCGAGCGCTTCGAAGACCAGCATCTCACGCCCGCGATAGGTGAAGCGGTCGCATGGCGTCATGCCGAGATCGCCCAGCACCGCGCGCGAGGCCATGTTGCCCTCCCAGGCCACGGCGACGATGCGGGCCAGGCCGCGGCGGAAGCCGAAGGCCAGCGCCGCCCGCGCGGCCTCTCGCGCATAGCCCTTGCCGCGGCATTCCGGCCAGAGCGCGAAGCGCAGCGCCACGCCGCGCCCGTCGGGGCGCTCCATCAGCCCGGCGATGCCGAGGAAGTTCCCGGTCTCGCGCTCATAGACCGCCCAGGTGCCGTAGCCGCGCACCAGCCAGAACTCCATGTCGTCCTCCAGCTCCTCGCGCGCGCGTTCGGGCGTGCGGGTGCCGTGCAGCATGAGTCCGAAGGCGGCCTCGTCCCCCTTCAGGCGGATCAGGTCGGGCAGGTTCTCCGGCGCCACCGGGCGCAGCGAGAGCCGCGCCGTGGTGATGCCGTTGCCCTCCGCCAGCCGTGCGGTGACCAAGGCCCTACCGGGCCAGGGGGCGGTACTTGATGCGGTGCGGCTGGTCCGCCGCGGCGCCGAGTCGACGTCGCTTATCCGCTTCGTAGGCCTCGAAATTCCCCTCGAACCACTCGACGTGGCTGTCGCCCTCGAAGGCCAGGATGTGGGTGGCGAGGCGGTCGAGGAACCAGCGGTCGTGGCTGATCACCACGGCGCAGCCGGCGAATTCCTCCAGCGCGTCTTCCAGGGCGCGCAGCGTGTCGATGTCGAGGTCGTTGGTCGGCTCATCCAGCAGCAGCACATTGTGCTCGCGCTTGAGCATCTTCGCGAGGTGCACGCGGTTGCGCTCACCGCCCGAGAGCACGCCCACGCGCTTCTGCTGGTCCGCACCCTTGAAGTTGAAGGCGGCGACATAGGCGCGCGACGGGATGGTGCGCTTGCCGATGGTGATCTGGTCCATGCCGTCCGAGATCTCCTGCCAGACGGTCTTGTCGTCCGCCAGGCTGTCGCGCGACTGGTCCACATAGCCGAGCTTCACGGAATCACCCACGATCAGCTTGCCGCCATCGGGCGTCTCCAGCCCGGTGATCATCTTGAACAGCGTGGACTTGCCCGCGCCGTTCGGGCCGATGATGCCGACGATGCCGCCCGGCGGCAGCTTGAAGTTCAGATCGTCGATCAGCAGGCGGTTGCCATAGCCCTTGCGCAGCGCCTCCGCCACGATGACGGTGTTGCCCAGGCGCGGCGCGGGGGGGATGACGATCTCGGCCTCGAAGCTGACCTTCTCCTGGCTCTTGGCGAGCATGTCCTCATAGGCCGCGATGCGCGCCTTGGACTTGGCCTGGCGCGCCGCGGGGCTGCGGCCCATCCATTCCTGCTCCTTCGCCAACTGGCGCTGGCGCGCGCTCTCCTCGCGCTCCTCCTGCTGCAGGCGCTTGCGCTTCTGGTCGAGATAGGCGGAGTAGTTGCCCTGGTAGGGGAAGCCCCGGCCGCGATCGACCTCGAGGATCCAGTTGGTGACGTTGTCGAGGAAGTAGCGGTCGTGCGTGACGATCAGCACCGCGCCCTTGTAGTCCTTCAGCGTCTGCTCCAGCCAGGCGACGCTCTCGGCATCCAGGTGGTTGGTCGGCTCATCGAGCAGCAGCAGATCGGGCTTTTCCAGCAGCAGGCGGCACAGGGCCACGCGCCGGCGCTCACCGCCCGAGAGATGGCCGACCTTGCTGTCGAAGGGCGGGCAGCGCAGCGCGTCGAGGGCGATCTCGATGCGCCGGTCGATCTCCCAGCCCTCGGCGGCGTCGATCTTCTCCTGCAGCTCGGCCTGTTCGGCGAGCAGCGCGTTCATCTTGTCGTCGTCCATCGGCTCGGCGAATTCTTCCGAGATCGCGTTGAAACGCGCGAGCTGGGCGGAGAGCTCGGTGAAGGCCTCCATCACATTCTCGCCGACGGTCTTGTCCGGGTTGAGGTGGGGCTCCTGCGGCAGGTAGCCCACGCGCGCGCCCTCGGCAGCCCAGGCCTCGCCGCCGAATTCCTTGTCGAGCCCGGCCATGATCTTCATCAGCGTCGACTTGCCGGCGCCGTTCGGGCCGAGCACGCCGATCTTCACATCAGGCAGGAAGGAGAGGGTGATGCCTTTGAAGACCTCTCGCCCGCCCGGATAGGACTTGGTGAGGTCTTTCATCACATAGACATACTGCCAGGCGGGCATCGGCTCAGGGTTCCAACGAAAAAGGGGCGCCGGGTTGTATCCCGACGCCCCCACCCTGCCAACCGGCGGGATTGGAACTCACAGCCCGCGGCGGCGCTTGGCCTTGAGGCGCTTCATCGCCTTCACCTTGGCGGCGCGCAGGTCATTGCCCTGGGGGGCAGCCATCGCCGCACGGCGCTTGCGCTTGACAACTCGGAGCAGGGGCATCGGAGGAACCTTCGTGAAGGGGTGAGAGGGCGGAGCCCCCGGTCAGGGGCGCACGCCGCTCTGCACCACATTTTCGCGCCCAATGAAACCCTCAGCCGATCCAGAGGCTTTCCAGGATCTGGGGGGCGGCCATCACGCCGGCGAAGCCGGTCTCGGCGGTGAAGCCGATGGTTGCACTCTGGCCGGCGGCGAGCGTGCCGTTCCAGTTCGCGTCGTTCAGGTCGAACAGCGTCCCGCCCGCCGCGGCGCTCTTGCCCCCGAGCTCGGCGCCCCAGACGCTGTTGAGGTTGAACTTCGAGCCCAGCAGGATGTCCCAGTCGGTGAGGTCGGCCTTGGCCGTGACCACGATCTCGCCCTGGAAGCCGCCCCACCAGCTGTTGGTGATGGCGATCTTCGCCGAGACCTCGTCCCCGGCCGGCGTCGCGGCCGCCGCGGCGGTGGTGGCCGGGGCGGCCTTGGCCAGCAGTTCGCTCACCGACATGGTCTTGTCGGTGAACTTCACCGCCGCCGCCTTGCTGGCCTCATTGCCCAGGTCGTTGAAGATGATGGCGTCGCCCGAAGCGTCCAGGATCAGCGCCAGCTTCTGGTGGCTGCCGGCATCGAGCGGGTTCACGCCCTCGCGGCCCAGGTTCGTGACCTTCGAGACGAAGGTGAAGGCGTCCACATCCGTGCTGGCATAGCCGCGGATGTCGAGCAGGTCGGCGCCGGCCTCGAAGTCCCAGATCAGGTCCACGCCGTCGCCCCTCTCGAAGATGAAGGTGTCGCGGCCCTCATTGCCGTAGAGGTTGTCGCCGATCACCACCTCGGAGAGCGTCAGCGGCGCCGGCGCGGCAGGCGCCTTCTCGGCGGCGGGGGCGGCGGCGGGGGCAGGGGCGGCCGGCTCGGCCTTCTCCGGGGCCTCGCAGACGCTCTTCTCGATCTCGCCGGCATTGCCGATGAGCTTGAGGCTGCCGTCGCGCTTGCCGCCCTCGGCGCCGAAGGAGGTCAGGCGGGCGGCGAAATCCATGTTCTCCAGCAGGTCGAGGCCGATCGGGCCCTTGCTCGAGAACAGGGTGAAGCTGGCTTCCCGCACATCATCCTTGCCGATGCCGCTGGTGCCGAAGGAGAGGCCGAAATCGAAGGGGCCGGTCTTCACGCCCTCGGTGTTCACGCCGCCGCCGAGGTTGCTGATCTCGTCCTCGGCGCCCTTGAAGCTGCTGACCCATTCGCCCTTGGCGGAGAGCGTCTTGGCCAGGTCCTCATTGTCGATCTGGAAGAAGAGGCCGCGCAGATCGGCGACGTTCTTGCCGTTCGGCTCGACCGTCAGCTTGAAGAGCAGGCTGCCCTCGCCGGTCTCGGTGACGTTGACCGCCACGCCGGGGTTGCCGGGCTTGGAGCCGTCATGCGTCGCGCGGATGGTGAAGTCGAGGCTGGTGGCCCCGATGGCGCACTCCTCGCCGTCTTCGTCCTTGTCGTCTTCCTTGTCGTCCTCGCCTTCGTCCTCGTCCTCGCCCTTGTCGTCGTCCTCGCTGTCGCCCTCGTCCTCGCTCACGCCGCCGGTCCAGACCAGGCGGCCATTGTCCTGGCCGCCCTGGATCGTGTCGTTGCCGGCCTCGCCCTGGATCTCGTCGCTGCCCGAACCACCGAGCACGAGGTCGTTGCCCGAACCGGCCTCGATCAGGTCGTCGCCCGCATCGCCACGCACCGTGTCATGCCCCGTACCGGCATAGACCTTGTCGTTGCCCTCGCCAGCCTCGACCAGGTCGTTGCCCGCGCCGGCATAGGCGGTGTCGTTGCCCTCGCCGCCCAGCATGGTGTCGGCACCCTTGCCGCCATGCATGCGGTCATGGCCCGCGCCGCCGTCGAAGAGGTCGTTGCCGCCATTGCCGAACATCACATCGTCGCCGGCGCCGGCCTGGAACCAGTCATCGGTCTGCAGGCTGCCGATCAGGGTGTCGCGGGCCAGGCTGCCAAGGCGGATCGTCTGCATGGTGGTCTCCATCGGGTTCTGGAGACCCTGTTGCGACCGGCGTGCCATGCATTTTGCAAAAGCTCAGGGCGTGCCGCTACCCTGGGTTGTGGCGTCGGTGCGCCGCTCGCTGCCGGATATCGGACTCTTGCAGAATGCGAGAGGCGTTCTGCGAGTCCTCAGAACCGTGCCACGCCGAAGGCCACGATGCGGTTCGCCTCGCCAGTGCCCTGCACCCCCGGCCCGGCCGCGGCGGCGCCGCCCTCGAGCTCGCGCCGGCTCCAGACATATTCGAGGCCCATGTCGAACCAGCCGAAGGGCTGGCGCGTGGTGGTGCGCTCGGCGAAGGGACTCCAGATGATGTTGGCGATCACCTGCTGCATCTCCCGGTTCATCGACAGCGCGGCCGCCGAGCCCGGGGTGAAGCCGCTGACATAGCTGGGGAAATCCTGCCGCGCATAGGAATAGGCCAGGTTGGAGCGCAGCGTCGGCGACCAGAAATGCCGATAGGCCACGAGCCCGCCATAGCTCGGCACCGTGTCCAGGCTGTAGTCGCTGGACCCGGTCATGCCGATGTTGGAGACCGCCCCCAGCCCGAAGCTGTTGCCGGCCATGTAGCGGCCCAGCCCTTCGCCGTAGAAGCCCATCACCGAGAACTCGTCGCGGCCCAGGGCGGGCAGGAACTGGCCGAGCCTGAGGCGCGCCTGCGCCGCCACGCCATAGCCCAGCACGTCCTTCTCCGGGGCGGGGCCGAAGGTGGTGCCCTCCGGCCGCAGCGTGATCTGGCGCAGCAGCCCGCGCAGGACGAACTCGTTGTCGGCGTCGCGCCAGGTGAGGCGGCCGGCGATGTCGGGGAATTCCTCGAAGGCCGGGCTCGCCGCGCCGTCGAGCCGCGTGCTGGGCGTGATCGCGCCGCGCGAGGTGGTCAGGTCCGCCCCCGGCGCCTCCAGCGAGACCTGCGCCGTCAGGTTCTCCCCGAAGCGGCGGGAGAGCCGCAGCTGCGCCTGGCGGACGAAGGATTGGTTGAGGTTGGTGGCGTCGTGATAGGCCTCGAACACGCCATCGTTCCACAGGCTGTTGGCCTGGCCGAGCAGGAAGCGCCAATCGCCCTGGGTCAGCTCGGCAAAGGCGAGGCGGAGCCGGAAGGCGAGGTCTCCGCCGGGCGAGATCTCGCCGCGGAAATCGGCCTCGATCGTGGTGTCGAGCTGGCCGAGATGGGTGGGCGTGCGCGTATCGACGCCGATGCGCGACCCGCGCGCCGTGTAGTCGCCATCGCCGCCCTGGCGGTCGGCGGCGCTGCCATTGAGCGGGATGTTCTGCACGGCAGCCGCATCGGTCTGGTTGCGGCCGTTGAAGTCGCGATAGCCGGTGAAGCGCACGAAGCCGTAGAGCCGCACGGAGGTATCGGTATTGGGCACGCGCATGGCCAGCCCATCGAGGCTGCCGCGCAGCGCCTCATCCACCTCGGCGCGGATTTCCGCGGGCGGGCGCGGGGTCGGGGTGGCGCGGGGCTGGTCGCGGGCCGGGTCGTCGGGGTTGTAGGGCTGCAGCGCCGGATAGGGGGCGACGGGCGGCGTGGGCGTGCGGGCCGGCGCGCGCGCCAGGGTCGGCGCCGGGGCAGGCGGCGGCGGGGGCGCGGGGGTCGCCACGGGCGCCACGACGGCAGGCGAGCGCGGGCGCGGCGCCGGGGCGGCGGCCGGCTGGCGGCGCGCCCCCTCCAGCTCATCGACGCGGCGTTGCAGCGCCTCGATCCGGCGCATGAGGTCTTCCATCGTCGGCTGCTGGGCCGCGGCCGGCAGGGCGAGCAGGCTCGCGCCGAGGGTCAGGGTGGCAAGGGCTTTGGCCATGATGCGCTTCCCCTATTCTGGATCGGCAGCGCAACACGCCGTGCCAGTCGGGTCCATCACCGGGATGTGCCGGGAACGTGCCGGGCGTCCCAGGTGCTTCGGGCCTTGACGGCGCCCCATCCGCGGCCCTAGGCCGCGCGAGTTTCATCGCAGGGTCACACGAAGCAAAATGGCGCTCGCCTTCACCTTTCCTGGCCAGGGCAGCCAGGCCCCCGGCATGGGCCGCGACCTCGCCGCCGCCTTCCCCGCCGCCCGTCACCTCTTCCAGGAGGTGGACGACACGCTGAACCAGAAGCTGTCCAAGCTGATGTTCGAGGGCCCGGCGGAGGAACTGACTCTGACCGCCAACGCCCAGCCGGCGCTGATGGCCGTCTCGCTGGCCGTGCTGCGGGTGCTGGAGGCCGAGGGCGGCTTCTCGCTGGGCGCCAAGGTGGCGCTGGTGGCGGGGCATTCGCTTGGCGAATACGCGGCCCTGGCCGCCGCCGGCGCCTTCGACGTGCCGACCGCCGCGCGGCTTTTGCGCCTGCGTGGCGAGGCGATGCAGAAGGCCGTCCCACCCGGCGAGGGGGCGATGGCCGCCCTGCTGGGTGCCGAGATGGAGCAGGCCCTGGCCATCTGCGCCGAGGCCGCGACGGATCCGGCGACGGGCAGGAAGCAGGTGGTCGAGGTCGCGAACGACAATGGCGGCGGGCAGATCGTGGTCTCGGGCGCGACCGCGGCGGTGGATCGCGCCATCGAGGCCGCGAAGGCCGCGGGCGTGAAGCGCGCGATGAAGCTGCCGGTCTCGGCCCCGTTCCATTGCGCCATGATGGCGCCGGCCGCCGATGCGATGGCCGAGGCGCTGGAGCGGGCGACGATGGCCGCGCCGCGCGTGCCGGTGGTGGCGAATGTCACCGCCGCCAAGGCGACCGACCCGGCCGAGATCCGCGCCCTGCTGGTGCGCCAGGTGACCGGCACGGTGCGCTGGCGCGAATGCATCCTCGCGATGGGGGCCATGGGCTGCGATCGCTTCGTGGAGGTGGGTTCGGGCAAGGTGCTGACGGGGCTGATGAAGCGCCTGATGCCCGATGCCACGGCGAGCGCCATCAACACGCCCGCCGACATCGAAGCCTTCCTCAAGACCGTCTGAAGGACACGCTCATGTTCGATCTCACCGGCAAGGTGGCGCTGGTCACCGGCGCCACGGGCGGCATTGGCGAGGCCATCGCCCGCGCGCTGCATGCGCAAGGCGCCACCGTCGCGCTCACCGGCCGGCGTGAGGCCGAACTGGCCCGCGTCGCTGAATCCCTGGGTGGGGCGCGGGTGCTGGTCGCCCCGGCCGACCTCGCCGACGCAGCCGCCCCAGCCGCGCTGGTGGAGCAGGTGGAGGGCGCGCTCGGCTCGCTTGACATCCTGGTGAACAATGCCGGCTTCACGCGCGACATGCTGGCGCTGCGCATGGGCGATGCGGATTGGAATGCGGTGCTGGAACTCGACCTGACCGCGCCCTTCCGCCTGGCGCGCTCGGCGCTGCGCGGGATGATGAAGCGCCGCAACGGGCGGATCGTTTCCATCGCCTCCATTGTCGGCGTGACGGGCAATGCGGGGCAGGCGAATTATTCCGCCGCCAAGGCCGGGTTGATCGGGATGAGCAAGTCGCTCGCCCAGGAAGTGGCGACGCGCGGTGTCACGGTGAATGTGGTGGCGCCGGGCTTCGTGAAGACTGCGATGACCGAAAATCTGCCTGAGGCCGCCCGCACCACGCTGATGTCGCGCATCCCGACGCAGCGCATGGGCACGCCGGAGGACATCGCGGCGGCCGTGGTCTACCTCGCCAGCGCCGAGGCGGCCTGGGTGACGGGGCAGACGCTGCATGTGAATGGCGGGATGGCGATGATCTGAGGAGTTGATTGTAGCTACGGATGTAGCTACGTTAAATGCCATGGGGGAGTTCTAGTCCGTTCCGCGTCTGACCACAGGACGGGCCGAGTGAATTTTGGGGAACCCCGATGGAGTTGGAATGGGACGAGAAGAAGCGCGCCCTCAACCTTTCGAAACACGGCCTGGACTTCGCGGATGCGACGATGTTGCTCGCGGGGCTCCATGTGATCGAGCCGACGCATCCCGGCACTGACGCCGCGCGCTTCCGCGTGATCGGCCGGATCGGGTTGCACTATTTGACCCTTGTCTACACGCCGCGCGGCGACGCGTGGCGCATCATGTCCTTCAGGAGGGCGCGCGATGGGGAAAGACGAAGACATCAGGCGCTACACGGCTGAGCAACTCCTCGCCCTGCAGGCGCGCGGCGAGAGCAAGACCGATTGGGCGCGCCTCGACGCCATGACCGAGGCGGATCTCGAGCGTGCCATCGCCGAGGATCCCGACAGCGATCCGAAGCTGCTCGAACCCCCGGCGGATTGGACGTTCTTCGCCCTTCCGGTGCTGCCCAAGGGGCCGAAGAAGCTGATCTCGCTGCGGCTGGATGCGGAGGTGGTGGACTACTTCCGCGCCCAGGGGCCGGGCTACCAGACGATGATGAACGGCGTGCTGCTCAACTACGTCCGGGCGATGCAGAAGGCCCAGGGGAAGTAGGCCCTGGCGAAGTAGCGCCCGGCCCCTTCTTCACCGTCTTCGCCGCGAAGACCGCCACGAGGTCCGCCATGTGGCCGATCTCGGACAGCTTCATCCCCGGGATCGCCGCCGGCGGGGCGCTGCCGCGGGCGACGCGGCGCGGCAACGTCGCGGCGGTGAAGCCGAGCTTCTGGGCCTCGCGCAGCCGCGCCTCGGCCTGGCTGACCTGCCGCACCTCGCCCGAGAGCCCGACCTCGCCGAAATAGACCGCGCCGGGGTCCGTCGGCCGGTCCGTCGCGGCCGAAACGAGGGCGGCTGCCACGGCGAGGTCCGCCGCAGGCTCCACGATGCGCAGGCCCCCCGCCACGTTCAGATAGACGTCGTTCTGCCCGAGCCCCAGCCCGCAGCGCGTCTCCAGCACCGCCAGCAGCATCGCGAGCCGCCCGCTGTCCCAGCCCACCACCTGCCGCCGCGGGCTGCCGCCCGAACTCGGCGAGAGCAGGCACTGCACCTCCACCAGCACCGGGCGCGTGCCCTCCACGCCCGCGAAGACCGCGCTGCCCGAGACATTGCCGCGCCGCTCCGCGAGGAACAGCGCGGAGGGGTTGGCCACCTCCATCAGCCCGCGCTCGGTCATCTCGAAGACGCCGATCTCGTCGGTGGCGCCATAGCGGTTCTTCACGGCGCGCAGGATGCGGAACTGGTGGCCGCGATCGCCTTCGAAATAGAGCGTGGCATCGACCATGTGCTCGAGCACGCGCGGCCCGGCCAGCGTGCCCTCCTTCGTCACATGCCCCACCAGCACCACGGCGAAGCCGCGCGCCTTGGCCAGGCGGATCAGCTCCGCCGCGCAGGCGCGCACCTGGCTGACCGTGCCGGGCGCGGAATCCAGCGCATCGAGCCAGACGGTCTGGATGGAATCGATGACGACGACGGCCGCATCCGCCTCACCCTCCAGGCTCGCCACGATGTCGCGCAGCGCCGTTGCGGCGGCGAGGCCCATCGGGGAGTCCGACAGGCCCAGCCTTGCGGCGCGCAGCCGCACCTGCGCCACCGCCTCCTCACCCGAGACGTAGAGCGCGCGCTTGCCGGAGGCCGCGATGCGCGCCGCCGTCTGCAACAGGATGGTCGATTTGCCGATGCCCGGATCGCCGCCGACGAGAATGGCACTCCCCGGAACGATGCCCCCGCCCAGCACGCGGTCGAATTCCGCAAGGCCCGTCAGGATGCGCGGCGGCGGCGGCGTATGGCCCTTGAGGCCGACGAACTCCACGCGCCGCCCGCCGGCGGATTTACCCGCCGGCCCAGGCCCGCGAATCTCGGAAATCTCCTCGGTGAGGGTGTTCCACTCGCCGCAGGCATCGCAGCGCCCCTGCCATTTCGCGCTCACCGCGCCGCAGGATTGGCAGACGTAGCGGGTGGCGGGCTTGGCCACGCTACTTCCGCAATTCCATCTGGATCGGCCCCTCGCGCTCGCCGCGCGCGAACTGGTCCACCATCGCGTTGCCGGTGTCGCCGAGCGTGCTCGCCTGCCCGCACCAGACGATCCGGCCCTTGTAGATCATCGCGGCGTCGTCGCCGATGCGCCGGGCGCTGGCCATGTCATGCGTGATGGAGACGGCGGTCGCACCCAGGCGCTTCACGCAATCCACGATCAGCCCGTCGATCACCGCACCCATGATGGGGTCGAGCCCCGTGGTGGGCTCATCGAAGAAGATGATGTCGGGCTCGGCGGCGATGGCGCGGGCGAGGCCCACGCGTTTCTGCATGCCGCCCGACAATTCCGCCGGCGAAAGATCACCGACACTCGCCGCGAGGCCGACCTGCGCCAGCACCTCCGCCGCCTTGTCGCGCGCCGCGCGGCGGGTGATGCGGCGCTGGGCGAGCAGCTTGAAGCAGACATTCTCCCAGACCGGGAGCGAATCGAACAGCGCGCCGTTCTGGAACAGCATGCCGATGCGATCGCCCAGCGCCTCACGTTCCGTGCGCGTCATGGTGGAGAGGTCGCGGCCATCCACCTCGATCAGCCCCGCATCGGGCGTGATCAGGCCGAGGACGCATTTCAGCGTCACCGACTTGCCGCTGCCCGACCCGCCCAGGATCACCATCGAATGCCCCGCGCGGATGTCGAGATCGACGCCGTCCAGCACCGCCTTGGGCCCGAAGGATTTCTTCACGCCGCGCAGGCGGATCTTAGGCACCTCGCTCATCGGGCGAAGAAGATCGAGGTGAGGATGTAGTCGAAGGCGAGGATGAGGATCGAACTGCTGACCACGGCGGTCGTCGTGGCCCGGCCCACGCCCTGCGCCCCGCCGCCCGAATTGTAGCCGCACCAGCAGCCCATCAGCGTGACGATGAAGCCGAAGACGGCGGCCTTCACCAGACCCGAGAAGACGTCCGAGAATTGCAGGAAGTCGAAGGTCGCCTTGAGATAGGCGCCCGAGGCGAAACCGAGCTGCGTGGTGCCGATCAGCCAGCCGCCCATCACGCCCAGCGTATCCGCCACCACCACCAGGAGCGGCAGCGCCAGCGTGCCGGCGAGCAGCCGGGGGGCGACCAGATACTTCATCGGGTTGGTCGAGAGCGTGGTCAGCGCGTCGATCTGGTCGGTGACGCGCATCGTGCCGATCTCGGCCGCGAAGGCCGCGCCGATCCGCCCCGCCACCATCAGCCCCGCCAGCACGGGGCCAAGCTCGCGCGTGATGGAGAGCACCACCACATTCGCCACCGCGCCCTCGGCGTTGAACCGCGCAAAGCCGGTATAGGATTGCAGGGCGAGCACCATGCCGGTGAAGACGGCCGTCAGCGCCACCACGGGCAGGCTGAACCAGGCGATCTCGATGAAGGCCTTGAGGAAGAGCCGGCCATAGAAGGGCGGGCGCAGCAGATGGCTGATCGCTTCCAGGGCGAACAAGGCGATGGCGCCGACGCCGCGCAGCAGGCCGATGGCGGCGCGGCCGATGCCGGCAGTGAAGTCGAGGGTGCGCTCCAAGGTCTCAGGCGTCCCGATGTGGGCGGCCGGCGCACTTCGCCGGACGAGCGGCCGAATGGCCGCCGCGGCCTATGCCGCGAAGCCAAGCTGGGCGGATGCCCAGCGCCCGGCGTTTGAGGGGCACATGATCGGCTTCGATCATGTGTCGCCATAAATGCGATGGTAGCGCGCGCCGAGCGAGGTCAGCACCTCATAGCCGATGGTCCCCGCGCGGGCCGCGATGTCGTCCGGCGTGTTGCCGGGGCCACCAATCAGCAGCAGGCGATCGCCTGCTTCGGCGCCCGGCACCTCGGTCACGTCGAAGGTCGTCAGATCCATCGAAACCCGGCCCACCAGTGGCACGGCCTGGCCCCGGAGGATCCCGAGCGACCGGCCAGACAGGCTGCGAAGGTAGCCATCGGCATAGCCCGCCGCAACGGTGGCGATCCGCCGCGGCCCCGGCGCGGTCCAGGAGGCGCCATAGCCCACCGTGTCGCCGGCGGCGATGTCCCGAATCTGCAGGATCTCCGCCTCGACACGCGCCACCTGGCGCATCGGGTTGGCTTCGGCCGGTGTGGGGTTGATGCCGTAGAGCGCACAGCCCGGCCGGGCGAGGGCGGAGCGGTAATCCGGGCCGAGGAAGATGCCCGAGGAATTCGCGAAACTCCTGGGCACGCCGGGCGCGATGCGATCGGCGGCGGCGGCGAAACGCGCCGCCTGGATCGCGTTCAGCGGATGCGCCGGCTCATCCGCGCAGGCGAGATGCGTCATCACGAAGCGCAGGTCGAGACCCGCGAGACGCGTGCGATCCTCCGCCAGCACCGCCTGCTCGCGCGCATCGAGGCCGAGCCGCGCCATGCCGGTGTCGAGATGCAGCACGGCGTTGCTGCCGGCGCGGGCGTGGTCCGCGACATCGCCGAGATGGTTCAGCACCGGCCAGAGCCGCGCGCCCTCATCCGCGCCGGGCGGGAAGCCATCGAGCACGAGGATGTCGGGTTCGGGGCCCAGGGCCTCGCGCAGCGCGAGGCCTTCGATCAGATGCGCCACGAAGAAAATGGTGCAGCCCGCATCGCGCAGCGCGCGGGCCACGGCGGCCGCGCCGAGCCCATAGGCATCCGCCTTCACCACGCCCGCACAGGGCGCGCCATGGATCGTGCCGAGATCGCGCCAATTCGCGACGATCGCGGCGAGATCAACATGCAGGATCGCCTGCCCGGCGCGCCGCGGCCCGATCGCTTGTGCCCTAATCCCCATACCCTCCCACATGCTGCGTATCGAGGTCGCCGAAGCGGGTGAACTCGGCCTCGAAGAACAGGCGGATCGTGCCGGTCGGGCCGTGGCGCTGCTTGGCGAGGATCAGCTCGGCCTTGTTGTGCGCCTCCTCCATGTCCTTCTGCCACTTCTCCATGGCTTCCTGGAGCTTCTGCGGATTGTCGAAGTTGAGGTCCTTCGGCTGGCGCTGCTGCAGGTAGTATTCGTCGCGGTAGATGAACATCACCACGTCGGCATCCTGCTCGATCGAGCCGGATTCGCGCAGGTCGGCCAGCTGCGGGCGCTTGTCCTCGCGCTGCTCGACGGCGCGGGAGAGCTGCGACAGCGCGATGACGGGCACCGACAATTCCTTGGCGATGGCCTTCAGCCCCTGGGTGATCTGGCTGATCTCCTGCACGCGGTTCTCCGGCTTCTGGCCGGCGGCGGGGCGCATCAGCTGCAGGTAGTCCACCACGATGAGGTCGAGCCCCTTGGTGCGCTGCAGCCGACGGCAGCGCGTGCGCAGCGCGCTGATGGTGATGGCGGGCGTATCGTCGATGAACAGCGGCAGCGCCTGCAATTCGCGGCTGACATCGAGGAAGCGGTCGAAATCCCGCTGGCTGATCTCGCCGCGCCGGATCCGGTCGCCCGAGATGCGGCTTTCTTCAGACAGCAGGCGGGTGGCGAGCTGGTCGCAGCTCATTTCCAGCGAGAAGATCGCCACGCCGCCGCGCGGCACCGCGTTGGGGTCGCGCTCGCGCGCCGTGCGCAGCACCGTGCGCGCCGCGCCAAAGGCGATCTTGGTGGCCAGCGCGGTCTTGCCCATGCCGGGACGGCCCGCGAGGATCAGCAGGTCCGATTGGTGCAGGCCGCCGAGCTTGGCGTCGAGGTCGCGCAGCCCCGTTGAGAGCCCCGCCACGCCGCCGGGGTTGGAGAAGGCCTTCTCGGCATGCTGCACGGCGGTGGCGAGTGCGCGTTCGAAGGTCACGAAGCCGCCGCCGCTCTCGCCCGCCTTGGAGAGGTCGAACAGCGCCTGTTCGCCGGCCTCGAGCTGGAGCTTGCCGTCGAGCTCGGGCTCCGCCCCGAAGGCGCGGTTCACCATGGTCTCGCCGAGATCCACCAATTGCCGGCGCAGCCAGGCGTCGTGGATGACGCGGCCATATTCGCCGGCATTGATGATGCCGACCATGGCGCCGAGGAGCTGGGCGAGATAGGCCGGGCCGCCGACCTCGTCGAGCAGGCCGGAATGTTCGAATTCGGCGCGCAGCGTCACCGCATCGGCCAGCTGCCCGGCCTCGATGCGGCGCTGGATGGCGCTGTAGATGCGCCCATGCACGGCGTCCGCGAAGTGTTCGCCGGCGAGGAATTCGCTGACGCGTTCATAGGCCTTGTTGTTGGCCAGCAGCGCGCCGAGCAGCGCCTGCTCGGCCTCGAGATTGGCCGGGGGCAGGCGTTGCGAGAGTCCGAGCAGCCCGTCGGTGGGCGAGGCGGCGAAATTGTTCATCGCCCCTTCCTACCCCAGTGGCGCGAGTCGGGGTTGCTTCGTCGGTTGGGGATAGCTGTGGATAATGGGGGCAAGTCGAGGTGGGGTCCGGGGGGCGCCTCGCCCCCCGGCGGAGCGCGAGGCAGAGCCTCGCGTCTTGCTCAGTCCCGCTCGGCCGCCGCGCCGAGCTCGGCGAGCTCGGCGGCCAGCTCGGCCTCCAGGCTCTCTTCCTCGGCCTGGTCGGCGGCGCGCACATCCTCGCCGCGGGCCTGCTTCTCGGCTTCCTCGACCGAGCGCGCGACGTTCACCGCAACCTGGATCGAGACTTCCGGGTGCAGCATCACGCGCACGGCGGTGATGCCGAGCATCTTGATCGGCTGCTCGAGCAGCACCTGGCTGCGGTCCACCGTCAGCCCGCCGGCCTTGCAGCCCTCGGCGATGTCGCGCGCCGAGACCGAGCCATAGAGGCTGCCGCTCTCACCCGCCGAGCGGATGATGGTGACGGAGATGCCCTGCACGCGCTCGGCGATGCGCTCGGCCTCTTCGCGGCGCTTGAGGTTCTGGGCCTCGAGCTGGGCGCGCTCGCGCTCGAACTTGGCGAGGTTCTCCTTGCTGGCGCGGATGGCCTTGCCCTGCGGCAGCAGGAAGTTGCGCGCATAGCCGGGGCGGACCTTCACCCGCTCGCCCATCTGGCCGAGCTTCTCGACCCTCTGCATCAGGATGACTTCGATCATGGCGGCACCATTCAGCTCTGGGGGGGCGGCGCGGGCCGGCCCCGATTTCCGTTGACGATATCGAACAGGCCGAAGCCCGTGGCGGCGAGCGCCATGGGCACGGCGAAGATCAGCAGCGCCGCATAGGCGCCGCCCAGCAGCATCGGCCGGCCCCGCAGCGCGCTGGTGGCGCGGTGGAAGGCGGCGAGGCCGTGCAGGAAGACAGGCACGAGCAGCGCCAGCAGCAGCGAGAGCGGCACGGCGTCCGCCTCCGCATCGGCCGCGAACCAGGCGAGCGCGGCGAGCGCAGGCAGCACCAGGTACCAGGCCGGCAGCCTTGCCTCCCGCCAGGCGGGGGCGGATTCCAGCACCCCGGCCCGGACCAGCAGGGCCGCGCCGGCGGCGGCGTTCACCAGCAGGGCGATCATCACCCAGAAGCCGATGGCGGCTGCCTTCACGCGCACCAGTTCCGCGACCATCGCCTCCCCGGCCGGCAGGCCAAGGCGCGACAGGCCGAGTTCCGCCGCGCGCCGCATCTCGCCTTCCAGCCCGCCGGGGCTGTCGGCCAGCAGCAGGGCGGCGGAGGCGATGCCCAGGGCCGGGATCACGCCGAGCATGGCGAAGGGCGCGCCCAGGCTGCGTTCCCGCGTGGCGGCGGCGACCATCAGGGTCAGCACCGGCGCGGCGAAGGCGGCCAGGAACAGGCCGAGCATCACGGCATTGCCGAGCAGCAGGACGACCAGCGCAGCCGCCGCGATGGCGGCCAGCAGGCTCGACAGGCCGAAGCCCATCCCCGCCATGAACAGCGGCAGGGCCGAGATCCACAGCGCCAGCGCCCCGCCGGGCAGGCCGCGGAAGGCCCAGAGCGCCAGCACGGCGGCAGATAGCCCGGCGGCGGCGGCCGCAAGCCAGCGCGCGTCGGACGCGATGCGCCCCCCGCCAACCGGCCCGCCCTGCTGCCCCGTCTGCATGCTCTCCACCGTCATGGTCGGCGCCTGCCGCCCCCTCTGCCGTCCGGCGTCAGTCGTTGATGACGTAGGGCAGCAGGGCCAGGAAGCGGGCGCGCTTGATGGCATTCGCCAGTTCGCGCTGCTTCTTGGCCGAGACGGCCGTGATGCGGGAGGGCACGATCTTGCCGCGCTCGCTGAGGAAGCGGCTGAGCAGGCGCACATCCTTGTAGTCGATCTTCGGCGCCTGCGGGCCCGAGAAGGGGCAGGACTTCCGGCGACGATAGAAGGGGCGGCGCGCACCCACGGCGGGGCGGCGCAGGCCCGGGTTCAGCGAGAGGTCTTCGCTACGGTCGGACATCGTCGCTTACTCCTGGCCCATATCCATGTCGTCGCCGCCATGCGGGCGGGCACGATATTCCTCGCGGTCGTCGCGCTCGCGCCCACCGGGGCCGCCGGTGCGGCCCGAGCCGAAGCGGCCGGCCGGGCGGGGGCCGCGGAAGCCGCGGTCACGGTCACGCTCCTCGCCGCGACGGGCGAGAATGGCGGAGGGGCCTTCCTCGATCGCGTCGATGCGCAGCGTGAGCGAGCGGAGCACGTCCTCATGCAGGCCGAGCTGGCGCTCCATCTCCTGCATCGCGGCCGGCGGCGCGTCGATGCCGAGCAGCATGTAGTGCGCCTTGCGGTTCTTCTTGATGCGGTAGGCGAGGCCGCGCAGGCCCCAATACTCCCGCTTCTTCACCTCGCCGCCCTGTTCGGCGAGCGTGGCGGCCATCGTGTCGACGATGGTCTCGACCTGCTGTTGCGTGACGTCGTTGCGTGCCAGCAGCACGCATTCATAAAGCGGCATCGGGTCTCCCTTCGGCTGTCTCAGCCCAGGGCGGCCGCCGACACCATGCCGGGGACGCGCGAACGGGCATAGCCGGGACCGATGCCTCGGATCCCGGCAGGGGAGGCGCGCATAAATCACAGCGGGGGGCTGGGGGCAAGCGGGGAATCGCGGTGGCGCTTTTTCCCACCCCTGCGCCTCCCCCGCTTGCGTCGAAACGCCGCCTAGGCCAAGTGACGCTTCCATGTTAAGCCGCGCGCCCCCGCCCGAGGGTGGCGGGCGGCCGCGCACCGATTCCCAACCCGCCCCGGCACGGCCCGAGCAGCACGGCCAGACCAGAACAGGAGCATATCCGGCATGAGCGACACCGCCGACAAGGTCAAGAAGATCGTCGTCGAACATCTCGGCGTCGAGGAAGCGAAGGTGACCATCGACGCCTCCTTCATCGATGACCTGGGCGCCGACAGCCTCGACACGGTCGAGCTGGTCATGGCCTTCGAGGAAGCCTTCGGGGTCGAGATCCCGGACGACGCGGCCGAGAAGATCACGACCGTCAAGGACGCGATCGAGTACATCGAGAAGCAGAAGGCGGCCTGAAGCCGCTCGCATCCCGCGCAGAATAAAGGGGGAGACCAGCGGTGTTCGGTCACCTGAACGCGCCGCGGCGCGTTGTCGTCACGGGCATGGGAATCGCCTGCCCGCTCGGCCTTGGCGTCGAGAATGTGTGGAAGCGCATGCTGGCCGGGGAATCCGGCCTCGGCGCGATCCAGAATTTCGATACCGCGCAGTTGACCGCGAAGATCGCCGGGCAGATCCCGGCCGGGACCCGCGCCGAGGGCAAGCTCGACGTGCACGAGTGGATCCCGGTCAAGGACCAGAAGAAGATGGACCGCTTCATCCAGCTCGCGCTGGTGGCGGCCGTCGAGGCGGTCGAGGACAGCGGCTGGATGCCTGGCCCCGACCAGGAAGAAGAGCGTTGCCGCACCGGTGTGATGATCGGCTCGGGCATCGGCGGCCTGCCCACGATCTATGAGGCCTCGCTGCTGATCAGCCAGGGCAAGGCGCGGCGCATCTCGCCCTTCTTCATCCCCTCGGCCCTGATCAACCTCGCTTCCGGCCACGTCTCCATCCGCTACGGCTTCAAGGGCCCGAACCACGCCGTGGTCACGGCCTGCGCCACCGGCGTGCATGCGCTGGGCGATGCGGCACGCCTCATCGCGCTCGGCGATGCCGATGTCATGGTCGCCGGCGGCACGGAAGCGGCGGTGAGCGAGATCGGCATGGCGGGTTTCTGCGCCTCCCGCGCGCTCTCGACCAGTTTCAACGACAACCCCACCGCGGGCAGCCGCCCCTGGGACCGCGACCGCGACGGCTTCGTCATGGGCGAGGGCGCGGGGGTGCTGGTGCTCGAGGAATATGAGCACGCGAAGAAGCGCGGCGCGAAGATCTATGCCGAGGTGATCGGCTACGGCATGTCGGGCGATGCGCACCACATCACCGCCCCCTCCGAGGATGGCGATGGCGCCTTCCGCTCGATGCGCGCGGCACTCCGCAGCGCCGGGCTAGCGCCGTCGGACATCCAGTACGTCAACGCGCACGGCACCTCGACGCCGATGGGCGACGACCTGGAACTCGGCGCGGTGGAGCGGCTCTGGGGCGATGCGGCGAAGGGCCTGGCGATGTCCTCGACCAAGTCGGCCATCGGGCATCTGCTGGGTGCGGCCGGCGCGGTGGAGGGCATCTTCTCCTGCCTCGCCATCCGCGACAACGTGGCACCGCCCACGCTGAACCTCGAGAATCCGTCGCGCGAGAGCGTGATCGACCGCGTGGCGAAGCAGGCCCAGCCGCGGCGCATCGAGATCGCGCTGTCCAACAGCTTCGGCTTCGGCGGCACCAACGCGAGCATCATCTTCAAGCGGGCGGCGTGATCGGCCCGGCCTTGCCAAGCGGGCAGGGCCGGTCCATCCCCTGCTGACATGCGTCGTCTTCTTGCTCTTGTCGTTGTCCTCACCCTCCTGGCCGGGGGCGGCGCCCTCGCCTGGTGGCAGGCCAAGGCCAGCTACACCGCGCCCGGCCCGCTGGCCGAGCCGACCACGCTGGTCGTGCCGCGCGGCGGCGCCATGGCGATCGCCGAGGCGCTGGCCGAGCGCGGCATCATCCGCGACTACCGCCTCTTCCTCGTCGCCTTCTTCCTGACGCGCGACGCCGGCCCGCTGCGGGCGGCCGAGTTCCTTTTCCCCGCCCGCGCGAGCATGGCCGAGGTGCTGGACATCCTGCGCCAGGGCAGGCCCGTGCAGCGCCGCCTGACCATCCCCGAGGGGCTCACCATCCGCCAGATCGCCCTGCTGCTGGAGCGCACCGAGGGGCTGGTGGGCGAGATGCCGGCGGTGCCCGAGGGCGCGATCCTGCCCGAGACCTATGCCTTCCAGTTCGGCGACACCCGTGCCTCGCTCGTGCGCCGCGCGACCCAGGCGATGGACCAGGCACTGGCCGAGATCTGGGCCAGCCGCACCCCGGGCCTGCCGCTGGCGACGCCGCGGGAGATGCTGATCCTGGCCTCGATCGTCGAGCGCGAGACGGGCCGCGATGCCGAGCGCGCGCGCGTCGCGGGCGTCTTCGTCAACCGGCTGCGGCGCGGGATGATGCTGCAATCGGACCCCACCACCGCCTATGCCGCGGCCGATGGCGGGGTGCTCGACCGGCCGCTGACCCGGGCCGACCTCGAGCGCGACCACCCCTTCAACACCTACCGCATCCGCGGCCTGCCGCCCGGCCCGATCGCGAGCCCGGGGCGCGAGGCGCTGCGCGCCACCGCCCGGCCCGAGCCGAACGACTTCCTGTTCTTCGTCGCGGATGGCACGGGCGGGCATGCCTTCGCCCGCACGCTGGAGGAGCACAACCGCAACGTCGCCCGCTGGCGCGAGATCGAGAGGACACGCGCGCCGGTACCGGCAAGATGATGGCGCATTTGTTGCGTTTCTGCCTGCGGCCCGAAGGGCCGAGCGGCCGCAGGGCCGCCGCGGCACATGCCGCGAAGCCAAGGCGGCCGGAGGGCCGCCGCCCGGCGTCTGAGGGGCACGAAGGCGAAGCCTTCGGGCGCAGGACATGACGCCTCTGACCGGCTGGCCGCTGTGGTGGCGGATGATCGTGATCGGCGGGCTCTGGGGGTCGTCCTTCCCCCTGCTGCGGATCGTCGCGCTGGAGATGTCGCCGCTGGCCATCGCCTGCCTGCGCGGCGGCTTCGCGGCCCTCGCGGTGCTGGTCTTCATGGCCGCGACCGGGCAGTTGCAGCGCTTCCCGCGCCGGGTGCTGATCGGCGCGCTGGTGCTCGGCACCACCAATGGCTGGGTGCCCAACCTGCTGACGGCGGTTGCGCTGAACCATATCGAGGCCGCTCCCGCGGCGCTGATCCATGCCGCCACGCCCCTGCTGGTGGCGCTGGTCGCCATCCCCTTCCTGGCGGAGGAGCGCCCCGGCCCGCGCGGCGCGGCGGGGCTGCTGGTGGGGTTCCTCGGCATCGCGGTGATCCTCGGCCCGGCGGCGATGGAGGGCGGGGCCACGCTGCTCGGGGGCTTGCTGATCCTGGCCTCGGGCGTGGCCTATGCGGCGGGCACGGTCTATGCGCGCAAGGCGAAACCGGGCGCGGCGGCGCCGCTCGCGCTTGGCCAGCAGATGGTCTCTGCCAGCGTGGCCGGCGCGCTGGCCCTGCCTTTCGCGCCGGCGGGCAGCTTCGACCTGTCCTTGCAGTTGTGGGTGGTGCTGGCGCTGCTGGGCGCCTTCGCCTCGGCCCTGCCGCTGACCATGTTCCTGATGCTGCTGCAGCGCGCGCGGGCCACGGATGCGGGGATGGTCGGCTACCTCCAGCCCCCCTTCGCCGCCGCCGTCGCGGCCGTGCTGCTGGGCGAGTGGCCGGAACTGCGGGTGCTGCTGGGCGGGCTGATCGTGCTCTCGGGCGTCTGGCTGGCGACGAGCCGGCGATAGAGCTTACCGCCGCCCGAACAGTTTCTCGAGTTCCGCCTGCCCCAGCCGCAGCACGGTCGGCCTGCCATGGCTGCAGGTGGCGGCGCGGGGCGTGGCTTCCATCTGGCGCAGCAGGGCGGCCATCTCGGCGCCGTTGAGCCGCCGCCCCGCGCGGATCGAGCCATGGCAGGCGAGCCGCGCCACGGCGGCCTCAAGCCGGGCCTCAAGGGCGAGGGATTCGCCCATCTCCGCCAGCTCCGCCGCCAGGTCGCGCAGCAGGGCGCTGGGATCGGGCGCGCCGAGCAGGGCGGGCAGGGCGCGCACCAGCACCGCGCCGGGGCCGAAGCCCTCGATCTCCAGGCCGAGCCGGGCCAGCTCCCCGGCGCGGTCCAGCAGCCGCGCCACATCCCCGCCGGGCAGTTCCACCACGGCGGGCAGCAGCAAGGGCTGGGCGCGCACGCCGCCGGCGATGAGCTGCGCGTGCAGCGCCTCATGCGTCAGCCGCTCATGCGCCGCGTGCTGATCGACCAGCACCAGCGCCCCATCCGGCGCCTCGGCCAGCACATAGGTCTCCAGGATCTGGGCGAGCGGCCGGCCGAGCGGGCCTTCCTCGGCGAAGTCGGGCAGCGGCGCGGGGGCCGGCGCCGGGGCGAAGCCCAGCGGGAGCGGGCGGGGCGCGGGGCGTGGCGCGGCGGCGGGCCGCCAGCCGCCGAAGACCGGGGCGGGCGCCTCGGCGAAGCCCGGCGGCGATGTGCCGGCTGGCTGCGGGGCCTGGGGCGCGAGGCCCTCCGGCACCGCGCCGCCCGCCCCCACCGCCAGGGCGCGGCGCAGGGCGGAGATCATCAGGCCGCGCACGCCTTCCGCATCGCGGAAGCGCAGCTCGGTCTTCATCGGGTGGACGTTCACATCCACCGCCTCGGGCGGGACCTCGAGGAACAGCGCGGCGGCGGCGAAGCGCCGGGCCGGGATCAACTCGCGATAGGCCACGCGCACCGCCGTCTGCAGCAGCTTGTCGCGCACGGGGCGGCGATTCACCACCAGATGCTGCGCCGCCGAGGTGGCGCGGTGATGCGTGGGCAGCGCGGCCTGTCCTTCCAGCGCGAGTGCCCCCCGCGCTGCTTCGACCGGCACGGCGGCGGCGGCGAAATCCGGGCCGAGCAGGGCGGCGATGCGCGCCGCCTGGCTGGCCGGGGGCAGGTCGAGCGCGAGCCTGCCCTCCACCTCCAGGCGGAAGGCGACCTCGGGCCAGGCCATGGCGAGGCGTTCCACCGTCTCGACCGCCGCCTCGGCCTCGCTGCGCGGGGATTTCAGGAAGGCGCGCCGCGCGGGGGTGGCGAAGAACAGGTCGCGCACCTCGATCCGCGTGCCCGGCGCGCCGGCGGCCGGCGCCACCGCGCCCTTCCGCCCGCCCTCCACCGTGATGGCATGGGCCTCCCCGCCCGCCGGGCGCGAGACGAGGTTTAGCCGCGCCACCGCGCCGATCGAGGGCAGGGCCTCGCCCCGGAAGCCGAGCGTGGCGATGCGGAACAGTGCCGATTCATCGGGCAGTTTCGAGGTGGCGTGGCGCTCCACGGCCAGGTCGAGGTCGGCGGCATCCATGCCGCGCCCGTCATCCTCGACCAGGATGCGCCCGATGCCGCCCTCCTCCAGCGCGATGGCGATGCGCCGCGCCCCGGCGTCGAGCGCGTTCTCCACCAGCTCCTTCACCGCGGCGGCCGGGCGCTCCACCACCTCGCCGGCGGCGATGCGGTTGGCGGTGGTCTCCGGCAAGAGTCGAATCCGCGCGGTCATGCCCCTGGCATGGGCCCGCGCGGGGCGGCGATCAAGCGCCGTGCTGCGCGCCCAGGATTTCGGCGATCATCGCCCCGGTCGCCGCATCGGCGGCCGGCGCCCCTCCGCCCAGCGCCGGCAGGATGCCCCCCGCCAGCTGCTTGCCCAGCTCCACCCCCCATTGGTCGAAGGGGTTGAGCCCCCAGAATGCGCCGAGGCAGGCCACCTTGTGCTCATAGAGGGCCACCAGCGCGCCGAGCGTCTGCGGCGTGAGGGCGGGCAGCAGGATGGTGACGCTCGGCCGGTCGCCGGGGAAGATGCGGTGCGGCAGCAGGCGCGCGATCTCGGCCTCGGGCAGGCCGGCCATGGCGGCGCGGGCTTCCGCCGCGGTGCGGCCGCGGGCCAGCGCCTCGGCCTGGGCGAGGCCGTTCGCCAGCAGGATGCGATGGCTCTCGGCATGGCCATGGTCGGGCCGCGCCACCAGGATGAAATCGACCGGCACCGGGGTGGTGCCCTGGTGGATCAGCTGCAGGAAAGAATGTTGAGCATTGGTCCCCGGCTCGCCGAAGACCACGGGGCCGGAGGCGCGCGGCAGGGGGGCGCCGGCCACGCTCACCAGCTTGCCCAGGCTCTCCATCTCCAGCTGCTGCAGATGCGCGGGCAGGCGGGCGAGGCGCTCGTCATAGGGCAGCACGGCGCGCGCGCCATAGCCCAGCGCGTTCACGTGCCAGATCTCGGTGGCGGCGAGCAGGAAGGGCAGGTTGCCCGCGAGCGGCGCCTCCAGGAAGTGCCGGTCCATCGCGGCCGCGCCCTCGAGCAGCCCGGCGAAGGTCTCGACCCCGCAGGCGAGCGCGATGGAGAGCCCGACCGCCGACCACAGGCTGAACCGCCCGCCGACCCAGTCGCGGAAGCCGAAGACCCGCGCGGGCGGGATGCCGAAGGCCGCCGTGGCCGAGAGGTTGGTGGAGAGCGCGGCCAGGTGCTGCGGCGCGGCATGGGCGCCGAGCGTGCCCTCCAGCCAGGCCTTCACCAGCCGCGCATTGGCCATCGTCTCCTGCGTCGTGAAGGTCTTGGAGGCGACGAGCACCAGGGTGGTCTCGGGGTTCAGCCCGTGGCGCATCGCCTCCCAGGCATGGGCATCGACATTGGCGAGGTAATGGGCGCGCAGCGGCATGGCGTGGCGCCAGAGCGCGCGGGTGACCATGGCCGGGCCAAGGTCGGAGCCGCCGATGCCGATATTCACCACATCGGTGAAGGCGCGCCCCGTGGCGCCGCGGATCTCGCCGCGATGCACGGCGGAGGCGAAGTCGCGCATGGCGGCGAGCGTGGCGTGGACCTCGGCGGAGGCGTCCTCGCTGCCGGTGGTGAAGGCGCCGGGCGGGCCGCGCAGCGCCATGTGCAGCGCCGCGCGGCCTTCCGTGGCGTTCACCTTCTGGCCCGCGGCCATGGCATCGCGGAAGGCGGTGACCCCCGCGGCCTGCGCGAGGTCGCGGAGCGCCGCCAGCACCTCGTCATCCAGGGCGGTGCGCGAGAGATCCAGCAACAGGCCGGCGCCGCGATGATGCATCCGCGGGGCGCGGCCGGGATCGACGTCGAGCCTGGCGCGGATCGCGCGCGCCTCGGGGCGTGCTGCCAGCCTGTGCAGCGCCGCCCAATTCTGTTCGACCATCTGGCCCCCTGCCACCGTGCCGCATCACGAGGATGCGGCAGGCGCGTGGCGAAGGCCAGATGGCCAAACTTCGGGTCAGGCGGCGGTCTTGCTGCCTGCCCGGTTGGAGTTGGCGGCGGCGGGCAGCTCGTAGCCGGGCTCGAAGACCCGGGCGATGTCGCCGCGCACCATGCCGATATCGGCCAGTTCGCGGTCATTGAGCTGGCGCAGCTGCGCATAGGTGGCGCGCTTGCGCGGCCAGTCGGCGATGGCGGTGGCGACCACGCCGAGCACCCGGCCGATGGCGCGGAAGCCGTTGCTCAGGCGGCGCGCGATCTCGGCGTCGCGCTGGGCGCGGGCTTCGCGGTGGATCGCGGCGAGCTTGAAGGCCGTGCTGTCCGGGCCGAAGCTGGTCCACAGCGCGGGATCGAGACGAGCGGGGCGGGAGTCCATGATACTTTCCATTCTTCACTGGATGCTGCGGCCGGACCCTCATGGCCCGGCGCTTCAGCGTCTTCGCAGTCGCAACATGGGTGGGCCGGGCGCCAAGGTCATGCGCCGGTCTGGCACATGAGGTATGCGCCAAATGCATGAAACATTGTGGACACATGCTCGAATGTTAGGACTTCAGTGACCCCGCCATGACACAGACCCTCTCCCCCGCCGCCCGCCTCGCCGCGCTGCGCGCCGGTTTCGACGCCGCCGGCATCGACGCCCTGCTGGTGCCCCGCGCCGACGAGTTCCTCGGCGAATACGTGCCCCCCAGCGCCGAGCGCCTGGCCTGGCTCACCGGCTTCACCGGCAGCGCCGGCATGGCCCTGGTGTTGCGCGACCAGGCGGTGCTCTTCGTCGATGGCCGCTACACCACCCAGGCGGCGGCGGAGTGCGACCGCACGCTCTGGCAGATCCGCCACCTGATCGAGCAGCCCCCGGCGGGCTGGGTGAAGGACCACGCGCCCGGCCTGCGGCTCGGCCATGATCCGGACCTGCACAGCGAGGCCGCGCTGGCCCGCTTCACCGAGGCGGGGGCGAGCCTCGTGGCCCTGCCCGCCAATCCGATCGACGCCGTCTGGCCCGACCGCCCCGCGCCCCCCTTCGGCCTGGCCATGGTGCATCGCCCGGAGTTCGCCGGGGAGGGGGCGGATGCCAAGCGTGAGGCCGCCGCCGCCCTGCTGCGCGCCGAAGGGCAGCGGGCCGCGCTGCTCGCTGACCCGCACAGCGTCGCCTGGCTGCTCAACATCCGCGGCACCGACCTCGCGCATACGCCGCTGGTCCTGGCCCGCGCCCTGCTGCACGACGATGCGCGCGTCACGCTCTTCCTGGCGGAATCCCGCGCCGATGCCGCGCTGCGCGCCCATCTGGGGGCGGGCGTGGCGCTGCGCCCGCCCGGCGCGCTGGCCGCCACGCTCGCCAGCCGGGAGGGCCGGGTGCGGCTCGACCCGGACCTGACCCCGGCCTCGGCCGTGGCGGCGCTGCGGGCCGGGGGAGGGGAGCCGGTCTTCGCCGAGGATCCCTGCCGCCTGCCGCGCGCCTGCAAGAACCCCACGGAGCAGCAAGGCGCGCGCGCCGCGCATCACCGCGACGGGATCGCGCTGGCGCGCTTCCTCGCCTGGTTCGCGCGGGCTGCGCCGGCGGGCGGGCTCACCGAGATGTCGGCGGCCGCCGAATTGCTGCGGCTGCGCGCCGAGGGGGTGCATTTCGTGGCCGAGAGCTTCCCCGCCATCAGCGGCGCCGGCCCGCATGGCGCGGTGATCCATTACCGCGCGACCCCCGCCACCGACCGCGCCATCGGGCGCGAGGAGGCCTATCTGATCGACAGCGGCGCGCAGTACCGGGACGGCACGACCGACGTCACCCGCACGCTCTGGACCGGCCCCGGGCCGGCGCCGGCGGCGCTGCGCGAGCGCTACACCCGCGTGCTGCGCGGGCACCTCGCCCTCTCGGCGTTGCGCTTCCCCGAAGGCGTGGCGGGGCCGCATCTGGATGTGCTGGCGCGCGCGCCGCTCTGGGCCGTGGGGCTGGATTACGACCACGGGACGGGGCATGGCATCGGCAGTTTCCTCTGCGTGCATGAGGGGCCGGCCGGCATCTCCCGCGCCGCGAAGCCGATCCCGCTCAAGCCCGGGATGATCCTGTCCAATGAGCCCGGCTACTACCTGCCCGGCCAGTACGGCATCCGCATCGAGAACCTGCTGCTGGTGACCGAGGCGCCGCGCCAGCCCGACCAGATGCGCGCCTTCCTGCAGTTCGAGACGCTGACGCTCGCCCCCTATGATCGCGCGCTGATCGCCGTCGCGGTGCTGAGCCCGGCTGAGCGGGCGCAGGTGGATGCCTATCATGCGCGGGTGCTGGCCGAGCTTGGCCCGGCGCTGCCGCCCGAGGCGGCGGCCTGGTTGGCGGAGGCCTGCAGGCCCTTGTGACGGCGGCGCAGTGGCGGGTTGAGCCGGGGGGGCGGCCCTGCCGGCGCATCGCCCCGCCGCCGGCCCGCCCCGCCTTGCGGCGGCCCGTTAAGCGCGGCTTCACGCCGGTGGCGGAGAGTGCACCCATGTCGCTCTCCCGCCGCGCCCTTTGTCTCGCTTCGCCGGCGTTGCTCCGGTGTCGTGCCGCGGGGGCCAGCGCGGTGCCGGTGGGTGCCGATCCGGCGGTCGAGGCGGCCGAGTGGCGTGCTTTCGCGGCGCGCTTCCTCACCCCCGAGGGCCGTGTGGTCGATACCGGCAATGGCGGCATCTCCCACAGCGAGGGGCAGGGCTGGGCCCTTCTCTGCGCCGAGGCCGTGGCGGATCGCGACCGGTTCGACCTGATCCTGGGCTGGACGGGTCGCGCCCTGTCCCGGCCCGGCGATGCGCTGCTGTCCTGGCGCTGGCGGCCGGAGGCCGGAGTCGAGGACCCGAACAACGCCACGGATGGCGATCTGATGATCGCCTGGGCCCTGCTGCGGGCCGGGACACGCTGGCAGTCCGATGCCTACACCGACCAGGGAACGGCCATCGCCCGGGACGTTCTGCGGTTTTTGACACGTCAGGTCGGCGACGACACGGTGCTGCTGCCGGGTCTGCGCGGCTTCGAGCTGCGGGATCACATCGTGGTGAATCCTTCCTACTACGCGTTTCCGGCGCTGCGCGCCTTGGCGCGGGCGGTGCCGGATCCGCGCTGGCTGGTGCTCGCGGGCGATGGCATTGCCCTGTTGCGGCGCAGCCGCTTCGGCCGCTGGGGCCTGCCGCCGGATTGGGTGGCGCTGCCGCGCGGCGGGGGACGCCCGAGCCCTGCGCCGGGCTGGCCGGCGCGCTTCTCCTACGACGCGGTGCGGGTGCCGCTGTACCTGGCCTGGGCGGGGCTGGGCCAGGAGCCGGCCGCCGCGGCGGCGACCAGCTTCTGGGCGGATCCACGCCACCCCCGCCTGCCGGCCTGGACGGATCTCGGCTCGAACGCGATCTCGCCCTACCAGGCGTCGAGCGGGATCCAGGCCATCGCCCGACTCGCCGCCGCGCAGGCCGCACCACCGCCCGGCGGGCTGGTCGTTGCGGGGGTGCAGGAGGCGCGGGACTACTATGCCGGCATCCTGACTCTGCTCGTTCGTCTCGCGTGGCGAGATTCGCCGAGAGTAACGGTCTAAGAGCGCATTTGGCGCGTCGATTGGCTATTCCATTCCTGGCAGCCTCGCGGCATCTTGCGGCGCACTAAGTCGGGGGTTTCAGGCGGATGGCGCAGGATACGGATGTCGCTCGGGTCGCAGCAGCCTTGCGCGCGCCCGGCATCCGCTATCGTAGTTTCGGTAACGAACCGGTTCGGACCTCCGCGACGGCAGCGGGGGGCGAGTTCTCGCTGCTGAGCGCCGGCCTCACCGCTGCCGCTGAAGTCGCCGCCCAGCAGGGCAATGCGGCCGAGTCCTGGGCCGCGCCGGCCGAGACTGCCGCCCCCTCCTACGCGCCGGAGGTCCAGGCGCCTGAAGCCGAAGCGCCTCAGGCCTATGCCCCCCAGACCTACCAGCCCCAGGCCTACGCGCCCGAAGCCTATGCCAATGAGCCGCGGGCGCGCGACTCCTACGCACGCGATACCTACGCCCAGGCCTCCTATCAGCCGTCGGCTCCCGCCTGGCCCGGCCCGGAGTCGGCCGCCCCCCGGCGCGAACCGGCCGCGCCGACCTGGGAAGAACCGGCCCAGCCGGCCTGGACCGAGGCGCCCCCGCCATCCTGGGCCGCCACCCCCGCGCCCCTGCCGAGTTGGTCCGATACCCAGGCCGAGGCCTGGCCGGCTGCCGTGGCAGAGCCCTGGCCTGCCGAGCCAGCCGCGGCCGCCCAGCCCGCCCCGGCCTGGACTCCCGCACCTGCGCCCGCCCCCGCACCTGTCGCAGCGACGGTGCCGGCGCCCACGCCGGCACCCATGCCCCTGCCGGCCCCGGCACGCAGCGCCGCTGTCGCGCCTGCCCAAGTTGCGCCAGCCCCGGTCGCGCCTGCCCCGGTTGCGCCTGCCCCTGTTGCGCCTGCCCCTGTCATGACGGCGCCTGCGCCTGTTCCCGGGCCCGCCGCGCCCCGCCCTTCTTCGCTGCTGCAGGCGGCGGAGGCGATCAACAGTGCGGCCAGCCGCCCGCCGCTCTCCACCTTGGCGGAGATCGGCGCGCCACCCCCTCCCGCCCTGCCTCTGGAGCCGCCGCGGCCTGCGCCGGCGGCGCTCTTCCCCTTGATCGAGGCGCTCGATCTGCCGGGCGGCTTCGCCCCGCGCCGCGCCGCTGCGCCGCTTCCTGCCGAGCAGCCCGCGCCGCCGCCCGCCGGCCCGCAGGCCGCAGCTGCCGTCACCTTGCCGCTCGCGGAACTGTTTCGCCTGCTCGCGACCGGACCCGCGCCGGCTGAGCCCGCCTTTGCCCTGCTGCGCAGCCAACCGGCGCGCGCGCACGGGCCCCAGACCTGACCGGAGGCTTTTTCGCCCATGCCCCTCATCTGCTTCGCGTCTCCCAAGGGCGGCGTCGGCAAGACCACCCTCGCCGCCAACATGGCCGATGCGCTGCAGCGCGAGGGCCGGCGCGTGCTGGTGATCGATCTTGACCCGCAGAACACGCTGCGCCTGCATTTCGGCGTGCCGCTCTCCGACAATGGCGGATTCACCGCCGACCTGCCGCGCCGGCCGGACTGGCGCAACTGCATCCGCAATTCCGCATCGGGCGTGATGGTGCTGCCGCATGGCGCGATGGAACTGCGCGGCGCGCTCGGCCTCTCCGCCGCGCTGGAGCGCGACCCGGACCTGCTGGCCGCACCGCTGCGCGCCATCCTGGCCGATCCGGGCCTGACCGTGATCGCCGACACGCCGCCCGGCCCCTCCCATGCGCTGGCGGTGCTGGTGCCCATGGCCTCGATGGTGGTGGCGGTGCTGCAGGCCGAGGCGATCAGCGCCGCGCTGATCCCGGATATCGATTCTGGCCGCTTCCTCGGCTCGGGCACCATGGCGGCGCTCTTCGCGGGGCGGTTGCGCGTGGTGCTGAATGAGGTCGACCTGAATTCGCGCCTGTCGCGCGCCGCGGCCGATGCCGTGGCCCGGCATCTCGGCCCGCGCCTGCTCGGCGCCGTGTCGCGCGACGAGACGCTGGCCGAGGCGCTGGCGATGCAGAAGCTGGTGATGGAGATCGCGCCCGAGAGCCGCGCCGCCGAGGATATCCGCGCCATCGCGCGGGCCATCGAGGCCGCGCTGCCGCAGGCGCCGGAGCCCTTCGCGGGCGGCTGGGGCGCGCGGTGAGCGCAGCCGCCGGATTCAGCCGCAGCCGCGCGCTGCGCGGGGGCGTCTGGGCCAAGGGCTGGATCATCTGGCCCTTCCTGCTGCTTGGCGGCCTGATCGCGACCACCTTCATCGTCGCCCCGCTGGAGGCCGAGCAGCAGATCTGGCTGGCGGTGGCGGGCTTCCTGCTGTTCATCGTGGCGAACCGCATCCCCGGGCGCGGCATCACCATCTTCCTCACCTTGCTGTCCTGCGTGGTGTCGCTGCGCTACATCTACTGGCGCATGGTCGATACGCTGGAATTCACCAGCTTCCTCCAGACCTTCCTCGGCACCGGGCTGATCCTGGCCGAGATCTACGCCATCGCCACCATGCTGCTGGCCTATTTCCAGGCGATCTGGCCGCTCGAGCGCAAGCCCGTGCCGCTGCCCGACGACCCCGAGGAATGGCCGACGATCGACGTCTTCATCCCGAGCTACAACGAGCCGCTGGAGATCGTGAAGCCGGCCATCTACGGCGCCTTGGCGATCGACTGGCCCGGCCACAAGTTCAACGTCTACCTGCTCGATGACGGGCGGCGCGACGAGTTCCGCCGCTTCTGCGAGGAGGTGGGCTGCGGCTACATCATCCGCCCCGACAACAAGGGCGCCAAGGCGGGCAACATCAACCACGCCCTGACGCAGACGAACGGCGAATACATCGCCATCTTCGATTGCGACCACGTCGCCACGCGCGCCTTCCTGCAGTTGACCGTGGGCTGGCTGCTGCGCGACCGCGACCTGTGCATGGTGCAGACGCCGCACCACTTCTACTCACCCGATCCCTTCGAGCGGAACCTCGCCTCCGGCCAGCGCGTGCCCAATGAGGGGCTGCTGTTCTACGGCATGGTGCAGCAGGGCAACGATCTCTGGAACGCCACCTTCTTCTGCGGCTCCTGCGCCGTGATCCGGCGCGAGGCGCTGGAAGAGGTGGGCGGCGTGCCGACCGCGACCGTGACCGAGGACTGCCATTGCAGCCTCAAGATGCAGCGGCGCGGCTGGCGCACGGCCTATCTGCGCATCCCGCTGGCGGCGGGCCTGGCGACCGAGCGCCTGATGCTGCACATCGGCCAGCGCATGCGCTGGGGCCGCGGCATGATCCAGATCATGCGCATCGAGAACCCGCTCTTCGCCTCGGGTCTGAAGCTGCACCAGCGGTTCTGCTACTTCATGTCGCAGTTCCACTTCCTCTTCCCGCTGCCGCGCTTCGTCTTCCTGACCGCGCCGCTGGCCTTCCTGCTGTTCGGCGAGAGCATCATCGCGGCGAGCCCGCTGGCGATCCTGGCCTATGCCGGGCCGCACATCCTGCATTCGGTGGGCGCGACCTCCCGCCTGTCGGGCCATGTGCGCCACAGCTTCTGGTCGGAAATCTATGAGACGGTGCTCGCGCTCTACCTCATCCCGGTGATGCTCGCGACGCTGCTCGACCCGAAGAAGGGCAAGTTCAACGTCACCGACAAGGGCGGCACGCTGCAGGAAGGCTTCTTCGACCTGCGCGCCGTGGGGCCGAACATGGTGCTTGCGGTGGCGCTCATCGCCGGGCTGCTCTCGGGCATCTACGGCCTGACGACCAACCCGGTGGAGAGCCTCGATTTCCAGGCCTTCGCGCTGAACATGCTCTGGTGCGCGCTGTCCTTCGTGGTGGTGCTGGCGGGCCTGGCGGTGGGCCGCGAACGCCGGCAGGTGCGTGAGCGTGCGCGCGTCGGCGCGATCATCGCGGCGAATGTGGTGCTGCCCGACGGGCGCGTGATGGAAGGCGAGACGATGGACCTCTCGCTCGGCGGCGCCGCCGTGGCGGTGACACGCCCCGAAGGCGTGGCCGACGATGCGGAGATCACGCTCGAGCTGGATGTCGGGCCCGAATGGGTCGCCATCCCGGCCGAGGTATTGCGCTGGCAGGATGAACGGCTGCAGGTGCGCTTCGCGGCGCAGACGCTGCAGGATGAAGGCAACATCGTACGCGCGGTCCTGGGCCGCGCCGATGCCTGGGTGGATTGGGACGACGTGCGCGAAGACAAGCCCTTGCGATCTCTGGCCGAGGTGGCGCGCTCGATCGGCGGCCTGTTCCGCGGCGACAGCCAGTTCTCCTACTTCGTCCGGCGCAACCGCGGCCGCAAGGCGGCGCCGCGCAGCACCGTCCCGGTGGAGCCCACCCCGGATGCGGCAACGCCCGAGGCCGCGGCGGCACCGGCCGCCGTCGCCGCCACGCCGCCCGCGCCCGTGCGCCGCGCCCGCGGGGAGAGCACCATCCGCCGCGCCGCCGCGGTGGCGCTGATGCTCGCCCTGGGCGCGCCCGGCATGGCCACCGCGCAGGTCACGCTGCGCGGCGCCCCGCCGCCGCCCACGCCCCTCCAGCCCGGGCCGCAGGGCCTGCCGGCGACGCTGCCGCCCCAATCGCCGGGCATCGGCGGCTTCGGTGCGCCAGCGACCCAGGGGGCGGCCGTGCCGCTCGCTCCGGCCCCGGTGCCGACCAGCCCCTTCCTCGCCCCGGTTCAGCCCGCCCAGGCGCCGGCGCCCGCCCCGGCCTCGCCCTTCGGCCAGACCAATTTCCCGAGCCAGCCGCTGGGCGGTGGCCAGGGGCTTGGCGGCGGCGGCGTGGGGGGCAGCCCGAATGTCGGCGTGGCCCCGCTGCCGGCCGCGCAGCCGGGCTTCCTCGGCTCCGTGCCGAATGTCGGCAATTTCGGCGCGCCGACGGGCGCCGTCGGTTCCTCGCGCACCGAGACGCGCACGCTGCGCCAGCTTGGCCTGCGCGCGCCGATGCAGCTGCGCGGCACCTCTGACCTGCAGGGCGTGCTCTTCGGCGTGCGCGGCGATGAGGTGGTGACCGGCGCGCGGCTGGTGCTGCAGGGGGCGACCAGCCCGGCGCTGATCCCCGAATACAGCCAGATCATGATGGCGCTGAACGAGCAGTTCGTCGGCGTGATCAACCCCGATCGCAACCGCCCCGCCTTCGGCCCGCTGGAATTCCCGATCAACCCGGTGTTCTTCGCGGATCTCAACCGGCTGAACTTCCGCTTCACCGGCCGCTACACGATCGAGTGCAACGACCCGCTCTCGGGCCTGCTCTGGTCCAACATCTCCGACCTCTCGACGCTGCAGGTGACGCTGGAGCGCCTGCCGCTGCAGCGCGATCTCGCGCGCCTGCCCGAGCCCTTCTTCGACCCGCGCCTGCTGCGCGAGCCGCTGGTTCTCCCGGTGGTGGTGCCGGACGGGACGGGCAATGAGCAGCTGAAGGCGGCCGCCACGGTCGCATCCTGGTTCGCGGTGCAGGCGGATTACCGCGGGGCGAGCTTCCCCGTCTCCTTCTCCCTGCCGCAATCGGGCAATGCGGTGGTGATCCTGGGCGGGCAGGATTCGATCCCCGGCGTGGCGCTGCCGCGCTTCGAGGGACCGACCGTCGCCCTGGTCTCCCACCCCACCGACCCCTTCGGCCTGCTGCTGGTCGTGGGCGGGCGCACCGGCGCCGAGGCGGCGCAGGCCGCGCAGGTGCTGGCCGGATCGCGCGAAGCCCTGGCGGGCGAGATCGCGGTGGTGCAGGCGGTGAACACGCCGCAGCGCACGCCCTATGACGCGCCGCGCTGGATCCGCTCGGACCGCCCCGTGCGCTTCGGCGAGCTGGTGGATCCTTCCGAACTCCAGGCCTTCGGCTATGCGCCGGGCCCGATCGCCATTCCGTTCCGCACCGCGCCCGACCTCTACACCTGGCGCGGCCGGCCGCTGCCGGTGGAGATGCATTATCGCGCCCCGCCGGGCCCGATCATGGATGTGGCGGTGTCGCGCGTCGATGTCGCGCTGAACGACATCTACCTGCGCTCCCTGCCGCTGCGCGACATCGAGCCGGGCTGGCCGCTGAACATCCTCTCGCGCCAGTTCGTGCAGAGCGAGCGGCAATCGAGCCGCTTCGGCCTGCCCGCCTACCTCATCTTCGGCATGAACGAGCTGCAGTTCCGCTTCGACATGCGCCCGCTGCACCGCGGCGACTGCATCGCGGTGCCGGCGGATGTGCGCGCCACCATCGACCCGGACAGCACCATCGACCTGACCGACGCCTATCGCTTCACGACGCTGCCGAACCTCGCCTTCTTCGCCGGCTCGGGCTTCCCCTTCACGCGCATGGCGGATTTCTCCGAGACCGCCGTGGTGCTGCCCGAGCGCCCGACGACGCAGGAACTCAGCGCCTTCCTCTCGCTGATGGGCCGCCTCGCCGCGCATGTCGGCCATGCCACCACCAAGATCGAGGTGGTGCGCCCCGGTGGGCTTGAATCCGTCGCGGCGCGCGACCTGCTCGTGATCGGCCCGCTGGGCCGCCAGTCGGCGCTGAACACGCTGCTGCGCGACGGGCCGGTGATGCTCGAGGGCAACCGGATGCAGGTCGCCACGCCGGATGCGCTGGAGGGCTTCCGCAACCTCTTCCTTGGCGATGAGCCCCGCATTGCGCGGCAGGAAGCGCAGGCGCTGCTGGCTTCCCCGGGTGAGGGGCTGGGCATGCTGATCGGCTTCGAGAGCCCGCTGCGCTCGGGCCGCTCGGTGGTGGCGCTGACCGGCACCACCGCCACGGGCATGGACGCGATGCTGGCCGCGCTGCGCGACCCCGAGCAGTCGCCGCGCGTGCAGGGTGACCTCGCCATCCTCTCCGCCGGGCGGGTCAACGCCTTCACGCTGGGCAACCGCTACACGGTGGGCAGCCTGCCGCCGCATGTCTGGCCGCAATTCTTCTTCCAGACGCGCCCCGACCTGCTGCTGCTGCTGCTGGTCGTGGCCTGTGCCATCGTCGCCGTTCCCTCCTATTGGGCCCTGCGTCGCCGCGCCGCCATGCGCCTCCGGACCCGTACGCAATGATGACGCCGACCCTTCGCACCCGCCTGCTGGCCTCGGTCTTCTCCCTCGTTGGGCTGCCGGCCCTGGTCCAGCCTGCGCTGGCACAGGGCGTGGTGCCGCTCACGCCCGGCGTCGCGCCCCAGGCCGGGGGGCAGACCGCCTTCGTGCCGGCGCTGGTGCCGGCCGGCGCCCCGCAATCGGCGGCGGTGACCGCGCTGCTGGACCAGGCGAACTACTGGAAGCTTCAGAACCGGCCCGAGCAGGTGCTCCGCACGCTCGAGCGCGTGCTGCAGGTGGCGCCGAACAATGCCGAGGCCCTGTCGGGCGTCGCCGAGGCCCATGCGCAGATGGGCAACACCGCCCAGGCGCAGGAAGCGCTGGCTCGGCTGCGCGCCGCCGCACCGGCGGATCCGCGCACCGCGGCGGCCGATGTGGCGGTGCGGACCTCCACCGTCGATGCCGGGCAATTGGCCCAGGCGCGCCAGCTTGCCCAGGCCGGGCGCAATGCCGAGGCCGCCGAGCGCTACCGCGCGCTGTTCCGCGGCGGCCCCGTGCCGGACAGCTTCGCGCTGGAATACTACCAGAACCTGGCGGGCACCGAGGGCGGCTGGGTCGAGGCCCGCGACGGGCTGCTCAACCTCTCCCAGCGCGCGCCCAACAACAACGCCGTGCAGCTCGCCTATGCGCGGGTGCTGACCTATCGCGAGGATACCCGCGCCGAGGGGATCGAGCGCCTGCGCCGCCTCTCCGCCCGCCCCGATACGCAGCAGAGCGCCTCCGCCGCCTGGCGCGAATCCCTCACCTGGCTGGGCGCCGGGCCCGAGGCGGTGCAGCCGCTGGAAGGCTATCTGCAGCAATTCCCGAATGATTCCGACATCGCCCGGCGGCTCGAGGAAGCGCGCAACCCGCCCGGGGGCGCGGTGGACCCCGGCGCCGACCTGCGCTTCCGCGCCTGGGACGCGCTGCAGCGCAACCAGGTGCGGGAGGCCGAGCAGGGCTTCAACCAGGCGCTGGCCATCAACCCCAACGACGCCGAGGCGCAGGGCGGTCTCGGCCTGATCCGGCTGCGGCAGAACCGCGTGGCCGAGGGCCGGCGCCTGCTGCAGGATGCGATCGTCAATGATCCGACCCGGGCCGAGGATTGGCGCCGGGCGCTGAACTCCATCGGCACCGGGGGCGGTGGCGGCGGCGGGGCGCGCGGCGTGGCCGGCGCCGGCGGGCGTGGCGGCGGCGGGGCGGTGACCACGCCCGATCTGCAGCGCGCGCGCAACCTGATCGATGCCGGCAACATCGCCGAGGCCGAGCCCGTGCTGGCGCGCATCGTCGCGCGCAATGGCGGCGACCGCCCGGATGCCGAGGCGCTGCAGGGCGACATCGCGCTGCGCCAGGGCAATGCGGCGCTGGCCGAGCAGCGCTTCCGCGCCTCCCTCGCGCGCCGGTCCAATTTCGGCGCCGCCCTGTCGGGCCTCGCCAGCGCGCTCCAGGCCCAGGGCAAGTTCGCCGAGGCCGAGGAGATCCAGCGGCGCCTGGGCACCGGCACCCCGCCGCAGGTCCGCGCCGAGGCGCTGCGGGCCGAGGCGAACCGCACCGATGATCCGGCGGCGGCGGCCGCGCTGCTGCGCGCGGCCATCCAGGCCGACCCGAACAATCCCTGGCTGCGCACCGACTATGCGCGGCTGCTGGCGCGCTCCGGCCAGGGCGCGGATGCGCGGCGCATGATGGATGAGAGCGTGGCCAACCGCTCGACGCCCGAGGCGCTCTTCGCCGCGGCCATCTTCGCCAACGAACAGGGCCGCCCGGCCGATGCCGTGCGGCTGCTGGAACGCGTGCCGGCCGGCGCCCGCAACGCCGACATGAACCGCTTCCTGGCCAGCGCGCGGATCCAGGCGGAGGTGCGCGGCGCCGCCGCGCTCGCCACCCAGGGCCGCCGCCAGGAAGCCCGCACCCGGCTGATGGCCATCGCCGCCCGCCCCGACCCGACCGGGGAGGCCGCGCCCGCGGCGGTGCGCGCGCTGAACGCGATGAACGAGCCCGTGGCCGCCCAGCAGGCCGCCCGCCAGGCCGCCATCGCCGCGCGCGGGACGAACCCCACCGCCCAGCTCGCCGCCGCCGGCGCGCTGATGGAAGCGGGGCTGAACCGCGACGCCGCGGCCGTCACCCAGACCATCGACCCCAACCGCCTGACGCCCGACCAGCGCCAGGTGGCGCAGGGGCTGCAATCGGGCCTCGTCATCCGCGCCTCCGACCAGCTGAACCAGCGCGGCGACCAGGCCACCGCCTTCGAGGTGCTGGCCCCCACGCTGCGCGCCGATCCGCAGAACCCGGCGACGAACCTCGCGCTCGGCCGGCTCTACCAGGGCGCGCGGGACCATGAGCAGGCCGGGCGCATCGCGGAAGCCGTGCTCAGCCGCAATCCGCGCGACACGGATGCCCGCCAGGCCGCCATGGACGCCGCCATCGCCCGGCGCGACTGGGGCCGGGCCGAGGCCCTGCTGAGCGAGGGCGCGGCGCTGATGCCCAATGATGCGCGCATCCCGCTGCTGGAAGCGCGACTCGCCCGCGCCTGGGGCGATTCGACGCGGGCGCAGAGCGCGCTGAACCGCGCCGCCGCGCTGCGCCGCCAGCAGATCGGCCTGGATGCCCAGCCCGGCGTGCTCGGCACCGGCGGCATGGCCACCCAGGCGACGGTGCCGCAGCAGCAGCCCGCCGCGCCGGGCTTCGAGAACCCCTTCCGCCGCGTGCCCCTTGCCGGGCAGGGCGTGCCGCCCGAGGTCTTCGCCCCCGCGCCGGTCCGGGGCGCCAACCAGCAGGTCGCGCAGGTGCTGCCCAGCCCGGGCTTCGTGCCGCCGCCCGCCGACCCGCTGCTCGCCGAGATCACCCGCCAGCAGCAGGAGGTGCGGACCGAAGCCGCGCCGCGGCTCAGCCCGGCCTTCGGCCTGCGCGGCCGCAGCGGCGATTCCGGGCTCGACCGCCTGACCGAGATCCATGCCGGCGCCGAGGGCTCGGTCGCCGTGCCGGGCATCGGCGGGCGTCTGACCGCGCGCGCCAGCCTGGTCAACCTCGAGACCGGGGAGATCAGCCAGTCGGTGGCCAATGCGCGCCGCTTCGGCGCCGCCCCCCTGGTGCTCGGCACCAATGCCACCGCCGCCCAGGTGCGCGCGGCGACCAACACCGACACCTCGGTCAGCGGCTACACGCTGGGCGTGGCCTATGCGCGCGACTGGCTGAGCATGGATATCGGCACCACGCCGATCGGCTTCCTGATCGAGAATACGGTGGGCGGCATCGAGATCGCGCCCCAAATCTCGGAAGGCGTGCGGCTGCGCCTGATCGGCGAGCGCCGCGCGGTGACGGAGAGCATGCTTTCCTGGGGCGGGCGCTACGACCCGACCAGCGGCGCGACCTGGGGTGGCGTGACCCGCACCGGCGGGCGTGCGCAGCTGGAGTTCCTCTCGGGCGAGACCAGCTTCTACATCGCCGCGGGCTACTACCAGTTCGACGGCACGCGCGTGGCCGACAACAACCGCATCGAGGCCGGCGCGGGCTTCGTGACCCCCGTCTGGCGCTCCGGCAGCCAGGAGATCACGGCCGGGCTCGACCTCGTGTACTTCGCCTACGACAACAACCTCCGCTACACGACGCTCGGCCATGGCGGGTATTTCAGCCCGCAGACCTTCCTTGCCGCCTCGATCCCGGTGGATTGGCGCGGCCGCTCGGGCGACCTTGCCTGGCGGCTGGGCGCGAGCATCGGCGTGGCGCAGTTCAACGAGGACCGCGTCGCGGTCTTCCCGAACGACCCGAGCCTGCAATCGCAGCTGGTCGCCCTGGCCGCGAGCGACGGCACGCTCAGCACGCATTACGCGGCGCAGGACAAGACCGGCCTGACCGCCGGGCTGCGCGGCGACCTGGAATACTCGGTCACCCCCGCCTTCCGCATCGGCGGCGCGCTGCGCCTGGATCAGGCGGCGGATTGGAACGAGTATCGCGCGCTGCTCTACGCACGCTATCGCTTTGAATAAGCTGGACCTCAGCATGACCTCGGCCGAACCGATCACCGCCGCCTACCTCGCCCGCCGCTCGGTCGGCCCGCAATGGCGCGGCTTCCTGCGCGCCATGGTCGAGACGCTGGACGAACACCTGGACGCGGAAGGCCGCGCGGCGCTGCTGCGCGCCGTGGGGGCGCGCATGGCAGCCGCCCTGCCGCTCGCCTATTGCGACACGCTGGTGGATCTGGAGGCGCGGATGAATGACGCGCTGGCCGGCGCCGAATGGGGCTTCTGCCGCCTCTCCTTCGACGCCACCGCCTGCCGGCTGGTGATCACCCATGGCGCGGCCCCGGCCGTGGGCACCGGCGAGGATTCCGACGGCGCCTGGGCGGGGGCGGTGCTGGAAGGGCTCTACGGCGCCTGGTTCGCCGGCCAACCCGGCGCGGATGGCGCGCTGCGGCCGGTCCTGATCCGCTGGGAGCCGGGCGAGGCCGTGCTGCACTACGCCCGGGTGGCTGCAGCCTGATCGTCTTTGAGCAAGAAATCCGATCAGATGAGGTCATCTGATCGGAAATTGCTCTACCCCGGCAGCGTGACCTCCAGCCAGCCGCGGGCATCCAGCCGCGCGGCGTCGCCGGGCAGCAGCAGGACCGTGGTGGTGTCGCTCTCGACGATGGCGGGGCCAGGCACGGGCTGATCGGGCGCGAGGTCGGCGAAGCTCCAGACCGGCAGATCGGCCCAGGCGCCCTCGATCCAGGCGCGGCGGGTGGCCTGGGGCGTGGCGGCGTCGCGCGCCGGCAGGGCGGGGGCGGGGCGGGCCGGCAGGCGGCCGATGGCGGCGAGCCGCGCCGTGACCAGCACCACCTCCTCGCCCTGCAGCGCATAGGTGAACAGCGCCTCATGCCGCGCATGGAAGGCGGCTGCGAGCCGGGCGGGCAGGCCGGGGGCGGACCACTCCACCGCATCGAGCGGCACCCCGACCTCGAAGACCTGCTCGCCATAGCGCATGTCCGCGCTGCGGCGGATCAGCGGCTCGCCCGGCATCCAGGACGCCAGCCGCGCGCGCGCGGCGGCTTCCAGCGCGTCGAACAGGGCGCGCAGTTCGGCTTCCTCCGGCAGGCCGGTGGCGCCGACCAGGCTGCGGGAGACCTCGTAGCGCAGATCGGTCTGCAGCATGCCCCAGGCCGAGAGCCCGGCGGCGAGCAGCGGCACGGCCACGCGCCGCATGCCGAGATCCCGCGCGACCGCCGAGGCGTGCAGCCCCGCGGCCCCCCCGAAGGCGAGCAGGGTGAAGCCGCGCGGATCCACGCCGCGCCGCACCGTGGCGACGCGGATGCCCTCGGCCATCGCCACATTGGCCAGCGCATGGATGCCGGCCGCGCATTCCATCGCCCCGAGCCCCAGCGCCGTGCCGAGCCGCGCCACGGCATCCTGCGCCGCCGCGGTGTCGAGCCGCCGCGTGCCCCCGAGGAAGCGCGCGGCGTCGAGGTAGCCGAGCACGAGATTCGCATCCGTCACCGCGGGTTCCGTCCCGCCCGCGCCGTAGCAGGCCGGGCCCGGCACCGCGCCGGCGCTGCGGGGCCCGACCCGCATCATCCCGCCCGGGCCGACATGGGCGATGGAACCGCCCCCCGCCCCCAGCGTGACGATGTCGAGGCTCTCCAGCGCGATGCGCTCGCCCCCCACGGCGCGCCCGCGGCCCAGCGCGGCCTCCCCGCCCGCGATGAGGGCGACATCGGTGGAGGTGCCGCCGACATCGAAGGTCACGAGGTCCTCGCCCAGCCCTGCCTGCGCCAGGGCCAGCCCCGCGGCCACGCCCCCGGCCGGGCCGGAGAGCGCCGTGCCGGCGGCAAGCCGCGCGGCCTCCGCCACGGGCGCCACACCGCCATGGCTGAGGATGACGAAGAGCGGGCCGTGGAAGCCGGCCTGCTCCAGCCGCTGTTCCAGCCGGCCGAGATAGGTGGCGACGATGGGCCCGACGGCCGCGTTCACCACCGTGGTGGAGAAGCGCTCGAACTCCTTGATCTGGGGCAGCACCTCGCTGCTCAGGGTGACATAGGCGCCGGGCAGGGCCGCGCGCACCGCATCACCCACCGCGCGCTCATGGCTGTCGTCGCGCCAGGCATGCAGCAGGCAGACCGCCACCGCCTCGACCTGCTGGGCGCGGAGCTGCGTGATGGCGTCCTCGAGCGAATCGAGATCGAGCGGCGTGGCCACCCGGCCCTCGGCGCGGATGCGCTCCCGCAGCCCGATCCGCCGCGCGCGGGGCACCAGGGGGGCGGGGGGCGAGAGGCGCAGGTCGTAGCGCTCGGGCTTCAGGCCCTCCCGCATCTCGATCACGTCGCGATGGCCCTCGGTGGTGATCAGGCCGATGCGCGCGGTGCGCCGTTCCAGCAGCGCGTTGGTGGCGACCGTCGTGCCATGCACCAGGCGCTCGGTCATCTCGAGCATCTCGCGCAGCGTCAGGTGCAGCGTGGCGGCGAGCAAAGCGAGGCCATCGAGCACGCCGCGCGACTGGTCATCGGGCGTGGTCGCGGCCTTGACCAGCAGCGTCGCGCCATCCGCGCCGAGGCAGACGACATCGGTGAAGGTGCCGCCGACATCGACGCCGATGCGATAGGGGGCGTTCACTTCACCAATCCTTCGGCCCGATCCTGCGCGATGCGGGTGGGATCGCGCAGCGCGGGATCACCCCAGCCGCCACCACCGCCCGAGCGCACCACCAGCACATCGCCCGGCGCGAGCAGGATCGCGGCCTCCTTGGTGCGCAACTCGCGCTCCGTGCCGTCCTTGTGGCGCAGCGTGTAGCGGTGCGGCGCGCCATCCGCGCCGCCGAGCATCCCGGCCGCGCCATGGCGCACGCCATCGCCCGCCGTGTTCGCGCGCGCCTCGCCCGCCGTCTCGATCACCAGTTCGAGTTCGGCGCCGAAGCCGCCGCGATACTGGCCCAGGCCGGCGGAATCGGGGCGGAATTCATGGCGGCGGAAGAAGAGGGGAAAGCGCGCCTCCGCCATCTCGACGCTGCCGAATTTCAGCCCGCCGGCGGAATGCCACTCGCCGGCGCCGGACCAGCCATCGCCCTGCGCATGGCCGCCGCCGCCGGGGCGCGCATGGAAGAGATGCCAGACGAATTTTTTCGAGTCACGCCGCGGATCGTTGCCCTGGATCGCGACGCGGAAGCGCCTGCCCCACCCACCCATGGCACGTTGCGGGCAGGCCGGCGCCAGGGCCTTCACGATCGCCTCGACGATCTCGTTGCTGCAATGGCTGGTGCAGAGCGTCACCGCCGCGCCGGGCCGCGCATTGACGATGCTGCCCTCGCGCGCCGTGACGGAGAGCGTGCGGAAGCAGCCCTCGTTCTTCGCCACCTCCGGGTCGAGCAGATAGGCGAGCGCCATGCGCGCCGCGCTCAGCGTGTTGGGCCAGGAGGAATTGACGAAGCCGCGCACCTGGTCGGCGCTGTCGGAGAGATCGACATGCACATGCCCGCCGCGCTTGGTGACGCGCGCGACGATGGGGATGTCGCGCGCGCCATGGCCGTCATCATCCAGCGTGGCCTCGCCGCGGTAGTCGCCATCGGCCCAGGATTCGATGATGCGCGCGGCATGGGCTTCCGCGAGGTCGAGGATCGCCTCCACCGCCGCCGCCAGCTTGCCCGCGCCATGCTGCGCGAGCAGCGCCTCGATGCGCTTGCCGCCGAGCCGTGCCGCGCCCCACATCGCCATCAGGTCGCCGCGGAAATCGCGCGCGATGCGGGTGTTCAGCGCCAGCATCTGCACGAGGTCCTCGCGCAGCGTGTCGTGCTCGCCGAGGCGGATGGGCGGGATGCGGATGCCCTCCTGCCAGATCTCGGTCGCGCCGGGGTTGTAGCCGCCATGCGTGGCGCCGCCGATGTCGGATTGATGGGCGCGCACCACGCAGAGGAAGCGCAGCCTCCCCTCACCGAAAACCGGGAGAACGATCGTCAAATCCGGCAAATGGCTGCCGCCATGCCAGGGGTCGTTCAGCAGGTAGCACTCGCCGGGCTTGATCGCGCTCCCGAAGGCCTTGAGCACGGCCTCAGCGGCAAGCGGCATGGCGCCGACATGCACCGGGATGTGATCCGCCTGCGCCACCAGCCGCGCCTGCGCATCGCACAGGGCAATGGAGAAATCGCGCGAGGAATTGAGGATCTGCGAGGTCGCGGTGCGCAGCAGCGCCTCGCCCATCTCCTCCACCACCGCGCGGAAGCGGTTCTCCAGCACGGCGAGGGTGACGGCGTCGGGTTTCTCGGACATGGGCGGGACGGTCCCGCGCGTCCAGTCACCCGTCAAGCTCCAGAGCAATAGCCGCTGCGATATCGCGGCGTTGCCGCGAGATCGGAGCGGATTTCTTGCTCTGGAACCAATGCGTGCCAGAGCACGATCCGTCCAAAAGGACGGATCGTGCTCTGGTGGTGCCGAACGCGCCGCCGCATCATGCGCGGATGGCGCCTGCCACGCTCACCCATCTGCTCGAGACCACCGCCGCCGCGCGGCCCGATGCGCCGGCCTTTGGCGGGCTGCGCTGGGCCGAGGTCGCGCGGCGCGTGGAGGCGATGGCGGGCGGGCTGGCGGGGCTGGGCATCGGCCCCGGCGACCGGGTGGCGCTGTTCCTGCCGAACCGGCCGGATTTCCTGCTGCTGCTGCTGGCCCTCGCGCGGCGCGGCGCCTGCGCCATCCTGCTGAACACGCGCTTCCGCGCCGCGGAACTGGCAAATCTGCTGGCGCGCGCCAAGCCCTGCGCGATCGCCGTGGCGCGGGATTTCGCCGGCGTCGATGCGGGCGCGATCCTCGAGGCCGTGCCGGCCGATGCCCGCGCCGGGCTGCGATTCGTGATCGGCGCGGATGGTCTGGGGGCGGGCGTCCTCGCCGGCCTGCCGGTGCACCCGCTGGATACGCTGGCCGGGGAGAGCGCGGATGCCGCCACGCCCGAGAGCCCGGCGCTGACCTACACCACCTCCGGCACCACGGCCGGGCCGAAGCTGGTGCTGCACAGCCAGCGCAGCCTCGCCACCCATGCGCGGGCGGTGGCGGCGCGGATCGGGCTCGACGCGCCGGGCGCTGCCTTCCTCGCCGTGGTGCCGCTCTGCGGCACTTTCGGGCTGAGTGCCGCGCTGGCGGCGCTGGCCGGGGGGGCGGCCATCGCGATGCAGGAACGCTTCGAGGCCGCGGCCGCCGATGCGCTGATCCGCGACCAGCGCATCACCCATATGGTCGCGGGCGATGAATTGCTGCTGAAGCTCGCCGAGGCGGCCGGCGGCCGGCCCTATGCCCCCTTCGCCTTCACCGGCTTCGCCAATTTCCACGGCCAGGGTGCCGCGGTGCTCGCGGCCTCCGACGCGCTGAACCTCGCGGTGCGTGGCGTCTATGGCAGTTCGGAGGCGCAGGCGCTGTTTGCCGTGCAGGCGGCGGGCGTGGCGCCGGGCGGCGGCATGCCGGTGAGTGCCGAGGCCGCCTTCCGCATCGATGCCGAAGGCGGGCTGCATCTGCGCGGGCCCTCGCTCTTCGCCGGCTATCTCGGGGCGCCGCCGCATCAGGGCTGGTTCGCCACCGGCGACCTCGCCGTGGCGCGCGCCGATGGCGGGGGCTTCGACTTCCTCACGCGCAGCGGCGATGCGCTGCGCCTCGGCGGCTTCCTGGTCTCGCCCGAGGAGATCGAGGTCTTTCTCGCGCATCAGCCCGGCGTGCGCGCGGTGCAGGTGGTGGAGGATGCGGGCAAGGCCGTCGCCTGCGTCATCCCCGGCGCGGATTTCGACGCCGCCGCCCTGCTGCGCGCCGCGAAGGCGAGCCTTGCCGGCTTCAAGGTGCCGGCGCGGGTGGTCACGCTCGACGCCTTTCCCGTCACCGATGGCCCGAACGGGCCAAAGATCCAGCGCGCCGCGCTGCGGGCGCTCGCACGGGGATGAGTGCCCTGTCCGATGACCGGAAGGCCGAAGGGCCTGGAGGGCTGAATCGGCCGGGCCAAAAGCAAGCCGATCCGCGCACCATCGCCATCATCGTGGCGAGTGCCTTGTTCATGCAGAACCTGGACAACGCCGTGGTCGGCACGGTGCTGCCGTCCATGGCGCGGGACCTGAACCAGGACCCTGTGCATCTCTCGGTCGCCATCACCTCCTACCTGGTGGCGCTGTGCGTCTTCATCCCCGTCTCGGGCTGGATCGCGGATCGCTTCGGGGCGCGGCGCGTCTTCATGCTGGCGATCTTCGTCTTCGCCCTGTCCTCCGCCCTGGTCGGGCTCTCCCAGGGCCTCGTCTCGCTGGTGGCGGCGCGCGTGCTGCAGGGCGTGGGGGGCGCGATGATGGTGCCCGTGGGGCGGTTGCTGCTGCTGCGGCGCATCCGCAAGGAGGAACTGGTCTCCGCCATGACCTGGCTGACCATGCCCGCCTTGCTGGGGCCGGTCTGCGGCCCGCCGCTGGGGGGGCTGCTGGCCGATGCGGTGTCCTGGCGCGCGGTGTTCTGGATCAACGTGCCGGTCGGCATCCTCGGCCTGATCCTGGTCTGGCGCTTCATCCCCGATGTGGAGAAGGAGGATGCCGGGCCGCTCGATCTGCGGGGCCTCACGCTCTGGGGCGCGGCGCTGGCGCTGCTGATGGCGGCGGCGGAGACGCTCGGGCGTGGCCTCGTGCCGCATTGGGCCACGGCGGCGGCGGCGCTGGGGGGGCTTGGCTTCGCCTGGCTGGCCATCGGCCATTCGCGGCGCGCGGCGCGCCCGGCGGTGGATCTCTCCCTGTTCCGGATGCGCAGCTTCGGCATGTCGATGGGTGCGGGCTCGCTGTTCCGCGCCGGGGCCTCGGCCGTGCCCTTCCTGCTGCCGCTCAAGCTGCAGCTGGTCTTCGGGCTTTCGGCCGGGACCAGCGGGCTGGTCACCTTCGCCTCGGCGCTGGGCGCCTTCGCGATGAAGCCGCTGGTGCGCCCGCTGCTCAAGCGCTTCGGCTTCCGCACGGTGCTGAGCGTGAATTGCGTGGCGGCGACGGCGGGCGTGGTGGTCTGCGCCACCTTCACCCCCGCCTGGCCGCTGGTGGCGATCTTCGCCGTGCTGGCGCTGGGTGGGCTGACGCGCAGCCTGCATTTCACCGCGCTCAATGCGCTCTCCTTCGCCGATGTGCCGCCGGAGAAATTCGCCGCCGCCACGGCCATGACCGGGACCTTGCAGCAGCTGGGCCTGGCGCTGGGCGTGGTGCTTGGCTCGATGACGCTGGAGGCTTCGCTGGCGGTGACGGGGCGGGACGCGCCGGGGCTGGGCGAGTTCTCCGTGGGCTTCCTGGTGGCGGGGCTGGTGGTGCTGGCCTCGCTGCCCTCGACGCTGCGCCTGCCGCCCGAGACGGGGGCGCGGGTGTCGGGGCATCGGCCGGCGGGAAGCTGAACGGGCTGGCCCTGTGCCTTTCCACGCGTGCGGGCGGCGAAGCCGACCGAGGCGCGGAAGGGCGCCCGGCGCCTGAGGGCGCAAAATGCTCACACCTCCATGCATTCGCCACACAGCCATGCCATGCTGTGCGAAACGCCTGCCCGGAGCACGCCTGATGTTGCGCTTCCTGCTGCCCTTCCTGGCCCTTCTCGCCTGGCTGGTCCCGGCGCAGGCCCTGGAAATCCCTGGTCTCGACCGCGATGCGGATGTCTATGAAGGCAGCCTGACGCGCCGCTTCCCCGCCGGCGGCACGCCGCAGCAGCGCGCCCAGGCCGAGACCCGCGCCCGCGCCGCCGAGGCCCGCAACGACTGGGCCGCCGCCGCCACCGCCTGGGAGGAGCGGATCGCCCTCGGCCAGGCCAGCGCCGATACCTGGCTGGCGCTCGGCACCGCGCAGCTGCGCCGCACCCCGCCCGAGGCCGCCCGCGCGCTGCAGGCCGGCTGGAAGGCCTTCCTGATGGTGCCCGGCGGCGTGCCCGAGATCCCCTCCCTGCAACTGATCGCCGAGGCGCTGCGCGTGGCCGACCGCCCGGCCTTCCAGCTCCAGGCGCTGGAAGCGGTGGTGGAGCGTGCGCCGGATGAGGCCCGTTACCGGGAGCAACTCGCCGCCGCGCGCCGCGCCGCGGGGCTGCTGGTGCGGCGCCTGCGCACCGAATCCGACGCCGAGCCGGCGCGCGCCTGCATCGACTTCACCTCCGCCCCCTCCCGCCGCGCCGACTTCCAGCCGCAGGACTGGTTCCGCGCCGAACCGCCGCTGCCCGGCATGACCGTGGTGCGGGAGGGCGACGTGCTCTGCCTCGCCGGCCTGCCCTGGGGCCAGACCACGCGGGTGATCATGCGCGCCGGCCTGCCGGGCGAGGACGGGCTGCGCGTGCTGCGCGACTGGCAGCTCAACATCGCCATGCCGAACCGCATGCCGCGCATCGCCTTCGACAGCCGCGCCTTCGTGCTGCCGCGCGGCCAGGCGCCGCAGCTCACGGTCGCGACGGTGAATGTCGCCTCTCTGGAACTGCGCCTGATCCGGGTCAGCGAGCGCAACATCGCCACGCTGACGCGCGACTGGCGCCCGGGGACGCTGCTCGAGGGCTGGACCGCCAACATCATGGCCGATGAAAGTGGCCGCGTGGTCTGGGAAGGAAGGGCGGAACTGCCCGCCGCCGCGCCCAACACCACCGCCCGCACGGCCCTGCCGCTGCCCGAGGCGCTGCGGACGGCGGGGCCGGGGATGTACCTGCTGGTCGCCCTGCCGGGCGATGGCCAGCGCAACCGCATCTCGCCCAGCGCGGTGGCGATCCTGGCGACGGACCTGGGTCTCACCGCCTGGCAGGGGCCGCAGGGGCTGACCGCCCAGCTGCGCGGCTTCTCCGACGCCCTGCCGCGCGCCGGCGCGCAGGTGCGGCTGCTGGCCCGCAACAACGACATATTGGGCGAGGCGACGACCGACGCGCAGGGCCAGGTCACCTTCGGCGCGGCGCTGCTGCGCGGGGAGGGGCCGCAATCGCCGCTCGCGCTGCAGGCCCTGGCCGGGGATGATTTCGCGAGCCTCGATTTGCTGACCGCCGCCTTCGACCTCTCCGACCGCGGCGCCGAGGGCCGGGCGCATCCCGGGCCGCTCGATGCCTTCGTCTGGCTCGATCGCGGCATCTATCGCCCGGGCGAGACGGTGCAGGTCTCGGCCCTGCTGCGCGAGGGCGGCGGCGCGCCGGCCGACATCCCGGCGCGGCTGCGCATCCGCCGGCCGAACGGGCAGGTGTTCTTCGAGGCCGTGCCCGCGCGCGTGCCGGGCGCGGCCTTCACCGTGCCGGTGGCGCTCTCCTCCAGCGCGCCGGTGGGCGCCTGGACGGTGGAGGTGCTGGCCGACCCCAGCGCGCCGCCGATCGGTCGCACCACCTTCCGCGTCGATGCCTTCGTGCCGGAGCGGCTGGAAGTCACCCTCGGCACGGCCGGGTCGCTGGTGCCGGGCAGGGCGCTCGACCTGCCGGTCACGGCGCGCTTCCTCTATGGCGCGCCCGGTGCGGGGCTGACCGGCACGGCGGAGCTGCGGCTGGTCCCGGATGCCGAGCCCTGGCCTGCCTGGCGCGGCTGGCGCTTCGGGCTGATGGAGGAAAGCTTCGCCCCCGATTTGCTGAATTTCGAGGTGCCGGAAACCGACGCGCAGGGCCGCGCCGCGGTCTCCGTGCTGCTGCCCGCCGCCCCCGATACGACCCGCCCGGTGAAGGCGGAGATCGCCGTGCTGATGGGCGAGCCCGGCGGGCGGGTGAGCGGCGCGCGCACCACCCTGCCGGTGCGCCCGGCCGGCACGCTGCTCGCCATTCGCCCCGGCTTCGAGGGGGGCGCGGTGGATGCCAATGCCGAGGCCGCCTTCCAGATCGCCGCGGTGAATCCCGAAGGGGCCGCCATCGCCGCCAATCTCCGCCTGCGCCTGGTGCGCGAGCGCCCCGACTGGCGGATCGTGATGCGCGAGCGCATCGCCCGCTATGAGACGGTCTGGCGCGATGAGCCGGTGGACAGCACCAACATCGCCGTCGCGCCCAACGCGCCGGGCCGCTTCGCCCGCGTGCTGCCCTTCGGCCGCTACCGCATCGAGGTGAGCGAGCCCAACGGCCTCGCCATCGCAAGCTACCGCTTCCGCAGCGGCTGGGCGCAGGGCGAGTCGGCGGAGGTGCCGGACCGCGTCGATCTCGCCGCCGACAAGCGCGCCTATGCGCCGGGCGAGACGGCGCGCATCCGCATCACGCCCCCCTTCGCCGGGCGCGCCAGCGTGGCCGTGCTGACGGACCGCGTGGTGTCGCTGCAGGAAATCACCGTGCCGGAAGCGGGCGCCGAGGTCTCGGTGCCGGTCGATCCGGCCTGGGGGCCGGGCGCGCATGTCTCCGTCACCGTCTTCCGCCCCGGCCAGTCGCCGGCCGGGCGGCCGGGCCGCGCGCTCGGCCTCGTCTGGCTCGGCCTTGATCCCAGCGCGCGGCAGATGGCGGTGGCGATCGAGACCCCCGACCTCGTGCGCCCCAATACCCGCATCGAGGTGCCGATCCGGCTCGCCCAATCGGGTGGCTCCGCCATGGTCACGCTGGCCGCGGTGGATGAGGGCATTCTGCGGATCACCAACTTCGCCTCGCCCGATCCGGCCGGGCATTTCCTGGCGCGGCGGCGCCTCGGCCTCGACATCCGCGACGATTACGGGCGGCTGATTGCCCCCGCGGAGGGTGAGGCGGCGGTGCTGCGCCAGGGTGGCGACGGCATGGATGGCGCGGGCATGATCCAGATCCCGCAGCGCATCGTGGCCCTGTTCAGCGGCGCGGTGGCGGTGGGCCCGGATGGCCGCGCGGTGATCCCGCTCGACATGCCCGATTTCGCCGGCGAGGTGCGGCTGATGGTCGTGGCCTGGGAGGGTAACCGCATCGGCCAGGCCTCGCGGCCCATGACGGTGCGCGAGGCCGCGGTGGCCGAGGCGCTGCTGCCGCGCTTCCTCGCCCCGGGTGACACCGCCCGCCTGCCGGTGCTGCTGCACAATGTCGAACTGCCGGCCGGCGCCTTCACCGCCACCCTGACCGCCACGGGCGCCATCGAACTCGCCGGGCCGGCGCGGATCGAGCTGAGCCTGGCGGCCGGGGCGCGGGCCCTGCCCGCCACGCAACTCCGCGCGACCATGGTGGGGGAGGGCGTGCTGCGCCTGGCCGTCACCGGGCCGAACGGCTTCACCACGACGCGGGAGAGCCGGATCACCGTGCGCTCCTCCCGCCCCGCGGTCAGTGAGATCGCCTTCGCCACGCTGCCCCCCGGCGGCACGGCGGCGGTGCCGCTGCCCTCGGACCGCTTCATCGCCGGCACCTGGCGGGCCTCGGTGAGCTGGGGGGCGCCGGTGCGCTTCGATTCGGCGGCGCTGCTGGCCGGCCTCAAGCGCTTCCCGCTGGATTGCCTGGAACAGGCCTCCTCCCGCCTGCTGGCGCTCAGCTTCGCGCCGCAGAACCCGGACACGGCGCAGGAGGACCAGGCGGCGCTGCTCCAGGCGCTGCAATCCGTGCTGGACCGCCAGCGCTTCGATGGCCGCTTCGGCTTCTGGTCCGCCGAGGGCGAGGTGCATGACTGGGCGAGCCTCTACGCCGTGGAGGCGCTGCTGCGCGCCAAAGCGGCCGGCGCCCCGGTGCCGGAAGCCGCGCTGGCCGATGCGCTGCGCGGCGTCGAGGAATCGCTCGAGCAGAACAGCAGCGGCCCCGCGGCGCTGGCCGCCCAGGCCTATCGGGTGCACCTGATGGGCCTCGCCGGGCGGCACCGGCTGGGTGCGGCGCGGCGCCTGGCGGAGAGCCTCGACGCCCTGCCCACGCCGCTGGCCAAGGCGCAGCTCGCCGCCGCCTTCGCGCGGGCGGGCGACCGGGCGCGGGCCGAGCAGGTCTTCGCCGCCGCGCTGGCCAATCCGGGGCGGAGTTTCTGGTTCGCGGATTACGGCTCGGCGGCGCGCGATGCGCTGGCCACCGCGCTGCTGCTGCGCGAGAGCGGCGTGGCCCAGGACCGGCTGCCCGCGCTGCTCGCGCGCCTGCCGGGGGCGGATTTCACGCCGGCGGTCAGCAATACCCAGGAACAGGCCTGGGCCGTGGCCGCGGCCGCGGTGCTCGGGCGTGACGGGCGGCCGCTGCGCATGACCTTCAATGAGCGCGACCTGCCCGTGGCCCCCGTGCTGCACGCGGCCCTGACCGCGCCGGGCCAGGCGCGCAACCGGGGCGATGCGCCGGTGGTGCAGGCGGTGACCATCGCCGGCGTGCCGACCTCGCCTTTGCCGGCGGCCAGCCAGGGGCTGCGCGTCGCGCGCCGCTTCTTCGACATGGCGGGCCAGCCGGTGAATCTCGACACGCTGCGGGCGGGCACGAATTTCGTGCTGCTCATGGAAGTGCGCGCGCTGAACAACGAACGGCATGAGGCGATGCTCACCCAGGGGCTGCCCGCGGGCTGGGAAATCGCCGGGCGGCTGCCGGCGGGTGAGGTCACGGGCATGCCCTGGCTCGGCACGCTCACCGAGGCGCAGAGCGTGGCCGCGCGCGATGACCGCTTCGCCGCCGCCATCGAGCTAACGCCCGATTCGCCGCTGGCGCGGCTCGCGGTGCGGCTGCGGGCGGTGACGGCAGGCTCCTTCGAACTGCCGGGGATGGAGGCGGCGGACATGTACCGCCCCGGCATCTTCGGCCGCCAGAACAGCGCCCGCATCGCGGTGCTGCCGGCGGAGTGATGCGCCGCCGCCTGACCCTCGCCGGGCTCGCCCTGGCGGCGGTGGCGCTGGCCGTGGTGGCGCTGGACCGGGCCTTCCCGCCCAACCTCGTGCGCCTCGCGGCGGGCGTCGAGGTGCTGGACCGGGAGGGGCGGACCCTCTCGGTCCTGCCGGCCGCGGGCGGGGTCTGGCGGCTCGCCACCACGGTCGAGGACGTGCCGCCGCACCTGATCGCGATGCTGGTCGCGGCCGAGGACCGGCGCTTCCTGTGGCATCGCGGCGTCGATCCCGCGGCGCTGGCGCGCGCCAGCCTGCAATGGATCCGCGCCGGGCGGGTGGTCTCGGGCGGGTCGACGCTGACCATGCAGGCCGCGCGGCTGCTGGAGCCCCGCCCGCGCACGCTGCGCAGCAAGCTGATCGAGATCGCGCGCGCCCTGCAGCTTGAGGCCCGCTTCAGCAAGGGCGAGATCCTCGGCATCTGGCTGACGCTCGCGCCGCAGGGCGGCAATCTCGAGGGGCTGCGCGCCGGCTCCCTCGCCTGGTTCGGCCGCCCGCCCGGGCAGCTCGACGCCGGGGAGGCCGCGCTGCTGATCGCCCTCGCCCGCCGGCCCGAGGCGCTGCGCCCCGATCGCCACCCCGAACGCGCCCGCGCGGCACGCGACGCCGTGCTGCTGGCCCGCGCCGCCGGGGCGGGCGAGGTCAGCGTCGCCGAGCGCGACCTCGCCCTCGCCAGCCCCCTGCCCAGCGCCCGCACGCCCCTGCCGCGGCTCGCACCCCATCATGCGCGGGAGGTCGCGCGCGGGGCGCCGCCGGGCGCGCGCATCGCCACCACGCTCGACCGCGACCTGCAGCGCGCCGCCGAGCGGATTGCCGCCGAGGCGCTGCGCCCGCTGCCCGAGCGCGCGGCGATCGCGCTGATGATCACCGATGCCGCGACGCGCGAACCCCGCGCCCTGGTCGGCGGCGCCTTCGGGGTGGAGGCCCGGGCCGGGGCGCTGGATCTGACGCGCGCCGTGCGTTCGCCCGGTTCGGCGCTGAAGCCGCTGCTCTACGCGATGGCCTTCGAGGCCGGGGCGGCGCGGCCCGAGACGCTGCTGAGCGACCTGCCGGCGCGCTTCGGCAGCTATGCGCCCGAGAATTTCTCCCGCGATTTCGCCGGCCGCGTGACGGCGGCGGAGGCGCTGCGGCAATCGCTCAACCTGCCGGCGGTGGCGCTGCTGGCCGAGGTGGGGGCGCTGCGCTTCGCCGCGGCGCTCAAGAGCGCGGGGGCGCCGCCGCGCCTCGCGCCGGGGGCCGAGCCCTCCCTGCCGCTCGCGCTCGGCGGGTCGGGCACCACGCTGCGGGAGATGATGGCGCTCTACGCCACGCTGGCCGACCAGGGGCGGGGCGTGGGTGGCGTGCCGGTGGTCGCGCCCCAGGCGGCGCGGGCGGTGGCGGGGGTGCTGGTGCAGCCCTTCCCGGGCGGTGGCCCCGGGGGGATCGCCTGGAAGACCGGCACGAGCTGGGGCGGGCGGGACGCCTGGGCCTTCGGCTATGACCAGCGCCATGTGGGTGGCGTGTGGATCGGCCGGCCGGATGGCACGCCGCTGCCCGGGCTGACGGGGCGCACCGCCGCGCTGCCGCAACTCGCCGCGCTCTTCGCCCTGCTGCCCGCCGCACCGCTGGAGCCGCTGCAGGTCCGCCCCATCGCCCCGCCGCTCGCCCAGCCCGTGGACCGGCTGCGCCTGGCGTTTCCCATGCCTGGCGCGGTGCTGGTGGAGGGGGCGGGGCCGGTCACGCTGCGCGCCACGGGCGGGCGCCGGCCGCTGACCTTCCTGGTCGATGGCGCGCCCCTGGCGCATGAACGCGCCCGGCGCGAGGCCGCCTGGACCCCGCCGGGGCCGGGCTTCTACCGCATCACCGTGCTGGACGCGGATGGCGTGGCGGCACGCTCAGACCTGCGGGTCCGCTGAGGGAGCACAGCGCGCCAGCGCCGCGTGCATATGCGCCGGTACCGGTGCTTCGAGGTCCAGCGGCGGGTCGAGCGGCAGGTGCAGCGCGCGGGCCAGCAGGTGCAGCCCGCCCGGCTCGCCCGCGCCGTAGAGCGTATCGCCCAGGATCGGGCAGCCGAGATGCGCGCAATGCACGCGAAGTTGATGCGTGCGCCCCGTCTCGGGCCGCAACTCCAGCCAGGCGAGGCTGGGCGCTCCCTTGGGCGCGCGGCCGAGCACGCGCCAGGCGGTGCGGGCCGGATCGCCCTTGGCATCCACCGCCATGCGCCAACCGGCCGCGCGCGTGCTGGTCTTGAGCAGCGGGGCGTCGATCACGCCGGCCTCGGCGCCGGGCGCGCCGCGTACCACCGCCCAGTAGGTCTTGCGCACATGGCGCCCGGCGAACAGCGCGTTGAGCGCGGCCAGCATCGGCGCCGTGCGGCCCAGCACCAGCAGCCCGGCCGTGTCGGTATCGAGACGATGCGCCGGCTGCGGATCGCGCTTCCTGCCCATCCGCAAGGCGGGCAGGTGGCGCGCCAGATCCTCGCCCTGGCGCGCGGCGATGGGCAGGCCGGCGGGCTTGTCGAGCACCAGGATCTCCGGCGTCACCAGCAGCAATCGCGCCTGCAGCCAGGCGGGCAGCGGAATTGCCGCTTGGCGAAGGGGGGGGCGGGATGGGACGTTACGTCGCATGAACGCACCTGATTCCCGCCCTGTCGTCGTCTGCCTCGGCAGCGTGGTCATGGACCACACCTTCTACGTCGACGACATCGTGCAGCCGCCCTCCAAGAACCGCGCGCGCAGCTACAAGCTGGGCGCGGGCGGCCTGGCCGCCAATGCCTCGGTCGCGGTGGCGCGGATGGGCGGCAATTGCATCTTCTGGGGCCGTGTCGGGGATGACCTCAACGGCAAGCCGCTGCTGCAGGCGCTGGCGGAGCAGGGGGTGGATGTCTCGCATTGCCGCCTCGCCCCCAATGCGCGCACGCCGGTCTCGGCCGTGCTGGTGGACCCGGTGGGCGAGCGCAGCATCTACGCCTATCGCGGCGAGAATCTCGGCACGGACCCGGCCTGGCTGCCGCTGCAGTTGATCGACACGGCCAAGGCCTTCCTCTGCGACCCGCGCTGGCCGGAAGGGGCCGCGCGCGCGCTGGACTATGCCCGCGCCAAGGGCATCCCCACCGTGATCGATGGCGAGAAGACCGAGACGCGCATCCTCATGGACCTGATCCCGCGCGTGGACCATGCCGTGTTCTCGGTGCCGGGCCTCGCGAATTGGGCGCCCGGGGCCAAGCCGGTGGAGGCGCTGCGGCGGGCGATCGAGGCCGGCTGCACCGTCGCCGCCGTGACGCGCGGCGAGAAGGGCACGCAATGGATGACGCGCGAGGATCCGACGCCGCGCGTCACCCCGGCCTTCCGCGTGCAGGCCACCAACACGACCGGCGCGGGGGATGTGTTCCACGGCGCCTACGCGCTGGCGATTGCGGAGGGGCAGAGTGCGGCGCAGGCCATCCGCTTCTCCTCCGCCGCCGGGGCGCTGCGCGCGCGCGACGGCGCGACGCCGGACCGGGCCATGGTCGAGGAGCTTCTCGCTACACAACCTGGTTGAACAGCGCCGTCTCGCCGCGGCGCAGACGGCCCAGGTTTTCCTCCATCAGGTCGAGCACATTGCCCTCATAGGCGCGCGTCTCGCCGCCGGTATGCGGCGTGATCACGACATTGGGCATGTGCCAGAGCGGGCTGGCCTCGGGCAGCGGCTCTTCCGCCGTCACGTCGAGCGCGGCATGGCCGACCTGCCCGGAGGCCAGCGCCGCGATCAGCGCGGCCTCGTCGCAGACCGGCCCGCGCGCGACATTCACCAGCATCGCGCCCGGCTTCATCGCGGCGAATTCGCTGGCCCCCATCAGCCCGCGCGTCTCGGGCGTGAGCGCGCAGCAGAGCGCGACGATGTCGGCGCGGGCGAGGCAGGCATGCAACTCGCCCATGCCATGCACCTCATCCGCGCCATCCGCCCCCTTGGCCGGGTCCGCGCGCAGCCCGATGACCTTCATGCCGAAGGCCTTGGCAAGGCGCGCGAGCCGCCCGCCGATGCGCCCGAGCCCGACGACGACCAGCGTCTTGCCGCCGAGCTCGTCCTCGCGCTGGGTCAGGTCCCCGATCATGCCGCGCCAATGTCTTCCGAGTTGGTTGTCGCGAGCTTCCGGAAGCCGGCGCATGACCGCCAGGATCAGCGCCATCGCGTGTTCCGACACCGCATTCGCATTCGCCCCCTGCGCCGAGGCGAGGCGGATGCCCGCACCGCGCAGCACGTCGCGGTCATACTGGTCGACGCCGGCGCTGATCGACTGGATGAATTTCAGCCGCTTCGCCTTGGCCGCGAGGTGGTTGCGCCACATCCCCGAGACCAGCAGCACATCGGCCTCCTGGATCCGTGCCTCCAGCTCATCGAGGGAGCGGACCTCGAAATGCGCGAGCGTCCCGCCGCGCTGCGCGTAGCGCTCGGCGAAGCGGTAGGCGACATGCGCGAAGCAGATCCTGAGGTCGGTATCGGGCGGCAGGGTCATGGCGGATTCTCTCTGCTCAAGAGGCAACGGGCGAGGCGGTCGAACTCGGCGACGCTCAGCGTCTCGGCGCGGCGGTCGCCGGCGATGCCGGCAAGGCCGAGCAGGCCTTCCGCATCGCCGAGCGATTTCAGCGCGCCGCGCAGCATCTTGCGGCGCTGGCCGAAGGCCGCCGCCGTGGTGCGCTCCATCGCCGCGAACAGCGCCGGGCCGGGATCCTCGGCATGGGGCGTGAGGCCGACGACGGCGGAAAACACCTTGGGCGGGGGCGAGAAGGCGCCCGGCGGCAGGCGCAGCAGGAAGCTCACCTTGCAGCGCCACTGCGCCAGCACGCCGAGCCGCCCGTAATGCTCGGTGTCGGGGGCGGCGCAGATGCGCTCCGCCACCTCCTGCTGGAACATCAGCGTCATGCCCTCGATCGCCGCCGCCGCGCGCAGCCAGCCGACCAGCAGCGGCGTGCCGACATTGTAGGGCAGGTTGGCGACGATCTTCCGTGGGGCAGCGAGTTCGGCGGCGATGTCGATGGTCATCGCATCGGCCTCCCGCACCTCCAGCCGGCCGGGATGCAGCGCGCCGAGTTCAGCGAGGGCGGCGATGGCGCGGCGGTCCAGCTCCACGGCCAGCACGCGCGCGGCCGGGGTGGCGAGCAGCGCGCGGGTCAGCCCGCCAGGGCCGGGGCCGACTTCCAGCACATGGCGCCCCGTGAGGTCGCCCGCCAGGGCCGCGATGCGCGCGCAGAGCGCCTCATCGAGCAGGAAGTGCTGGCCGAGCGACTTGCGGGCATCGAGGCCGTGGCGCGCCACCGTCTCGCGCAGCGACGGCAGCGCGGGGGTCATCGGCTCAGCTACGCATCTCGATCTGCGCGCGGCGGCGGATCTCGCGCTGCAACTGGCGGGAGAGCAGTTCGGCGCGGTCGCGCGTGATCTGCTGACGCGCGGCCTCGGGCGTGGGCTCGGCGAGGTTGCGGCTCTCGCGCGAGCAGACCATCAGCACGGCTACGCCATCGGGGGCGATGATCGCCTGGCTGGCGCGGCCCGGCGGCAGGGAGGCGACCATGGCGCGCAGCTGCGGCGGCTGCATCGTCTCAAGGCGCACCGGCCCCGGATCGGTCGGGCGATCGGAGCCGGAGGCCCGGGCGGCGGCCTCGATCGCATCGCAGCTGCGGGCGGAGGCGGAGAGCGCGCGGGCGCGCTCCACCACGGCGATCTGCTGCGGCGTCGGCGCGTTGGGGTCGAGCTGGCCAGGGAAAGGGAAGAAGACCTGGCGGATGCTCAGCATGGTGGCATCGTCCCGCCCAACCTCGCGCCGCGCGCGCAGGGTGACGATCTGGAAGCCGCCGGGCACGCGGATCGGGCTGGCGATGGCGCCGGGGGGCATCTGTGCCAGAACCCGCTGCACCGCGGGGTCCACGGCCTCGGCACCGACCCAGCCGAGATCGCCGCCGGCGAGCGCGCTCTGAGACTGGCTGAACTGCGTCGCGGCGATGGGGAAGGGCACGCCGCCGCGCAGCTGGGCCACGATCTCATCCACGAAGCGGCGGACCTCGGGTTCCTCCGAGGGGTCGTCCACGGGGACGAAGATCTCGCCCACCAGGTATTCCGGCTGGCCTGCGCGGGCGCGTGTGGCGGCGATGAAATCGGCCACCTCGGCGTCGCTGATCGGCCCCTGGGCGTTCAGCATGGCGCGAATCAGGCGCGACCAGGCGATCTGCACGCGCAGCTGGTCGAACAACACGCGAGGCTCGATGCCGGCGCGGCGCAATTGCGCCACCAGCCCACCAGGGGGAAGGTTGTTGCGGCGTTCGATGTCGGCGAGGGATTGGGCGATGTCCTGGTCGGTCACCGGCACGCGGCGGCGCTGGGCTTCCTGAAGGCGGAGCCGTTCGTCGATCAGCAGGCGGGTGACCTGCGGGTTCAGCCGGTCCAGCGCGGCGGGGGCGGCGTTGAGCCCGGCATTGAGCGCGAAGAGGCGGCGCCGGCCATCCACATCGGCGCGGGTGATGATGTCGCCGTTGATCACGGCGATGATGCGGTTGGTCTCCTGCGCCGGCGCCGGCACGGGCGCGCCCAGCAGCCCGGCGGCGAGGGTGAGCGGCAGGAGAAGGCGGGGCAGGAGGCGCATGGGGTATTGCTTAAGCGCCCCGCGCCCGCTCCGCAACCGCACAAGCCGTGCGTGACCATGCCGAGAGTGCCACCCCTCGGGCCGCGAAAGCGGCCCCGCGCGCAGACGACCCGTTTGGCCTTGCGCACCAGCGCGTCGGCGCGTCCGTCACGCCGTCTTAGGGCTCACAAAGCCCTGATCCCGAAATCGCCGATGGTCTTCAGCCCGATGCGGAACAGCAGCAGGGTGCCGGAGGCGTATTCATTGCCGGTCTGAAGGTTCTCGGCGCGATTGCGCACGAAGCGGGTCTCGAAGATGAAGCACTCGTCCTCATAGGTCAGCGCCACCTGCCCGGCCACGCCGCGATCGCGCGCGATGTCGTAGCGGCCGAAGGCGCCCAGCCGCCAGAAATCATTGAGCTGCACCGAACCGCCCACCGAGATCTCCTCCCGTTTGGCGGTTGCGACATAGGGCTCGGGCATGGTCAGGAAATAGCCCGCGGAGAGGGTGAAGCGCGGGCCGAAGAAGGTGCCCGTGAAGTCCCACAGCCGCGGCTCGGTGGTCTGGCTGTCGAGCCGGGCGCGGCCCATCACCTCGAACCACGGCACGGGGGCGAGGCGCACGCGCCCCACCCAATCCGAGGCATGGCGCTCCAGCCCCGAGCCGGTGGGGTAGGTCGCGTCCGTGTCGGCGCGGAAGGAGCGCCCGGCCAGGCCCTCCAGCTGCCCGCCATTGGGGAAGAGCCAGGCGGCGCGCAGCGCCGCATCGGCGCGGGTGCCGCCCTCCAGCCGGTCACGGCCGGGAAAGCGGTTGAGCGCGAAGAGCGTGGCGTCCGTGAATTCCAGGTCGAGGCTGTCCTCGTTCGGGTAGTTCGACTGGCTGCCGGTATTGGGGCCGGTCACGAACTGCACGCGCGGTTCGATCAGATGCGCGCCGTAGGCGCCCGCGTCGCGGATCAGCGGCAGGCGCCAATCGATGGCCGCCCGCGCATGGGCGCGCGAATACAGGCCATCGGCGCCGGGATCGCCCAGCGTGGGGGTCAGTGCGATGCCATCCGCCCAGCCGCCCATCGCATCCGCCTGGGCGCGCAGCGTCCAGATCTCCCCGTACTGGCCAAGCAGGGGCAATTCGTAGCTGGCGCGAGTCGCCGCACGGCGGGTATCGGTGCCCGCACTGCGGAAGATGCTGAGGGCCGAGGCATCGAGCGTGAAGCGCCCACCCAGGCTGTCCTGCGGCATCACCCATTCGGTATAGCCGAAGGGCAGCACGAAGGGCGTGACCGAGGTGTTGATCGAGGCCGAGGAGGCCAGCGCCTGGTAGAGCCGGCTGTCGATCCGCGCATAGCCATCGGTGCCCCAGAAGCCCTCGAGATAGGCGTTGGAGGTCAGCAGGTTGGGCGAGCCATAGCGATAGGCGCGCAGATAGTCGCGCGAGGAGGCGCGGTTCAGCGCGAAGCCGGCGCGCCAATTCTCATCGAGGCTGAAGCGCCCATTGGCGAAGACATGGCCGCCCACGCCGTCGTCATCCGTGCGGTCGCCGTCGAGATTGCCGACCGAGCTTTCGATCATCAGCTCGCCATTGTTGAAGCGCCGGCGATAGATGCCGCCGAGCTGCGGCAATTGGCGGGTGGAGACGGTGGTGGAGACGCGCAGATCCGATTGCTCGTCGATCGCCCAGTAATAGGGCTGCTCCACGAAAAGGCCGAGCAGGTTGGAATTGCCGAAGGTGGGCGAAAGGAAACCCGAGGCGCGGCGCGCATCCGGCGAGGCATGGCTCAGATAGGGCGTGTAGAGCACCGGCACGCCCGCGAACTGCACCGCGGCGTCGCGGTAGCGCACGCGCTGCTCGGTGCTGTGCAGGCTCGCGATGCGCGCGCGCAGCTGCCACAGCGGCGGGCGGTTGGGGTCCTCGGGGCAGAGGTCGCAGGCGGAATAGACGACGCGGGCGAGGTCGGTGATGTCGCCATTGGTGCGCCGCGCGCCCGCGGCGGCGACGCGCGCATTGCCGGCGAGCAAGCCGCCCACGCCCTCCAGCACCGCATCGCGCATGCCCCCGGTCAGCTCGGCGCGGTCGGTGAAGAGGATCTGACCATTGGCCTCGATCAGCACGACGTTGCCCTCGGCCACCGCCACGCCGGTGGCGCGGTTGTAGGTGAAGGTGTCGGCGCGCAGCACGCGCTCGCCCTGCCAGGCCTCGACCCGGCCGCGCGCGGTGACGGTCTCGGTGTTCTGGTCGTATTCGACCTCGCCGGCGGTGAAGGTCACCGGCTCGCTGTTCTGGGCGGGCGAGCCGAGGCCGAGCAGGCTGGGCTGCGCCTCGGGCCGGAGGGGCGTCAGCGCGATCAGGAAGGCGGCGGCGGCGATGGGCGCGGCGAGGCCCGCGCGCCACAGGCCCGGATCGGCCACGCGGCGGCGCCTAGCCGGCGGAGGCGGGGCGGCCGGGCGCGGCCCATGGATCGCGGGGGGCAGCTTCGGGCGGCGGGGCGGGGGGGTGGCGTCGGTCACTCAGCCATCCTCCAGATGCAGCAGCAGGGCGAGGGCGAGCAGCAGCCCGGCCAGGGTGGGCGCCCAGGCGGCCAGGATCACGGGCAGCGACCCAGCCTCGCCGAATTCATTGCTCACCTTGTCCACGACGAAAAGGGCGAAGCCCGCCGCCACGCCGCCGCCGATCATCTGCGCCACGCCGCCACGGCGCGTCTGGCGCATGGAGAAGCCGGCCGAGAGCAGCGCCATGGCCAGGGCGAGCACCGGCAGGGCCAGCAGCGACTGGAACTGGATGCGGTGCCGCACGGCGGAGAAGCCGGCACTCTCCAGCACCTCGATGAAGCCGGGCAGGGACCAGAAGCCCAGTGTCTCGGGCGAGGCGAAGCTGTCCTGGATGCGGTCGGGCGTCAGCTCGGTGGGCAGGGAGAGGTTGCGCGGCGCGCTCGGCAGGCGGTCCGCGCCGAAGGTCACGGCCTCTTCCAGCAGCCAGCGCCCCTCGCTCAGCCGCGCGCGCGGCGCCTCGATGCGCGCCAGCGGCCGATCCTCGGCGGACAGGCGCCAGACCGTGACCTCCTGCAACTCGAACCGGGCCCGATGCGCAGGCGGCATGGTGGCGCCCGGGGCGGGCTGGGCCATGGGCACGGGCCGCCCGGCCAGGATGGCCACGCCCTGCGGCTCGATCTCACGGTCCGATTGGCGCAGCCACAGCCGCCCGCCGGCCAGCGCGGTCAGCCCGCCGCCGGTGCGCAGGAAGCTCTGGTCCAGCCGCTCGGCGCGCGAGAGCAGCACGGAGGAAAGCGGGGAGACGCCGAGTGTCGCGACCATCCCCAGCAGCACCGCCACCGCCAGCGGGCCCATCAGGAAGCCCCAGGCCGACACACCCGCGGCGCGTGCGACGATCAACTCCGAGCTGCGGGTCAGCCGCCAGAAGGCGATGATGCCGCCGAGCAGGATGGCGAAGGGCAGGATCTGCAGCGCCACGAAGGGCAGGCGGAGGGCCGCGATCTCCAGCGGCACGGTGAAGCCCACATCGGGGCGCGTGGCGGCGCGGCGCAGCAACTCGATGAAGTCGAACAGCGCCACCAGCCCGGTCAGCGCGCCGAGCATGGTCAGCGTCATCAGCGCGAAGCCGCGTGCGACATAGAGCGTCAGCGTCTGGGTGATGACCATCAGGCGGCCTCGCCCAGGCTGGCCGGTTCGGGTGGCAGGCCGCGCGGGCGCGGGCGCGGCAGGCCCGGCGCGCCCTGGATCCACCACAGGCTGACCACGCCGGGCAGCACGGCATGCAGCCAGATCAGCGCCACGAAGGCGTTGTCGCGCGTGGCGAGGTTGCCCACCGTCAGGCCGAGGGCGAGCAGCCCCACCACCAGCCCCACCCCGATCACCAGGCGCAGCCCCCCGCCATGGCGCTGGAACTGCCCGGTTAGCGCCACGGCCAGGCCGACCAGCGCGAAGGAGAGGGCGGTGAGCGGCGAGGACAGGCGCTGATGCGCCTCCCCATAGAAGCGGGCCAGTTCGCGCGGGCGCAGCCCCTCGGCCGGGTCGGGGGCGAGCAGCTCCTCCACGCCGCGTTCGCGCGAATCGCGGAAGCGCGCCTCCTCCTGCCGCGTGGCGCGGGCGAGGTCGAGGCTGTTCTCCGCGAAGCTCAGCACGGAAAGCCGCATGGCGGGCTGGCCCGGCGCGGGGTTGGGCACGCGCTCGATCTGCTGGCGCACGCCATCGCGCAGCGTCACGCGCGGGCCGGTCGGCGTGGTCACCACATTGCCGCTCTCGGCCAGGATCGTCACCGGCGCGCCGGCCTCGCGCGCGTCATGCACCAGGATGCCGCGCATCGTGCCGTCGCGCTCGCGCGTGCGGGCATAGACGGTGAGATCGCCGCCGACCGAGCTGAATACGCCCTCCTGCAGCAGGATCGCGGCCATCTGGTTGCGGATCTCGAACTGCCAGATGCGGAAGGCGGTGTGGGAGAGCGGCACGAGCCAGAGGTTGAGCAGATAGCCGATCACCACCGCCCCGCCCGCCAGCACCATCCCCGGCCGGGCCAGCCGCAGCTGGGAGAGGCCGGCGGCGCGCATCACCACCAGCTCGCGGTCGGAATTCATCCGCACATAGGTGAACAGCACGACGATGAAGGTGGTGATGGGCAGGATCACCGCGAAGAAACCCGGCAGCATCAGCCCGGTGAGCTGGATGAACACCGCCAGCGACAGGCCGCGATCCAGCACCAGCTCGATGAAGCGCAGCGATTGCGTCAGCCAGACCAGCGCCGCCAGCCCGCAGGTGACGGCAAGCAGCCCGCCGAGCAGCTGGCGCAGGATGTAGCGGTCGATCCGGGTCATCGCCGCCTGTCTAACAGGCGGGTCATGTCCCCACAAACCGCCGGATGGTGCTGGCCGGCACCAGCCGCGCCCGGGGGGGGCCGCCATCCTCGTCACGGTGGCTGACCAGGCCGGCGAGGCAGCCCGTGGTGGCCTCGAACAGCGCGCCGCCCGAGGCACCGGGTTCGAGCTGCACGGGAATCTCAAGATAGGCGCCGAACTGCGCCTCCGGCTCGGCGGCGAGGCGCGTGACGCGCGTGCGCAGCGCCTGCCCGCCCGTGACCAGCAAGGCGGGCGTGCCGGGCGGCGGGGTGGTGGCGCAGATGCTGGCAGCCGGCGGCGCCGGGGCCGCGCGCTGGGGCGTGAGCAGCGCCAGATCCTCGGCGCCGAGATAGCGCTGGCCGATCACGGGGTCGATCCGGTAGCGGCCCGAGTTGGTCAGGGTGGCGGGCAGGCTCGCCCCCCCCAGCGTCAGGCTGAGTGCCGGCGCCACGGCGGGACAGCCGCCGCGCAGCGCCTGGCTCGACCCATCCACCACATGCGCGACCGTCAGGAAGCGCCCCTCGCCCAGATGCACGGCGCTGCCCGTGGCGCGGCAGCGCCCGCCGGTGCTCGACGCCACGGCGACGACGCTCGCCGCCGCACGCTGCGCGGGGTCCGGCGCGCGCGGCGCGGGCGCGCCGCAGGCGCCAGCCAGAAGCAGAACGGCAAGGGCGCGTTTCAGGGGAAGACTTTTCCAGGGTTCATCAGGCCCTGCGGGTCGAGCGCGGCCTTGATGGCGCGCATCGCCCCCAGTTCGGCGCCGCCGCGCCAGCTCTCCATCATGTCGGTCTTGAGCCGGCCGATGCCGTGCTCGGCGCTGAAACTGCCATCGAGGTCGCGCACGATCTCGTTCACGCAGTCCATGATGTCGTGGCTGCGGGCGAGGAAGGCCGCACCATCCATCCCCTCGGGCTGTTCGAGGTTCATGTGGATGTTGCCGTCGCCGATATGGCCGAAGGGCACGGGCCGGCTGCCGGGAATCAGTTCCACCAGGGCGGCGGAGCAGCGGCGGATCATCTCCGGCACCCTGGAGACGGGCACCGAGACGTCGTTCTTCACCGAGGCCCCCTCGCGCTTCTGCGCCTCGGGGTGTTCCTCGCGGATGCGCCAGATCTTCTGGGCCTGGGCCTCCGATTCCGCCAGCACGGCGTCGATCACCACGCCGTCCTGCATCGCCTCGAACAGCACGCTCTCGGCCATCTCGCGCAGCCCCGCATCGGGGCGGGGCGAGGCGAGGTCGATCAGCACGTAGTGGTCGGCGCGGCTTTCCACCGGCAGGGTGATGCCCTCGATGTGCTTCACGGCGAAATCGACGCCGAGGCCCGACATGTATTCGAAGGCGCGCACCGCGCTCTCATCGCGGTCGCGGAAGCGGCGGAACAGGGCAAGTGCGGCATCCTCATCCGCCACGGCGCAGAAGGCCAAGGCGGTGTCGCGCGCACGCGGGAACAGGCGCAGGCTCGCCGCCGTGATGAAGCCGAGCGTGCCCTCCGCGCCGACGAAGAGATGCCGCAGCGCGTAGCCGGTATTGTCCTTCCTGAGGCGCCGCAGCCCGTGCCAGATCGCGCCATCCGGCAGCACGGCCTCGAGCCCCAGCATGAGTTCGCGCGCATTGCCGTAGCGCACCGTGGTGTTGCCCCCCGCATTGGTGGAGAGCACGCCGCCGATCGTCGCCGTGCCCTCGGCCCCCAGGCTGAGGGGGAAGAGGCAGCCGGCCTCGGCGGCGGCGACCTGCGCCGCCTTCAGCACCACGCCCGCCTCGGCCGTCATGGTCATGTCCACGGGGTCGAGGGCGCGGATGCGGTTCAGCCGCGTCAGGCTGACCACCACCTGGCGGCCGCTCTCATCGGGGATGGCGCCGCCGACCATGGAGGTGTTGCCCCCTTGCGGGACCATCGCCACGCCCGCGGCAGCGCAGAGCTTCACGGCCTCGGCCAGTTCGGCGGTCGAGCCGGGGCGCAGCACGCAGGGGGTGGCGCCACGATACAGCGCGCGCCAATCCGCCAGATGGGGTTCAAGGTCGGTGGGCGCGGTCAGCAGGCCGCGCGGGCCGAGCAGGGTGCCGAGCCGGTCCAGCAGGCCGGCGGGGAGCGGGGGGCGGAGGGTGTCGGGCATGATCGGCTGCCTTTACAGGAAAATCGCGCCCGCCACCGCCCCCACCCCGAGCACCCAGAGCGGGCTGCGGTCCGAGCGCCAGACGAAGAGCGTGGCGGCGACGGTCAGGCCGATGCACAGCGCATTCACCGCCGCCGCCTGCCCCAGGATGACGCCCGAGGCCAGGATCAGCCCGATGGCGACGGGCACCAGCCCGCGCTCGATCCGGCGCAGCCAGCCCGCGCCGGCGCGGCGGCGGCGGAAGCGGGCGAAACCATAGGCGATCAGCCCGGCCGGGCCGGTCATGGCGGCGATCGCCACCAGCAGCCCGCCCAGCCCCGCCACCTGCCAGCCGATCAGCCCCACCACCAGCACATTCGGCCCCGGCGCGGCCTGCGCCAGGGCGAAGAGCTGGGCGAAGCGCGCATCATCCATCCAGCCATGCACATCGACGGCGAGGCGGTTCATCTCCGGCACCACGGCGATGCCGCCCCCGACCGCGATCAGCGAGATGCCGAGGAAGCCCAGCGCCAATTGCCAGAGCGGGCTGTCATTCATCGCCGCCCCTCCACCCACCAGGCGGCGAGGATGCCGAAGGGGCCGAGGCCCAGCACGATCAGCGGCAGCGGCGCGCGCAGCACCGCGGCGGCAAACAGCGCGGCGAGGCCCACCGCGATGACCGGCAGGGCGGGGCGGAGGTTCTGCGTCATCTTGAGCGCGGTGCCGATCACCATGCCCGCCGCCGCGGCCGCCGTGCCGGCCAGGGTGGCGCGCACCAGCGCGACCTCCCCATAGGCATCATGCAGCACGGCGAGGCCGATCAGCAGCAGCATCGGCGCGCCGAAGAGGGAGATCGCGCCAGCCACCGCCCCGGCCGCGCCATGCCAGCGCTCGCCAAGCTGGATCGCCACGTTCAGCGCATTGGCGCCGGGCAGCACCTGGCCGATGCCCAGCACCTCGGCATAGTCCTGCTCGCTGATCCAGCGCTTCTCCTCGACCAGCACCCGCCGCGCCCAGGCGTTCACGCCGCCGAAGCCGATCAGCCCGATCCGCAGATAGGCAAGGCAGAAGGCCGGCAGACTCGGCGGCGCGATCGGGGCGGGCATGGCGCCATCAATCCCCGCCGTGGCGCGCCGGGCAAGCCCGGCGCTTTGCCCGGCGCGCGGGATGCGGCATAAGGCGCGCAAACGTTGAGGAAAGCCATCATGCATCGTCGCACCCTGCTGGGCTCCACCCTGGCGCTGGCCGCAACCCCCGCGCTCGCGCAGGAAACCTTCCCGGCCCGCCCGATCCGCCTGCTGCTGGCCTTCGCGCCGGGTGGGGGCACCGACCTGATCGCGCGCACCGTCGCCAATGCCATGGGCCCCGCCCTGGGCCAGACCGTGGTGGTGGAGAACCGCCCCGGCGCGGGCGGCAACATCGCCACCGAGCAGGCCGCCGCGGCGCGCCCGGATGGCTACACGATGCTGATGGGCAATCACGGCCCGATGTCGGTCAATGTCTCGCTGTTCCGCAACATGCGCGTGAACCCCGAGACGGCGCTGGAGCCGATCGGCCTCGTCGCCGATGCGCCGCTGATCGTCGTGGTCGGGCCGAAGTCGCGCGCCACCACCCTGCGGGAACTGCTGGATGAGATTCGCGCGGCGCGCGGCAACATCACCTACGCCTCGGCCTCCAACGGTTCGGCCAGCCACCTCGCCGCGGCGCTGATGCTGCAGATGGCGGGGCTCGAGGCCGAGCACGTGCCCTTCCGCGGCGCCGGCCCGGCGCTGACCGATGTGGTGGCCGGGCACATCCACTTCATGGTGACCACGCTGCCTTCCGTGGTCGGGCTGATCCAGTCGAACTCCGTGCGGCCGCTGGCGGTGACGGGCGATGCGCGCATGACGCTGCTGCCCAACATCCCGACCGTGGCCGAGACCATCCCGACCTACAAGGCGACCGCCTGGTACGGGCTGCTGGTGCCGAAGGGCACGCCCGAGCCGATCCGCGCGCGGCTCTTCGCCGCGCTGCGCGAGGCGCTTGCCAACCCCGAGGTGGTGCGCCGCCTGCGCGACGAGGGGGCCGAGCCGAGCACGATGGACGGCCCCGCCTTCGCCCAGTTGATCCGCTGGGAGCGCGAGCGCTGGGCCACCGTCGTGCGGCAAGCGCGCATTACTGTCGACTAGCGCCAGGCGCGCATCACGGTGGACTGAGCGCGCCCTCCTGGTTCAGGCTTCGCTTGCCCGAGACCAGGGGGAAACGATGCACAAGTCGATGCGGGTCGCGGCGCTGGCCGCGACCCTGGCCATGCTGGCCGCCACGCCAGGCGTGGCGCAGCCGGCGCGCCCCGCCTGCGCCGGCCTCACGGGCCTCGCCATCCCGGCCAGTGCCATCACCCTGCCGACCGGCGGCGCGACCATCCGCGCCGCGCGGGTGGTCGAGGCCGGGGCGGCGGACAATCCCAACGGCACCTATTGCGCCGTCGATGGCGCCATCCTGCCCGTCGATCCCGCCGCGCCGGAGATCCGCTTCCGCGCCAACCTGCCCGCCAATTGGAACCAGCGCGCGCTGCAATTCGGCGGCGGCGGCTATAATGGGCGCATCCCGAACACGACGGGGCTGGAGACGCATGGGCTGGCCGGCACGGCGACGCCGCTGGCGCGCGGCTTCCTGACCTTCGCCTCCGATTCCGGCCATCAGGCCGCCAGCGCCGACGATGCCTCCTTCGCCCTGAATGCCGAGGCGCTGCACAATTTCGGCTACCAGCACATCCGCAAGACGCTCGATGCCGTGCGGCAGGTGAGCCTCGCGCATTACGGGCAGGTGCCGCGGCGGGTCTATTACACTGGTGGATCGACCGGCGGGCGCGAGGGTTTGACCGCCGCCATCCGCTGGCCCGAGGCCTATGACGGCATCATCACCTGGTATCCGGTCTCGAGCTATATGGGCCTGCGGCTCTGGGGCGCGATGCTGGCGCGCGCGGTCTATGACGATGACAGCGCGGGCTGGATCCCCCCCGCCATGGTGGCGCGCATCGCCCGCGACTCGCTCGCGCGCTGCGATGCGCTGGATGGGCTGGCCGATGGCCTCGTCAGCAACCCCGATGCCTGTCGCGCCGGCTCCGCCGCCGCGCTCGAGGCCCTGCGCTGCCGCGCCGGCGAGAGCGGGCACCCCGAGCACTGCCTGACCGAGGCGCAGATCGGCCGCACCATGCGCGTCTACCACCAGGGCTACAGCCTGCCCTTCGCCTTCGCCAACGGATCGCGCGACTATCTCGGCTACAACAGCCTCGAGGGCATCGCCATGCAGCTCGGCAGCCAGTCGGCACTGCTCGACCCGCCGCGCTCGGGGCCGAACGCGCATCACGTGGACCGCGCCTATCAGTTCTTCCGCTACTTCGTGAAGGACGGGCGGGATCTCGACATGCGCCGGCTCGACGTGACGGCAGACGGGCCGCAGCGCGCGCGTATCCTGGAGATCTCCGCCCTGTTCGACGCCACGGCGACCGACCTTTCCGCCTTCGCCGCGCGCGGGGGGAAGATGATCTGGCTGCATGGCCATGACGACCCCTCCGTCAGCCCGCTGGAGAACCGGCGCAACGTGCAGGCGATCACGCAGCGCATGGGCCGCGCCGCGACGGAGGGCTTCCTGCGCTACTACGAGATCCCGGGCCTCGCGCATGGCGGGGGCCGCTTCGCGCCGATGCTGGAGAGCCTCTCCGCGCTCGATGCCTGGGTGGAACAGGGCCGCGCGCCGGAGGGCCTGATTGTCACCGATGGCACCAGCAGCCCCACGCGCGGCCGCACGCGCCCCCTTTGCGCGGCGCCCGCCTGGCCGCAATATCTTGGCGCGGGTCCGGTGAACGAGGCAGCGAGCTTTCGCTGCGTGGCCGAGTGATCCGCGGGGAAACGAAAGCATGAAACAGACCATCCTGGCGGGTGCGCTCGCCCTCGCCACCGCGCTGCCGGCCGCCGCCCAGCAGCAGCCGCCCGTCTCGCTGCAAAGCTGGGGCAGTTTCCATGTCGGCGGGCGGGAGGTCGTGGTCTCCGGCCAGCCGGTGCGCGAGGTGCTGTTCACGCCCGGCGGCGTGCCGGCCCGCGTCGATCCGAACGGCACCTATCTGATGGGCTCGATGTACGCGCAGTACATGATCCCGGCCAATCCGCGCGGCCGCGCGCCGATGCTGATGTGGCATGGCGGCGGCCTGACCGGCGTGACCTGGGAGACGACGCCCGACGGGCGCGAGGGCTGGCAGAACTTCTTCCTCCGCCGCGGCTGGCCGGTCTATGTCGCGGACGCCGTGGAGCGCGGGCGCGCGGGCTGGTCGATGATCCCCGAGCAGACCGGCGGGTCGCATTTGCTGCTGACCGTGGACAACCCCTTCGAGCGTTTCCGCATCGGCGCCGGCCAGGGCAGCTTCGCGCGGGGCGAGGTGCTGCCGGGCAACCAGTTCCCGGCCGATCGCGCCAGCTACATGAACTTCATGCGCCAGATCGTGCCGCGCTTCACCACCACCGACGCGCTGACGCAGGAGGCCTATGGCGCGCTGCTCGACCGCGTCGGGCCTTCCGTGGTGGTCGCGCACAGCCAGGCCGGGCTGTTCGGTTGGCGCGCGGCGCAGGACCGGCCCGACAAGGTGCGCGCCCTGGTGCTGATCGAGCCCGCCGCCATCGGCGACCCCGCCCGCGTGGCGGCGCTGAAGGACATCCCGGTGCTGATGGTCTATGGCGACTACATCGCCCAGGACAGCCGCTGGCCGACCATCCGCGGCAATGGCGTGCGCTTCGCGGAGGCCGTGCGCGCGGCGGGCGGCAGCGTGGATGTGATCGACCTGCCGGAGATCGGCATCCGCGGCAACAGCCACATGATCATGATGGACCGCAACTCGGATGCGGTGGCCGAGGTGGTGCAGCGCTGGCTGGCCTCGAAGGGCCTCTGGCAGTGACATGATCCGGGTCCGGCGGCGCGCCCGCCGGACCCTTTTCGCCTTTGGATCAGCCCCAAGCTGCCTGTAAGAGGGCGCATCAAGACGCCACGGGAGGGCAGCATGGATATTCCGCCGGATCGCAGCGCCTATGCGGGCCAGATCAGCGAGGCCAATCCGATGGGCACGGATGGCTTCGAATTCGTCGAGTTCACCGGCCCCGACATGCCCTATCTCCAGGCGTTGTTCACGCGGCTGGGCTTCGCGCCCGTGGCGCGGCACCGCTCGAAGGACGTCACGCTCTGGCGCCAGGGCGACATCAACTTCATTCTCAACGCGGAACCGGGCAGCTTCGCCGCCGCCTTCGCGCGCGTGCACGGCCCCTCGGCCTGCGCCATGGCCTTCCGCGTGGCGGATGCCGCCGCCGCCTGGCGCCGCGCCGTCGCGCTGGGGGCGAAGCCGGTCGAGGCCAAGGTCGGGCCGATGGAACTCGCCATCCCCGCCATCGAGGGCATCGGCGGCTCGCTGCTCTATTTCGTCGATCGCTACGGCGCCAATGGCGGCATCTACGACATCGACTTCAAATGGCTGGGTGAGCCGAATGCGCGCCCGCTCGGGGCGGGGCTGACGGTGATCGACCACCTGACGCACAACGTCCATCGCGGGCGGATGGATGTGTGGTGGGATTTCTACGCGCGGCTCTTCAACTTCCGCGAGATCCGCTACTTCGACATCGAGGGCAAGCTGACCGGGCTGAAGTCGCGCGCGCTGACCTCGCCCTGCGGCCAGATCCGCATCCCGATCAATGAAAGCTCCGACGACCGCAGCCAGATCGAGGAATATCTGCGCGCCTATGGCGGCGAGGGCATCCAGCATGTGGCGCTGGGCACCACCGACATCCATGCGAGTGTGGAGGCGATGCGCGGCCGTGGCGTGGCCTTCCTGGACACGCCCGACACCTATTACGAACTGCTCCCCAGGCGCCTGCCCGGCGTGGAGGATCAGGTGGAACGCCTGCGCCGCAACCGCATCCTGATGGATGGCGCCCCCACGCCCGAGGGCGGGCGGCTGCTGCAGATCTTCACCGGCAACATGATCGGCCCGATCTTCTTCGAGCTGATCCAGCGCCAGGGCGACCAGGGCTTCGGCGAGGGCAATTTCAAGGCGCTGTTCGAGAGCATCGAGCTCGACCAGATCCGCCGCGGGGTGCTGACGGCGGGCTGAGCCTATCCCCGTGGGGCGGCGGCGCGGGTGAGGCGATCATTGATCGCCGCACCCAGCCCCGACTCCGGCACCGGCATCGCGGCAATTCGCGAAAGTCCCAGCCGCGCGCCCTGCGCATCCAGCCAGCGCAGCCCGCTGAACAGGCGCGACGCGGCCTCGGCCAGGTCACCGGATGGCGAGAGGTTCCACAGCGCGCTTGCGCCCGGCAGCGGCGCGGGGCCGAAGGCGAGCAGCGCCTCATCCGCCGCGACCTCGGTGGCGTTGAGCCGCACCGGCAGGCCCGGCGCATAATGGCTCAGCAGCATTCCCGGGCTGCGCAGGCTGCGCGTGGCCTCCGCCGCGCTGAGCGGCAGGGGACGCCCGACGCGGCCGATCACGGCCTCGATCGCCTCCACCGGCACGCCGCCCGGGCGCAGCAGCACCGCGCCCGCGCCGGTGAGGTCGAGCACCGTGCTCTCGACGCCCACCGCACAGGCCCCGCCCTCCAGCACCGCCGCGATCCGGCCCTCAAGCTCGGCCATGACATGCGCGGCCGTGGTCGGGCTGACGCTGCCCGAGCGATTGGCCGAGGGCGCGGCGACCGGGCCATCGAACAGGCGCAGCAATTCCAGCGCCTGCGGATGGGCGGGCACGCGCACGGCCAGCGTATCCAGCCCCGCGCCGGCCAGCAGATCGATCCGGCAGGCCGGGCGGCGTGGCAGGACCATCGTGAGCGGCCCGGGCCAGAACCGCGCGGCGAGTGCGACGGCGCGCGAATCGGCGATGACCTCGTCGAATGCCGCGGCAGCCAGACAAAAATGGCAGATCAGCGGGTTGAAATGCGGCCTGCCCTTGGCCTCGAACACCGCCGCCACGGCGCGGCCCTGGCGCGCATCCGCACCCAGTCCATAGACCGTCTCGGTCGCGAAACCCACCAGCGCGCCCGCCCGCAACAGGCGCGCGGCCTCGGCCACATCGGTGATCAGCTGTGTCATGCGGGGCTGATAGCGTCGCGCCTCCCGCCACGCCAGCGGCCGGATTGGCGATGCCGGGCCACAAGGTGATACTCTCGCGCAGAAGCAAGACGGAAAGACCCATGCCCGACATCGCCTTCGTCAAATCCGCCCTGCCGCGCGGCGGCGTGCTCGTGCTGCTGATCCCCGAGGGCGAGGACGCCCCCATCGGCCTGCATGCCGAGGCCGAGCGCGCCAGCGGGGGCAGCCTCTCCCGCGCGCTGGAGGCGGCCGGCTTCAAGGGCCGCAAGGGGCAGACCGCGACACTCTACGCGCAGGGGCCCTTCAGCAAGCTCGTCGCCATCGGCATCGGCAAGGCCGAGGACGTCACGCCTGAGACCGCTGAGGCCGCCGGCGGCAATCTGGTGCCGCTGCTCGCCCAGGATCGCGAGGCGACAGTGGCCGCCGATGGCCTGACCGGCGCGCTGGTCGCGAGCTTCGCCTTCGGCGCCACGCTGCGCTCCTGGCGCTTCGACCGCTACCGCACGAAGGAGAAGGAGGAGGACAAGCCCAAGCTCGAACGCCTCGCGCTGGCCACCACCGAGGTCGCCGCCGCCAAGGCCGCCTTCACGCCGCTGCGCGCCGTGGCGGATGGTGTGTTCCTGACGCGCGAATTGGTGAGCGAGCCGCCCAACATCCTCCACCCGATCGAATTCGCCGAGCGCATCAAGGGGCTCGAGAAGCTTGGCCTCGAGATCGAGGTGCTGGGGCTGAAGGAGCTGAAGAAGCTCGGCTTCGGCGCGATGATCGGCGTGGCGCAGGGCAGCCAGCACGAACCGCGCCTCGTGATCATGCAGTGGAAGGGCGCGCCCAAGACGAAGCGCGCGGCGCAGAAGCCCATCGCCTTCATCGGCAAGGGTGTGACCTTCGACACGGGCGGCATCTCCATCAAGCCGGCCGGCGGGATGGAGGACATGAAGTGGGACATGGCCGGCGCCGGCGCGGTGGTGGGGCTGATGGCGGCCCTCGCCGGGCGGCGCGCGAAATGCGACGTGGTCGGCCTGGTGGGCCTCGTGGAGAACATGCCGTCGGGCACCGCGCAGCGGCCGGGCGATGTGGTGAAGTCCTATTCCGGCCAGACGATCGAGGTGATCAATACGGATGCGGAAGGGCGCCTCGTGCTCGCGGATGTGCTCTGGTACTGCCAGGAGCGGTTCCAGCCGCGCTGCATGATCGACCTCGCGACGCTGACGGGGGCGATCATCGTGGCGCTTGGGCATGAACATGCCGGGCTGTTCAGCAATGACGACGACCTCGCGCAGCGCATCCTGGCCGCCGGCAGCGCGGTGGGCGAGAAGGCGTGGCGGATGCCGCTCGGCGAGGCCTATGACAAGCAGCTGAAATCCGACATCGCGGACATGAAGAACGTGACGGGGCGGATGGGCAGTTCCATCACCGCGGCGCAGTTCATCCAGCGCTTCGTGAACACCAAGGACGGGCCGATGCCCTGGGCACACCTGGACATCGCGGGCACGGCGTGGAGCAGCAAGGACAGCGCCACGGTGCCGAAGGGTGCGACGGCCTATGGGGTGCGGATGCTCGATCGGCTGGTGGCGGAGATGGGGGAGGGGTGAGGGGGGCGTTGCCCCCCTCAAACTCCCCCCACCAGGGCGCAGGGCGCCCTGGACCGCCGGGGTATCTGGCGACGGGTGGGGAGGGGTCTCGCGCGCGCGCGAAACCCCTCCCCACCCGTCGCCAGGAATCGCATGGGTTCCAAGGGGCCACTGCCCCTTGGTGGGGGAGGCATGGAGGGGGCAACGCCCCCTCCATCATCCGCATTGGCCCCGCATGCTCCGCATAAGGTTCACCCGCCGTGCGCCCGAGGGTGCCGTGCCGGTGCTGGCCGTCCTGCGTCCCGGCGACCCCTTGCCGGCCGAGGCCGCGCCCGCCGGTTTCACCGCCGCTGCCGAGTCCCTGCTCGACCTGCCCGGCACCCCGCGCCGGGCTTATCTCGGCCTTGGCCCCGCGCCGCAGCAGGCGGGATTCGAGCAGGCGGGCACGCTGGCCGCGCGGCGGCTGAAGGACGTGCCGCATCTGGCGGTCGCGGCGCAGGCCCTCGCGCCCATGGAGATCGCCTGGCTCTGCGCCGGGCTGGCCCTCGGCGCCTGGGTCTTCGACCGGCACCGATCCGCGCCCCTGCCTGCCCTGCGCAAGGTGAGCCTGCAGGTCGCCGACCCGCGCGCCGCCGAGGCCGCCTGGGCGCAGCTGGCGCCAGGGGTGGAGGGCTGCCTCTGGGCGCGCGACCTGGTGAGCGAGCCGGCCAACCACCTGACCACGCGGCGCTTCGCGGAGCAGTTGGAAACGCTCGCCGGGCACGGCATCCATGTGGACATCTGGGGCCGCAAGCGCCTCGCCCGGGCGGGGATGGGCGCGCTGCTCGCGGTCGGCGCCGGCAGCGCCACGCCGCCGCGTCTTGCCGTGCTGCGCTGGCGCGGCAGCATCGCGTCCCCGCCGGTGGCCTTCGTGGGCAAGGGGATCGTCTTCGATACGGGCGGGATCTCGATCAAGCCGGCGCAGGGGATGGAGTCCATGCGCGCGGACATGGCGGGTGCTGCGGCCTGCGCGGGGGCGATGCTGGCGCTGGCGAAGCGGCATTCGCCCGCGCCCGCGGTTGCGGTGCTCGCCCTGGCCGAGAACGCGACCGGGGCGGGCAGCTACCGGCCCTCGGACGTGCTGCGCACCGCTTCGGGCCGCACGGTGGAGGTGGTGGATACGGATGCCGAGGGCCGGCTGGTGCTGGCCGATGCCCTGCACCACGCCACCAGCGCCTTCGCCCCGCGCGCGGTGATCGACCTCGCCACGTTGACCGGGGCCGTCGTCAGCGCGCTGGGGACGCACCGCGCCGGGCTTTTCGGGACGGATGCGGCGCTGATGGCCGAACTCGCCGCGGTGGGTGAGGCGGTGGGTGAGCGGCTCTGGCCGCTGCCGATCGGGGATCGGCATCGCGCGGACCTCGATTCCGACATCGCCGATCTGCGGCAATGCCTGCCGTCCGGGAAGGGCGTGCCCGATGCCAGCCATGCGGCCGCCTTCCTGCGCGAATTCGTCGGTGATTGCCCCTGGGCGCATCTGGACATCGCCGGCGTGGACACGCAGTCAGAGCCCCATGCGCTGGGCCCGGCGGGGGCGACGGGCTTCGGCGTGCGGCTGCTCGACCGGCTGGTGGCGCAGCATTTCGAGGCGGAGGCAGCGCATCCCTGATGGCCGAGATCGGCTTCTACCACCTGACGCGCACACCCCTGGAACAGGCGCTGCCGAAGCTGCTCGGCCGCGTGCTGGACACCGGTGGGCGGGCCGTGGTGCAGGTGGGCAGCGCCGAGCGGCTCGCCGCGCTGGATGCCGCGCTCTGGACCTGCCCGGAGCCGGATTGGCTGCCGCATGGCACGCCCGCCACCGGCAACCCCGAATTGCAGCCGATCTGGCTGACGACCGAGGACGGCGCCGCCCCGAATGGCGCGCGCTTCCTCTTCCTGGTCGATGGCGCGGAAAGCCGGCGCCAGGGCGAATATGACCGTGTCTTCGACCTCTTCGACGGCGCCGATGAGGCCGCGCTGGGGGCGGCGCGCGCACGGTGGAAGACCGCCAAGGCCGCGGGCCATGCGCTGACCTATTGGCAGCAGGGTCCGCGCGGCTGGGAGAAGAAGGCCTGATCGTCCGCTTTACGGCTGGAGGCGCCCCAATCTAGCCTGCCGTTATGCACGACGATATACAGCGCCCTCCCACCCGCGCCGCGCTGGCCTTTGTCTGCGGTGCGGCGGTCGGGGTCCTGGGCGGGCTGATCGGGCTGGGCGGTGCGGAGTTCCGCCTGCCCCTGCTGCTCGGCCTCTTCCTGCTGCCGGTGCATCAGGCGGTGCGGCTGAACCTGCTGGTGAGCCTGGCGACGGTGACGGCCGCGGCGGTGGCGCGGCTCGGCCTCGCCCGCTTCCCCGATCTGGCGCCCCTGCTGCCCGAGATCCTCGCCGTGACCGCGGGTGCGGTCTTGGCGGCCTGGTTCGGCACCGGATTGCTGGCGCGGCTCAGCGCCGCCTTCCTGACCCGCGTGATCGCCGCGCTGCTGGCGCTGATCGCGCTGATCCTGCTCACGGAGGCCCTCTTCGGGCTCGAGACCGGGGCCGGGGTGCCGCAGGGCCCGTGGCGGCTCGCGGTCGGCGTGGCGGCGGGGCTGGGCATCGGCCTGATCAGCTCGCTGCTGGGCGTGGCGGGGGGCGAGTTCATCATCCCCACCATGATGCTGGCCTTCGGGGCCGATGTGCGCACCGCCGGCACGGCGAGCCTGCTGATCAGCCTGCCGACGGTGGCGGTCGGCGTGCTGCGCTTCCATCGCCAGGGCGCCTATCGCCATGGCGGGGCGCTGAGGGCCGTGGCGCTGCCGATGTCGATCGGCTCGGTGGCCGGCGCGCTGCTGGGCGCGGCGCTGCTGCCTTACGCGCCGGGCAGCGCGCTGAAGGCGGGGCTGGGCCTCATCCTCGCCATCTCCGCGGCGAAGCTGTTCCGCCGGCCCTGACGGCCCTGCGGTCGTGCTGCGGCGCACACTCATAAGTTGCAACGCCGCCCCGGCAACACCTATGCTTCCTGTCAAGGAGATCATGCGGGGTTAAGGCCATGGACACCGATCTGCACGTCGAGCCGCCCACCGAAGCGATCCTGATGAAGCCCAAGGCCCCGATGGACCCCGTCCAGGCCGAACCCGCCACCGGGCGCGCCCTCTGGCCCACCTTCATGCGCCGCACCCTGACGGAAGAGGCGCTGGACGTCGCCGCGCTTACGCCGCGTCCAACTGCTCGGTGAGGCTGAGCCACTCGTCTTCCAGCGTGGCGATGGAGCGCGCTATGACGGTGCGGCGCGTATTCGCCCAGGCGATGTCCTCGGCCTTGCGCTTCGCATAGGTCTCGGGATCCGCGAGGCGCTTCTCGATCAGCGCATTCTCGAGCGTCAGGCGCTCGATCTGCTTCTCGATCTCCTTCACCCGCGCCTTGAGGGGGGCGAGCTGCTGGCGCGTCAGCGCCTTCTCGCGCCGCTCCGCCCCGGCCTTGCCGGCCTGCGCCGGCTCCTCGCCGCGCGCGGCGGCGCGGGCGCGTTCCAGCAGGAAGTCCCGATATTCCTCCATGTCGCCCTCGAAGGGCTTCACCGTGCCGTCCGCCACAAGCCAGAGCCGGTCCGCCACCAGCTCGACCAGATGCGGGTCATGGGTGATCAGCAGCACCGCGCCCTCGAAATCCGCCAGCGCGCGCACCAGCGCCTCGCGCGCATCGATGTCGAGATGGTTGGTGGGCTCATCGAGGATCAGCAGATGCGGCGCGTCGCGCGTGCAGAGCGCCAGCAGCAGCCGCGCCTTCTCCCCGCCCGAGCAGTTGCGCACCGGCGTCTCGGCGCGCTCGGCGGTCAGGCCGAAGCGCGCGAGCTGGCTGCGCGCCTGGGCCGGCGTGGCGTGGGGCAGGGCGGCCAGCATGTGCGACAGCGGCGTGCCATCGGCGTCCAGATCCTCGCTCTGGTGCTGGGCGAAGAAGCCCACGCGCAGCTTGGGCGAGCGCTTCATGGTGCCGCGCTGCGCGGTGAGCCGCCCGGCGATCAGCTTCGCCAGGGTGGATTTGCCGTTGCCATTCGCGCCGAGCAGCGCGATCCGATCTTCCTGGTCGAGCCGCAGGTCGAGGTTGGACAGCACCGGCGCCCCGCCATAGCCCACCGCGGCGTGTTCCAGCGCCAGCACCGGGGGCGCGAGCTGTTCCGGCGCGGGGAAGGCGAAGGAGCTCGAGGCATCCTCCACCACCGCTTCGATCACCGGCAGCTTCGCCAGCGCCTTGATGCGCGACTGCGCCTGGCGCGCCTTGCTGGCCTTGGCCTTGAAGCGGTCCACGAAGGCCTGCATGTGGGCCCGCTGCGCGGCGATCTTGGCGCGCTGGCTCTCCTGCTGCGCCGCGCGCTCGGTGCGCACCCGCACGAAATTCTCGTAATTCCCGGGGTAGAAGGTCAGCTTGCGCTGGTCGAGATGGACGATGCCATCCACCGCGCGGTCGAGCAGCCCGCGATCATGGCTGACGACGATGGCCGCGCCGGGGAATTTCGCCAGCCAGCTTTCCAGCCAGATCGTCGCCTCGAGATCCAGGTGGTTGGTCGGCTCATCCAGCAGCAGCAGATCGGGTTCCGCGAAGAGCGCGCGGGCGAGGGCCACGCGCATGCGCCACCCCCCCGACCAGGAGGAAAGCGGGCGGGCCTGCGCCTCCGCATCGAACCCCAAGCCCGCCAGGATCACGGCCGCACGGGCGGGCGCGGCATCGGCGCGGATGGCGATCAGGCGTTCATGGATCTCCGCGGCGCGGTGATCCTGGCCGTGCTGCTCCAGCTCCTTCAGCAGGGATGCCCGTTCGAGGTCGGCTTCCAGCACGCTCTCGAGCAGGCTGGTCTCCCCTCCCGGGGCCTCCTGCGCCACAATGCCGAGCTTCGCACGCGCCGCGAGCCGCACATCGCCGCCATCGGGCTGCAACTCGCCCGTGATGGTCTTGAGCATGGTGGACTTGCCCGCGCCGTTGCGCCCGACAAGGCCGATCTTGCGCCCGGTATCGAGGGTGAAATCGGCATTCTCGATCAGCGCGCGGGCGCCGACGCGGATGGTCAGGTTGCGGATGGTGAGCACGGTCATGGGGCGGGCTTGTAGCGCGCCTTCGGGCTTCGCGTCAGCGATGTTCGTTGAGGAAAGCGAGCACGGCGGCGCGCGCGCGCCGGGTCGCGGCAGGATCGGGCCCCGTCGTGGCGCCGAACATCGTGGGGCTGCTGGGGTTGTAGAACTGTGGATTGAAACGGACGCTGAGGTGCTCGGGCTCATCGAAGCCGTGCGGTGCGCCCTCAAGCAGCAGCACGCGCGGTTGCGGGCCGGATCGCCAGCCATGCGTGACATAGCGCTGGCAATCCTCTGGGGGCGTCCAATCATCCGCCCCGGCCAGCACGAAGAGCAGGGGCCCGTGCAACCGCGCCGAGAGGCCGAGGCACAGGCCGTATACCGCGATGCCCGCGCGCGGACGCGGCAGCGGCGTGCTGCCGTCATTCGGCGCGAGCAGATCCCAATGGTCGCTCATCACCACCGCGGTCAGGTAGTGCCCGCCCGAGAAGCCCATGACGAAGATTCGGTCAGGCTGCACGTCGGGCCGGGCCTGCAGGATCCGAATGAGGTCGTGCGTGTCCCGCAGGCGAACGGAGGAAATGTTCATCCGCGGGTGGATCACGGTGCATTGCTGGCCCACCCCATGGGGGCCGTACTGATCCGGGATGGCCGACATGAAGCCGGCCTCGCGGAACCAACCCGCCCACATCGGCCCGTTGAGCCGCGGGCCGCCGCAGCCATGCAGGATAACCACGACAGGAAACGGCCCGGGACCCTCCGGTCGGACGATCTGCGCTTCAATCGAAGGCCTGCCGCCAGCGGCAGGGCGCAGGGTCTCGAAGCCGGGGCGGCAGGCCCCAACAAGAAGGCCCAGCACCAGCAGCATGGCGAGGCGCATCGTCGATCCTCCCCAGTTTCGTTACCAGACACTGACAGAGGGCGCTGCGCGGCCGCAAGGGCTTGCGCGCCGGGCCGGTCCCGCCTATCCGGCGCGGCACCGCACGCAGTTGCACAGCAGGAACACAGACATGGCCATCGAGCGCACCTTCAGCATCATCAAGCCCGACGCCACGCGCCGGAACCTCACCGGCGCCATCAACGCGGTGTTCGAGAAGAATGGCCTGCGCATCGTCGCTCAGAAGCGCGTCTGGATGAGCCGCGCGCATGCCAAGAAGTTCTACGAGGTGCATGCCGCCCGCCCCTTCTACAACGACCTGGTGGACTTCATGGTCTCCGGCCCCGTCGTCGTGCAGGTGCTCGAGGGTGAGAACGCGGTGCAGAAGAACCGCGACCTGATGGGCGCGACCAACCCGGCCAACGCCGCCGAGGGCACGATCCGCAAGATGTTCGCCGAGAGCATCGAGGCGAATTCGGTGCATGGCTCCGACAGCGCGGAGAATGCCGCGATCGAGATCGCCTATTTCTTCTCGGGCACCGAGATCGTCGGCTGAGGCGAACCCACGCGAAAAAGGCCGCTTCCCACGCGGGAAGCGGCCTTTTTTTGTGCCTTCCCGGCCGGATCAGACCAGGAAGATGCCCATCAGCACCAGCAGCACAACGACGCCGACGATGGCCCATTTCGAGCCATCCATGAAGCTGTCGTAGAAGCCCTGGCGCTCCTCCATGATGTCCTCGGCCTTCACCTCGACCAGTTCGATCGGGCCCGCGGCATGTTCAGCCATGTCTGTCCTCTGTTCGGAAACCTTGCCCGCCGTTTCTAGGCAGCGCCGGGGTCCCGGGCAAGGGTGGTCGCAAGGCGGGCCAGCGCGGCCGGGTAGAGACGGTGCTCCTCGGCCAGCACGCGGGCGGCGAGGCTGGCCTCCGTGTCGCCCGGCAGCACCGGGACGGCCGCCTGGGCCAGGATCGGCCCCTCATCCACCCCCGGCGAGACGAGGTGCACGGTACAGCCATGCTCGGCCACGCCGGCCGCCAGCGCGCGCGCATGGGTATCCAGCCCCTTGAATTCGGGCAGCAGGGCCGGGTGGATGTTGACCATGCGCCCCTGCCAGCGCGTGACGAAGGGGGCGGTCAGCACCCGCATGAAGCCGGCCAGCGCCACGAGTTCGATGCGATGCGCCGCCAGCACCGCCTGCAACTCGGCCTCGAAGGCCTCCCGGCTGCGGCCGCGGCTCTCGACGATGGCGGTCGGGATGCCCTGTGCCGCGGCATGCGCCAGCCCGGCGGCGTCGGCGCGGTTCGAGACGACCAGAACGAACGCCGCCGGGTAGGCGGGGTCCGCGGCCGCGGCCGCGAGCAGCGCCATCATGTTGCTGCCGCGCCCCGAGATCAGGATCGCGGTGCGCAGTCGGCTCATCGCGGCCCCCTGCCTAGCGCGGCCAGGTGTCGGTGAGGTTGTCCACCCGCACCGCCGCAGCACCTGCCCCAGCCTCCAGCACCCCGATGCGGGTCACGTTCTCGCCATCGGCGGCGAGGCGCGCCATCGCCGCCTCGGCCTGGCCGGCCGCCACGACCAGCACCATGCCGAGCCCGCAATTGAACACGCGCAGCATCTCCTCCGGGGCGACATTGCCGGCCTCAGCCAGCCAGGCGAAGACCGGCGGCACGGCCCAGGCGCGGGCATCGAGCGCGGCGACCACGCCCCGGGGCAGCACGCGCGGCAGGTTGCCCGGCAGCCCGCCGCCGGTGATGTGCGCGGCCGCCTTCACCAGCCCGGCGCGATGCAGGGCCAGCACCGGCTTCACATAGATGCGCGTGGGCGTCAGCAGCGCGGCCGCCACGCTCTGGCCGGGCGCGAAGGGGGCGGGACTTTCCAGCGTCAGCGTGGTGGTGGCGAGCACCCGGCGCACCAGGGAGAAGCCGTTGGAATGCACGCCCGAGCTCGCCAGGCCCAGCAGCACGTCACCCGGGCCGACATCGGGCCGCGGCAGCAGCGCCTCGCGCTCCGCCGCGCCGACCGTGAAGCCGGCAAGGTCGTAGTCGCCACCCTTGTAGAGGCCGGGCATCTCCGCCGTCTCGCCGCCCACCAGGGCGCAGCCGGCGATGCGGCAGCCCTCGGCGATGCCGGCCACGACCTCGGCCGCCTGCGCGACCTCCAGCTTCCCGGTGGCGAAGTAGTCCAGGAAGAACAGCGGCTCGGCGCCCTGCACCACCAGGTCGTTCACGCACATCGCCACCAGGTCCTGGCCGACGAAGCCATGGATGCCCGAATCGATGGCGAGCTTGAGCTTGGTGCCCACCCCATCGGTGGAGGAGACCAGGATCGGGTCGCGGAACCCGGCGGCCTTCAGGTCGAACAGCGCCCCGAAGCCGCCAAGGCCCCCCATGGTGCCGCTGCGGTCAGTGGCGCGGGCGAGCGGCTTGATGCGCTCCACCAGCGCATCGCCGGCTTCGATATCCACACCGGCGTCGCGATAGGTCAGGCTGGTCATGACGGGCCCCGATCGGCTATTCGGCTGTCAGCAATTCGAGGTGGTCAGATGCCGGTCAGCACGCGGGGCGGAAAGAACCACGGGGGCGCGGCCACCGCAATCGCCGCGCTGTCGCTGTGGCTGATCTGCGCCGCCGCCAGCCCGATCCTGGCGCAGGCCCTGCCCCCGGCAGCCGGCGAAAGCCCGCTGATCCAGCGCAACGTGCCGGCCGAGGCCACCGCCGAGAACGCCGTGGTGGCGCGCGACCGGGCGCTGGTCGCCGGCCAGCGCGCGGCCTATGAGCGCCTCGCCAGCCAGATGGGCCTCGCCACCAATCTCAGCGATTCGCAGATCGAGGCGCTGGTGCAATCCATCGTCATCGAGAGCGAGCGGGTGACGACGAACCGCTACACCGGGCGCATCACGGTGAACTTCAACCCCGCGCGCATCACCGGCGGCCAGGCCGCCGTGGCGGCGGCACAGGGGCCAGGCCAGCCCGGCGCCCGGCCCGGCCCACCTGCCGTCGCCACGGTCGATGCCGTGGCGCGCTACGGTTCCTTCCGCGAGTGGCTCGAACTGAACCGCCGGCTCAAGGCCTCGGCCCAGGTGGCGGGGGTGGAGGTGGTGACGATCAGCGGGCAGATGGCGCGGCTGCGCGTGGGGCTGCGCAGCGATGCCACGACTGCCGCCGCCGACATGGCCGCGGGCGGCCTCGCGCTCGGCCCGGCACCGATGGGCGCCCCGCCCGGCGAGGGATGGCGCCTCAGCCTTGCCGGAGGCCGCTGACCGCGACCGCCGCGTCGGAACCGGAACCGTCAGGGATTCCGGGCATTTCACGCTGCCCAATGCCATCACCCTCGCACGGCTCTGCGCCGTGCCGGCGGCGGTGTGGCTGATCCTGAAGGGGCGGCTTGACCTCGCCTTCTGGGTCTTCGTGCTGGCCGGCGCCTCGGACGGGCTGGATGGCTGGCTGGCGCGGGTGCGCAACACGCGCTCGCATCTGGGCGCCATCCTCGATCCGATCGCGGACAAGGCCTTGCTGGTCTGCACCTACATCACCCTCGCCGTGATCGGCGTGCTCCCGGATTGGCTGGCGATCCTGGTCGTGTTCCGCGACCTGTTGATCGTGGGCGGGGTGCTGCTGCTCTACCTGCTGGGTGAGCCGCCGCAGATCCGCCCGCTGATGGTCTCGAAGGTCAATACGCTGGCGCAGATCCTGCTGGCGGCGGGGGCGCTGCTGCTGGCGGGGTATGGGTGGGGCGATGCCTGGGTGCTGGATGCGATGGTGGCGGTGGTGAGTGCCACGACCATTGCCTCGGGCGCGGCCTATGTCGTGCAGGCGGCGCGGCGGCCGCGATGAGCAACGCGCCGTCCACGCCCCCCGCTGCCGCGCCGGCGCGCCGGGCCGAGCCCCTCCCCGTGGCGCGCAACGCCACCCCGACGCAGCGCCTCGCGCTCGTGCTCGGGCTGGTGGCGGTGCTGCTGGCGGCGCTGTGGCTGTTCTCGGCCATCCTGACCCCCTTCGTGCTGGCCGCCTGCATCGCCTATTTCCTCGACCCCCCGACCGAGCGCCTCGCACGCATCGGCGTGCCGCGCGGGCTTGCCGCCTTCCTGCTGATCCTGACGTTGAGCGCGCTGGTGCTGCTGGCGATCCTGCTGCTCTACCCGCTGCTGATCGCCCAGATCGGCGTGCTGGTGCAGCGCCTGCCGGCCTATGTCGCGGGCATCGGCCAGCTGACGCGCCAGGCGCTGGAAGCGGCGCAGGAGGCCTTCGGGCCGGAGGTTGTGGATGCGCAGCTGCGCGACCTCGCCGTGCGCCAGGCCGGGCAGATCGTGAACTTCCTCGGCACCGCCGTGGGCCGGCTGATCGGCGGCGGCATGGCGCTGTTCAACGTCTTCACGCTGCTGATCGTGACACCGGTGGTGGGCTTCTACCTGCTGCGCGACTGGCCGCGCATCATCGGGCGGATCGAGAGCTGGCTGCCGCTGCGCTCCGCCCATGTGCTGCGCCAGCTCGGGCGCGACACGGACCGCGTGCTGGCCGCCTGGCTGCGCGGGCAGCTGCTGTGCTGCGCCATACTGGGCGTGTTCTACGCCGCCGCGCTCTCGGCCATCGGGCTCGAGCTGGGCCTGACGGTGGGGCTGATGACCGGCGTGCTGAGCTTCATCCCCTATGTCGGCTCGCTGACCGGCTTCGTCGCCGCCACGCTGCTGGCCGCCGCGCAGTTCGGCACCTGGGAAGGCGTGCTGCTGGTGGTGCTGATCTTCTTCGTGGGCCAGGCGGTGGAGGGCTATGTGATCTATCCGCGCCTGCTGGGCGACCGGGTGGAGTTGCACGCGGTGTGGGTGATCTTCGCGCTCTTCGCCGGTGGTGTCGCCTTCGGCTTCCTGGGCGTGCTGCTGGCCGTGCCGATGGCCGCCGCGATCGGCGTGATCGCGCGCTACTGGCTGCGCCGCTACCTGGAGAGCCCGCTCTACCTGGACCCGCCGCGCACCGGGGGATGAAGAGGGGGCTCAGCCCCCCGCCACCTCCACCGTGGCACTCAGCCCCAGCGCGGCGGCGAGCGCATCGAGCCGGCGCTGCACGCTCTCACCGGCGAAGACGCCGCTGCCCTCGACCAGGCGCAGCTGGATCTCCCCGCCGCGCCGGCGCAGCGCGGTGCCGCGCAGCAGCACGGGCGTGCCGCCGCTGAGCGTGAAGGCGAGGCGCAACGCGGCGCCCAGCTGCTCCGCCCGGCGCACCGCCTGCACGTCCAGCAGCGTCTTCGCCGTGGCGAGGTAGGGCGCATTCGCCTCGGCCTCGTAGCGAAGCGCCACTACCAGCGCGAGGAAGGCCCGCTGGTGATGGTCGAGCCCGACGCCGGGCTGGCGCAGCACGCGGTAGAAGGCCTGCTCGGCGCGGTAGTCGGGGTGGTCGTGGCTGCCGATGTCGGCCACCCAGCAGCTTGCGGCGCGCAGCGCGGCCTGCTCGCGGCTTTCTTCCTCGAAGATCGCATCGGTCCAGGCCAGCAGCGCGGGGGCGAGGCTCGCATCGCGGCCCCAGCGCAGCGCCAGATCCTGCCCGGCGGCCAGCAGCGGGTCTTCCTCGCGCACCTCGGGCGGCAGCAGGCGGGCATACCAGCCCTCCCGCAGCCCGTTCGCCGAGAACACCACGCGCCGCGCCCCGGTGGCGCGCAGCAGGCGGCGCAGCACCACCGCGGCATAGGCCATGTCGCCCACGCGCTTGGCCGGCGCGCCGGGCATGCGCTCGAGCGTCCGGCGCGGCGCCTGGGCCACCACGCCGGCCAGGTCGCGCGCTTCCTCCCGCCGCAGCACGTAGTGGTGCACGATGGAGAGCGGATAGCCGGTCTGGGCGATGTGCATCCGCGCGAGCGCCCGCCAGGCGCCACCGACCAGATAGAGGTCGCGCCCCTCGCCCCGCTTCAGCCAGGGCAGGGTCGCAAGCTCCGCCTCGGCGATGGCGCGCGCGCGCGGCATGTCGCCGCCGCTGCGATCGGCGAGGCGGATGGCGCCCAGCGGCAGGGAGGCCGCCGGCGCGGCCGCGCCCTGGTTCAGCTCGACCAGTTCCAGCGACCCACCACCGAGATCGCCCAGGATGCCGTCGGCGCCGGGAAAGCCCAGCAGCACGCCCTCGGCCGAGAGCGCGCCCTCTTCCGGGCCGGTCAGCACGCGGATGCCGATATCGGGCAGGCGGTCGCGGATGGCGGCGATGAAATCGGGCCCGTTCTCGGCGTCACGCGCCGCGGCGGTGGCGACGATCTCGATCGGGTCGGCGCCCATGGCGCGCGCCACCGCGGCGTAGCGGCCGAGCACGGTCAGCGCCGGGCCGATCGCCTCCTCGTTCAGCCGCCCGGTATTCTGCAGCCCGCGGCCGAGGCCGAGCACCGCCTTCTCGTTGAAGATGGTCAGCGGGTTGCGCGACAGCCCCTCGAAGATCACGAGGCGGACGGAATTGGAGCCCAGATCCACCACGCCAAGGCGCGGGCGGATGCTGGGGCCGGGGATCAGGGCATTGCGGTGTTCGTGCGTATCCAAGCGATCAATCCTGCAGCACGCGATCCTGCCGCGTGCGCCTGCTGCTGCGAACGGGCCGGCTGAGCGCGCTGCCCCGGCCGGAGAGTGAGGGGTTGGTCATGAAGTATTCGTGCGCGGAGACCGGCTTCGCGCCCGGATCCATGCGGCGATAGGCGCCGTCGGGGCCGAGTTCCCAGCTCTGCATCGTGTCCTGCAGGTTCACCACCATGATCTGGTCCAGCACCTGCGCGTGCACGGTCGGGTTCTCCACCGGCACCATCGTCTCCACGCGCCAGTCGAGGTTGCGCGCCATCATGTCGGCCGAGGAGATGAACACCCGCGCCTTGCGCGAGGGCAGCTTGTGGCCGTTGCCGAAGGCGTAGATGCGGCTGTGTTCCAGGAAGCGGCCGATCAGCGACTTCACGCGGATGTTCTCGCTCAGCCCGGGCACGCCGGGGCGCAGGCAGCAGATGCCGCGCACCACGCATTCCACCCGCACCCCGGCCTGCGAGGCCTTGTAGAGCGCATCGATGATCTGCTCATCCACCAGCGAGTTCATCTTGAGCCAGATGGTGGCGGGCTTGCCCTCGCGCGCGAAGGCGGCCTCGCGCTCGATCAGCCCGATCAACGCGGGGCGGATGGTGAGCGGCGCGAAGGCGAGGCCATCCATCGTCTCGGGCCGCGCATAGCCGGTCATGTAGTTGAACAGCTTCTGCGCATCGCGCGTGAGGCCAGGATCGGCGGTGAAGAAGCTCAGATCCGTGTAGATGCGTGCCGTGATCGGGTGGTAGTTGCCGGTGCCGAAATGCGCGTAGCTGCGCAGCGCATCGCGCTCGCGCCGCACCACCAGCGACATCTTGGCATGCGTCTTGAGCTCGACGAAGCCATAGACGACCTGCACGCCGGCGGCTTCCAGCTCCCGCGACAGGGCGATGTTGCGTTCCTCGTCGAAGCGCGCCTTCAGCTCGACCATGGCGGTGACCGACTTGCCGGCCTCCGCCGCCTCGATCAGGGCGCGGGCGATGGGGCTGTCGCGCGAGGTGCGATAGAGCGTCTGCTTGATCGCCACCACATTGGGGTCGCGCGCCGCCTGGCGCAGGAACTGCACCACCACGTCGAAGGATTCGTAGGGGTGGTGGACGACGATGTCCTTCGCCGCGATGGCCGCGAAGCAATCGCCGCCGAAATCGAGGATGCGTTCGGGAAAACGCGGCGCATAGGGCGTGAACAGCAGGTCCGGCCGGTCATCGACGATCAGCTGCTTCAGGTCGGCGACGCCGAGGAAACCCTTCACCGTGAAGATGCCCGGCCGCGCCGCGTCCAGCTCATCGGCCACCAGCTCGATCATGTCGGGCGCCATGCGCGCATCGATGGACAGGCGGATGGCGCGGCCGCGCCGGCGGCGCTTCAGCGCGCTCTCATAGGAGCGAACCAGATCCTCGGCCTCTTCCTCGAATTCCACATCGGTGTCGCGGATCAGGCGGAACAGCCCCTGCTCGGCCGGGATGAAGCCCGGGAACAGGCGCTGCAGGAACAGCGTGATCACATCCTCCAGCATCACGAAGCGGATCGGCGGGCGGCCCACGCCCGGGGTGGGCACGGCGGGCAGGCGGATGAAGCGCTCGATCTGCGGCGGCACGGGCAGCAGGGCGCGCATGGTCCCGCCATCCTCCTCGCGCACCAGCTTCAGCACCATGCACAGCGCGAGGTTGGCGATGAAGGGGAAGGGATGCGCCGGGTCCACGGCGAGCGGCGTGAGCACGGGGAAGACGCGCTCCATGAACCACTGGTCGAGCCAGGCGCGGTCCGCCTCGGTCAGGTCGGCGGTGTCGCACACGCTCAGCCCCGCTTCATGCAGCAGGCCGCGCAGTTCCTGCCAGGCGGATTGCTGCAGCGCGATCAGCGCCTGCGCCTCGGTATGGATGGCGGCGAGCTGCTGCGTGGGCGTCAGCCCATCGGGCGAGATGGCCGTGATGCCCGCGCGTTCCTGCCCGATCAGCCCGGCGACGCGCACCGAATAGAACTCATCGAGGTTGGAGGCCGAGATCGCCACGAAGCGCAGCCGCTCGAGCAGCGGGTGGCGCGGGTTCGCGGCCTCTTCCAGCACGCGCGTGTTGAAGGCGAGCCAGGAGAGTTCGCGGTTGATGAAGCGCGCCGTGCTGTCGGCGCCGATGGCGGCACCGGGCGCGGGGGCACCGGGCGAGGGGGCGTTGGGCGAGGCGGCGATGGGGGCGGGGGCGTCCATGCCGGCAGTCTAGCCCCGCGCCGGGGGGCGCGGCGAGGGATGGATCGACGCTGTCACAGAACCCTCATCACCCGCCTCCTCCGGCGCCAGCAGCCCGGCCAGGGCGCGGGCCAGGAAGGGGCGCGTCAGCGGCGCGCCCTGCGCGAGGGAGGCCTGGTCGAGCAGCGCCACCGCCTCGGCCACCGCCGCCGCGCGGCGCGGCAGGCGCGCGAGCAGGAAGGCGCGCGCGGGCTGCTCCATCCGCAGCTGCCGGTCCGCGAGATGCTTGGTCAGCAGCGCCTCCAGCAGCACCTCGCCCGGCGGGCCGATGCCCAGCGCGGTGGTGGCGCGCAACCGGCTGGCGAGGTCGGGCAGGGCGGTAGGCCAGCGCGCGGGCGGGGTGCGCGCGGCGAGCAGCAGGGGCTGGCCGGCCTCCGCGCAGCGGTTGATGAGGTGGAACAGCGCCGCCTCGGGCGCGGCCTCGGCGTCATCGAGCGCGGTGGGGCAGGCGGGGGCCAGGGCCTCGGCCAGGCTCAGCCCCGCGCCTTCGATCCGGCGCCAGCCCGGCGTGAAGGCGCGCAGCATATGCGTCTTGCCCACCCCCGCCGCGCCATGCAGCGCGAGCCGCCGCAGCGGCCAGGATTCGGGCGTGGCCAGGAAGGCCAGGGCCTGCGCGTTCGAGGCATCCTCGATCAGGTCCGCCCGCGCGAAGGAAGGCTCGGCCGGGAGCGGCAGGGGCAGTTGCGCGGCCATGGCGGGCGGCACCCCGGGCGGATCGCCGGCGGGGCTCAGCAGCCGCCGGGCAGGGGGGTCAGTTCCAGCATCCGGCCGGTGACCGAGAATTCGCCGAAATCCATGACCAGCTCATCAGCCACGCCATTGTCGTAGTAGCGCAGGCCGACCTCGTATTCCGGCTGGGAGGCGCCGCCACTCGCCGCGCCGCGCTCGAAGAAGGCGATGCGCATGCGCCCCGAGGGCATGGATGCGAGCATCGGGAAGCGCGGCTCGCCCGGCATCACGCCCCAGCCGGCGATGACCGTGGTGGTGTCCTGCGCGCCCTCGTCCGAGGTGCCGTCGAAGAGCGGCGAGACCAGCAGCCGGCGGCCGGCGCGCGCGGTCTCCACCGAGACGACGGTATGACGCATCGGCAGCAGCGTGCCGGGGGGCAGCGTCTCTTCCTGCCCGGCGGGCTCGGTGAAGCGCACCAGGCCCGAGCCATCCGGCTTGAGTTCCGCCTCGCCCGCGACGCGCGAGCTGACCGAGCCCTGCGTGGACTGCACGATGGAGAAGCGCAGGCGCGAGCCGTCCTTCGCCTCATAGGTCGCGTAGTCGGAGACGGTCTCGACATCCGTGCCGTCGCGGTCGGTGACCGTCATGGTCATGCGCTGGCGCGTCGCCCAGCCCTCGCAGGCATCGGCGATGTCGAAGACCATGGCGCCGCGCACCGCCGTGATCGCCCCATCGCGCGAGCCACCGAGATCGAGCCGATAGGCCGCGCGATGCGCCGCCATGCGGCCGATGCCGGCCGTGATGGCCTCGGCCGAAAGGCCATGCGCCGGCAGCACGCTCAGGGCGGGCTGGGCGGCGACAGGCGTGGCCAGGAGGAGGGCGACGGCGAGGGGGGCGAGGATGCGCATGAGGGGTATCTAGGTGGCCTTCTTCGCCGGCGGCAGGTCCAGCCTGATGGAAAGTTCCTTGAGCCGCGCCGGCTCCACCGCCGCCGGGGCGCCCATCATCAGGTCCTCGGCCTGCTGGTTCATCGGGAAGAGGATGACCTCGCGGATGTTCGGCTCATCGGCCAGCAGCATGACGATGCGGTCGATGCCCGGTGCGGAGCCACCATGCGGCGGCGCGCCGTAGCGGAAGGCGTTGAGCATGCCGCCGAAGCGCGCCTCCACCACATCCGCGCCATAGCCCGCGATCTCGAAGGCGCGCAGCATGATGTCGGGGCGATGGTTGCGGATGGCGCCCGAGCTCAGTTCGATGCCGTTGCAGACGATGTCGTACTGATAGGCCTTGATGTCGAGCGGGTTCATCGTGTTCAGCGCCTCCAGCTCCCCCTGCGGCATGGAGAAGGGGTTGTGGCTGAAATCGATCTGTCCGGTTTCCTCGTTCAGCTCATACATCGGGAAGTCGGTGACCCAGCAGAAGCGGTAGGCGTCGGCCTCGATCAGGCCGAGCTCATTGCCGAGCCGCGTGCGCGCCTTGCCGGCGAGCTTGGCCGCGGTCTCGGCCTTGTCGGCGGCGAAGAACACCGCATCGCCATCCTGGAGGCCGCAGGCGGCCTTGATGGCGGCGACGCGATCGGCTTCGAGGTTCTTGGCGATCGGCCCGCCGGCCTCGCCATTCGCGAAGGTGATGTAGCCGAGCCCGCCGGCCCCTTCCTCGCGCGCCCACTCGTTCATCTTGTCGAAGAAGCTGCGCGGATTGCCGGCCGCGCCGGGCGCGGGGATGGCGCGCACCACCGCGCCCTTGTCGATGGCGCGGGCAAACAGGCCGAAGCCGCCGCCGGCGAAATGCGCGGTGACGTCGGCGATGCGGATCGGGTTGCGCAGATCGGGCTTGTCCGAGCCGAACTCCAGCATCGCCTGGTCATAGGGGATGCGCGGGAAGGGCGCGGGGGTCACGGCGCGCTTCGTGCCGGAATAGTCGGCAAACTCCTCGAAGACGCCGGCGAGCACGGGCTCGATCGCCGCGAACACATCCTCCTGCGTGACGAAGCTCATTTCGAAATCGAGCTGGTAGAATTCGCCCGGGGAGCGGTCGGCGCGGGAGGCTTCGTCGCGGAAGCAGGGCGCGATCTGGAAGTAGCGGTCGAAGCCCGCCACCATGCAGAGCTGCTTGAACTGCTGCGGCGCCTGCGGCAGGGCGTAGAACTTGCCGGGATGGTTGCGCGCCGGCACCAGGAAGTCGCGCGCCCCTTCGGGGCTGCTCGCGGTCAGGATCGGCGTCTGGAATTCCGTGAAGCCCTGGTCGATCATGCGGCGGCGGATCGAGGCGATGACGGCGCTGCGCAGCATCAAATTGCGGTGCTGGCGCTCGCGGCGGAGATCGATGAAGCGGTAGCGCAGGCGCAGATCCTCGGGGAATTCCTGCTCGCCCGCCACCTGGATCGGCAGCACCTCGGCGGCGGATTGCACCGTCACCTCGCGCACGCGCAGCTCGATCTCGCCGGTCGGCAGCTTGGCGTTGATGGTCGCACCCTCGCGCGGCACCACCTCGCCGGTCACGGTCACCACGCTTTCGGGCCGCGCCGTGTCGAGGATGCGGAAGGCCTCGCTGCCTTGCGGCAGGACGCATTGCGTCAGCCCGTGATGGTCGCGCAGATCGACGAAGAGCAACCCGCCATGGTCGCGCTTGCGGTGCACCCAGCCCGAGAGGCGAACGGTCTTGCCGGCGTCGGTGGCGCGGAGCGCGCCGCAGGTATGGGTGCGGTAGGCGTGCATGGGGGGCCTGTAATGTCCGAGGTGTGGCCGGCAAAGCGCCTGAGCGGGCCGGGGCTGTCAAGAGTGGCGCGGCTTCGCTAAAGGGGTCGGATGAACCGCCGCCCCGCGGACGCCGATGCGGCGCCCGACCTGATCGCCGACAGCGCTGCCCTCGCCGCCCTCTGCGCCCGCCTGCGCAGCGAGCGCTTCGTGACCGTCGATACCGAGTTCATGCGCGAGCGGACCTACTGGCCCGAACTCTGCGTGATCCAGCTGGCCGGGGAGCAGGAGGTCGCGGTGGTCGATGCCCTGGCGCCGGGCCTCGACCTTGCCCCGCTTGGCGAGTTGCTGGCCGATCCGGCCGTGGTGAAGGTGTTCCACGCCGCGCGGCAGGATGTGGAGATCTTCCTGCTGCGCTACGGCGCCGTGCCCACGCCGATCTACGACACCCAGATCGCCGCCACCGTGGCCGGCTTCGGCGACCAGGTGAGCTACGACCAGCTCGCCCGCGCCCTGGCGAACGCGCAGATCGACAAGGCGCACCGCTTCAGCGACTGGGCGGCGCGCCCGCTTTCGCCCGCGCAGATCGCCTATGCCGCGGCCGATGTCACGCATCTGCGCCGCATCTATGTCGGGCTGACCACGAAGCTGGAACGCGAGGGCCGCACCGGCTGGGTGGCGGAGGAGATGGCCGCGCTGGCCGACCCGGCCACCTATCGCCAGGACCCCGAGACGGCCTGGGAGAAGCTGCGCCCGCGCACGCATAACCGGCGTTTCCTTGGCATGCTGCGGGCCCTGGCCGCCTGGCGCGAGCGCGAGGCGCAGCGCGTGAACATCCCCCGCCAGCGCCTGGTGAAGGATGAGACGCTGCTGGAACTGGCCGCCACGGCGCCCGAGACGGCCGGCGACCTCGCCCGCGCGCGCGGCATCAGCGAGGGCTTCGCGCGCGGCAAGTCGGGCGTGTCGCTGCTGGCCGCGCTGGCCGCCGCCAAGGCGCTGCCCGATTCCGCCCTGCCCGAGGCGCCGCGCGAGAAATCCGGCGCGGGCGCCTCGCCGGCCCTGGTGGCGCTGCTGAAGGTGCTGCTGGCGGCGAAGAGCGAGGAGCACGGCGTCGCCCCCCGCCTGCTGGCCAATACCGAGGAGCTGGAACGCCTTGCGGCCGGCGAGACGGACCTGCCCGCGTTGCAGGGCTGGCGGCGGGATGTGTTCGGCGAAGCGGCGCTCGACCTCAAGGCCGGGCGCGTGGCGCTGGGCGTCGAGGGGCGGAAGGTGAAGTTGATCGCGGCCGGGTAGGCCTGCGGGCGGTCGCGTACCGGAAGAAAATGGGCCTGTCGCCGCGTGGCGACAGGCCCTTTCAGCATCAGGCATTGCGGACGGGTTATTCACCCGTCCGAGGCGCCGGACGGCGCCCGCCGCCAATGCGGCGAGCCAAGGCCGCGGAGGCGGCCGCCCGGCGCTTGAGGGCGCAAGAATACCCGATCAACGGCGCATGCGGACGTGGCGCAGCTCGAGGTCCTCCTGCACGCGCAGCGGCAGCTCGGCCACCGTGTCGCGCACGCCGAAGATCTGCGGCTCCTGGTGCAGCGGGATCATGGGCAGCAGTTCGCGGAAGCGCGCCCAGTACTGGTCGGCCAGGGCCTGACGGCGCGCCTGGTCGGTCTCGACCGCGATCTGGGTCAGCAGGGCGGCCATCTGGTCGTCCTGGAAGCGGCCCCAGTTGAAGCTGCCTTCGCCCAGCAGCTCGCGGCCCGGGTTGGTCATGTCGAAATTGCCCGGGGTCCAGCCCAGCAGGTAGAACTGGTACTCGCCATTGCCGCCGCCCTGCAGGAAGCGGCCGAAGGGCACCGCGTTCAGCCGCGCCTGGATGCCCACGCGCTGCAGCATGCCGACGGCGGCCTGGCAGATCGCCTCATCGTTCACGTAGCGGTTGTTCGGGCAGTTCAGCGTGGTGCGGAAGCCGTTCGGGAAGCCGGCCTCGGCGAGCAGGCGGCGCGAGGCCTCCGGGTCGAAGGGCAGGCGCTCATTCGCCGCCGCCGAGAAGCCGCCGATCGCCTGGGCGATGGGGATGCCCGCCGCGATGGTCGAGTTGCGCAGGATCACGCGCGTGATCGTGCCCATGTCGATCGCCTGGTACATGGCGCGGCGCACGCGCGGGTCGCGCATCGGGTTGGGCGTGCCGGGCGCGTCCATGTTCTCGGGGCGCGAGACATCCATGGCGAAGTAGATGCTGCGCGCCGTCGGGCCCTGGATCAGGCGGATGCCCGGCGCCTGGGAGATGCGCTGCACGTCCTGCAGGGGCACATGGTACATCGCGTCCAGCTCGCGGGAGAGCAGGGCGGCGACGCGCGTGGGGGCGGAGGCGACGGGGCGGAAGACGGCGCGGGTGATGCCGTGCTGCGCCTGGCCCCACCACTCCGGGTTCGGCACCAGCACGGTGCGCTCATCGGCGAGGCGCTCGGTCACGCGGAAGGGGCCGGTGCCGTTGGTGTTGAGCTGGACGAAGGTGTTGGTCGCCCCCGCCTGGCCGGCACGCGCCACGGCCATGGCGTTGTTGGCCTGCACCCAGGCGCGGTTCATGATGAAGAACAGCGTCAGGTCCTGCAGCAGGATCGGGTTCGGGCCGCGGGTGACCATCTCCACCGTGTGGTCGTCGATGGCGGTGACGCCGGTGACCGACTGCAGCACATAGGCCATGTCGTTCTGGCGCACGCGCTCGGCCGACATCACGACATCGGCGGCGGTGAAGGGCTCGCCGCCATGGAAGCGGACGTTGCGGCGCAGGTGGAAGCGCCAGGTGGTGGGGTTCACCTGCTCCCAGCGCTCGGCCAGGGCCGGGGAGAGCGAGCCATCCGCCTCGCGCCGCACCAGCGGCTCATAGACGTTGCTCTTCATGGCGTTGGTCACGCCATGGTTGTTGGCGTGCGGGTCGAGGCCAAGGATGTCGTTGGCGGTCGCCCAGGTGAAGGTGGTGGCCTGCGGCGCGGTGGTGCCGAGCGGCGCGGCGGCGATGAAGGCACCGAGGGCCGCGGCCCCCAGCGCGGTGCGCAGCGAGATCTGCTTCATGTTCTGGTGCTTCCCTGGCTTTGGCAGATGAACGGCCGGCAACATGCGTGAGGTGCCGCGGGCTGTCCAGCGCCCCGAAAAGCGAAGGGCGGAAAAGCGAAGGGCGGCCCTGCCTTCCGGCGGGGCCGCCCCTGGGGGTCTCGGAGAGGCGGGGCCGCCGCCTTGCGTCAGACGATGTTGACCACGTCATCCAGCCCATCCAGCAGGTCGTCGCGGGAGACGCCCTGGAGGGTGATGCTGTCGCCATTGGGGAAGGAGATCACGGCATTGCCGCCGACCTCGGTGATGTAGGGGGCGAGGTCGGACGGGTCGTCGATGCTGGTGCCGTTGATGTTCTCGCGGAACTCCAGCGTGTCCTTGTTGAGGTCGAAATCGGTGATGATGTCATCGCCGAAATTGCTCTCGTAGTAGAACACGTCTTCCTTGAGCGAGCCGCCCGAGCCGTCGCCGGTGAGGGTGTCGTTGCCGATGCCGCCGGTCAGCGTGTCCTCGCCCTGGCCGCCGATCAGGCGGTCATTGCCGGACTCGCCGTAGAGCTCGTCATTGGTGTTGCCGCCATCGATGTAGTCGTGGCCGGCGCCGCCATAGAGCGTGTCCTGCGCGGCCTCGCCATAGATCGTGTCGTTGCCCGAGCCCGCATAGACCAGATCCTTGCCCGAGCCGGCATAGATGATGTCGTCGCCGCCGCCGGTGGAGATCGTGTCGTTGCCGTCCTTGGCGTCCACGAAATCGGGGCGGGTGCCGAAGCCGGTCGTGTCGATGTGGTCGTCGCTGTCGGTGCCGTGGATGGAGGCATAGCCGGTCATGGGAGGGCTCCTTTCCCGGGGCGCCCGCCACGCTGGGCGTCGATCCGGTTCTTCGTGGAAATTCCTATATTTTGGACAAGCCCGGCGTCAACGCTTTTTTATGCCCATTCGCAAAGAAAATCCCGATTTCGCGGCCATTCTCATTTTTGAGGGCAACCCCGGAGCGCCCTGAGGTGTGGGGTCGGGTTCGATGAAATTCGTGAAATCAGAGCGTTGATGATGCTTCGCCCGCCAGCCGGCCTCAGGCTGGGGATGGAGTGACGCATCGACAATCACAAACAAAATATTTTTTGAGATGATTACGCGATGCCGGTCTTGCGCCGGCGCCGCGATTGGCCCTTCCCGCGCCGGCTGGCGCCTGCCAGTCTCCGCCCGATGCGCATGCCCGCCGCCTTCGTGCCCTTGCGCCACCCGGCCTTCCGCCTGCTGTGGTTCGCCAACCTCATCGCCAATACCGGCATGTGGATGCAGAACACCGGCGCGGGCTGGCTGATGACCTCGCTCGCCCCCTCGCCGATGATGGTCTCGCTGGTCCAGGTCGCGAGCCTGCTGCCGGTCTTCCTGCTCGCCCTGCCGGCCGGCGCCCTGGCCGACATCGTGGACCGCCGGAAATTCCTGCTCGTCGCCCAGGCCTGGGTCGCTGCCTGCGGGATGGTGCTGGCCATCCTGACCTTCACCGGCACGCTCGGCCCCTGGGGGCTGATCGCGCTGACCTTCGCCATCGGCGCCGGCACGGCCATGAACTCGCCCGCCTGGTCCGCCACCACGCCCGAGGTCGTGCCGCGCGCCGATCTCGCCCAGGCCATCGTGCTGAACGGCATCGGCTTCAACATGACCCGCGCCGTGGGCCCGGCCATCGGCGGGCTGATCGTCGCCTGGGCAGGGCCGGAGGCGACCTTCGCCCTCAACGCCCTGTGCTTCCTGGCCGTCATCGTCGCGCTGCTGGCCTGGAAGCGTGAGCCCACGCGCCGCACCGGCCCGCGCGAGCATTTCCTCTCCGCCATGCGGGCGGGCATCGGCTTCGCCCGGGCCTCGCCGGTGCTGCGCGCCACCATGATCCGCGGCGTGGTCTTCTTCCTGTTCGGCGCCGCCGTCTGGGGGCTGCTGCCGCTGCTGGTGCGCAAGCAGCTTGGCCTCGGCCCCGAATGGTTTGGCGTGATGCTGGCGGCGATGGGGGTGGGCGCGGTCGGCGCGGGCTTCCTGATGCCGCTGCTGCGCGGCCGGCTCGACCGGGGCGGCACTGTCACCGCCGCCTCGATCCTGGGCGGGGGCGCGCTGGTGCTGCTGGGACAATCCACCACCGCCTGGGTCGCCGCCCTCGCCATGCTGCTCTACGGCGTGTCCTGGCTGGCCGGGGCCTCGACGCTGCAGGCCTCGGCGCAGCTTGCCGTGCCGGCCTGGGTGCGCGCGCGCGCCATCGGCATCTACCAGCTGGCGACCTTCGGCGCGCTCGCCACCGGCGCGGCGCTGGGCGGCTGGGCCGGCGAGGCGCTGGGCCTCGGCCTCGCCCTCGGCACGGCGGGGACGGTCTGCGCGCTTGGCGCGCTGGCCGTGCGGCATCTGGCGATCGAGCCGCAGGCGCCCCCCGAGAACGCGCCGCCCCCCGCTTTGGTGCCTGCCCCCGAACCGGCCGACGCCGCGCTGCGCGGGGCACTCAACGAAAAATCCGGCCAGGTGCTGGAGGTCGTGCGCTACCAGATCGCCCCCGCCGACCGCGAGGCCTTCCTGGCCGCCATGGCCGAGTGCCGGCAGGTGCGGCTGCGCAGCGGCGCGCTGGGCTGGCGCTTGTTCGAGGACATCGCCCATGCCGAGCGCTGGGTCGAGCTCTGGGCGGTGGAGAGCTGGACCGACCATCTGCGCGAGGCCGAGCGCCTGACCGATTGGGACCGCGCCGCCCTGGCCCGCGCCGCGGCCCTGCACCAGGGCAGCGCCCCGCCCGAGGCCGCGCGCTACCTCAACATCGTGCCCGGCGCGGCAGGATGAGCGTGATCGGCGCGTTACCGCAGGCCCGGCCCCGGCGAATCGCAGGGATGTCCCCCCTGGCCGGAGATCTGCCGTGAGCCTCGCCCGCATCCTGCGCGACCGCCGCCTCTGGCTCGGCCTTGCGGCGCTCGGCCTGGTGCTGGCGCTGCGTGCGACGGGGTTGGGCGAGCAGCTTTCGCTCGAGACCCTGGCCCGGCACCGGGAGGCGCTGGACGGTTTCGTGCGCGCCCATGCGGTGGTCGCGGCGGTCGCCTATGTCGCGCTCTACGTCGCGGCGGTGGCCTTTTCCCTGCCCGGCGCGGTGTTCCTGACCCTGGCGGGGGGATTCCTCTTCGGCCCCGTGCTCGGCACGGGCCTGACGGTGCTGGGCGCCACGGGGGGGGCGACGGGGGTGTTTCTCTTCGCGCAGCGCCTGTTCGGCGCCGATGCGCTGGACCGGCTGGGCCCGCGCGCCCAGGCGCTGGGCGCGGGCATCCGCCGCAATGCCGCGGCCTATCTGCTGGTCCTGCGGCTGGTGCCGCTGTTTCCCTTCTTCCTGGTAAACCTCGTGCCCGCCTTCGTCGGCGTGCGGCTGCCGGTCTATGTCGCCACCACGGCGCTGGGCATCCTGCCGGGCACCTTCGTCTTCTCCCTGGCCGGGTCGGGGCTGGGCGAGGTGCTGGCCCAGGGCAGCGCCTTCGAGCTGCGCAGCGTGCTGACGCCGCAGATCCTGGGCGCGCTGCTGGGCCTGGCCGCGCTCGCGCTCGCGGCCATTCCGCTCAAGGCGCGCTTCGCCCGGGGGTGAGGCGCTTCCTCAGCCCGGCAGCGTGACGCCCACCTTGGCGTAGAGCGCGCTGAGGCGCTTGCCATAGGCCTCGCTGTCGAACTTCGCCGCCTGCACCGGCCCCTTCGCCGCCAGCTCGGCGCGCAGCGCGTCGTTGCTGTCCAGCGCCTGGATCGCCTCGGCCATCTGGCGGGTGTCGTAGGGATCGACCAGCAGCGCCGCATCGCCTGCCACCTCGGGCAGGGAGGCAAGGTTGGCGGTCATCACCGGCGTGCCGAGCAGCATGGATTCCAGCACCGGCAGGCCGAAGCCCTCATAGAGCGAGGGGAAGGTCACGGCGCGGGCGCCGCGGATCAGGCTCACCAGCAGGCGGAAGGGCGCGTATTCCAGCATGATGACCTTGCCGCGCAGCTTGCGCGCGAGCGACTGGATGCCGTCCGGCGGGCCGGGGTCGTTCATCACCCGCTGGTCGTCCTCATAGAGCAGCGCCAGCTCCTGCTTCGACTGCCAGGCCTGGCGGCCGCAGATCACGAGCGGGTAGGGGCTGCCTGAGGCGAGGTGCGCCTCGATCAGCCGGCTGACGTTCTTCTTGGGCTCGATGGCGCCGAAGAAGAAATAGTATTGCTGCCAGTCGAGGCCGAAGACGCCCTTCACCTCGGCCCGCGCCAGGGATTCGGGTTTGCCGGTCAGGGCCTTGGGCAGTTCCACCGCCTGATAGGTGCAGGTCACCTGGTCGTCGCGCGCGCCCAGCAGGTCCATGATGTCGCGCTTCGAGGCCTCGCTGACCGTCGCGATATGGTCGCCGCTCGCCAGGATCTCCCGGCAGGTGCCGAGGAAGCGGCGCTTCACGTCCAGCGTGGCGTAGGGCATGCGCAGGGGCACGAGGTCGTGGATCGTGTAGACGTTCTTCGCCCCCTCCACCTTCAGCGGCAGCGGGTAGGTCCAGTGCATCACCTGCGGGCCGTCCGGCAGCGTGACCTTGCCGAAGCGCCCGGCGCGGCCGAAGCCCAGGATGCCGGCGCGGAACAGCTCCGGCACGTTCCAGGCGCGGTCGGCATAGGGAATCCGGCTTTCGATGCCGCGGCGGATGATCCGGTCGGTGATCGGCACGGGCGTGGCGGTGACGCCGAACGAGATGCTGATGCCGCGGCGGAAATCATCGATGGCGCGGATGATGGGGTGGGTGCTGCGCGGCTTGGCGTCCAGCAGCGTGACCTCGCGCAGCAGGTCGTCCTTGCCCGAGGCGGCGGCGCGCTGGCCGTAGAGCACGCCCACCTCCGCCCCCATGGCGCCGAGTTGGAAGGAGAGGTTGCGCGCATAGGTCGCGATGCCGGTGCCCTGCTCCAGGGTCAGGTTGTAGCCATCAAGGGCGATCCGCGGCTTCGGCATCGGTGGAGGCATCCTTGTTCGGGGGCGGCCGGGGTGGGGTAGGGGTGGGCGGGGGTGGCGTCAACCGAGGGCGGCCATCGGCCGTCCCCGGGATGAAACCGGGCGCAACGAAGCGCGGCGGGTATCGGGCGGCGTTGCCTTTCTTTTTCCGGATTGCTGCGACATATCACCCGCATTCACTTCCCGAGGTCTGAACACATGCCCGCAACCGCCCCCGCGATCGTCCCGGTGATTCTGTGCGGGGGCACCGGCTCGCGGCTCTGGCCGCTGTCGCGGGAGGCCTATCCGAAGCAGTTCTGGCCGCTGGTCTCCAAGGGCACGATGCTGCAGGAAACCGCGGCGCGCGCGCGTGGCGAGGGCTTCGCCGCCCCCGTCGTGGTCAGCGGCGAGCAGCATCGCTTCCTGGTCGCCGAGCAGCTGCGCGAGGCCGGGATCGCCAATGCGCGCATCATCCTCGAGCCCGCCGCGCGCAACTCCGCCGCCGCCATCGCCGCCGCCGCCGTGCTGGTGGCCGAGACCGAGCCCGAGGCGGTGCTCTGGATCATGGCCGCCGATGCGGCGATCGCCGACCTGCCCGCGCTGCTCACCGCCCTGGCGCCGGCCGCCGCGGCCGCGCGTGCCGGGCGGATCGCCACCTTCGGCATCCGTCCCACCGCGCCCGAGACCGGCTATGGCTACATCGAGCTGGGCGCACCCCTGGCCGAGGCGCCGGGCGCGCTGGCCGTCGCGCGCTTCGTCGAGAAGCCCGATGCCGCCACCGCCGCGCGCTTCCTCGAGGGCGGGCGGCATCTGTGGAATTCGGGCATGTTCGTCGCCGGCGCGGCGACGCTGATCGCGGAACTCGCCACCCATGCCCCGGCCGTGCTGGCCGCCGCGCGGGCCGCCGTGGCCGGCGATGTCGAGGATCTGGATTTCGTCCGCCTCGGCCCGGGCTTCCTCGACGCGCCCTCCATCTCGATCGACCATGCGGTGATGGAGCGCACGGCCCATGCCGCCGTCGTGCCCTGCGATCCGGGCTGGTCGGATGTCGGCTCCTGGGACTCGCTGTGGGACATCGCGGCGAAGGACAGCGACGGCAACGCCGCGATCGGCCCGGTGGAGATGCTCGATTCCAAGCGCTGCTACGTGCGCAGCGAGGGCCTTCTCACCGCCGTGGTGGGCCTCGATGACGTGATCCTGGTGGTCACCGACGACGCCGTCCTGGCCTGCCCGCGCGCCCGCGCGCAGGATGTGAAGAAGATCGTCGAGAAGCTGAAGGCGTCCGGCAAGAAGGAGGCGACCGAGCAGCGCCTGGTCTATCGCCCCTGGGGTTCCTATGAGGGCGTGGCGCATGGTGCGCGCTTCCAGGTCAAGCGCATCAGCGTGCGGCCCGGGCGCAAGCTCTCCTTGCAGAAGCACTACCACCGCGCCGAGCATTGGGTGGTGGTCGCCGGCACCGCGATCGTCGAGCGCGACGGGGAGCGGATTCTCCTGCGCGAGAACGAAAGCGTCTACCTCCCGCTCGGCTGCGTGCATCGCCTGGAGAATCCCGGCATGATCCCGCTGACGCTGATCGAGGTGCAGTCCGGCCCCTATCTGGGCGAGGACGACATCGTGCGGCTCGAGGACAATTACGGCCGCGCCTGAGCGCGGCCCAGGAGAGGGCATGGATCCGGATCGGGCGCGCGGCATGGCGGATCTGCTGGCCGAGGCCGATCGCCGGCGCGACGCGCAGGACTGGCCCGCGGCGGCGCGTGGCTATGCCGCCTGGCTAGCCCTGCATCCGGATGACGCGGCCATCGCCACCCAGCTCGGCCATTGCCTGAAGGAGATGGGCGACGCCGCCGGCGCGCTCGCCGCCTATCGCCGCGCCGCGCGCTGGCGTCCCGCCGATGCCGATCTCCAGGTGCAGATCGGCCATGCGCTGAAGCTGAGCGGCGAGGTCGCCGCCGCCCGCGCCGCCTATGCCCGCGCGCTCGAGATCGACCCCGCCAGCGACGCCGCCTGGCGCGAAGTGGCGGGGCTGCTCGGCCAGGGTGCGCCGCCTGTCGGCCAGGAACCCCCGCCGGAGGGGCTGAGCCATGTCGATGCCCTGACCGTGGTCTTCGACCTGTCCGACCTGCTCTCCTGGTTCGCGACCTCGCGCATCCCCTCGGGCATCCAGCGCGTGCAGGTCGAGCTGGTGAGTGCGGCGCTGCGCCCCGCCGCCCCGGCCGGGCGTGTGCTGCTCGCCGGCTTCAACGGCGCCACCGGCACCTGGCGCGCCCTGCCGCGCGAGATCTTCCTCCGACTCGCCGCCCTGTCGCGCAGCGGCGCGGAGGCCGAGGACCCCGCCTGGCAGGAAGCCGTGGGCGCGGCCGGCGCCGCGCTGGCCGCCGCACCCGACCTCGCCTTCCCCGAGGGCGCCTGGCTGGTCAATCTCGGCACTTCCTGGGGCCTGCCCGACTACCACCTGGCGCTGCGCGCGGCGAAGGCGCGGCTCAGCCTGCGCTATGCCACGCTGGTGCATGATTGCGGCCCGCTGCTGGTGCCCGAGCATTGCGCGCCCGAACAGGTGGCCAGTTTCAGCCGCTGGTTCGCGAGCCTCGGCCCGCATGCCGACCTGCTCTTCACCACCTCCGCCGCCACCGAGGCGGATCTGCTGCGGCTGCGGGCCGAGCTGCTGCCCGGCCTGCCGGCCCCGCCCACCGCCGTGCTGCGGCTGGACGCCACGCCGCCGCGCCCGCCCGCCGCCGCCACGCTGCACCCGGCGGTCAGCGCCCTGCAGGGCCGGCCCTATGTGCTCTTCGTCGCCACGCTGGAGGCGCGCAAGGATCACCTCTTCATCCTCAACGCCTGGCTGGCGCTGCTGCGCCGCCACCCGGGGGCGAGCCTGCCGCTGCTGGTGCTGGTGGGGCGGCCGGGCTTCCAGGCCGGCCCCGTCTTCGCCCTGCTGCGCGCCGCGCCTGCCTTGGCCGAGGCGGTGGAGGTGCTGAGCGACATCCCCGATTCCTCGCTTGGCCCGCTCTATGACGGCGCGCTCTTCACCCTCTACAACAGCCACCATGAGGGCTGGGGCCTGCCGGTGACCGAGGCGCTGGCGCGCGGCAAGGCGGTGGTCGCGCCGGGCCATTCGGGCCTGCTCGAATCCGGCGCCGGGCTCGCGCTGCATTTCGCCCCGCAGAGCGAGCCGGAATGCCTCGCGCATCTGGAGAGCCTACTCTTCGACCCGGCCGCCCTGCCGGCGCTGGAGGCGCGCATCCGCGCCGAGCTGAAGCTGCGCAGCTGGCCCGCCGTGGCGGACCAGCTGCTCGGCCGGCTCTTCGCCACACCGCCGACCCCGCCCGGCCCGCCCGTGCCCGCGCCGCTGGGCCTGGTGCAGCCGCTCGGGATTCCCCAGGCGCCGCGCCCCGAGCCGGCCATGGCCCTGGCCGATCTGCTGCGCGCCGGCCCCTTCTGGCACCCGCCCGAGGATTTCGGCTGCTGGACGAAGCCCGGCCGCGCCCTGCTGCGCCTGACCCATCCGGCCCCGCCGGGCACGGCGCTGCGCCTGCTGGTGACGCTGCGCGCCCCTTCCGCCGGCGGGCGCGTGGTGCTGCGCGCGGGGGGCGGGCAGCCGCTCGCGCTCGACATGCCGCCGGGCGGCAAGCTCACCGCCGCGCTCGACGTGATGGCCGAGGGGCCGAGCCTGGAACTGGCCATCGAAGCTGCCCCTGCCGCCGCCGCCGGCGCCACGCCCGAGGCGCCGCTGCGCCAGGTCGGGGTGGGGGTGATCTCCGTGATGCTCTGCGAGCGGGAGGATCTGGCCGCGCGGCTCGACTACCTGGAACGCCAGCGCTTCGCCTGGCCGGTGCCGGTTTGAATCCTGCCCGCGCGGCCTCAGCCGGCGCCCTGCTGACGATCCGGAGATCCTGATGCCCGACTTCTCCCTTGAGCGTGCGGGGCCCGGCCCGGTAGCCGGGGTGGACGAGGTGGGGCGTGGTCCGCTGGCCGGTCCTGTTCTCGCGGCCGCGGTCATTTTCCTCGGCCCCCCTCCACCCTGCCTGTCCGCCCTGCTCGACGACAGCAAGCGACTTTCGGCCCGGAACAGGGAGCGCGCAGACCAAGCGCTGCGCCAGGCGGCGGTCCAGGGGCTTCTGGTCTTCGCCCTGGGCGCTGCGAGCGTCGCCGAGATCGGGCGTCTGAACATCCTCCGGGCCAGTCACCTCGCCATGCGGCGCGCGGTGCAGCGGTTGCCGGTCAGGCCGGCCCTCGTGCTTTGCGATGGGAATGCGACCCCCGACTTCGGCTGCCCGAGCCTGGCCGTGGTCGGCGGCGATGCACGCAGCCTCTCCATCGCCGCGGCATCCATCCTGGCCAAGGTGCTGCGCGACAAGGCCATGTCGCGGCTCGAGAAACGCTGGCCCGGCTGGGGATATGGGACGCATCAGGGCTATCCCACGCCGGCCCATCGTGCGCGCCTCGCGGCCCTGGGCCCGACGCCGCATCACCGGCGTGGCTTTGCGCCCGTTGACCAGGCCGTGCTGCGCTTCGGTTGACGACGCGACTCCCGCCCGCGCATGGTGGTCGGGGCGATTCGAAAGGGCGCGGAACGCAAGCCATGGGCACGGGCCTTCACCTGCCGCTCGACGAGATTCTGGTTGGCGACTGCATCACCATGCTGCGGATGCTGCCGCCGGCCTCCGTGCATGCCGTTTTCGCAGATCCACCCTACAACCTTCAGCTCCGGGGTTCCCTGCGTCGGCCCGATGAGAGCCTGGTCGACGCCGTGGACGATCATTGGGACCAGTTCGCGGATTTCGCGGCCTATGACGCCTTCACCCGGCAATGGCTGGTCGAATGCCGGCGCGTGCTGAGGAAGGATGGAACCCTTTGGGTCATCGGGTCCTACCACAACGTTTTTCGCCTCGGCGCCGCCGTGCAGGATCTCGGCTTCTGGATCCTCAACGACATCATCTGGCGCAAGGCCAATCCCATGCCGAATTTCCGGGGGCGCCGCTTCACGAATGCGCATGAGACGCTGATCTGGGCGGCGCATGGTCCCGAGTCCCGGTATCGCTTCAACTATGCGGCCACGAAGGCCCTGAACGACGATCTGCAGATGCGCAGCGACTGGTATTTTCCCCTCTGCACCGGCGCCGAACGGTTGCGCGGCGAGAACGGCGTGAAGCTGCACCCGACCCAGAAGCCCGAAGCGTTGCTGCATCGTATCCTCGTGGCCAGCACCTCTCCGGGCGATGTCGTGCTCGATCCCTTCCTGGGAACCGGAACCACCGCCGCCGTCGCGAAGCGATTGGGCCGCCGGTTCATCGGCATCGAACGCGAGGATGTCTATGCCGCAGCGGCTCGCCTTCGGGTGGATGCGGTTGAGACGCTGCCCGAGGGTTCGGCCTTCTCCCTGCCCGGCAAGCGCGAACAGCCGCGGATCGCCTTCGGGATGCTGGTGGAGCAGGGGCTTGTGCCGCCCGGCACCATGCTGACGGATCGCAACCGCCGCTGGCGCGCGACGGTCGGCGCCGATGGCACGCTTCGATGCGGAAGCTCCACGGGCTCGATCCACAAGGTCGGCGCCGAGATCCAGGCCGCGCCCTCCTGCAATGGGTGGACCTTCTGGCATACGGAACTGCGCGATGGGCGCCTGCGCCTTCTCGACGAACTCCGTCAGGAGTTCGTGTCCCAGCGGCAGGGTTCGACCCCGGCATAGCCGTTCGCCCAGATTGCGCGCCCAGACCGGCCGGAAATCCTTTCAGCACGGGTCGTGCTCCATGATTTCCCTCCTGTCGGGATCAAGACATCCCCGCCGGCTGCATCCCGGGCCCAACTTGCCACAGGCGGTAGAGCATGGTCGCTCCTGATGGATTGACCTATTGTGATATAACCCATTGAATCTACAGAAAAAATAGACGGGCGCGGATTCAGCGGTTGTCGATGTTGCTGTAGATCGGGGCGGTTCTTCCGGCGCTTCGGCCGAAGCGGCCGAAATACCAGGCTGCCGCCAGCAGCACCCCGGCCACCACGGCGACCATGCCGGACGCGCTGAGTCCATGGCCAAGGCCGAGGAGACCGGGCATGGCCGCCGCCGCGAGGTAGCCGCCGGCGCCCATCGTCGCCGCAATGCCAGCCGAGAGCATGAACTGCGCCCGGTAGCTGTTGGTCAGCAACCGCGCCACGGCGGGCGGGGCCACCAGCGCTGCGATGACCAGAACCGAGCCCACGGCCCAGAATGCCGCGACGCAGGCCACGGCGACCAGGGCGAGCAGCAGTGGCGCGAGGAAGCGCGGCGAGTAGCCGATCGCCTGGCCGAAGTCAGGGTCGAAGGCCGCGAGGCGCAGTTCCTTCCACAACAGGGTCAGCGCCAGCAGGATCAGCGCAAGCGCCCCGAAAAGTGTCCAGACCTCGGCCGGGAACTCCGCCATCGCAACCGGATCCAGGAAGGAGCCAAGCCCCGTTGCTGCCGGCCAGATGAGCGCCTCCAGCTGGCCGTAGAGGACGCAGTCCAGGTCGAGGTCGATGGCCCTGGCGCCGCTGGCCTCGATCATCACGAGGCCGAGCGCAAACAGACCCGAGAAGACCACGCCCATGGCGGCACCGGATTCGAGCCGCGTGAGGCGGCTGACCAGGGTGATCAGCATGGCCGCCAGCAGCGCTGCCGCCAGCGCCCCCGCGACCATCGGTACCGGGTCGCGCGTGCCGCTGATCCAGAAGCCCAGCACGATGCCTGGCAGCACGGAATGGCTGATGGCATCGCCCATCAGGGACTGGCGGGTCAGGAGCAGCAGGTTGCCGATCAAGCCGCAGACGAGGCAGGCCAGCGTCGCGGCGAGCAGCGGTGCGAGGTCGAGTTGCAGGAATTCGGTCATTCGTGCCTGCCTCGCCCTGCGTCGCCGTGCGGCGCTTCACCGGGTCGTGGCAATTTGGCGTCCTCGGGCAGGCGTCCGGGGTCATGGCGGCGCAGCCAGGCCTCCGCGTCGCGCGCCACGTCGGGGGGCAGGGCGTGCTCCACCTCATCGGCAGCGCGATGTGCCGCCGGCGCCGGCAGCCCGCCGGCGGCCTGCATGTAGTGTTCCCAGATGCGATGCCGGCGTGTGACGTGTTCGGCCAGCGCCGTGCCGCTTGGCGAGAGTGCGAAGGCCCCGGGGATCATCCACCCCGCCCGGTGGAACCAGGCCGGCAGGACCAGCCGCTGCAGGCGCGACCAGCCGGCGGTCTCGGCCAATTGCTGCCAATCGCGCGGCGGATCGCCCCGCTCTGCGCCTTCGATCATGGAGCGCAAGGCATGGTCGCGCGCGATGGTCAGGGACAGCCGCCCCTGGCGCCATGCAAAGGCCAGCGCCCCGCGCTGGGGGGAGAAGATCAGGGCCAGAAGGAACAGGGCGCAGGCCGTCAACACGATGGTGGCGCCGGTGGGCAATTGCGGCGACGCGGCGGACATCGCGGTGCCGATCCAGGCGGAAAAGGCACCCAGGCCCGCGGCAATCGGAACCATGGCCTCCAGCCGGTCGCTCAGCAGCCGGGCGGTGACGGCGGGGATGACCATGAGCCCCACCACAAGGATCAACCCCACGGCCCGCAGGCCGGAGACCGCGATGGCCAGCATCAGCCCGAGCAGGACCGCATCGAGCAGCCGTACGGGCAGGCCGGCGGCGGCGGCGAAGCTCTCATCGAAGCACATCGCGGCCAAGGGGCGGAAAAGCACCGCCAGCGCCAGCAGGCAAGCCAGGGCCAGGCCCGCGATCAGCGTGGCGTCGGCGGCACTCATCCCCGCAGCGTGACCGAGGATGAAGCCCTTCAGCCCGGCCTGCCCCCCCACCGGCAGGGATTGCACCACCGAGAACAGCACCACGCCGATGCCGTAGCCGATGGACAGGACCAGTGCCATGGAGGCGTCGTCGCGCAGCCGCCCGCCGCGGTTCATGGCGAAGATACAGGCAAGGCCGAGCGCCGCGCTCAGCGCCGCGCCCAGCAGCAGCAGCGGGAGCGAACGCGCATCCAGCCCGAACAGCGCCGCCAGGATGAAGGCACCCGCCACACCCGGCAGCGTGGCATGCGCCGCCGCGTCGCTCACCAGGGCGCGCCCGCGCAGCAGCACGAAGCAGCCGACCGCCCCCGCCGCCAGCCCGAAGGCGATGCAGCCGAGGGCGACGACCGCGGCATTGTAGCCGGCCGAGAAGACCAGGGCGGCCAGGAAATCGCCGCTCATCGTGCCGGCAGCGCACCGTCGCGATTGGCCGCGGCGACTGCCTGCTCCAGCAGGGAAAGCCGCCCCCCATAGGCCCGGCCGAGATTGGCCGCGGTGAAGGTGGCCTCCATCGGCCCATGCGCGATGACCTGCACGTTCAGCAGCAGCACGTCCTGGAAATACTGCGGTGCCGTGGCCAGGTCGTGATGAACGGCGACAACGGTGCGCCCCTCACGGCCCAGTCGCTGCAGCACATCGACGATGGCGCGCTCGGTCGCCGCATCGACACCCGCGAAAGGCTCGTCCATCAGATACAGGTCGGCTTCGAGTGCCAGCGCCCGGGCGAGGAAGACCCGCTGTTGCTGACCGCCGGAGAGCTGGCCGATCTGGCGCTCCGCGAAATCCGCCATGCCGACCTCATCCAGCGCAGCCCGCGCCTTCTCCCGCTCCGCGCGGGGCAGGGGACGGAACCAGCCGGCGCGCGGATAGCGACCCTGGCTTGCCACCTGCAGCGCGGTCACGGGGAAGTCCCAGTCCACACTCGCGCGCTGCGGCAGGTAGCCGATGCGTCGGCGCGCTGCCGCCAGCGGTTGGCCGAAGATCCGCACATCGCCCGACAGCCGCGGCACAAGCCCGAGCGTGGCCTTGATCAGCGTCGACTTGCCTGCCCCGTTCGGCCCGACGATCGCCACAAGCCGCCCCGGCGTGCAGGACCAGGTGACATCCCACAGCACCGGCTTCTCGCTGTAGGCGACCGAGAGATGCCGCACGGCCAGCGGGGCGACCTGCAAGGCGACGACGGCGGCGGAGGGGCTCATGCCCGTGTGCCGAGACGATTCTGGAAGCCGCGCTCCGGCGCCTGCCCGCCCAATGCGCGGACCAGCGTCGTCACGTTGTGATCGATCATGCCGATATAGGTGCCCTCATAGCTTCCCGGCTCGCCCATGGCGTCGGAGAACAATTCGCCGCCGACGCTCACGCGGTGACCGCGCACGGCGGCGCCCTCGACCAGCGCGCGCACATTGCGGTCGGACACCGAACTCTCGACGAAGACCGCAGGGATCCGGTCGGCGACCAGCCGGTCCACCAGATCCTGGATGCGTCGCACGCCGGCCTCGCCCTCGGTCGACAGGCCCTGGATGCCGAGAACCTCGATGGCGTAGCGGCGCTCGAAGTAGTTGAAGGCGTCATGTGCCGTGACCAGCACACGCTGCCGCTCGGGGATCGAGGCGATGGCGCGCTCGGCATAGGCGTCGAGCTCCGCCATCTTTGCCTGAACCGCCGCGAGGTTGCGGCGATAGGTGTTGGTCCCGGGGCGATCGAGTTCGATCAGCCGGTCCGCCATGAAGCCCGCTGCCTGGGACCATAGCCGCACATCCATCCAGACATGCGGGTCATAGAGGCCGTTCTCGCCTTCGGGCTCGATCAGCTGCTCCTGCGGCAGCAATTCCGTGACGGCGAAGACCGGCTTGCCGCTGCGCGCGACCCGCACGATGGCGTCCGTCATTTTCCCTTCGAGCACCAGGCCATTGTAGAAGATGACATCGGCGCGGAGCATGCGTGCGACATCTTCGCGCGTGGCGCGATAGAGATGCGGATCGACCCCCGCTCCCAGCAGCGTCTCGGCGCGGATGCGATCGCCGCCGATCTGGCGGACCACATCGCCGATCATGGCGATGGTGGAGAGCACATTCAGCGGCAGGCGCCGCTGCGAGCCCTGGGCAAGGGCCGGGCTGGCGCCGGCGGCACCGAGCGCCAGGCCCAGGCCCAGAGCCAGGGCGTTGCGGCGCGGGATTGCCTGGCTGTCGTGGCGACGGTCATGCATGGCTGTATCACCCCCTGCTTCCGGACGGAAAAACCTTGGCCAAGAGGATGGTCTCTGCATCTTCACGTTCAAGCACGAAAATGCAGCCTTGGCTAAGTTTTTCGGTATCCTCTCGGGCGCGCGGGTTCTTCGCCATCGGCGTCCGGTGCATCGGTGCCCATCAATAGTGATTTAGTTTCAATGTCTTATGGAGCTTGGCATCGATCCGCCACGATCCATCATGCGCGAACTCAGCCGATGCTGACCACCCGCCAGGCGGTGGTGACGCCGTTGGGGGCGCACAGGCTCACCACTTCGCCGGGGCGCAGGCCGCCTTCGAGGTTCAGCAGCCGGTGCGGCGCAGCTTCCGGATCTATGCCCTCGCCCGGCGTAAGGCGCAGCGACCAGCCCTCCTCGTCATGGATCACATCGCCATGGCGTATGGGTGCGTCGGGGCGGTGGCGTTCCGCCGGCCAGGGCTGCGGGTCCGCGAGCCAGGCCGCGCGGTCGAAGTGACCTTGCGCGTCGAGCACGGCCGTGAAGCGGATCAGATGCGCCTCGGCCGGGCTGCCCGGCTGCCAAGCCATCACCATCGTCACCTGCATGCGCCGCCCTGCCAATGGCCGGACCCTCCCTGGCGTTTCAGATGGCGACCCTGACGCCGAGTTCCACCACGCGGTCGGAAGGAATGCGGAAGAACTCCGTCGCCGGCATGGAGTTGCGGGTCAGCAGCGTGAAGATCCACTGCCGCCAGCGCGACATCTTCGGCACCGCAGCCGCCACCACCGTCTCGCGCCCCAGGAAGTAGCTGGTCTGCATCGGCTCGAAGGGGATGCCGATGTCGCGCAGCGATTCCAGCTCCCGCGGGATGTGCGGGCTCTCCTGGAAGCCGTAGCGCAGGATCACGCGGTGGATGTCGGGGGCAAGCTCCGTCACCTCGCGCCGTGCCTCGGCGCCGACTCGCGGGATGTCCTCATTGATCACGGTCACGAACAGCACGCGCTGGTGCAGCACCTTGTTGTGCTTGAGGTTGTGCAGCAACGCGGCCGGCACGAAATCCGCCTGCCCGGTCATGAACACGGCGATGCCCGGCACGCGCGTGGTGCGGCTCTGCGGCAGGCGGGCGAGGAAGGATTTCAGCGGCAGGCTGTCCTGCCGGAAGCGCGCGAAGAGCAACTCGCGCCCCTGCTTCCAGGTCAGCATCAGGATGAAGGTGAAGATGCCCAGCAGCAGCGGCACGTAGCCGCCCTCGGGGATCTTCAGCGCGGTCGAGATGAAATAGGCGAGGTCGAGCAGCAGCAGCGGCCCGAAGACGCCGATCACCAGGGGCCATGCCCAGCCATAGACGCGCCGGAACACCAGCAGGGCGAGGCAGGAGGTGCACAGGAAGGTGCCGGTGACCGCAAGGCCATAGGCGGCGGCCAGGCTGTCGCTGTTCTTGAACTCGAGCACCAGGATGATCACGCCGATCAGGAGCATGAAGTTCACCTGCGGCATGTAGATCTGGCCCTGCTCGGTCTCGCTGGTGTGGCGCACCTCGAGCCGCGGCGTGAAGCCGAGCTGCACGCATTGCCGCGCGATCGAGTAGGCCCCCGATATCATGGCCTGGGAGGCGATGATGGTCGCCGCCGTCGCCAGCACCACCAGCGGCAGGCGGAACCACTCCGGCGCCAGCAGGAAGAAGGGGTTCTCGATGGTGGTGGCATCCGAGAGCAGCAGCGCGCCCTGGCCGAAATAGTTCAGGGTCAGCGCGGGCAGCACCAGCGCGACCCAGGCCAGCTGGATCGGGCGACGGCCGAAATGGCCCATGTCGGCGTAGAGCGCCTCGGCCCCCGTCACGGCCAGCACGACCGAGCCGAAGGCGATGAAGGCCGCCAGCTTGTAATGCGCGCAGAACCCGATCGCGTAGGTGGGGGAGAGCGCGACCAGCACGCCCGGTTCCTGCACCACCTCGATCAGGCCGAGCGTGCCCAGCACCAGGAACCACACCAGGCAGATGGGGCCGAAGATCGCGCCCATGCTGCCCGTGCCCTTCCACTGCACCAGGAAGAGCGCGAGCAGGATGCCGAGCGCGATGGGCACCACGGCTTCCTCGAAGGTGGGCGAGATGACCTTCAGCCCCTCGACCGCGCTGAGCACGGAGATGGCGGGCGTGATGATGCCGTCGCCAAAGAACAACGAGGCCCCGACGATGCCGATCAGCGCCACGATCCAGCGCCCGCGCGGTGTCGCCGTGTGGCGCTGCGCGAGCGCCATCAGCGCCAGGATGCCGCCTTCGCCACGGTTGTCGGCGCGCAGCACGAAGAGCACGTATTTCACCGTGACGGTCAGCACCAGCGCCCAGAAGATCAGGCTGAGCAGGCCCAGGATCTCCCAGCGCTCGACCCCGTCATCCGCGAAATGCAGCAGCGCGGCGCGCATGGCGTAGAGGGGGCTGGTGCCGATATCGCCATAGACGATGCCCAGGACACCGATCAGGGCAGCCTTCGTCACGGGACGATCTGCTGCGGGGGAATGGCTCAAGGGGGCACTCCGAAGCCGTAACCGACTCAGGCATAGGCCCGCTTGGCCCCGCGGCGCAAGGGCACCGCGGGGGCGCGCAGCAAGCTTAGTGCCCGCGCAGGATCTGCGACAGGAACAGCTTCAGGCGGTCCGTCTTGGGGTCGTTGAACAGGCCTTCCGGCTCGCCGCTCTCCACGATCTCGCCACGGTCCATGAAGACCACGCGATCGGCCACCTGGCGGGCGAAGCCCATCTCATGCGTCACGCAGATCATGGTCATGCCGGTCGCGGCCAGCATCACCATGGTGTCCAGCACTTCCTTGATCATCTCGGGATCGAGCGCGCTGGTCGGCTCGTCGAACAGCATGATCTTGGGCTTCATGCACAGCGCGCGGGCGATGGCCACGCGCTGCTGCTGCCCGCCCGAGAGCTGGCCGGGATACTTCTTCGCCTGCTCGGGAATCCTGACGCGGGTCAGGTATTCCATCGCCAGTTCCTCGGCATCCTTCTTCGGCATCCGCCGCACCCAGATGGGCGCGAGGGTGCAGTTCTCGAGGATGGTGAGGTGGGGGAACAGGTTGAAGCTCTGGAACACCATCCCGACCTCGCGGCGGATGGCGTCGAGCGAGCGCAGATCGTCCGACAGCTCGATGCCATCGACGATGATCTTGCCTTCCTGGTGCGTCTCGAGCCGGTTGATGCAGCGGATCAGGGTGGATTTGCCCGAGCCCGAAGGCCCGCAGACCACCACACGCTCGCCGCTGGCGACCGAGAGGTTGACGTCGCGCAGCACATGCAGCGCGCCGAACCACTTGTTCACGCCCTCCAGCACGATGGCCGGCGGCGCATCCGTACGCATGGCGGAGGCAACCTGCCCCACCATCTCCATGGTCTCACCCATCTGAATTCTCCCTGTATCCTTGTGGCATCGCAACTTCGCGCATCGCCGTCAACGGCGCCGATGCGCGTTCAGGTCGCGTTCCAGATCCTGGCTGTATTTGCTCATGGCGAAGCAGAAGACGAGGTAGATCAGCCCGACCGTGACATAGACCTCGATGCCGAAGCCCTGCCAGGAGGGCTCGACGATCGCGGTCTTGCCCGCCGTCAGCAGGTCGAAGATGCCGATGATCAGCACCAGCGACGTGTCCTTGAAGAAGCCGATGAAGGTGTTCACCAGCGGCGGGATCACCAGCCGCAGTGCCTGCGGCAGGATGATGAAGCCGGTCTTCTGCCAATAGGAGAGGCCGAGCGCATCGGCGGCCTCATACTGCCCGCGCGGCAGCGCCTGCAGCCCCGCGCGCACCACCTCCGCCAGATAGGCCGCGGCGAAGAGCGTGATGGCGACCTGCGCGCGCAGCAGCTTGTCGATGTTCATCCCCTCCGGCAGGAAGAGCGGGAACATCACGCTGGCCATGAACAGCAGGCTGATCAGCGGCACGCCGCGGATCAGCTCCACATACAGCACGCAAAGCGTCTTGATCGCCGGCAGCTTGGAGCGCCGGCCGAGCGCCACCAGCACCGCGATCGGGAAGGCGAAGGCCAGGCCGAAGGTGGACAGGATCAGCGTGATCGGCAGGCCGCCCCAACGCTCCTGCGGCACGAAGGTCATGCCCAGGATGCCGCCCCACATCAGCACGCCGATCAGCGTCAGTGTGCCGAGCCAGATCGGGATCAGCCGCCAGTTCCAGAAGCGGCGCATGGCCGAGACGATGTAAAGACCCACGAACAGGAAGCAGGCGACCAGCGGGCGCCAATGCTCCTCATAGGGGTAGGTGCCGAACAGGATGAAGCGGTGCTTCTCCGTGATCACGGCCCAGCAGGCGCCAACCCCCTTGATCTCGCGGCAGGCGGCGGTCTGCGCCTGGCCGTTCACCACGGGGACGGACCAGATGCTGTTCACGAAGGCCCAGTCGATGAAGCCGATGGTCCAGCGCGCGATCAGATAGACCAGCACCAGCGTGACCGCGGTGCTGAGCCAGGAGGAGAACAGGTTCTGCTTCGCCCAGGCGATGGCGCCGGTCGTGGCGATCGGCGGCGCGCGGCGCGGTTCCGTGGTGGGGGTAGGCATCGAAGCCATGGCCATTTCACTCATGGTCAGCGCTCCACCAGCGCAATGCGCGCGTTGTACCAGTTCATGAAGAGGGAGATCGACAGGCTGATCGTCAGGTAGACCAGCATGATGATCGCGATGCCCTCGATCGCCTGGCCGGTCTGGTTCAGCGTCGTGTTCGCGATGCTGACGATGTCCTGGTAGCCGATGGCGACAGCAAGCGAGCTGTTCTTCGTCAGGTTGAGATACTGGCTCGTCATGGGCGGCACGATGACGCGCAGGGCCTGGGGCAGCACGATCTTCTTGAGGATGTCGCCGCGCCGCATGCCCAGCGCCTCGGCCGCCTCCCATTGCCCGCCACTGACGGATTGGATGCCGGCGCGCACGATCTCGGCGATGAAGCCCGCCGTGTAGGTGACGAGGCCGATCAGCAGCGCGAAGTATTCGGGGCTGACCGTCAGGCCACCGCGGAAGTTGAAGCCGCGCAGCGCCGGCCAGTCGACGGTCCAGGGGGCGCCATGCGCGGCCCAGACCACCAGGGGAAAGCCCAGGAGGAAACCGATGGCGAAGGGCCAGAGCTTGCGGGGCTGGCCATCCGCATATTGCCGGGCACGTTGGGCGCGCGCCGTGAGGATGGTGGCGACGATGCCCACCAGGAACGCGACGATGGTCCAGCTATGTGCCGTCTCCCACTGGATGAAGGGCAGCTTCATGCCGCGGTTCGACAGGAACACCCCTTCCACCGGGTTCAGCGCCTGGCGCGGCCCAGGCAGGCCTTGCAGGATCGTGTACCAGAACAGCAGTTGCAGCAGCAGCGGCAGGTCGCGGATCACCTCGACATAGACGGCGGCGATCTTGGAGACGAGCCAGTTCCTGGACAGCCGCGCAATGCCGATCAGCGTGCCGAGGATGGTGGCCAGCACCACGCCGACCACCGCGACCTTGAGCGTGTTCAGCACGCCCACCATGAGGGCACGCAGATAGCTGTCCGTGGGCTCATAGGCGATCAGGCTCTCGCCGATCGGCAGCCCGGCCTCACGCGCCAGGAAGGCAAATCCCGTGGCGATCCGGCGCACTTCCAGATTGTGGACGGTGTTCGACCAGAGCCAATAGATGACGCTGCCGATGAAGCCGACGATCAGGACCTGCCAGACGATGCCGCGCAGGCGCTCATCAGACCAGGAAAGCCGGATCGGCCGGCGCGGCGGTCCGGCCTTGGCGTAGCGCGGATCGGCGGTTGATGAGGACATGCTGCTTCCCTGCTGCAAGGTATCCGTGACCGGGGTTGGCTCCCCTGTCCGGCTGGCACCCGGTGTAGTCTATGCAAAGTCGGGGCCGGGATGTGAGTCCCGGCCCCGTTCAGCGCTGGCTCAGCGGAAGGGCGGCGCGTATTGCAGGCCACCCGCCGTGGTCCAGAGCGCGTTCGGGCCGCGCTGCAGGCCGATCGGGCCCAGGTTGCGGGCGAAGATCTCGCCGTAATTGCCCAGTTCGCGGATCACATTGACCATGAAGGCGTTGTCCACGCCGAGCATGCGGCCCAGATCCCCGGTGCGGCCGAGCATGCGGGCGACCTCAGGATTGGTGCTGGCGGTGGATTGCTGCACCACATTCGCCGCCGTGATGCCCAGTTCCTCGGCACCCACCAGGCCGAAATGGATCCAGCGGAGCAGGTCCGCGAAGCGCTGGTCGCCATGGCGCACCAGCGGGCCCAGCGGCTCCTTGCTGATCACATCGGGCAGGATGGTGTGGTCGGCCGGCCGCTGCTGGGCCGAGCGCACGGCGGCGAGGCCGGAGACGTCCGTGGTGTAGGCGTCGCAGCGACCGGCGACATAGGCCTGCACCACTTCCTGCAGCTGCTCGATCACCACGGGGGTGAAGCGGATGCGGTTGGCGCGCGCCCAGTCGGTCAGGTTCTGCTCGGTGGTGGTGCCGGGCTGCACGCAGATGGTCGCGCCGTCGAGGTCGCGCGCGCGGGTCACGCCGGTCGAGGCCTTCACCATGAAGCCCTGGCCGTCATAGAAGTTGATGCCCGTGAAGTCGAAGCCGAGCGAGGTGTCGCGCGAGAGCGTCCAGGTCGTGTTGCGGCTCAGCATGTCCACTTCGCCGGACTGGAGCGCGGTGAAGCGGTTCTGCGCCGTGGTCGGCACGTAGCGGACCCTGGAGGCGTCGTTCCACAGGGCCAGCGCCACGGCGCGGCAGTAATCCACATCGAAGCCGCGCCAGACGCTCTGGCTGTCGGGCTGGGCGAAGCCGGCCAGGCCCGTGTTCACGCCGCAGATCAGCGTGCCGCGGGCGCGGATCGCGTCCAGGGTCGGCGAACCGGCGCCCGCCGGCGCCTGCGCGAAGGCGGGCAGGCTCAGCGTCGCGGCAAGTGCCACGGCACCCACGCCGCGGGTCATGGCAAGGCGAAATGCCTGCATGGTCTTGTTCTCCCTCATCTTTGTGTCCAGGCGGACAGAATGCCAGCCTGGATCGACCCGTTGTGCCGGGAGGCGTCCTTTCTTGGAAGGGCCCCCCGGAGCTTCCCCGATGCCTGATGCTGCGCCAGCCTTGCGCCGGGATCAACGCGTAAGGCTGTCGCGGCCTCATCAGGGGAAGGGAATCGGATGCGGTTCGTCAATGCGGAGGCGGTGCGTGCGGCCCTGCCCTGGGGGGCGCTGGAAGGGGCGCTGGCTGCCATGTTCCGCCAGGGCTGCGAGGCGCCGCTGCGTCATCGCCACGCCCTGCCGCAGGGCGATGAGAGGGGGGATGGCATGTTGCTCCTCATGCCAGCCTGGAGCGGGGCGGCCGCGACGCCCCGCTATACGGGCGTGAAGATCGTGCATGTGCTGCCCGGAAATGGCGCGCTTGGCCTGCCCGCCGTGCAGGCCGTCTATCTGCTGTCGGATGGGCAGACCGGCCAGCCCGTCGCCCTGCTCGATGGCGGGGAGCTGACGGATCGCCGCACCGCCGCGGCGAGCACCCTGGCGGGCCGTTTCCTCGCGCGGCCCGAGAGCCGCCGCCTGCTGGTGCTCGGGGCGGGGCGGGTGGCTGGGGCGCTGGCCGAGGCCTGGGCGGATCGATTCGCGCTTGATGAGGTCGCGATCTGGTCGCGCCGGCCCGAGCAGGCGGGCGCGCTGGTCGCGCGCCTGCGGGCGCATGGCGTGCCCGCGGTGGTGGCCGCGAGCCCCGACCCGCGCGGCTTCGACATCGTCAGCGCCGCCACCCTGTCCGAGGCGCCGCTGATCCGCGGGGCCGATGTGGATCCGGGCACGCATATCGACCTCGTCGGGGCCTTCCGTCCCACGATGCGCGAGAGCGATTCGGCCCTCATCGCCCGCGCCACCCTGGTGGTGGACACGCGCGCCGGCGGCCTGGCGGAGGCGGGCGACGTGGTGCGGGCCATCGCCGAGGGCGCGATCACCGAGGCCCATGTCGTGGCCGACCTCGCCGATCTCTGCCGCGGGACGCATCCCGGCCGCACGAGCCCGGAGGAGGTGACCCTGTTCAAATCCGTCGGCTGGGCCGGGGAGGACCTGGCCGCCGCCATGCTTGCGGTGGGCTGAACTGCGCAAGCGCGATCAAGCCGGGTTGCGCCATGATGCGCGCATGGAGAACGCACCCCATCGCCGCCTGAAGCCAGCCACGCGGCTCGACTATGGTCGCCGCATCGCCCGCGCCATGGCGCTGATCGCGGCCGACCCGCAGCGCCCGCCGAGCCTGGAGGCGATGGCCGAGGCCGCCGCCTTCAGCCCCTTTCATTTCCACCGCCTCTACCGGGAACTCACCGGCGAGACCCCGGCCGAGACCCTGGCGCGCGAGCGGCTGTCGCGTGCCGCCGCCCTGCTGGCGCGCGGCGGAATCGGCGTGGCGGCGGTGGCCCGCGCCTGCGGCTATGGCAGCGCGGCCGCCTTCACCCGCGCGTTTCGCGCAGCCTATGGCCTGCCGCCCGCGACCTATCGCGATGCGGGGGGCATCGGCGCGCCTTTGCCCCCACCCACCCGCACCGAGGAGGAAACCGCCATGTTCGCTGTCCAGATCCGCGAGGAACCCGCGCTGCGCCTCGCCACCCTGCCGCATCGCGGCGCCTATGCGCAGATCGGCACCGTCTTCGATCGCCTGATGGCCTGGGGGGCGGCCCGCGGGCTGGTGAGGGAGGAGACCCGCTTCATCGCCCTCTATCACGACGATCCCGTCACCGTGGCCGAGGCCGAGCTGCGCTCGGAGGCCGGCTTCACCGTGGGGCCCGAGGTGCAGGCGAGCGACGGGGTCAGCATCCGCGACCTGCCGGCCACGCGGGTCGCCGTGCTGGTCTTCAAGGGCCCCTATGCCGAGCTCGAGCCCGCCTACACCTGGCTGTACCGGGAGTGGCTGCCGGGCAGCGGCGAGGAGCCCGCCGACCAGCCCCCGCGCGAGGACTACCTCAACGACCCGCGTAGCCTGCCGCCGAGCGAATGGCTCACCGCCGTGATGCTGCCGCTGCGGGAGCGGGTGGCGGCCTGAACCGCCACCCGCCCCCGGGCCTGATCATACCAAATCCCATTGATCGGAACCTGCGGCCGGCGCAGCCGGCCGAGGCGCCGAATGGCGCCCGCCGCCAGTGCGGCGCAGCCAAGCGCGCGGAGCGCGCGCCGGCGACCGAGGCCGGATCGGCCACGATCCGTGGGATTGGATATCAATCCTTGAAGGGATCGAACTCGCCCGGCCCCGCCATGGCGACGGCGAAGGGACGCAGGCGGTGCAGCACGCGCACCGTATCGCCCTGGGCCGCCAGCACCTCCGGCAGGCGGCGATAGGCCATCGGGCTTTCATCGAGGTCACCGCCCGAGACCACCACGCCGCGATCGCGCAGCCATGCCTCCATCTGCTCGCGCGTGAAGCGGCGCAGCGCCTCCCGCCGGCCGAAGACGCGCCCGGCGCCATGGATCGTGGAGTAGAGCGAGGCGCGTGCGGCCTCGCTCTCCACCCCTTCCAGGATCACCGCGTCGTCGCCCATCGAGCCGCCGACGAAGCCGCGCTGGCCGGGGAAGGCGGGTGTGGCGCCCTTGCGCACCACCCAGAGATCCTGCCCGCCATGCGTCTCGCGCCAGGCGAAGTTGTGGTGGTTGTGCACGCAATCGGTGACATGGCCGCCGATGATCGCCCGCACGCGTTCCACCACCCATTCGCGCCCGGCATAGGCGTAGCGCCCGGCCAGCTCCATCGCCGCGATGTAGCGCGTGCCGAGCTCGCCCTCTGCCTCCACCACGGTCGGCGGCACATGCATGCCTTCCTGGCCACCGGCGGCCTTCAGGTAGCGCGTGGCGGCGGTATGCCCCAGGCCGCGGCTGCCGAAATGCACGCCGATCCAGACGAAGCCGGCCTCATCCTCGAACAGGTCGACATAGTGGTTGCCGCTGCCGACCGTGCCGAGCTGGGCGGCCGCCTTCTGGCGGTAATCCGCCATGTCGGCGGCATGCCAGGCGTCGTCGTCGTCGAACAGGTCATGCTCGACGCGCTCGGCATTGGTGCGGCCCATGCCGAAGGACACGGCGGCACGGATGTCGGCCAGGAGGGTCGCCGCGCGGTCCTTCACCGCCGCGGCGGGCGTATCCAGCCGCACGGCCATGTTGCCGCAGGCGATGTCGAAGCCGACGCCGCTGATGCTGATCTGCCCGGCATAGGCGATGACACCCCCCACCGGCTGGGCATAGCCGAGATGCCCATCCGCGCAGAGCGTGCCGGCCACCGCGGCGCCGACCTTCATGCAGTTGCGCATCTGCTCGAGGGTGGCGGGCGCGTGCTCGCCGAAGACGTGCAGCGGCGCGTCGCTGGCACCCCCGCCGAGGACGATGCCCAGGCGCGCCTGCGCCTCGGCCTGGGCCGCTGCACGCGCGGCGTCGCGGAAGCCTGTCCAGACGGGCATGGTCTTCTCAGGCTTGGCCGGGTTGGGGATGCGCGCATCGGGATCCTGGCCAGCGGCAAGGGCCAGGGCGCGCGCGCGCGCCTCCAGCGGGTCGGGCAGACGCATAGGGGTACTCCGGGAAGTCAGTCGTTCAGGAAAAAGGCGCTGTCGCGCCGTGGGTGTCAGGCGAGGGTCGGTTGGACCGGGGCTTTGAAGCTTGCCGGTCGTGCGAACGCGTTCTGTCCCGGCCGTGTCTGGCCGGTCAGGTCGCGGGCGACGACAGCGCGGGGCGCGTTCGGCAGCATCGGGACACACACATCACGCGCCGGAACGATTTCCGGCGCGGGGCGAGCGTTTAGGCGCGGAGCGCGCAAAAGGGAAGCGGAATCTTCCGGGGAGGTCGTTATCGCAGCGTGGCGCCGATCAGCAGGCCAAGCCCGAAAACCCCTGCCGCCGGCGAGATCATCGGCCACCAGCGCGCCGGGGCGAAGCCGGCCAGGAAGGCGAAGACCGCGCCGAGCAGATAGGCGGCCGCCCCCTCCGCCAGCCCGACCCGGGCCATGACCACCAGCGGCCCGAAGCCGGCGATCACGCCACTCGCGGTGCCGATATAGCGCCAATTGCGGTCGCTGCGGGGATCGGGCCGCAGCAGCGGTTCCTCGCGCGATCGGTATTCGAGCGCGGCGCAGATGGCGAGGAATCCGAAGGCCAGAATCAGCATGGGCAGCGCTCAGGAAGAACGCTGCCCATGATGGCAGAAGTGCAACGGCCCGGAAGGGGGGATCAGAGGTCCAGCATCAGCCGGCGCGGATCCTCGATGCTTTCCTTCACGCGGACCAGGAAGCTCACCGCCTCCTTGCCGTCCACGATGCGGTGGTCGTAGCTCAGCGCGATGTACATCATCGGGCGGATCTCGACCTTGCCGCCCACCGCCATCGGCCGTTCCTGGATCTTGTGCATGCCCAGGATGCCCGATTGCGGCGGGTTGAGGATCGGCGTGGACATCAGCGAGCCGTAGATGCCGCCATTGGTGATGGTGAAGCTGCCGCCCGTCAGCTCATCCAGCTTCAGGGCGCCGTCGCGGGCCTTCTTGCCGAAGCCCGCGATCGCCTTCTCGATGCCGGCGAAGGACATGTCGTCTGCGTGCTTCAGCACCGGCACGACCAGGCCTGAGGGCCCGCCCACCGCGATGCCCATGTGGACGAAGTTCTTGTAGACCACGTCGTCGCCGTCGATCTCGGCGTTGACGGCGGGGAACTCCTTCAGCGCGGCGACGCAGGCCTTCACGAAGAAGGACATGAAGCCGAGCTTCACGCCGTGCTTCTTCTCGAAGACATCCTTGTATTCGGCGCGCAGGGCCATCGCCGCGCCCATATCCACCTCGTTGAAGGTGGTGAGCATGGCGGCGGTGTTCTGCGCCTCCTTCAGCCGGCGCGCGATGGTCTGGCGCAGGCGCGTCATCTTCACGCGCTCCTCGCCCCCTTCCAGGGCGCGCGGCGCCTTGGGGGCGGCGGCCGGGGCGGCAGCCGGCGCGGGCTTGCTGAGGAAGGCGAGCACATCGCCCTTCGTCACGCGCCCATCCTTGCCGGTGCCGGCGCCGATGGCCGCGGGCGAGATGCCGGCATCGGCCATCGCCTTGGTCGCGGCGGGGCCGTTGGGCAGGCCGGCAGCGGCGGGCGCGGGTGCCGCCGCGGGGGCGGGCGCAGCCGGGGCCGGGGCGGGTGCCGCCTTCGGCGCGGCAGCCTTGGGGGCTGCCGCAGCGCCACCGGCCGTGATCTCGCCCAGCACGGCGCCGGGACCCACCTCGGCGCCCTCGGCGGCGGCGATGGAAGCCAGCACGCCGGCCGTCGATGCGTTCACCTCGACCGTCACCTTGTCGGTTTCCAGCTCGACCAGCGGCTCATCCGCCGCCACGGCCTCACCCACCTTCTTCAGCCAGCGCGCGATGGTCGCGCTGGCCACGCTTTCCCCGAGCGGGGGGACGACGATGTCGGTCATGTTCTTCGCCTTTTGCCTGTCGCGCCGCTCAGCCGAGGCCGAGCGCGTTGCGCACCAGGGCTTCCTGCTGCTGTTGATGCACCTTCGCGAGGCCGGTCGCCGGGCTCGCTGCTTCCTCGCGGCCCACATAGCGCGGACGCTGCGCCTTACCCCCGATCTCCCGCAGCACGCCTTCGATCCGACGGTCGAGGAAGGTCCAGGCGCCCATATTCTCGGGCTCTTCCTGGCACCACACCACCTCGGCGTTGGTGTAGGGCGAAAGCGCCTTCGTCAGGCTCATCTTCGGGAAGGGATAGATCTGTTCCATGCGCACCAGGGCGACATCCTTGATGCCCTTCTCGCGCCGCTCGGCGAGCAGGTCGTAATAGACCTTGCCCGTGCAGAGCACGACGCGCTTCACCGCCTCGGGCGCGGCGATCGCGTCGATCTCCGGGATCACGTACTGGAAGGCGCTGCCCGGGCCGAACTCCGCCAGGGAGGAGACCGCGAGCTTGTGCCGCAGCAGCGATTTCGGCGTCATCAGCACCAGCGGCTTGCGGTAGTTCGCCTTGAGCTGGCGGCGCAGCGCGTGGAAGTAGTTCGCCGGCGTGGTCAGGTTGCCCACGCGCATGTTGCGCTCGGCGCAGAGCTGCAGATAGCGCTCGAGCCGGGCGGAGGAATGCTCCGGCCCCTGGCCCTCATAGCCATGCGGCAGCAGCATCACGAGGCCGGACATGCGCAGCCACTTCGTCTCGCCGCTGGCGATGAACTGGTCGATGATGACCTGCGCGCCATTCGCGAAGTCGCCGAACTGCGCCTCCCACAGCACCAGCGTGCGCGGATCGGCCAGGGTGTAGCCATATTCGAAGCCGAGCACGCCCATCTCGCTCAGCAGCGAGTTGAAGGCCTCGAAGCGCGGCTGCCCGGCGCGGATGTTGTTGAGCGGCACGTATTCGGCCTGCGTCGTCTGGTCCACCAGATGCGCGTGGCGGTGGCTGAAGGTGCCACGCTGCACATCCTCGCCCGACAGGCGCACGCGATGGCCTTCCAGCAGCAGCGTGCCGAAGGCGAGCGCCTCGCCGGTGGCCCAGTCGATGCCTTCGCCGGATTCCAGCGCCTGCTTCTTCGCCTCGATCTGGCGCAGGATCTTCGGGTTGGCGCCGAAATCCGCCGGCACGCGCGACAGGGCGGCACCGACCTCGCGCAGCGCATCGAGGCCCACGGCCGTTTCGTGCAGCCGCTCCACCTCCTCGCCGGAGGCCACGGCCTTGAGGCCCGACCAATGGCCTTCGAGCCAATCCGCCTTGTTCGGCTTGAAGCTCTGGGCCGCCTGGAAGGCTTCCTCGAGCTGCGACTGGAAGGCGTCGAGCATGGCCTTCGATTCGTCCGCCGGGACGCTGCCTTCCTTGGCCAGGCGCTCCGCGTAGAGCGTGCGCGTGGTCTTCATCTCCTTGATCCGGCCATACATGATCGGCTGGGTGAAGGCGGGCTCGTCGGTCTCGTTGTGGCCGTGGCGGCGGTAGCAGACGATGTCGAGCACGAAATCCGCGCCGAATTCCATGCGGAACTCGGCCGCCATCTTCGCGCAGAAGACCACCGCCTCGGGGTCGTCGCCGTTCACGTGCAGGATCGGCACCTGGATGCTCTTCGCCACGTCGGTGCAGTACAGGCCCGAATAGGCGTGCACCGGCACGGTGGTGAAGCCGATCTGGTTGTTCGTGACGATGTGGATGGTGCCGCCGGTGCGGTAGCCGATCAGCTGGCTCATCGCCAGCGTCTCATAGACCAGGCCCTGGCCGGCGAAGGCCGCGTCGCCATGCAGCAGGATGCCGAGCACCGAGCGCCGGCCCTTGGTGTCGCCGGCCATGTCCTGGCGGGCGCGCACCTTGCCCACCACCACGGGGTCCACCGCCTCGAGATGCGAGGGGTTCGGCTGCAGGGAGAGATGCACCATGCGGCCGCTGATCTCGATGTCGGTCGAGGTGCCCAGGTGATACTTCACATCGCCCGAGCCCTGCACGTCCTCGGGGTTGGCGGAGGTGCCCTTGAACTCGCTGAAGACGGCCGTGTAGGGCTTCTTCACCACGTTCACGAGCACGTTGAGGCGCCCGCGATGCGCCATGCCGATGCTGATCTCGCCCACGCCCTTGGCGGCGGCGACCTCGATGACCGACTGGATGGCGGGGATGGTGCTCTCGCCACCCTCAAGGCCGAAGCGCTTGGTGGTGGAATACTTCTTCGCGCAGAAGGACTCGAAGCCCTCGGCCTCGGTCAGCTGGCCGAGGATCTTGCGCTTCTCCTCCGCGGCGAAGCTGCCGATCCAGGGCGCGCCCTCGATGCGGCGCTGGATCCAGGACTTCTGGTCCGGATCCTGGATGTGCATGAATTCGACGCCGATCGAGCCGCAATAGCTGGCGCGGCAGATCTGCAGGATCTCGCGCAGCGTCGCGTATTCGCGACCCAGCACGTAGTCCAGGAAGATCGGCCGATCCATGTCGGCCTCGGTGAAGCCGTAGGTGGCGGGCGTTAGCTCGGCATGGGGCTTGGGCTTCTGCAGGCCGAGCGGGTCGAGCTGCGCCTCCAGATGGCCACGCACGCGGTAGCTGCGGATCAGCATCAGCGCGCGGATGGAATCGAGCACGGCGCGCTGGGCTGCCGCCTTGTCGATGCCGGCCGGCGCGGCCGGTGCGGCAGCCGGCTTCTCGCCCTTCTTCGGGGCGGGCGGGGGCTCGGGATCGGGGCCGAAGCCGCCCCGCTGGCGCGGCGCCCAGGAGGCGCCCGAGGCGTCCGTCAGCACGGCGCGGGCCTCATCGTTCAGGGCGCCGAAGAGGTCTGCGAAGGAGGCATCGACGCTGTCCGGCTTCTCCACCCAGCGGGCGTAGAGGTCGGCGAGGTAGGCGGCATTCCCGCCCGACATCGCACTCGCGAGGATATCCACTCCGGCCATCTTTTTTCTCCGTGCGCGGCATTCTCGGCCCTGGGGCCGGCGCCGCTGCGTCCTCAACCTTCGTTCAGGCGCGCAACATAGCCCGCCCGAAGCCGCCAGGGCAGGCCCCCCTGCGGGGCGCCGCCCTGCGCGCGCCGCCCTATTTGCGCAGCGCCTTCACCATCGTCGAGCCCAGCGAGGAGGGGCTGTCGGCGACATGGATGCCCGCGGCCTTCATCGCCGCCATCTTGGCCTCGGCCGTGTCCTTGCCGCCCGAGATCACCGCGCCCGCATGGCCCATGCGGCGGCCCGGGGGCGCCGTGGCGCCGGCGATGAAGCCGACCACGGGCTTGTTCGGCTTGCCGGGGCCGAAATTGTTCGCCGCCAGGTATTCCGCGCCGATCACCTCGGACTGCCCGCCGATCTCGCCGATCATGATGATCGACTCCGTCTCCGGGTCCTTGAGGAACATCTCGAGCACGTCGATGAAGTCCATGCCCTTCACCGGGTCGCCGCCGATGCCGACGCAGGTGGACTGGCCCAGCCCCGCCGCCGTGGTCTGCGCCACAGCCTCATAGGTCAAGGTGCCGGAGCGGCTGACGATGCCCACCGAGCCGCGCCGGTGGATATGGCCCGGCATGATGCCGATCTTGCAGGCGTCTGGCGTGATCACGCCCGGGCAGTTCGGCCCCACCAGGCGCGACTTCGAGCCATCCAGCGCGCGCTTCACCTTTACCATGTCGAGCACGGGAATGCCCTCGGTGATGCAGATGATGAGCGGCAGTTCGGCGTCGATCGCCTCGAGGATGGCATCCGCCGCGAAGGGGGCGGGCACGTAGATGACCGAGGCGTTGGCGCCGGTGGCCGCCACGCATTCGGCCACCGTGTTGAACACCGGCAGGTTGAGCTCGGGATGCATGGTCCCGCCCTTGCCGGGCGTCGTGCCGCCGACATAGGTGGAGCCGTAGGCGATGCCCTGGGAGGCATGGAAGGTGCCCTGGGCGCCGGTGAAGCCCTGGGTCATGACGCGCGTCGAGGCGTCGATCAGAACGGCCATGTCAGTGCCCCTTGACCGCGGCGACAACCTTCTGGGCCGCGTCCGCAAGATTGTCGGCCGCGATGATCGCGAGCCCCGACTCGGCCAGGATCTTCTTGCCGAGCTCGACATTCGTGCCCTCGAGCCGCACGACCAGCGGCACGCTGAGCGAGAGGTTCTTCGAGGCCTCGACGATGCCGTTGGCGATCATGTCGCACTTCGCGATGCCGCCGAAGATGTTGACCAGGATCGCCTTGACGTTGGCGTCGGAGGTGATGATCCGGAACGCCTCGGTCACGCGCGCCGCATTCGCCGTGCCGCCGACATCGAGGAAGTTCGCCGGCGAGGAGCCGTAGAGCTTGATGATGTCCATCGTGGCCATGGCCAGACCCGCGCCGTTCACCATGCAGCCGATCTCGCCGTCGAGCGCGACATAGTTCAGGTCGTTCTTGACCGCGTCGAGCTCCTTGGGGTCCATCTCGCTGTCGTCGCGCAGCGCCTCGAGGTCCTTGTGGCGGAACAGCGCGCTGTCGTCGAAGGACACCTTGGCGTCCAGCGCCACGATCTCGCCCTTGCCGGTCACGACCAGCGGGTTGATCTCGACGATGCCGCAATCGAGCTCGAGGAAGGCGCCGTAGAGCGCGGTCACGAACTTCTGGAAGCTCGCCACCTGCTTGCCCTCGAGGCCAAGGGCGTAGGCCAGCTTGCGCGCATGGAAGCCGGAGATGCCCGAGGCCGGGTCGATCGCCACCTTCAGGATCTTCTCGGGGTGGTTGTGCGCCACCTCCTCGATCTCCATGCCGCCCTCGGTCGAGGCCATGATGGTGACGCGCGAGGTCTCGCGGTCCACCAGCAGGCCCAGATAGAGCTCGCGCTTGATGTCGCAGCCATCCTCGACATAGACGCGCGAGACGAGCTTGCCGGCCTCGCCGGTCTGCTTGGTGACGAGCACCTTGCCGATCATCGCCTCGGCCGCGGCCTTCACGTCGTCCAGCGACTTCACCACACGCACGCCGCCCTTGCCGTTCGGGTCATTGGCGAAGCGCCCGGCGCCGCGGCCGCCGGCATGGATCTGCGACTTCACCACATAGACCGGCCCAGGAAGCTTGGCGGCACCCGCCACGGCTTCCTCGGCAGTCCAGGCGACATGGCCATCGAGCACCGTCACGCCGTAGCGGCGCAGCAGCTCCTTGGCCTGGTATTCATGGATGTTCATCCGCTGGGCTCCAGCAAGGGTTACGCGCGCGCGTTCAGACGCCGAGCTTCTTGAAATCCTCGATGAGCTTCTTCACCGCGTCGCAGGATTTGTCGAAGGCGGCCTTCTCGGCCTCGGTGAACTGCACCTCCATGATGCGTTCCACGCCACCAGCGCCGATCACCACCGGCACGCCGACGTAGAAATCGTTCTGCCCGTATTCACCGTTCAGCATCACGGCGCAGGGCAGCACGCGCTTCTTGTCGAGCAGGTAGCTCTCGGCCATCGCGATCGCCGAGGCGGCGGGCGCGTAGAAGGCGCTGCCCTTCTCCAGCAGCTTCACGATCTCGCCGCCGCCATTGGCGGTGCGCGTCACGATCGCGTCGATCTTCTCCTGCGTCGTCCAGCCCATCTTGATCAGGTCCGGCACCGGCACGCCGGCCACCGTGGAGTAGCGCGTCAGCGGCACCATCGTGTCGCCATGCCCGCCCAGCACGAAGGCCGTCACATCTTCCACCGAGACGCCGAATTCCTGCGCCAGGAACAGGCGGAAGCGCGCGCTGTCCAGCACGCCGGCCATGCCCACCACCTTGTGCGCCGGCAGGCCAGAGCGCTGCTGCAGCACCCACACCATGACATCGAGCGGATTGGTGATGCAGATGACGAAGGCGTTCGGGCAATGGGTCTTGATGCCCTCGGCCACCTGGCCGATCACACCGGCATTCTTGGTCAGCAAATCGTCGCGGCTCATGCCCGGCATGCGGGGGAAGCCGGCGGTGACGATCACGACATCGCTGCCCGCGATGGCGCTGTAGTCGCCGGTCCCGACCATGTGGCTGTCGAAGCCATCCACCGGCCCGGACTGCATGATATCCAGCGCCTTGCCGGCGGCCACGCCCGGGAAAACGTCGAACATGACGACGTCGCCGAGCTCCTTCAGCCCGATCAGATGGGCGAGCGTGCCCCCGATATTGCCGGCGCCGATGAGCGCAATTTTCTTGCGGGCCATGAAACGGTCCTCGACCTTGCCCCAGGCTTTGACGGGCCTAGTGGCGGTATTGCGGTTTTTCAAGTGTGCGGTGCACACCCGGCCCGGTTCCTACTCCCGCCCGGCGCCTCCGGCAAGGCGGTGCGGCGTCAATGCCCGCCGCGGGTCTGCATCGGCGCCAGCGCGTAGCGACTGGCCGCGCGGCGCAGCAGGGAGCCGATGACAAGGAAAACCAGCGAGGTCAGCATCAGCACGCCGCACCAGACCAGCATGCTGTAGAGGCTGGCGCCCACCAGGCGCGGCCCGTAATTGGCGAAGACGCCCAGGACCAGCGCCATCAGCAGGCCGAACAGGCCGGCCGCCATGCAGACCATGGCCACGCCATCGGTCAGCGCCGCCAGGAAGGCAAGCGGGCGGGAGGAGGTGGCGGACAGGCCATCCCCCAGGCTCTTGGCCATCAGGTAGAGGAAGATGCCGACAATCAGAATCCAGACCCACATCCCGAAGGCACCCTAGCTGGTTCGCTTGCGCTCGATGATGCGGGGGGAGCCGGCCGGCGGCAAGGCCGAAGGCTCGTGCCCTCCCCCGACCAAGGGGGAGGGGAGGGCCGGTGAAGGGGGCGCAAGCCCCCTCCCGTCTCAGTAGCGGTACTGCTCGGCCTTGAAGGGGCCCTGCTCCGGCACGCCGATATAGCCGGCCTGCTGCGGGCTGAGCTTGGTCAGCTTCGCGCCGACCTTGGCCAGGTGAAGCGCGGCCACCTTCTCGTCCAGGTGCTTGGGCAGCACATAGACCTTCTTCTCGTACTTGCCGGGGTTCGCCCACAGCTCGATCTGCGCCAGCGTCTGGTTGGTGAAGGACGCCGACATCACGAAGGAGGGGTGGCCCGTGGCGTTGCCGAGGTTCACCAGGCGGCCCTCGGAGAGCAGGATGATGCGCTTGCCGGTCGGGAACTCGATCTCGTCCACCTGCGGCTTCACATTGTCCCACTTGTAGTTGCGCAGCGCCGCGACCTGGATCTCGCTGTCGAAGTGGCCGATGTTGCACACGATCGCCCGGTGCTTCATCGCGCGCATGTGGTCGGCGGTGATGACGTCCACATTGCCGGTGGCGGTGACGAAGATGTCGGCGACCGGGGCGGCCTCCTCCATGGTCACCACCTGGTAGCCTTCCATCGCCGCCTGCAGCGCGCAGATCGGATCGACCTCGGAGACCATGACCCGGCAGCCGGCGTTGCGCAGCGAAGCGGCCGAACCCTTGCCCACATCGCCGAAGCCCGCGACCATCGCGATCTTGCCGGCCATCATCACGTCGGTGCCGCGGCGGATCGCATCCACCAGCGATTCGCGGCAGCCATAGAGGTTGTCGAACTTCGACTTGGTGACGCTGTCATTCACGTTGATGGCCGGGAAGAGCAGCTTGCCCTCCTTCGCCATCACGTAGAGGCGGTGCACGCCCGTGGTCGTCTCTTCCGACACGCCGACGATGTTCTTGGCGAGTTCGGCGAACCAGCCGGGCTTGGTCTTCACCAGCTTCTTGATCAGCGCGAAGAAGACCTCTTCTTCCTCATTGGTCGGCTTCTCGAGGAAGGCGGTGTCGCCCTGCTCGGCGCGCAGGCCGTAATGCACCAGCAGCGTCATGTCGCCGCCATCGTCGAGCAGGACGTTGGGCGTGCCGCCATCGGCCCATTCCAGGGTCTTCTGCACATAGTCCCAGTAGTCCACCAGCGTCTCGCCCTTGATGGCGAAGACCGGGGTGCCGGCGGCGGCGATGGCGGCCGCGGCATGGTCCTGGGTCGAGAAGATGTTGCACGACGACCAGCGGACATCGGCGCCCAGATGCTTGAGCGTCTCGATCAGCACGGCGGTCTGGATCGTCATGTGCAGGCAGCCCGCGATGCGCGCCCCCTTCAGCGGCTGGCTGGCACCGTATTCGGCCCGCACCGCCATCAGGCCGGGCATCTCGTCCTCGGCCATGTTGATCTCCTTGCGGCCCCAGCCGGCGAGGGAGATGTCCTTGACGATGTAGTCGGCGGCAGCGGTGCTGGACATGGTGCTCTCTTGATCCTGACGTGCAATGGCCCGGCGGGTAGCACGGGCTGACGCGCAGGCCAAGAGGCGCCGCTAAGTCATAAGGATATGTTTATGTCTGGCGAAAGAGTCGCCAGCCCTTCAGCCGCGCCCGCCCCGCGCCCCGCCAGGCGGCTGGCTGCCCGCCGGCCGGCCCGCATCGAAGCCGAGGAAGCCGATCTCCGGTCGGGGCGCACCCCCATCGCCGGCCCAGAGCCGTGCCGTCCGGGGGGCCTGGGGGGCCGGCGGCGCCGAAAGCTGGCGGGGCTGCGGGCGGGAGGCCGGCGTGGCCGGGGAGGGCCGCACCAGCGCCGTCGGTGCATCCGCAGGCAGCGGCCGCCCGGCCTCGCGGGCGGAGAGCAGGAAGAAGGCGATTTCATTCCGCCCCTGATCCACCGCCGCATCCAGGGCGGTGAGGCCGAGCGCATTGCGCGACTGCAGATTGGCCCCGCGCGAGACGGCGTCGCGCGCCGCGGCAAGGTCGCCGCGGTTCACCGCATCGAACAGGGCCTCATTGGGCGAGAGGTTGGCCGAGGGATCCGCATCGATCGGCGCGGGCGCCGAACGCGTGGCAAGCCCGGGCAGCGCCGGCGCCGGGCCGGCTTGCGGGCGCGCCTGCTGGTTCGGCCGGATCATGCCGGGGGTGCCGGATTGCGCGGCGGCCTCGGCGATCGGGAGCGCCAGGAAGGCCGCGAGGGTAAGCAGGCGGGGCAGGGTCTTCATGCCCGGAAACTAGGCCGAACGGCGATGGGCCGGAAGGGCTCTCAGCGTCCCTCCCGGCGCCAGGCCAGCAGCGCCAGCCCCAGGATCAGCGGCAGTGCCGCCCAGGGCGGGAGCAGCGGGAGCGCGGTGATGCCGGTCACCGTATGGTCGGCATTGCGGCGCAGCCCGATCCAGCCCGGCCCCGGCGTCGCACCGCCATGCGAATCGCGACCTGCCGCGACCCGGCGCAATTCCGGCACGGCCGGCACCGCTTCACTGCCGAGCCAGCGCAGCCCGCCGGCGCTGGCGGCGACGAGCGGGGCCAGGGGGCCGGCATCGGCGCGCAGATCGGCAACCTCCAGGGGATTGGGCGCCTCGGCGGCGGCGAAGGCGGTGCGGCGGCCATCCGCGACCTGCCAGACACCGGCCTGGGTCGCCGCCATCTCGACCACGGCGCGTCCCCCGCGCGGCTCGGGCCGGTGGCGGGTGATCGAGCCGTCGGGGGCGGTGACGGTGATCTCGGGCGCCGGCCCGGCCTCGATGCTGCGGCGGACGGCGCTGAGCTGGCCGTGCTCGATCCGCGCGGTGAGGTCCTCTTCCTCCAGCTCGGGCTCCTTCATCGCCCAATGCGCGATCCGGCGGAGCAATTCCTGCTGCGGCCCGCCGCCATCATGGGCGCGCGACCAGAGCCAGATCTGATCGGACAGCAGCAGCGCCACCCGGCCTTCCCCGACGCGGTCGAGTTGCATCAACGGCACGCCGCCCGGCCCTTGCATCAGCGTGGCGCCAGCCCGTGGCTCGGCGCGCATGGCGCGGTACCACCGGCCCCAGCTGGCATCGGCGAGCGGCCCGCCGCCGGCGTTCCAGGTATTGGCGCCGGGCAGGTTCTCCGTCACCGGATGGCGGGCGCCCATCTCGGTGACCAGGGGGCGGAAGGGCTGTTCGATCAGCCCGGTCTGCGCCGCCTGCGCGCCGGTCGGCGGGCGCGCCGGCAGGATCTGGCCAAGCGGTGTGGCAGCTAGGCTGGTGGGACCGACGAATTCCGGCCCGACGGAGAGCAGCAGCGCCCCGCCGCCGCGCACGTAGTCGGCGATGTTGCGCAGATAGACCGGCGGCAGCAGGCCGCGATTGCCGAAGCGGTCGAAGATGATCAGGTCGAACTCGCGCAGCTTCACCTGGAACAGCTCGCGCACCGGGAAGGCGATCAGGGCGAGTTCCTGCAGGGGCGTCAGGTCATCCTTCTCCGGCGGGCGAAGAATGGTGAAGTGGACGAGATCGACATTCGGGTCGGCCTTCAGCAGCCGGCGCCAGGTGCGTTGGCCGGCATGGGGCTCGCCGCTCACCAGCAGCACGCGCAACCGGTCCCGTACCCCGTTGATCGACACCACGGCACGGTTGTTGAGGTCACTGACCTCGCCGGGCCGGGTTTCGGCGGTGAGTTCCACCACCGTCTGCCCGCCGCGCTCGATCGGCACGACGATGCGGTGCTCACGCCCCACGGGCACGCTCTCGACACGCGGTGCCTGGCCATCGCGCCGGATGGTCAGCCGCGCCGCCCCGGCTCCGCCCGGGCTGGCTGGCGCGCCGAGATCCTCGACCACCACGCGCAGCTCGACAGGGCGGCCGACGATGCCGAAGCCCGGCGCCTCGACCACGCGGATGCGGCGATCCACCTCGCCCGGCCGACCAGGCAGCAGCAGGTGGAAGGGCGCATCCAGGGCGGGTGCTGCGGGCATGTCATGCACCTGCCCGTCGCTCAGCGCGATCACGCCGGCGAGGCGCGCGCGGGGAATGTCGGCCAGCGCGCGTTCGAGCGCGGCGTGCAGCCGCGTGCCCTGGTTGCCGCCCTCCGGCGCCTCGACCGTCCGCAGTTCCAGTTCCGGCAGGCGCCGCGCGCGGGCCTCGAGTTGCTCGCGCGCCGCGGTGATCTGTGCCTCGCGCGGGCCGAGCATGGCGGAGGCGCTGCGATCGACCAGCAGCAGGGCGATGTCCGGCCGCGTCTCGCGCGTTTCCTCGACCAGGCGCGGATTGGCGAGTGCCAGCAGCAGCACCGCGAAGGCGGCGCCGCGCAAGAGCGCCCCGCGCGCCGGGCGGATCAGCCGCCTTGTGCCATCGGCGTCGCGCGCGACCCGCACCAGGGCCGGCAGCAGCGCCAGGATCGCCAGCGCGCCCAGGCCGAGCAGCAGCCACAGCGGGATGACGGGTGCGAAGTCGATACCGGCGAAGGCCTGTCTCATGTCATGCCCTCAAGCGGCGGGCGCGCGCCCCGCGCGCTTGCCTTGCGCGCCGTCGTGCCGAAGGCTCGCCCCCGACGCGACGCGCTGATGCGCTGCTGCGCGAGGGCGGTCTGTGCGCGGGGCCGCTTTGCGGCCCGAACCCGGGAAGCGTTCAATTGCCCAACCTCTCCAGGATGGCCGGCACATGCACCTGGTCGCCCTTGTAGTTGCCGGTGAGCGCGTACATCACGAGGTTGGTGCCGAAGCGATAGGCGAGCACGCGCTGCCGCGCCCCGCCGGGGATCGCCGCATAGGGGTTGTTGCCGCGGGCATCGATCGCCCAGGCCGCCGCCCAGTCATGGCCGCCGATGATCACCGGGCTCACGCTGTCATTTGCCCGGTCCTGCTCGCGTGCCACCCAGACCGTGCCGCCGACGAAGCGACCGGGCAGATCTTGCAGCAGGTAGAAGGCACGCTTCAGGACATGCTCTTCCGGCACCGGCATCAGCGGCGGCACGGAGAGGTCGCGCGTGACGCGGCGCAGGGCGGCGCGGGCGCCGGGCGCATAGCCCTCGCCCGAACCTTCGTCGCGCGTGTCGAACAGGATGATGCCGCCCTGGCGCATGAAGCCGTTCAGCGCCGCGGCCGCGGCGGCGGAGGGCGGCTGCGCGTCCGGCAGAACCGGCCAGTAGAGCAGCGGAAAGAAGGAGAGGTCGTCGGCGCCCGGCGTCACCGCGATCGGTTCGGCGAGAGCCGCCGCGGTGCGGCGATTGACGAAATCCGACAGGCCGATGAGGCCCGTGCGGCTGATCTCATCCACCTGCGGATCGCCGGTGACGACATAGCCGAGGCGCGTCGCGATTGCCGCCGCCCCCTCCAGCCCTTGCCCCTGCGCCGGCAGGCCGAGGCCAAGCGCCAGGAGGACCACCGCCGCGCGCGCGCTGATGGTCGCGCGGCCCAGCGCGCCGCGAAGCCACAGCGAGGCCAGCAGGTCCATCGCCAGCAACACCAGGGCGCCGGCCAGCAGCCAGGGGCCGAGGTCGCGCTCGGCCGGCACGCCGCCGATGCCGGTCAACTGCGCCGAGGCGGGTGGCGCGGTCATCACGCGCGGCGCCGGCACCCCCGCACCCAGGTTCAGCGCGCGCCGATGCGCCGCCTCGCCGGAGGAACCGCTGCCGTACCAGCCAGGCGGATGGCGCGGAGAGGGCACCTCGCTCTCGATCCGCGCCGCGCCGATCGGCTGCGCGCCGGGGGCGGGCGGGCCAAGCCGGCCGAAGCCGTCGAGTGTCTCGAAGGGGGCCAGCGGGGCTTCGCCCTCCGCCCCGGTCACGCCGACGGAAAGCGCAACCAGCCGGCGCAGCATGTCCACGAACAGGCCCGAGAGCGGCAGGTTCGACCACTCGGCATTGGCGGTGACGTGGAAGAGCACGATCCGCCCGGCGCCGCGATTCTCGAAGGTCACGAGCGGCGTGCCGTCCGACAGCCGGGCCCAGGTCCGCCCGGTCAGCCGGGCCGAGGGCTCGGCCAGCACCTGCCGTTCGACCGTCACCTCGGGCGGTGGCAGCAGGCCCTGGAAGGGCGAGCCTTCCGGGAAGGGGGCCAGCGTCTGCGGCCGCTCCCAGGACAGCGCGCCGCCGATCTGGCGCTCGCCCGCGCGCAGCGGCACGGGCAGCAGCGGGTCCGGCGCCTCCGCCACCCGAGCGCCGGCGAAGCGCACCAGCGTGCCGCCCGCTTCCACCCAGCGCGCCAGGGCTTCCCGCTCGCGGCCCTCGGCGACGGGGCGATCCGCCAGCACCAGCACCGAGAGGCTGCGAGCCAGCAGGGCTTCCACCGGGCCGCGCCGGATCTCGGCATGGGGGGACAGCGCACGGTCGAGGTAGAAGAGTTCGCCGATCAGCGGCACGTCGGCGGCCGCTTCCTCGCCGCCCGCGATCAGCCCCACGGGCCGGCGGCGGAAGCGTTCATCCAGCAGCACGGTGGCGTTCGCGCCGACCACCCCCTCCAGGTCCAGCCGGACCACCTGGTTGCGCAACTCGATGGGCAGGGGCATCGCGACCCCCGCCTCTCGCGCCCCGGCGGGGATGGCGATGACGGCGCGATCCAGCGTGCGGCCATCGCCGGTGCGCGCCAACACCACGGCTTCGCTCGGCACGGGCAGGGGGGTGGTGCGCAGGGTCAGCAGCAGCCGATCGGCCTCGGCGCGCGGTGGCGGCAGCAGGCGGGTGGGTCGGCCCTCGCTGCGTGCAAGCGTCAGGGCGCCGCCCGCGGCCAGCGCCTCGGCAAGCGGGGTGAAGGCGTTGCCCGAGCCATCCTCGCCGGGACTATGCTCCAGCCCATCGGCCACATAGAGCGCCCCGAACCCCCCCGGATGCTGGGCCCGCCAGGCGGCCAGCGCCTCGAGCGCCGCGGCGCGGTCCGGCGCCCAGGGCTTGGGCCGCAGCGCGGCGAGGCGCGCGCGCAATTCCTGGGCGGGCATCAGGCCGGTCATGCGCGGCGCATCGGCCAATGCCGGGGCGGCGGTCAGCAGCAGCGCGGTGCGACGGTCTTCGCGCGCGGCGGCATCAAGCGCGGCCTCGGCGGCGGCGATCCGGTCCGGCCAATCGGCGGCGGCGGCCCAGCCATCATCAAGGACGATGAGCAGGGGCCCCTGGCCGCCCGTGCCGGCACTGGGCCCCCAGACAGGCCGCGCCAGACCGATGATGATCAACGCCGCCGCGGCGAGGCGCAGTGCCAACAGCCACCAGGGCGTGCGCGAGGGCGTCTCTTCCGGCGCCGGCAGGTCGGCGAGCAGGCCGATGGCCGGAAAGCTCTGGCGCCTGGGGGCGGGCGGCGTGACCCGCAGCAGCCACCACAGCAGCGGCAGCAGCGGCAGCGCCAGGAGCAGCCAGGGCGCGGCGAAGGAGAGAGAGCCGATCGCGAGCATCAGCCGGGTGCCAGGATCTGGTGCAGCGCCAGCAGCGCAACTTCCGGGGGTTGGTCGGTGTGATGCACGGCGAAGCTCCAGCCTGCGGCCTGGGCCAGGGCCGCCAGCCCCGCCCGGTGGCGCGCCACGCGCTCGGCATAGACCTCGCGCACCGACTCGACGCGCGGGACCAGCGCCGCAAGCGCCGTGCCGGCGACCTCCTCGAAGCGGATCCGCCCCGTATAGGGCAGCGATTCCTCCGCCGGGTCGGTGACCTGCAGCAGGTGGCCGCGTACCCCTTGCTGCGCCAGCAGCCCGATGGCGCGGCGGGTTTCCTCAAGCGGCGCCCAGAAATCGCCCAGAAGCACGGCGCGGGCATGTCGGGCGAGGCGCGCATCCACCGGCTCGGCGGCCATCTGGCCCAGCCCCTCGGCCACGGCGGGAAGGGCGCTGCGCCCGGCATAGGGGCGCGGCAGGCCGAACAGCCGCACGCGCTCTCCCCCGCGCAGCAGCAATGAGGAGAGCGCCAGCAGCAGCAGCGTCGCCCGCAGGGATTTCGCCGGCAGGTTGGGGCTGGAGCGCCAGGCCATGCCGGGTCCGGTGGCGCACCACAGGGCCACGGTCTGCGCGGCCTCCCATTCCGTCTCGCGCACGAAGAGCCGGTCGGATTTGGCGGATTGGCGCCAATCGATGCGGGTATCGCCAGCCACGTAGGGGCGGAATTGCCAGAAGGCCTCACCCGGCCCGGCGCGGCGGCGGCCATGGACGCCGGGCATCACGGTGGCGGCCACGCGCTCGGCCTCCACCAGCAGGGGCGGAAGCCGGGCGCCGATCTGCTCGGCCCAGGGGATGGTGACCTGGGCGGCCCGCCGCGCCGGGTCGCGCGGGCCGGTCTTCTGGGGGGCCGGGTCAGCCAAGCTGCGCCTTCAGCACATCGATGATCTCCGACAGCCGCACGCCATCCGCCCGCGCCGAGAAGTTCAGCGCCATGCGGTGCCGCAGCACGGGCTCGGCAAGGGCCAGCACATCCTCCACGCTGGGGGCGAGCCGCCCCTCGAGCACGGCGCGCGCGCGGGTGGCGAGCATCAGCGCCTGCGCCGCGCGCGGGCCCGGGCCGTAGGCGAGGTTGCGGCGCACTTCCTCCAGTTCGGTGGTCTCGGGCCGGGCGGAACGGACCAGCTTGAGGATCGCCTCCAGCACCTGCTCGCCCACTGGCAGGCGGCGGATCAGGCCCTGGGCGGCGATCAGCTCGGCGGCGCTCATCGCCGGCTGGGCCTTGGCCTCTTTCGCGCCGGTGGTGGCCAGCAGCATGGCGCGCTCGGCGGCGAGGTCGGGGTAGCTGACATCGATCTCGAGCAGGAAGCGATCGAGCTGGGCTTCGGGCAGCGGATAGGTGCCTTCCTGCTCGATCGGGTTCTGCGTTGCCAGCACATGGAAGGGCGCGGGCAGGGGGTGGATCTCGCCGGCGATCGCCACCTTGTGCTCCTGCATCGCCTGCAGCAGCGCCGATTGGGTGCGCGGGCTGGCGCGGTTGATCTCGTCCGCCATCAGCAACTGGCCGAAGATCGGGCCCTTGATGAAGCGGAAGGCGCGCCGGCCATGCGCGTCCTCTTCCAGCACTTCCGAGCCCAGGATGTCAGAGGGCATCAGGTCTGGCGTGAACTGCACCCGCTTGGCATCCAGCCCGAGCACCGTGCCGAGGGTTTCCACCAGCTTGGTCTTGCCCAGGCCGGGCACGCCGACCAGCAGCACATGGCCACCCGAGAGCAGGGTGATGAGCGTGCGCTCCACCACCGTCTCCTGGCCGAAGATGACGCGACCCACCCCTTCGCGGACACGACCCAGGCGCTGGGCGAGGGATTCAGCTTCCCGCACCAGAGTTTCAGCTTCGAGGGCATCCGCTACTTCAACCATGCGGGTCGGGCTCCCTATATGCGTGCCACGGATATGGGGCGAGGATGCACTTCGCCCACCCGTCGCGCCACTGTCGCGTTGCTGCGATGCGATATTTCGCGCAACGGGTTCCGGGCAGCGGCCGGGTGTCGGGCTGGGGAGCCTGGGCATGTCCGAACAGCGGGGAACTTCCTGCCCGCAGGATCGATGGGTGCAGTGGCGATGAGCGAAGGCCAAGCGGAAAAGACGGTCCAGGGCATGGCGGTGCCCGGCCTCTCCATGCCAGGGGCGACCCGTCGCCCCAGGCAGGGCGCGGGGGGCGGGATGCCCCGGCTGGTCCCGGAATGCGGCCATTTCTCCATGCGCATCGCCCGCGACGGCACCTGGCACTATCGCGGCAGCCCGATCGGGCGGAAGGAACTGGTCTGCCTCTTCGCCTCGGTGCTCAAGCGCGAGGCGGATGGCAGCTACTGGCTGGAAACCCCGGTCGAGCGCGGGCGGATCGAGGTGGATGACGCGCCCTTCGTCGCCGTCGAGATGTGGTGGCGCAATTGCGCCGACCCCTTCTCCCCCAATCCCGAGCCGCGGCAATGCCTGACCTTCCGCACCAACCTCGACGAAATGGTGACGGCCGACGCGCAGCACCCGATTCGCGTGGTGATCGACCCCAAATCGCGTGAGCCGCGCCCCTACATCACCGTCCGCCCGGGGCTGGAGGCGCGCATCAACCGCGCCGTCTTCTACGAACTCGTCGCCCTGGCCGAGCCCGAGACGGTCGATGGCAAGGCCCTGCTCGGCGTCTGGTCCGAGGGCGTGTTCTTCCCGATCGACGAGGTGCCCGCCGCGCAGCGCCAGGCGGCCGAGTGAGGCTGGGGCGGCAGGAGATCGCGGCGCGGCTGGCCGACCCCGCCGCGCTGGCCCGCGCGGTGCCGACCCTCTCCGACGATGCCGAGGCCGCGGCGGCGTCGGGCCGCCTCGTGGCGGCGGCGGTGCTGGTGCCGATCATCTGGCAGCCGGCCGGCCCGAGCGTGCTGCTGACGCTGCGCTCGCCGCGCCTGTCGTCCCATGCCGGGCAGGTGGCCTTCCCGGGGGGGCGGATGGAGCCCGGCGAAAGCCCCGAGCAGGCCGCGCTGCGCGAGGCGGCGGAAGAGGTGGGGCTCGACCCGGCCCTCACCACCCTCACCGGCGCGCTGCCGGAACACCTGACCGGGACGGGCTATCGCGTGACGCCGGTGATCGGCTTCCTCGACGGGCCGGTGCAGGTCACGCCCGATCCGGGCGAGGTCGCGGCGGTGTTCGAATTGCCGCTCGCCGTCGTGCTGGACCCCTCGGCCCCGCAGCGCCGCCGGGCGGAGCATCGCGGGCGGATGCGCGAATTCTGGGTCTGGCCGCATGAGGAACACCTGATCTGGGGCGCCACGGCCTCGATCCTGGTGAATCTGGCGCGGGTGCTGCGCGGGTAGCCCTAGGGCCTGTGGACAATTGGTTTACGGGCGCATCCGGCGGCGCTTTTTTGCGCTGGGTGCGTTGGCCATGCTCGCCGATGGATAGCCATCGGCTCCGCTGTCCGCCTTCCCAGCGCAAAAAATCCCTCGCCGGCCGCATCCCGGCCCCAACTGTCCGCAGGCCCTAAGCCTCATTGTCGCGCGCCGCGTCGAGCACGGCACGCAGCCGCCGCAGCAGGGGCATCGCCGCTTCGATCTCGGCCGGGGTGATGTCCGCGGCGATGGGCTTGATCGCGGCCTCCGCCGCCGCCACCGCCATGGCGCGCGCCGCCCGCCCGGCCTCGGTCAGGAATACCCGCTTGCCGCGCCCGTCCTGCGGGTCGGGCTCGGTGCGCACCAGGCCGCGCGCCTCGAGCTTCTGGATGGTGTTGGTCATCGCCGGGCGCTCGACCTGCACGGCCCGGGCGATGCGCGCGAGGCTGCGCCCGTCGCCCAGCCGCGTGAGGTGGTTGAGCACGACGAAGTGGGAGGCGCGCAGCCCATCCGGCAGGGCGCGTTCCAGCCGGTTGCGCGCAAGGTGCTCGATGATCGCCACCTCGTTCAGCAGGGCGAAGAGCGGCGGATCCTTCATGCCGGGCGAAGACGGGTCTCGACCGGCCAGCGCGGCGTCGGCGGCACGGCCGGGCCATAGCCGAGGCGCCCGAGCATCTGCGTGGTGCCGCCCTCGCCCAGCAGGGCCTGCGCCTCGCGATAGGGGCCGGCCATCTCGGGAAACTCCTGCAAGGCCTGGCTCACCGGGTGCAGCGACAGGCCGAGCCCGGTGGCGGCGAGGTTCACGCGCAGCCAGTCCCGCCCGGCGGCGAGCGCCTCGCTGCGGGTGTTGCCGGGTGTGGCAAGCCAAACATAGGCGGGCGTGGCCTCCAGCATGGTTCGATAGCGTTCCACCATCAGGGCGTAGCCGGGGCGGCCGGGAAGCATCGCTTCAGGCGTAATCTGCCCCGCAGCGACCGCCTGGTCGAGCCCGGGCCCATAGATGCTGATGCCATCCGGCTGCGCCGCCACGGCCGCGCGGCCCAGACGCATGAGGTCCACGCTCTCCTGATGCGCGGCCGGCGTTGCGGCCTCGATCTCCCAGGCGCGCCAGGCGAGATCCCGGATGGCGGCGACGCGCGCGGGCGCCGCCGTGCCGCCGAAGCGCACGCCCGGCCCGGCCGCGGCGGCGAGCGCGTGGAAGGCCTCGACCGGCACGGGCCGGGCCATGTCGAAGGGCCGCTTCACCGAGCGCCGCGCGGCGGCATGGGCGAAGAGCGGGTCGGGCGCGCCGCCGGGGGCGATGCGCATCAGCGCGATCGGCCGGCTGTCGAGCCGCGTACCGGGCTCGCCCTCAGGGAAGGGCGTGATCGTCGCGCGCAGCCCCTCGGCCGCGGTGGCGAGGCGGAACAACTCGGCGAAGCAGCCCAGCCCGATGGTGATCTGCCGGTCGAAGGGATCGGTCACGGGCAACAGGCGGGTGAGGTCGCAGCGCAGCACCACGGTGTCGGGCGCGGCGCGCGGCAGCTCCGCGATCCAGGGCTGGCGGTTGTGCGGGTTGGGCGCGAGCACCGCCCAGGCCAGGGCGCGGATGCGCGGGTCCGGATGCTGCGCCGCGGTGACGCTCTGGCCCTGGGCCGTCGTGGTCAGGGCCAGGCCGGCGGTGCCGGTGGCGCGTAGGAAGAGGCGGCGGGAGAGGGGCATCATCGGCTCCATATGTTCGACATCGAACAAAATAGTTCGACATTTAACATTAGGCAAGTGCCGATTGTGTGACCGCCCCCACGACAGCCCCGTCGAAGAGCGCTAGCCTCCGCCTCGGCAGGAAAGCGGACGCGCATGATGGATGCGGCACGGCGGCAGATCTGGTTCGTCAACGCGGCGCATGTCTTCACCCATTACGGGCTGCTGATCCTCGCCACCGCCGTGCTGGCCATGGTGCTGCAGGAACCCGAGGGCTTCGGGATCAGCTACGGGCCGATCCTGGCGCTCGGCACCACCATGTTCGTGATCTACGGCCTGGGCTCGCTGCCCATGGGCTGGCTGGCCGAGCGTGTTGGCCGGCCGGCGCTGATGGCGGCCTTCTTCCTCGGCACGGGGGGCGCCATGGTCGCCGCCGGCCTCGCGCCGGGGCCGCTCAGCCTGGCGGTGGCGCTCGGCGTGATGGGCGGGTTCAGCGCCATCTACCATCCGATCGGCACGGCCATGCTGGTGGATGCGGCCGGCGAGCGCGTGGGCGCGGCGATGGGCGTGAACGGCGCCTTCGGCAATCTCGGCGTCGCCCTGGCCCCGGCGGTGACGGCCTTCCTCGCCGCCACGCTGGGCTGGCGCTACGGCTTCATCATCCCGGGCGTGCTCTGCGCCCTGGTCGGCCTGCTCTATCTGCGCGAGGGCCCGGCCGACAGCGCCAAGGCGCGTGCCGCCGGCCGGCCCTTCCCAACGATCCCGCCGGCCATCGTCCGCCGCGCCGTGATCGTGCTGCTGCTGCTGGCCACCGTCAGCGGCTTCGTCTTCAACGCCTTCACCCTGCTGCTGCCCAAGCTGATGCAGGAGCGCCTGGCCGATGAACCCGCCCTGCTGCCCATCGTCGGTGCGTTGGCGCTGCTGGCCACACTTTGCGGCGGTGTCACGCAGTTCACCGTGGGCAGGCTGATCGACCGCAATACGCTCAAGCGCGTCTTCCTGCCGCTCGCCTGCGTGCAGATGCCGGGCTTCGCCCTGCTGTCCGTGCTGGAAGGCTGGGCGGTGCTGCCGCTGTCCGGCCTTCTGGCGGCGGCGATCTTCGGCCAGGTCACGGTGAACGAAACGATGACGGCGCGCTACGTGGCCCCCGCCCTGCGCGCGAAGCTCTACTCCATCCGCTTCTTCGTGGGCTTCCTCGGCGCGGCGGCGGCCAGCCCGGTGATCGCCTGGCTGCATGGCACGACGGGCGGCTTGGGTGCCGTGCTGCTGGTGCTGTCGGGCTTCGCGACCGTCACCTTCCTCTGCGCCCTGGCCTTCCCGGACCGGCGCGAGGAGCTCAGCCCCGAACGCTGGGCGGAGGCGATGCCCCGCGGCGTGCCGGCGGAGTAGCTAGAGCACGCTGCGTTCTCGTGAACGCAGCTCGTGCTCTGGAAGTTATTGAGTCTAGAGCAAGAAATGCGTTCAGATGTTTCCATCTGAACGCATATTGCTCTAGGCGGCCTGAACGAGGCCGAGCCGCAGGAGGCGCGTGCAGAAGTCGAGCGCGCCCTCGCCCAAGGCGGCGGGCGTCACACCCTCGGCCAGGGCTTCCACCCAACTGGCCTCGGTGTCGGTCAGCGTGATCGGTTCGCCCGCCCAGCGGAGGCTGGCGCCGCCTTCGGCTTCCGGCACCAGCGCATGCAGCACTTCGGGAACGAGGCGCAGCACGGTCTCCGGCGTCGGGTCTGTCACGAAGAGCCCGCGTCCGAGCAGCGCCGGGCGTTCCAGCGCCAGCCGGTCGAGCAGGGCCAGCGCCGTGCGCTCCAGCGCGGCGGGCTGGGCCAGCCGCGCGGCCAGGGGCTGCGCCAGGGCGGCGAGCGCGCCCGGCCCCTCGGCCAGGCGCCAGGTCGGGAAGGATTGGCGCAGCGCCGGATCCTCGCTCTCCAGCAGATCCACCGCGAGGCGCAGCACCGAGGCGAAGGAGGGCTCCATCAGCCCGATGGTGATGTGCAGGGACGGCTCGGTCCCCTCATGCGCCTGCGCGTCATGCAGCACGCCGCGCGGGACATAGAGCGTGTCGCCGGGCCGAAGGGTGAGGGATTCGGCTTCGCCCAGCGGTTCGACGCCGCCCTGCCAGGGGGTGCGGCGCGTCGGCTGCGGGAAGGGCTGGCCCGGCCAGATGCGCCAATGCTTCTCGCCCGTCACCTGCAGCACCAGCACGTCATGCGTGTCGTAATGCATGCGGAAGCCCTGCGCGCCCGGCGGGGTGAGGTAGATGTTGGCCTGGACCGGATGCAGGAAGACCTGCTCCAACCCCCGGCAGAAGCGCGCCAGCGCCGGGTGGATCTCATGGAATTGCGAGACGACGAGCGTCGCCCCCGCATCGAAGGCGGCAAACAGGCGCGGCAGGTCGGCGCGGCCATCCTCATGCAGGTAGTCGTCCTGCGGCACGGCGGCACTGCCCTGGCGCCGGCCCAGCGCCATCGACAGGCGCGGCGCGCGGGCAGCATCCGTGGCCAGGAAGGCGTCGAGATCCGCGATCGAGAGCAGCGGCTTGTGCCGCCCCGGATCGCGGCCGGGAAAGAGGCGGGAGAGCGCCGCCTCCCGCAAGGCGATGCCCTCTTCCACGGGCAGGTCGCCGAAGGCCTGGGTCCAGGCGGCCTCGGCCGGCGTGCCGCTGCTGCTCACGCGCGGCTCAGTAGCCGCGGCGGCCGCGGCCCGGGGCGTCGGAGGGGTCGGAATCGCTCACGCCGCTGCGGCGGACGCCGCCACGCCCATAGCCTGCCCCGTCGGAGGGATCGGAATCGCTGATGCCGGTGCGCACACGGTTGCTGCCGCGATAGCCGCCCCGTCCCCGGCCCGGGGCGTCGGAGGGGTCGGAATCGCTGATGCCGGTGGCGCGCTGGCCGCCGCGGCCATAGCCGGGCGCATCATTGGGGTCGCTGTCGCTGACACCGCTGCCGCGCTGCCCGCCACGGCCCTGGCCGGGCGCGTCCGAGGGGTCGCTGTCGCTGATGCCGGTGCCCCGGCGCACCTGTGCGGGGGCGTAGTAGACGGGCTGCTGCTGCGGCACGCAGGCCGCGGCCGCGCTGCCGGCACCGCCAAGGGCAGCCAGGCGCAACACGAACAGGCGCCGGCGCAAGGGCGGCTTGGCCTCGTCGGTCGCCACGGCCTCTGCGGCGGGCGTGATCTTCGTGGAGTCGTCCGTATCCTGAGCCATGGCCTGCTCCTCCCCTGACGATTCAGTCTGGACCAGCGATTGCGGCGCGCCCACGGCAGGGTGAGATAAATGACAAAAATTTCAGTTAAGCGACGGCATCACCACGATGGTCACGGCGCGGGCGAGGGGTTCGCGCTGCCGCCCGCTATAGGCGCCCACGCGGGCCTCGGCGCGGATGCGGTCGCGTTCGATGCGTTCCTGCGCCGAGAGCGCGGCCGCCACGGCGCGCGCGCGCTGTGCCGCCGTCTGGGTGCTGGTCGAGGCGCCGGCGGTGCGGTCGGCATGGCCGAGCACGCAGATGTTGCGCTCGGGTGCTTCCCGCGCGAGGGCCGCTGCCGCCGCCACGGCGCTGCGCCCGGCATCGCCCAGCCGCGTGCTGCCCTGGGCGAAGGGCACGGCGAAGACGTCATCTTCCAACTGCTCGGCACCGACGCAGGAAAAGGCGCGCGGCTGCGCCTGGGCGAGGCCAGGCCAGATGAGAATTGCTGCCAGCAGCAGCGCCCTCATGCCGCCGCCACCAGCAGGCCCGCGCTGCCCAGGCGCGCCAGCAGACCTTTTGCGTCGATGCCCGGATGCGCCGCGGCGAGTTCCGCGGCGGTCACGTCCGGCCGCGCGAGCAGCCAGGCGGCCGCCTCGGCCTCGGCCGGGGTGAGCGTCACCACCCCACCCGGCGCCTTCACCACCCACTCCGCGCCGCGCCGCACCGGCTTGGCACCGCCCGCGACGATGCGGAAGGCTTCCCCTTCCGTCGCCGGGCCGGCCGCAGCCGCGGCAATCCCGCGCGCCGCGAGCAGGTCGTAGCCGCCGCGCCCGAACCGGTAATTCGCCACGAACTGGCCCAGCACCTCCATCACCTTGGGGTCGCGGCAGAGCTCCGCCAGGCGCTGGCCGAGCAGCCCGGCACGCTGGGTGAGGGCGAATTTCGCCGGCACCGAGCCATCCTGGCGCGGCAGCGGCTTGCGGAACTCGGCATCGTAGAGAACGCGCTCGACCAGGATGTTCATCAAGTCCATGCCCAGCGGCGCATGCACCCCATAGGCGACGTGCACGCTGGCCTGCCCCTCGGCCAGGGCGTCGTGGTACCAGCCGCGCGGCAGGTAGAGCAGGTCGCCGGGCTTCATGCGCACCACCTCGCGCAGCGCCCCGCGCGCCTGGTCGTGATGCGCCTGGGGCTGGCCCTTGAAGACGGGGTGCGGGATGGGCCACTCGCCACGGCCTTCCCAGATGTTCCAGTCCTTCTCGCCCTCGACCTGCACGGCCCAGACGTCATGCGTGTCGTAATGGGTGCGGAACGCCTTGTGCGCCTGCCAGCTGATGTAGACATTGGCCTGCGCCTTCCCCAGCCCGGCATTCTCCAGCGCGGCGGAGATGCTGGCGAGGCCGGGGGTGAGGCTGTCCACGTCGTTCATCACGAGGCTGGCGCCCTTGGCGATCCAGCCCTGCACGAGCTTCGCGTCCGGCTGCATCACCGGCGTGCCGTCGCGGCTGGTCGCGCGGGTGCAGAACTGCTCGGCCGGCACCGTCACGCTGTCCAGCACCAGCTTGAGCGAGGTGCTGGTCCAGATATGCGTCATGTCCAGCAGCCGGTTGATCTGCCGCCAGGAGAGCACCTGCGCGAACTTCGCCGCGCCGCCCCGTATGTGCAACGGTGCCTTGTCATGGTGCTCGGCGAAGAAGCGCTCCGGCGTGACGGGCGCGAGCAGGGCGGCGAGGTCGTCGATCATGCGCGAATCCTAGCAGCAGAAACGCGGCCCGTGCAGCCGGTGCTTGCGGTGCGCGCCCCTCTGCCCGCACCCTGCGGGTAGAGGAGACCGCCATGACGCAAGCACCGAGCCCCGCCGATGGCGTGCGCGCCGAATTGTTCCGTGCGGCCGAGGCGGCGCTCACGCGCCTTGCCCCCGCCCTGCCGCCCCTGGCCGCCGATTTCCTGCGCCGGCTGCATGAGGCGGTGCCGACTGCCGAACTCGCCGCCACCGCGCCCGAGGCCCTGGCCGAGGCCGCCTCCAGCCTGTTCGGCTTCGCCCAGGCGCGCCGGCCGGGCGAGACCCGGCTGCGCGTGCTGCCGCCCGGCCCCGGGCGCGGCGCCCTGGCGGTCGTCGAGATCGTCACCGACGACATGCCCTTCCTGGTGGACAGCGCCCTGGCCGCGCTCGCCGTGCGCGGGCGGGCCGTGAAGCAGTTCCTGCACCCGATCATGCCGGTAACGCGCGACGCGGCCGGCCGGCTCGTCGCGCTGGGGGAGGGCGCGGCGGAGAGCATCATGCGCATCGCCATCGGCATCGGCGGCGCCGCCCTGCCAGGCACAGGCGGCCCGGCGCCGGCGGCGGACGAGCAGGAATGGGCGGCGGTGGAAGCGGCGCTGACCCGCGCCATGGCTGATGTGCGACGCGCGGTGACGGATTTCCGGCCCATGCTCGCCGCCCTCCAGGGGGCGGCGGTCGAGGCCGCGGGCGAATCGGAGCGCGCCTTCCTCCGCTGGCTGGCCGAGGACAATTACGTGCTGCTCGGCCATCGGCGCCTGGCCATCGAGGCAGGCCTCGTCAGCGTGGTGGCCGAGGAGAATCTCGGCCTGCTGCGCGATCCCGACCTGCCGGTATTCGACGCGCTGCGCGACCTGCCGCGCCTGCCCGATGCGGTGCGCCATGCGCTGGCGGGCTTCGCGACGATCACGGTGGCGAAGGCCAATATGCGCGCGACCGTGCATCGCCCGCAGCACGCCGATGTGGTGATCACCCCGATCCGCGACGGGCAGGGGAAGCTGGTCGGCTTCCGGCTGTTCCTCGGCCTCTTCTCGGCCGAGGCCTACAACCGCAACCCGCGCGCCATCCCGCTGTTGCGTGAGAAGGTCATGCGCGTGCTCGGCCTCGCCGGTGTCGAGCCCGACAGCCATGACGGGCGCGCCCTGCGCAACATCATCGAGACCTGGCCACGCGATGAGCTGTTCCAGGCGCCCGAGGGCGCGATCCTGGAGGGCTCGCGGCTGGCGCTCGATCTCTCCATCCGCCCGCGCAGCGCGCTGCTGCTGCGCCGCGATCCCTTCGAGCGCTTCGTCTCCGCCATCGCCTGGCTGCCGCGCGACCAGTTCGACACCGCGCTGCGCGCGCGCATCGGCGGGCTGCTGGCGCGTGCCTTCCACGGCCGGCTCTCGGCCTTCTACACGCTGCTGGGCGATGGCGCGCTGGCGCGCGTGCACTACGTGATCGGCACGACGCCGGGGCAGGTGCCGGCGGTCGATGACGCCACGCTCGAAGCCGCCATGGCCCAGGCCGCGCGCGGCTTCGGCGAGAGGCTGGAAGAGGCGTTGACGAAAGAGCGCGGGGAGGCCGATGGCGCGCGCGCGCTCGCCCGCTGGCGCGACGCCTTCCCGCCCGCCTATCGGCAATCCGAGAGCGCCGAGCAGGCGCTGGCCGACATCTTCCTCGCGCAGGAACTGACGCATGGCGGACGGGCGAAGGCCGCGCTCTCCCGCCCGCCCGGGGCGGATGCGCGCAGCCTCATGCTGCGCCTCGCCAATCCGGGCGGGCCGCTGCCGCTGGCCGACGCGCTGCCGCTGTTCGAAAGCCTCGACCTGCGCGCGATCGAGGAAGTGCCCTATCGGCTGGATCCGCTCGGCGGGCCGGTGGTGGTGCTGCATGTCTATCGCCTGGAGGCCCGCGCCGATTGCGACGAGGATGTCCTGTCCGACCTGACCGGCGCGCTGCATGCGCTGCTCGCCGGCCATGTCGAGGCCGATGGCTTCAATCGCCTCGTGCTGCGCGCCGGGCTGTCCTGGAAGGATTGCTGGCAGCTGCGCGCGATGTATCGCTGGCTGAAGCAGGTCGGCTTCCCCTTCGCGCAGGAGAGTGTGGAGGCCGCGCTCGCCGCCAACCCGCAGGCGGCGCAGCTGCTGATGGAGCTGTTCCATCTGCGCTTCGACCCGGCCATCACCGATCGCGATGAGACGCGGCTCGACGAGGCCTGGCGCATGCTGCTGGAGAGCGTCGCCAACCCCGATGAGGATCGCATCCTGTCGCGCCTGCGCGCCGTGCTGGATGCGATGCTGCGCACCAACTGGTATCAGGCGAAGCCCTACCTGTCCTTCAAGCTCGACAGCGCCCTGGCCGGTGACATGCCGGCACCGCGCCCCTATCGCGAGATCTTCGTGCATTCGCCGCGCATGGAAGGCTGCCATCTGCGTGCCGGCCCCGTCGCGCGCGGGGGGATCCGCTGGTCCGACCGGCGCGAGGATTTCCGCACCGAGATCCTGGGCCTGATGAAGGCGCAGCGCCTCAAGAACGTGGTGATCGTGCCGACGGGCGCGAAGGGCGGGTTCATCCTGAAGCATCCCCCGGCCGAGCGTGCCGCCTTCATGGAGGAAGGCATCGCGGTCTATCGCACGCTGATCCGCGGCATGCTCGACCTCACCGACAATCTGGCCGAGGACGGGGCGGTGGTGACGCCGTCGAACGTGGTGCCGCGCGACGGGGCGGATCCCTACATCGTCGCCGCCGCCGACAAGGGCACGGCGAGCTTCAGCGACATCGCCAACGGGCTCTCGGCCGAGTACGGCTTCTGGCTCGGCGACGCCTTCGCCTCCGGCGGCTCCGCCGGCTATGACCACAAGGGCATGGCCATCACCGCGCGCGGCGCCTGGGTGATGATCGATCGCCATTTCCAGGAACTGCGCGGCGCGGGCGTGCAGGAGGCGCCCTTCACCTGCGCCGGCGTGGGCGACATGTCGGGCGATGTCTTCGGCAATGGCCTGCTGCTGTCGAAGCAGACGCGCCTGCTCGCCGCCTTCGACCATCGCCACATCTTCCTCGACCCCGATCCGGACCCGGCGGTCTCCTACGCGGAACGCGCGCGGCTTTTCGCGCTGCCGCGGTCGAGCTGGGCGGATTACGAGGCGCGGCTGCTCTCCAAGGGCGGTGCGGTGCTGCCGCGCAACGCCAAGACCCTGCCGCTGAGCGAAGAGGCGCGCGCGCTGCTCGGCATCGCCGAGGAACGCGCCGAGCCGGCCGCGATCCTGCGCGCCATCCTCAGGCTGCCGGTCGACCTGCTCTATTTCGGCGGCATCGGCACCTATGTGAAATCCAGCACCGAAACGAATGCCGAGGCCGGCGACCGCGCCAATGACGCGATCCGCATCGACGGGCGGGAGCTGCGCGCGCGCATCGTGGGGGAGGGGGCGAATCTCGGCATGACCCAGGCCGGGCGGATCGAGGCGGCGCGGGGCGGCGTGCGGCTCAACACCGATGCGCTGGACAATTCCGCCGGCGTCTCGACCTCCGACCATGAGGTGAACATCAAGATCCTGCTCGCCGCGGCCGAGCGCGAGGGCGCGCTGACGCGCCAGCAGCGCGACTCGCTTCTGGCCGAGATGACGGAGGAAGTCGGCGAGCTTGTGCTGGCCGACAACCACGCCCAGTCGCTGGCGATCTCGCTGGAGGCGCTGCACGCGCCCGCCGACCTGCCCGCCCATGCCGCGCTGATCGAGCGGCTGGAACGGGAGGGGCTGCTCGACCGCGCCGTCGCGGGCCTGCCCGACGCCGCCGGGCTGCGCGCCCGCGCCGCAGCGGGGGAGGGCCTCACCCGCCCCGAACTCGCCGCGCTGCTGCCCTTCGGGAAGCTCTGGCTGACCGAGGCGGTGGAGGCGAGCGACCTGCCCGATGCGCCGGCCTTGGCGCCCTTGCTGGTCGCCTACTTCCCCTCTGCCCTGCGCACCCGCTTCGCGGCGCCGATCGCGCAGCACCGGCTGCGGCGCGAATTGGTGGCGATGAGCCTGGTCAATGGCGTGGCCAACCAGCTTGGCGTCGGGGCGCTGGCGCGCCTTGCCGGCGCGGGCGGTTCCGGCGCCGCCGTGGCGCGCGCCGCCTGGCTCGCTTCCAGCCTCTTCGGGCTCGAGGCCGCGGCCGCTGCGATCGATGCCGCGCCCGCCCCGGCGGCGACGCGGCTCGAGGCACTGGCCGGCCTTCGGCGGCTGCAGGAAGGGGCGGCGCGCGACCTGCTGCTGCTGACGGACGCGCCGCTGGAGGATGCGCTGGCCGCCCTCGCCCCGGGCATCGCTGCGCTGCTGGCGGCCGAGGCCGCGGCACCCGGCCCGGCGGCGCAGGCCCTGATCGCGGCCGGGCTGCCGGCCGGGGCGGCGGTGCTGGCCGCCGGTGCGGCGCGCCTCGCCGCCGCGCCGGCCATGGTGCGCCTGGCCGCCGAGGCCGGCGTGGCGCCCAACATCGCCGCCGCCGCCTGGGCCGCCACCGGCGAGGCCTATGCGCTGGAGGCGCTGCGCGCCGCCGCCGAGGCCGCGCCCGCCGCCACGCTGCTCACCGCGCGCGCCAAGGCCGAGGCGCTGACGAGCCTCGCTTCCCTGCAGGCGCGCCTTGCCCGCGCGAAGCTCGCGGGCCATGCGCCGCCGGCCGAGGCGGCCGCGCTGCTGGCCCGCGAGGCGGCGGCGGAGGGTGGGCTGGTCGCCATCGGCGTTGCACTGCGCAGCCTGATGGCCCTGCCATGACCAAACGCGCCTGGGCCTGGGCGCTGTATGACTGGGCGAACAGCAGCTTCCCCACCGTCGTCTCCACCTTCGTCATCGCCGCCTATTTCGCGCAGGGCATCGCTGCCGACCCGGCAACGGGCCAGGCGCAATGGGGCTGGATGCAGTCGGCGGCGGGGCTGTGCATCGCGCTGCTCTCGCCCTTCCTCGGCGCGGTCGCGGATGCGGGCGGGCGGCGGCGATTCATGCTCGGCCTCGCCACGGCACTCACGGCGCTGTTCACGGCGATGCTGTGGTTCGCCAAGCCGGACCCGGCCTTCGCCCTCTACGCGCTGACCTGCGTGGCGCTGGCCACCATCGCCTTCGAACTGGCCACCGTCTTCTACAACGCCATGCTGCCGGAGGTGGCGCAGCCCGGCGAGATCGGCCGCGTCTCGGGCTTCGGCTGGGGGCTGGGCTATGCGGGCGGGCTGGTCTGCCTCGCGCTGTGCCTGGTGCTGCTGGTGCAGCCCAACCCCTCCCTGTTCGGGCTGGACCGTGGCGAGGCCGAGCATGTGCGCGCCACAGCGCTGCTGGTCGCCCTCTGGCTGCTCGTCTTCGGCTGGCCGGTGCTGGTGGCGATGCCCGATCCGCCGGGCGAGCGGCCGCGCTGGGGGCTCGCCATCGCCCGCGGCCTGGCCGAGATCATCGCGGTGGTGAAGGCCCTGCCGCGCAACCCGGACCTCGCGCGCTTCATCATCGCGCGGCTGTTCTACACGGATGGGCTGAACACGCTCTTCGCCTTCGGCGCGATCTATGCGGCGGGCGTCTTCGGCATGGGCATCGACAAGATCCTGATCTTCGGGATCGCGATGAACGTCACCGCCGGCGCGGGGGCGGCGGGCTTCGCGCTGATCGAGGATCGCGTGGGGGCACGGCGCATGGTGGTGCTGGCCCTGGGCGCGATGATCCTGCTCGGCACGGGGCTGCTGCTCGCCACCGAGGAGATGTGGTTCTGGATCCTCGCCCTTGCGCTCGGCCTGTTCTTCGGCCCGGCCCAGGCGGCCAGCCGCAGCTTCATGGCGAAACTCGCCCCGCCGGGCGAGATGGCCGCGCATTTCGGGCTCTTCGCCCTGTCGGGGCGCATCACCGGCTTTCTCGGCCCCGCCGTGCTGGCGCTGGTCACCACCACGACGGGCAGCCAGCGCCTGGGCATGGCGACGGTGCTGGTCTTCCTCAGCCTCGGCGCGGCCATCCTGCTGACCGTGCGGGAGAGGAGATAGCGGCGCCGACACCGACGGCCACTTGCCGTGCCCGTCGGTGCGTTGTTGTGCGCCCTCAAGCGCCGGGCGCGGCCATCCGGCCGCTTGGCTTTCGCGCCATTTGGCGCGGCGCCCATTCGGGCGCTCGGCCCTGCGGGCCGCAGGCCGGAACTTCGTGCGCCTGGAATCACACCGTGGCGTAGAGGTAGGTCGGCATCGGCTGGGTGCTGTCGATCACGCCCTTCACGCCGGGCACGTTCTCGGCCAGCACGCGCAGGCCACGCTGCACCGCGGCCGAGCGCGAGAAGCCGTGATACTCCACCACCCCATCGGTGACGTTCACCATGGTGTAGAAGGTGTCCGCCCAGGGCTCCTTCTTCATCGCCGCCAGCACCGCCTTGCGGATGCGATCGTCGGACAGGGCGCCCGGCTCCTGCACCGGGCTCACCAGGGCGCGCAGCAGGTCGGCGCGGGAGACGAGGCCGCGCAGCCGAGCCTCCTCGATCACCAGCACGCGGCGGACGCCCTGCTCCTCCATCAGATGCGCGACTTCGGAGGCCAGCATGTCGGGGGCCACGCTGATCACGCTCTCCGTCATGATGTCGCGCGCCGTCACGCCATGGGTGCGGGCGTAGGTCTCGGCATCGCGGGCCTGGCTGCTGAACAGGCTGCCGAGCCAGGAGGCGGGCTTGTCCACCTCGCCGGCGAGGCGGCGGATGAGATCGGCCTCGGTGACCACCCCGAGCACGCTGCCCGTCGCATCCACCACCGGGACGGCGGAGATGCCGCGCTCGGAGAGCAGGCGCGCCATGGCGAGCACGGGGGTCTCGGGCGGGACGGTGACGACATCGGTGGTCATCAGGTCGCGGGCGCGGAGGTTGGTCATGCTGCATCTCCCTCATGCTTCGTTGGCACAGTGCTGGAAGACTAGGCCGTTGTCCGATCTTGGGCCTTGACCCAGGTCAATCGCGCAGGCGCGAGCGGGACCCTTCCGCCAGGGGCGCGTGGCCTGTATTCCTGACCCGTCCAAGAACACGGGAGGTCACGCAAACAATGACGACCATCATCAGCCGTCGCGCCCTGGGTGTGGGTGCCGCGCTGCTCGCAGCACCGGCCACGCTGCGCGCGCAGGCGACCACGCAGATGGCGATCGCCACGGGCACCACGGGCGGCGTCTACTATCCGCTGGGCGGGGCGCTGGCGAACTACCTCTCCCGCGGCATTCCCGGCATGTCGGCCACCGTCGAGGTCACCGGCGGGTCGGTGGCGAATTTCCAGCTGCTCGGCGCCGGGCGCGTCGGCATGCTGTTCGGCCAGGTGGACGCCGCGGTGGACGCCATCCGGGGTGCCGGGCCGTTCCGCGGCCGCACCGTGCCGGCGCGCGCCATCGCCGTGCTCTACACCAACCGCATGCAGGTGGTGACGACGGCCGCCACGGGCATCCGCTCCGTCGCCGACCTGCGCGGCAAGCGCGTCTCCACCGGCGCGCCCGGCTCGGCCACCGAGCTTTTCGCCTTCCGCGTCATCGCCGCGGCCGGGCTGGACCGCGAGCGTGATTTCCGCGCGCGGGAGCGTCTTTCGCCCGCCGAGAGCACCAACGCGATCAAGGACGGCAAGCTCGACGCCTATTTCTTCGTCTCCGGCGTGCCGACCTCCGCCATCACGGACCTCGCGGCCACGCCGGGCACCACCATCCATCTGGTGGACCACGCCGATCTGCACCAGCGCATCGTGGCCGAGAACGGCCCGGTCTACTTCCCCGAAGTGATCCCCGCCGGCACCTATCCGGGGCAGACCACGGACAACCGGCAGCTTTCGGTCGCCAATATCCTGGCGGTGCGCGAAGACATGAGCGCCGAGATGGTGACCAACATCCTGCGCATCACCTGGGAGAACCGCGCCGATTGGGCGCGCGTCCATGCCGAGGCGCGCAACTTCACCCTGGCCGGCCAGAAGACCGCCGCGGCGGGCATCCCCTGGCACCCGGCCGCCGAGGCCTTCTGGCGCTCCGCGGGCGCGACACTCGCGTGAGGGTGATGGGTCATGCAGGAGGACGCCGTCCCCCTGCACCCCCTGCCAGAGGGCCCGTGGGCCCGCTGGACTCCCTTCAGTGCGTGGCGAGGGAGAGGCACTTCGGCCCCTCCCTCGCCACGCATGAACGAATGGGTTCAAAGGGTCCACCGACCCTTTGCGGGGTGCGCGAGGGGCAGCGCCCCTCGCATCGCCCATGACCACCCCCCGCGCGCTCCCGCCCGAGGTGCCGGAGGGCGCCCTCGATGCCGCGACCGCCGCGAAGGTCGAGGCGCTGATCGAGCAGGAGGAGGGCGCGCAGAATCGCCTCAGCGGCCTGCTGGGTCATGCCGCCGTGGCCGTGGCGCTCGCGATGAGCCTGTTCCACCTGTGGGCGGCCTGGGACATCGTGCCCACGACGACGCTGCGCTACGTGCATGTCGGCTTCGCGATGGTGCTGGGCTTCGCGCTGTTCCCGGTGGCGGGGCGGTTCCGGCATCGCGTGATGATCTGGGACTGGGCGCTGATCGCTGTCGGCATCTACTGCATCTGGTATCTGATCAGCGGCGGCGACGATCTGCAGGACCGCTACATCTTCCCCGAGCCGATGGACATCGTGGTGGGGTGGATGCTGATCGCTCTGGTGCTGGAGGTCACGCGCCGCTCCACGGGCTGGATCATGCCGGTCGTGGCCATCGCCTTCCTGCTCTATGGCTTCTTCGGCAATCACCTCGCCCCCCCCTGGCGGCACCAGGGCTACGACATGGATCGGCTGATCCCGCACATCACCATCACGCTGGAGGGCATCTTCGGTACGGCGATCGATGTCTCGGCCACGCTGATCGTGCTGTTCACCATCTATGGCTCGATCCTGCAGGCCACCGGCGCGGGCAAGTTCTTCGTCGATTTCTCCTTCAGCCTGACAGGCGGCAAGCCTTCGAGCGCGGGGCGCACGGTGGTGCTCTCCTCCTTCCTGCTCGGCGGTCCCTCGGGCTCGGGGGTGGCGACCACGGTGACGCTCGGCACCGTCGCCTGGCCGATGATGCGCCAGGTGGGCTATCGCGCGGATGATGCGGGCGGGTTGCTCGCGGCCGGCGGGCTGGGGGCGATCCTGTCGCCGCCGGTGATGGGCGCGGCCGCCTTCCTGATCTCGGAATACCTCAAGATCGGCTATCTCGACGTCATCGTCATGGCGATCGTGCCGACGGTGCTCTACTACGGCTCGCTGCTTTTCATGGTCGAGCTCGACCAGCGGCGGATCGAGGCGGCGCGCGTCGCCAACCCGAACCTGCCCCCGCCCGAGCCCATGAAGGTCGATCCGGTCGGCAAGCTGCTGCGCCAGGGCGGCTATCATTTCTCGACCCTGGTCGCGATCGTCGGCTTCATGGCGATGGGCTATTCGGCGACGCTGAGCGTGCTCTACGCCATGGCGGTGGCCATCCTGCTCTCCTATCTGCGGCGGGAGAGTGCGCTGACGCCGCGCAAGCTGATCGACGCGCTGGCGAGCGGCGCCGTGCAGTCGGTGGGCATCGCGGCGACCTGCGCGGCGGCGGGCATCATCGTCGGCGTCATCACGCTGACGGGGCTGGGGCTGAAATTCTCCGACATCGCGATCCAGGCGGCGGGCGGTTCGCTGGTCATCACCGCGATCTACACGGCCCTGATCGTCTGGGTGGTGGGTTTGGCGGTGCCGGTGACGGCCAGCTACATCATCTGCGCCGTGGTCGCCGCCCCCGCGCTGATGAAGCTCGGCGTGCCGGACTACGCGGCGCACATGTTCGTCTTCTACTACGCGGTGCTGAGCGAGGTCTCGCCCCCCACCGCGCTCAGCCCCTTCGCGGCGAGTGCCATCACCGGTGCGGGGCCCTACCGGACGACGCTGCAGGCCTGGAAATACACGCTGCCGGCCTTCGTGCTGCCCTTCGTCTTCGTCACCGATCCCGAAGGGGTGGGGCTGCTGCTCAACCTTGAGGGGTCGATGACCTATTGGGATGTGGCGTGGCAGATCCTGCTGGCGACCATGGGCCTCGCGGTGCTGGCGGCGGCCTGCCAGGGCTATGTGGCGCGCGCGCTCGCGGTGTGGGAGCGGACGCTGATGGTGGTGGCCGGGGTGCTGATGATCTTCCCTGCCTCGCTGGAGGCCCTCGCCCCCGGTCTGGTGCCGCACCCGCATTGGGTCGGCCTCGCGCTTAGCGCCCTGCTTCTCGCCTGGCAATGGCGCGGGCCGAGGCCGGCACCGGCATGAGGCGCGGGGCAGCTTGCCTCGCGCTGCTTCTGCTGGCCGGCTGCGGCGATACGCCGGCGGCTGAATTGCTCCGCCGCCCCGCCCCGCCGCCCGCCCCCGCGCCGGTGCAGGGGCCGGCGCTGATCGTGGGGCAGGGGCGCCAGCAGGCGGTTCTGCTGCCGGTGCAGCAGAGCGGCGCCCGCCAGCTCTGGCGGGGCGAGAACAATGTGGCGCTCGCCACCGAAGGCGCGCGTATCGTCGGCACGGCAGGCTTCGGGCAGATGCTCACCGCGCTGCGCCTCGACGGGCCGGACCCGCTGGAGGATCCGCGCGCCCTGGCCGGCCGGCAGGCCACCGCCCGCCGCAGCGTGGACCTGCAGGGCGCGGGGCGGGAGGCGGAGTCGATGGTCTTCGGCCTCGCCCTGGACTGCACCCTGCAGGGCGAGGCCACCGCGGGCGTGCTGCTGGTGCAGGAGCGTTGCACGGGCCGCGAGGTCGCCTTCACCAACCGTTTCTGGTTCGATGCCGCCACTGGCGCGCCGCTGCGCGCCGAGCAATGGGTGGGCACGGAGGCAGCCGCGCTCAGCATCGAATGGCGGGGACCATGAAGGTATTGCTGGTCATCTCGGGCAGCGTCGCCGCCTACAAGGCGCTGGAACTCATCCGCCTGCTGCGCAAGCAGGGGGCGGAGGTGACGCCGATCCTGACCGCGGGTGGGGCGCGCTTCGTGACGAAGGAGGCGCTGGCCGGGATATCCGGCGCGCGGGTGCATGACGATCTCTGGGCGGCGGAGGCCGAGATCGGCCATATCCGCCTCGCGCGCTGGCCCGATCTGGTGGTGGTGGCGCCGGCGTCGGCCAATCTCCTCGCACGGATGGCGCAGGGCCAGGCCGATGATCTGGCGGCGACGGTGCTGCTGGCCACCCGCGCGCCGGTGCTGGTGGCACCGGCGATGAACCCGGCCATGTGGGCGCACCCGGCGACCGAAGCCAATCTGCGCCTGCTGCGGGCGCGCGGCGTGGCGGTGGTCGGGCCCGAGGAGGGGCCGATGGCCGAGCCCGAGAGCGGGCCAGGCCGGCTGGCGGAGCCCGCCACCCTCCTCGCCGCGATCAACGCCGTGATGGCCCAAGGCCCGCTTTCAGGGCGCCATGTGGTGGTGACGAGCGGGCCGACGCAGGAGGCGATCGACCCCGTGCGCTACATCGCCAACCGCAGCAGCGGCCGGCAGGGCCATGCCATCGCGGCCGCCCTCGCGGCGCTGGGCGCGCGCGTGACGCTGGTCAGTGGCCCCGTCGCGGTGCCGGACCCGCCCGGCGTGGCGGTGCGGCGCGTCGAAAGCGCGCGGGAGATGCTGGCGGCGGTGGAGGCCGCGCTGCCGGCCGAGGCGGCCGTCTTCTGCGCGGCTGTCGCCGATTTCCGGCCCGAGGCCGCGCCCACGCAGAAGATCAAGAAGGAGCCCGGCGCGCCGCCGCCCGAGATCCGCCTCGCGCTCAACCCCGACATCCTCGCAACCGTCGCGCAGCACCCGAGGCTGCGCCCGCGCCTCGTCATCGGCTTCGCCGCCGAGACCGAGCAGGTGGTGGCGCATGCCACCGCCAAGCGGGCGCGCAAGGGCTGCGACTGGATCCTCGCGAACGATGTCTCGGGCGACGTGATGGGCGGCACCGAGAACGCCGTGCATCTCGTCACGGCCGCGGGGGTGGAGGATTGGCCACGCCTGCCCAAGGAAGAGGTCGCGCGGCGCCTGGCCGCGCGCATCGCGGAGGCATTGTCGGCTTCGATGACCGCAGGGCCGAATGGCCCGGAGGTCTGAATCGATGCCGCCCACCAAAATGCCGGAAATTCTTGTTACCCGCCTGCCCCATGCCGAAGGCCTGCCCTTGCCTGCCTATGCCACCCCGGGGGCGGCGGGGATGGATCTGCTCGCCGCCGTCTCGGCGCCGCTGACGATCCCGCCGGGCGGGCGCGCCCTGGTGCCCACGGGGCTCTGCGTCGCGTTGCCGGCCGATCATGAATTGCAGGTGCGCCCGCGTTCGGGCCTCGCGCTCAAGCACGGCATCACCATGCCCAACACGCCGGGCACGGTGGATGAGGATTATCGCGGTGAGTTGCAGGTCATCGTGATGAATGCGGGCAGCGAGCCCTTCACCATCGAGCGCGGCATGCGCATCGCGCAGGCCGTGCTGGCCCCGGTGGTCCGCGCCACCTGGCGCGAGGTCACCGTGCTGCCTGAAACCACGCGCGGGGCGGGTGGGTTCGGCAGCACCGGGACCAGATAGGGACCGACCCGGCTCTCCGGGCCGCGAATGCGGCCCCGCGCACGGGGCAACCTCAATCACCGGTGTGACAGCGCGTAGGCGCGCAGCCAAGCGGCCGGATGGCCGCGCCCGGCGCCTGAGGGCGCAGGAAATCCTGGGTGTTCGTCGCTTTCAGCGACGAATACCCAGGCGCCCGATCAGGCTCTCGTAGCGCTTCTGGTCCTTGCGCTTCACATAGTCGAGCAGGCCACGGCGCTGGCCGACCAGCACCAGCAGGCCGCGCCGGCTGTGGAAATCCTTGGGATGCGCCTTCAGGTGGCCGGTCAGGTGCGTGATCCGGTCGCTGATCAGCGCGACCTGCACCTCGGGGCTGCCCGTATCGCCCGGCTTGGTGGCGAATTCCTTGATGATCGCCGCGCGGCGATCGGCTTCATTCGACATCATCATTCTCCGATTGGGGGTTCATAAAACACCCCTCCATCCCCGTCGCCACGACCGAGCTGGATCAGCCTTTCGGGCTGCATCCATCCCTCCGCGAGCCGGCAGAGACCGAGCAGGCGCTCCCCCGCCATGGCGCGGATCAGGCCCCCATTGGGGTCTGCCGCGTCCGGAATGCGGCCCATCAGATCCACCAGGCTCAGCGCCTGGCCCTGGGTGAGCCGCATGGCTTCCTCCTCGGAGACGGCCAGTGCCGGGATGTCGGCCAGCGCGGTCGTCACCGGAAGAAGGAGGTCCGGGGAAGGGGGCGGCGTATCGCCTGTTCCGAGCAGCCTGTCCAGGGGAATCGCATGGATTTCGTGGAAAGGCCCCACGCGCAGGCGCCGCAGCGCGGTGATGTGCCCCACCGTGCCGCAGGCACGCGCGATGTCGCGCGCCAGCGAGCGCATGTACACGCCCTTGCCGGACTCGACATGGAAGGTCGCGGTATCGGCGTCGGGCCGGGCGATCAGGTCGAAGCGGTCGATGCGCGCGGGGCGCGGCGCGATCTCCACCGCCTGGCCTTCGCGCGCCAGGTCATAGGCGCGCTCGCCGCCGATCTTGATGGCGGAATAGGCGGGCGGCACCTGCATGATGTCGCCGCGGAAGGCCGGCAGCGCGGCCTCGATCTGCGCATCGGTGGGGCGGATGTCGGAGGTCGCGACCACCGCGCCGTCGGCGTCGTCCGTATCGCGCGCCTCGCCGAATTTCAGCGTGAAGTGATAGGTCTTGGTGCCATCCATCACATAGGGAACGGTCTTGGTCGCCGCCCCGAAGGCGATCGGCAGCAGCCCCGTGGCCAGCGGGTCGAGCGTGCCGCCATGGCCCGCCTTCTGCGCCTCGAAAGCGCGCTTGACCTTGTTGACCACGTCGGTCGAGCCGATGCCCGAGGGCTTGTCCACGATCAGCCAGCCATCGAGCGGCCTGCCCTTGGGCTTCTTGCGTTGGTGGCGGTGACGGTTGGGCGCGTTCACGGTTCTTCGGAATCCTGGGCTTTGGCGGGCGGCACGAGATCCTGGAGAACCTCGGGCCGTTGCATGACCTTGCTGATGTGCATGGCGTAGTCGAGCGCGGTGTCCGGCTGGAAATGCAGGTCGGGCGCGAATTTCAGCCTGACCGCCTTGGAGACCTGCGCGCGCAGGAAGGGGGTGACGCGGCGCAGCCCGGCGAACTGCTCGGGCGTCAGATCCTTGCCCAGGCCGCTGACGAAGGCGGTCATGTGCTTGAGGTCGGGTGAGGCGCGGACCTCCGTCACCGTGACATGCAGCCGGGCGAGGGCGGGGTCGTGGAATTCCTCGCGCATGAAGATGGCCGACAGCGCGTGTCGCACCTCCTCTGCCACGCGCAGCATGCGCTGGCTGGGGGCCTCGCCGGCGCGCACCTTCTGGGGCTTGGCGCGCGGTGCGGCGTGCGGGTCGCGCTCGGGCTTGTCGTTCCTGCGGGCCATGATGCGGCTCCTTCATCGCAAAAGGCAGCAGCGGCCGCCGAAGGCGGCCGAGGCCGCGAATGCGGCCCGCGGCCAATGCCGCGCAGCCAAGCGCGCGGCGCGCGCGCCTGGCGTCTGAGGGCTCAAGATGTACCCTATGACCGCTTCACGCGGTCACAGGGTGCCGGCGACCGTCTCGGTCTCGTAGCACTCGATCTGGTCGCCCACGCGGATGTCGTTGTAGTTGGCGAAGGACATGCCGCATTCGTAGCCGTTGGTCACTTCCTTCACGTCATCCTTGAAGCGACGCAGCGTGCTGAGCTCGCCCTGGTGGATGACCACGCCGTCGCGCAGCAGGCGCACGCCGCAGCCGCGCTTCACCACGCCCTCGGTCACGCGGCAGCCGGCGACGTTGCCGATGCGCTTGACCTCGAAGACCTGCAGGATCTGCGCGTAGCCCAGGAACTTCTCGCGCTGCACCGGGGCGAGCTTGCCCAGGACCAGCTTCTCGATGTCGTCGGCGACCTCGTAGATGATCGAGTAGTAGCGGATCTCGACCCCGTCGCGGTTCGCCATCTCGCGCGCCTGGGTGGTGGCGCGCACGTTGAAGGCGACGATGACGGCGTTGGTCGCCTTGGCGAGCTGGATGTCGCTTTCGGTGATCTGGCCGACGCCGGAATGCAGGATGCGCACCCGCACCTCGTCATTGCCGAGCTTGCCGAGCGTGACACCGATGGCCTCGGCGCTGCCCTGCACATCGGCCTTGCAGACGACGGCCACTTCCTTCTGCTCGCCCGCCTGGATGCGCGCGAGCATGTCGGTGAGGCTGCCGCGCCCTGCGCCGATCGCGGCGACCTGCTTCTCGCGCAGCTTGCGCTGGCGGAACTCGCTGATCTCGCGCGCCTGCGCCTCATCCTTCACGGCGATGAAGTTCTCGCCGGCCGTGGGCACGCCCGACAGGCCCAGGATCTCCACCGGCAGGGAGGGCGGGGCCTCCTTCAACTGGCGGCCCTTGTCGTCGAGCATGGCGCGCACGCGGCCCCACTCGGCGCCGGCGACGACGATGTCGCCCTGCCTGAGCGTGCCCTTCTGCACCAGCACGGTCGCCACCGGGCCGCGGCCGCGGTCGAGCTTGCTCTCGATCACGGTGCCTTCCGCGGCGCGGTCGGGGTTGGCGCGCAGGTCGAGGATCTCGGCCTGCAGCGTGATGGCCTCGAGCAGCTTGTCGAGGTTCAGCTTCTGGGTGGCGGAGACCTCGATCTCCTGCGTCTCGCCGCCCAGGCTTTCGACCACGATCTCGTGCTGCAGCAATTCCTGCTTCACGCGCTCGGGGCGCACGCCCGGCTTGTCGATCTTGTTGATGGCAACGATGATCGGCACCTCGGCCGCCTTGGCGTGGCTGATCGCTTCAATGGTCTGGGGCATCACGCCGTCATCGGCCGCCACCACCAGCACCACCATGTCCGTCACGCTGGCGCCGCGGGCGCGCATGGCGGTGAAGGCGGCGTGGCCCGGCGTGTCGATGAAGGTCACCTTCTCGCCCGAGGGGATCGTCACCTGGTAGGCGCCGATATGCTGGGTGATGCCGCCGGCTTCGTGCGCCGCCACATCGGCCTTGCGCAGCGCGTCCAGCAGGCTGGTCTTGCCGTGGTCGACATGGCCCATGATGGTGACGACCGGGGCGCGCGGCGCCAGGTCGACATCGTCATCGACCTCACCCTCCAGCCCGATCTCGACATCGCCTTCCGCCACGCGGCGGACGCGATGGCCGAATTCCTGCACCACCAGCTCGGCCGTGTCGGCGTCGATGGATTGCGTCAGCGTCGCCATCACGCCCATGCGGAACAGCGCCTTCACCACATCCGCGCCGCGCGCGGCCATGCGGTTGGCGAGTTCGGAGACGGTGATGCTCTCCGGCACCACCACGTCGCGCACCACGCGCTCCGTGCCGGAGCGCAGCCGGGCAAGCTCCTGCTGCCGCCGCTCGCGTTCGCGGGCACGGCGGACGGAGGCGATGGAGCGCGTGCGCTCATCCTCGCCCTCGATCGCGGCGTTGACGTCGATGCGGCCCTCGCGCTTGCGGTCGGTCGGCACCAGCGTCTTCTTGGCCGGCGGCAGGACGGCCTTCTTGGCCCCGCCCGGCGCGCCCATCGGGCGGCGGGGGGCGCCGCGGGGTGCGTCCTCATCGTCGTCGCGCGGCGTGCGCGGCTTGAGGCTGAGCTTGGCCGCGGGCGGCGCGTCGGGCGGCGGGATGACGATGGCCGCACCCCCACCACCGGGCGGGCCACCCGCCGGGCGACGGGGGCCGATGCCGGTCGGCACCGGGCCGGGGCGGCCACTGCGCAGCGGCGGCGCCACCGGGCGCATGCCGGCGGGCTGACCCGGGCGGGGGCCGAAGCCAGGCCGCGGGCCATCGCCACGCGGCGAGTCGCCGCGCGGGGCGTAGTCGCCACGGGGTGGCGCGCCGTCGCGGCGCGGCGGGATCGCCCCGTCCCGACGCGGCGGGTAATCGCCCCGCGGCGCCTGCTCGCGCGCCGGCGGGATGAAGGAGGTGGTCTCGCGGCGCGGCGGCGGCGCGGCGGCCGGCGCCTGGGGCGCGGCGGGGGGGGCGGCGCTGGCCGTGACCGGCGCAGCGGCGGGCGGCGTCGCCGCGACGGGGGGGGGCGGGGCCACCTGGTCGGGCTCCGGCGCCGGCGGGGCGCGTCGTGCCTCTTCGCGGGCGCGGCGTGCCGCTTCCGCGGCCTCGGCGGCCTCTTCCTCGGCGCGGCGGCGTTCCTCTTCGGCCCGGCGCGCGGCTTCCTCGGCGGCGGAGCGAAGCTGCAGCGCCTGGCGCTCCCGCTCCTCACGCTCACGCAGCGCCTGGGCGCGGCGCTGCTCTTCCAGCACGCGCTGGCGCGTGGCGAGTTCCGCCTGCGTCAGCGGGCGGCCCGCGGCGGCGGGCGGCTTGCCGGCGGGGCTGGCGCCGCCCGGCTTCGGCGCGGGCGCGCCGGGCCGTGCGATGACCGCGGGCGCCGCCACGGCGGGCGTGCCCGGCTTGGCCGGTGCCGCCGTCGGCGCGCGCTTCTTCAGGACCTCCACCTGCACGACCTTGCTGCGGCCATGGCTGAAGGATTGGCGGACGCTGCCCGCATCCACCGTCTTGCCCAACTCCAGGCGCCCACCTGGCCGAAGAGAGAGCCGGCCCTTGCCTGCATCCTGGTCGTTCTGGTCGCTCATCCGCCGATCCGAACCCGATCTATCGTCCGTCATGTTTCGCCGCGGGGAAACCGCGGCACCCATTTCTTGCTCTGCCGCGGCGCAGGGGACGCGCCAGGGCGGAAAGTTCAGTTATGCCCGTCCCGGCTGTCATCCGGGGCGGGGTCGCCACTTGTTGCGGGCGGCGTCGAGACGCCCGCCAGTCGCGCGGCTTCCGCCGCGATGCTTTCCGCCAGCCGCCCGGGGGCGATGGCGATATGGACCGCGCTGTCGCGGCCGAAAAGCGCCCCGAGCTGGGCCGCCGTCAAGGGGGCCACCACCGGAAGGCGCCGCAGCCCCACCAACCGCGCGCGCTCCGCAGCGCTGCCGTCCGAGGCCTGAACCACCAGGCCGACGCGATCGGCCTGCAGCCATTCGCGCACCACCTGGAACCCACTCACCGCCTGGCCGGCCCTGCGGGCGAAGCCGATGAGATCGCCGATGCGCTGCACCAGGCCATGCTCGATCCGCTGCCGAAGGTCGGGAGGCACGAAAGCCGAACCACGCGTGGCCTTGGCAAAGGCCCCGCGTTTCCCGGCCCGTTCTAACACATCGGCCCGTGCGCTCAACCACATTCCCCGGCCCGGCAGACGCGCCGCGAGATCGGGGACGATCTGACCATCCGGTGCGACGACGAAGCGCAGCATCAGCGCCTTGTCGCCCCGCTCACGCGTGACCATGCAGCGCCGCTGCGGGCCCCGTTCCGCGTCGTCGGCCGCGATCTCCTCCGGCGCCAGATCGGGGGGCTCGTCAGGCAGGGCGGTCCTCACCTTCAGAACCGTCCTCGACCGGCGACTCGCCGTCTTCGGCCGAGTCCTCGGCATAGCCTTGCGCGGCGGCATGGGCGCCGACCACGTCCTCATCGCCGAACCAGCCGGCGGACTGGCGTGCGGCCAGGATGACGGCATTCGCCGTCTCCTCGTCCAGCGCCTCGCTGCCGAGGATCTCGACCAGCTCGTCGCCGGCGAGGTCCGCCAGATCGTCCAGCGTCTTCACGCCCTTCTCGCCGAGGGCGACGAGCATGGCGGCGGAGAAGCCGCCGACCTCGCCCACCGCATCCTCGACGCCGAGTTCCCGGCGCTTCTCATCCGCCTCGCCCTCGCGCTTGTCGAGGAAGGCCTGGGCGCGGCGCTTGAGTTCGGCGGCGACGTTCTCGTCGAAGCCCTCGATCGCGGCGAGTTCCTCGTCATCGACGTTGATGATGTCCTCGATCGAGCCGAAGCCCTCGGTCACCAGCAGGCCGGCGATCACGTCGTCCACGTCCAGGCCCTCGACGAAGAGGCCGCTGCGCTTGCGGAAATCCTCCTGCCGGCGCTCGGATTCCTCGGCCTCGGTCAGGATGTCCACGTCGTAGCGCGTGAGCTGCGAGGCGAGTCGCACATTCTGCCCGCGCCGGCCGATGGCGAGCGAGAGCTGGTCATCGGGCACCACGACCTCGACGCGCCGCGCATCGTCGTCGAGCACCACCTTCGTGACCTCGGCCGGGGCGAGCGCGTTGACGATGAAGGTCGCCTGGTCCTGCGACCAGGGGATGATGTCGATCTTCTCGCCCTGCAGTTCCTGCACAACCGCCTGCACGCGCGAGCCGCGCATGCCGACGCAGGCGCCCACGGGATCGATCGAGCTGTCGCGCGAGATCACCGCCATCTTGGCGCGCGAGCCGGGGTCGCGGGCCACGGCCTTGATCTCGATGATGCCGTCGTAGATCTCGGGCACTTCCTGCGCGAAGAGCTTGGCCAGGAAGCCCGGATGCGTGCGGGAGAGGAAGATCTGCGGCCCGCGCGGTTCCTCGCGCACGTCGTAGATGTAGGCGCGCACGCGGTCACCGTTCTTGAAGGCCTCGCGCGGGATGGTCTCGTCGCGGCGCAGCAGGGCCTCGGCCTTGCCGAGCTCGACCATGAGGTTGCCGTATTCGGTGCGCTTCACCACGCCGTTGATGATCTCGCCGACGCGGTCCTTGTATTCGTGGTACTGCTTGGAACGCTCGACCTCGCGCACGCGCTGGACGATCACCTGCTTCGCCGTCTGCGCGGCGATGCGGCCGAAATCGATCGGCGGCAGCGGGTCCACGATGAACTCGCCCACCTGGATGCCCGGCTTGATCTTCACCGCGATACGGTGGCTGAGCTGCGTGGCCTCGTTCTCCACGGGCTCGGCGGCGACCACCTCGGTCCAGCGGGAGAGACGGACCTCGCCGGTCTTGCGGTCGATGACCGCGCGGATGTCCTTCTCATGGCCATACTTGGCGCGGCCGGCCTTCTGGATGGCCTGTTCCATCGCCTCGAGCACCTCGTCGCGCTCGATCATCTTCTCCCGCGCCACGGCCTCCGCGACCTGCAGAAGTTCCGGGCGTGCGATCGCAACATCCATCGCCATGAAGCTAGTTCCCCTTCTTCGCGGTCTGGTCCCCGGCCTCGTCCGGATCGCCTTCGGCGTCCTCCGCATCCGGGGGGGTGGTGAGCGCCGCCGTGGCGGCAATCAATTCGTCGGTGAGCACCAGCTTGGCGCGGCGGATATTGCCGCGCGGCAGGGTGATGTCGGTGCCGTCCTCGAGCCGCAGCCGCGCCGTGTCGGCGTCGCAGCCCAGCGCGATGCCGCGGAAGCGCTTGCGCCCGTCCTGCGGCACCATCAGCTCCACCGTGGCGAGGTGGCCGGCGTAGCGGTTCCAATCCTTGGCGCGCGTCAGCGGGCGGTCGATGCCGGCGGAGGAGACTTCCAGCGTCCATTCGCCGCGGATCGGATCCTCCACGTCCAGCACCGCGCCGATGGCGTGGCTGATGGCTTCGCAATCCTCGACGCGGAAGGCGCGCTGGTCGGCACGGTCGGCCATGATCTGCACCACCGGGCGTTCCTTGCCCGAGACCTGCACGCGTACGAGTTCGTAACCCATCTGGCCGAGGCTGGGCAGGATGGCGGTGGCGATGCGCGCCTCCAGCCCCTCATGGCGGGGCAGGTCCTGGTCCTCGGGCGGGGTGGTCTCGGTCATGGCGGAATCGCGGTCTCGTCCTGGCTTCCGGGCCGCGGCCAACAAAAAAGGCGGCCCTTTTCAGGGGCCACCCTCCGCAACGCCGGAAAGCAATCTCTGAGCGCTATATAGGCTGCTCATCAAGCCGAAGCAAGCGCCTCGCCCCCTGCCATGCGGCGCTGGAAGATCCAGTAGCGCGGCTGCCGGCCCTCACGGAAGGCCTTGGCCTCGTAGCGCGTCCCGGGCCAGTCGGCGGGGCGGGTGGTGTGGTGCTCGGCCAGGGCGAAGAAGGGCTGGTTGCGGAACACCTCATCGACCCAGGCCTGATAGACCGGGTGGTCGCTGGCGATCCGCCATTCGCCGCCCGGCCGCAGCGCGCGGGCGACCAGCGGCAGCAATTCCGGGTGCACGAAGCGCCGCTTGGCGTGGCGCGCCTTGGGCCAGGGATCGGGAAACATCAGGAACAGCCGGTCGAGCGCGCCCGCCGGCAGGGCCTGCACCAGGTGCCGCGCATCCTCCGGCCAGAGGCGCAGATGGGCAGGCAGGGCGCCCGTGGCTTCCTCCCCCTCGGCCACGAGGCGCGTCAGCAGCGAGCACAGCCCGTTCTCGAAGACCTCCGAGGCGATGTAGGCGACCTCCGGATGCGCCGCGATCTGGTCGAGCGCGTGCTCGCCCCCGCCGAAGCCGATCTCGAGCCAGAGCGGTGCGCCCGGCAGCGCGAAGGCGGCGCGCGGGTCCGCGGCCTGCGCGCGCGTGAGGCGCAGGCGCGGCAGGGTTTCGTCCAGCAGCTTCTGCTGGCGCGGCCGCAGCGGGTGGCCCCGGCGGCGGCCATACATCCGGTCGGGCACGCCCTCGGCGAGGGGGGGGCGGTCGGCGGTCATGGGGCGCTCTTTCAACGAAAAAGGGCGGCAGGCCTGCGCCCGCCGCCCCCCTGAACTCTTCGGCGCGCGGCGCGCGCCCGCGCACAGGCCCTCAGCCTGGCCGGGTGCGACCGCGCGTCGGCGCGAAAGCCAAGCGCGCGGAGCGCGTGCCCGGCGTCTGAGGGCTAACGACCAAAGGCGCGGCGGATCTCATCGGCGAGGTCCGTCCGCTCCCAGGTGAAGGTGCCCTTCTCGGCATCCGGGGTGCGGCCGAAATGGCCGTAGGCGGAGGTCACCGCATAGATCGGGCGGTTCAGGTGCAGGTGCTCGCGGATGCCGCGCGGCGAGAGGTTCACCAGCCCGTCCATCACCTTGGCGAGCTTGGTCTCGTCCACGTCCTTGCCCGTGCCGTGCAGGTCGAAATAGACCGAGAGCGGCTTGGAGACGCCGATCGCGTAGCTGACCTGGATCGTGCACTTGTCGGCCAGGCCCGAGGCGACGACGTTCTTCGCCACGTAGCGCGCGGCATAGGCGGCGGAACGGTCGACCTTGGTCGGGTCCTTGCCGCTGAAGGCACCGCCGCCATGCGGTGCGGCGCCGCCATAGGTGTCGACGATGATCTTGCGCCCGGTCAGGCCGCAATCGCCATCGGGGCCGCCGATCACGAACTTGCCCGTCGGGTTCACGTAGAACTCGTTGTCGGGGCACATCCAGCCCTTCGGCAGGCTGGTCTCGACGATCGGGCGCAGCAGGCGCTTGATCTCGGCCTGCTCCAGGCCCTCGACATGCTGGGTCGAGACGACGACCGAGGTCGCCCCCACCGGCTTGCCGTCCACATAGCGCAGCGTGACCTGCGACTTGGCGTCGGGCAGCAGCCCGGCCACGCCGACATCGCCCGCGCGGCGCATCTCGGAGATGCGGCGCAGGATCAGGTGCGCGTAGTAGAGCGGCGCGGGCATCAGCTCGGGCGTCTCGCGGCAGGCATAGCCGAACATGATGCCCTGGTCGCCGGCGCCTTCATCCTTGTTGCCGGCGGCATCCACGCCCTGCGCGATATGCGCGGACTGGGCATGCAGGTGGCAGGCGATGTCGGCGTTCTGCCAATGGAAGCCATCCTGCTCATAGCCGATGTCGTGGATCGCCATGCGCGTGAGGTGCATGAGCAGTTCAGGCGTCACGCTGCCGGGGCCGCGCGTCTCGCCCGCGAGCACCACGCGGTTCGTCGTCACCAGCGTCTCGCAGGCAACGCGGGAATAGGGATCGGCCGAAAGATAGGCATCGAGCACGGTGTCGGAAATGCGGTCAGCCACCTTGTCGGGATGGCCCTCGGAGACGCTCTCCGACGTGAACAGATACTCGCCCGTATCGCGCATGGCGTGGTTCGGCCTCTTGTCGCGGAGGGCCGGTTTGCCCCGGCCTGGCTTTGCTGCCCCGGCGGATCCGGGACGGGGGCGTATTGCAGCGCCGTATGGCGAGGTCAAGGCAGAGGGCTGAAGGCCAGCCCCGGGGGGATACCGCCCGGTATCGCCACCTCGCATGGCGCCGTGCCTGTCCAGCCTGCCAGCGGCAGGTAGTCGGCCGGTCCGCGCAGCCGCCGCTTCTCTGCCGGCGCGCGATCGATGTAGCCGTTGTTGAAACGGCAGCCGAGCAAATCGCAGCCCGATTGCTCAAGCGCAGCGCGGTCCCAGGCGATGACCACCTGGTCGCGTCCCGATTCCGCCTTGGCGAAGTTGCGGGCCTTGGCCTCAGTCACGAACAGGAAAACCATGCCGTTGAGGAATTCGCGCCAGCCAGCAGGTGTGAGGCCCGGCACCAGCCGGCTCGCGAGCGCGTGGTCACGCATGCCTTGCCGCCGCAGGCTCGCCAGCTTTCGCCCATCAAGCATCAGGTCCACCCAGTGATCGCGGTTTGCCCGCAAGTCTCGTTGCGCCAGCGCTGCCAGCTTCGACGCTGGCAGCAGCCCGAGCCGCGCGATCCCCGGCAGGGCCTCGCGGTCAGTGGCGTGAAACAGGCGGGTGAAGCGCGCCATCATCGCATGCCCAGTACATCCATCATGTCATAAAGCCCCGCTGGCCGGCCGCGCAGCCAGGCCGCCGCGCGGACCGCGCCGGTGGCATAGGCGCGGCGGTCGAAGCTGCGATGGGTCAGCGCGATGTGTTCGGTGGCGCCCGCGAAAAGCAGCGTGTGTTCGCCCACCACCTGCCCACCGCGCAGGGCGGCGAAGCCGATGGTGCCGGTGCCGCGCGGCCCGGTGTGGCCGTCGCGGCCGCTCTCGATGCCGGCCTCCTCCATGGTCTGCCCCCGCCCCCGCGCCACCGCCCGGCCGAGCGCGATGGCGGTGCCCGAGGGCGCGTCCACCTTCTGCCGGTGGTGCATCTCGACGATCTCGGCGTCGTAGCCGGCGCCGGGCAGGGCGGCGGCGAGCCGCTCGGCGATGGCCAGCACGATGTTCACCCCGGGCGCGAAATTCGCCGCGAAGACGATGGCGCTGTGCCGCGCGGCCTCACCCACCGCCGCCTCCTGCGCTGCCGAAAGGCCGGAGGAGCCCAGCACCAGCGGCACGCCGGTGCGGGCCGAGAGCCCGGCATGGGCGGCGGCGTTGGCGGCATGGGTGAAGTCGATCACCACCTCGCTGGCGGCGAAGAGCGCGGCGGCATCGGGCAGCACGGGCACGCCGGGCGGGCCTTGCCGGGTCGAGCCCGGGCGCAGCGTGCCGCCGGCCAGCGCGAAGCCGGCGGCGCGGGTCTCCTCCACCAGCAACTGGCCCATGCGCCCGGCGATGCCGGCGATACTGATACGGAGCATGGCGCGACCCTTTCCCGAGCGACCTCGCCCTGCCTTCGCGCCGCGGGCCAGAGGCGTCAAGCTGTGGCCATGCGACTCGCTTTGGTGATGAGCCACGCCGACCGGCGGATGGAAGGTGCGCGCCGGGAGCTGCATTGGCTGGCGGCGCTGGCCGCGCGCGGCGTCGCCGTGCGGCTGTTTCGCATCCATCGCGATGATGTGAGCGAGGATGTCGATCTTCTCGAGGGCCGCGTGCCCGCCAGCTTCCGTCCGGCCGACGACGCTTCCCTGCCGCACATGGCACGCACCTCGGCCGCGCTGGCGGCGGCGATCCGCGACTTCGCGCCGGACCTGCTGCTGATGAAGGGGCTGGGCTATGCGCTGAACGCCTTCCTGGTCTCGGCGCTGGGCTGCCCGCATGGGGTGATCGCCGGGGGGCTGACGCGCGACCCGGTCGTGGCGGGGGCCTGCGTGGCGCTGGCCGAGCACCAGGGCCAGGTCGAGGGCGATTTCGCCGCCCAGCACGCCGCCGGGCGCTGCCTGATCCTGCCCAAATACTTCGACCCGGCCCTGGTGGGTGAGGGCCCGCCCACCGCGCCCGACTTCCCCATCGTCAATGTCGGCAGCTTCGCCGATGCCCGGAAGAACCAGGTGGCGCTGCTGCCCTTCACCAAGCGCCATCGCGTGCTGTTCCTGGGCGGCGGCCCGCTGCTGGAGCAGGTGCGCGCCCAGGCCGCGCCGCGCGCACGCTTCGCCGGGGCACGGCGGCCGGAGGATGTCTACACCTGGCTGCGCCGCTCGCGCCTGATGGTGCATCCCGCGCTGCAGGAGGGCCTGCCGCGCGCCATCGTCGAAGCCATGGCCTGTGGCCTGCCCGTCGTGGCCTACGCCCATGTCATCCCGGCCGGAGTCCGCCATGGCGAGACCGGGCTGCTGGTGACGCCCGAGACGCTGGTGCCGGAGGTCGAGGCGCTGCTCGCCGATGCGCCGCGCCTCACGGCCATGGCCCAGGCGGCGCGCGCCGATGCCTTCGCCCATCATGGCCCGGCCGCGATCGAGCGCGCCGCCGAGGCCTTCCTTCAGTTGTTCCCCAGCACCGCCTGAACGGTCGGCGCGATGGCCGCGCCCAGGATGGCGTAGCCCACCATGGTCAGGTGCAGGCGGTCGAAGGCCACCTGGTCCGAGAGCCGGCCATCGGCCGAGACCATCAGCCCGCCCACATCCTGGTAGATCGTCGCCCTGCCATCGGCGCAGCGCTGGATCAGCTGGTTCACCCGCTGGTTCACCTGGCGCACCGGGTCGGTCGCATCCGCACCCCGCGGCAGCAGGCCGAGCAGCAGGATCCGCGTGCCCGGCGATCGGCCATGGATGAAGCGGATGATCTCCGCGATGCCCAGCGCGATGTCCTCGGGCGTGCCGCCGGCCTGGGCGTTGTTCGTGCCGATCAGCAGCACCACCAGCGCCGGGCGCATAGTGCCCCATTGCCCCGCCTGCAGCCGCCAGAGCAGCCCTTGGGTGAAATCACCCGAGACGCCGAGGTTGAGCGCGCGCCGATGCCCGAAGAACTGGGCGAACATCGTGGGCTCCCAGGCCTGGGTCAGGGAATCGCCCAGGAAAACGAGGTTCGCGGCATTGCGGTTCACCCGGGCGAGCTGCTGGTCGAGCTGCGCCACGCGCCCGCGCCAATCGGGAATGTCGAGGTTCTCCGCCCGTGCCTCCCGCGGCGCGGGGTTGCGCGGCGGTATGGCGGGGCAGCCGGGCGCGGCCAGGGCCGGCCCGGCCAGGGCGGCGGCCAGCAGGCCAAGCAGCAGGGGCCGGCGCATGTCAGCGCCCCGGCGGGGCGATGGTATCCGTGGAGCGGAACAGCTGCGCCGTGCCATTCGGGGCGATCATCCACACGCTCACCAACTGCCCGGCCTCGAGCCGCCCGAGGTCGATCGGGCCGACGCGCGCGCCCGCGCAGCTGGCGCGCACCCGTGCGGCAGCGGGGGCGACGGTGCGCGCGCGCATCGCCGCCGGCGCCACATCGGCCAGCACACTCTGCCCCCCCGGGTCGAGCGAGAGGGTGGAAGGCCCGCATTCGGTGGTGGCGTTGTAGAAGGTCAGCCGCGCCCGCAGCTGGTTGAACTCGGTCGCGTCGCGGATGACGCGCGCGACAAGCTGGTTGCCCTCGCGCAGCAGCAGCAGGGTGGAGAAGCCGTTGGGCGTGAGCTCGAAGCGCAGCCGCGTGCTCTGCCCCGCCACCGTCACCGTGGTTTCGAGCGTCTTGCCCGCCACATCCTCGATGACATGGAAGGGGGTGACGCGCGCCGCGCCCTCGGTGCCGAGGTTGCGCGGCAGGTCGAAATCGCTGCGGAAGGCGGCCGGCTCGGCCAGGGTGTTGACGTAGCGCAGCAGGCCCCAGCCATCGGGCAGGCGCTGCTCATAGAGCATGGGCGCCTGCGCCCGGGCGGCGAGCGGCGCCAGCAGCAGCAGCGCGAGGAGGATGGCCCTCATCGGCGCGGCAACTGCGCCTGGACCTGCCGGATCACCGGCGAGACCACGATCTGCTGCGAAAGGGCGGCGCCCCAGCGCTGGTAGCCGGGCAGGGTGTGGTGCTGGCCATCGAAGGTCGGCCACTCACCCTGGCGGGACATCGCCGTGCTGTCGATGAACTGGCAGGGCGCGACCTGGGTCGAGAGATAGTCCGCCGCCTCCCGCACCCGGGCGAAGGTCTTGAAATAGGGCCCGCCCTCGGTGCCCCAGCTCGGGCCGACCCAGATGCACGGCATGTTGTTCGCCTGCAGGCGCAGCGTGAGGCTGCGCACCTGCTCGGTGATCCAGCTGCGCGGCAATTCGCGCTGGTGGTAGCCCGCCATCGGGTCGCCGATGCCCACGATCACCGCGTTCGGGCGATGCTCGCGGATCAGCTCGTCGATCGACCAGGACCGCGCCTGGGGCGAGCGGTCGATGCGCGGCGCGGCATTGCCCACGCGGATCGCCGTGCCGCAGCTCACCGGCCGGGGCGAAACCCAGGCGCCGGCTGCGACGCCGCAGGCGCCATAGGTGATGACCCGTGCCCCCTGGCGCGCCAGGTTGTCGTGCAGCGTCGTGATCAGGTAGCCCTGGGTGACGAAGTGGCTGTCGCCGATGACGAGCAGGGTGAGGCCAGCAAGCGCGGCGGACATGGCAACTCCATCGGGCGCGGGGGGATCGCGGGGCTTCGGAACATACCCCGCGAGCCTTTCGGGTCAACAGCGTGCACCGCCACAGCGCTGTGAGGTCAGCTTGTGCCGCGCCGGCGCACAAGCCGTGCGACCTCCCGCAGATCGAGCCCGCCCGTGAGCTGGGCCATGCCGAAATAGCTGGCCAGCCCCGCCGCCACCAGCAGCGCCAGCCCACCGAAGCGCGCCAGCGTGCCGCTGAGCGGGAAAAGCACCGCCGCGATCCCGGCGAGCACCAGGCCCATAAGCGCCGCCGCGAGCAGCAGCCGTGGCACGGCGCGCCGCAACCGCCGGTCCAGCACCAGCCGCCGCCGGCGCATCAGGAGCCAGCCCAGCGCCGCCACATTCACCCAGGCCGCCAGCGCCGTGGCCAGCGCGATGCCGACATGCGCCAGCAGCGGCGTCAGCAGCAGGTTCAGGCCGAGGTTCAGCGCCACGATCACCAGCCCCACCTTCACGGGGGTCGCCGTATCCCCGCGGGCGAAAAATCCCGGGGTGAGCGCCTTCACAAGCACGAAGGCGGGCAGGCCGAGCGCATAGGCCATCAGCGCGGCGGCGGTGGCGGCGGTGGCGGCGCTGTCGAAGGCGCCGCGTTCGAACAGCGTGGCGATGATCGGCCCCGCCAGCACCGCCATGGCCACCGCCGCCGGCAAGGCCAGGGCAAAGGACAGTTCCATCGCCCGGTTCTGGCTGCGGTGCGCGGCGAGCGGCTTGCCGGTGCGCAACTGCCTTGCGAGCAGGGGCAGCAGCGCCGTGCCCACCGCCGCGCCGATCACGCCCAGCGGCAGCTGCGCGATGCGGTCGGCATAGTAGAGGAAGCTCACCGCGCCGGCCGGCAGCAGCGAGGCGATGACGACATCGATGGCGAGGTTGAGCTGCGTCACCCCCGCGCCCAGCAGCCCCGGCAGCATCCGCCGCAGCACGCCCATCACGTCGGGGCCGAAGCGCGGGCGCGAGAGCGGGTTGATCGCCATGCCCGCCCGCCGCACCACGAAAAGCAGCATCGCCAGCTGCGCCACGCCCGAGGCCAGCACGCCCCAGGCCAGGGCGTGGCCGGGCGTCGCCACGAAGGGGGTCAGGCCGAGCAGGGCAGCCATCGAGATCACGTTGAACAGCACCGGCGCCGCGGCCGCCGCCGCGAAGCGGTCCATGCCGTTCAGCACGCCCGAGACCAGCGCGGCGAGGCAGATGAACAACAGATAGGGGAAGGTGATGCGGGTGAGCTCGACGGCCAGCGGAAAGCGCACCGCCTCTCCCACGAAGCCCGGCGCCAGCACGAAGAGCAATTGCGGCATGAAGACGATGCCGAGGATGACCAGGGCCGAGAGCCAGAGGCTCATGATTCCGGCGAGCGCATTGGCCAGCGCGCGGGCCTTGGCCGGGCCCTCCACGGCGTAGCTGCCGGCGAAGGCGGGCACGAAGGCGGCGTTGAAGGCGCCCTCGCCGAACAGGCGGCGGAACAGGTTGGGCAGCTTCAGCGCGACGAAGAAGGCATCCGCCACCGGCCCGGCACCGAGGCGCGAGGCGATCAGCATGTCCCGGGCGAAGCCCAGGATCCGGCTGACCATGGTCCAGCCGCCGACGGTGAAGATGCTGCGCAGCATGTCTCCCGTGTAGTCCGGTTACGGGCCGCGGGGAAACAGGGCCGGGGCAGGGTGCTTGCCGCGGCGCATCCCGGCGCCTAGGTGGGGGCGTCACGACCTGACCCTCACCGTAAAGACCCGATACCCTCCCATGAGCGACAGCACCGAACCCCAGCCCGCCGCTACCCCCGACGCCGAGGCGCAGCCCGCCTCCCCCGCCGAGACCCAGCCCAGCGAGGCCGAGCGGATCGCCAGCCTCGAGGCGGAGCTTGCCGCGATGCGCGACAAATGGCTGCGCGCCGAGGCCGAGATGCAGAACCTGCGCACCCGCACCAAGCGCGAGGCCGAGGAAGCCCGCCTCTACGCCGTGCAGAAATTCGCCAAGGACGTGGTGGAGACGGCCGACAACCTCCGCCGCGGGCTCGACAGCCTGCCCCCCGCGACCGAGGGCGAGCCCGAGCTTCTGGCCAAGCTGCGCGGCGGCTTCGGCGGCGTGGAGCGCGGCTTCGTCGCCATGCTCGAACGCCACGGCATCGCCCGCCAGGACCCGCAAGGCCAGGCCTTCAACCCCGAACTGCATGAGGCGATGGCCGAGCAACCCGCGCCGGAAGGCGTGGAGCCGGGCACGGTAATCCAGGCCTGGACCCCGGCCTGGACCCTGCACGGGCGGCTGCTCAAGCCCGCGATGGTCGTGGTCGCGGGCAAGGCGGGCTGAGGGCGCGCGCTGGAGGGGGCGCTGCCCCCTCCAGACCTCCCCAGCCAGGAGGCTTAGCCTCCTGGACCTCGATTCAAACGCCAAGGGGGAGGGGGGCGAAATGCCCCCCTCCCCCTTGGCGTTGAAAACGAACGGGTTCCAAGGGGCCACTGCCCCTTGGTGGGTGGAGTTTGAGGAGGGCAACGCCCTCCTCAAGGCGCCCGCTCACGCCTGCTTGCGCTCGATGAGCCCCTTGCGGATCTTGCGCCCCCGCCGGATGCGGTCCTCGATGAAGTCGGCCTGGCCCCAGCGCACGGCGCGGCCCAGGGCGTGGGCGTCCTCGGTGAAGCGCGCCAGCATTTCCAGCAGCGCCTCGCGGTTGTTGAGGAACACGTCGCGCCACATGGTCGGGTCGCTCGCCGCGATTCGGGTGAAGTCGCGGAAGCCCGAGGCGGCGAATTTCAGCACGGCCTCCTTCGTCTCCTCCGCCAAATCGTCGGCGGTGGAGCAGATGGTGAAGGCCAGCAGGTGCGGCAGGTGGGAGACGATGGCCACGACCTTGTCATGGGTCGCGGGGTCCATGGTCTCGATCATGCTGCCGCAGCGGCGCCAGAGTTCGCGCACCTTCTCGACGGCGGCGGGGTCGCTGTCCGGCAGCGGGGTGACGATGACGTAGCGGCCCTGGAAAAGCTCGGCGAAGCCGGCATCGGGGCCGGAGTATTCCGTGCCCGCCATCGGATGCGCCGGCACCAGATGCACGCCGGGCGGAACCAGCGGGGCGAGGTCGCGCACCACCGAGCCCTTGGTGGAGCCGACATCGGTGACGATGGCGCCCGGCATCAGATGCGGGGCGATCTGCGCCATCACGCCGGCATAGGCGCCGACGGGGACGCAGAAGATCACCGCGTCGCAGCCTTGCACGGCCTTGGCGGCATCTTCCTCGATCACATCGGCGATGCCGAGTTCGCGCACGCGATCCAGCGTCGCGCCGGTGCGGGCATGCGCCACCACGGTGCGCGCGATGTCGCCGCGCGCCTGCGCGACGCGCGCGAGGGAGGAGCCGATCAGCCCGATGCCGAGCAGGCAGACCCGGTTGAAGAGAACCTCACCCACGCGAACAGAAATCCGTCAGCGCGTCGATCACCATCTGGCATTCCTCGGCGGCGCCGATGGTGATGCGCAGGCAATGGCCGAGGCCATAGCCGCCCATCGCGCGCACGATCAGCCCGCGTGCGCGCAGATGCGCGTCGGCGGCCTTGGCGCGCGCGGCATCGCCGAAATCCACCAGCAGGAAATTGCCCTCGCTCGGCCAGACCTTCAGGCCCGCGGTGGTCAGCGCCGCGGCCATGCGGCCGCGCCACTCATTGTTGTGCGCGACCGACTTCTCGATCCAGCCCGGCTCGGCCAGGGCGGCGATGCCGGCCTGCATGGCGGCGGCGTTGACGTTGAAGGGCCCGCGCACGCGGCCCAGCACGTCGATGATCGCCGGCGGCGCGTAGCACCAGCCCAGCCGCATGCCCCCGAGGCCATAGATCTTCGAGAAGGTGCGCGTCATCACGACGTTGTCGTTGGCGTCCACCATGCCCTGGCCGGGGTCGTAATCAGGCTGCGTCACGTATTCGGCATAGGCGCTGTCGAGCACCAGCAGCACGTCCGGCCGAAGCCCGGCGCGCAGGCGCTTCATCTCGGATTGCGGCAGGATCGAGCCGGTGGGGTTGTTCGGGTTCGCCAGGAACATCAGCCGCGTGCGCGGGCCGACGGCGGCGAGCAGCCCATCCACATCGGCGGTCAGGTTGCGCTCGGGCACCTTGATCACCTGGCAGCCGGCCCAGCGGCCGGTCAGGTCGTACATCATGAAGCCATGGGCGGACATGACGATCTCGGTGCCCTCGCCGCCATAGGCGAGGATCAGCATCATCAGCAGCTCGTCCGAGCCATTGCCGCAGACGATGCGCGCGGGGTCGAGGCCGAAGCGCGCGCCGATCGCCTCGCGCAGCTTCGTCGCGCCGCCATCGGGGTAGCGATGCGCCTCCTTGGCCGCCTCCATCATCGCGGCGATGGCGCCGGGCGGCGGGCCGAAGGCGCCCTCATTGGAGGAGAGCTTGATGATCCGGTTCACGCCCGGGATTTTCGACTCGCCCCCGACATAGGGCTCGACCGAGAGGATGGAGGGGCGCGGCATCACGGTCATGGCAGGGATTCCGTGTTCAGGCGGGAAGGGGAAGGGCGAAGGCGCCGAGCGGCGTGCCGAGGTCGTGGCGGTCCGTGTGGAAGCCCGGGATCTCGGCGAGGGCGAGGTCGCCCGCGACGATCAGCGTGGTGGGGCTGAGGCCGGCCGCCTGAAGCGCGGCGGCCGCACCTTCGGCCGGCAGGCGCAGCAGCGTGGCGTCGTCGCCGGAGGGGTCGGGCGGGGTGGGGGAGAGCAGCGCGACGGGGGCGGAGGCCGGGCCGAAGAAGGGCAGGCGCGCGGTGATGAAGGCCTGGGCGGGATCGAGCGTGGTCCACCATCGGCCGGCCGCGGCATCGGGCCAGGGCAGGGCGCCGAGCGCGCTGCGCCCCGCCGCCATCGCCGCCAGCACGCCAGGCGCATCGGCCACCGGCGTGAACGGGGAGGCGAGGCCGAAATGGTGGCGCAGCACCTCCAACCCCGGCCCGTCCAACGCCGAAGCCACGCCCAGCGGGGCCTGCATGGCGGTGGTCGCGGCCAGCAGTTCCCGCCAGAGGCGGAACAGCGCCGCGCGCGGCAGCGCACCTTCATGGCGGCCGAGCAGGCGGCGCAGGATCACCGCCTCCCGGCCCGGCCGCAGCGCCGGACCCTGGCCCTTGGCGCGGCTGGCCGCGAGGCGCGCCACCACATCGGCGCGGCGCATCAACAGGTCGTGCATGGCATCGTCCAGCCGGTCGATCTCGGCACGCAGCGCGTGGATGTCGGCGGTGGTGGGCAGGGTGCTGTCGGGCATGGGAAGCGCTGCATAGACGCGCCCGCGCCCCCCGCCAAGCGAGGCGCGGTTGCCCCCGCCCTCCGCCCCGCCTATTTCTTGCCCATGCCAGCCCCCCAAGCCGCATGACCAACGCCCTCGCGCCGCTGCCACGGGTCGCGCATCAGCGCGCGGTCTTCCCTGATGGCCTCGCCTTGGACAGCGGCGCGGTGCTCGCGCCGCTGGCGGTCGCCTATCGCACCTATGGCACGCTGAACGCCGCGCGCAGCAATGCCGTGCTGATCTGCCACGCCCTGACCGGCGACCAGTATGTGGCCGAGCCGCACCCCGTGACCGGCAAGCCCGGCTGGTGGGAGGCCGTGGTCGGCCCCGGCCGGGCGGTGGATACCAACCGCTATTTCGTGATCTGCGCCAATGTGCTGGGCGGCTGCATGGGGTCTTCCGGCCCGCCCGAGCCGATGAGCGATGCCACCGGCCAGGATCTCGGGCGTCCCTGGGGCACGGATTTCCCCTCCATCACCATCCGCGACATGGTCCGTGCCCAGAAGCGGCTGGTGGAGCATCTGGGCATCGCGCGGCTGCTCGCCGTGGTCGGCGGCTCGATGGGCGGGATGCAGGTGCTGGAATGGGCTGCGACCTACCCCGAGATGGTCGCCGCCGCCGCCCCCATCGCCTGCGCGACGCATCACTCGGCGCAGAACATCGCCTTCCATGAGGTCGGCCGTGCCGCCATCCATGGCGACCCGGCCTGGAAGGGCGGGCGCTACTGGGAGGATGGCGGCATCCCCGAGAAGGGTCTCTCGGTGGCGCGCATGGTGGCGCACATCACCTACCTGTCCGAGGCCGCGCTGGGCCGGAAATTCGGCCGCAAGCTGCGCGGCGCCTCGGCGCTGACCTTCCTGGAAGACGTGTTCGAGGTGGAGAGCTACCTGCGTCACCAGGGCAGCACCTTCGTGCGCCGCTTCGACGCCAATTCCTACCTGACCATCACGCGGGCGATGGATTACTTCGATCTCGCGGCCGAGCATGGCGACGTGGCCAGCGCCTTCCGCGGCACGGCCACGCGCTTCCTGGTGGCCTCCTTCAGCTCGGACTGGCTCTTCCCCACCGAGGAAAGCCGCGCCCTTGTGCGCGCGCTGAACGCGGCGGCGGCGAATGTCTCCTTCGTCGAGATCGCGACCGACAAGGGGCATGACGCCTTCCTGCTGGATGAGCCGGTCTTCCACCGCGCGCTCGGCGGCTTCCTGCGCGGTGCGGCGGAACGGCTGGGCGTGTAGCGCCCTTGGCCGGTCCCGCGTAAACTCCCTTCGCCACAGTCACAGGACAGCAGCAGGTGCCGGACGCCGCGGGCGAGGTTCGCTTCGTCGCCAAGAACATGCGCCTCGACCTCCGCCTGATCGCGGAGATGATCGAGCCCGGCGCGCGCGTGCTCGATATCGGTTGCGGCGACGGTGCGCTGATCGAGCATCTGACGCGCGTGAAGCGCGCCGATGCGCGCGGCATCGAGATCGACATGGCCGAGGCGACCGAGGCCGTGGCCGCCGGCCTGCCCGTGATCCATGGCGACGCCGACAGCGACCTCGCCTTCTATCCCGATGGCGCCTTCGACTATGTGGTGCTCAGCCGCACGCTGCAGGCGGTGGAACGCCCACGCGAGGTGCTGCGCCAGATGCTGCGCATCGGCCGCCATGCGGTGGTGAGCTTCCCGAATTTCGGCCATTGGCAGTTGCGCTGGCGGCTGCTGCTGGAAGGGCGGATGCCCGACACCGATACCTGGGACCGCCCCTGGTATGAGACGCCCAATATCCACCCCTGCACGATCCGCGACTTCTTCGCGCTCTGCACCATGGAGAATTACGTGGTGGAGCGCTGGCTTGCGGTGGACGACAAGGGGCTGCGTTCACCCTGGAAGCGTTCGCCCTGGCTGGCGAACCTGTTCGGCGAGCAGGCGCTGTTCCTGCTGCGCCGCAAGTAGCGCCCGCGCGCTCAGTTCAGCCGGGCGGCCGCGGCGGCGCGCTCCAGCGCCGTGGTGCCAGCTGGCAGCAGGGAAGCCGCGAGCGCGGCATGGCGCGCCGCGCCCTCGGCGCCCAGGCGACGGCACTCGGCCTCGACATAGGCCAGCATCAATTGGATGGCGATCCGATCCTCGTCAGAGACATCCGGCGCGGGGGGCGGGCGGTGCTTCATGGCAGGGGCGCGTACTTCAACAAGGGTGAGGGGGGTAGCCAGCGGTCTGCCCGCCCTGGTTGCGCTATCAGCGGGCCGGACAACCATACGCTCCCACACATTCACGCCGCCGTGAAGAGGAAAGCCGTTCAATTTCAACTCTACCTCCGGTTGTGTCCTGGCGGCCACGCGCATGGTTTGCGCTTCTGCCCTCTTGGCGCGACAATGGGGGGCGACCCGGGCAGAACCTGCGTCGTCTTCAGGGAGAGCAATCATGGCACGTGTGGCACTGGTGACGGGTGGGCAGCGTGGGATCGGCGCCGCGATCAGCGAGGCGCTGCAGGCGGCGGGGCGCAAGGTCGTGGCCTCCTATGCCGGCAATGACGCCGCCGCCGCCGCCTTCACCGAGCGCACGGGCATCCCCTGCTACAAATTCGACGTCGGCGATTTCGAGGCCAGCCTGGCCGCCGTGGCGAAGATCGAGGCGGAAGTCGGCCCGGTCGAGATCCTGGTGAACAATGCGGGCATCACGCGCGACGCGATGATGCGCAAGCTGACGCGCCAGATGTGGGACGACGTGATCGATACCAACCTCGGCAGCTGCTACAACATGTGCAAGGCCGTCTGGGACGGCATGGGCGCCCGCAAATTCGGCCGCATCGTCAATATCGGCAGCGTGAACGGCCAGGCCGGCCAGCTCGGCCAGGTGAACTATGCCGCCGCGAAGTCGGGCATCCACGGCTTCACCAAGGCGCTGGCGCAGGAAGGCGCGCGCAACTCCATCACCGTGAACGCCATCGCGCCCGGCTATGTGGATACCGAGATGGTGCGCGCGGTGCCGGCCGACGTGCTCGAGAAGATCATCGCCCGCATCCCGCGCGGCCGGCTCGGCACGGCGCAGGACATCGCCCGGGGCGTTGCCTTCCTCACCGCCGATGAGGCCGATTTCATCACCGGCTCGACGCTGTCCATCAACGGCGGGCAGCACATGTATTAGCCCTCAGACGGCGGGCGCGCGCTCCGCGCGCTTGCCTTCGCGCCGACGCGCTGTTGCGCCGGCGCTCAGGTTTCTCTGCGCGCGGGGCCGCCAAAGCGGCCCTGCCGGGTTGTGAGGGCAGTTCGTGACCCATGTGATTCTCGCCTTCGACGGGACGGATGAAGGCGCGCCGGCCCGGCGCGCCGCATCCATGGCGGCGCATGTGGCGCATATCGGCGCTTCGGCGGCGGCGGGGCAGTTGCTGCTTGGCCTGCCGCTGCATGACGAGGAAGGGCGCAGCCGCGGCTCGCTGATGTTCGTCGCCGGGGATGCGGCGGCGCGCGACGCCTATCTCGCGGCCGAGCCCTTCGCGCGGCAGGGCGTGTGGCAGCGCATCGAGACGCATGGCTTCCGCATCGCGCCCTTGCCCTATCGCCCCTGGCCGCCGGCTGATTCGCCCGGCCCCACGGCGCGCACCCACAGCATCGTGATCGCCTGGGACGGCACGGATGAGGCGGCGCTCGACCGCCGCCTCGCCGCGCGCGCCGCGCATTTCGACCGGGTGCGCCCCCTGGCGGCGGACGGCACGCTGCTGATGGGCGGCGCCATCCTGTCGCCTGAGGGGCGCATGGTCGGCTCCATCGCCATCACCAGCCACCAGAGCCATGATTCGGTGCGCGATTGGCTGGCGGCGGATCCCTATGTCACCGGCGATGTCTGGCGCGACATCACCCTCTACGCGACCCGCCTGCGCCCGCTGCCCTACGCGCCGCTGCCGCGGGACTGAGCGTCCGCGACCCGGCGATTGGCCTCGAGCAGCGCCGGGATGGCCGGCGCCTGGCGCGGCACAAGCTGCGCGTAGTCGCGCTCGACCTTTTCCATCACCTCGGCGAGTTCGGCGCGGAAGGCGGCCTCATCGACCGTGGTGAGGCGCCCCTCGCGCAGCACGATGCGTCCATCGACGATCACCGTCCGCACGCCGCGCCCCGTCTCGGCGAACACCAATTGTCGCGTGGCACTCGCGAAGGGCTGCCAGGCGAGATCCTCGAGATCGATCAGCACGAGGTCCGCCTTCATCCCGACCGCGATGGCGCCGATCTGCCCGGCGAGGCCCACCGCCTGCGCGCCCCCGGTCGTTGCCGCCGCCACCGCATCCGCGGCCAGCACGCCGGCGGGGTTGGGATCCTGCCCGGCGGCCAGCAGGCACATCAGCTTCATCGCCTGGAACAGGTTCTGGCAGTCGGAGCAGGAATTGTTGTCGCAGCCGAGCGCCAGGCGCACGCCCTCCGCCTTGAAACGCGCGACGGGGGCGACGCCGTTCTTGAGCTTGAGATTGGCGAGCGGGTTGTGCACCACCCCCGCCCCCGCGCGCGCCACCTGCGCGATCTCGGCCTCGTTGATGTAGACGGCATGCGCCAGCGTGGTGCGCGGCGTCAGCAGCCCGACCTCCGCCATGTGCGCGATCATCGACCCGCCGGGGTAGATCCGCCGCGCCTTGGCGAGCTGCGCGCGCGTCTCATACACATGGGTGAACACCGGCAGGCCGTGATCCTGCGAGAGCGCTGCGATGCCCTCCAGCAGCGCGGTGGAGGATCTTTGCGGGCCGGAGGGACTCAGCGCCCAATGCAGCCGCGGCGGCAGCGGCGTGAGGCGCTTAAGCTGCGCGGCCACGAAAGCGAGGTCGGCGGCCGGATCACCCGGCTTGCCGCCGACGATGGCGGCAATCTCGGGCGGGATCTCCGGCAGGAAGGGCGCGATGTCGAGGTCCGGCAGATCCCGCAGCGCGATCGAGAACACCACGCGGATGCCAAGCTCCGCATAGGCGCCAAGGATGACATCCAGCGTCTCCTCATCCTGCGGCACCAGGGAGTTCATGTCCTGGATGGTGGTGATGCCGCAGCGCAGCGCCTCCATCGCGCCGAGCAGCGTGCGCGCGCGCAACTCCGCACGCGACCGCCTGCCCCAATAGGCGGGCTGCGAATGCAGCGCCCAGAGGTCGAAGGGCATGTCCTCGAACCGGCCCTTCAGCAGCGTGTCGTAGGAGTGGTAATGCGCGCTGACGAGGCCCGGAATCAGCAGCCTGCCGGTGCCGTCGAGGATCTCGGCATCCGGCGCGGCGTCCAGCGCCGGGCCGATGGCGGTGATGCGATCGCCCTCCAGCCGCACATCGGCGATCGGGGGGCGATGGATGTCGCCCCCCGGCAGCAGCACGCATGCGCCGCGGATCAGCAGCGGCCGCGGCTTCGGGGTCATGCTCAGGCGGCGCGCGCCGTGAGGGTGCGCTCGGCGAGAGGCGGCAGGAAGTCACGCGAGAAGACCTCGCTGGTCGCGGGCGTGCGGGGCAGGCCGAACACCTCCACCACCTGCGCGATGGCACGGCCCAGCCGCGCATCGTCGAGATCGCCCGCGCCGAGGCGCACGCCTTCCTCGGTCGCGATGATGGTGCGGAAGGCGAATTCGATCCGCCGCGCCTCGAGGTCGAGGTTGAAGGTCGGGTCCACGCGCTGCATCGCCTGCACGCCCACGGTGGGGTTGCGCCCGCATTCGAGCATCGCGCGGTTGATGGCGGCGACCATGCCGCGCACCTGCTGCGGCCGGTCGCGGATCAGGCGCGGGGAGACCATGACGCCGTTCGAGTAGATGTCGATGCCGTGGTCGGCGAACAGGAAGAAGCGGTAGTCGCGGTCCGGGTTCTGGTTCAGCGCCAGCAGGTTGATGTAGGCGGTCACGGTGAACACCGCGCCTACCTCGAAGCCGTCGCGCATCAGCATCGGCTCCTGCATCGCGGGGGCGATGTTCATCACCTCGTTGCGCGCCATGTCGAGGTTGTTCAGCCGCGCGAAGAGCGGGATCAGGCGCAGCGCGGGCGAGCCGGGCGAGCCGCCGATCTTGCGGCCCTGCAGGTCCTGGATGGTGCGAATGCCCGAGGAGTTCTTCACCAGCAGCGCGAAGGGCGCCTTGTTGTAGATCTGGTAGACCATCACCGGCGCCTCGCCCGGCCGGGCGGATGCCTGCTGGATGATCGCATTCATGTCGCCGAAGCCCGCATCATAGGCATTGCCCATGATCCGCGTGATGGTGTTCGCCGAGCCGTCGCCCTGGTCGATCGTCACATCCAGCCCGGCCTCGCGGAACCAGCCACGCTCGCGCGCCAGGTAGTACCAGGCATGGATGCCCTGGAAGCGCCAATCGAGGGTGAAGCGGACCGGCGTCAGCGCCTGCGCGAGGGCAGGCGCGGCCAGGGGAGCGCCAAGCAGCGCCGGCGTGGCGGCAAGCAGGGTGCGGCGGGAAAGACGCATGGGCGGAGCCTTCGGCTGGGGGGGAGATGAGCAATGTGCAATGGCTCAGCAATTTCCGGGCCATGTGCCCCGGGCGCGCCAACCCCCTCGCCAAGCCCAGCCTCGCAGCGTAGGAAGGCGCCATGGAAGCGACCCCCACCCCGGCAGGAATCGAGGCGCCGCGCCGCGTGGCGAGCCTCGCGCGCAGCACCTCGGAAACCGCCATCCGCCTGAGCCTCGACCTCGACGGCAGCGGCCGGTCCGAGATCTCGACCGGCATCGGCTTCCTCGACCACATGCTGACCGCCTTCGCCCGGCATGGGCTGTTCGACCTGGAAGTCGCGGCCGAGGGCGATTTGCACATCGATTTCCATCACACGACCGAGGATGTCGGCATCGTGCTCGGCCAGGCGCTGCGCGCCGCACTCGGCGACAAGCGCGGCATCCGCCGCTTCGGCCAGTGCCTGCTGCCGATGGACGAGGCCCTGGCCGAGGCCGCGATCGACATTTCCGGCCGGCCCTTCCTGGCCTGGTCCGTGCCCTTCGCGCGGCCCAAGATCGGCGAGTTCGACACCGAACTGGTGGAGGAGTTCTTCCGCGCCTTCGCCTTCAATGCGGGCATCACGCTGCATGTCACGCTCAAGGCCGGCACCAATGCGCATCATGTCGCGGAGGCCTGCTTCAAGGCCGTCACCCGCGCGCTGCGCATGGCCGTGGAACCCGACCCGCGCGCGGCGGGGCATATCCCCTCCACCAAGGGCATGCTGGAGGGCTGAATGCGTCTCTACACGGTCCATGCCCCCGCGCCGCGGCCCGCCTCGGTGCCGAGCACCCATGCCGGCCCGGCCGCCCCGCCCGTGCTGCTGGCCGAGGGATTCTGCCTGTTCGCCTTCCTCTTCGGGCCGTTCTGGTTCCTGTGGAATCGCCTGTGGCGGGAAGCCGCGATCCTGATCGCGCTCAGCCTTCTCGCCGCCCTGTTCCTGCCCGCGGCGGTGGATGGCGTGGCGCTGCTCGCGCTCCATCTGCTGGCCGGCTTCGAGGCGCGGGACCGGCTGCGCGCGCGCCTCGCCCGGCGCGGCCTGGCGCTGCAGGGCGTGGTGGTTGCGCCGAACCTCGACTTCGCCTGGTTCCGTCTGGCCGAGGCCCGGCCCGATCTGGTGCGCGGATCATGATGCGGATTGCCATCGTCGATCCCGGCTCGGGCAACCTTGCCTCGGTGCAGCGCGCCCTGACCCGTGTCGCGGCCGAGCAGGGCATTGCCGCGGACATCCACCTCACCGGGGACGCCGCCGAGGCCGCCGCCGCGGATCGCATCGTCCTGCCCGGCCAGGGCGCCTTCGCCGCCTGCCGGCGGGGGCTCGACGCCATGCCCGGCATGGTCGCGGCGCTGAACGACTTCGTCCTGGTGCGCAGGAAGCCCTTCCTGGGCATCTGCGTCGGCATGCAGCTGATGGCCGAGCGCGGCCTCGAACACGGCGTCACGCCGGGGCTGGGCTGGATCCGGGGCGAGATCGCGCCGATGGACCCCCGTGACGCCGCCGGCGCGCCGCTGCCCTTGCCGCAGATGGGCTGGAACGGGCTGGTGCTCGACCAGCCCACCCATCCGCTGCTGGCCGGCATCGCGCCGGGCAGCCACGCCTATTTCGTGCATTCCTTCGCCCTGGCCGGCGGCGACCCGGCCGAGTTGCTGGCCAGCACGGCCTATGGCGGCGTGGTGCCGGCCATCGTCGGGCGCGGCAATTTCGCCGGCACGCAGTTCCACGTCGAGAAGAGCAGCCTGGTGGGCCTGCGCATCCTCGCCAATTTCCTGCGCTGGACGCCATGACCGTGAGCCGCACCCATGGCCATGGCATGAGCGTCGAGATCGCCTCCGAACTCGACGACAACGACATCGCCGATCTCTGCGAGGCCACCAACGCCGCGATCATCGAGGGCGGCGGTTTCGGCTGGGTGCAGAGCCAGGATCGCGCCGTGCTGGCGCGGCATTTCCGCGGCGTGATGCTGGTGCCCGACCGCGCGCTGTTTGTCGCGCGGCTCGACGGCCATGTGGTGGGCAGCGCGCAGCTGGTCCGCCCGCCGCGCAACAACGAGGCGCAGGCCTTCGCCGCCCATCTCACCCACGCCTACATCGCCCCCTATGCGCGCGGCTTCGGCCTGGCGCGCCGGCTGGTGGAGCGTGTCGAGGAACATGCCGCCGCCGCCGGGGTGCGCGTGCTCAACCTCGATGTCCGTGCCACCCAGACCAGCGCCATCGCGCTGTTCGAGGGGCTGGGCTATGTCCGCTGGGGCAGCCACCCCGCCTATGCGCGGGTCGAAGGCCGCACCGTGGAAGGGCATTTCTACTACAAGCTGCTGGAGCCCGGCCGCGGCCGCACCACCGAAAGCCTGATGGGCGCATGACCTTCCAACTGTATCCCGCCATCGACCTCAAGGCCGGCCAGGTCGTGCGCCTCAGGCGCGGCGAGATGGACCAGGCCACGATCTACAGCGACGACCCCGGCGCCCAGGCCGCGCGCTTCGCCGCCCAGGGTTTTTGCTGGGTGCATGTGGTGGATCTGGACGGTGCCTTCGCCGGCAAACCCGCGAACGCAGCGGCGGTGCGCGCCATCATCGGTGCCGTGCCAGGACTGAGCGTGCAATTGGGCGGGGGGATCCGCGACATGGCAACCGCGCAGGCCTGGCTCGAAGCCGGGGTGACCCGCATCATCCTCGGCAGCGCGGCGGTGAAGGACCCGGACTTCGCCCGCGCCGCCTGCCGTGCCTTTCCGGGGCGCGTGGCGCTGGGCATCGATGCGCGCGACGGCTTCGTGGCCACTGAAGGCTGGGCCGAGACCTCCAGCACCACCGCCACCGCCCTGGCGCAGGGCTTCGCCGAGAGCGGCGCGGCGGCGATCATCTACACCGACATCGCTCGCGACGGCATGCTGAGCGGCGTGAACGTCGCCGCCACCGCCGCACTCGCCCGCGCCGTGCCCATCCCGGTCATCGCCTCCGGCGGGCTGGCCTCCACCGACGACATCGTGGCGCTGAAGGCCGAGGGCGTGGTGGCCGGCGCCATCCTGGGCCGCGCGCTCTATGACGGGCGCGTGGACCCCGCCGCAGCTCTGGCGCTGGCGCGCGGATGATCGTTGACAGCCCGGGATGAGAAACGCAGGCTCCGCAATCTGAGGTTGCCGGAGGGCGGTGATGTTTCGTGCTGCGGTCAGCCAGGCGGGGCGTCCGCACTTCCTACATTTGGCGCAGGCTTCCACGCCTGCGCCGCCGGTGGCGGCGCCGCGCCAGTTCCAGGCCGATTGGGTCGCCTTCAAGCGCCGCTACCTCGCCCCTGACGGGCGGGTGATCGACACCGGCAATGGCGGCATCTCCCACAGCGAGGGCCAGTCCTACGGCATGCTGCTCGCCGTCTGGCTGGATGACCGCGAGTCCTTCGAGGCGATGTGGCGCTGGTCCAACCGCCGCCTGCGCCGCCCGCGCGACAGCCTCTATGCCTGGCGCTACGACCCGCATGCGCGGCTGCGCGTGAACGACATGAACAACGCCACGGATGGCGACCTCGTGCTGGCCTGGGCGCTCTATCGCGGCGCGCTGCGCTGGGGCGAGGCCGAGATGGCGGAGGCCGCCTTCGCCATCGCGCGCGACATGCTGACGCTCTGCACCACCACCTATGTGGACCGCCAGGTGCTGCTGCCCGGCGCGGCCGGCTTCCGCCATGCCGACCATGTGGTGCTCAACCCCTCCTATTACGTGTTCAACGCGCTGCGCAGCCTCTCCCGGCTCGTGCCGGATGATCGCTGGGGACAGCTCGAGGAGGGCGGGATCGACATCCTCAACGCCTCGCGCTTCGGCCGCTGGGGCCTGCCGCCGGATTGGGCGGAGGTGCGGCCGAGCGGCGACATCAACCCGGCGCCCCGTTGGCCGCCGCGCTTCTCCTGGGACGCGATCCGCGTGCCGCTCTACCTGGCCTGGGCCGGGCTCGGTCTGCCCACCCTCGGGGCCACGGTGGAGTATTGGCGCTCCAGCTCCCATGCCCGGCGGCCGCCGGCCTGGGTGGATCTGCGCAGCGGTGCCATCGCGCCCTATGCCGGCCATGCCGGGGTGCAGGCGGTGGCGAACCTCGTCGCTTGGCGCACCGGCCAGGCCGGGCCGCCGCCGCACATCCCCGTCACCGCAGCGACCGACTATTATGGCGCCTCGCTGATCCTGCTCGCGGCGCTGGCCGCGCATGACCCGCCCGAGCCGCCCGCGATTCCCGCCGCGGTCGTCGCCCCGCCGCCGCGTGGGGGCATGCTCAGCCGCGCCATGGACTTCATGGGCTTCGGCGGTGAGTCGACGACCCCCACCACCGCAAGGATGGTCCGATGAGGCAGGTCCCGAAGCTGCCCCGGCGCGGCCTGCTGGGTGCCGGCGGGGCGCTCCTCGCGGCGCCGGCGCTGGGCCAGGTCGCCCCGGAGGTGCCGCCCCTGGTGGTGATGGAGGTGACGGGGGCGGGGCTGATGCTGCCGCTGCTGCGCGATTTCGTCGCCGCCAACCCCGCGCTCGCCAGCGACGTCGCGCTGCAGCAGATCAGCGTGGACGACATCGCCCAATCCCTCGCGGATGAGGTGGAGAGCGGCACCTCCGGCGTCGATCTGGTCTTCGCCGGCGATGCCGGCATCCTGGCGGGCATGGTGGCGGAGCTCTGGCTGAACCCGAGCCCCTGGGCGCTGGAGGGCCTGCCGCCGCTCGAGACGCTGGTGACGCCGTCGGCGATGGGACTCTGGCGTGGCTCCGAGGGCCTGGCCGTGCCGATCCTGGCCGGGCCGAACGGGCCGCTGCTGGGGGCGCGCCCCGGCGGGCCGGCCCGGCTGCCGCGCAACCCTGCGGAGTTGCTGGATTGGGCACGGCAGAATCCCGGCCGCTTCCTCTATTGCCGGCCGACCCTGGTGACCAGCGGGCGGCTCTTCGTGCGCGTGCTGCCCCTGCTGCTGGGCGATGCCGACGTGACCCAGCCTGCCACCGGCTGGGAGAAGACCTGGAGCTATCTCGAGGAACTCGGCCGTCACATCGCCTACTACCCGACCAGCATGGTCGCGGCGGCGGCCGAGTTCACCGAGAATGCCTGCGACCTGCTGATGTTGAGCGTGGCGGGCGACCTGGAACTCCGCGCCAGCGGCCTGCTGCCGGAGACGATCGAGGTCGCCACCTTCGAGAACCAGGTCTGGGCTGTCGCGGGCATTTCCGCCGCCATCCCGCGCGACCTGCCCGCGGCGCGGCGCCCGGTGATCCAGGCGCTGTTCCGCCACCTGCTCTCCCCCGCCGTCCAGGCGAAGCTGCTGTTCGGCCGCGGCGCGCGCGCCGAGGACGCCATCCGGCTTGATGTGGAAGGCGCGGCCCAGGGCACGCTGCACGCCGCCTCCCACCGGAGCGGCACGCTGCTCATGCGCCCCCGGGCCGAGTTGCGGGCGCCGATGGCGCAGGCGGCGCTGGTGCCGCCCATCGCCTGGGCAGACGCCGTGGAGGCCGGGCGGATCTGGGATGAGCGCATCGGCAGCACCCATGGCCGGCTTTGATGTGACCAGCCACCGCGCTTGACCGCAGCGCAGCATCGGCGCAATCACGCAGGCCCGTCCACGGCCCTGCGGAGTGGTGACAATGCTGGCGCTCCGCGTCATTCCCTGCCTCGACGTGAAGGATGGCCGCGTCGTCAAGGGCGTGAATTTCCTTGAACTGCGCGATGCCGGCGACCCGGTGGAGCAGGCCCGCATCTATGACCGCGAGGGCGCGGACGAGATCACCTTCCTCGACATCACCGCGAGCCATGAGGGGCGCGACACGATGCTCGACGTCGTCTCGCGCACCGCGGCCGAGGTGTTCATCCCGCTCACCGTGGGCGGCGGCATCCGCGCGGTGGAGGATATGCGCCGGCTGCTGCTGGCCGGTGCCGACAAGGTCTCGATCAACTCCGCCGCGATCGCCGATCCGGCCCTGATCACCCGCGGGGCCGAGGCCTTCGGCAGCCAGGCCATCGTCGTCGCGGTCGATGCGCGGCGGCGCGAGGGTGGAGGCTTCGAGATCTTCACCCATGGCGGGCGCCGCCCCACCGGCATCGACGCGATCGCCTGGTGCAGGGAGGCCGAGGCGCGCGGCGCGGGGGAGATCCTGCTGACCTCGATGGACCAGGACGGCACGAAGCGCGGCTTCGACCTCGACCTGCTGCGCGCCGCACGGGCGGCGATCCGCCTGCCGATCGTGGCCTCGGGCGGGGTGGGCACGGCCGCGCATTTTGTCGATGGCGCGCAGGCGGGCGCGACCGGCCTGCTGGCGGCCAGCGTGTTCCACTATGGCGAGATGCGGATCGCCGAGGCGAAGGCGGCGCTCGCTGCCGCCGGCCTGCCGATCCGCCCCCTCGATGAGATGATGAGCGAGGCAGGCTGATGGCCAAATCCACCAAGACGCCGGCCAAGGCGGCCAAGCCTGCCAAGCCCGCGAAGAAGAAGAAGGCGCGCGCCACGCCCCTGCCGCTGCCCGCCAACCTGCCGCCCCCGGCCGAGGTGAAGCCGCCCAAGGCGCTGGTCGCGGGGCAGGGCGCGCTCGAGCCCTTCGCCGTCGCGCCCGCCGGGGCCGACATCCTCGATGGGCTGTGGCGCACCGTGGAATCGCGCCGCCATGCCGGGGATGTCGAGCATTCGCACTCCGCCCGGCTGCTCGCGCGCGGCACGCCCAAGGTGGCGCAGAAGCTGGGCGAGGAAGCGGTGGAATGCGTGATCGAGGCCACGCTCGGCCATCGCCGCAACACCATCCTGGAAAGTGCCGACCTGCTCTATCACCTCGTCGTCGTCTGGGTCGATGCGGGCATCCGGCCCGAGGAGGTCTGGACCGAACTCGCCCGCCGCCAGGGCATCTCCGGCATCGCCGAGAAGGCGGCGCGGCCGAAGGCGCTGGTGCGCGCCGCCCAGACCACCAAACTCCCCTAACCCCGGAACCCGCCATGCTCGTCACCGGCCTGCCGCCCTATGATCCGCAGAACGTCTTCGCGCGCATCCTGCGCGGCGAGATCCCGTGCAAGCGCGTGGCGGAGAACGACCACGCGCTGGCCTTCCACGACATCAACCCGCAGACCCCGGTGCATGTGCTGGTGATCCCGAAGGGCGCCTATGTCTCGGCGGCCGACTTCACCGCCCAGGCGAGCGAGGCCGAGATCGCGGGCTTCTGGCGCCTGGTCGGCCAGGTGGCGAAGGATCTGGGGCTCGAATCCCGCGGCTATCGCCTGCTGGCGAACATGGGCGTGGATGCGGGGCAGGAAGTGCCGCATTTCCACCTGCACATCTTCGGCGGGCGTGGCCTTGGCCGGATGGTGCCGCGCGCCCCTTGACCTGCCCGCCGGGCACCCCTTGACCTGCCCGCCGGGCAGGGCAAGGTCCGCCCATGACCGATACGCGCCTTGAGGCCCGGGCCGCGCTGGATGCGGTGGGCCAGATGCCCGATGCCGAGCTCGACATCGCGGCCGTGGCCCTGCAACTCGCGCGCGTCGATGCGCCCGAGGCCGATTGGGAAGCGGCCCAGCGGCACCTGACCGAGATCGCCCGCGCCACGGTCGCCGCCGCCGCCGCCGACCCGGCCGCCGATGCCGGCAATGTCGCGCGCCGCCGCGCCGTGCTGGCCGAGGTGCTGCACGGTCATTTCGGCTATGCCGGCGACAGCGAAACCTATGAGGACATGGCCAACGCCAACCTGCTGCGCGTGATCGAGCGCCGGCGCGGCCTGCCCGTCGCCCTCGGCGTGCTCTGGCTGCACGCCGCCGAGGCCGCGGGGTGGGAGGCGCATGGCGTGGACTTCCCCGGCCATTTCCTGCTGGCGCTGTCCGGGCGCGGCCAGGTGGTGGTGGATGTCTTCGCCGGCGGGCATGGGCTGGATGCGCGGGAATTGCGCAGCACGCTGAAGCGCTTCGCCGGCGAGCAGGCCGAACTCGGCCCCGATACGCTGGCGCCGATGGATCGCCGCGCGGTGCTGCTGCGGCTGCAGAACAACATCAAGGTGCGCCGGCTGCAGCAGGGCGATCTGGCCGGCGCGCTGGCCTGCACCGAGGACATGCTGCGCATCGCCCCTGAGACTGCCGCGCTGTGGCGTGAGGTCGGGCTGATGCAACAGCGGCTGGACCATATCGGTGCCGCGATCATCGCCCTGGAGCGTTTCCTGCAACTCGCCCCCGAGGGCGCACAGGCGCACAAGATCCGCCTGCTGCTGGCGGAACTGCGGCAGCGGCTGAATTAGGACTATATGCGTTCAGATGGAATCATCTGAACGCCTTTCCTGCACCATCTCGAATGATTTCTGGAGCAGTGTCCGATCTGAACGATACCCGGCGCACGAGGTTCCGACCGACGGCCCGAAGGGCCGAGGCGCTGAGCGGCGCCCGCCGCCGATGCGGCCCGCCCGGCTTGTGAAGCGCACGAAGGTGAAACCTTCATGCGCCTGGCATCCATCGATCAGATCGGACGTCTTGCCCTGAACATATCGAGTCAACAGCACGACATCGACGCACGCTGATTCAGCGTGTGTCGATGGTGCTGTGGACACAATGATTCGTCAGGCACGGGCTGCGATCATGAGACCGCAGCGTGCCTCAAAAGACTAACCGCGCCCCGGCCAGCACGCTCCGTCCTGGGATGACGAAGCCATTGGCTGGCTCGAAGTCGCTGTTGGTCAGGTTGCGCCCCTCGACATAGGCGGTGACACCCTGCGTCAGGCGATAATTCGCCGTCAGGTTCAGCGTGGTGCCCGACTTGTTGTAGGTCAGGCGCGGGATCGAGGCGCCGGTATCGGTGTAGGCGGCGAAGGCGGCCTCCGGCGAAGGCCCGGTGTAGAGCAGTTCCGGCACGATGGTCAGGCGATCATCCGGCGCGATGCGCGCACTCACCGCCACCACGTTGCGCGGCCGGCGGGGCAGGGGCGTGTCGTTGGTCTGGTCGCGCGCCTCGGTGATGGTCCAGGCCACGCGCCCGTCGAGCCAGGGGGCGGGGCGCAGCGTCAGGCCCAGCTCCACCCCGCGGCTCCGCGCCCGGTCGATGTTCTCCAGCGAGTTGAAGGCGCGGTTGAAGTTGATCAGGTCGCGGAAGCTGCTCTGGAAATAGGTGACGTTGGTGGTCGCACCATCGTTCCGGCCGAACAGCGGCAGGTCGGTCTCCAGCCCCGCCTCCCAGGTGAAGGAGCTTTCGGGGTCGAGGTCGGGGTTGCCGCGGAAGGTCGTGCCGATCCGCCCGTAGCGCTGGAACAGCGAGGGCGCCTTGAAGGCCGTGCCCGCCGAGACGAAGGCGCGCGAGGTGATCTCCGGGATCAGCACCACGGCGCCAAGCCGCCAGGAGGTATAGCCGTCGTAATCCTCCGCATTGTCCTGGCGCAGCCCGGCCGAGAGATCCAGCCGATCGCCCAGCCGCGCCTGCACCCCGGCATGCAGCGCGGTGGTATTGGCCGTGGCGTCGGTCACGCTGCGGAAGGCGGTGGAGCCGGAGCGCGCCTCCACGCTTTCGCGCTCATAGGTCGCACCGAAAGCGAGGCCCGCCTGGGTGAAGGGGCCCACATCGCCGAGCCGGATGCGGTTGCCCCAGTCATAGGTCTCGCGCTGGCCGCGGAAATAATCCTCGGTGGTCGCGGGGCTGCGCCAGTCGGGCAGGTTGGAATAGCGGCGCCGATCCTCGGTGTAGGCGGCGCGCAGCCCGGTGGTCCAGGCGCCGTTCAGCAGCGTGGTCTCGCCGCGCAGCTGGCCGAACCAGCGGCGGTCATTGCCGTCATAATTCGGGTCGTCATTGGGCACGTTGTCGAGTTCGAGGTGGTTCTCCCGCCAGCGCAGCAGCCCCTCCACCCGCGTGCCCTGCGCGACATTCACGCCGAAGCGGGCGGTGCCGGCGGCGGCGCGGAAATCCTCGGTCTCGCGCGTGTCGCGGGTGAAGCGGCGCGGCGTGGCGTCGCTGCCCTGGCTGGTGAAGCCCTGGCCGACGGCGAGGTAGTCCCAGCCCGTGGTGGTGCCGGCCACGCCGAGCACGCCGCGCGCCGTGCCCTGGGTGCCGCCGGCGAGGTCGCCGAAGGCCTGGAAGGGCGTGTTGGCCGGGGCGCGCCGGGTGATCATGTTGATCGTGCCCCCGATCGCGCCCGAGCCGTAGAGCGCGCTGCCCGGGCCGCGGACGATCTCGATCCGCTCGATGTCGCCCAGCAATTCGTTGCCGAAGTTGAAGGCGCCGTTGGGCTCGGAGGGGTCGTTCACCGGCACGCCGTCCAGCAGCACCAGGACGTGGCGCGAATTGGCGCCGCGCACGAAGGCGCTGGCCTGCTGGCCGAGCCCGCCGGTCTGCACCAGGCGCAACCCCGGCACGGTGGCGAGCGCCTCGGCCAGGGTCTGGTAGCCGCTCTCCTCGATGTCGCGGCGGGTGATCACGGTGATGCCGGCGGGCACATTGGCCGCCGGGGTGGGGATTCGGGTGGCGGTGACGATGGTGTCGGGCAGCGTCTGCGCGACCGGCGCCTGCTGGGCGGCGGCGGGCAGGCCAGCGGGCAGGACAGCGGCCAGGGTCAGGCTGGCGGCCAGGTGGGGTAGGCTCGGGATTCGCATCGGTTCCTCCGTGCGACAAGACGACATGCCCCGCAGCCCCGGACTCGGGGGGCCGCAGGACGGCTGGCGTCGTCGCCGCAGGCGGGCGCGAGCGGTCGCGGGTGGAGGCTCCACCCGAGGCCTGTCGCTCCGTTGCACCGGTGCACCTCGCCCGGTACGCGCGGGACGTCTCTGCGCCGGCCGGTCTCCTGGCTCGCGGAGTGCCGGGGGAGATCCCCCGGGTGTCGCTGCCGCCTTCTCAGCCCCTGCGGGCCAATGGCGTGTGGCAGCAACCCTTCCGCCTACAGTTGCGAGGGCAGCCGCGGCCTGAACGGCGCGACCCCTTGCGGGGCCTTGCCGTCTTCGCGCGTTCCCGTTTCAGCCCTTGCGGGCCACCGGCGCATGGGCGGAGCCTAGCGCGACCTGCGCCGGGCTGACCAGGGGGTTAACCGGGGGTCAAACCACGTAGCTGACGGCCTCGACGCCGAGCCAGACGATCAGCCCCAGCACCACGGTGGCGAAGGCGCAGCCCAGGATGGTCAGCACCACCCCCCAGCCGATGGTGCGGTTGTCCTGCTCGATCACCCCCAGCGCCATGACGATGTTGCCGAATGCGGGCGGGCCGTTGGTGCCCGGGCCGGGCAGGATCAGCATGATGGCCACATAGGCGGTCAGCCAGCCGATGATCCGCTCCCCGAAGGGGCCGGTCCAGAAGCCGCGGCGGGGCCGGACGAAGCGCTCGATCCGCGAGAGCCCCTTGGTGGAGGCCGAGGCGAGGCGCAGCAGATCGGCGCGCTTGATGGTCTGGCGCGCGAGGATCCCGGGCAGCTTCGGCACGCGGAAGCCTAAGCCCATCTGGATGCCGAGGATCATCAGCGGCGTGCCGAAGACGCTCGCCATCCCCGGCAGCAGGCCGGGCAGCAGCAGCAGCAGCAGCAGCATGCCGAAGGCACGGTCGCCGAAGGCATGGGCCATCTCGCCCAGGCTGATCCGCTCGCCCGGGAAGGCGGCCGCGACCTCGGCGACGATGCGCGAGATCGGCGCCGATTCATCCGGCCCATGCGGCGGCGGCGCGGCCGGATCCGCCCCCGGCCCGAGAGTTCCATGCATCGTTGGACCGAACCCTTCCGCTGTCACCCCTGCCGGAAGGCCGGGCGTCTTCTGGGGCGGCGCCCCGCAGGGCCGCCGCCAAGATCACATCATAGTGGGTCGGAGCCAGGTTTCGTAGCGCGTGCCGAAACCGGTCCGCGAATTCACCGACCCGCCATCATTCCGGCTGGAAGTTGGCGAGCCGCAGCAACTCCTGGCTGCGGGCGAAGTCGCGCTGGATGAAGGCGGCGAAGTCGGCGCCGATCTCCGCCTTGGGCGTGATGCCGAGCGTGCCGACGCGCGCCAGCACGTCGGGTTCGAACATCCCCGGCGTCAGCGCCGCGCCGATGCGCGCGATGATCTCGGGCGGCAGGTTGCGCGGCGCCCAGAGCGCCCACCAGGACTGGATGTCGAGCCCCGGCATGCCGGCTTCGGCCGCCGTCGGGATCTCCGGCGCCGCCTGGCTGCGCGTCGGCGCGGTGATGGCAAGGCCGCGCACGCGGCCCGTGCGCACCTGCGGCAGCGTCGCCAGGATCGGGTCGAACATCAGCTGCACATTGCCCGCCACCACATCGGTCAGCGCCGGCGCCGTGCCGCGATAGGGCACCTGCGTCAGATCCGCGCCGGCCTGGCGGATGAACTCGATGGTGGCGAGATGCCCCGCCGCCCCCAGCGAGGAGACGGCGAAGGGCCAGTCGCGTGGATTGGCCCGCGCGGCGGCCACCACCTCGGCCAGGGTCTGCTGCGGGCGCGCGGCGTTCATCACCAGCAGCAGCGGGCCTTCGCCGACGCGCGCGACCGGCAGCAGGTCCGTGATCGGGTCATAGCCCGGGTTGCGCATGACCAGCCGCGCCATGGCCTGGATGCTGGCCGAGAAGCAGAAGGTGTAGCCATCGGGGGCGGATTGCGCCACCGCGATGCCCCCGACCGCGCCATTGGCGCCGGGCCGGTTCTCGACCACGAAGGGCTGGCCGAGCTTCTCGGAGAGCTTGGCCGCCGTCACGCGCGCCATGCCATCGGTCGCCCCGCCGGGCGTGAAGGGCACGATCACCCGAACAGGGCGGCTCGGCCAGGCGCCCTGGGCATGCACGGCCGGCGCGGCAAGCAGGCCGGCACCCAGAAGACCAATCATTTCGCGACGCAGCATCTTGCCCTCATGTAGAAGATGTAATCGTCACATGGCCGAGCCTGCGCCGGCTTGCAACGGAAAGGTGAAATTTCGCCATGCAGCCCGTCGATGTCGCGCTCTGTCTCGCCATGGATGTCTCGGCCAGCGTGGATTTCGCCGAGTTCCAGCTGATGGCGGCCGGCACCGCCGCCGCGCTGCGCGACCCGGGCGTGGTCGCCGCCGCCACGGGCGGACCGCGGCGCGCGGCCGCGCTCTGCCTGCTGCTGTGGTCCGGCGTGGGCCAGCGCGACCTCGCCGTGGGCTGGACGCGGGTGGACGGCCCGGAGAGTGCCGCGGCCCTGGCGGATGCCATCGAGAACACCCCGCGGCTGCCCCGCGCCGGCCAGACCGCGCTCGGTGAGGGCATGGCGGCGGGCCTCGCGCTGCTCGCGGCCTTTCCGGGCGAGGCGACGCGCCATGTGATGGATGTCTCCGGCGATGGCGAGAACAATCAGGGCCGCGCGCCGGGCCCGGTGCGTGACCTCGCGGTGCAGGCGGGCTTCACCATCAACGCGCTGGCCATCCTGAACGAGGAGCCGGATCTGCTGGCGCATTACGCCGCCGAGGTGATCGGCGGGCCCGGCAGCTTCGCGATGAGCGTGGGCGACTACATCGACTTCGCCGAGGCGATCCTGCGCAAGTTGCGACGCGAATTGTCCGGCACGCTGATTGTCTAGCCCTGCCCTGTTGTGGCACGCACCAGGGGCTGATCCTCGAAGCGGACGACACCCCATGATGCTGCTGATCCCCGGCCCCGTGCAGACCAGGCCCGAAGTCCGCGCCGCCGCGGCCGAGGACATCGCCCCCTGGGACGAGCCCTTCAAGGCCGAATACGCCGCCATGCGCCCCCGGATCGTCGCCATCGCCGGCGGCGTGGAGGGCGAGCATGTCTCCCTGCCGCTGCCCGGCTGCGGGCACATGGTGGTCGAGTCCGCCATCCGTACCTTCGTCCCGGCCGGGCAGAAGCTGCTGGTGGTGCAGAATGGCGGCTATGCCGACCGACTCGCGCGGCTTGCCACCGAGGCCGGGCGCGTGGTGGTGCCGCTGCATGGCCCCGACAATGTGCCGATGAGCGCCGAGAAGCTCGCCGCCGCGCTCGCCGCCAACCCCGATGTCACGCATGTCGCCATCGTGGTGAGCGAGACGGGCACGGGCATCATCAACGACCCGAATGTGCTCGGCCCGGTGATCGCCGCCGCCGGTCGGCGCATGATCTGCGACGCCGTCTCGGGCTTCGGCGTGGTGCCGTTCAAGATGAGCGAACACCCCGAATGCGACGTGGTGGTCTTCACCTCCAACAAATGCCTCGAGGGCCTGCCCGGCTTCGGCTTCGCGGTCGCCGCGATCAAGCGGCTGGAGGCATGCCGGGGCAATGCCGGGTCCTGGGTGATGGACCTCGCGGATGTGTACCTGCATGCCCAGAAGCATGGCTGGGGCAGCTTCCGCTTCACGCCCGCGGTGCAGGCGCTGCGCGCCTTCGGCAAGGCGATGGAGATCTATGAGGCCGAAGGCGGCCAGCCCGCGCGCCTCGCGCGCTACAGCCGCACGCGCGACGTGGCCTATGAGGGGATGCAGCGCCTGGGCTTCCGCCCCTATGTGGCGCGCGAGCATGTCGGGCCCATCATCGTCTGCGTGCACCAGCCGCGCGACCCGAACTGGGATTTCCGCACCTTCCTGCGCGGCATGACGGCGCGCGGCGTTGTGATCAGTGACAGCTTCACCACCGCCGAGCCCACCATCCGCATCGGCTGCATCGGCGCGATCGACGAGAACGACATGCGCTTCGCCCTGGCGAAGATGGAGGAAGTGCTCGCCGAGATGGGCGTGGGCCGCAGCCAGGCGGCCTAGCCCGCGCTGAGCATCGCCGCTGCCTTGTGCGCCACCGCCAGCACGGTGGCGTTGATGTTGCACACGGGAATGTCCGGAAACACCGAGGCATCGACCACGCGCAGCCCCTCGATGCCGCGCAGGCGCAGCTGCGGGTCGAGCGGCGCGCCGCTGCCCTCGCTGCCCATCCGCACCGTGCAGCTCGGGTGATAGACGGTCCCGCCCGTCTGGGCGGCGAAGGCGAGCAGGTCTTCGTCGGATTGCGCCGCCGGGCCGGGCCGCACCTCGCCGGTGACGATGCCGGCCAAGGGTTCCGCCGCCATCCAGCGCCGCGCGAGGCGCATCCCGCGCAGCAAGGTGGCGCGATCCTCGGCCGCGGTGAGGAAGCGGGGTGCGATCACCGGCGATTCCTCGGGGCGCGGTGAGGCCAGGGTGACGCTGCCGCGCGATTCCGGCCGGCATTGCCAGACGCCGATGGTCATGCCCGGCTCGGCCTCCGGCACGCCGATCCGCCCCTCTGCCCAGCTCAGCGGGCCGCCGTTGAACTGGATGTCCGGCGCCTCCAGCCCCGGTTTCGTGCGCGCGAAGACGCCGACCATGGCGGGCGACCAGGTGAGCACGCCATCGCCGCGCGCGAGCCAGCGCGCGACCTCCAGCGCCAGGCGCGGCCAGGTGATGCGCCGGTTCGCGGACCAGCGATGCGAGGCGAGGCGAAAGCTCAGCCGCGCGATGTAGTGGTCCTGCAGGTTCTGCCCGATGCCGGGGATGTCGCGCCGCACCTCGATGCCGTGGTCGCGCAGATGCGCTGCCGGGCCGAGCCCCGAGAGCATCAGCAATTGGGGCGAGCCGATCGCCCCCGCGCTCAGGATCACCTCCCGCCGCGCGCGGATCACCTGCTCGACGCCGGCGCGGCGGATCGCGACCCCCACCGCGCGGCCTTCCTCGATCACGAGGCGCTGGGCCAGGGCCTCGTCGAACAGCGCCACGCCGCGGGCGAGCGCCGGCTTGAGGAAGGCGCCCGCCGCCGAGTGGCGCCGCCGCCCGCGCCGCGTCTGCTGGAAGGTCGAGAACCCCTCGCGCACCGGGCCGTTCATGTCGGCGGGCGTGGGCAGGCCGATGACCGCCGCCGCCTCGCGCATCTTCGCGACCAGCGGCGGGATCTCGGCCAGATGCTCGACGTGCAAGGCGCCGGATCGGCCGCGATGCGCGCCCTGTTCCTGCGCCGTCTCATAGGCGGCGAAATGCGGCGCGAGATCGGCCCAGGACCAGCCCGTGCAGCCCTTCTGCGCCCAGAGATCATAGTCGGAGGGATCGCCCCAGACATGGCCGAGCCCGTTGATGCTCGACGAGCCGCCCCAGACGCGCCCACGCGGATAATCGAGCGCGCGGCTGCCGGTCGCGGCGTCGGGCGCGGTGGCGTAGCCCCAGGTCAGGCGCGGGTTGGTGAGGATGTGCGCATAGCCGGCCGGGATGTGCAGATAGGGGTGGCGGTCGCGCCCGCCGGCCTCGATCACCGCAACCTTCGCCCCGCTCGCGGAGAGCCGGTCCGCGAGCAGGCAGCCCGCGCTGCCGGCGCCGATGATCACATGGTCGAAGATCATGCGCCGACGCCGGGCACCGGCCCCACCTCGCGCGCCACCGAGAGGATCTGCCGGCGCATCCAGGCATGGCCGGCATCGGCCTCGAAGCGCCGGTGGAAGACCATGGAGAGCCGCATGTGGCGGATCTCGACCGGGCAGGGGCGCAGCACCAGCCCATGCGATTCCGCCATGCGCTGCGCCAGCCGGGCGGAGAGCGTCATCACCATGTCGGTGCGGCAAAGGATCTCCGGCACCGCGCCCAGATGCGCCACCACCGCGCCGAGCCGCCGCGGATGCCCCGCCTCGCGCAGCGGCCCGTCCAGCGCCCCGTCGCGCGAGCCATTGGGCGAGTGCAGCAGATGCGGGAAGGCGGTGAAGCGCTCCAGCGTCATCGGCCCCTCGGCCAGGGGATGCCCGGCGCGCACCAGCGTCAGGAAGGCCTCGGGCAGCAGGCGCAGCCTTGTGTAGAGCGCCGGCGGCTCGCCCAGCATGGCCACCGCCAGCTCGGCCTCGCCGCGTTCGAGCAGCGCCTCGGCATTGGTGCGGTCGGCATGGCGGATGGCGAGCAGCGCCTGCGGCGCCTCGCGCGCCATCATCTCGAGCAAGGGGGGGGCCAGCACGCTCTCGGCATATTCGCTCAGCGCCAGGGTGAAGACGCGATCCGTGGTGGCGGGCTCGAAAGGCGCCTGCACGGCCAGCACCTGGCGCAGCCGGTCCAGCACCTCGGCCACCGGCTGGGCGAGGGAGAGGGCAAGCGCGGTGGGCTCCACGCCGCCGGGGCGGCGGAGGAACAGCTCGTCATTCAGCGCCGCGCGCAGCCGGGCCAGCGCGTTGGAGACGGCGGGCTGGGAGAGGTTCAGCGCCTCCGCCGCGCGGGTGACGTGGCGGGCGCGCACCACGGCGTCGAAGACGCGCAGCAGATTGAGATCGAGCGTCTGGAGATCGGCCATGGGGCCCCCGGGGCATCATTCGCGCCGGTGATGATGGCTGTTCGTGCCCTGCGTTGGAAGGCCGGGCGGGTTCGGGCGCACAACACCGCCACCGGGGCGCGCCGCGCCCCATCCTGCCAACGGAGACCGACGATGAACTTCGATGAACGCGCCACCACCCCCTATGCCGCGCTGCTGCTGCGCGTCGCGATGGGCGTGATGTTCCTGGCCCATGGCCTGCTGCTGAAGGTGATGACCTTCGGCCTCGCCGGCACGATGGGCTATTTCGGCTCGATCGGTTACCCGCCGGTCTTCGGCGCGATCGTGGCCTTCGCCGAGATCGCCGCGGGCGTGGCGCTGATCGCCGGCGTCTGGGTGCGCCTCGTGAGCCTGCTGGCCCTGCCGATCATGATCGGCGCCGTGATCCAGCATGCCGGCGCGGGCTGGCTGTTCAACGCCCCGGGCGGCGGCTGGGAATTCCCCGCCTTCTGGACCGTGGCCCTTCTGGTGCAGGCGGGCCTGGGCGCGGGCGCCCATGCGCTCGACCTGAACCGCCTGATCGGCCGCGGCGCCCAGACGGCGCGGGCCTAAGCTACCTCCACACCATCCAACCGGCGGCGCAGGATGGCCTGCGCCGCCGTTTTGCGTCCGGCCCTGAGGCAGGCGGCGATGGCGGTGTCGAGCACCATGTCACGCTGCGCCCCGCTGCCGCCGATCCGCACCACCTCGGGCAGCATCGGCACCAGCAGGTCCGCCGCCTCGTCGAAGCGCCCGGCGGCGAAGGCTCCGATGCCGCGGCACAAGGCCGGCACCACCGGCCCGGCCGGCAGGCGCCCTTCGGCCAGCAGCCGCTCAAGCCCCTGGATGCGCGCCGCCAAGGCGTGCGCGGGGCCGCTCATCGCCTCCACCATCGCTATGTGCAGATCGGCGAAGGGCAGGCCCGGCGCGGCGAAGCGCGGCGCGGCATAGGCAGCGACCTCCTCCCAGCCCGGCCGGCCGGGTGCGCCCATCACCTCCAGCCGCCAGAGCAGCGACACCGCATCGGTCATGGTGTTGAGCGCCGGCGCGGTGGAGATGTCCGGGCGCAGCCGCGATTCATAGAGCGCCAGCGCCGCCGGCACGTCGCCTCGATCCAGCGCGAACAGCGCCTGGTGCCAGGAGATGTGGCAATTCAGCGCGCCCTCCCGCGGATAGAGCGGCAGGAAGCCGGCGATGAAGCGCTCGCCCGCCGCCGCCTCACCCCGGTCGAAGCGCGCATGGGCCAGGGCATGGGCGGCATTGGCGTTGCGCGGGCGCAGCGCCAGGGCTGCCTCGGTATGAACAAGGCCCTCATCCCGTTCGCCGGCCTCGGTCAGCGACCAGCCGAGATAGCCCGTGAACCACCAATCCCCCGTGTAGTGCGGCGCGAGGCGCCGGCAGATCGCGACGCGCGCCGCATCATGGTCGGCCCGGCCGCTGAAGGCGTAGAGGCCGAAGGCGCCGAGCAGCAGCGCCAGGATCAGGCTGTCGCGCGGATGTTCGGCCAGATGCGCCTCCGCTGCGCGGATCGTCCCCGGCGCATCGCCGCCGATCAACCGCGCGAGGATGGCCAGATGCGCCGCCTCCCGCGGCGTGAGGCCGCCGGCCAGGGCCTCGGCGGCCGCGGCGCCGGCGCGGGCCTCGGCCATGCGGCCCTGCATCTGCAGCACGCGGGCGCGGGCGATATGCGCCAGGGCGAAGCCGGGATCTGCGGCGATCGCGGCCTCGAACCCCTCCAGCGCGCCGGGCCAGGCGGAGAGCAGCAGCGCGCTCGCCTCGCGATAGGCGGCGGCGGCCGCGGCGGAGCCGGTGCTGAGCGCGAGCCCGAGTCGATCCTGCTCCATCGGCCATCCCCCCTGATGTGGGCGAAAGCCTAGTCCTGGAGCGGCAGCCCCGCCACCGCCACCGCCACGCCGCCGCGCGCCTCCCGGAAGGCCACGGCGGCGATGCCGGCGACCGCCCAGCCCTCGCCCTGGCGCACCAGCAGCGGCCCGCCGGAACTGCCCTGGGTGGCGCTGCAGCCATGGCGGAGCAGGGCGCGGCCCTCTCCGTCGCGCGGCGTGGCCTCGACGCGGCAATCGGGATCGGCCAGCAGCACATGGGCGCGGTCGCGCTGCCAGCCGCCGAGCATCGCGGGCGTGCCCGGGACGGGCAGCGGGGCGAGCGGCAGGAAGGGCTCGGGGATCGGGGCGGCGAGGCGGATCATCGCCCAATCCGCACCCACCGGGCCACGCTGTGCGGGGATGAAGCCGGGGCCGAGCGTGAAGGCCGCGCCGCGCACATGGAAGCGGAAATCCCCGCGGTCATAGCCCGAGAGCACATGCGTCCGGCCCGGCAGCACCACCAGCCCGGTCGCCGGGGCCAGCAGGCAATGGGCGGCGGTCAGCACGCGATCGGGGGCGATCAGCACGCCGGTGCAGCGGCCCCCGGCCTCGGTCTGCACGCGCACCAGGCTGGACCAGGGCGGCTCGGCGATGTCGGCCACCTGCCGCGCCTCCACCGCGCCGAGTCCCGGGCGGGTGGCGGGCTGGCCCCAGGCCGCGCCGGGCAGCAGGGCGAGTGCGGCCAGCAGGCGCCTCATCGCCCGGGGGCGACCGGCAGGCGCCAGACCAGCACGGCGCAGAGCGCGGCGAGGCCGGCGATCAGCCAGGGCACCGCCGCCATGCCGAACAGGTCGGCGCCGAGACCCAGCGCCGCCGGCAGCACCGCCACGCCGAGCGTCGCCGAGGCCACCTGCAGCCCCACCACCTGCGCCGCCGCCGCGCCGCCGACCCGCGCGGGGGTGCGGGCCATCAGCGTCGGGAAGATCGGCGCCAGCGCCAGCGCCATCACCGCCAGCGCCACGAAATCCGCCAGACCGAGGGCGAAGACCAGCGCGGCCAGCACGGCAACGGGGCTCAGCAGGCGCAGCAGGCGGTCCGCGCCGATCCGGTCCACCACGAAGCCAAGCCCGATCCGCCCGCCGGTCAGTGCCGCGAAGAACAGCGTGGCCGCCACCGCGCCCTCGGCCGGGGTGGCGTGGCGCGCCACGGTCAGGATGGTCGGCGCCCATTGCCCGGCGCCGGCCTCGAGCCCCGTGTAGACGAAGAAGATGATCACCTGGAGCCGCGCCACCGGATGGCGCAGCACGGCGAGGATCGAGGGGCGCGGCCCGCTGGCTGCCGGTGCGCCGTCATTCCAGCGCTGGCGTGTCGCCAGGAAGGCGAGGGCGAGCAGCGCCAGCAGCGTGCCGACCGCCAGATACCCCGCCTGCCAGCCGAAGCCCGCCGCCAGCAGCCCCGCCGCCAGCGCCGGGCCGAGCGTGGCGCCCACCCCCCAGAAGCCGTGCAGCCAGTTCATCTGGCGGGGCGTGAAGCGGTGGGCGGCGAAGGCGTTGAGCCCCGAATCCACCGCGCCCCCGCCGAAGCCCGACAGCACCGCAAGGCCCACGAAGACCGCCCAGGGCGGCGCCAGCCCCTGGCCGAGTGCGGCCAGGGCGGTGGCGATCAGGCTCGCCCCGAGCAGGCCCCCCAGGCCGAGCCAGGCGACAAGGCGCCCCGCCAGCAGCCCGGCCGCGACATAGCCCGCCGCGACTCCCGCCAGCACCAGGCCGAGCGCCGCGTTCGGCACGCCGTAATGCGGCCGCGTCTCGGGCCAGAGGCTGCCCGGCAGCGGGTCCGGCAGGCCGAGACCGATGAAGGCGAGGAAGGCAAGAAGAAGAAGGGCCACGCGCCCGCCTACACCGCCCGGCAGCCGGCCGACAGGGGGTTCGGATCCTAAGGCTCTTCCGGTCCCCGCCGGCGCAGCCCCTCATAGGGCGTGCCGTCCTTGTGCGTGTACATCGCGGGCTTGCCCCCGGCGGGGGCCAGCATGTCGATGTCCGGATAGATTGCGGCGTCATCCGGCAGGCGGGTGCCGATCTCCAGCACCAGCGCCTCGACCGTGCCGAGGTTGCGCAGGCAATGCCCGTCCGGGTCGCCGGCCTTGAAGCCGGCGGCCTCGCCGGCGCGCAACACTTCCTCCCCGGCATCGGTCACCAGCGTGACCTCGCCCGCGAGCACATAGACGAACTCGTCCGAGGCGGTCTGCCAGTGGCGCTGGCTGGTCCAGGCGCCGGGCGGCAGGCGGCAGAGATTCACGCCGAACTGCGTGAGCCCGGCGGCGTCGCCGAGCTTCGTGCGCACCCGCGCCCGGCAGGGCGCATCGAAGGGCGGCGGGTAGAAGGTGCCCTCGAAGGCGGGCAGGCACGCCGGATCGATGCGCTTGGTCATGGGCCTCGCCTCAGCCGAGCAGGTCGAGATCGCCGGGCCGCAGCCCCGCGCGGCCCTCGATCCGCCCCGCGAGGCGCGCGAGGTTGGCGGCGATGCGCGCCCCGGCCACCGGGTCCCCGGTGGTGCAGGTGGCGTTGGCGATGGTCAGCGCGCGCTGCATGGCGAGCTTTTCCTCGGGCGTGGCATGGGCGAGGGCGGCCTCGAGCGCGCCGTCGCACACGGCGGTCAGGTGCGCCTCCATCGCATCGGCGTCGCAGGCGCCAGCCGGGCGGCTGGCCAGCGCGCCCAGCCCGGCGAGAGCGGCGAGGGGGAGCAGGCGGCGGGTCTGGTCCATGGGCTGCGCCTCTCGATCAGTTGCGCGGGGTGATGCGGATGGCGGGCGCGGGCATGCGGTACTCGGTGACGCGCCGGCCCGGTTCCGGGATCTCGACCCAGGCGGCCTGGCTGCCATCGACGCAATCCTGCACCACCGGGATATAGAGAATCTGCCCCGGCGTGTCAGGCAGCCGCAGGCGGATGACGAATTCATCGTAGTGGTGGTGCTCCAGCGGCCCGCCCTCCCAGATCACCTCGGCGAGTTGCGGCACCGCGCCATGGCCGGTCGGCGGGGGTTGGTTCGGGCGCGGCACCGTGGTCAGCCGCCAGCCGGGCTTGGGCATGGGCAGCGCATTGGCCGTGCCCTCGGGCAGGCGGACGGTGACGCGCATGGTGGCCGCACCTTCGCAGCCATGCGGCACGCGGAAGGTGGCGCGGGTGGTGGAGGCGGCGGGCGCTTGCTGGGTTTCGAGGGTGACATGCGCGGCCACCGGCAGGGCGCCAGCCATGAGCAGCGCCGCCGCAAGGGCGAGACGGGAAGAGGGCATTCCTGGTAAATCCTTGATCCGTTTGCAGACAGGGTGGCAGCGGATCAGGAGGTCGGCGGCGCCCTCGGCGGGGGGCGGCAGGACGGCGTGGGCAGCGGGCCGGGGCTGGAGGGGGGCGGCGGGTCGGCCGCCTGCGCCAGGAAGACCGGCGGCGCCAGCGTGACCGCCACCGCCGGCAGGGCGAAGGCGGCCGGCCCGCCACAGGCCGGGCAGAAACCCTGGCCATGCTCCGGCGCTTCAGGGGCATCGCCCGGCAGCACGGCGAGGCGGATGCCCTCCGGCGTGCAGATCTCGACATGCAGCGCCGGGTCGGCCGGGGTGGTCGGCAGGCAATGCGCGAAGGCGCTCCCCCATTGCAGCAGCAACAGGAGGGCCAGCAGCCGGATCAGGGCGGGGCGGGCGCGCATTGGCGAATCGGTAGCACCCCCGGGCGGGCGGGAAAACAGGATTCAGGCCAGCTCGTATTCGACCTCGGGCACGTAATGCGCCGCCTCTTTCCCGAGGAAGGAGGAGAACAGGTAGAAGTGCTCGATGGCGACGGGCGGCGTGCGGAACAGGCTGTGCGTCTGCACGAAGGAGACCAGCTTGGAGACCTCCGCCCGGTCGGTGCGGGCGAGGGTGACGTGCGGGGCGAAGCGCCTCCGCTCAGGCTCGAGCCCCACGCGCTGCAGCGCATTCTCCACCTTGGTCTGCAGGCGCGACAGGGCCTCGGAACGCGCGGCGGTGACGGTCAGCGCCTGGATCCGCCCCGCCTTCTCGAAGGTGCCGATGCCCGCCAGGGAGAGGTCGAAGCGCGGTGCGCGGATGGCGGCCAGCGCCGCATCCACCTCCTCCGCCTGCCAGGATTCGATCTCGCCGATGAAGCGCAGCGTCAGGTGGTAGTTCTCCGGCGGCACCCAGCGGGCCCCCGGGATGCCGCCCGAGATGGCGGCAAGCTGCGCCTTGATCTCGGCGGGCAGGGACAGGGCGACGAACAGACGCAGCATCGGCGCGCTCCGCGATTCGGGGCGCGTTCAGCCTGAAGGCAAAACGCGCACGCGGTCCAGCAGGGTTTCGATGAAAGGCAGCATCCGCCGGGTCAGCTCCGCGACACCCTGGGCGGTGGGGTGGATGCGGTCGGGCTGGTTCAGCGCCAGCTCGCCGGCCACGCCCTCGAGCAGGAAGGGGTAGAAGACGAGGTCAGGCCGCGCCGCGGCCAGGTCGGTGAAGACGCCGGCGAAGTCGCGCCCGTATTCGGCGCCGAGATTGGGCGGGGCGATCATGCCGGCCAGCAGCGTGGGCAGGTTGCGCCGCGCCGTGGCGTCGAGGATGGCGGTGAGGTTGGCGCGCATCTGCGCGGGTGCGAGGCCGCGCAACCCGTCATTGCCACCCAGCGCGACGATCACCGCATGGGGCCGGTCGGCCAGCGCCCATTCGATCCGCGCCCGGCCGCCGGCGGTGGTATCGCCCGAGACCCCGGCATCGAGCACCCGCACCGCCCGGCCGCGCGCGCGCAGCGCCGCCTGGATCTGCGCCGGCGGGCCCTCGCTGCGCGCCAGGCCGTAGCCGGCGGTGATGCTGTCGCCCAGCATCAGCAGGCGGATCTCGGGCTGTGCCTGGAGTTGCGGCTGGGCCTGGGCGAGGCGCGGCGCCGCCAGTAACAAGCCGATACCCGCCGCGGCCTTTCGCAGCGCACTCCGGCGCCCATATCGGGTGAAATCTTGCGAGGACTTCATGATCGCTTCCCCGCCGCCCGCTGCCCCGCCCTTGATCGCCGCGACCGGCCTCGTTTTCACCGCGATGGCCGCCGCCGGGCCCGTGCATGTGTTGCGCGGCGTGGACCTCTCCGTCCAGGCCGGGGAGGCGGTGGGCATCGTGGGGCCTTCGGGGTCGGGCAAGACATCGCTCCTCATGCTGCTCGCGGGGCTGGAGAAGCCGACCGCGGGTCGTCTGGACGTGGCGGGCCATGACATCGGCAGCCTGGACGAGGATGCGCTGGCCCGCTTCCGCCGTGACGAAGTTGGGATCGTCTTCCAGGCTTTCCATCTGATTCCCACCATGACGGCGCTGGAGAATGTGGCGATCCCGCTGGAATTCGCCGGCAGGGGCGATGCCTTCGACCGCGCGCGCGCGGCGCTGACGGAGGTCGGGCTCGGCCATCGGCTCGACCATTATCCGGGCCAGATGTCGGGCGGCGAGCAGCAGCGCACCGCGCTCGCCCGAGCCGTGGTGGCCGAGCCGCGGCTGATCCTGGCCGATGAGCCGACGGGCAACCTCGACCGCGGCAATGGCAAGGCCGTGATGGACCTGCTGTTCGGCCTGCGCGCCCGGCTGGGCACCACGCTCCTGCTCATCACCCATGACCCGCTGCTGGCCGAGCGCTGTGGCCGGCAGGTGCGGATCGAGGATGGGCGCATCGTCTCCGACACCCCGAACCTGCAGATGGCCGCCGAATGAGCCATCTGACCCAAGGCTGGCGCCTCGCGCGGCGGGAGCTGCGTGGGGGGCTGAAATCGCTGCGCATCGTGCTGGCCTGCCTCGCGCTCGGCGTGGCCGCCATCACCGCCGTCGGCACGCTGCAGAGCGCGGTGAAGGCCGGGCTTGCTGCCGATGGCGCAAGGCTGCTCGGCGGCGACATCGAGGTGCGCGTCAGCCAGCGCCCGCTCTCGCCCGAGGCCCGCGCCTGGGCGGAAAGCCGGGGCGCGGTGCTCTCCCAGGTCATCGAGATGCGCGCCATGGCGATCGCGCCCAGCGGCGAGCGGTCGCTGGTCGAGCTCAAGGCGGTGGATGCGGCCTATCCGCTCTATGGCGACCTCGTGCTGACGCCGGAGGGCGCGAGCCTCGTGCCGCGCAATGGGCGCTACGGCGTGGCGCTCGAGCCCTCGCTGGTGCAGCGGCTCGGGCTTTCGGTGGGCGATCCGGTGCGGATCGGCGAGGCCACCTTCACCTTCGTCGGTGGCATCGCCACCGAGCCGGATCGCGTGGCGAGCCCGACCGTGCTCGGCCCCCGCGCCCTGGTGCTGGCCAGCGCCATTCCCGGCACGGGGCTGATCCAGCCCGGCTCGCTCTTCGCCTATGACATGCGCGTGCGCCTGCCCGAGGGCACGGCGCCGAGACCCTTCGCCGAGGCCTGGCGCGCGGCGATGGGCGATGGCGGCTGGCGCGTGCGCTTCGCCGACCAGGCGGAGCCGGGCGTGAACCGCTTCCTCGACCGCGCCGCCGCCTTCCTGACGCTTGCGGGGCTGACCGCCCTGCTGGTGGGCGGCATCGGCGTGGCGACGGGCGTGCGCGCCTGGCTGGAGGGGCGGGGGCGCACCATCGCCACGCTCCGCTGCCTGGGGGCGCCCTCGGGCACCATCCTCGCCACCTATCTGATCCAGGTGATGGTGCTGGCCGGCTTCGGGATCGCGATCGGGCTGGTCGCGGGCTTCGGCCTGACCTGGCTGGCGGCGCAGGCCCTGGCGGGCGCGCTGCCCGTGCCGCCGCGCTTCGGCGTCTATCCCGGCGCGCTCGCCATCGCCGCGCTCTATGGGCTGCTGACCGCACTCGCCTTCGCGCTCTGGCCCTTGGGCCGCGCCCAGCGCGTACCCGGCGCGGCGCTGTTCCGCGACACGATCACGGCCAGCCCCGGCTGGCCGGCGCGGGGCATCATCGTGGCGAACATCCTGGCCGCCCTCGCGCTGGTGGGCCTCGTGGTGGGCACGGCCGAGCAGCCGCTGTTCGCCCTCGGCTTCTGCGGCGGGGCGGCGGCGACGCTGCTGCTCTTCCGCCTGGGTGCCGCGGGGCTGATGGCCTTCGCCCGCAGCCTGCGGCATCTGCGCCGCCCGGCGCTGCGGCTCGGCCTCGCCAATCTCCACCGGCCGGGCGCGCCGACGCCGATCATGCTGGTGGCGCTGGGCATCGGGCTCACCACCCTGGCCACCATCGCGACCATCGAGGGCAATCTGCGCCGGCAACTCGCCGAGCAACTGCCGCAATCGGCGCCGAGCTTCTTCTTCATCGACATCCAGAACGACCAGGCCGAGGGCTTCGATTCGCTGGCCCGCGGCCTGCCCGGCGTGGCGGAGGTGCGGCGCGTGCCCTCGCTGCGCGCGCGCATCGTCGCCGTGAACGGCACGCCGGCGGATCAGGTGAACGCGACCGAGGAAACCCGCTGGGCGCTGCGCGGCGATCGCGGCCTGACCTATGCGGCGACCCCGCCCGACGGCACGCGCCTCGTCGCCGGCCAATGGTGGGCGCCGGACTATGATGGCCCGCCGCTGGTCTCCTTCGACGCCAACCTCGCCAAGGGCTGGGGAATCGGCCTGGGCGCCACGCTGACGGTGAACGTGCTGGGGCGCGACCTCGACCTGACCATCGCCTCGCTGCGCGACATCCAGTGGCGGGGCTTGGGGATCAACTACACGCTGGTGGCCTCGCCGGGGCTGCTGGCGGCGGCCCCGCACACGCATATCGCCACGATCCGCGCGGCCGAGGCCGCCGAGGTCGGCGTGCTGCGCGCCGTCACGGACGCCTTCCCCAATGTCTCGGGCATCCGCGTGCGGGACGCGCTGGAGGCCGTGGCCAACCTGCTGAGCCGTGTGGGCGTCGCCTTGCAGGCGACGAGTTCCGTCACGCTGCTGGCGGGCATGCTGGTGCTGGCCGGCGCCGTGGCGGCGGGGCAGGCGGCGCGGGTGCGCGACGCGGTGATCCTCAAGACCGTGGGCGCCACGCGCGGGCAGATCCGCAATGCCTGGCTGGTCGAGTTCGGCCTGCTCGGCCTGGTCGCCGGGCTGCTGGCCGCGGCGGCGGGCTCGGCGGCCTCCTGGGCCGTGGTGCGCTATGTCATGCGCGGCGATTGGGTGTTCCTGCCGGGCACGCTGGCGATCACCGTGCTGGGCTGCGTGATCCTCACGCTCGGCTTCGGCTATGTCGGCACCGCGCTGGCGCTGCGCGTGCGCCCGGCGGCGCTGTTGCGGAACGAGTGAAGGCGGGGTTCACTTCCGCGCATGGATGTGACCTTCACCGAGACCGATGCGGCGCGGCTGCGCCATGCCTATGCCCTGGCGATGCAGGCGCGCGCGCGCGGCGACCGGCCCTTCTCGGCCGTGGTGGTGGGGGCGGATGGGGCGATTCTCGCCGAGGGCCTCTCCACCCAGGGGGCAGGCGGCGGGGGGACGCTCGCGCATAGCGAGATGAATGCCTGCGCCGCCGTCATCTCGGCGCAACTTCCGCGTGAGGTGCTGCGGGCGGCCACCATCTATTCCTCGGGCGAGCCCTGCGCCATGTGCTCGGCGGCGATCTTCTACACCGGGATCGGTCGGGTGGTTTTCGGTCTTTCGGCGGCCGCTATCCTGCACCTTCGCAACGCCCAGCCCCATACCGCCGGGCTGAAGCTGTCCTGCCGCGAGGTGCTGGACACGGCGGCGGAGAAGGTCGTGGTGGTCGGCCCCTGCCTGGAAGAGGAAGGCGCGGTGCCGCACCAGGGCTATTGGGTGCCGGGCGCGGCCTGAGCCGGGCCTGACCAGCCCGACGCCTGGGTTGATTTGAATTACAGAAACTCCATATAATCGCGCAGAGCCAGGGCGTTCTTCACCCGCGCCCGGCTGGAGGATTTTCTCACCATGGCTTTCGGTCCCGACAACCGCTTTCAGGCTGGCGGCTCGGCCTGGACCCAGCCCTTCGGGCGGTCCGCGGCCGTCGATCAGGCGCAGCTCGATGAGGGCCTGCGCAGCTACATGCTGCGGGTCTACAACTGGATGGCCTCGGGCCTCCTGCTGACCGGCATCGTGGCCTATCTGATCGCCCATACCGGCGCCGCCGAGCTGTTCTACCAGGTGGTGCGCACGCCGCGCGGCAACGCCACGGTGCCGACGATGCTGGGCTGGGTCGCGATGTTCGCCCCGCTCGCCTTCATCCTGGTGCTCAGCTTCGGCGTGAACCGCATGAGCAAGACCACCGCGCAGGCCCTGTTCTGGGCCTTCTGTGCGGTGATGGGTGCCTCGATGGCCAACATCTTCGCCATCTACACCTCGGGCTCCATCGCCTCGACCTTCTTCGTGACGGCGGCGATGTTCGGCGGCATCAGCCTGTACGGCTACACCACCAAGGCCGACCTGACGAAGATGGGCTCCTTCATGATGATGGGCCTGATCGGCATCCTGCTGGCCAGCCTGGTCAACATCTTCCTGCAGAGCTCGGCGCTGCAGTTCGCCATCACGATCATCGGCGTGGTCGTCTTCGTGGGCCTCACCGCCTATGACACGCAGCGGATCAAGGCGGACTACATCGAGTACGCCTATGCCGAAGGCTCGGAAGAGGCCGGCAAGCGCAGCGTCTTCGACGCGCTCGGCCTCTACCTGAACTTCGTCAACCTGTTCCAGCTGCTGCTGCAGCTGGTGGGCGTGCGCCAGAACAGCAACTGATCAGCGGGCTTCGGCCCCTGAACGGCGAAACCCCCGGGGAGCGATCCCCGGGGGTTTTTGATTCTCGGCGCCATCACCGCATCCGGCGCTGGCGTGACGATCAGGGCGGGTAGCCATGGCGCCGCCCGCGGCAGCCAGTCAAAAATATCCTTCGCGCTTCTTGCGTTCCATGCTCGCTTCCTGGTCGCTGTCGATCAGGCGGCCCTGGCGTTCGCTGGTGCGGCTGTCGCGGATCTCGGCGAGCACCTGTTCCATCGTCTCGGCGCGGCTTTCATGCGCGCCGGTCAGTGGCCAGTCGCCCATGGTGCGGAAGCGCACCCACATCATCTCCACCTGCTCGCCGGGTTCGAGCGGCATGCGGTCGTCGTCGCGCATGATCAGCGCGCCGGCGCGGCGCAGCATCGGGCGTTCCGCGGCGAAGTAGAGCGGCACCACCGGGATCTCCTCGGCGGCGATGTAGTCCCACACGTCGAACTCGGTCCAGTTGGAGAGCGGGAAGACGCGCATCTCCTCGCCCGGGTTGATGCGCGTGTTGTAGAGGCCCCACAGTTCCGGCCGCTGGCCGCGCGGTTCCCAGACATGGCCGGGGGCGCGGAAGCTGAACACGCGTTCCTTGGCGCGCGCCTTCTCCTCGTCGCGCCTGGCGCCGCCGATCGCGGCGTCGAAGCCGTGCATGTCCAGCGCCTGCTTCAGCGCCTCGGTCCCCATCATCGACATGTGCAGCTGCGAGCCATGCGTGATCGGCCCGATGCCGCGCGCGAGCCCCTCGGGGTTGGTGTGCACGATGAGGTTGAGGCCGAGCTCCGCCACGCGCTTGTCGCGGAATTCCAGCATGGCGCGGAAGTCCCAGCCGGTCGCGATGTGCAGCAGCGGGAAGGGCGGGCGGCCGGGCGCGAAGGCCTTCATCGCCAGGTGCAGCACCACCGAACTGTCCTTGCCGATGGAATAGAGCAGCACCGGGTTGCGGAAGCTGGCCGCAACCTCGCGGATGATGGCGATGCCCTCTGCCTCCAGGCGGCGCAGATGCGGGGACAGACGCGAAGCCTTGGCGGCCTGGGGCATGGGGTGGGCACTCTCCTGGCAGGGCGCGGCACGCAAGGGCGCACCGGGGCCGCGACAGATCGCACTTTCCGTGCCCCTGTCCAAGCCGCGCCGGCGCCTGTCCCCCTGCGATGCGCGCGGGGGCTTATCGGCTCACACGGATTTCAGGAAGGTCAACAGCTTCTCGGAGGCCGCGGCCTTGTCGGTGCGGTCGATCGCCGCGAGTTCCGAGGCGAGGCGATCCAGCGCCTGCTCATAGATCTGGCGTTCGGAGAAGGACTGGTCCGGCTGGCCGGCGTTGCGGTGCAGGTCGCGCACCACCTCGGCGATGGCCAGCGGGTCGCCGGAGTTGATCTTGGCCTCGTATTCCTGGGCGCGGCGGGACCACATGGTGCGCTTGATGCGCGCGCGGCCCTTCAGCACCTCCAGCGCCTCGTTGATCGATTCCGAGGAGGCGAGCTTGCGCAGGCCCGAGGAGGCCGCCTTGTTCACCGGCACGCGCAGGGTCATGCGGTTTTCCTCGAAGGTGACGATGATCACCTTCAGGGACATCCCCGCGACGGGCATGTCCTCGATGCCCTGCACCTGGCCGACGCCATGGGTCGGGTAGACGACATGGTCGCCCGCCTTGAACTCCACCGGCGGGCCCTTGGGGCGCGGCGGCAGCACGGGCGCGTCGGGGTCGATCGCCTGCTGCGGGCGCATCGGCCCGCCGGGCCGCGGCGGGAAGCTGGGCGGGCCCTTCACGGCCACTGGCTGGGCGATCGGGCGGGGCGCCGGCTTGGGCGCCAGGACGGGGGGCGGCGGTGCGGGCATGGGGGCGGGGGGGGCGGGCATCTCGGGCAGCTTGGCGGCGGCCACGGGGGCCGGCTTCGCCACAGGCTTGGGAACTGGCGCTGGCTCCGGCTTCACCGCTGCCGGCTTGGCGGCGGCAGGCGGCGGGCTGGCGGGCTTGGTCGCGGCTTGCTTCATGGCGACTGCCTTGGCGTCCGGCGCTTCGGCGGGGGCGGCCTTCGCCGGGCCAGGCTTGGCGGGCGCGGCCTTGGCGGGCGCGGCCTTCGGCGCGTCAGCCTTGGGTGGCGCGGCCTTGGCGGGGGCCGGCTTCACCGGTGCAGCCTTCACAGGTGCGGGCTTGGCCGGGCTGGCCTTGGCGGGCGCGGCCTTGGGAGGGGCCGCCTTGGGGGCTGCAGCCTTCGCGGGTGCGGCCTTGGCAGCGGCGGCCTTTGCCGTGGGCTTGGTCGCTGGCTTCGCCGGCGCCTTCGCGGCCGGCTTCGCCGCCACCTTGCTCGGCGTCTTCACGGCGCTCGCCTTGGCGGTCACCTTCGGGCTCGCCTTGCCGGACTTGGCCTTGGTCGGAGCGGTTGCCTTCATAACGCCACCCGCCTTCTGCCGCGACACGAAGCGATGCGCGCCGCGTCCCGCTGGACACGGCCACATCCTGGTCGCGCGGTTGTCATGCTCCGGTCAGGCGGGTGCATCGCCCCGCCGGCGCTGCACCCCTGACCTCGGATTAATGTAATACAAACAAAGCCATCTTGCCACCCCTAGCCTTGCCTGGGGGGCAAAGATCGGCGTTCAGGGCTTGCCGGGCTCGGGGCTGAACAGCGCCTTCTTGTCCGGCTTGTCCTTCCAGGCATCGGCATCGGCCGGTGCCTCGCCCTTGCGGGTGATGTTGGGCCATTGCGTGGCATAGGTGCGGTTCAGCTCCACCCAGGCGGTCGCCTTCGCATCGCTGTCCGGCAGGATCGCCTCGGCCGGGCATTCCGGCTCGCAGACGCCGCAATCGATGCACTCGTCCGGGTGGATCACCAGCATGTTCTCGCCGACGTAGAAGCAGTCCACCGGACACACCTCCACGCAGTCCATGTACTTGCACTTGATGCAATTCTCGGTGACGACGTAGGTCACTTCCGCCTCCGGCCCCTTCGCGCGCCCCACCCCTGCAGGAGAGCGGTCGAACTGCACGCCGGCCCGGGGTGCAGCGCACAAGATGTGGCCCGGCCAAGCGCGGCTGGCAAGCCGGGTCAGGCGCTCTCCTGCGGTGTGGACAGGTCCTCATAGAGCCCACGCGCCTCAACGGCCGGGCCGCGCCGGGCCGCGAGGGCCAGCACGCGCCAGATGCGCAGCCTTTCGCCGATGGTCAGGGTCAGCACATCGCCCGGGCGCAGCTTCGCATGCGGCTTGTCGGTCGGCTGGCGGTTGATCCGCACCCGCCCGGCGGCGACCTGCCGGGCGCATTCGGCGCGGGTCTTGGCCACCCGCGCGCACCAGAGCCAGAGATCGAGGCGCTGCCAGCCGGCCGCCGCCGATCCGGGCTCCGCCTCCGCCATCTCAGTCCTTGCGCAGCTTCAGCTGGGCGAGCACGGCGAAGGGCGAATCGGGCTTCGGCCCGGAGAGCAGCTCCACCGGCTCCCGCGGCGGGCGGGGGCCGCGGTCGCGATCCGGGCGCCGATCCTGGCGCGGACCCTCGCCGCGCGGGCCATCGGCCCGCGGACCGGGTGGGCGGGCCCCGGCCGGGGGGATGCGTTCGCCCCGCGCCGGGGCGGGGGGGATGATCTCCACGCGTGGGGCGCGCGGCGGAATGGGCTGTGCGGCCTTGCCCGGCGCGCCGCCCTGCGGCGGCCGACCCTCCGCGCCCCCTTGCGGGCGACGGCCCTCCCGGCGCTGGTCGCGTCCACCCCCGTCGCGGCGCGGCCCCTCGGCGCCGCGGCCGAAGCGCTGCTGTCGCAGTTCAGGTGGCACGGGGGGACCGAAGAAGGGCAGGCGGGGGGCGTCCCCCGGCGGTGCCTGACGCCCGGCCGGGGCGGGCGGGATCTTGATGACGACCTCCGCCTTGCGCGGCGGACGCTGGCGCCCGGCCTGGCGTTCCGGGCGGTGCACGGCAATGCGCGCCGGCACGGGCGGGCCGAACTCGTTCTCGGCCAGGGTGCTGGCGGGCAGAAGGCGGAAGCCCATCGCCTCCAGCGCCATCGGCAGCGTATCCGCCTTCACGCCAAGCCGCGAGGCGAGGCCATCGGGCAGCGGCGCCGGGGCGCGGCGCGTCTGGTAGCCGAGTTCCCCGGCCACGCGCTCCGCCACGTCGAGGCGCAGCAGCACCCGCCCGGCCGGCAGCCAGCCGGCCATGACGGCGAAGCCGGGGGGCCAGCCCTCCGGCCCGCGCGGGGTCTGCGCATCGGCGGGCGCCGCGGGCTCGGCCGTCTCGGGCAGGGTGATGGACACGAGGCCCGGATTGGGCAGCAGCGGCGTGGCGATGTTGCGCCGCAGCGCCCAGAGCTGCGCGCGCAGCGCCATGGCGCGCGGCTTGAGCACGTCGGGCAGGTACATGGCGTAGCGCCCGGCGCGGATGCCGATGCCCTTGAGCCGCGCGCGCAGCTCGGCCGGGATCTCGCGCTCCGTGGCGCCGGGGGCGAGGCCCATGGCCTCGCGCAGCCGATAGGCCGGGCCGCGCAGTGTGTTGTCCTCGGCCGCCTTGGCCTCCACCGCCAGCAGCCCGCCCAGCTCGCGCTTGACCAGCGCCTCGATCCAGGTGGCGAGGCGCAGGCGCACGCGCTCGCGCTGCGTATTGTCCAGGAACTCGCTGGCCAGCACGTCCACATGCGGCTTGAGGGGTTCCGGCCCCGGGCGCAGGCGCGCGACCTCCGCACCGTCCCAGATCACGCGGTGCTGGGGCGTGAGGCTGAAGGCCTCGTCCTTCGCGGTCTCGAGGCTGGCGAGGCGGCGCGGCATCTCCTCGCGCAGCGCCCGGCGCGCGGCGCGCAGCACCAGGCGCTTCTCCTCTTCCTTCGTCGCCTCGGGATCGGGGAGGAACTGGAATCCGCTGACCTTGCCGACCGTATGGCCCTCGACCATCACCTCGCCCTGGCGCGTGACGGCGGAGAGCAGCTCCTTCTCCGTATCGTCCAGGCTACGGATGAGGTGCGCCGCGCGGCGATCGACGAAGCGCAGCATCAGGCGCTCATGCAGCGCGTCACTCACCGCATCCTCGGCGCGGCGTGCCTCGCCCTGGTGGCTCACCGCATTGGCGAGCCAGTCATTGCGCGCGGCGATGTAGGACCAGATGCGGATGGTGGCGAGCCGCGCCATCAGCGTATCCAGATCGCCCTCGACATTGCCGAGGGCGGCGATGTTGCCCGCCACCCAGTCATCGGGCAGGCGGCCCTCGCTGCAGAGATGGCCGAAGATCTTGGCGCAGAGCCGCGTATGGCTGTCATCCGCGATCTTGCGGAAATCCGGCACCTGGCAGGCTTCCCACAGCAGCCGCACGCCCGCGCGCCCCTGGGCGAGGCGGCGCACCTCGGGCTCGCGCGACAGGGCGTTCAGCGTGATGTGGTCCACCGCGTCATTGCCCTTGGCGAGGCCGGGCTGGGGCGGCGGCGCGGCCAGGCTGTCGAGCAGCGCGTCGATGCTGGCGAAATCGAGGTCGGAATTGCGCCAGGCGATCTGGCTCAGCGGTTCGAAGGCATGGCCCTCGATCTGCTGGGCGAGTTCATCGGGCAGCGCCGGGCAATCGGCGGTGGTCCCGAAGCTGCCGTCGCGCATGCCCCGCCCGGCGCGCCCGGCGATCTGGGCGGCTTCCTGGGCGTTCAGCGGGCGGATCTGGTGGCCGTCGAATTTCTGCAGCGCGGCGAAGGCGACGTGATCGACATCCATGTTGAGGCCCATGCCGATCGCATCCGTGGCGACCAGGAAATCGACCTCGCGGTTCTGGTAGAGCGCCACCTGGGCGTTGCGCGTGCGCGGGCTCAGCCTGCCCATCACCACCGCGCAGCCGCCGCGCCGGCGGCGCACGGCCTCGGCGATGGCGTAGACCTCGGTGGCGCTGAACGCCACGATGGCGCTGCGCGGCGGCAGCTTGGAGAGCTTGGCCGCGCCCGCATGGGTCAGGCTCGACAGGCGCGGGCGGGTCTCGATCTCCGCCTGCGGCACCAGGCGCTGCAGCAGCGGGCGGATGGTCTCGGCACCCAGGAACATGGTCTCCACCAGGCCGCGGGCATGCAGCAGCCGGTCGGTGAAGATGTGCCCGCGATCGGCGTCGGCGCAGAGCTGGATCTCATCCACCGCGACGAATTCGGCGCGGCGCCCGCCGACACCCTCGAGCGGCATCGCCTCGACCGTGCAGGCGAACCACTTCGCCTCGGGCGGGATGATCTTCTCCTCGCCGGTGATGAGCGCGACATGGCGCTCCCCCTTGGCGGCGACCATGCGGTCGTAGTTCTCGCGCGCCAGCAGGCGCAGCGGGAAGCCGATGATGCCGGAGGCATGCGCGAGCAGGCGCGTGATGGCGAGGTGCGTCTTGCCGGTGTTGGTCGGGCCGAGCACGGCACGCACGCGGGGGGCAAACATGTGACGGTCAGACATGGCTGGCTTGATGGAAGTCCGTCCCGGGGTTGGCAAGACGCGTCGCACGATGCGGCCCCCTTGGCAACCGCCCGGCGCCGCGCCGGTCGCAACCGGGCGTCAACCAGTGCCGGCGTAGGAAGCGACCGGGCGCCGCAACGCAGCGGCGCGGAGACCGCCATGATCCGCCGCATCACCACTTCCATCGCCTTCCGGCTCAACCTCCTGCTCGGCGGGCTGGCCCTGGTGGGCTTCGCCACCGCCCTGGCCGGCTGGCTGATCTTCGAGAGCCATGAGCGGAAGGTCCGGGACTGGCGCCAGGCGGCCGAGGCGTCGCGCCTGGCCGAGCGCGCCAACGCCCATGTGCTCGACGTGGTGATGGAGAGCCGTGGCATCTACATGGCGCGCGACCGCGCGCAGGTCGATCGCTTCGGCGTCGGGCTGACCCGCGCGCTCGACCGGCTGGAGCAGGACCTCGCCGCCTGGGCGCGGCTGGTCCCGCCCGCGGAGCGCGCCGATTTCGCCGCGCTGCAGGAGGCCGCCGCCAGCTTCGCGGGCTTCCGGCGGGAATTGCTGCGCCTGGTCCGGGAGGAAGGCGCGCCCGCCGCCGACCGCTTCGGCAACAACGAGGCCAACCGCGCGAACCGCTCCGCCCTGAATGATCGCCTGACCGCTGCCGCCCGCGCCGCCAATGCGCGCAGCGAGGCGCTGATGAGCGTGGCGCTGGCCCAGGGGTCCGCCTTGGCCACGCAGCTGCTGGGCCTGACGCTTGCGGTGCTGACGCTGCTCTCGGGCCTTGCGATGCTGCTGCTTCGCCGCGGCGTGTTGCGCCCGCTCGCCGATCTGCGCGCGGCGGCCGAGGCGATGTCGGCCGGGGCACTGGCGCAGCCCGTGGTCGGCGCGGCGCGGGCCGATGAGATCGGCGCCACCGCCCGCGCGCTGGAGGGCTTCCGCCAGGCGAGCCTCATGGCGCGGGCGGCGGACGCCGAACGTGCCGCGGAGGCGGCGCGCGCGCTGGCCCGGGCCGAGGCGCTGGAGCGCCAGATCGAGCGCTTCGACGCCGAGACCCGCGATGGCTTCGCCGAGATGGCTGGGGCGGCCGGGGCGCTCGATTCCGCCGCGGTGCAGCTTGGCCGAACGGCGGAACAGGGGCGTTCCCGCAGCCAGGATGCGGTCGGTGCGGCCGAGCAGACATCGGCCAGCGTGCAGACCGTGGCAGCGGCGACCGAGGAACTTGCCGCCTCCATCGCCGAGGTCACGCGCCAGATGTCGGACGCCGCGACGCGCGCCCGCGCCGCCGAGGCCGAGGTGGCGCAGACCGAGGCACGGGTGCGCGGCCTCTCCGACGCCGCCGCGCGGATCGGCGAGGCGGTGCGCCTGATCGAGAGCATCGCCGGGCAGACCAACCTGCTCGCGCTCAACGCCACGATCGAGGCGGCGCGGGCGGGCGATGCCGGCAAGGGCTTCGCCGTGGTGGCCGGCGAGGTGAAGGCCCTGGCCGGGCAGACGGCGCGCGCGACCGAGGAGATCGGCGCCCAGGTCGGCGCCATCCGAGCCGCGACCGAGGGCGTGGTGGAGGCGATCGCCCAGATCGCCACCGCGGTCCAGGAGATGGGCGGGCTGACCGCCGCCGTCGCCGGCGCGGCGGAACAGCAGACCAGCGCGACGCGCGAGATCACGCGCCGTGCGGCGGAGATGGCGGGCGGCACGCAGCAGGTCACCACCACCCTGGCCGTGCTCGCCCAGGGGGCAGGCGAGACGGACGCCGCGGGCCTGCGGGTGCGCGAGAGCGCGGGCCTGCTCGCCGCGCGCATGGCGGCGATGCGCGCGCAGACGGATGCCTTTCTCGCGGGTCTGCGCGCCGCCTGAGCAGGCTTGGCGCGGCGGCCGGGGACGGGCAGCCTGCGCGGCGTGAGCCCCGCCACGCGCTTTGCCCTGATCTACGCCGCCCAGTTCTTCGCCTTCGGCGTGCTGCTGCCCTTCCTGCCCGCCGTGCTGGCCGGGCGGGGGCTGGGGGCCGAGGAAGTGGCCGTGCTGCTGGCCGCGGGCTCGGCCGTGCGGCTCGTCGCCGGGCCGCTCGGCGGGCGACTGGCGGACAAGCTGGCCGCGCCGCGCCTGGTGCTGGCCTGTTCGGCCGGGGTGGCGGCGCTGGCGGCCTCGGGCCTGCTGCTCGCCGCCGGCTTCGGCCTGCTGCTGCTGGTGATCCTGGTGCACAACGCCGCCCTGGCGCCGGTGGTGCCGCTGACCGACGCCATGACCGTGGTCGCCGCCCGGACGCCGCCCGGCTTCGACTATGCGCGGGCCCGGGCGGCGGGCAGCGTCAGCTTCATCGTCGCCGCGCTGGGCGGCGGGCAGGCCGTGGCCTGGGGCGGGCCGGAAGCCGCGGTCTGGCTGCTCATCGCCGGGCTCGCGGTGACGGCGCTGGCGGCGCTTAGCCTGCCGGAAGCGCCCGCGCGGCCCGGCAGCGGGCCGGGCGGGCTGGCCGCCTTCCTCGCGCCGCTGCGCATCCCGGCGCTGCGGCGGCTGCTGGTGGTCTCGGCGCTGATCCAGGGCAGCCACGCCATGTACTACGCCTTCGGCACGCTGCATTGGCAGGCCTCGGGCCTCTCGCCGGGGCTGATCGGCGGGCTCTGGGCGGCGGGCGTGGTGGCGGAGGTCGCGCTGTTCTGGTGGGGCCGCGGCTTCGTCACGCGGCTCGGCCCGGTCGGGCTCTGCGTCGCGGCCGGCGCCGCCGGCGTGCTGCGCTGGGGCGTGGTGGCGCTGACGGTGGATCCCTGGCTGCTCTTTCCGGTGCAGGCGCTGCACGCCGCGACCTTCGGGATGCAGCATCTGGCGACCATGGCGGTGCTGGGCCGCGTGGTGCCCCCCGCCCAGGCGGGCATGGCGCAGACGCTGCACGCGGCCCTCGGCACGGGGCTGTGGATGGGGGTCTTCACCCTGGCGAGCGGGCCGCTCTACGCGGCGGCCGGGGGTGCCGCCTTCTGGTCGATGGCGCTGCTCTGCGCGGCGGCGATCCCGGCGAGCCTGTGGCTGGGTGCGGCGCTGCGGCGCTGAATTCGGCCCTTTCACGCGCCGCCGCGCGGGTCTCTACTCTGCTGCCTGGAAGGGAGCCCGCGCATGGACATGCCGATCACCGAGGAGGCCGAGGCCGCGCTGGCCGCGCGCGCAAGGCGGGTGCTGCCGGCGGGCAGCTTCGGCAACATGGCGGGCGATGTGGTGCTGCGTGCCGGGCGCGGCGGGCGCGTGTGGGACGTGGCGGGGCGCGAATACGTCGATTTCCTGCTCGGCTCGGGGCCCATGCTGATCGGCCATGCGCATCCCGAGGTGAATGAGGCCGTGCAGGAACAGCTTGCCCGCGGCACCACCTTCTTCGCCAACAACGAGCAGGGCATCGAACTCGCCGAGGCGATCGTGGCGGCCGTGCCTTGCGCCGAGCAACTGCGCTACGTCTCCTCCGGCTCCGAGGCGGACATGTACGCCATGCGCCTGGCCCGCGCCTTCACCGGGCGCGAGCGCATCCTGAAATTCGAGGGCGGCTACCACGGCATGAGCGACCATGGGCTCATGAGCCTGGCGCCCAAGCGCCTCGCCAACTTCCCCGAGGCCGTGCCGGATTCCGCCGGTATCCCGCGTGCCGCGCAAGCCGACGTGCTGGTTGCGCCATTCAACGACCTCGACGCGGTGGAGCGGCTGGTCGCGGCGCATGCGGGTGAGCTTGCGGGCATCATCGTCGAGCCGCTGCAACGGCTGATCCCGCCCGCGCCCGGCTTCCTCGCGGGGCTGCGGGAGATCTGCACGCGGCATGGGCTGGTGCTGATCTTCGACGAGGTGGTGACGGGCTTCCGCTTCGCTTATGGCGGCGCGCAGGCCTACTACGGCGTCACGCCTGACCTGTGCACGCTGGGCAAGGTGATCGGCGGCGGCTTCCCGCTGGCGGCGGTGGCGGGCCGCGCCGAGATCATGGCGCATTTCGATCGCGCGCGGGTCGGCGATGACGGCTTCCTGATGCAGGTGGGCACGCTCTCGGGCAATCCGGTGGCGGCGGTGGCGGGGCTCAAGACGCTTGAGATCCTGCGGCGCCCGGGCGCCTATGAAACCATCTTCGCCACAGGCCGCGCGCTGATGGCGGGCCTCTCCGAGCGCATCGCGCGCGCCGGCCTCACGGCGCAGATCCTGGGCGAGCCGCCGCTCTTCGACGTGGTTCATGCGGCGGGTCCGCTGCGCGACTATCGCGCGATGCAGCGCGCCGACCGCGCGGTGCAGGCGCATGTGAACCGCGTGCTGCGCGCGCAGGGCGTGATGAAGGGCGAGAGCAAGTTCTACATCTCGCTGGCGCATACGCCCGCGGACATCGCGCAGACGCTCGACGCCTTCGACGCGGCGCTGGCCTCGCTGCCGGCATAGAAAAAGGGCGCGACCCTTGCAGGTCGCGCCCCCCTTTCTCGGCCGAAGCGCAGCCGCTTACGCGGCCCGCGCCATGCCGCGCAGCACGTAGTGAAGGATGCCGCCGTTGCGGTAGTACTCGACCTCATCGGCCGTATCGGCGCGGCACTGCACCTCGGTGCGCACCACCGAGCCATCGGCGCGGGTGATCACCAGTTCGAGCATCATGCGCGGCTTCAGATCCTCGATGCCGAGGATGTCGACCAGCTCATCGCCCTTCAGGCCGAGGCTCGTGCGGCTCTCCCCGTCCTTGAAGACCAGCGGCAGCACGCCCATGCCCACCAGGTTCGAACGGTGGATGCGCTCGAAGCTCTCGGCGATCACGGCCTTCACGCCGAGCAGGAAGGTGCCCTTCGCCGCCCAGTCGCGCGACGAACCCGTGCCGTATTCCTTGCCGCCGAAGATCACCAGCGGCACGCCCTCGTTGCGGTAGCGCATCGCGACGTCGTAGATCGGCGCGCTCTCGCCCGAGGGGTAGTGCTTGGAGATGCCACCCTCGATGCCGGGCACCATCTCGTTGCGGATGCGGATGTTGGCGAAGGTGCCGCGCATCATCACTTCGTGGTTGCCGCGGCGCGCGCCGTAGCTGTTGAAATCCGCCGGCCGCACCTGGTGTTCCAGCAGGTATTCGCCCGCCGGGCTCGACTTGCGGATGTTGCCCGCGGGCGAGATGTGGTCGGTCGTGATGCTGTCACCCAGCAGCCCGAGCACGCGCGCCCCACGCACGGAGGCCAGCGCGCCGACCTCCATGGTCATGCCCTCGAAATAGGGCGGGTTCTGCACGTAGGTGGAGCCGCCATTCCACTTGTAGGTGTCGCTGTCGGCATCGACGCGGATCGCCTGCCACTGCGCCGGGCCCTTGAACACGTCCGAGTAGCGGGACATGAACATCTTGCGGGTGACCACGCCGTGCACGACGGTGTTGACCTCTTCCTGGCTCGGCCAGATGTCGCGCAGATAGACCGGCTGGCCGTCGCGCCCGGTGCCGATCGGATCCTTGGAGAGATCCTTCTTCACCGTCCCCGCCAGCGCATAGGCCACCACCAGCGGCGGCGAGGCGAGGTAGTTGGCGCGCACATTGGCGTGCACGCGGCCCTCGAAGTTGCGGTTGCCCGAGAGCACGCCGGCGACGACCAGCTTGTTGCCCTCGATCGCCTCCACCATCGGCTCGGGCAGCGGGCCCGAATTGCCGATGCAGGTGGTGCAGCCATAGCCCACCGTCTGGAAGCCGAGCGCATCGAGATCGGCCGTGAGGCCCGAGGCGTTCAGGTAGTCCGTCACCACCTGCGAACCGGGCGCGAGCGAGGTCTTCACCCAGGGCTTGGGCGTCAGCCCCTTCTCGCGCGCCTTGCGGGCGACGAGGCCGGCGGCGACCAGCACATAGGGGTTGGAGGTGTTGGTGCAGGAGGTGATGGCGGCGATCACCACATCGCCATGGCCGAGGTCGAAATTCGCCCCTTCCACCGGCACGCGCTTGTTCGCCTCATCGCCCGGCACGCCCATGGCGCCCGCGGCGAGGTCCTTCGCGAAGGAGGCGCCGACCGAACCCAGCGCCACGCGATCCTGCGGCCGCTTCGGCCCCGCGAGCGAGGGCTCAACCGTGGACAGGTCCAATTCGAGCGTATCCGTGAACACCGGATCCGGCGTCGAATCATCGCGCCACATGCCCTGCGCCTTGAAGTATTCGCGCGTGAGGTTGATGCGGTGCTCGTCGCGGCCCGAGATGGTGAGGTAGCCCAGCGTCACCTCATCGACCGGGAAGAAGCCGCAGGTCGCGCCGTATTCGGGCGCCATGTTGGCGATGGTCGCGCGGTCGGCCAGCGGCATGTGGGTCAGGCCCGGGCCGAAGAACTCGACGAACTTGCCCACCACGCCCTTCTTGCGCAGCATCTGCGTCACCGTCAGCACCATGTCGGTGGCGGTGACACCCTCACGCAGCTTGCCGGTCAGCTTGAAGCCGATCACGTCGGGGATGAGCATGGCGATGGGCTGGCCGAGCATCGCGGCCTCGGCCTCGATGCCGCCCACGCCCCAGCCCAGCACGCCCAGGCCGTTGACCATGGTGGTGTGGCTGTCGGTGCCGTAGCAGCTGTCGGGATAGGCGAAGACCTCGCCGGCATCGGTCGCGGTCCAGACCACCTGGGCCAGGTATTCCAGGTTCACCTGGTGGCAGATGCCCGTGCCCGGCGGCACCACGCGGAAATTCGCGAAGGCGGACTGGCCCCAGCGGAGGAACTCATAGCGCTCGCCATTGCGCTCGAACTCGATGTCGACGTTCTTCTGCAGCGCATCCTTGGTGCCGGAGACATCGACCATCACCGAGTGGTCGATCACGAGATCGACGGGCACCAGCGGGTTCACCTTGCGCGGCTCGCCACCCAGGCGCGCCAGCGCATCGCGCATGGCGGCGAGGTCCACCACGGCGGGCACGCCGGTGAAGTCCTGCAGCAGGATGCGCGCGGGCTTGAAGGGCACTTCCTTGGTCGAGCGGCCCTCGGCCAGCCAGCCGGCGATGGCATGGGCATCGGCCACCGTGTAGGCGCGGCCATCCTCGAAGCGCAGCACGTTCTCGAGCAGGACCTTGAGGCTGGCCGGCAGGCGGGAGATGTCCCCGATGCTCTGCGCCGCCGCGGGCAGGGAGAAATACTCGTAGTTCTTGCCGTCCACCGTGAGGGTTCGGCGGGTCTTGAGGCTGTCCTGCCCGGTCATCCGCATGGTTCAGATTTCCCCGCTGTTGCGTGGTGTCTTCGGTGGCGCCGGGGCCGGTTTGCGACCCCGCAGGCACGGGGCGCCTTCCGCCGAACCAGGCGCGGTGAAGCCGGGCCGCTTTCGCAACCGCAGCAGGCGGCTTAAACCACAGGCCAGGGGTGCCGGTCCATCCGGGCACGGCAAGGAAGGATGCGGCTCACCATGCTGGAAGGTCGGGAATTGGCCGTATGGCGTGGCGAGCGCCTGGTCTTTTCGGGCCTCGACTTCACCCTGCCGGCGGGCGGGGCGCTGCTGCTGACCGGGGCGAATGGCGCGGGCAAATCCACCCTGCTGCGCGCCGTCGCCGGGCTGGTGCCGCTGATCGAGGGCGAGTTGCGCTGGCAGGGGGCGGAGGCGCTGGCCGACCGGCCCACCCATGCGCGGCGCCTGCGCTATCTCAGCCATGCCGATGCGCTGAAGCCCTCGCTGAGCGTGCGGGAGAACCTGGCCTTCTTCGCGAAGCTCTGGGGCGGGGCGGTGGAGCCGGCGCTGGAGGCGGTGGGCCTGCTCGATCTCGCCGACCTGCCGGCGCGTGTGCTTTCCTCCGGCCAGAAGCGGCGCCTGGCGCTGGCGCGGCTTGCGCTCTCGCCGGCGGCGCTGTGGCTGCTGGATGAGCCGACGGTGGGGCTGGACGCGGCCTCAGTGGAACGCCTCGGCGCCCTGCTGGCCACGCATCGCGCGGCGGGGGGCGCGGTGATGGCGGCGACGCATCTGCCGCTGCCGCTGCCCGAGGCGAAGGAACTGCGCCTGTGAGTGCCTTTCTGGCCGTGCTGGGGCGCGAGCTGCGCCTCGCCATGCGGCACCCGGCGGATACGCTGGCGGCGGTGATGTTCTTCGTCCTCGTCTGCGCGCTGTTTCCCTTCGGCATCGGGCCCTCGCCCGAGATCCTGGCGCGCATCGCCCCGGGCGCGCTGCTCGCGGCCGCGCTGCTCGCCGCGCTGCTGCCGCTCGATCGGCTGTTCGGGGCGGAGGCGGAGGATGGCTCGCTGGAGCAATTGCTGCTCTCCGGCCTGCCGCCGGCGCTGCTCGCCCTGGCCAAGGCGCTGGGCCATTGGCTCACCACCGGGCTGCCGCTGCTGCTGGCCACACCGATGGCGGCCGCCATGCTGAACCTGCCGGTGGAGGCCTGGGGGGTGGCGGTGATCGCGCTGGGCCTCGCAACCGCGGTGCTGTCGCTGTTCGGCACGGCGGGGGCGGCGCTGACGCTGGGGGCGCGGCGCGGCGGCGTGCTGCTGCCGCTGCTGGTGCTGCCGCTCTCCATCCCGGCCGTGATCTTCGGCGCCGCCGCCATCGAGGCCGCGGCGGCGGGGCTGGTGGCGCGGCCCTACCTGCTGTTGCTCGGCGCGCTTCTCGCCATCGCCGCGCCCATGGCGCCGCTCGCCGCCGGTGCGGCGCTGCGGGCGGAATAGACGACAGGAGCCCACCCATGGATGCGCCGATCTTCCTCACCCTGCCCGATGGTCCCGACCGCGTCGCCCCCTTCAGCCATGCGGTGCGCTGCGGCAATTGGCTGCTGGTCACGGGCCAGATGCCGACCGACCCGGCCGACAACACCCGGCCCCTGCCCGAGGGCGTGGCGGCGCAGACCGGGCAGGTGATCGCGAACCTCAAGCGCGTACTGGCCGGCTCCGGCTTCACCTGGGAAGAGGTGGTGCAGGCGCGCATCTACCTCACCGATTTCGCGCGCGACTATGCGGCGATGAATGCCGTCTGGGCGGCGGCCTTCCCGGCGGATCGCCTGCCGGCGCGCACCTGCATCGGCGTCACCGGCCTGGCGCGCGGGGCGCTGGTGGAGATCGACCTGGTGTGCTGGAAAGCCGGCTGATCCGCACGGCCTGTCTTGCGCAGTCCGGCTGGCGGGGCGATCTCTCCGCCATGCCGATCCTCGACCCCACCATCGCCGCCGCGCTGCGCGGCGCGGAGACCACCGCCGAGCAGGAACTCGACCTGCGCGCCCTGGCGCGGGCGGAGGCCGAGGCGCGCCTCGCCGCCACGCTCGAAGCGGCAAGGCCGGCGGCCACTACGCTTCTCGTGCGGCTCGACCCCGCCACGCCGACCAGCGGGGAGACGCTGTTCCTGCCGATCGGGCGCGCTTTGCTCGCCGCACGCCAGGCGGGGCGCGTGCTGCGCTTCGCGCCCTTGCCCGAGAGCGCGGGCGCCGGCTTCCACGCCACCCTGCCGGCGCGTGCGGCATGAACGCGCCCGCCCCCATCGCGACCGTGCTGAGCGAACTCGCCGAGGATTTCGCGCTGCTCGAGGAGTGGGAAGACCGCTACCGCCACGTCATCGACATGGGCCGCAAGCTCGCCCCCTGGCCCGAGGAGGACCGGGCCGAGCATGAGCGCGTGGCCGGCTGCCAGTCCCGCGTCTGGCTGCGCGCCGAGCCGCGCGAGGGAAGGCTGCACTTCCGCGCGGCGAGCGACAGTTCGATCGTCCAGGGCCTGCTGGCGCTGATCCTCAGCGTCTATGATGCCCGCCGGCCGGAGGAGATCCTGGCGCAGGGGCCGGAATTCCTCGCCACGCTGGGTCTGGCGGAGCATCTGAGCCTGTCGCGGCGCAACGGCGTCGCGGCCGTGCTGGGGCGCATCCGCGCCGCCGCCGCGGCGGCATGACCCTGGCGCGGCGTCTTGTCGCGCCGCTGCTCCCGCTGCTGCTTGGCGCCTGCTCGCCCACCGGGATCGCCAATGCGCTGACGCCGCGCGGCGGCATCGCCCCGGAGGCCGGGCTGGCCTATGGCCCGCTGCCGCGCCAGCGCCTGGACCTCTACCTGCCGCCGGACCGGCCCGAGGCGCCGCTGGTGGTGTTCTTCCATGGCGGCGGCTGGCGCAGCGGGGATCGCGGCGACTACGCCTTTATCGCCCGCGTCCTGGCGCAGCAGGGAATGGCCGTGGCGGTGCCGGACTATCGGCTCTGGCCCGCCGCGCGCTGGCCCGATTTCCTCGAGGATGCGGCCCTGGCCGTCGCCTGGTTGCGCGCCCGGCCCGGGCTTGCCGCGCGGCCCGTCTTCGTCATGGGCCATTCCGCCGGCGGCTTCCTTGCCGCCGCCCTCGCGCTCGACCCGACCTGGCTGGGTGAGGCCGCGCGCGTGACGCTGGCCGGGGGCGTGCTGCTCGCCGCGCCAATCTCCTGGCAGCCGTTGGAGGAACCGAGCCGCAGCATCTTCGCCCCCGCCCCGGGCGGGCGGATCGAGGCCGCGCCCGACCCCGCCGCCCTGGCCACCGCGCCGCCGCTGCTGCTGCTGCATGGCGAGGCCGATGACGTGGTCTACCCGCTGCACGCCATCAACCTCGCCGCTGCCCTGCAGCGGGCCGGGCGGCCGGTGCGGCTGCGGACCTATCCGGGCATGGGCCATGTCGGCGTGCTGGCCGCCATGGCCGCGCCGGTGCGCGCGCTTGGCCTCGCGGGGGCGCCGGTGCTGGCGGAGGTGACGGGGTTCCTCGCCGATCCGGCGCGGGAGGCGTGATTTGCTGCTGGTCGTGGCAATGGGAGCACAAAGACGGCGCCGTCACTTACGGGTGGGGTAAATTCATCCCTTTTCAGCTTGCAGGAGGGAAAATCCGCGTTGTAGGCTCGCCCCGTCGCAGCCGAACCGGTTCCCATGACCTTCATCCGCAGCCTCAGCCCCCTCGAAACCATGCTCGCCGGCATCGCCCAGGCGGCACGTGGGCCGCTGGTGCAGCGGCCGGCGGCGGTGGCGGAGGCGATCGGCGCCTTCGCGGCGCGCGAGGACCTGCTCGCGGGCAAGGACTGCCCCTGCTGCCCCGAGCGCTACATCCGCCACCTGCTGCACAGCGATGAAGAGGCCGGCTATGCCGTGGTCGCGCTGGTCTGGCGGCCGGGGCAGATGTCACCCGTACATGGGCACCGCACCTGGTGCGCCTTCGCCGTGCATCAGGGCGTGCTGACCGAGACCTACTACGCCCCCCCCGATCCCTTGGGCGAGCCCCCGGTGCCCCAGGCCACCAAGCTGCTCCGCCCCGGCGAGGGCAGCCATGGGGCGGCCGACCCGGCCTTGATCCATCGCCTGGCGAACCTTTCCTGCCGCACCGCCATCTCGATCCATTGCTACGGCGTCGCCTTCGACCGCTTCGGCAATGACGTGAACGAGATCCACGCCGCCTAGGGCAATATGCGATCCGACGTCGCGGCAGCGCCGCGATCGGTCGACCCGCCGGTCCAAGGCCATGCCAATGGCCGCCACCGATGAATCCTCTGTCCGCAGCCGGCGCGATCATGCGATCTTGCCGCAACGCCAAGGATCGAGGCAGCCATGCGCAAGCTTCCTGTCATGAGGCAATCCGGCGCGCCGCGGCCCATCAGTGCCGCGCACCTATTGCGCGTGACCGGCGGTGCCTGGGAATTCGGCGGCGGCGGCAATGACACGCTGCGCGGCGGCGGGGCGGATGACTGGATCGTCGGCGGCGACGGGCATGACAAGCTCCTGGGCGGCGGCGGCGCCGACCGGGTGGAGGGCGGGAGCGGCCAGGACACGCTGCAGGGCGATGGCGGCAACGATACGCTCATCGGCGGCGCGGGCCACGACCTCGCCCATGGCGGCGATGGCCATGACCTCGTCGATGGCGGCGACAGCAACGACACGCTGCGCGGGGATGCCGGCAACGACAGGCTGCTGGGCGGCTTCGGCGATGACAACGCGGATGGCGGCACCGGCAACGACACCGTCTGGGGCGATGGCGGGCGTGATACGCTGCGTGGCGGGGATGGCGACGACGAGCTGGGCGGCGGCACGGACGACGACCTGCTGGAGGGCGGCGCAGGCCGTGACCTGATCTCGGGCGACCTCGGCGACGACACCTTGCGCGGCGGCGCCGGCGACGATGTGCTGATGGGCGGGGATGGCCTCGACGAGCTGTCCGGCGGGCTGGGTGCCGACTGGATCGAGGCCGGCAGCGGGGATGACAACATCTACTGGAAGGTCGGGGACGGCAACGACACGATCATCGGCAGCATTGTCGCGTCCGAAACGCTCTACCTGATCTCGCCCAATGCCATCTCCAACTTCCATGGCGACTCGCCGCTGGCGGCCGGCGCGAGCCTGACGATGGAGGAGGTGCTGGAGGGGCTGAAGCTGCACGGGGGCAATGCGGGCTCCGGCTTCGGCGGGATGAGTTCCGCCACCACCTGGACCGTCGAGGGCAATTTCATCCGCTTCAGCGGCGAGGCCAACGGCACCCTGACCATCCGTGGCGAAACCATCCGCTTCGAGGGCCTGAACGCGATCTGCATCGCCGCATAGAGCCGAAGCCCGCGGATCGGTCACGACCCGCGAGATTTGCGATGAGCCTCCTCGGCAGGGAGGTCTGGAGGGAGGGACGCCCCTTCCAGGATGCGAACCGTCAGACCGGACGGAATTCGTTTGCCCTCACTGATTGTTTCCGGCGCAAGAAGTCCGACTGGCTGATCGCAGTGCTGCCGCGACGTCAGATCGGATATTGCTCCAGCCCGGCCATCGCGCGCCACTCGGCCTCGCTCAGCACGCGCAGCCCCAGTTCGGCGGCCTTCTTCGCCTTGCTGCCGGCATCCGCGCCCACCACCACGAAGTCGGTCTTCTTCGACACGCTCTTCGTGACCTTGGCGCCAAGGCGTTCCGCCTGCGCCTCCGCCTCGTCGCGCGACATGGTGGCGAGCGTGCCGGTGAAGACCATCACCTTGCCGGCGAAGGGGCTGTCGGCGGTCGCGACGATGGCGACATCCTCGGGCGAGACCTCGGCCGCCAGATCCGCCAGCGCGTCGCGATTGTGCGGCTCGGCGAAGAATTCCGCGAGCTCGGTGGCGATGGCCGGGCCGATGCCCTGGATGCTGCCCAGCTCCTCGCGCGCCTCGCTGCCGATGGTGGTGGCGGCCAGCATCTTCGCGCGCCATTCCGCGAGCGAATGGTAGTGCCGCGCCAGCAGCTTCGCATTCGCCTCGCCGATGCGCCTTATGCCGAGCGCGAAGATGAAGCGCTCGAGCGGCACGCGCCGCCGTGCCTCGATCCCGGCCAGCAGGTTCGCGACCTTCTTCTCGCCCCAGCCTTCCCAGCCGAGCAGCGTCTCGGTGTGGCGCGACAGGCGGAAGATGTCGGCGGGGCTCTTCACCAGGCCCTCGGCGAAGAGCTTCTGGATGTTCTCCTCGCCCAGCCCCTCGATATCCATCGCGTTGCGCCGCGCGAAATGGATCAGGCGTTCCACCGTCTGCGCCGGGCAGATCAGCCCGCCGGTGCAACGCTTCACCACCTCGCCATTCGCGCGCACGGCGTGGCTGCCGCAGGCGGGGCAGGTGTCGGGGAAGATGAAGGGTACGGCATCGGCGGGGCGCAGCTCGGGCACGATGCCCACGATCTGCGGGATCACGTCGCCTGCGCGCTGCAGGATCACCGTGTCGCCGATCCGCACATCCTTGCGCGTGATCTCGTCCTCGTTGTGCAACGATGCGTGCGTCACCATCACGCCGCCCACGCCGACCGGCTGCATCACCGCGCGCGGCGTCAGCGCGCCGGTGCGCCCGACCTGGATCTCGATGTCGAGCAGCTTGGTGGTGGCGCGCTCGGCGGGGAATTTCCAGGCGATGGCCCAGCGCGGCGCACGCCCCACGAAGCCGAGCCGGCGTTGCCAGTCGAGCCGGTTGAGCTTGTAGACGACACCGTCGATGTCATAGGCGAGGCCGCTGCGCCCCGCCGTCATGCGCCGCTGGAAATCGAGCGCGGCCTGTTCATCGGCCAGAAGTTCCGAAATCGGATTGACGCGGAATCCCCAGCCGCGCAGCCGGTCGAGCCAGCCGGCATGGGTCTCGGCGGGAAGCTCGCTCGCCTCGCCCATCGCATAGGCGAAGAGCTTGAGCGGCCGCTGCGCCGTGATCTCCGCGTTCAATTGCCGCAAGGAGCCGGCGGCGAAGTTGCGCGGATTGACCGGGATGGTGATGGCGGGGCCCAGCGCCTCGCCGCGCGCGCGGCGTGCCTCGCGCGCCTCGGCCGCAAGCTGCTGCTCGGCGCGGAAGGCGAGGAAATCGGCCTTCTCGCAGAACACCTCGCCGCGGATCTCGATCCGCGCGGGGAAGGGCGCCGCGAGCCGCCGCGGCAGGTCGGACAGCGTCAGCAGGTTGGCGGTGATATCCTCGCCCTCCGCCCCGTCGCCGCGCGTCGCGCCCTGCAGGAAGGCGCCGTCCACATAGGTGAGGTTGACCGACAGCCCATCGATCTTCGGCTCGCCCACGAATTCCAGGCGTTCCTCCGCCTCCAGCTTCAGGAAGCGGCGGATCGAGGCGCAGAAATCGAGGAAATCCTGGTCCGCGAAGGCATTGTCGAGCGAGAGCATCGGCACGCCGTGGCGCAGCTTGGCGAAGCCCTCCGCCGCCTCGGCGCCGACGCGCCGCGTCGGACTGTCGTCGCGCACCAGATGCGGGAAGCGCGCCTCCAGCGCACGGTTGCGGCGCACCAGCGAATCGTATTCCGCATCGCTGATCTCGGGCGCGTCCTGCTGGTGGTAGAGCGCGTCGTGATGCGCGATCTCGGCGGCGAGGCGCGCCAGTTCCGCGGCGGCCTCTTCCTCGCTCAGGCTCTCGATGCGCTCGCTCATGCCTCTCTTCCCGCCAGCGCGGCCAGCGCCGCGCCTTCGATGATCTCGCCGCTGAACATCCCTTCGCTGCGCGCGCCGATGCTGCGGTAGAAGGCGGTGGCCTCGTCATCGCCCTCATCCACGCCCCACCAGAGGCAGCGCGCGCCCTGGTCCATCGCCGTGGCGGCGAGACGCGCCATCAGCCCGCGCGCAAGGCCGCGGCGGCGCGCCTCGGGGGCCACATAGAGGTCGAGCAGCATCATCGCCCAGGCGGCGCGCACCGCGTCGTAGATCAGCGTGCCCGTGGCGAAGCCGGCCAGCGCGCCCGCATGCTCCGCGACCAGCAGCAGCGCCTTGGGTTCGGCGCAGATCAGGTCGCGCAGCAGGATCGCCGACGTCATCGGCGTCTTCGGCGTCTCGCCATCGAGGCTGTTGAGCGCGTTGAACAGCGCCGCAAGCGCCTGCGCATCGGCGGGCACCGCCGCGCGGATCACAGCAGCCCGCCCGCCAGCAGGCTGTCGGCCGCCGCGCGCGCCGCATCCGTCACGCGTTCACCGGCCAGCATGCGCGCCAGTTCCTCGCGCCGAGCGGGCGCATCCAGCGGTGTCACGCGCGTCTCGGCCCGGCCAGCCTTCACCTGTTTCGCCACCGAAAGGTGCTGCGCCCCGCGCGCGGCGACCTGGGGCGAGTGGGTCACCACCAGTACCTGCACACGCTCCGCCACCCGCGCCAGGCGCTCGCCCACCGCCGCCGCGGTGGCGCCGCCGATGCCGCTGTCCACCTCGTCGAACACCAGGGTCGGCACCGGCGAGCCGCGCGCCAGCACCACCTTGAGCGCGAGCATGAGGCGCGAGAGTTCGCCGCCCGAGGCGATCCTGTCGAGCGCGCCGGGCGCCTGGCCGGGGTTGGTGGAGACCAGGAAGGTCACGCGGTCCACGCCATCCGGGCCCCAGGCCGCCTCGGCGCGCGGGGCGACCTCCACCACCAGCCGCGCGCGATCGAGCTTGAGCGGCGGCAATTCGCGGCCGATCGCGCGTTCCAGCTTCTCGGCGGCGGCGCGGCGCTGCTCGGTGAGCCGCGCGGCGGCTTCCAGATAGGCGGTGCGGGTCTCGGCGGCGCGTCGCTCGGCCGCCACCACCTGCCCCGTGCCGGCATCGAGGGCGGCGAGGCGCGCCTTCAGCCCTTCGAGGAAGGCGGGCAGTTCCACCACCGGGACCAGATGCTTGCGCGCGGCGGCGCGCAGCGCGAAGAGCCGCTCCTCCACCTGTTCCAGCCGGCGCGGATCGGGCCCGCCCTCATGGGCCAGGCGTTCCAGCGCCGTCTCGGCCTCGGCCAGGGCGTCGAGTGCGCGGCCCAGCGCCTCCAGCGCCGGCTCGGCTTCGGTCTGCGGCGCGGGCAGGCGTTCCAGGGCACGGCTCGCATGGCGCAGCGCGGCGGCGGGGTTGGCGGCGCGGCGGTCGCGCGGGCTGAGCGCTGCCAGCGCCTCGGCGATCGCCTCGTTGCGGCGCTCGCCCTGCTGCAGGCGCTGGCGTTCGGCGGCGAGGTCATCCTCCTCCCCCTCGACCGGGGCGAGGTCGCTGAGTTCGGCCACGGCATGGCGAAGGAATTCCTCGTCGCGCTGGGCGGCGGCGATCTCCTCGCGCGCGGTGGCCAGGGCGCGTTCGGCCTCGCGCCAGGCGCGATGCGCCTCACCCACCGCGCCGCGCGGCTTGTCCAGCGCGCCGGCGGCATCCAGCAACGCGGCATGGCTGGCGGGGTCGGCCAGGCCCACCTGGTCGTGCTGGCCCTGCACCTCGACCAGCAGCGCGCCCAGGCGCCGCAGCAGCGCGAGGCCCACGGGCTGGTCATTGACGAAGGCGCGGGAGCGGCCATCGGCGGTGACCACGCGCCGCAGCACCACCTCATCCTCGGCATCGATGCCCTGCTCGGCGAGGATGGCGCGGGCCGGGTGGCTGTCTGGCGGCAGGAAGGCGGCGGCGACGCTGGCCTGGGATTGGCCTGCGCGCACCAGCCCGGACTCGGCGCGGGCGCCCAGCGCGAGGCCCAGGCTGTCGAGCAGGATGGACTTGCCCGCGCCCGTCTCGCCCGTCAGCACCGTGAGCCCCGGGCCGAAGCCCAGGTCCAGGCGTTCGATCAGCACCACGTCGCGGATGGCAAGCGAGGTCAGCACGCGGCGGTGCCTCCCCGGCGGCTCAGAAGAACACGCCGACCGTGCGCTGGAAGAAACCCTGGCGCGGCGGCTCGGAAGGCTGCGCGCCATCCACCAGCAGGGCGTAGCTGTCCTGGTACCAGGGGCTGCCCGGATAGTTGTGGCCGAGCACCGAGGCGGTGCGCCGGGCTTCGTCCACCAGGCCGAGAGTCAGGTAGATCTCGGTCAGGCGGTGCAGCGCCTCGGGCACATGGTTGGTGGTCTGGTGTTCCTCGAGCACGCGGCGGAAACGGCCGATGGCGGCGGTGTAGAGCCGGCGGTTCTGGTAGAAGCGGCCGATCTGCATCTCATGGCCCGCGAGGTGATCCCGCGCGAGGTCCATCTTGAGGCGGGCATCGCGCGCATAGGGCGAGCCGGGGAAGCGGTTCATCACATCCTGCAGCGCCGCCATGGCCTGCTCGGTGGTGCGCTGGTCGCGCTGCGTGTCGTTGATCTGCTCATACATCGCGAGCGCGCGCAGGTAATAGGCATAGGCGATGTCGCGATGCGCCGGATGCAGCTGGATGAACCGGTCCAGCGCGCCAAGCGCCTCGGTGTAGCGGTTGCGCGAATAATCGGCATAGGCGGACATCAGCTTCGCGTTGGCGGCGAAGCTGGAATAGGGGTGCTCGCGCTCCACCGTGTCGAAGAGCTGTCCGGCGCGGATGAATTCCTCGCGGTTCAGCGCCTCCATGCCGGCGGCGAAGAGCCCCTCGGCGGAGGTGTCCTGCCCGGCCGCGTTGCGCGCCGCACCCAGCGAGGTGCTGCGCCCGTCCCAGGCGGAAGGGCCCGAGCACGCCGCCAGCGGCAGCAGCAGGGCGAGAAGGGGCAGGGTGAATCGGGAAAGCCAGGGCCGGTCGCGCATGGGTGCCCCTATACCACGTCGTGGCCCATGCCGGGCAAGGCCGCGGCGGGCGGTTCGCGCAGCCGCGCTGTCAGGCGATGGCGGGGGCGGCGGCGGCGGGCAGGCGCACCATCGCGCCATCTTCCGGCACCTCGCCGCCCACCAGGCGCCAGGCGCTGCGGTCGGCGAAGAGCGCGCGCAGCAGCCGGTTGTTCAGCGCATGACCCGAGCGGCGGCCGACGAACTTCGCCGAGAGCGAGGCCCCGGCGAGGGCGAGGTCGCCCACCACGTCGAGCAGCTTGTGGCGGACGAATTCGTCCGGCCGGCGCAGCCCGCCGGGGTTGATCACCATCGGGCCGTCCACGACCACAGCATTCGCCAGGCTGCCGCCCTGCGCGAGGCCGGCGGCGCGCAGCCGCGCGATCTCCTCGGCCAGGGCGAAGGTGCGCGCCTCGGCCAGGCCGGCGCGGAAGCTGGCCGGCGTGATGCGCAGCGCCAGCGACTGGGTGCCGATGGCGGGGGCGGCGAATTCGATGCCCAGATCGGCCTCGAAGCCGGGCAGGGCGGTGGGGTGCAGCTCGGCGAAGGCGTCCTTGTCCTCGACGCGGATGCTCTTCAGCACCTCGATCACCGGGGCCGCGACGTTGTGCGTGACCGTGCCGGCGCAATCGATGAGGAAGACGAAGGGCGCGGCGGAGCCATCCAGGATCGGCACCTCGGCGCCGTCGAGCTCGATCAGCGCGTCGGTGACGCCGGTGCCGGCCAGGGCGGCCATCACATGCTCGACCGTGCCGATGCGCGCCTCGGGCGCGCCTTCCGCCACCAGGGCGGTGCACAGGCGGGTATCGACCACGCGGTCGAAGCGGGCGGGGATATCGATGCCGAGATCGGTGCGACGGAAGACGATGCCCGTGCCGATGGCGGCCGGGCGCAGCGTCAGCGCCACGCGGCGGCCGCTGTGCAGACCCACGCCGACGCAGCCGATGGCGCTTTTCAGCGTCTTGCGTCGGGCTCGATCCATCGGAAGAAAACCGTCCATGCCTGCTCTCAGCCCCTGATCATGCGCGGGATCCGTGGCCGCAATGCGGCGCGAACCCCTTTACGCATCCCCCGAATTAGGCCTCGTCCCTGGCCGAGGGGGCGGCTGAAAACACCGCGCCCCAGCGCTTCATGGCATGTGAAGCTCTGGGGCGCCATTCAAGCCTTGTTTCGCGACATTACAGCGCAAGTAATTGATTTTGGCCAATTATTGCACTGCAGCGGTGCCTAGATTTCGCCTCAATTCGACTGGCGGCGCAGGAAGGTCGGGATTTCGAGCCCCATCTCCTCCTGCGGGCTCTTCGGCGTCGGGGGCGCGACAGGCTCGCTGCGCGCCTGGACCGGCGCCGGCGCGGGCTGCTCCGGCACATCGCGCTGCATCAGGCCGGTCGCCTGCTGGAAGATCCGCCGCCAGCCGCCATGCTGCTGCGGCGCCGCAGGTGCGGCCGGGCGGGTCGCCGCGGGGGCGCGCAGCGCCGGAGGCAGCTCGGGCGCCTGGATCTCCACCGGCGGGGCCATTTCCACCGGCGCGGGCTGGGCGGGCTGGGCCGGCATGGCGGCCGGCGCGTAGCCCTGGGCCGGGCGCATCGGCGCGGCCGCCGGCGCATAGCCGCCACCGCCCGCCGCGACGCGCGGCGTGAAGCCCACCGGGCCGCGCGGCCCAGGGGCAGGCGCCGCCGCAGGCGCCTGGGCCGCGGTGTTGGAGATGGCCGAGACCGGCCCGCCATTCACCACCAGCTTCACCGGCTGTGCCTCGCGGACCTCGCGCGCATCGATGCCCGTGGCGACGACCGAGACGCGGATGCGCCCGTTCATCGTCTCGTCGATCGAGGAACCGAAGATGATGTTCGCGTCCTCATCCACTTCCTTGCGGATGCGGTTCGCGGCCTCATCCACCTCGAACAGCGTCATGTCGTAGCCGCCGGTGATGTTGATCAGCACGCCGCGTGCGCCGCGCATGGAGGTGTCCTCCAGCAGCGGGTTGTTGATCGCGGCCTCACTGGCCTTCACCGCGCGGTCCTCGCCGTCGGCTTCGCCGGTGCCCATCATCGCCTTGCCCATTTCCGCCATCACGGTGCGGATGTCGGCGAAGTCGAGGTTCACCAGGCCCGGATTGACCATCAGGTCGGTCACGCCGCGCACGCCCATGTAGAGCACGTTGTCGGCCATCTTGAAGGCCTCGGCGAAGGTGGTCTTCTCATTCGCCAGCCGGAACAGGTTCTGGTTGGGGATGACGATCAGCGTGTCGACGAACTGCTGCAGCTCCTCGATGCCGGCATCCGCGCTCTTGCGCCGCTTCGGGCCCTCGAAATCGAAGGGCTTGGTGACGACGCCCACCGTGAGGATGCCGCGCTCACGCGCCATGCGCGCGATCACCGGCGCCGCCCCCGTGCCGGTGCCACCCCCCATGCCGGCGGTGACGAACACCATGTGGCAGCCATCGAGGTGCCGCGCGAGTTCCTCCGTCGCCTCCTCCGCCGCGGCGCGACCGATCTCGGGCTTGGCGCCCGCGCCCAGGCCCTGCGTCAGGTGCGGGCCGAGCTGCACGCGGCGGTCGGCCTTGGAATGCACCAGCGACTGCGCGTCGGTGTTCGCCACCAGGAACTCGACGCCGTCGAGGCCCATGGAGACCATGTTGTTCACGGCATTGGTGCCGCCGCCGCCGACACCCACGACCGTGATGCGCGGGCTGAAATCCGTGTGCTGGTGCGACGGGATGGTCAGGTTCAGGGTCATGGTCGGGGGCCTTTCCTGGAGGTTTCAGTGCGCCGCGCGGGAGGCGGCGAGGGGGAAGGGGAAGACAGGGCGCATGGTCACAGCCGCGCCTTCAGCCATTCGTAGACGCGTCGGAACGTGCCTTGCGGGCGGTCCACGCCCGGTGCGATGTCGATCAGCGGCCGGCCTTCGCCGGCACCCCAGGCGAGTAGCCCGATGGCCCCCGCGAAGGGCGGGCCGCCGGCAGTCTCGGGCAGGCCCCGCACGGAACGCGGGCGGCCCACGCGCACCTGGCGGTCGAGCACCCGGGCTGCGAGTTCGCGCGCGCCGATCAACTGGCTCGCCCCCCCCGTCAGCACCACGCGCGTGCCGGATTCGCGCGCCACGCCGGCCTGTTCCAGCCGCTCGCGCACCAGCTCGAAGGTCTCTTCCAGGCGCGGGCGGATGATGTTGACGATCATGGCGCGCGGCACGCGGGCGATGTGGTCCTCATCCTCGCCGACCAGTGGCACGGGCAGCATCTCGCGGTCGTCATCGGCCGAGGCCATGGCGCCGCCATGCAGAGTCTTGAGCCGTTCCGCGTGGTTGATCGGCGTGGAGAGCACGCGGGCGAGGTCGTTCGTCACCTGCCAGCCGCCCACCGGGATCTGCGCGGTGTGGATCAGCTGCCCCTCGCCGAAGACGGCCAGCGAGGTGGTGCCCCCGCCCATGTCGATCACGGTCGCGCCGATGCGCTTCTCATCCTCGACCAGCGTGGCGAGGGCCGCGGCATAGGGCGCCGAGACCAGTTCATCCACCTCCAGGTCGCACCGCAGCAGGCAGGCGCCGAGATTGCGCAGCGCGGCCTGCGAGGCATCCACCAGATGCACGCGCGCGCCCAGCGTGTCGCAGACCATGCCGCGCGGATCATCGACGCCGGGCGTGGCATCGACGGTGAAGGAGACCGGCGCGCCATGCACGCCCTCCCGCCCTTCTTCCGTGCCGCGGCGGCGCGCCTCCATCAGGATGCCGCGCAGGTCGGCATCGTTCACCGCGCGCCCGCCGATCGGCCATTGCAGGTTGAGCAGCCGCGATTCCGGCTGGCCGCAGGAGAGGTTGACGATCAGGCCCGACAGCTTGGTGTCGCTCATCTCCTCGGCCTGGCCGACGGCGGCGCGGATGGCGCGCTCGGCCTCCTCCAGGTCGATGATCGAGCCCCCCTTCACGCCGCGCCCGCGCTGCCAGCCGAAGCCGAGCACGCGCGGCTCGCCATCGCCCTCGATGCGCGCGATCAGGCAGACCACCTTGGTGGTGCCGATGTCGAGCACGCCGAAGGGGCCCGAGCGCGCGCCGCGGCGGCGCCGTTCCGGGGGCGGTTCGATCAGCGCGGGCAGGCGCGACAGGGCGTTCATCCGCGCGTGTTCCCCTGCTGTGGCGTGGCCGGCCGGCGCGCCGGGTTGGCCGAGGGCTCGGGTGCCGGCGGCTGGCGCAGGACAAGCCGATCCGGCAGGCGCATGTCCACGGCGGTCAGCGGCCGGTCGAGCAGCGCGTGGCGCGCCTGCAGCTCGGCGAGGCGGTTCAGCGCGGGCGCCTCATGTCCCTCGGGCAGCAGCACATCCGTGCCGTTGTGCAGCCGCAGGTTCCACCGCCGCTCGCCGACCCGCACCAGTGCCTGCGTGCGCTCAAGGATGTTGCGATGCGCGAGCAGCAGGTCATGGAGTGCGGCCGCGTGCTTCTCCGCCCCCGCGCCGACGATCAGCGGCAGCGGGCCGAAGGCGTCCAGCGTCTCGGTCGCCACCACGCGGCCCTCGCGGTCCACCACCGCGAAGCGGCCCTGGTGCTGCCAGATGGCGAAGGGCGTGCGCTCGATGAGCCGCACGAAGATCGTCCCCGGCAGGCGGCGCTCCACATGCGCTTCCTCGACCCAGGCGATGGTCTCGAGCCGCGCGCGCGCCTCTTCGGGCGAGAAGCCGAGCATCGGGTCGCCGCGCTGCGCGCCGATCGCAGCCCGCATCAGGTCCTGCGGCGTGTTGCGCCGGCCCTCGACGACGATCTCGCGCACTTCGAGGCCGAAGCCCGCGCCGATCTCGGCCGCGTTCTCGACGATGTTGCGCGCGCGCCCGGCGGGATCCGCGACATAGAAGCCGAAGGCCACCGCGCCAAGCACGCCGAGGCCGAGCAGGCCGAGCCCGGCCGGGCGCAGCAGGAAGCGCCGGCGCTTGAGCCACAGCCGCAGCCCGCTGGGCCGGTCCGGTTCGCGCCGCGTGCGCGGGTTGCTGCTTGTCGGAGCACGGCTTGCCGCCGCGACGGCATCACGGGCCATGACGCGCCTCCCGCACCATCCAGGCGCAGAGTTCGGGGAAGGCGATGCCCAGATGCGCGGCCTGTTCGGGCACCAGGGAGGTGCGCGTCATGCCGGGCTGGGTGTTGACCTCGAGCAGGAACAACTGCCCGGGCTCGCCGGCCGTGTCGTCATAGCGCAGATCGGCGCGCGAGACGCCGCGGCAGCCCAGCGCGCGATGCGCGCGCAGCGCGATCTCCATGGCCTGCGCGCGCACGGCCGGGTGCACGGGCGCGGGCAGGGTGTGGCGGCTGCCGCCATCGGCATACTTCGCCTCGTAGTCGTAGAAGACGTGGCCGGTGTCGATCTCGGTGACTTCCAGCGCGCGGTCGCCCATCACGGCGACGGTGAGCTCGCGGCCCGGAATGAACGCCTCCGCCATGATGCGCCGGTCGAAGCGCCAGGCGCGCGCGACCTCGGCGCGGCGATTGTCGCCCTCGCGGAAGATCTCGACGCCGACGGAGGAGCCCTCATTCACCGGCTTCACGACATAGGGGCGCGGCAGCGGGTCCGCGGCCTCGAGTTCCTCGGGGCTGACGATGCGGCTCGCGGCCACCGGCAGGCCGGCCGCGGCGAAGGCCGCCTTCGCGGCCTCCTTGTCCATCGCGAGCGAGGAGGCGCGCACGCCCGAATGCGTGTAGGGCAGCCCGAGCCAGTCGAGCACACCCTGGATGCAGCCATCCTCGCCGAAGCGCCCATGCAGCGCGTTGAACACCACGTCGGGGGCGGCGGCCTGCAGCGCGGCGATGACGGCGCCGAGGTCGCGCGTGACCTCGATCGGCGTCACGGCGAAGCCCGCGGCACGCAGCGCGGCCACGACCTGCGCACCGGTGGCGAGGCTCACTTCGCGCTCGGCGGAGACACCGCCATGCAGGACGGCGACATGCGTCATGATTGCGATCCGATGGCCGGAGCGCCGGATGGCGCAGCGGGCTGAATCGGCTCGCCGACAAGCGCCTCTCCGATACGCTTGATTTCCCATTCGAGCGTCACGCCAGATTGCGCGAGCACGCGCGCGCGGACTTCCTCGCCCAGGCCTTCCAACTCGGCTGCCGTCGCGCCCCCGGTGTTGAGCAGGAAATTCGCGTGCAGCGTCGAGAACTGCGCGCCGCCGCGCGCGAGGCCGCGGCAGCCGGCGGCGTCGATCAGCGCCCAGGCCTTGTGGCCCGGCGGATTCTTGAAGGTGGAGCCACCCGTGCGCGCGCGCACCGGTTGCGTGGCTTCCCGCGCCGCCTTGATCTCCGCCATGCGCGCGGCGATGGCGGCGGGATCGCCCGGCGCGGCGTGGAAGCGCGCCCGCACCACCACGCCGCGCGCCGGCAGCTCGGCATGGCGATAGGCGAAGCGGAACTCAGCCGCGGTGAGGCGCAGCAGCCCGGCGGGCGTCGCGACCTCGGCCCAGTCGAGGCAATCCTTCACCTCGCGCCCATAGGCGCCGGCATTCATCGCCACCGCGCCGCCGATCGCACCCGGAATGCCCGAGAGGAATTCGAGCCCGGCGAGCCCCGCCGCGGCTGCGTGCTCGGCCACCGTGGCATCCAGCGCGGCCGCACCGGCGACGATGCCATCGGGCTCGACCTGCACCGCGCCGAAGCCGCGCCCGGCCAGCCGCAGCACCACGCCGCGCACCCCGCCATCGCGGATGATGAGGTTCGACGCCGCGCCCAGGATGGTGAGCGGCAGGCTCTCCGGCAGGTCGCGCAGCAGCAGCAGGAGATCATCGACATCCGCCGGGCGCACCAGCATCTCCGCCGGCCCGCCGACGCGCAGCCAGGTGAAGGGCGCAAGCGGTGCCTCTTGCTGCACGCGGCCGCGCAGCGGGGGCAGGGTGGCGTGCGCTGCCATGCCGGGCCTCACTTCCCCGCCCCCACAACCCGCGGCCGGACGCGCGATTGCAGCGCGAGCAGCTGCTCGGGCAGGGCATGCGCCCAGTTGGTGATGGTCCCGGCGCCGAGGCAGACCACATAGTCGCCCGGCTTCGCGATGGCGTTGACCATTTCGGCCAGGCTGTCGGGCCCCGGCAGCGGCACGACCGAGCGATGCCCACGCGCGCGCAGGCCCTCGACCAGCGCATCACGATCATAGCCCGGCATCGGCGCCTCGCCGGCCGCGTAGACATCGGCGACGATCACCGTCCCCGCATCGTTCATGCAGGTGCAGAAATCCTCGAAGAGCGAGGCGAGGCGCGTGTAGCGATGCGGCTGCACCACCGCCACCACGTCGCGCGCCCCGGCCTGGCGTGCGGCCTTCAGCACGGCGGCGATCTCGACCGGGTGGTGACCGTAATCGTCGATCACCGTGATGCCGCCGGCCTCGCCGGTGCGGGTGAAGCGGCGCTTCACGCCCTTGAAGCCGAGCAGCGCGGTGCGCAGCGTGGCCTCGTCGATGTCCATCTCGATGCCGATGGCGATGGCGGCCAGCGCGTTCTGCACATTGTGGCTGCCGAGCATGGGCAGGCGCATCGGCTTGAGCGTGCGGCTGCGTCCCGTCGCACGGTCGCGCACCGCGACCTCGAAGGTCGCCCCCATGCGGTCCGTGATCAGCTTCTCGGCGCGCACATCGGCCTGGGGCGAGAAGCCATAGGTGATGATGCGCCGGTCCGACAGGCGCGGGATCATCGCCTGCACCTCGGGATGGTCGGCGCAGAGCACGGCGAAGCCGTAGAAGGGGATGTTGCCGACGAACTGGGCGTAGCCCTCCTTCATCGCCTCTTCCGTGCCCCAATGGTCCAGATGCTCCGGATCCATGTTGGTCACCACGGCGACGACGGCGGGCAGCTTCAGGAAGCTGCCATCGCTCTCATCCGCCTCGACCACCATCCAGTCGCCCGCGCCGAGGCGCGTGTTGGTGCCATAGGCGTTGATGATGCCGCCATTGATGACGGTGGGGTCGAGCTTCGCGGCCTCGAGCACGCAGGCGACGAGGCTCGTCGTCGTGGTCTTGCCATGCGTGCCGCCGATGGCGACCGCCCATTTCAGGCGCATCAGCTCGGCCAGCATCTCGGCGCGGCGCACCACGGGGATGAGCCGCGCGCGCGCCGCCTGCACCTCGGGGTTGTCGCGCTTCACCGCGGTGGAGACCACCACCACCTGCGCCGCACCCAGATTGGCGGCGTCGTGGCCCACCATCACCGGGATGCCTGCCGCGCGCAGCCGCGCCACATTGGCTCCCTCCGCCACGTCGCTGCCCTGCACCGTGTAGCCGAGGTTGTGCAGCACCTCGGCGATGCCGGACATGCCGATGCCGCCGATGCCGACGAAATGGATGGGCCCGATGGAAAGCGGCAGCGCGCGCATCAGCGAAGCTCCGGAACTGCGCTGCGCGCGAGTCTTGGGGCGTCGCTCCGCGCGACGAGGGATTGCACGAGGTCCGCGAGGCGCCGTGCCGCGTCGGGGCGCGCGAGCTTCGCCGCCGCCGCCGCCGCCCGCGCCAGCACGGGCGGGTTGCCGAGGATGGCCGTGAGGTGCTTGGCCAGCGCCTCCGCCGTGAAGGCCGGCTGGGGCATCAGCCAGGCCGCGCCCGAGACGTCGGAGGCACGGGCATTGCAGGTCTGGTGGTCGTCGATGGCGCTCGGCAGCGGCACCAGGATCGCCGGCCGCCCGGCGCAGCCAAGCTCGGCGACCGTCGAGGCACCGGCGCGGGCGATGACGAGATGCGCCAGCGACAGCCTTGTCGCCATGTCGCCGAAGAAGGGCGAGAGCTCGGCGGGCACGCCGGCCTCGCGATAGGCGGTCTCGACCCGCGGCAGATCCTCCGCGCGCGTCTGCTGCGTCACCACCAGCCGCCCGCGCAGCCCTTCGGGCAGCAGCGCCACGGCAGCAGGCACGACATCGGCGAAGACCCGCGCGCCGAGGCTGCCGCCCAGCACCAGCAGCCGCACCACGCCCTCCGGCGTCGGCGCGGCGTAATCCTGCCCGGCGAGTGCGGCCAGCGCCGGGCGCACCGGGTTGCCCACCAGCTCCACCACGGCACCCGAGGGCACGCGCGCCGTCTCCGGCACCGAGAGCGCGAGCAGATCCACCCCGCGCGCCAGCATCCGGTTGGCCCGGCCCAGCACGGCGTTCTGCTCATGCAGCGCGGTGGCCGGGCGCGTCGCGGCGGGCATCATCCGCGCGGCGAGCAGCGGCGGCACCGAAGGATAGCCGCCGAAGCCGATCACCGCCGCGGCGTCGAGCCGCCCCAGCAGCCGCCGCGCCGTGATGGTGCCGGAGGCCAGGGCGATCGCGCCCGAGATCGCCTGCTTCACCCCGCGCCCGGCGAGGCCGGCGCCGCGCAGCACGAAGCGCTCGGCATTGGCGAAGGCCGGGCTCTCGAAGGCGGCGGAACGCGCATCGGTCATCAGCGCGATCCGTTCGCCGCGCGCGATCAGCTCCGCCGCCAGGGCCTCGGCGGGGAAGAGATGCCCGCCGGTGCCGCCGGCGGCGATGACGATGGGGCGCACGCTCGGGCCTCTCATCGCGCTTCCTCGGCACGCGAGAGCCGTCGGCGCGTAAGCGCGAGCAGCATCCCCATGCCGAGCGCGATGGCCAGCACGGAACTGCCGCCATAGCTGACGAAGGGCAGCGTCATGCCCTTGGTCGGGATGAGGGCCAGCGTGGAGGCCATGTTGACGAAGGCCTGCACGCCGAACTGGGTCAGCAGTCCGGTGGCGGCAAGCACCGTGAACAGGTCGTTCTCACCCATCAGGCGCACCATGCCGCGCAGCACGATGAAGGCGAACAGCGCGAGGATCACCAGGCAGACGACAAGGCCGAATTCCTCGCCGGCCACGGCGAAGACGAAATCGGCATGGGCATCCGGCAGCACGTTCTTGATGCGCCCCTCACCGGGGCCGCGACCGAGCAGCCCGCCATGACCGAAGGCTTCCATCGCCGTGCAGATCTGGAAGTTCTCCCGGTCGTTGCAGACCGGGTTGAAGAATGCCGCGACGCGGTCCTGCACATGCGGGCGCGTGATGTAGATCACGGCGGCAGCGCCGACGCCCAGCGCGCCTGCGGCGCCGATCACGAACAGGTTGATGCCGGCGGTGAAGATCTGCGCGAACAGCACGACGGAGACGACGAACAGCATCCCGATGTCCGGCTGGAACTTCAGCAGGCCGGCGATCACCGCGAATATGGCGATGGCGAGCACCGTCGCACCATGCCGGCGCGCGATCTTGCCCTCGGCGATGAGCCACGCCGCGACCACGGCGAAGCAGGGCTTGAGGAATTCCGAAGGCTGGAGCGAGCCGATGCCCGGCACGCTCAGCCAGCGTCGCGCACCCTTGATCTCCACGCCCACCAGCAGCGTCGCCGCCACCAGGGTCACCGCGCCGATCAGGCCGAGCCAGGCGAGGAGACGCACCTGCTTCGCACTGAGCATCGAGACGACGACCATGATCATCGCCGCCATCGCCAGATAGGCGATCTGCTTGATGAAGAACATGTTGCGCGAGGAGGCGCCGATGCGCTCCGCCACGGCCGGCGAGGCCGCGAGCATCATGATGTAGCCGAAGCCGATCAGCGTCAGCAGCGCGCCGAGCGTCCAGCGGTCGATGGTCCACCACCAGCGGCCCAGCGTGGAATTGTCGGCGCGTGAGACGGCGATCATGCGGCCCTCCCGACATCGCAAAGCGCCTGGACGAGCGCCCGGAAGCGATCGCCGCGCGCGTCGAACCCGCTGAACTGGTCGAAGGAGGCACAGGCCGGCGAGAGCAGCACCACCGGCGCCTCGCCCCCGGCGGCGGCTTCCGCCACGGCGTTCTCCAGCGTGCCGACCACGGCATGGGGCACGCCAGCGGCGGCGAGTGTCGCGGCCAGGATCGGCGCGTCGCGGCCGATCAGCAGCGCGCGGGCGATGCGCGGGAAGAAGGGGGCGAGGGGCTCGATGCCGCCTTCCTTGGCCATGCCGCCCGCGATCCAGACCACGCGGTCATAGCTGGCCAGCGCGCGCGCCGTGCTGTCGGCGTTGGTGGCCTTGCTGTCATTGACGAAGGCCACGCCCCGGAGGCTGCCGACATGCTCCTGGCGGTGCGGCAGGCCGGCGAAATCGGCGATGCCGGCGGCGATCTCGGCCCGGCTCAGCCCGCAGGCGAGGGCGATCGCCGTGGCGGCGGCGGCGTTCTGGGCATTGTGGCTGCCGGGCAGGGCGCGCGCGCTGCGCAGATCGGCGATCTCGCCCGCTGCGTCGCGCAGGCTGCGCCCCTCCGCCCAGATGCCACCCGGCACCGGCTTCAGGCCCGAAATCGGCACCAGCTTCGCCGTGATGGCGCCGGCCATGCCTGTGGACAAATCATCGTCCTGACCCAGCACCGCGACGTCACCCGACACCTGCCGCGCGAAGATATTCGTCTTCGCAGCAGCATAGCCGGCCATGCTTCCATGGCGGTCGAGGTGATCGGGGCTCAGGTTCAACATCACCCCGATGTTGAAGCCGACCGTCGCGATTCGCTCCAAGCTGTAGGACGACATTTCGAGGGTGTAGGACCCCTCGACCCCCAACATGTTGAGACCCAGCGCCGCCGGCCCGAGGTTGCCGCCGACCTCCGAGACGCGCCCCGCGCGGGTCAGCAGATGGTGCGTCAGCGCCGTGGTGGTGGACTTCCCGTTGGTGCCGGTGATGCCGATGAAGCGCGCGGCACTGCCCGCCGCGCGCACGGCGCGGAACAGGAATTCCACGTCGCAGAGGATCGGCACGCCGGCCTCCTGGGCGCGCGCGGCGATCGGGTGCGGCGCGGGGTAGGTGTGGGGGATGCCCGGGGAGAGCAGCAGGGCGTCGAAGCGGAAATCGCCGGCCCGGAGGTCGCGCAGCGCCAGCCCGGCCTGTTCGGCCGCCGCGCGCTGGGCCGCGCCATCATCCCAGCTCGTGACCTCCGCCCCCCAGGCGGCCAGGCGCTGCGCGGCCGGCAGCCCGGCGCGGCCGAGGCCCACCACGGCGATGCGCTGGCCCGAGAAGGGGGTGAAGGCGTTCACCGGATCTTCAACGTGCTGAGGCCGATCAGCGCCAGCACCATCGCGATGATCCAGAAGCGGATCACGATGGTGGGCTCGGCCCAGCCCTTCTTCTCGAAGTGATGGTGCAGCGGCGCCATCAGGAACACGCGCTGCCCCGTGCGCTTGAACCAGAAGACCTGGATGATGACGGAGAGCGTCTCCACCACGAAGAGCCCGCCGACGATGGCGAGCACGATCTCATGCTTCGTCGCCACCGCCACCGCGCCCAGCGCGCCGCCCAGCGCGAGCGAGCCCGTGTCGCCCATGAACACCGCCGCCGGCGGGGCGTTGAACCACAGGAAGCCCAGCGAGGCACCGATCAGCGCCGAGCAGAAGACCGCCAACTCGCCCGCGCCGGGCACGGCGTGCAGTTGCAGGTAGTCCGCGAAGATTCGGTTGCCGACCAGGTAGGCGATCAGCGCGAAGACACCCGCGGCGATCATCACCGGCACGATGGCGAGGCCATCGAGACCATCGGTCAGGTTCACCGCGTTGGAGGAACCCATCATCACGAACATCGCCAGCAGCGGGAACAGGAAGCCGAAGGGGATCAGCACCTCCTTGAAGACCGGCAGCGCCAGCTTGTCGTCCAGCGCATCGGGCATCAGCCAGGTGATCCAGATCGCGGCGAGCAGGCCGATGCTGGCCTGCGCGATCAGCTTGTGCCGGCCGGACACACCCTTGGTGTTGCGCTTGGTCACCTTCAGCCAGTCATCGGCGAAGCCGAGCGCGCCATAGCCCAGCGTCACCAGCAGCACCGCCCAGACATAGCCGTTGCGCAGATCCGCCCAGAGCAGGGTCGAGACGCTGAGCGAGAGCAGGATCAGCACGCCCCCCATGGTCGGCGTGCCCTTCTTGGTCAGCAGGTGGCTCTGCGGGCCGTCCTCGCGGATCGGCTGGCCGCCATTCTGCGTGGCGCGCAGGTAGCGGATGATGGTCGGGCCAAGGAACAGCGCCACGAACAGCGCCGTCATGCAGGCGGCGCCGGCGCGGAAGGTGGTGTAGCGCACCAGGTTGAAGAGGAAGAATTCCTCCGCCAGCGGTGCGAGGAGATTGTAGATCATGAAAGGGAACTTCCGGAACGGCTGGCGGTCAGCGCCTGCACCACGGTCTTCATCCCCGTGGCCAGGCTGCCCTTGACGAGAACGGCATCGCCATCGCGCAGCGCGGCCACGACGAGGGGGGCGAGGGCGGCGGAATTCTCCGCCCAGGCGCCGATGCGCGCGGCCGGCAGGGCCTCCAGCGCATGGCGCATCAGCGGCCCGCAGGCGAAGACGAGGTCGGCGGATTGCGCGATGTGCGGCGCGAGGGCCGCATGTTCGTCGATGGCGAAATCGCCGAGTTCGCCCATCTGGCCGAGCACCGCCACGCGCCGGCGCGCCGGCAGCAGCCTGAGCAGCGCGAGGGCGGCCCGCATCGAGGGCGGCTGGCCGTTATAGGCCTCATCCAGCAGCAGCGCCGTGCCGCCATCGGCGGTGGCGATCTCTCGCCGGTCGCCGCGGCCGGGCAGGGCGCGGAACTGAGCGAGTTGCCCGGCCACGCGCGCGACATCCGCGCCCAACGCCTGCACCGCGGCCAGCGCGGCCAGCGCATTGCGCGCCATGTGCAGGCCGGGCGTGCCGAGCCGGAACGCGATCTCGCGCCCGGCGATGCGCGCGGTGATGTCGCTGCCCTCGGCATCGGCCTCGATGCGCGTGGCCGCCACATCGCCGCCCGCGCCGAAGGTCAGCACGCGCGCCGCGCCCGCGGCCGCCCGCAGGATCGGCAGGAAGGGGCTCTCCGCCGGCAGCACGGCCACGCCGCCGGGCAGCAGCCCGGTGAGGATGTCGGCCTTCTCGCGCGCGATGGCCTCCAGGCTGCCCATATGCCCGATATGCGCGGCCTCGATGGCGGTGATGATCGCCACATGCGGCGCGGCCATGCGCGCCAGCGGCGCGATCTCGCCCGGATGATTCATGCCGATCTCGATCACGGCATGGGTCGCCTCGCGCGGCATGCGCGCGAGCGTCAGCGGCACGCCCCAATGATTGTTGTAGCTCGCCACCGCCGCATGGGTCGGCCCGAGGGCGCCGAGCAGGGCGCGCAGCATCTCCTTCGTCGTCGTCTTGCCGACGCTGCCCGTCACCCCCACCACCCGCGCCGCGCTGCGGGCCCGCCCGGCCACGCCGAGCGCGCCGAGCCCGGCCAGCGTATCGCCCACCCGCAGCAGCGGCCCCGCCGGCAGGTCGCGATCCACCAGGGCGCAGGCCGCCCCGGCGGCGAGCGCGGCGGCGACGAAATCATGCCCGTCGCGCTGGTCGCGCAAGGCCACGAACAGGTCGCCCGGCGCCACCGAGCGGCTGTCGATCGACACGCCGGTGACCGCCACGCCATCCGGCACCGTCCCGCCCGTCGCGGCACGCAGCTCAGCCGAGGTCCAGAGCACGCTCACGCCAGGCTGTCCTCGCTCTGCGCGCCCTCGACCAGCGCGCGCACCACGGCGACGTCGTCGAAGGGCAGGGTCTCATTGCCGATGGTCTGGCCGCTCTCATGCCCCTTGCCGGCCACGGCCAGCACGTCGCCGGGGCCGAGGTCATCGAGCGCGGCGGCGATCGCGGCCTCGCGCACCCCGCCATCCCGCCCGGACTTGCCGCCCTGGGGGCAGCCGGCCAGCACGGCGGCGCGGATCGCGGCGGGGTTCTCGCTGCGCGGATTGTCGTCCGTCACCCACACAAGGTCGGCATGGCGCGCGGCGGCCGCGCCCATCAGCGGGCGCTTGCCCGGGTCGCGGTCGCCCCCCGCGCCGAACAGCACCACCAGCCGCGCCCCCGGCGCGACATGCGGGCGCAGGGCCAGCAGCAGGCGTTCCAGCGCATCGGGCGTATGCGCGTAGTCGACATAGACGGCCGCGCCATTGGGCAGCACCGCCGCGCGCTCCATCCGCCCGCGCACGCCGGCCAGCTGCGGCAGGGCGGCGAGCACGCGCGCCTCGGGCAGGCCGGTGACGATGCCGAGTGCCGCGGCCATCAGCACATTATCCGCCTGGAAGCGGCCGGGCAGGCGCAGGCGGATCTGCTGGCGCGCACCGAAGAGCATCACCTCCAGCTCCTGGCCCTCGGCGCGCGGCGTCTGGGCGATCAGGCGCACCTCCTCGCCGGCCTCGCCCACGCTGACCAGGCGCAGGCCGCGGCTGGCGATGCCGCGCAGCGCCTCCAGCGTGGCGGCCTCCATGTCCGCATTGACCACGGCGGTGCCGCCGGGCGGCAGCAGCGTGTCGAAGAGCCGCAGCTTGGCGGCGCGATAGGCCTCGAGGCTGCCATGGTAGTCGAGGTGGTCGCGGGTGAGGTTGGTGAAGCCCGCCGCCGTCAGGCGCAGACCCTCCAGCCGCCGCTGGTCGAGCCCGTGGGAGGAGGCCTCCAGCGCCACGGCGGTGATCCCGCCCCGCGCCAGGGCGGCAAGCTGCGCATGCAGCGCGACCGGATCGGGCGTGGTCAGCGAGGCGCCGGGCGGGAAGCCTTCCGCCACCAGGCCCAGCGTGCCGAGCGAGGCGGCGCGAACCCCGGCCAGCGACCACATCTGGCGCAGGAAATCGACCGTGCTGGTCTTGCCGTTGGTGCCCGTGACCGCCACGGCGACGGCGGGCTGCGCGCCATGGAAGGCGGCGGCGAGGCGGGCGAGGGTGGCTCGCGGATCGGCGGCCTCGATCAGCGGCACGCGCTTCGTGCCTTCGGGCCAGACGGTGCTCTGGGGGGCGAGGACGGCGACCGCGCCCTTGCCCACGGCCTCCGTGATGAAGGCGCGGCCATCGGCGCGCGTGCCGGGCAGGGCGGCGAAAAGGAAGCCGGGGCGCACGGCCCGGCTGTCGGCGGTCAGGCCGGTGACGAGCCCCGCACCACCCGCATCCGCGGGCGGGGGCAGGTCGGGCAGGGCGTGGAGAAGGTCGGCCAGGCGCTGCATCGGGGGCTGCTCATCGCGGGGCAAGGCTCGCCTCCCGCTGCGCGGCGGGCGAGAGCGCCTGCGCGGGGCGGGCCGGCGTGGGCGCCTGCGTTCCGGGGGCGGGTGCTGCGGTCGGCACGCCGCGCGCAGGCGGGGTGGCGGGCGGGCGCGCCGGGCGGGAAGGCTGCATCGGGATGGCGATGGAAGCCTGGATCTCGGCCATCCGCTCGGTCTCGGGCGCCATGCCGAGGATGGGGGCGACATGGCGCACCACCATCCCCGCCGCCGGCGCGGCCACCCATCCGGCCGTGGCGTAGCCCTGGCTGCGGGCATTCGGCTTGGGCTCGTCCACCATCACATACATCGCGTAGCGCGGCGCGTTCATCGGGAAGGCGCCGACGAAGGCGGCGATGCGCTTGTTCTCCAGGTAGCCGCCGCGCGGGCCGGTCTTCTGCGCCGTGCCGGTCTTGCCGCCGACGAAATAGCCCGGCACGTCCGCCCCGCGCCCGGAGCCGTCGGTGACGACGAGGCGCATCATCCGGCGCATGGTGGCGGAGGTCTGCTCGCTGATCACGCGCGTGCCTTCCACCGTCTCGCCCGGCGCGCGGGCGAGCAGCGTGGGATCGCGCAGGATGCCGCCATTGACCAGCGCCGCCACGCCATTGGCCACATGCAGCGGCGTGACCGAGATGCCGTGGCCGAAGCCGACCGTCAGCGTGTTGATCTCGCGCCAATCCTGCGCGCGGGGGATCAGCGGCAGGGCGGTCTCGGGCAGTTCGATGGCCAGCCGCGAGCCCATGTTCAGGCGCACCATGAATTCGCGGTGCCGCTGCGGCCCGACCGCCGCGGCCATGTGCGCCGAGGCGATGTTGGAGGAATGCGCCAGGATCTCGGGCATCGCCAGCCAGCGGTTGCGGCCGCGGAAATCATTGATCGTGAAACGGCCGATGCGGATGGGCCGCGAGGCGTCGTAGCCGCTCCAGATATTCGCCGTGCCGAGTTCCAGCGCCATCGCCGCGGTGAACAGCTTGAAGGTCGAGCCGGGTTCGTAGACGCCCACCGTGGCGCGGTTGAAGCGCGGGTTGTTGCCCTGCTCCTCGCGCGACAGGGGGCGGTCGTCGCGGCGGACGGGTTCGGCGAGGTCGAAATCGGGCAGGCTCACCATGCCCACCACCTCGCCGGTCTGCACATCCATCAGGATGCCCGCGCCGCCGATGCCGTTGAACTCGGCGATGGCGCGCGTCACCGCATCGCGCAGCGCGAGTTGCACGCGCACATCGATGGCGATGCGCAGCGCATCGCCGCGGCGCAGGCGCAGGCGCTCATCGTAGTAGCGCTCGAGCCCCGCCGTGCCGTTGCCGTCGACATCGACGCCGCCCAGCAGATGCGCCGCCGCGCGGCCCTGCGGATAGACCCGCCGCTCGGCCTGCTGGAAATAGAGGCCCGGAATGCCGAGCGAATTCACCGCCTGCTGCTCGCGCGGGGTCAGCGCGCGGGCGATGTAGGCGAATTGCCGCTCGCCGGTCAGGCGCGCCGTCACGCGCTCGATGTCCAGTTGCGGCAGCACGCCATGCAGGCGCCGCGCGGCACCGGCCGGGTCCTGGATCTCGGAGGGATTCGCGAACAGCGCGGTGACCGGCAGGGTGACGGCCAGCACCTCCCCGTTGCGGTCCACGATCGGCCCGCGCGCCGGCAGGTGCTCGGCAGCCGGGCCGGTGCTGCGCGTCATGGCTGCCAGGCGGCGCGGCTCGGCCGGGGAGATCAGCGTGGCATGGGCAAGGCGCAGCGCGACGGCGCCGAAGAGCACGCCGAAGCCGGCGGCGGCGATGACCAGCCGCGTGCGGGTGCGCGCCAGCACGGCGCGGCGCGCCACTTCGGGCTGGGTGACGCGCATGACCTGACCGGGCGGGGCGGAGAAGCCCAGCGGCCGACCGGCCGGCGCGGCGTCCGGGGCGGGCGGGTCGAGGCTCATCGGCCCGACCCGGCAGGTGTTGCGGCCTGGGCCGCCGAGAAGGGCACGGGCGGGGCCAGCATCGGCCGGCCGAGGCTGCTCGTGGACATGCCAAGGGCGGAGGTGACCTGGGCAGAGGCCACGTTGGCCGGGGGGCTCGGCGCGCGCGCGGTCATGACCGGCGGCTCTGCGGCCGGGGCGGGGCGGCTTCGCACCGGCTGCGGCGGCGGCGCCGGGGCAGGCTGCGGCGCGGGCGGGGCGGTGCGCGCGACGGCGGGTTCGGGCCGCGGCGCGTCACGCAGCGGGGCCGGGCGGGCCGGCATGGCGGGCAACGGATTGGCCGGGCGCCCGGCGCGCTGCTCGGCCACCGCGGCGGCGAGGGCCTGCGGCGCCGGTGCCTCGGGCGCGCGCGGGTCGGGCGGGGTGCGCGCGGCCGTGGCGGCAGGGGCCGTGCTGCCCGGGGCGGTGCGACCGGCGGCGCTGGCCGGGGGCGTGGCCGGGGCGGGCACCTGAGCGGCGGCCAGCATGGTGGGCGCCGCGCCACGGGGCGGGTCCAGCGGTGCCAGGATGTTGGGTGCGCCGGCGAAGGCCACGGCGGCGGGCAGGCGGCGTTCCATCTCGGCCAGCCTGGTGAAGTGCTGCGGCTGCATCGGCTCCAGCGGCAGGTGGCGGGTGGCGACCTGGCGCAGGCGGTCGGGCTCGTTCAGCAGCGCCCATTCGGCGCGCAGGATGGCGGTGCGGTCGCGCGCCTGCTCGGTCTGGCGACGGATCTCGCGCAGCTCGCGGTCATAGGTCGAGACCTGGTGCTTCACCTGGTAGAGCCAGGCGCCGGCGATGGCGGCGCCGAGGAAGCAGATGGTGGGGAAGGGGCGGATCATGCGGCCGCTCCCATCTGCGCGCCGGGGTCGAGGCGCATCATCGCGCGCAGCCGGGCGGAGCGGGCGCGGGGGTTGGCGGCGGTCTCGGCCTCGCCCGGGCGCAGCGCGCGGGTGGTCAGCAGCGCGAAATCGGGCGTGGCGCGCGGCATCAGCGAGGCCGGGTCGTGGCGCGAGGCCGCGCCGGCGCGCCCGCTGGCCGCCGCCATGTGGCGCTTCACGATCCGGTCCTCCAGCGAGTGGAAGGACACGACCACGAGCCGACCGCCCGGGGCGAGCAGCGCCTGCGCGGCGGCAAGGCCGCGCTCGATCTCGCCCAGCTCGTCGTTCACCGCGATGCGCAGGCCCTGGAAGCTGCGCGTCGCGCCATCGATGCCCGAAGGGTCGCGCGGCACGGCCGAGCGGATGATGGAGGCGAGCCGCCCGGTGGTGGTGATGGGAGCCACGGCGCGCTCGCGCAGGATGGCGCGGGCGACACGGCGGGCGTGCCGTTCCTCGCCGAAATCGGCCAGGATCCGGGCCAGCTCGCCCTCCGGCAGCGTGTTCACGAGATCGGCGGCGGAGGGGCCTTCGCGGCCCATGCGCATGTCGAGCGGGCCCTCGGTACGGAAGGAGAAGCCGCGCTCCGCCTGGTCGATCTGGAAGGAGGAGACGCCGAGATCCATCACCACGCCGTCGAGCGCGCTGACCCCGTGCTGGCCGAGCACTTCGAGCATGTCGCCGAAACAGGCCTGGAGCAGGTGCAGACGGCCGGGATGGGCTGCCGCGAGTGCGGCGCCCCGCGCGATCGCATCCGGGTCGCGGTCGAGCGCCCAGAGCGTGCAATCGGCCGCGGCCAGGATGGCGGCCGCATAGCCGCCACCGCCGAAGGTGGCGTCGAGGTAGACCGCACCGGGGCGTGGCTGCAGCGTCGCCAGCACTTCCTCCAGCATGACGGGGATGTGACCGCTCATGCCACGCCGCTCGGATTCGGCACCACCGGCAGCGTCAGGCCGCGTTCGCGCACGCTCTTGCGCACGGCGGCGCGCTGCGCGTCCCAGGCGGTGCGGGCCCAGATCTCGAAGCGGTCGCCCTTGCCGACCAGGGCGAGTTCGGTGCCGGGGGCGAAGCCGGCCTCGCGCATCATCTCGGGCGGCAGGATGACGCGGCTCTCGGCGTCGGGGCGGATGAGGTGGGTCTCGGCGATGATGGCGCTTTCCATCTCGTCGCGCTCCTCGGAGAGCAGCGGCATGCGGGCGATGGCGGCGCGGAGCTGGTCGAAGGCGGCGCGGGACTGCGCCTCGATGCAGGGGCGCTGGTAGGACAGGCGGAAGGCGATCTGCTCGGCGGCGCCGCGGCCTTCGGGGCGGAAATCGGCCGGAATCAGGATGCGGTTCTTGCTGTCGACCTTCCCGGGAATTGTGCCGACGAACTCGCTCATCCCTGCCGCCGACGCCCCCTGCCACCTGTTCGTCGTTGCCCGGGATCAGCGGTCGACGAGGCCCCCCGACCCCGCCGACCAGCCCGACCACCCCGTGCCCGGACCCGATGAAAGCTCCCCTGAGCTGGGTCCCGGCTGGGATGAAATGGGAATACCTGGGCTGGAGTGGGAAATCAAGGGGAATCCTGCGGGAGAACAAGCAGGGGGTGGTTTTGAACGTTAATCTTTACAACAGGATAGGACTCCCTCTTTAGACGCCCGCTCGCCCGTTTCGCCAGTGCGAAGTGGGGCTGAAGCCCCGCAAAACCGGCTCGGCTACGCCGGCAGCACGCCCTTTCGGGCCGCAAACGCGGCCCCGCGCACAGCCGAACCCATTCGCCGGCACCACGGCGCGTCGGCGCGCAAGGCAAGCGCGCGGAGCGCGCGCCCGCCGCCTGAGGGCAAAAAGATATCGGGTGGCCTGTAAGCCGGGTTCTGTCCCAGCCCGAAGGCTGTGTGCGACCATTCCTCTGGAGCCTGTGTCGCCACAGGCTTCTCGCGGCCAACCCGGGCGGCGGGGCGGGAATGCCCCTGCGTCCGCCTGCCTTGCGGCAGGTTTCGCCGGCCGCCCCTATTCGGCCTTGCTCCCGGTGGGGTTTGCCCTGCCGCCCCTGTCGCCAGGGGCGCGGTGGGCTCTTACCCCACCGTTTCACCCTTGCCGCGGGAGGGGTCGCCCCCTGCCATGGCGGTTTGTTTTCTGTGGCACTTTCCCTGGGCTCTCGCCCGCCGGCCGTTAGCCGGCACCGTACTCCCGTGGAGCCCGGACTTTCCTCCAGCGCGATGTTGCCACCCCGCCAGCGGTCGCCCAGCCACCCGATACCGCACCCCTCTTCGGCCGATCGGGCGCGTGGGTCAACTCAGCCCAGGCAGGCGAAGGCCACGGCGCCCAACCGCGCGAGGGTTTCCTCATCCGCCACGCCATCCACCCGCCCCGGCCGCCAGCGCCGCTGGAAGGCGGTCAGCAGCACGGGCAGCGGCAGATCGGTGCGGTAGCCGATGGCCCCCAGCAGCCCCAGCGCATCGCCCGCCGCGCGTGGCGCGTCCCCGGGCGGGTAGAGCCCGACGCCATTGGCGGCGAGTCCCGGCCAGTCGAACAACTCGCCCGGATCCTCCTTGCGGTCGGGGGCGATGTCCGAATGCGCCACCACGTCGCGCGGCGCGATGCCATGGCGGGCGATGAGGCCCAGGCAGAGGTCGCACACGGCCGCCATCTGCAGCGCGGGGAAGGGGCGGTAGCCCCATTCATGGCCCGGATTGACGATCTCGATGCCGATGCTGCGCCCGTTCAGCAGGGTGTTGCCGCGCCAGGAAGACACACCGGCATGCCAGGCGCGCCGCGCCTCCGGCACCAGGCGGAACACCGCCCCGTCCTCTTCCACCACATAATGGGCGGAGACGCGCGCGGCCGGGTCGCGCAGCCGGGCGATGGCGGCCTCGCCCGATTGCATCCCCGTATAGTGCAGCACGAGCGTGTCGATCGGCATGCCCGGCGGGCGCTCATCGTGGTTGGGGCTCGGGGCCTCGATGATCCGCACCGTCCTAGAGCCCGCGCTGGCGCTTGATCTTGTCCCAGGCGGCGTTGATTTCCGCCACCTTGCGCGTCGCGCGATCGACGAATTCCGCCGGCACGCCGCGCGCGGCCAGGCCATCGGGGTGGTTGTCGCGCATCAGCTTGCGCCAGGCGAGGCGCACTTCCTCATCCGACGCGCTGGGCATCACGCCGAGCACGGCATAGGCGTCGTTCTGCTCCACCTGGCGTTGCGCGGCACTGCCCTGCTGGCCACCGCCCTTCGCACGTTCCCAGGCCGCGGAATCGAGGCCGAAGCGCAGATGGATGCCCTGCAGCACCGGCAATTCGCCGCGCGTGATCGGGCCATCGGCGCGCGCGATGTAGAACAGCGCGGCCAGCACGTCCTCCAGCATCGCGCGGTTGTCGGCGAAGGCCTCGCCCAGGCGCGCGGCGAAGGGCTCCCACCCCTCCGCGTCCTTGCGGGCCTCGTCGAACATCTGCGCCACTTCCTTGAGGTTCTCGGGCGGGATGCGGAACATCGCCTTGAAGGCGTCGATCTCCTCGCGCTTCACGATGCCGTCGGATTTCGCGAGCTTGGCCGAGAGCACGATGACCGAGATGGCGAACAGCGTCTCGCGGTTGCCGAGCAGGGCGGCCATGTCGGCGGCACCCGGGCCGATACGGCCCGGCATGGCGCCGGAATCTGCCGCATGGCCGAGTGCGGCGCCCACCACCGCGCCGAGCGGCCCGCCGGTGAGGAAGCCCCCCACCCCGCCCAAAATCTTGCCCCAGACGCTCAAGAGGGATCCTGCTCCGCTGACCGGGCGCTGATACCACGCCCGGGCCGGGCGCTACAGAGTCGCCCGGAGAGGGCGCCAAAGCGTCGCCCGGAGAGGGCGCTAAGCGGTCGCCCGGAGAGGGCGCTAGAGAGTGGCCGCGGCCCGCGCCGCCTGGTCGTAGAAGCCCGAGAGCGTGCGCAGCAGCTGCGCGAGGTCGGAGAGCTGCGCCTCCGCCGGCCCGGCATCGCGCAGCGGCCGGGCCAGCAGCTGCTCGCGCACCGCGGCATAGCGGGCGCAGAGCGCCGCCCCTTCCTCGGTGGCGGAAACCAGCTTCTCCTTGCCCGCGCGCCCGGTGCTGACCAGCCCGGCCTCCTCCAGCTTGCGGATGGCGTAGGTGGCGATGTGCGAATCCTCGATGTCGAGCACCAGCAGGATATCGGCGAGCCGCTTCGGCCGGTCGCGATGGCGCACCGTGTGCAGGATGAGGATCTCGGTGGGCGAGAGGCCCGGCCGCCCGGCGGCGGCCATGCAGCGGCCCATCCAGCGCGCGAAGCCGTGCCCGGCGAGGATCAGGCCGAACTCGACCTCCGACAGGCCCGGCGAGGCGCCGGCGGCGAGATGGGCGGAGGAGACGACGGGTTGGCTCATGTGGCGACGTTGACAATTTACCGATAAATTGTCAATGAAACCACGCAACGCGGAGGGCACCACCATGGGCGGCTGGCAATTCTGGATCGATCGCGGCGGCACCTTCACCGACATCGTCGCCCGCGACCCGGCCGGTCGGCTCTCCACCCACAAGCTGCTCTCCGAGAATCCCGAGCGCTACCGCGACGCCGCCGTGGCGGGCATCCGCGCCTGCCTCGGCCTCGCCCCGGATGCCCCGATCCCGCCCGGCACGATCGAGGCGGTGAAGATGGGCACCACGGTCGCCACCAACGCGCTGCTCGAGCGCAAGGGCGAGCGCGTGCTGATGCTGGTCAATCGCGGCTTCGCCGACATGGCGCGGATCGGCAACCAGGCGCGCCCGCGGCTGTTCGACCTGCAGGTGAAGCTGCCCGAATTGCTGCATGAGCGCGTGGTCGAGATCGGCGGGCGCGTGGCCGTGGACGGCACGGAGATCGAGCCCCTGGACGAGGCCGCCGCGCGCGCCGCGCTCGCCGAGGCGCATCAGGTCGGCATCCGCGCGGTCGCCATCGTGCTGATGCATGCCTGGGCGCATCCGGCGCAGGAGATCCGCCTCGGTGAACTCGCGCGGGCCGCCGGCTTCACGCAGGTCTCGCTGAGCCATCAGGCGAGCCCGCTGCCGCGCATCGTCCCGCGTGGCGACACCACCGTGGTCGACGCCTATCTCTCGCCGATCCTCTCCCGCTACGTGCGGCAGGTGGCCGCCGAACTGCCCGGCGTGCGGCTCTACTTCATGCAGTCCAGCGGCGGCCTGGCGGAAGCGAGCAGCTTCCAGGGCAAGGATGCCATCCTCTCCGGCCCCGCGGGCGGCATCGTCGGCGCCGCGCGCACCGCCGGCATGGCGGGACTCGAGAAGATCATCGGCTTCGACATGGGCGGCACCTCCACCGATGTCGCGCTCTATGCCGGGGAGTTCGAGCGCGCCTTCGAGACGCAGGTGGCGGGCATCCGCATGCGCGCGCCGATGATGGCGATCAACACGGTGGCCGCCGGCGGTGGTTCCATCCTGTTCTTCGATGGCGCGCGCTTCCGCGTCGGGCCCGAGAGTGCCGGCGCGGTGCCCGGCCCCGCCTGCTATCGCCGCGGCGGGCCGCTGACCGTGACGGATGCGAATGTCATGGTCGGCAAGATCCAGCCGGCGCAATTCCCGGCCATCTTCGGCCCCCATGGCGACCAGCCGCTCGATGCCGAGGTCGTGCGCGAGAAGTTCGCCGAGCTCGCCGCGCGCATCGAAGCGGCGACCGGGCTGAAGCAGGATCCGCGCGCGGTGGCCGAGGGCTTCCTGCGCGTGGCCGTCGCCAACATGGCGAACGCCATCAAGCAGGTCTCGATCCAGAAGGGCCATGATGTCACGCGCCACGCCCTGCAATGCTTCGGCGGCGCGGGCGGGCAGCATGCCTGCCTCGTGGCCGATGAGCTGGGCATGGAGACGGTGTTCATCCACCCCTTCGCCGGCGTGCTCAGCGCCTATGGCATGGGCCTCGCCGACCAGAGCGTGATCCGCGAGGCGGCGATCGAGGCGCCGCTGACGCAAGAGAGCATCGCCACGCTCGCGCAGAAGCTCGACGCGCTGGTCGAGGCCGGGCAGGCCGAGCTGCGCCGCCAGGGGGCGCAGGGTGATTTGCTCGCCGCGCGGCGGCTGCATCTGCGCTATGCCGGCACGGACAGCTTCCTGCCCGTGCCCTTCAGCGATTTCGCCACGGCGCTGGAAGCCTTCACCGCTGCGCACCGCGCCCGCTTCGGCTTCGCCACCCCCGAGCGCCAGGTGATCGTCGAGGCTTGCGTCGCCGAAGTCACCGCGCCGGGCGAGCGCGTGGAGGAAGCGGCGCTGGCGGCGCGCGCGCCGGGCGAGGCCATCCCGCGCCTCGCCGAGGTGGCGCTCTTCACCGGCGGCGCCGAGCACACGGCCCCGGTGCTGGACCGCGCGGCGCTGCGCGCGGGCGACCGCATCGCCGGCCCCGCCTTGGTGCGCGAGGCCATCGCCACCACGGTGATCGAGCCCGGCTGGACCGCCGAGGTCACGGCGCGCAACCACATGATCCTGCGCCGCACCACCCCGCGCGAGGCCGCGCGCGTGGCAAGCGGGACCCGCGTCGATCCCGTGATGCTCGAGCTGTTCAACAACCTCTTCATGTCCATCGCCGAGCAGACGGGCGCGGTGCTGCAGAACACCTCGCTCTCCGTGAACATCAAGGAGCGGCTGGATTTCTCCTGCGCGATCTTCGATGCGGCGGGGCGGCTTGTGGCGAACGCGCCGCATGTGCCCGTGCATCTGGGCGCGATGGGGGAGAGCGTGCGCACCGTGATCCGCTCGCGCGGGGCCACGCTCAAGCCCGGCGACGTGGTGGCGCTGAACAACCCCTACAACGGCGGCACGCATCTGCCCGACGTCACCGTCATCACCCCGGTCTTCGATGCGGCGGGGCGCGAGATCCTGTTCTTCGTGGGCAGTCGCGGGCACCACGCCGATATCGGCGGCCTCACCCCCGGCTCCACGCCGCCCGGCTCCGCCACGCTGGAGGAAGAGGGCGTGGTGATCGACGACTTCCTGCTCGTCGATGGCGGCGTGTTCCGCGAAGCCGAGTTCCGCGCGCTGCTCGCGGGCGCGCGCTATCCCGCGCGCAGCCCGGATGTGAACGTCGCCGACATCAAGGCGCAGGTCGCGGCGAATGAGAAAGGCGTGCAGGAATTGCAGCGCGCCGTGCGCGAACAGGGGCTCGACACCGTGCGCGCCTATATGCGCCACGTGATGGACAATGCCGAGGAGAGCGTGCGCCGCGTGCTCGACCGGCTCGGCGATGGCAGTTTCGAGACCACGATCGATGACGGCACGCCGCTGCGCGTCGCGGTGCGGGTGGACCGCGCGAATCGCCGCGCGGTGATCGACTTCACCGGCACGGGGCCCCAGCGCCCGGACAATTTCAACGCCCCCGCCGCGGTCTGCCGGGCCGTGGTGCTCTACTGCTTCCGCTGCCTGGTGGGGGAGGCGATTCCGCTCAACGATGGCTGCCTCGTGCCGCTCGAGATCATCGTGCCCGAGGGCACCTTCCTGAGCCCCCGCCCCGGTGCGGCGGTGGTCGCCGGCAATACCGAGGTCAGCCAGATGACCTGCAATGCCCTGCTCGCCGCGCTGAATGCCTGTGCCTCCGCGCAGGCGACGATGAACAACCTGCTTTTCGGCGACGCGGTTTACCAATACTACGAGACCGTCTGCGGCGGCACCGGCGCCGGCCCCGGCTTCGCGGGGACCTCGGCGGTGCAGACGCACATGACCAACACGCGCATGACGGACCCCGAGATCCTGGAACTCCGCTACCCTGTCCGGCTTGAGGAATTCTCGATCCGTCGCGGATCGGGGGGCGCGGGGCAATGGGCGGGCGGCGATGGCAGCCGCCGGCGCATCCGCTTCCTCCGCCCGATGGAGGCCGTGATCGTCGCCTCGCGCCGCACCGTCGCCCCGCATGGCATGGCCGGTGGTGCGCCAGGTGCTGCGGGGCGGCAATGGGTGGAACGCGCCGATGGCACGATCACGCCGCTGAAGGGCCAGGACCGCGCGGCGCTCGCACCCGGTGACGTGCTGGCGCTGGAGACGCCCGGCGGCGGCGGCTGGGGGCAGCCATCCGTGGCATGAGGCGTCTCCTGGCCGGGCTTGGCCTGCTCGTCCTGCTGCTCGGGGCGGGGGCCTGGCTCGGGCCGCGATTCATCGATTGGGAGCCCTGGCGCGGCCGGCTGGAAAGCTTCGCCAGCGATCGGCTCGGCCGGTCCGTGACGCTCGAGGGCGCGATCGAGCTCACCCTGCTGCCGCGCCCGCTGCTGCAGGCCACAGGCGTCGCCATCGGCGAGGCCGGGGCCGAATACGCCTTCACCGCCCGCAGCCTGCGCGTCGAGCTTGACCTGCCGAGCTTCCTCGGCGGGCGCTGGGAGCCGCGCGAGGTCACCCTCGTCGGCCCCGAGATGGCGCTGCCCTGGCCGCCCGGCCCGCTGCTCGCGCTGCGCCCGCCCTCCTGGATCACCGAGCTCGATGCGCGGATCGAGGATGGGCGGCTGCGCATCGGCGATACGCTGCTGGAAGGGGTCGCCGCGCGGCTGTCCTCGGGCGGCATCGCCCAGGCGCTGGCGATCGAGGGCGGCTTCACCTGGGCCGGCCGGCCGGCGCGCTTCACGGCCACTCTCGGCCGGCCGGGCTGGGATGGCATCGCCACCCTCGAACTCGCGCTGGTGCTGCCGCAGGCCGAGGGGCGCCTGCGCGGCGTGCTCACCCCCGGCCAGGGCTTCGACGGCACGATGGAGGTGCGCGGCCCCGACCTCGCCGCCCTGCTGCCGAGCCCGCCCGGCGCCTTCCGCGCCGCCGGGCGCCTGACCGCCACGGCGGAGCTGATCGCCGCCGACGACCTGACCATCGAGATGGCCGGCGCGCCGGCCCGCGGTGCGGTGGCGCTGCGCCTCGCGCCCTCGCCGCGGCTCGACATCGCGCTGATCGCCAGCCGGCTCGACCTCGATGGCTGGGCGCTCGCGCTGCGCGGCGGGCCGGCGCGGCCCTGGCCCGTGGCCATCGACCTCTCGGCCGAGGCCGCCAGCTTCCGCGGCCAGACGCTGCGCCGGCTGCGTGGCGCGGCCTTCCTGGAAGAAGGCCGGCTCACCCTCTCGGACGTGTCGGTGCTGCTGCCGGGCGAGACGCGGCTGGATTTCGGCGGCGCGACGGTGGGCGGGCGGCTGGAATTGCAGGCGCGCTTCGCCGGTGCGGATCTGCGCGGCACCGCGCTCGCCCTCGGCCTCCCGGTGGAGGAGGTGGACCCCGGCCTGCTCCGGCGCGGTGAGGGCCGCTTCCGCCTGGTGCTGGAAGAGGCCCAGGCCGCCATTCCCGAGCTCGCCGTGACGCTGGAGGGGCTGCGCCTGTCGGGGGCGGCGGTGCTGCGGCACGGCCCGCGCCCAGCACTTGGGCTCGGGCTGACCGTCGACCATCTGGACCTCGCGCGCTGGCTGCCCCAGGGGCTGGACCCGGCGGCGGCGGCGCGCGCCCTGGCGGGCATCGATCTCAATCTGCGCCTCGCCGCGGACCGCGCCGTGCTCGGCCCCGCGGTGCTGGAGCGGGCATCGGTGGATGCGGCGCTGGAGGGCGGGCGGCTGACGCTGCGGCGCCTGGCGGGGCGGCTGGCGGAGGCTGATGTCTCGGCCTCCTTCGTGCTGATGACCGCGCCCCAGCTGCGCCTGCAGGACCTGACGCTGGAGGCCTCCGGCCCCGCGGCGCGCGGCCTGCTGGCGCTGATCCCGGGCGATTGGCCGGACCGTTCGGCGCTGGCCGCCATGCCCCTCGGGCTGCGCCTGACCGGGGGCGGCACGCCCGAGGCGCTGGCGCTGCGTGGCGGGGCGGAGATCGGCGAATTGCGGCTGGAGGCCCAGGCGCAGCTCGACCTGCCGGCCCGGCGCGGCACGGGCGGGCTGACGCTGCGCCACCCCGGCGCGCCGCGCCTGCTGGCGGAGGGCTTCGGCAGTGCGGCCGGCGCCTGGCTGGGCGATGGTTCCTTCTCCCTGGTCGCCACGCTGGCCGGCGGGCCGCAGGCGCTGACGGCGGAGAGCTTCGAACTGGTGGCCGGCGCGCTGCGCGCGCGCGGCGCGATGACGCTGGCGCAGGGCGCGCGGCCGCGGCTGACGGGCCGGCTGCAGGCCGAGCGCCTGCCCTTGCCCCTGCCGGGCCTGCGCAGCGCCGAGCCCCTCGGCTTCGCGGCGCTCGGCCTGCTGGACGCGGAACTCGCCCTCGAGGCCACGCGCGTGGAGATCGCCGGCGCGGTGGCGGAGGAGGTCTCGGCGACGCTGCGGCTCAGCGAAGGGCGGGGGCGGCTCGAGGATCTGCGCGCGCGCCTCGCCGGGGGCAGCTTCGCGGGTGTGCTCGGGGCCGAGCTTGCCGGCGCGGCGCCGCCGCGCCTGACGCTGGAGGGCCGGCTGGCCGATGCCACCCTGGCCGCACCGCTGCTGGGCCTGCCCTATGACCTGACGGCGGGGCGGGGCGAGGTGAACCTCGCGCTTGCCGCCAGCGGGCATTCGCCGGCGGCGCTGCTGGGTGCCCTGTCCGGGGAGGTGAAGGTGGCCCTGCGCGATGGCGTGCTGCGCGGCTTCGACCTCGCGGCCGCCACCACCGCCAGCACCGGCGCCGATGCCCTGGCCGCCGAGGCCGCGATGCGCCGCGCCCTGATGGGGGGCGCCACCGCCTTCGAGCGGCTGGACCTCTCCGCCAGGCTCGCCGCCGGGCGGATGCGCCTGGTCGAGGCACGCCTGACCACCGAGGCGGGGGCCACCGGCAACCTCGAGGGCGAGGCCGATCTCGCCCGCGGCGCGCTTGACCTGCGGTTGGTGGCGCGCCCGCCCTTGCCCGAGGCGCCGGATCTCGGCCTGCGCGTCACCGGCCCGGCCGATGCGCCGCGCGCGCTGCCCGAGACCGCCGCCTGGGCGCGCTGGCGGGCGGAGCGCGGTTAGCTTCCGTTCAACCGCGCCATCACCTGGGCGCTGCGTTCCTCCGGCCAGGCATAGAAGATGAAGATGTAGGGATCTGAGGCCGCGAAGACCGCCGGGTCGGGGCTCGCCACCTGCATCGTCGCGCGGTCGAAGGCCGAGAGCGGGTGGAAGCGCCCGCCATGCCAGAAGCGGACCTCATAGCCCAGCGCGTCGAGGAAGGCCGGCACGGCATGGGTGCTGCCCGGGCGGTGGCGTTCCTCCACCTCCAGCGTCAGCACCGGGCGGCAGCGCGTGAGCGTCGCCCGCGCGCCGCGCAGGACCTCGTATTCGTGGCCCTCGGCATCGACCTTCACATGGGTGAGGTCCGCGAGGCCAAGCGAGTCGATGGTGGCGACCGTGACCTCATGCCGCTGGTGCCCGACACTGGCGAAGGCGGAGAAATCCTTGGACAGGCTGGCCCATTGCTCCTGCGCCACGCCGCCCAGCACGGGCACCGAGAGGGTGAGCCGCCCCGGCGCGGCGCCCAGCGCCCGGGGATCGAGCAGAATGTGCGGCGGCAGCGCCCCATGCGCGGCGATCACGGCTTGTTGAAGCCGCGCAAAGGCGCTGGGCAGGGGTTCGAAGGCCAGAATCCGCGCCCCGGGCAGGCGGGCCAGCGGCAGGGTCAGCAGCCCGTCATGCGCGCCAACGTCAAGGATTGTGCCGCTTTCGTGGAGCGCGGTGTGGAAGCTCAGCTCATCCATGGGTTGTCCTTCACCGGGCGGGATCGTCAGCGGGGCGTCAGCTTCGGCGGGCAGAGAGGGGCCGCAACGCCACTGCATGGCGCCGAGGCGCGTCATGCCACCAAGCAGGGAACAGGCCTATGCCGTCTGACAATGAGGAAGACCTCTATCGCTTCACGATCGAGGGCGGTGTCATCACCGCCGTCTTCGAGGTCGATCCGGACGGGGGGCTGGATGACGACCCCATTCGCCCCAGCCAGGTCTTCACCCTGCTGCCCAGCGGCGAGATCACGGAGGTGAAGCAGAAGCCGGGCTATGCCGAGCACCGCACCTACGCCGAGAATCCCGACGGCACCTGGTCGGTCGTCGCGGAGAGCTATGTCGACGATTCCGGCACCATCCTGCCCGACGATCCGGCCGAGGACGATGAGGTGGACGAGGCCGATGATTCGGATGGCGACGGATCGGTCGATGACGATGTCGAGGGCAGCGACGACGATGATTCCGTCGATGCCGGTGAGGGCGATGATGATGTCCGCGGCGGCGGCGGCGACGACGATGTGCGCGGCGGCGGCGGCGATGACGCGCTGGAAGGCGATGAGGGTGCGGACAGCCTCGATGGCGGGGATGGTGCCGACAGCCTGGGCGGCGGCCTGGACGATGACGACCTGAAGGGCGGCGGCGGGGATGACGACCTCGACGGTGACGAAGGCGACGATTTGCTGGAAGGCGATGAGGGTGCGGACAGCCTCGATGGCGGGGATGGTGCGGACAGCCTGGGCGGTGGCCTCGACGATGACGACCTGAAGGGCGGCGGCGGGGATGACGACCTCGACGGCGACGAAGGCGATGACGTGCTGGAAGGCGATGAGGGTGCGGACAGCCTTGATGGCGGCGTGGGCGATGACAGCCTGGGCGGTGGCCTTGACGATGACGACCTGAAGGGCGGCGGTGGCAATGACGACCTCGACGGCGATGATGGCCATGACTCGCTGGAAGGCGATGAGGGTGCGGACAGCCTCGATGGTGGCGCGGGCGATGACAGCCTGGGCGGTGGCCTTGACGATGACGACCTGAAGGGTGGTGGGGGCAGTGACGACCTCGACGGCGATGCGGGCGATGATTCGCTTGCTGGCGATGAGGGTGCGGACAGCCTCGATGGCGGCGTGGGTGATGACAGCCTCGATGGTGGGCTGGACGATGACAGTCTCTTCGGCGGCACCGGCAATGACGACCTGAAGGGCGGCGCCGGCGCCGATACGCTGCGGGGCCATCATGACGACGACACGCTTGCGGGTGGCGACGATCACGATCGGCTCAGCGGCGATGCCGGCGATGACAGCCTGGCGGGCGAACTCGGCGACGACGTGCTGCGCGGCGGCGACGGCGCCGACACGGCGTCCGGCGGCGAGGGCAACGACTATGTCGATGGCGGCACCGGTGACGACGATGTGGATGGCGAGGCCGGCGACGACCGTGTCTATGGCGGCGCCGGCGATGATTCGGTGAAGGGCGGTTCGGGGCGCGATCGCGTCGATGCCGGGCTCGGCGACGACACGGTGGGCGGCGATGCCGATGCGGAGCGCGACGTGCTCATCGGTGGCGCGGGTACCGACCTGCTCGACTATGGCGCGGACCTGCTCGGCGTTTCGGGCAGCCTCGCCGCCGGGCGCTTCCGCGGCGACGGTATCGGCACCGACTATGTCTCCGGCTTCGAGAACGTGGCCGGTGGGGCGGGCCATGATCGCCTCGGCGGCGATGCAGGCGCCAATGCGCTTTCCGGCGGTGCCGGCAATGACCGGCTCGACGGCCTGGCCGGCGCCGATACGCTCGACGGTGGTGAGGGGCAGGATCGGCTCGCCGGCGACGCCGATGCCGATCTGCTCCATGGCGGTGCGGGCAATGACGTGCTGCTCGGCGGCGAGGGCGCGGATACGCTGGACGGTGGCGAAGGGCGGGACAGGCTGTTTGGCGGCCTCGGCGCGGATGCCTTCCGCTTCGGCAGCGTGGCCGAGGCAGCGGGCGACCGGGTGGAGGACTTCGCCACCGGCATCGATGTCATCGACCTCTCGGCGATGGACGCCGACAGCACGAGCGTGGGCGATCAGGCCTTCACCCGGGTGCTCGCCTTCTCCGGCGCAGCCGGCGAACTGGTGCACCGCAGCGGCGTGCTCTCGGGCGACGTCGATGGCGACGGGCTGGCGGATTTCGCGCTGACGGTGCGCGGGACGGCCACGCTCACCGCGGGCGACGTGGTGCTCTGAAACGACAAGAGGCGGCGCCTAGAGCAATATGCGTTCAGGTGGGTCGCGGCGCTGCCGCGACGCTGAACACATTTCTTGCTCTAGATTCAATGATTTCTAGAGCACGAGCTGCGTTCATCAGAACGCAGCGTGCTCTAGGCGCCGCCTCTCCGGGCGTATCATGAAGGGCGCTGCCGGATGGCGGCGCCCTTTTGCGTGTTCAGCGCGGCGGCACTTCCGAGATGCGCAGCTGCGCCGGCACGCGCGAGCCGCGATTGTAGTGGCCGACCCAGATGTCGTACTGGCCCGATAGCGGGTTGCGGAAGATCAGGCCCGGATTGACGCCCTGGAAGTCGTCATTGCAGGCCCACTGTCCGTTGGGCAGGTTCACCACCAGCGTCGTGTCCGTGTTCGACACCACCGAGAGATAGAGCGGCAGCCCCTGGCCGGCGCGGTAGTTCAGCCGCACATCCGGCGCGTCCGCGATGGTGCCGACGCATTGCGACCCACCCAGCCGCTCGGCCGGGATGGTGCCGCCGGCGGTGACGTTCACAGCATAGGGATCGGGCGCGAAATTCGCGCTGAGGTTGACCGTGCCGAAGGAGGGCGGGCGGTTGTAGTTCTGCGCGACGACGGGCCCGATGGTGATGGCCATGGCGGCCAGCGCGCCGGCGACGAGACGTGACTTCATGCGTTCCTCCGTGTCCGGCCTGGCCGGGTGAGCGGGTTGCGGCATCCCCGATCCGGGACCGCAAGGGCTTGTGGCGCGTTGCGGCTCAATGGATCGTGCATGGCCCCGGCGAAAGGCTAGTGCGCGCGCGCGGCGTCGGGCAAGCAGGCGCTTGCGCGAATTGTTGCGTTTGGTTGCGCGGGGAGCATCGGCGCTGTTCATCGAACGGGTCGTGGGGATCGGCTGGGGCCGGCTGCTGCTGGGCGTGCTGGCGGCCGCGCTGGCGGCGACGGCCGCCTTCCCGGCTTCCATGCTGCTGCTCGCCGGGCTGACGGAGGGGGCGTGGGATGCGCTCGGCCCCCGCGCGGATCTGCTGCCCGGCATGGCCGCCCTGCTGCCTTTCGGCGTCATCCTGACCCTGGCCGGCGGGCTGCCGGTGCATCTGGCGCTGGCCGCGCTGCGCTGGCAGGGCTGGCGCGCCTATGCGGCGGGCGGCGCGCTGGGCGGGGGCGGGCTGTTGTTCGGCCTGGCCGGCGGGCCGCATTGGCAGGAGCCGCTCTACCTGCTCGGCGCGATCCTGGGCCTCGCCGGCGCGCTCGCTTTCCGCGCCGTCTGGCGGCCGGCTGCATCCGATCGCGCCGCCGCGCCGTAACCCCCCTGGCGCCGCGCTGCCGCGGGGCCGGACGAGAGGATGGATAGGATGCGCGGATGGATGATGGCGATGGTGCTGGCCCTTCCCGGGCTCGCGGTGGCGCAGGATGTCTCTGGCTGGGCGCCCCTGGAGCGCCGCTTCGAGAGCACGGGCGGCGGCGGGTGGATCATCGACGGCTATGACCCGGTGCTGCGCGGCGGGGTTTGCTCGACCGACTTCTCGGTGACCTCGCCCCAGGGCCAGACCTTCTTCAACGAGGCCGAGTTCGATGCGGTGCCGGTGCCGGGCGGCGTGCTTTGCCATGCGGGGCGCTGGCGCGCCAAGGATGGCTCGGGCAGCGGCACCACGCCGCTGCAGGTCTTCATCCGGGCGGATGGGGTGCGGTTCCGCTCGCCCTGATCGCCGCGTTCATCGCCCGCACGCCCGCGGCCGGGCCTTCCGGGTGGTTCCACACGGCCCCCACCACGGCGAGGAAATCCGCGCCCGCGCGCACCAGCGGCGGGCAATTCGCGGCCGTGATGCCGCCGATGGCGACGCAGGGGATCTCGAACATCTCGGACCACCATTCGAGCAGATCGATCTCCGCCACATGCTGCGTCTGCTTCGTCCCGGTGGGGAAGAAGGCGCCGAAGGCGACGTAGTCCGCCCCCGCCTCGCCCGCTTCCATCGCCAGGTGGCGGGAGGCATGGCAGGTGACGCCGATCATCGCCTCGGGGCCGAGCAGCTTGCGCGCCGCCACCGGGTCGCCATCGCCCTGGCCGAGATGCACGCCATCGCAGCCCGCGCGCTTCGCCAGATCCATGCGGTCATTCATCAGGAAGGCCACGTCATGGCGATGCGCGATGGGCATCAGCACCTCGGCCGCGCGCAGGATCTCCGCATCCGGCACATCCTTCAGCCGCAACTGCAGCGCCGCGACGTCACCCGCCCCGAGCGCACGCGCCAACTGATCCGCGAAGCCGGGCAGGTCGGGCAGGGCAGGGGGGGTGATGAGGTAGAGGCGGCATTCGGTCATGCACACCCTTTTGCGTGAAGAGGCCGGTTTGGGAAGGCCCCTCGCAGATTCACCCTGGCCTAATCGCCGGATGCGATTACTTCAGAAGGGTAAAAGGGATTTCCGCGCATGATTGCTTCGGGTTCATCTAATCCCCCCCTTGGCCCCCATCGCATCGTCATTGTCGGTGGTGGCGCGGGCGGGCTCGAACTCGCCACGCGCCTCGGCGATCGCTACGGCGGCGGCACGCGCGCGAGCGTCACGCTGGTGGAGCGTGCGCGCACGCATCTGTGGAAGCCGCTGCTGCATGCGGTTGCCGCGGGCAGCCTCGACCGGGCGCAGCATGAGCTGAACTACCTGGCCCAGGCGCATTGGCACAGCTTCACCTACCGCTTCGGCGAGATGGTGGGCCTCGACCGGGAGGCGAAGGAGGTCATCCTCGCCGCCATGCTGGATGAGGAAGGGCGGGAGATCACGCCCGCCACGCGCGTGCCCTATGACACGCTGGTGATGGCGGTGGGCAGCGTCACCAATGATTTCGGCACGCCCGGTGCCGCGCAGCACGCGATCCCGCTGGAGACGCCCGAGCAGGCCAGCCGCTTCAACCGCCGCCTGGTCAATGCGTGTCTCCGCGCCAATGCCCAGCCGGAGCCGGTGCGCCCGGGCCAGCTTCATGTCGCGATCATCGGCGCCGGCGCGACCGGCACCGAGCTCGCCGCCGAGTTGCACCGCACGGTGCGCGCCGTGGTGGCCTATGGGCTGGATCGCATCGACCCCGAGCGCGACATCCGCATCGTGCTGATCGAGGCCGCGCCGCGCATCCTGCCCGCTTTGCCTGAGCGCATCTCCAACGCCACCATGGCGCTGCTGGAGAAGATGGGCGTGGAGGTGAAGGTGGCCGCGCGCGTGGCCGAAGTGCGCGCGGATGGCGTGATCTTCGCCGATGGCACGCATCTGCCGGCGGAACTGGTGGTCTGGGCCGCGGGCGTGAAGGGCCCGGCCTTCCTCAAGGATCTGGGCGGGTTGGAGAACAGCCGGCTCAACCAGCTCGTCGTCGGCCCGACGCTGCAGACCACGCGCGACCCGGCGGTCTTCGCGATCGGCGATTGCGCGAGCTGCACGCCGCCCGGCCATGACAAGCCGCTGCCGCCGCGCGCCCAGGCGGCGCACCAGATGGCCAGCCACATCTTCAACCAGATCGAGAAGGTGATCGACGGCAAGCCCGTGGAACCCTTCGTCTATCGCGATTTCGGCTCGCTGGTCTCGCTCGGCAAGTATTCGACCGTGGGCAGCCTGATGGGCTTCCTGGTGGGCAAATCCATGTTCATCGAGGGCTATTTCGCCCGCATGATGTATCGCTCGCTCTACAAGATGCACCAGACGGCGCTGCATGGCGGCGCGCCCACGCTCTGGCGCAGCGTGGGCAGCCTCTTCTCCCAGCGCGCCGAGCCGGGGGTGAAGCTGCACTGAGCAGGCTCAGCCCGCGCCGCTGCCCGCCGCGCCTACTTCGCCGCGATCCGCTTCCAGAACAGCGAGGTGGAATCGAGGCCCGAGCGATCCGCCGCCAGGGCGTAGTCCGGGATCACGCCCGCCAGCTGGTAGCCCAGGCCGCGATAGAGATGCTCGGCCGGGCTGCCCGTGACGGTGTCGAGCGTGAGCAGGCTGCGCCCTTCCTCGGCCGCGATCGCCTCAAGTGCGAGCATCAGCGCCCGCGCTGCGCCGCGCCGGCGCGCCTGGGGGTGCACCAGCACCTTCGACACATCGGCCCGATGCGCCTGGTTCGGCGGTGTCGCGAGGTCGAGCTGCGCGGTGCCGATGATCGCCCCCCCCACGCGCGCCACCAGCACGCGCCGCTCGCCGCGCGCAAGCGCCGGCAGCACCTTGGCGCGCCACCAGGCGGCGGCCTCTTCCTCGGGGAAGGGCTGCAGGAAATTCACGCTCGCTCCGCCCGCAACGCAGGCGGCGAGCAGGCCGGCCAGCGCGGGCAGCTCGGCCTCGGCGGTGGCGGCGGTGAGTTCCTCGATGGGCATGGCGGCTCCTGGCTCTGGCGGCGCCGATCATGGCGGGCGGGCCGGCCGCGCGGAAGCCACCACGGTTGCGCCCGGCCGGGCGGATGCGCCACACAGGGCGCCCACGCGCACAGGAGGCCCCTCATGGCCGAGACCCGGACCCTCGACATCGTCTCCGACGCCATCTGCCCCTGGTGCTGGATCGGCAAGCGGCATCTGGCCGATGCGCTGGCGGAACTGGCGCAGGATGGGCTGGCCTTCGCCATCCGCTGGCGCCCCTTCCAGCTCAACCCGGACATGCCGGTGGAAGGCGTGGTGCGGGCGGAATACCGCGCCCGGAAATTCGGCAGCGTCGAGCGCGGCGCGGAGCTCGACCGCAACGTGGCCGAGGCCGGGCGTGCCGCGGGCCTGACCTTCCGCCACGATCGGATGATGCGCACGCCCAACACCATCGCCGCCCATCGCGTGATCCGCATGGCCGAGGATCACGGCGTCCAGGATGCGGTGGTGGAGGCGCTGTTCCATGGCTATTTCCACGACGGGCAGGATATCGGCGACACCGCGACGCTCGATGCCCTCGCCGCCACCGCGGGGCTTGCGGGCGTGGCCGCGATGCTGGCGGGCAGCGAGCATCTGGCCGAGGTGCTGGCCGAGGACCGCGCGGCCCGGCAGGGGGGCATTTCGGGCGTGCCCTCCTTCCTGATGGACAGGCACCTGCTGTTCAGCGGCGCCATGCCGGGGCCGCGCATGGCGGATGCCTTCCGCCGCGCCCATGCGATCCTTTCCGAGCGCGAGAAGGCGGCCTAACCTCAGCCTCGTCCAGAGGAGCATGGCGCATGGAGTGGGTTCTTCTCGGCGGCGTCGTCCTGCTGCTCGGCTGGCTGGTCGTCATCTACAACCGGCTGGTTGCGCTGCGGCAGACCACCAACCAGTCCTGGGCGGATATCGAGGTGCAGCTCAAGCAGCGCCACGATTTGATCCCGAACCTCGTCGAGACGGTGAAGGGCTATGCGGCGCATGAGCGCACCACGCTCGATGCCGTGATCCAGGCGCGCAACGCGGCCGTGGCGGCGCGCGGGCCGGAACAGGCCTCGGCCGCGGAAGGCCAGCTCGGCGCCGCGCTCGGCCGGCTCTTCGCCCTGTCCGAGGCCTATCCGGACCTCAAGGCCAACACGAATTTCCTGGCCTTGCAGAATGAGCTGGCGACGGTGGAGAACACGCTGGCCGCGGCGCGGCGCTTCTTCAACAACGCGGTCAGCGAGTACAACGCGGCCATCCAGTCGATCCCGGCGGTGTTCTTCGCGGGCAGCGTCGGCTTCGGCCCGCGCGGCTTCTTCGAGCTGACCGAGGCCGAGCGCGCGATGACCCAGGCCGCGCCGAGCGTGAAGTTCTGACGCCCGCCCACCGTCCGAGGGCCAGGAAATGCTCCCGACCTTCGGCCTGAGGACGCATATCTGGAACACCGGGCTGCGCAGCATCCTGCTGCTGGCGGGCTTTCCGGTGCTGCTGCTGCTCATCACCTGGGCCGTCACCCTGCTGCTGGTGGCCGGCGGGGCGGCGGATGCCTGGGATGGGCTGCGGCAGAGCCTGGCGCTGCTGCCCGCCGCCTTCCCGGTGGCCCTGGCGATCACAGCCGTGTGGTTCGCCATCGCGTGGCTCGCCAACCAGCGCCTCATCGACGCCATGGCCGGGGCGAAGCCGGTGACGCGCGAGCAGGAGAGGCTGCTCTACGACCTGACCGAGGCGCTGGCCATCAGCCGCGGCATGCGCACCCCGCGCCTTGCCGTCATCGAGACCGAGGCAATGAACGCCTATGCCTCGGGCCTGACACGCGACAAGGGGGCCATCACCGTCACGCGCGGGCTGCTGAACGCACTGCCGCCGGCCGAGTTGCGCGCCGTGCTGGCGCATGAGCTGACCCACATCCGCAATGGCGACGCGCGGCTTGCCGTCATCGCGGCGATCTTCGCGGGCGTGATCTCACTGGTGGGTGAGGTGCTGATGCGCGGCATCGTGCGCGGGGGCGCGCGGCGGTCTTCCTCCTCCAGCCGCGGCAAGGGCGGCGCGGGAGTGCTGGTGCTGGTGGCGCTGGCGGTGGCCGCGCTCGCCTGGGTGCTCTCCATCGCGCTGCGCATGGCGCTGTCGCGCAACCGGGAATACCTGGCCGATGCGGGGGCGGTGGAACTGACCGCCGATCCCGACGCCATGGTCTCGGCCCTGCGCCGGATCGCCGGGCAGACGGAGATGCAGGGCCTTTCCTCCCAGCTCCGGGCGATGCTGCTGCATGACGGGGCGAACAGCCTCGGCCCCGACTGGTTCGCCACCCATCCGCCGCTGGAGGCGCGCGTGCAGGCCCTGGTGCGCAATGCCGGGGCGCGCGACGTCCTGCCGGCGGCGCTCAGCCGCGCAGCAGCGCCTTCATCCGCCGCACTGCCGAATCCGGTGTCGTCACCACCGGCAAGCCCGTGGCAGCCGCCACCGCCTTCGCCGCCCGCGCCAGGCTGAACTGGCCGAGCAGGATCACGTCGCAGCCGGCGAGCGCCATCGCGGCCTCGGCCGCCAATTGGTCATGCCGCGCCGGATCCCCGGCATCGAGCGCGGCCAGCGCGCCCTCTGCCAGGCAGGGACGCAGTTGCACCCCGGGCGGGAACTCGGCCGGCATCGAGGCCAGCGTGCCGGGGAAGGTGGCGAGCAGCCCGATCCGCCGGCCGATCGCCAGGGCCTCGTCGATCGCCGCCTCATTGGGCTTGAGCACGGGCAGCGGCGCGAGGTCGCGTGCCGCGGCCTCGATGCAGGGGCCGAAGGCGGAGCAGGAGAAAAGCAGCCCCGCCGCCCCGGTGCCGGCGGCGTAGCGCGCCAGGGTCAGGAAGCGCTCGCCCATGGCGGGGGTCAGCGCGCCGTCGCGCGCCAGATCGGCCGAGAGGCTGTCATCCAGCAGGTTCATCAGCCGTGCCTCGGGCCAGAGCGCGGCGAAGGCGGCCTCGATCGGCGGCGGCGAATGCCGCAGCGCATGGATCAGCGCAATGCGCACGCCGCTCAGTTCCCGACGCAGCGCAGCAGCGGCGAGGGGAAGTCGGCGCAGTTGGGGAAGACGATCTCGTTCGGGCCGCGCCGCTCGACACGCAGCGCGTTGGGCCCGCCGGCGCAGCCGAAGCCGATATCCGCCGGCAGGCGCGAGCCCAGCGGCCCGCTCTGCGCCGGCACGCCGACCAGGCGGAACTCCAGCACATTGTCGGTGGCCTGCACCGTCTCGATCAGCCGCTGCCGGTAGGCGACATCGAAGACCGAGGCGCGCAGCACCACGTCGCGGGCGAAGATCACGCTCGGCTGGCCGGTGCAGCGCGCGCCGCTGGTCTCGCCGGGCGGGAAGATCCCGCCGGTCCAGGAGCCGAAGACCCAGGCGTGCGGCGGCTCACCGCCCGGCTGTGCCGCGACGGAGCCGCCCAGGCCGAGGGCGAGAGCCATCACCACCACCAGTCTGCGCATGCGCTACCCTCCACCGCCATTCGCAAATCCTTACCCCCAACCCATGCCCCGGGCCAACCCGGCGCCCTCATGCCACCGCTGCGCGCGGGATTCAGGCCGCCGCTGGGCGCGGGATTCATGCTGCCGCTGGGCGCGGGGCCGGGGCCGGGTCCCTCACCGGCAGGTGGATCAGCGCCGCGAAGGCGGCGGCCGCGATGCCGATGCTCCACATCAGGTCGTAGGAGCCGGTCCAGTCGAAGATCAGCCCGCCGAGGAAGGCGCCGGTGAAGCCGCCGATCTGGTGGCCGAGGAACACCAGGCCGAACAGCGTGGCCAGCCAGCGCGTGCCGAAATTGCGCGCCACCAGCGCCACCGTCGGCGGCACGGTGGACAGCCACAGCAGCCCCATTACCGCCGAGAACAGCAGCACGCTCTCGGTCGTCTTGGGGGCGAGCATGAAGACGCTCATCAGCACGCCGCGCGCGGCGTAGATCGCCACCAGCAGCTCGCGCCGCTTCCAGCGCTGCGACAATTCCCCCGCGGCGAGCGAGCCCGCCACGTTGAACAGCCCGATCAGCCCGATCGCCCCCGCGCCCACAGAGACCGGCAGGCCGCAGCTGTGCACGAAGCCCGGCAGGTGCACCGCGAGGAAGGAGACATGCAGCCCGCAGACGAAGAAGCCGAAGAAGAGGAACCAGAAGCTCGGCGTGCGGAAGGCGCGGCGCAGCGCCTCGCGCGCCGTCTCGTCGCTGCTGCCGCCGGCCTTGGGGACGGGCCGGCCATCCAGCGGCAGGGCGAGGGGGATCATCAGCAGCGCCACCGCCGCCATGATCAGCAGCGTCGGCTGCCAGGTGAGGCCGGCGATGCCGAAACCCACAACCGGCACCACCAGGAACTGCCCGAAGGAGGAGCCCGCCGTGCCCAGCCCCACGGCCCGTCCGCGCTGGCTTTCAGGCAACATGCGGGTCAGCGAGGCGACGATCACCGGCATCCCCGCCGAGGTCACCGCGAGGCCCATCACCACGCCAGCGAAGAAGGTGAAGATGCCCAGGTCCTGCGTCAGCGCCATCCCGAGGATGCCCAGGGCATAGAGCGCGGCACCGCCCATCACCACCACCCGCCCGCCGAGCCGGTCCGCCACCTGGCCCGCGAAGGGGGAGAAGGCGCCGTTCAGCAGCACCTGCAGCGCGATGGCGAAGGCGAAGCCCGAGGCGGTCCAGCCATGGGCCGCGCCCATCGGCGCCAGGAACAGCCCGAAGGATTGGCGCAGCCCCATCGCAAGCGCCGCGCAGAGCACCGCGCAGGCGACCAGTATGCCTGCCTGTCGCTGGGTCAGCATGGCCCGTGTCTCCTGCAGCAAGCGATCCGGTCGGATGGCATCATCCCGCCGGCCGTCCTGCTCGACAACCTGTTGGAGCCGCGGCACGGGATCCGATCGCGGATTTGCCATGCGATCGGACAGTGCCGTGGGCGCGCGCGCGCCCTGCGGGTCTTCATGTGCGCAGCACCGGGCCGCGGGCCGCCAGCAGGTTCCGCAGTCCCTCCGTGCTCGATGCCAGCGATTCCGCCGAAACGGCGTCCAGGCGTGCGCCCTTGCCGATCTCCCAGAAGTGGAAGTCCAGCTCCTGCAGCAGGTGGATCATCTCGGCCGGCGGCACGCCGTGCCCGTTGAGCATCTGGGGCGCGAATTCGAACATGAGCCGCACTTCCGGTGAGCGCTCCAGCAGGCGCCACATGCCGCGCAAGGCGCGCGCCTCGGCGCCCTCGATGTCGAGCTTCATGACATGAACGCGAAAGGCCGGGTCGTCGAACAGCTCATCGAGGGCGACCACGGGGCAGGGCTGGATCTCCTGACCGTCAGCGGGACCTTCCGCCCCCAGGGCCAGGTGCCCGCCCCCACCCCAATCCCAGGAGAAGCGCAGCGCGGCAACGCCCGCCGTCTCCCCCACCGCAGCCTGATGCACCTGGGCGTGGCCGGTGAAGCCGTTCACGGCAAGCGAGCGCGCGACCAGACCGGCGTAGCGGCTGTTGGGTTCGAAGCCATGCACCTGGCCGGTCGGCCCGACGGCACGCGCAGCGAGCAGGGTGTAGACGCCAAGGTTGGCACCGAGGTCGAGCACCGTGTCGCCGGGGCGGATCATCCGCTGGAACAAGTCGGTCGAGTTCCTCTCCCACTGGCCCCGCATCAGCAGGTGCGGCGCGACATCGGTGCTGCGCGTATCGACAAAGATCGACAGGCCCTCGAGCTGGGTGAGGGCGGTGTAGTCGCCAAGGAACACGTTGTCCGCGAGGCAGGGGGGCGTGCCGGCCCTGCCCCACGCCTGTGGCAAGTCCCCGAGCATCGCCAGGGCGGCGCCGCGCAGCCGACTCAGCATCGAGCGGGGTCGCCCCGGCGCTTGCCCGGGGGGCCGGATCGGTCGGGGCTCACGCGCGCTTTCGGATGACGAGGCCGAAGGAGGTCAGCACATGCACGCCGTGCCGCCATTTCGGGCGCGGCTTGCTGCCGGGGGCGGAGAAGATCTCCTCATCCTCGGGCGAAAGGCCGGGGTGGAAGTTCAGCGTCTCGACGCCGTGCCCTTCGGCGCGCAGCTGCTGCGCCAGGGTTTCGATGTCCCGGCGGCGAAACGCCACAAGCTCGGCGTTGTTCACCGTGTTCTGGTTGCTCGCGATGTTCAGCACCAGCGTGTGCACCGCGAGCCCGCCCGGCTTGAGGCAGGCGAGCGTGCCCTTCAGCGCGGCGATCCCCCGCTCGCGCGGGCTCAGCTTCTCGATGAAGGCGGTGGACCAGACCGCGTCGAACATCCCCTCCAGCGCCGGGGGCAGGGCCTCGAGATCCAGCATCTCCCAGCGGACCAGCCGCTCGAAATCGTCGAGGTTCACGATCTCCGGGTGGAAGAGCTGGCTGGAGCGCAACATGCGCCGGCGGTCGAAATTGGCCTCCGGTTCGAAGCGGTCGGCCACCATCACCTCGACCCCGCGGGAGGCGAAGAGCGCGGGCAGGCGCTGGCGCTCCACATTGAGGCCGAGGATCCGCCGCCCCGGCCCGATCAGCCCCGCCGTCGCCAGCACCGAGACGACCCAGACCATCTCCCATTGCCGGCGGGACTCATCGGCCTTGAGGCGCATCTCGCGCACGATCTCGGCATAGACCGGCTCGCGGAACTGCGCCTGGGTGGGCATCTGGCTGACCGGGTTGTCGAGGTCCGGCGGGGTGAAGGCGAAGGGAATCGCCGGGTCCGCCGGCGGCCGCATCAGGAACAGCGGCATGCGGTAATGCGGCCGGCCGAAGCTCAGCCGGTCGAAGAAGTCCTGGAACTCCCACGTGTTGGCGAAAGCCAGGCGCAGATGCTCGAGCTCGGCGAAATGCTTGTGGGCTTGGACCTCCTCGGCGCTGAAGGGGTCACGCCCGATCAGCAGCCGGAAGGCCCAGGTGATCGCTTCCTCGGTGACGGGGGGCGGTGTCTCCCCGGCTGCGGCCATCAGAGCGAAGCCGCCGCCGCCAGCACCTCGGCCGCATGCGCCTCGGGCTTCACCTTGCGCCAGATCTTCACGATCCGCCCATCGGCGCCGACCAGGAAGCTGCTGCGCTCCATGCCCATGTAGGTCTTGCCGTACATCGACTTCTCGACCCAGGTCCCATAGGCCTCGGCCACCTTGTGGTCCTCATCCGAGGCCAGCGGGAAGGTGAGGTTGTACTTGGCGGCGAACTTCTCGATCGGCTTCATCGGGTCGGGCGAGACGCCGATGACGGTGAGCTTGAGCTTGCCGAGCTGGGGCAGGGCCTCCTGGATGCCGCAGGCCTGCTTGGTGCAGCCGGGCGTATCCGCCTTGGGGTAGAAATACAGCAGGAAGGGCTTTCCCTTCAGGCCGTCGAGGCTGACCGTGTGGCCGCCGGAGGCCGGCATGGTGAAGGCGGGGGCCGGCGAGCCGGGCTCGAGGGGGGCACTGGACATGGGGCGGGCGATCTCCGGCTAGAGCTGGTCGAGCGGACCGACCCGGGCGATGAAGCTGGCACGCACCCGGGCGGCGGCCGCGTTCATCTGAGCGCGCAGCGCCGCCTGGTCAACCGCGGGGCCGGGCAGCAGCGGCGCCACCGCCGCCAGCATCGCGCCCGCCACCTGCGGCGGCAGGGCCTCTTCCTGCCAGCGGCCCACGGTCAGGCGCAGATGCGCGAGGATGCCGCGCCACAGCCGCTCGGCGCTGATCAGCGCGGCCGCTTCCTCCGCCCCCAGCAGCCGGGCCTTGGCCAGGGCGGCCAGGGCGTGCCGGGTGGTGGGCGTCAGCAGGCCGGGCAGGCGATGCGCATGGGCCACCTGCAGCGCCTGGGCGATGAATTCCACCTCCACCAGCCCGCCCGGCATCAGCTTCACGTCCCAGGGACCCTCGGCGGGCAGGTCGCGCAGCATGCGCTGGCGCATCGCCGCCGCATCGGACAACACCTTGGCGGCGTTGGCGGGGCGGGTCTGCGCGGCGCGGATCGCGGCCTCCGTCGCGCGCTTCAGCCCGGCCGAAGTGCCGGCGACGAAGCGCGCGCGCATCATCGCCATGCGTTCCCAGGTCCAGGCCTCTTCCGCGTGATAGCGCGCGAAGGCGCCGAGCGAGACCGCGACCGGGCCCTTCGAGCCCGAGGGGCGCAGACGCATGTCCACGTCGTAGAGCCGCCTCTCGGCGCCCGGCGCGGTCAGCGCGCCGACCATCTGGTTGGCGAGGCGGGCGAAATACTGGCTGGCGGGCAGGGGCTTGGGCCCGCCCTTGCTTTCCGTGGCGCCCGGCGCGTGGTCGTAGATCAGGATCAGGTCGAGATCCGAGGCCGGCAGCATGTCCCGCGCGCCGAGCTTGCCGAGCGCGATCAACCCCATCGCGCCCCCCGCGACCTTGCCGTGGCGCTCGGCGAAGTCCTGCGCAAGGCGCGGCAGCAGCGCGGCGATGGCGGCGTCCGCCAGGTCGCTGCGCGCCAGCCCGGCGGTATCCGCATCGATGGTGCCATCGAGCGCGGCGGCGTCGATCTCGAATTTGCGCTCCACCACCAGCCGGCGCGTGGCCTCCAGCGCTTCCTCGAAGAAGCGGGCCTCCTTCGCCAGGGCGAGCATCGGCGCGGGCAGGGACGCCATGCGCTCCGTCGCCGGGGCCGCCGTGCCGCCGGCGAGCAGCCCATCGAGTGCTGCGGCGTTGCGCGCGAAATGGTCGGCCAGCTGCGGCGCGGCGGAGAGCACGAAGGCGAGCCGATCGATCAGCGCCGGGTTGCGCGCCAGCGTGCTCAGCGCCTGCACGCCGGCCTGCATCCGCCCCAGCGCCGCATCGAAGCGCAGCAGCGCGGCATCGGGCTGCTGCTGCCGGCCGAAGGCGGCAAGCAGGGCGGGCATGAGCTGGGTGAGCAATTCGCGGGCGCGTTCGCTGCGCGTGGCGCGCGTGCGGCCATGGTGCCAGCCGCGCACGGTATGGGCGATGGCGGAGGGGTTGGCGAAGCCCAGCCGGCGCAGGGTCTCGAGCGTGCCGGGGTCGTCCTCCACCCCGGTGAAGACCAGATTGCCCGCCACCTCCTGCCCGGCGGAGAGATCGGGCGCGGCCTCGAACAGCCCGGCATAGCGCCGCTCGACCCGGGTGAAGGTGGCGATCAGCGCGGCGGTGAAATCCTCCACCCCCCCATGGCCGAGGAAGGAGCCGATGCGCGCCAGCTCCTCCGCCGTCTCGGGCAGGCGGTGGGTCTGGCGATCCGCCACCATCTGCAGGCGGTGCTCCACCTGCCGCAGGAAGACGTAGGAATCCGCGAGGTCGGCGGCGGCGCGGCGCTCGATCTTGCCGGCGGCGGCCAGGGCGGCGAGCGCGCCCAGCGTGGTCGGGTCGCGCAGCCCGGGGTCGCGCCCGCCCCAGATCAGCTGCAGCACCTGGGTGGTGAACTCGATCTCGCGGATGCCGCCCCGGCCCAGCTTCACGTCATGGCCGAGCACCTGCACCTGGGCATTGGCGCCCTTGTGGCCCTTATGCGCGTGGATCTGGCGCTTGATCGAGTGGATATCGGCCACGGCGGCGAAATCGAGGTGCCGACGCCAGATGAAGGGGCGGATCTCGCGCAGGAAATTCTCGCCCAAGGCCCGGTCACCGGCCACCGGGCGCGCCTTGATCATCGCCGCGCGTTCCCAGTTCTGGCCCATGCTTTCGTAATAGACGATCGCCGCCGGCAGGCTCACCGCCAGCGGCGTTGCCCCCGGATCCGGGCGCAGGCGCAGATCCGTGCGGAAGACGTAGCCATCCTCGGTGCGTTCCTCCAACAGCCGCACCAGCTCGCGCGCCAGCCTGACATATATGGCGCCGGCCCGGTCGGCGTCGTAAGCTGCCGCCTCGGGGTCGTAGAGCACCATGAGGTCGATATCGGACGAGTAGTTGAGTTCACGCCCGCCGAGCTTGCCCATCCCGAGGATGACAAGGCCCGAACCCTTGCCGGTTGCCCTCGGGTCGCGCTTCGCCGCCCCCCCGGCCAGTTTCAGGTCGCCCCGTGCCTCCGCTTCGCGCAGCAGATGCGCGCTGGCATAGTCGGTGCAGGCATCCGCGAGGTCGGAGAGCGCGCCCGTGACACGATCGAGCGGCCAGACGCCGGCGAGGTCCGCCACCGCCGCGATCAGCGCCGCCTGCCGCTTGGCCTGGCGCAGCAGCGCCGCCACGCCCGCGCGCGTCGCCGTGGGGTCCGCCCGGCTGAGCGGATCGAGCGCCAGGGCGAAGGCCGCGTCGGGCCCGCGCTCCGCCAGGCGGAGCAGCGTGGCGCTTTCCCGCAGCGCCAGGTCCGAGAGATAGGGGCTGTGCCCGCCCAGCGCGCCGAGCAGCGCCTCCCCCACCGGGCTGGCCGCGAAGGCGCGTTCGGCCGCGCCGCGCTCGGCGAAGCGGCCCGCAAGGCGCTGCACCGCCTCGGCATCGAAGGGCCGGGGCAGGCGGGAGGGATCGCGGAGGGGCACGGCGGGCGCCGGCGCGCGGGGCTTCGGCATGACGCGGCAGGGAAGCGGTGAGGCAGGCCCTCGGTCAAGTGGGGCGGGAGCTGCACCGCTGGGCGCAGGCGCTGATGGCGCTGCTGCTGCTGGGGCTTCTCGGCCTTGGCGCCCTGGCCTGGAAGCTTGCCGAGGCGCCGATCGAGCTGGAATTCCTCGCCCGCGCGATCGAGCGGCAGGCCAATACCGAAGCGGCGCCGGGGCGGCTCTCCATCGGCCGCGCCAGCCTCGCCTGGCAGGGCTGGCGGGAGGGGCACCTCACCCCGGTCGAGATCCGCCTCTCCGCCGTCACGCTGCACGGCGAGGCGGGGGCGATGCAGGCCGAACTGCCCGACGCCGCGATCTCGCTTTCGCTGCCCTGGCTTCTGCGCGGCGAATTCGCCCCGCGCCTGCTGGAACTCCAACGCCCCCTGCTCAGCCTCGACCGCGATGGCGAGGGGCGCGTGGCCGTGCAGATCGAGACCGCAACGCCCGCCCCGCCGGGCCTGACGCCGCTGCAGGACCTGCTGGACGAGCTGATGCGCGCGCCCAACGACGACACGCCGCTGGGCGCGCTCGCCCGGCTGCGCATCCAGGATGGGCAGCTCCGGGTGCAGGACGCGGCGCTGGGCATGACCTGGGTTCTGGCCGAGGTGACGCTGGAGTTGCGGCGCCTGCCGGCCGGAGGGGTGGCGGTGCAGGGGCGGGGCCAGTTGCGCCTCGGCGACCAGCGCCTGCCCGTCGCCATCGCCGGCCAGATGGCCGGCGCGCCGGCGGAGACGCGGCTGCGCCTGTCGCTGGCCGAACTGCAGCCTGCCGCGCTGGCGGCCGTCGTGCCGGCACTGGCCCCGCTCTCCGCCCTGGATGCGCCGAGCCGGCTCGATCTCGACCTGCGGCTGGATGCGGCCGGCGTGGCCGTGGCGGCGGAGGCCACGCTTGCCTTCGGCGCGGGGCAGCTCGGCCTGGGCGCGGGGCGCATGCTGCCGATGGCCGGGGGCGAGGTGGTGGCCACCTTCACCCCGACGACCCTGCGCGTGGGCCGCTTCGCCCTTCGTCTTGCCGGGCCCGAGGCGCCGCGCCTGACCGGCACAGCCGAAGCGGAGCGTGGCGAGGCCGGCTGGCAGGGCAGCCTTGACCTCGCACTCGACAGGCTGCCCCTCGCCGACCTCGCGCGGCATTGGCCGGAGGGGCTGGTGGAGGGCGCGCGGGCCTGGATCACCGGGAATGTCACGGCTGGAATCGCACGCAACGGCCAGTGGCGCCTGCGCCTGGAGGCGGGGCCGGATTTCTCGGGCGCGCGCGTCACCGACCTCACCGGCACGCTGGAGGTGGAGGCGGCGGAGGTCCATTGGCTGCGCCCCATCCCGCCGGCCGAAGGGGCGCGGGGCACGGTCAGCTTCTCCCTGCCCGAGATCACGCTGCAGATCGGCGGCGGCCGCCAGGGCGGCGTACAGGTGCGCGAGGGCACGGCGCGCTTCCTGCTGCGCGAGACGCCCGAGGCGCTCGACCTTGCCCTGACGCTGCAGGGCGGCGTGCCGGAAGTGCTGGCGGTGGTGCAGCACCCGCGCCTGCGGCTGTTCGAGCGCCGGCCCCTGCCGCTCACCAACCCGCAGGGGCAGGTGGAGGGGCAGCTCAGCATCGGCCTGCCGCTGCTGGCCGACCTGCCGGTGGAACAGCTGCGGATCCGTGCCCAGGCCCGGCTGCGTGAGGTCCGGTTGGCCGATGTGGTGATGGGCCGCCCGCTCAGCCGCGGGCAGTTCGACCTCAGCGTGGACAATGACGGGCTGCGCGCCACCGGCACCGCGACGCTGGCCGAGATATCGGGCCGGGTGGGCGTGGAGATGGACTTCCGCGCCGGCCCGCCGGGCCAGGTGGTGATGCGCGAGAGCCTCTCGGCCCGCACCGATGCGCGCACCCTGGCCGCGCTTGGCCTGGCGAGCGAGGAGGTGCTGCGCGGCGCCCTCGGGCTTGAGATACGCAGCGAGCGGCGGCGCAGCGGCGTGGGCCGGGTGAACATCCGCGCCGATCTGCGTGAGGGCGCCATGACGCTGGCGCCGGTCGGCTGGCACAAGCCGGCCGGGCAGAATGCCGGCGCCGAGCTGGTGCTGCGCCTGAACCGCGACCGGCTGGAGGCGCTGGAGAGCTTCCGCGTCGAGGCGCCGAGCCTGCTGCTGCGCGGCAATGCCGCCTTCGCCCCCGGCGCGCGGCTGACGCGCGTGACGGTGAATGAGGGCGCCATCGATGCCAGCCGCTTCGCCGGCGAAGCCCGCCCCCCGGCACGGCCAGGCGAGCCCTGGGGCATCGCGCTGCGCGGCGCGGTGCTCGACCTGCGCCGCACCCTGTCGGAAGAAGCGGCGCCGGCGCAGGCGGCCGAGGACGATCCTGGGCCGCCCCTGGCGCTGGAGGCACGGTTCGATCGCGTGCTGCTCGGCCCGCAGCGGGAGATCTCCGCGGTGGCGGCGGATCTGCGGCTGGACGCGCAAGGGGTCGCGCGGTCCGGGCGCATCACCGGCCGGGCCGGCCCGCGCGGGCCCTTCGAGGCCGTGATCGCGCCCGCCGGGGCCGGGCGCAGCCTGCGGGTGAGCGCCGAGGATGCCGGCGCGCTGCTCGGCCAGTTCGACGTGCTGCGCAACCTCGAGGGCGGGCGGCTGAGCGTGGCGGCCACCTTCGCCCATAACCGGCCCGGCGCGCCGCTCACCGGCCAGGCGGAGCTGAGCGATTTCGCGGTGCGCGGCGCGCCGGCCTTCGCCAAGCTGTTGCAGGCGATGACGCTCTACGGGCTGGTGGATGCGCTCTCGGGGCCGGGCCTGTCCTTCAACCAGCTCATCGCGCCCTTCACCCTGACGCCCGATGTGCTGACACTGGCGGAAGCGCGCGCCTTCTCGCCCTCCTTGGGCCTGACGGCGAAGGGCACGCTGAACCGGCGCACCCGGCGCATGGCGATCGAGGGCACGATCGTGCCGGCCTATTTCTTCAATTCGCTGCTCGGCAATCTGCCGCTGATCGGGCGGATCTTCTCGCCCGAGGCCGGCGGCGGCCTGTTCGCCGCCACCTTCCGCCTGAACGGGCCGGCCGATGACCCGCAGGTGAGCGTGAACCCGCTGGCCGCGCTCACGCCCGGCTTCCTGCGCGGCATCTTCGGCCTGGGGCAGGGCGCGGCGGCCCCGCCCTGAGGCCCATCAGGCGGGGCGGACCAGCAGATGCCGCTTGCGCCCGAGCGAGAGCTTCGCCGCGCCGTCGCGCAGGTCGGCCGCCGTCACCGTCGCGGCCTCGTCGGCCACGGCCACGTCGTTGAGCCGTACCCCGTTCTGCTTGATGAGGCGGCGCGCTTCGCCCTTGCTGGCGACGAACTTCGCCTCGGCCAGCAGGTCGACGATGCCGGCGGGCAGGGTGGCCGCGATGCTCGGCAGGGTCGCCGCCGCCTCGCCCTGTTCGAAGGCGCGGCGGGCCGTCTCGGCCGAAGCCTCAGCGGCCGCACGGCCATGCAGCAGGGCGCAGGCCTCGGTGGCGAGGATCTTCTTGGCCTCGTTGATCTCGGCCCCCTGCAAGGCCGCGAGGCGCCTCACCTCTTCCATCGGCAATTCGGTGAACAGGCCGAGGAAGCGGCCCACATCGGCGTCCTCGGTGTTGCGCCAGAACTGCCAGTAGTCATAGGGGCTGACGCGCTCGGCATTCAGCCAGACCGCGCCCGATGCGGTCTTGCCCATCTTGGCCCCCGAGGCGGTGGTGATCAGCGGCGTGGTCAGCCCGAAGGCCTCCTTCCCATCCACCCGGCGCACGAGGTCCGTGCCCATGATGATGTTGCCCCATTGGTCGGAGCCGCCCATCTGCAACGCCACGCCCGCGCGCCGGTTCAATTCGAGGAAGTCGTAGGCCTGCAGCAGCATGTAGTTGAATTCGAGGAAGCTGAGATTCTGCTCGCGATCCAGGCGCAGCTTCACGCTGTCCATGGTCAGCATGCGGTTCACGCTGAAATGCCGGCCGATGTCGCGCAGGAAGGGCACGTAGTGCAGCGCGTCCAGCCATTCCGCGTTGTCGAGCATGATGGCGTCGGAGGGGCCCGTGCCGAAGGTCAGGAAGCTGTCGAAGACGCGGCGGATGCCGGCCTTGTTCACCTCGATCTGCGCATCGGTCAGCAGCGGGCGGGCTTCGTCGCGGAAGGAGGGGTCGCCCACCTTGGTGGTGCCGCCGCCCATCAGCACCACGGGGCGGTGGCCGGTGCGCTGCAGCAGGCGCAGCAGCATGATCTGCACCAGCGAGCCGACATGCAGGCTGTCCGCCGTTGCATCGAAGCCGATATAGCCGGAGAGCGGGCCGGCGCGCAGCCGCGCGGCGAAGGCGTCGGGCTCGGTCACCTGGTGGATGAAGCCGCGCGCGCGGGCCTCGTTCAGAAAGTCGCGTGTCTGGGTCATGCTCGGGGATCAGGGTCTTCCGGTGGGCGCGGTTGCGTAGCACGCTGGGCAAATGCTGCGAACCATCGGCCTGATGAGTGGAACCTCGCTGGACGGCGTCGATGCCGCCTGGGTGGAGACGGATGGCGAGCGCATCCTGCGCTACGGCCCGAGCCTGACCCTGCCCTATGAGCCCGCGCTGCGGCGGGATCTGCGCATCCTGCTGGACCGCGCGCCGAGCCTGGCGGAGGACGATCCCTTCCTGGCCGATTGCGTGGCGCGCCTGACCACGCGGCATATCGAGGCGGTGCGGGCGATCGGTTGGCAGGCCGACCTGGTGGGCTTCCACGGCCAGACCATCCTGCACCGCCCGGCGCGGCCGCCGGCGCAGGATCTGTTCCATGCGGCGGCGGGCGGCGTGGCGCGCGCCAATAGCGGCTTCACCTGGCAGGTGGGCGATGCGGCGCGTCTGGCGCGCGAGACGGGGCTCTCCGTCGCCTATGATTTCCGCAGCGCCGATGTCGCGGCAGGCGGGCAGGGGGCGCCGCTGGTGCCGGTGGTGCATGCCGCGATGGCGCGCGACCTGCCCAAGCCGCTCGCCGTGCTGAATCTGGGTGGGGTGGGCAATGTCACCTGGATCGGGGCGGATGGCAGCCTGCTCGCCTTCGATACCGGGCCGGCGAATGGCCCGCTGGATGATTGGGCGCGCAATGCCACGGGCGAGCCCTATGACCGCGACGGCAAGCTCGCCCTGGCGGGGCAAGCGGATGGCGGGGTGCTGGCGCGGCTGCTGGGCGAGCCCTGGCTGGCGGCGCCGCCGCCGAAATCGCTTGACCGGCTGGATTTCGACCGGGCGCTGCGGGAGGCCGGGGCGGCGCGGCTCAACCCGGCCGCTGGCGCGGCGACGCTGGTGGCCTTCTGTGCGGTCTGCGTGGCCGCGGCGGCGCGGCACTTTCCCGAGCCGCCCGTGCAATGGCTGGTCGGCGGCGGCGGGCGGCGCAACCCGGCGCTGATGCGCGCCCTGTCAGCCGCGCTCAGCGAGCCGGTGCGGCCGGTCGAGGTGGTGGGCTGGAACGGGGATGCGCTGGAGGCGCAGGCCTTCGGCGTGCTGGCGGCCCGCGTCTGGGCAGGATTGCCGCTGACCTTCCCGGGCACGACGGGCGTGGCGGCGCCGCTGCGGGGCGGGCGGATGGTGGGGCCGCTGCTGTAGCAGCGCCGCCCACATGTCCCTGTCCGGCGCCCGAACGGGCGCCCGCGCGCAGAGAGGGTCTCCGACCCGCGCACCAGAGCGTCGGCGCGAAAGGCAAGGGCGCGGATGCGCCCGCCCGCCGTCTGAGGGCAAACAAAAACCTCGCGGCGGACGTTCAGTCCGCCGCGAGCGCCATGCGGCTGCGGTTGAGCACGCCCATGACGTGGTCCTCGGCCGCATCGGCCACGGCCTCGGCCTGGGGGGGCGTGAAGATGTGGCTGGCGCCGGGCATCACGCGGTAGTCGATAGCGATGCCCTTCTGGGTGTTCAGCTTGTCCACCAGCTTGCGCACGCTGTTCTCGGGCACGAGCTCGTCATCCGCGCCGTGCAGCATCAGGCCGTTGCAGGGGCAGGGGGCAAGGAAGCCGAAATCATAATGGCTGGCCGGGGCGCTGATGCTGACGAAGCCGCCCATCTCCGGCCGGCGCATCAGCAGCTGCATGCCGACATAGGCGCCGAAGGAATAGCCCGCGACCCAGAGCGAGGAGGCCGCCGGGTTGACCGCCTGGAGGAAATCGAGCGCCGCCGCGGCGTCCGAGATCTCGCCGATGCCGCCATCATAGCGGCCCTGGCTGCGGCCGACGCCGCGGAAATTGAAGCGCAGCGTGGAGAAGCCCATCGCCTGGAAGCGCTGGTAGAGCACATGCACCACGCGGTTGTTCATGGTGCCGCCATGCAGCGGATGCGGGTGCAGGATCAGCGCCACCGGCGCGTGCTGCTGCTTGGCATGGTGGTAGCGACCTTCGAGGCGGCCATCCGGCCCGGCGAACATGACTTCAGGCATCGCGGTCTCGATCCAGTCTCGGTTGCGGGCATGGCGCCTCGGGGCGAGCCCCGACGCAGGCACCACGCACCTTGGGCCAAGGCCCGCGCGCGGCAGCGCGGCCTCGACCCTGTTTGGGGAACCACGGGCGCCGGGCTCGGCGCGCCTTGGGACGCAGCAGTCTTTTCCGCCGCCCTGGCCCGCGTTGACGGGAAAGGACGGCAACAATAACCTTCCAGCGGTGGCAGGCGCTTGCCGCCCGCCGAAATCGGCTCATGTGTCAGATGGGTGCGGGGTGGTCCGCGCCCAAGGTCACTCCGGGGCGGGCTCCCGAGCCCCCTGAGCACTGGCTATATAGGGGATCGGGTGGCAGGTTTCATATCGGATTCATGGCATGGCCCGTATGTTCCTGCGTCTGAACTGGCATGGCGAGGTGATTCCTCCCCCCGGATGTGCTCAGACTACGCGCAGAGGCGGGTTCATGTTCCGTGAATGCACGCAGGGCGGGAGGGCGCCATGAGACTTTCCACCAGAGGGCGCTACGCCGTCATGGCGATGGTGGAGCTCGCCGCGCGCGAACGCTCCGATTCCGAGGGCGTCAGCCGCCTCCAGGTCAGCCTGGCCGAGATCGCGCAGGCGCAGATGCTCTCCCTGGCCTATCTCGAGCAGCTTTTCGGCCCGCTCCGCCGCGCCGGGCTGGTGGCCTCCACCCGCGGGCCGGGGGGCGGCTATCGCCTCGGCCGTTCGCCGCGCGAGATCTCGATCGCCGAGATCGTCGAGGCGGTGGACGAGCCCATCCAGGCCACGCGCTGCGAGGAGGGCGGGCCCGGCTGCCTCGCCGGGCAGCGCTGCCTGACGCATGACCTCTGGGCCGAGCTCGGGGACCAGATCCGGCTGTTCCTGGCGGCGATGACCCTGGCCGATGTGATCCAGGGCCGCGTGCTGGGCCGCGCCCAGGCGCCGCGCACCGCCGACCCCGGCTTCCGCACCGCCGAGGCCGCGCAGTAGCGGCCATGCCCCTCTACCTCGATGCCAACGCCACCGAGCCGCTGCGGCCGGAGGCCAGGGCGGCTGTGCTCGCGGCCATGGCATTGCCGGGCAACCCGAGTTCCGTCCACGCCGCCGGGCGCGCCGCGCGGCGCGTGCTGGAATCGGCGCGGGAGGTGCTGGCTGCGCGCTTCGGCGCCAACCCCCAGGATGTGGTGCTGACCTCGGGCGGGACGGAGGCGAATGCGCTGGCCATCGGCGCCCTCGGCCAGGGGCGCCGCCTGCTGCGCGGGGCCACGGAGCACCCGGCCGTGGTCGCGGCGACGCCGGGCGCCGCGGTGCTGCCGGTGCGCCGCGACGGCACGCTCGACCTCGAGGCCCTGGCGGCCGCGCTGGCGGCGGGCGGCCCGGCGCTGGTCTGCGTCATGGCGGCCAACAACGAGACCGGCGTGCTGCACCCGCTGGCGGAGATCGCCGCCCTGTGCCGCGCGCAGGGCGCGGCGCTGCATGTCGATGCCGTGCAGGCGGCAGGGCGGTTGGTGCTGTCGCTGCGCGAGCTCGGCGCGGACAGCCTGGCGATTTCGGGCCACAAGCTCGGCGGGCCGAAGGGGGCAGGGGCCTTGCTGCTCCGCGCCAGCCTCGCACCCGCGCCGCTGATCGCCGGCGGGGGGCAGGAGCGCGGCTGGCGCGGCGGCACCGAGCCGCTGCCCGCCATCGCCGGCATGGCCGCCGCCGCCGAGGCCGCGACGCCCGAGGCCGCGCAGCGCCTGGCGACGCTCCGCGATGCCATCGAGGCCGGGGCGCGGGGGGCGGTGATCGCCGGCGCCGGCGCGCCGCGCCTGCCCAATACCAGCCTGCTCATCCTGCCCGGGGTGAAGGCCGAGACGCAGGTCATCGCGCTCGACCTTGCGGGCGTGCAGGTCTCGGCGGGCGCGGCCTGTTCCTCGGGCCGGGTGGCGGCAAGCCCGGTGCTGACTGCGATGGGGCTTGGGGCCGATGCGGCCTGCGGCATCCGTGTCTCGCTGCCCTGGGACGCGGCCGAGGAGACGCCGGCGCGCTTCCTCGCCGCCTGGACAGCCATGCGCGACCGGCTCTCGCCTCTCGCGGCCTGAACCCCCACATTGGGGGCGCCATGAGCCTGCCGAACCGCCCCATCTACCTCGACAACCACGCCACCACGCCGGTCGATCCCCGCGTGCTGGCGGCGATGCGCCCTTGGTGGGAGGCGAATTTCGCCAATCCCGGCAGCGTCGAGCACCAGATGGGCCGCGCCGCCGAGGCCGCGGTGGAGGAAGCGCGCGCCCATGTCGCCGCGCTGATCGGCGCCGATTCCACCGAGGTCATCTTCACCTCCGGTGCCACCGAATCGAACAACCTCGCCATCAAGGGGGCCGCGCGCTTCGCCGCCGTCCAGGGGACCGAGCGCCGGCAGGTGGTCACGCTCGCCACCGAGCATAAATGCGTGCTCGAGAGTGTGCGCGACCTGGAGGCCGAGGGCTTCGCGCCGGTGATCCTGCCGGTGCGTGCCGATGGGCTGCTCGAGCTCGACCTGCTGGAGGCCACGCTCGCGGCCGCGCCCACGCTGCTCGTCTCCGTCATGGCGGTGAACAACGAGATCGGCGTGGTGCAGGACCTGGCTGCGATCGGGGCGATCGTGAAGCGCCACGGCGCGCTGTTCCACTCCGATGCGGCGCAGGCGGCGGGGCGCATCGGCCTCGACGTGCAGGCGATCCGCGCGGATCTGCTCTCCCTCTCGGGCCACAAGATCTACGGGCCCAAGGGCATCGGCGCGCTCTACATCCGCCGGCGGCCGCGGGTGCGCCTCGCGCCCCTCTTCTCGGGCGGGGGGCAGGAGCGCGGCCTGCGCGCCGGCACGCTGCCTGCGCCCCTGATCGTGGGCATCGGCGAGGCCGCGCGGATCGCCGCAACCGAGGGCGCGCTGGATGCCGCGCGCATCGCGGGCCAGCGCGCGCGCTTCCTGGCCAGCCTCTCGGCCGCCGTGCCGGGGCTGGTGCTGCATGCGGAGTCGCCGGCGCGGGTTTCGGGCAATCTCTCGCTCGGCTTTCCGGGGGGCGTCACCGCGCAGGCGATCATGGCGGGCGCGCCGGAGATCTGCGTCTCCACCGGCTCGGCCTGTTCCTCGGCCGAGATCGAGCCCAGCCACGTGCTCCGCGCGCTCGGCCTGCCGGATTCCCTGGCACGCGCCACCTTGCGCATCGGGATCGGCCGCTTTACCTCCCCCGCCGATGTGGACCTCGCCGCGGCCGCGCTCGCGCGGGCTTGGCGGGCCGCGCTTTCCTCGACAACAGATGCCTCGCCCCTGGCGGCAGGCGTGGCGGAGTAGGGTTTCCGATGCCGAAGATGACCTTCATCGAGCGTGACGGCACGCATAAGGAAGTGGACGCGCCGCTCGGCCTCTCGGTGCTGGAGATCGCGCACAAGCATGGCGTGGACATCGAAGGCGCGTGCGAGGGTTCGCTCGCCTGCTCGACCTGCCATGTGATCGTGGATAGCGACTGGTACGGCAGGCTCGCCACCGCGACCGAGGATGAGGAAGACATGCTCGACCTCGCCTTCGACCTGCAGGAGACCTCGCGGCTCGGCTGCCAGATCATCATGACCGACAAGCTGGACGGGCTGGTGGTGAAGCTGCCCTCCGGCACGCGCAACGCCGGCGGGTGAACGCCTACGGCGCCGAGGGCGGGCTGTATCGCCGGCTGCGCGCGGCCGGCGCGCCAGCCTGGCGCGCCTATACCTGGCACCCCTTCGTGCAGGGGCTGGCGGATGGCACGCTGCCGGCGGCCGCCTTCCGGCGCTATCTGGTGCAGGACTACCTGTTCCTGGTGCAGTTCGCCCGGGCCTTCGCGCTCGCCGCCTACAAGGCGGAGAGTTTTTCCGCCTTCCGCGCGAAGATCGAGGCGATCTCCGGCCTGCTGCATGAGACGACCATGCACCTCGCCTATTGCGCCGAATGGGGCCTGCCCGAGGCCGCCATCCTGGCCGAGCCCGAGGCGCCCGAGACGGTGGCCTATACGCGCTGGGTGCTCGATCGCGGCATCGCGGGGGATATCCTCGACCTCGAAGTGGCGCTTGCGCCCTGCACGGTCGGCTATGGCGAGATCGCGCTGCTGATCGAGGCCAGCCCGACGCGCAACCGCGCCAGCAACCCCTATGAGAGCTGGATCGCCATGTATGCCTCCGCCGAATACCAGGCGCTGGCGGCGGGGGCGGCCGCGCGGCTCGATGCGCTGGGCGAGAGCCATGGCGGGGGGGCGCGCCTGCCCGCGCTCGCCGCCGATTTCGCCAAGGCGGCGCAGCTCGAGGCGGATTTCTGGGCCATGGGGCTGCGTGCCGCATGAGGGTGCTGGTCGCCATGTCGGGGGGCGTCGATTCCTCCGTTGTCGCCGGGCTGCTCAAGGCCGAAGGGCATGAGGTGATCGGCGCCACGCTGCAGCTCTACGACCACGGCGCCGCCGTGCAGAAGAAGGGCGCCTGCTGCGCCGGGCAGGACATCCACGATGCTCGCCGCGTGGCCGATACGCTCGACATCCCGCATTATGTGCTGGATCGCGAGCAGCGTTTCCGCGACGCCGTGATCGCCGATTTCGCCGATACCTATGCGCGCGGCGAGACGCCGATCCCCTGCGTGCGCTGCAATCAGAGCGTGAAGTTCCAGGACCTGCTCGGCCTTGCCCGCGATCTCGGCTGCGAGGCCCTGGCCACCGGCCATTACGTGCGCCGTGTCGAGGGACCGGACGGGCCGGAGCTGCACCGCGCCGCCGATCCCGCGCGCGACCAGTCCTATTTCCTGTTTGCCACCACGCGCGACCAGCTCGCCTTCTGCCGCTTCCCGTTGGGGGACTACCCCGACAAGGCCGCGGTGCGCGCCGTGGCGGCACGCCTCGGCCTTGCGGTGGCGGACAAGCCCGACAGCCAGGACATCTGCTTCGTCCCCGCCGGGCGCTACGACCAGGTGGTGGCGAAGCTGCGCCCCGAGACGGCCGAGCCGGGGGAGATCGTGGACCTCGCTGGCCGCGTGCTGGGCCAGCACCAGGGCATCGGGCGCTACACGGTGGGGCAGGGCCGGGGCCTGGGCATTGGCGGCGCGGAGGAACGTCTCTACGTCGCCGCCCTCGATGCCCCGCGCCGACGCATCGTGGTCGGCCCGCGCGCGGCGCTGCCGCAGACGCACGTTGTGGCGGGCGAGGTGAACTGGCTGATCGATCCGCCCGAGGTCCCCTTCGCGGCGCAGGTGAAGCTGCGCGGGCGTGAGGCGCCGCGCGCGGCCACGCTGCGCTTCGACGCGGCTGCGGGCCTGCTGCATGTAGAGCTTGAGGAGCCCAACATCGCCGCCCCAGGCCAGGCTTGCGTGGTCTATCGGGGTGATCGCGTGCTGGGCGGTGGCTTCCTGCGCCGTGCAGGCGTTGACAGCGAAGGGGCCGCGGCCTAGTAGCGCGACCCCGGGGCGGCGTAGCTCAGCTGGTTAGAGCACGGCACTCATAATGCCGGGGTCAGCGGTTCAAGTCCGCTCGCCGCTACCATCCCCTCCTACCGCCAATGATCACGCATTCGTGAATCCGAGACCTGCGGCATTCTTGGTGCTGACGGTCAGCCCTTGACTGTCTGGATCGTTCCTCGTCGTGATATCGGTTGATTGGGGAGCATCGTCCGGGGGGTGTCATGGCGAATTTTTTCGGAACTGTTGGGAACGACACCTATGCCGGCACCGGCGGTGCGGACAACATCGACGGCGCGCCGAACGGAAGCCCCAATCTGGATACCGGTGCGGATACCCTCGCGGGCAATGGCGGCGATGACCTGATCTATGGCCGCGGCGGTGCCGATTCGCTTTCCGGCGGCGCGGGCTATGACCAAATTTTCGGCGGAAGCGGCCATGATGTGCTGCTCGACAGCGGCAATGGCGCCTATCTGCTGGGCGAGGACGGCAATGACACGATCAGCGCCGCGAATTCCGGCGCCTTCGTCAGCAATTACCTTTATGCCTTCGGCGGCGACGGTGCCGACAGTATCGTCGCGACCGGCAATGGGCTGGATGGATTCTACGGTGCCAACCTCTACGGCGACGCCGGCAACGACACGATCAGCGGTTCCGAGGCAGCAGATGCCCTGATTGGTGGCGTCGGTGACGACCGGCTGTCTGGCAATGGCGGAAATGATGCCATCCAGGGCGACGATGGCAGCGATACGCTGAATGGTGGCGCGGGCGACGACAATATAACTGGCGGGCTCGGCGCCGACCGGCTGAATGGCGACGCGGGTGACGATACCCTGTTCGGCGATGGTGCCGATTTCTTCGATGGCGGGGCGGGCACGGACACGGCCAGGCTCGACCTGAGCGGCGCGGCCCAGGCCGCGACTCTCTCGCTCGCGGTCCCGGCTGCCGTGTCGCTGCTGCCCGGTGGCGGGTCGCTGGTGAACATCGAAGCATTCGTCATCACTGGCACGGGTCTGGCGGACAGCATCGTCGGCGGCGGGGCCCATGACCAGATCATTGGTGGCGCTGGCGATGACACGCTCGATGGCGGTGGGAGCGATGATTACGTGTATGGCGGCAGCGGCAACGACCTGCTGCGCGATTCCGGCAATGGCGGCTCGCTTTACGGCGATGCCGGCGACGACACGATCAACGCGACCAATGCGGGTGCCCTGGTCAATTACGTCTATGCCTATGGTGGCGAGGGCGCCGACAGTATCGTCGCGACCGGCGCGGGCCTGACGGGTGGCTACGGCGCCAACCTCTATGGCGAGTCCGGCAACGACACGATCAGCGGCTCCGAGGCCGGCGACAATCTGTATGGCGGCAACAATGACGACAGCCTGTCGGGCAATGGTGGCGATGACGCGCTGGAGGGCGGGAACGGGAACGATACGCTTCGGGGCGGCGCGGGGGACGATACTCTCTATGGCCAGGCAGGCACTGACACGCTGAATGGCGACGCGGGTGACGATACCCTGTTCGGCGATGGTGCCGATTTCTTCGATGGCGGGGCGGGCACGGACACGGCCAGGCTCGACCTGAGCGGCGCGGCCCAGGCCGCGACTCTCTCGCTCGCGGTTCCGGCTGCCGTGTCGCTGCTGCCCGGTGGCGGGTCGCTGGTGAACATCGAAGCTTTCTACATCACCGGTACGGGTCTGGCGGACAGCATCGTCGGCGGCGGGGCCTATGACCAGATCTTTGGTGGCGCTGGCGATGACACGCTCGATGGCGGTGGGAGCGATGATTACGTGTCGGGCGGCAGCGGCAACGACCTGCTGCGCGATTCCGGCAATGGCGGCTCGCTTTTCGGGGATTCCGGCGACGACACGATCAACGCGACCAATGCAGGCGCCCTGGTCAATTACGTCTATGCCTATGGTGGCGAGGGCGCCGACAGTATCGTCGCGACCGGCGCGGGCCTGACGGGTGGCTCCGGCGCCAACCTCTATGGCGAGTCCGGCAACGACACGATCAGCGGTTCCGAGGCCGGCGACAATCTGTATGGCGGCAACAATGACGACAGCCTGTCGGGCAATGGCGGCGATGACTACATCCAGGGCGATGCGGGCAACGACACGCTGGATGGTGGCGCCGGCAATGACATCCTCTGGGGCGGCATCGGCGATGACCGCTATGTGGTGAATGCGCTCGGCGATGTGCTCGGCGGCGAGGATGGCGGGCGGGACACCGTCGCTTCCTCCGTTACCTGGACGCTCGCCACCGGCTTCGAGGCGCTGGAATTGCTGGGGGCTGGGGCGATCCAGGGCACCGGCAATGCAGTCGCCAATGCCATCACCGGCAATGGCGCCGCAAATCGGCTCAGCGGCCTTGCCGGCGCGGATACGCTCGATGGCGGCGCGGGGGCGGATACGCTGACCGGCGGCGGCGATGATGACCTCTTCCTGGTCGATGATGCGGCCGATGTTGTGGTCGAGGCTGCTGCCGGCGGGCGGGACACTGTGTACTCTACCGCTGCCAGCTTCACCCTGGGCGCAGGGCAGGAGGTTGAGGTCCTGGAGCTGCGCGGGGCGGGTAATGGTGCCCTGGCCGGCAATGAGTTCGCCCAGATCCTCATCGGCAATGGCGGCAACAATGCCCTCGACGGTGGTGCAGGGGCCGATACGCTCCAGGGCAATCAGGGCGACGACACACTCGATGGTGGGACGGGCAATGACAGCCTGTCCGGCGGCCTCGGCAATGACCGCTACGTCGTGGATTCGCTTGCCGATGTGTTGAGCGAATCCGGGGGCGACGGGCGGGATACGGTGGCCTCAAGCATCGATTGGACGCTTGCCGCCGGCTTCGAAGCCCTGCACCTGCTGGGCGCGGCGAATGAAGGCACCGGCAATGACGATGCCAACGAGATCATCGGCAATGCCAGCGCGAATCGGCTCAGCGGCCTGGCGGGCGCGGATACGCTGGATGGCGGCGCGGGTGCCGATACGCTGCTGGGCGGTGCGGATGACGACCTTCTGGTGGTGAATGACGCGGCCGATGCGGTGATCGAATCCGTGGGTGGAGGACGCGATACGGTGTCCTCCAGCGCCCTCAGCTTCGCTCTGGCTGCGGGGCAGGAGGTGGAGGTCCTCGAACTCCGCGGTGCCGGACACCAAGGGCTCAGGGGCAACGAGTTCGCGCAGACCCTGATCGGCAATGACGGGAACAACGCGTTCGATGGCGATGCCGGGAGCGATACCCTGCGGAGCGGCCTGGGCGCGGATACGCTGGATGGTGGGTCTGGCACCGATTTTCTCGTCGGCGGCGCGGGTGATGACTACTACATCGTCGATGACGCGGCGGATCTGGTGAGCGAAGACGCTGGCGGCGGTCGGGACACCGTGTCCTCCAGCGCCGCCAGTTTCATCCTGGCAGCCGGCCAGGAGGTGGAGGTGCTTGCCCTCCGGGGTACCGGGGACGACGCCTTGGCGGGCAACGAGTTCGATCAGACCATCTCCGGCAATGACGGGCGAAATGCGCTGGACGGCGGTGCCGGGAATGATGGCGTCCAGGGCCTCGGTGGTGCGGATACGCTCGATGGCGGTGCTGGCGCCGATACGCTCGACGGCGGCGCTGGTAATGACCTGCTGAAGGTCGATGACGCGGCCGATGTGGTGATCGAGGCCATGGCCGGCGGGCAGGACCGGGTGCAATCCACCGCCGCCAGTTTTGCCCTTGGCGTGGGGCAGGAGGTGGAGGTGCTCGAGGCCATTGGCGCGGGCAACCAGGCGCTGACCGGCAATGAATTCTTCCAGACCCTGCTCGGCAATGGTGGGGACAACGCGCTCGATGGCGGGGCCGGCGGCGATACGCTGCAGGGCTTCGGCGGTGCCGACACGCTGCAGGGCGGCACCGGCCACGACCTGCTGGAAGGCGGCGATGGCAACGACCTGCTGCAGGATTCCGGCAATGGCGCCTGGATCTACGGCGATGCCGGCGACGACACGATCATCGCCGCCAATACCGGCGCGCAGGTCTTCGACATCCTCCATGTGCGGGGCGGGGCAGGCGCGGACAGCATCGTTGCCACCGGCAATGGCCTGAACGACAGCATAGGCGGCAATTTCGAGGGCGACGAAGGCAACGACACGATCCTCGGCTCCGAGGCCGGTGACACGCTGCAGGGCGAGCAGGACGACGATCTCCTGCGCGGCCAGGGCGGCGAGGATGCTCTGGACGGCGGTGCCGGCAATGACGTGCTCGAGGGCGGCGCCGACAACGATGTCCTGCAGGGCGGCGACGGCGCGGACACGCTCGATGGCGGGACCGGCGCGGATCTGATGGTCGGCGGCGCCGGCAATGACCGCTACGTTGTCGATTCTCTCGACGACTTGCTCAATGAATCCGTGAGCGGCATCGACACCGTCGGCAGCTTCGTTACCTGGACGCTGGCCGATGGCCTTGAAGCGCTGGAACTGCTGGGCAATGCCGCGATCCATGGCACCGGCAATGCTGCCGACAACGCCCTGACCGGCAATGGCGCGGCCAACCGGCTCGACGGAATGAACGGGGCGGATACGCTCAACGGGGGCGATGGCGCGGATACGCTGGTGGGTGGCGCGGGCAACGATCTCTACATCGTCGATGCCGGCGATGTGCTTGTGGAGTCGCCCGGTGGCGGGGCGGATACGGTGCAATCGGCCGTTTCCTTCACCCTTGCGGCTGAGATCGAGGTATTGCGCCTGACCGCCTCGGCGCGCGGCACCGGCAATGGGGGGGCGAACACTCTCCTCGGCAGCGCGCTGGCCGATACGCTCCAGGGCCTTGCGGGCGCCGACACGCTGGAAGGTGATGCGAACGCGGACCTGCTGCAGGGCGGGAGTGAGAATGACCGCCTGCTGGGCGGCGAGGGCGCAGACACGCTCGATGGCGGCACCGGCGCGGACCGGCTGTTCGGCGGGTTCGGCAATGATGTCTACATCGTCGATGCCGTGGACGATGTGGTGAACGAAACCGGTGGCGATGGCCGCGACACGGTGCGCACCAGCGTCAGCTTCACCCTTGCCAATGGCTTCGAGGTTCTGGTGATGCTGGCGGGCGCCGTGAACGGCACGGGCAGCGAGGGTGGCAACACCATCGAGGGCAATGCTGCCGCCAACCTCCTTTCAGGCCTTGGCGGCGCGGATGTGCTGAATGGTGGCGAGGGCGCCGATACGCTGCTGGGCGGCGTTGGTGCCGATACCCTCGATGGCGGTACCGGTGCGGCGGACAGCCTGGTCGGCGGGGCGAATGACGACATCTACTTCATCCGCGATGCACTCGACGTGGTGGTGGAAGCCGTCGGCGAAGGCACGCGTGACGAGGTACGGGCCACCCTCTCCCAGACCCTGGCGGCGGAGGTCGAGATCCTGCGCCTGCTCGGCAGCGCCAACCTGACCGGCACGGGCAATGGGGGGGCGAACCTCCTGTTGGGCAATACCGGCGACAATCTCTTCATCGGTCTTGCCGGCAACGACACGCTGAACGGCGCGGGTGGCGCGGACACGCTGCAGGGCGGCGAGGGCAACGACGTGCTGAACGGCCAGACGGGCGCGGACCTGCTGGAAGGCGGTGCGGGCAATGACAAGCTCTCGGGCGGCGGTGGCGGCGACACGCTGATCGGCGGCACGGGTGCGGACCGCCTGACAGGTGCAGCGGGTGTTGCGGACAGCTTTCGCTGGGCGGATGTGGCGGAGGGCGTCGGCGACCAGGTGCTCGGCTTCGAGCATCTGGTGGATCGGCTGGTCTTCGCCGCCGCCGGCTTCGGCGAGCTCACCGCCGGGGCGTTGGGAGCGGCCCATTTCGATGCCAACACGACTGGCGTGGCGAGTTCGGCCGCCGGCACCGCGCAATTCGTCTATGAGACGGATACGGGGCGCCTGTGGTTCGATGCCGATGGCGGCGGTGGCGCGGCCGCGGTGATGATGATCCAGTTCGCCGGGCGGCCGGAGATCACGGCGGCGGATATCGAGATCATCGCCTGAGCCACCGCAGGGTCGGCAACTCCGGTACGGCGGGCGGGACGCGCAGGGCGAAGGCGATCGGCACGGTGTCGATCGTCCTGACAGTCGTGAAGGTCGCGCCGTCACTCCTGCTGCGCAACCCGGCGGGGCTGCGGGATTTCACAGATACCATCGTCGGGCAGGGCTCACGCCTTTACCGACGCGCCGTCCTTGCGAATGACCTTCTCGAGCGTCAGGTCCGACACCGCCTTCCGAAGCCACGCATTCTCCCGCTGGTCCGGGGCAGTGCTCCGGACCCTTCAGCCGCTTCACCTGGTCCAGCTTCAGACCGCCGAACTCCGTCCGCCAGCGGTAGTAGGTCGGTTCCGTCACCCCGATCGCCGGCACCGCTTCGGCCACCGTCTTCCCTTGGCCGATCAGCACCTCCGCCTGCCGGAGCTTCGCCACGATCTCCTCAGGCGTGTGCGCCTTCTTCGGACCCTCCCCAACCCCCTGCCGCTGCCGCCGGACTACATCACCGACGGAGCGCTTCTAGGTGTTTGATCCCAGGGTTTGATGGTGCAGTCTTTTCCCAGGCATGGAAGGACGCGCTATGGGCCAGGTTCTTCA
>NZ_JBXVVR010000005.1:0-377772 GCF_057219975.1 Roseomonas sp. TF40 | reverse complement strand
GCGGGCTGATCCAGCCGATCGGCTTCTCGCCCGTGAGGTCGGCAATCAGGCCGGTGGTGCGGCGGATATTCTCGCGCTGACCGGCCTCATCCAGATACACGGGGATGACATCCATGCCGTAGGAATGGGCGACGATCTCGTGCCCGCCCTGATGGATGGCGCGCACGGTTTCGGGCCATTGCTCGGCCAGCACGCCATTGACCATGACCGAGGTCTTCACGCCGTTCTTCGCCGCGATGTCGAGCGCGCGCCAGATTCCCTTCACGGCGCCGTAGAGACCCCAGGAGGCCGCATTGGCATCGTAGAAGCCGGGCTTGAGCGGGTTGCCCATGGGGCCGATGCCCGGCACTTGCCCCGGCGACCAGCCCTCATAGGCGATGTTGAAGATGATGCCGACGCGATGCCCGCCGGGGAAACGGAAGGCAGGGGTGGGGCGCCAGATGGCAGGGGGCGGGGTGGCGGTCATGCGGCGTTTGCTCCCAGGTCTTGGTCTGCAGTTTTATCGACATTATGCCAAGCCGCAACCACTCTCTCGGCAAGCGATTGCCTTCATCGCCCGCATCGATAGAATCTGGGCATGAGCACGCCCCGCCCCCTGCATGTCCTCGCCTTCCAGGGCGCGTCCAACTGGCCGATGTGGGTCGGGCTGGAACGCGGGATCTTCGCCCGTCATGGGCTGGCGGTGGAGCTTTCCATCACGCCCAACTCGGTCGAGCTGGCGCGCGCGCTCCATGAAGGGCGCTGCCAGGTGGCGCTGACGGCGATCGACAACGTCGTCACCTATGTCGAGGGCCAGGGCGAGGCCGGGCTGCCCGGGCCGGCCGATTTCTTCGCCTTCCTCGGCATCGACGACGCGGTGCTGAGCCTGATGGCCGCCCCCGGCGTGACGCGCATCGCGGACCTCGCCGCGCATGGCCCGATCGCGGTGGATGCGCTGACCACCGGCTACGCCTTCGTGCTGCGGGAGATGCTGGTGCGCTCGGGCCTCACCGCCGAACAGACGCCCTTCTTCCGCGTCGGCGGCCATGGGCTGCGGCTGGAGGCGCTGCTGGCCGGGCGCACCGCCGCCACGCTGTTGACCACGCCGCTCGACCTGATCGCGGAGGCCAAGGGCTTCCACCGCCTCGCGCGGGCCACGGACGTCATCGGGCCCTATGCCGGGGTCACGGCCAATGCCTCCCGCGCCTGGGCGGTGGCGAACCGCGACACTCTCATCGCCTTCATCCGCGGCTGGAAGGAAGCGCTGGACTGGCTGACCACCCCCGCGAACCGGAATGAGGCCATCGGCCTCTTCGCCGCACGGCTCGGCGGCAGCCTGACCCCGGCCCAGGCCGAGGCCGCCTGCACCCTGCTGCTGGACCCGGCCCGCGGCCTGCGCCGCGACCTCTCGATCGACCCGGAAGGCCTGGCCACCGTGCTGCGCCTGCGCTCGGCCTATGCCTCCCCGGCAACCGCGCTGACCCAGCCGGAGCGCTACCTGGACCTCAGCTACCTCGCTGCGTGCTGACCGCGCGCCTCGCGGCGGTGGACGTGGCGCCGGTGCCGATCCTGCCGGACAGCACCGGCGTCTTCTTCGACTACGCCTTCCGCCTGCATTCGGAACGGCTCCGCGCGCCCATCCCGCAGGTGATGAAAGCGCTGGCGGCCGAGGGCATTGACGGCTTCGTCGGCTACCCTGGCCCAATACCGCTCTACCGCTACCCGGTGATCCGCGAGCACCGCACCTTCGGCAATTCGGGCTGGCCCTTCACACTGCCCGGCGTGCAGCGCAACTGGAACTTCGACGACCCGATCTGCCCAGTCGCCGAGAAGGCCTGTCGCGAGACGGTCTGCATGTGGTGGAACGAGGGCCTGACGGCTGCACATGCCGAACGCATCGGCGCGGCCATCGAGAAGGTGCTGCGGGCCTACGCCGCGTGAGGTCTGGCGAGGCTGCAAGCGGGTGCGCCGGCCCTGCAAAGGCGGCGCCAGAGGTCGGCCTGCGCGCCCGATCCGACCGCCGCCGACACGACCGCGCCGCGCCGCTCATCCGAGTTCCTCGAGGAATTCCCGCAGCGCCGGTCCCCATTTCGCCGCTTCGGTGCCGCTCGCCAGATGTCCATGCTCGCTGTCGATCTCAAAATAGCGCGCCGTGACGCCCGAAGCCGCGAGGGCCGGCATCACCTCGCCGGCGAGATCCGGTGGAAACAGCCGATCGGTGCGCGAAAGCACGTAAAGCACGCGCGCCCGGATGCGGCCGAGTTCGGTGCGAAGATCGTAGTGATCCAGCGCCCGGCCAAGCACCAGCAGCGCGTGGGCATCGGCGGCCTCGGCCCAGTCCCGCGCGCGGCGCCGAATCTCCGCATCGCGGGCGGCCTTGTCGGGCAGATGGGGGGCGAGTTCCTCATCCAGGCCGTAGCGGCGGAGCGTCTCCTCGCGCACCGCCATCATGGTGGCCTGCACGCCGCCCGGCTGGTCGTAGTAATGCCCGCCATGCCAGTTCGGGTCCGCCGCGAGCCTCGCCGCCAGCGGCGCGGGATCCAGCGAGCGTGGCGCGGTCAGCCCGCTGACGGCGGCCACCAGCCCGCGCAGGAAATCCGGATGCTCCACGCCCCAGGTGAAGGCCTGGAAGCCGCCATAGGAAGGCCCAACCACCGCATGCAGGCCGCGCACGCCCAGCGCGTCCAGCAACCGGCGCTGGGCGGCGACGATGTCGGTCAGGGTGATGGGCGGGAAGTCCGGCCCATAGGGGCGGCCCGTTGCCGGGTTGATGCTGCGCGGCGCGGTCGAGCCGAAGGAGGAGCCGAGCATGTTCGAACTGACCACGAAGTAGCGATCCGTATCGATCGGCAGCCCGGGCCCCACCAGCCCGGACCACCCACCTTCCGAGGCCCCTGAGCCACCCTCGATGAAGCTGTGGGAGGAGGTATAGCCATGCGTCAGCAGCACGGCGTTGCGCCCATCCGGCGCCAGCCTGCCGCGCGTGATGTAGGCCAGCCCCGCGCCACGCAACATGCCCCCAAGACGCAACGGCAGGTCGCCGATCTCCTGGAACGCGGTCATGCCGACTTCGCCCTTTCCTCGATCATGCTGCGCGCTTCCGCCGTCAGCGCGGCCAGGGCGCGCGTCAGCGCCGCGTAATCCGCCTCGCCCAGGCAGGCGCGCAGGCGCCGCTCGCGTTCCAGCGACCCGCCGAGCCCCGCGCGCAGCACCGCGACGCCCGCCGGCGTCAGGGACAGCACTTGGCGCCGCCGATCGGCCGCATCCGCGCTTTGCACCACCAACCCCTTGGTGACGAGTTCGAAGGAGGCGCGGCTGACCTGGCTGTGGTCGAGCGAGGCCATGCGCGCCACCGCACCCGAGGTGGAGGGTCCGATCCGGTTGAGCATCACCAGCACCCGCCATTGCCGGCTCGACAGGCCCAGATCCTGCCCGACGGAAGCGTCCACCAGCCGCGCCAGCACCTGCGACAGCACGGAGACGCGGAAGGTGATCAGCGTCTCGGGCGCGTGCCGCCGCAGCGCCTCGGCAGTGGCGCGCGGGCGTGGTTTCCGTGTTGAGACAATATTTGACATGGCACTGAATACTCCTACGCTCCGGACCAGGAGGAAACCCACCATGCCATTCGTCACAAGACGCCGCATGCTCTTTGGCACGGGCTTTCTGGCTGCGGGCGCGATGGGCCTCGCGGGCACAGCCCGGGCGCAGTCCTTCCCCACGCGGCCCGTCACGCTGGTCGTCTCCCAGGGTCCGGGCTCGGGCAGCGACATCAGCGCGAGGCTGCTCGCGCCCCAGATGGCGGCCGCGCTGCGCCAGCCGGTGGTGGTGGAAAACCGCACGGCCGGTGCCGGCATCGTGGCGCATCAGGCCATCGCGCGCGGACCGGCGGATGGCTACAGCGTGATCTTTTCCTCCACCGCCGCGCTGCTGATCCAGCCGGTGATGAACCCCGCGGCGCGCTTCGGACTGGAGGATTTCGCCCCCGTCGCCTCCGTGGTGCGCGCGGCCTTCGTGGTCCTGGTGGCCAACACGCCGAGCGCCCCGCGCAGCATCGGCGAACTCGTGGCCCGGCTGCGCGCCACGCCCTCGGCCTATGCCTCGGCCGGCGTCGGCACGCTGACGCATCTGGGCAGCGAGGCGCTGCTGCGCCGTGCGGGCGTGCAGGCGAACCACATCCCCTATCGCGGCAGCGGCGCGGCGCTGACCGACCTGATGGGCGGGCAGGTGCTGTTCGCCACCGACAGCCTGACCGCCGCCGCCCCGCATGTCGCGGGCGGGCGCCTGCGCGCGCTGGCGGTCACCGGCGCGCAGCGCGAGAGCACGCTGCCGGATGTGCCGACCCTGGCCGAGGCCGGGCTGCCCGGCCCCTCGATCGGCGTGCTCGCCGGGCTCTTCGCCGCGCGCGACACGCCGCCGGAGGTGCTGGCCGTGCTGGGTGCGGCGGTGAATGACGCGCTGGCGAACCCCGAGGTGGTCAGCCGTTTCGCGGCCTCGCAGACCGAGATCCTGCGGGAACCGCGTGAGGCCTTCGTGCAGCGCCTGCGCGACGAAGCGCCCTTCTGGCGGCAGTTGGTGCAGGATCTGGGCCTGAAGGTCGAATGACGGCAACCCTTCCTGCCACCCTGCCCCGGCTGCGGTATGAGCCGGCGCTGCAGGGGCCGCTCGGTGGCATCCGCGTGGTGGATCTGTCGCGGCTGGTGGCGGGCAACATGTTGTCGCTGCAACTGGCCGATTTCGGCGCCGACGTCATCAAGGTGGAGCCTGCCGGCAGTGGCGACACGCTGCGCGCCTGGCGGGAGGCCCATCCCGACTACCCGGACGGCTTCGATGGCTGGTGGCGCGTCTATGGCCGCAACAAGCGCAGCCTCGCGCTCGACCTGCGTGATGCCGAGGCGATGGGCTGGCTGCGCCAGTTGATCGGCACGGCACAGGTGCTGGTGGAAAGCTTCCGGCCCGGTACGCTGGAGACGATGGGCCTGTCCCCTGCGTCCTTGCATTCTGCGGTGCCGGGGCTGGTGATCGTGCGGCTCTCGGGCTGGGGCCAGACCGGCCCCTATCGCGACCTGCCGGGCTTCGGCAGCCTGATCGAGGGTTTTTCAGGCTTCGCAGACAAGCATCGCCACGCCGATGGCACGCCCGGGCTGCCGAACATGGCGCTGGCCGACATGGTGACCGGCCTGACCGGCGCCTTCGCGGTGATGGCGGCGCTGCGCGCGGTGGAGGTGCAGGGCGGGCGCGGGCAGGTGATCGACCTCTCCCTGCTCGAGCCCATGCTGGCGATCATGGGGCCCGACGTCACCCATGCGGCGGCGACCGGCAGGCCGGCGCAGACGCTCAAGATCGCCTCGCCGCGCGGCGCCTATCGCTGCGCCGACGGGGGCTGGGTGTCGCTGTCGGGCTCCACCGACACCATGGCGCGGCGCGTCTTCGAGGCGATCGGCCGGCCCGAGTTGATCGAGGATCCGCGCTTCGCCACCAACGCCGCACGCCTCGCCCATGATGATGAGGTCGAGGCGCTGCTGCGCGATTTCATGGGCGGCATGGCACGCGAGGAGGCGCTCGAGCTGTTTCGCGCGCGCGGCGTCACCGTCGGGCCGATCCATGATGCGCTCTCCCTGCTGCGCGATCCGCATGTCGCGGCCCGCGGCGTGTATGGGCAGGAGGAGGCCAGCGGCACGGTGATGCATGCCGTGACCCCGCGGCTGAGCGGCACGCCCGGCGGGCTGCGCCGGCCCGCACCGGGGTGCGGCGAACACTCGGCGGCGATCCTCGGGGAGCTTGGCGCCACGCCAGAGCAGGTCGCAGCGATGGTGGCGAAGGGGATGGTGCGATGCGGCTGAAGGCGGCGCGCTCCCTGCTGTTCCTGCCCGCGACCTCACCGCAGTTGCTGGCCAGGGCGACGGAGCGCGGCGCCGATGCGCTGATCGTCGATCTCGAAGATGCCGTGCCGATGGACCGCAAGGCCGAGGCGCGGCCGCTGGCCGCCGCGGCGCTGCGCGACCTTGCCGCGCGCGGCGCCGAGCTGCTGCTGCGCGTCAACGCCGAACCCGCCTTGTGGGCGGACGACATCGCAACGCTCCCGCATGGGCGCGCGGTGACGGTGATGCTGCCGAAGGTGGAATCGGCCCGGCAGGTGGAGGCGCTGGCGACGGCGCTCGCGGCGCGGGGAAGCGACGCCGCCGTCGTCGCGCTCGTCGAAACGCCGCGCGGCGTGCTGGAGGCCCCGCGCATCGCGGCGGCCACCCCGCGGCTCTGCGCACTTGGCTTCGGCGCCGAGGACTACGCGGCGGCGATCGGGCTGGCCCCGGCCCCGGCCTCGCTCGGCGTGCCGGCGCAGATGGTGGGGGTTGCCGCGCACGCGCATGGCCTCGCCTTCTGGGGCCTCGCCGGCAGTGTCGCGGAGACGGTGGACATGGAGGCCTTCAGCGCGCTGGTGCGGCTGTCGCGCCAGTTCGGCTTCACCGGCAGCGTCTGCATCCATCCACGCCAGGTGCCGGTGGTGAATGAGGGCTTCGGCCCGACGCCGGAGGAATTGGCCTGGGCGCGGCGCGTGGTGGCGGCCGCCGAAGCCGCTCGCGCGCAGGGCCAGGGCGCGGTCCTGCTTGATGGCCGCATGATCGATCGCCCGATCGAAGAGCGCGCGCGGCGCTGGCTCGCGCTGTAGGTCAGGCCGAGCGTCTACGGGGCTGCTTCGCCGCCTCGGCCCTGCACGCGATGAGGCGGCAACCCACGACAGTCCGGGGACGAAACGACATGCCTGCCATCCGCCGCCGCGCCCTGCTTGCCGCCGCCGCCCTGTCGGCCCCGGCGCTGGCGCAGGAGGGCTTTCCCAACCGTCCGCTGCGGCTCGTCGTCGGCTTCACGCCGGGCGGTGCCACCGACATCTCGGCCCGGACCATGGCGCCGAAGATGAGCGAGGCGCTGGCGGTGGAACGCGCGAAGTGGGGACCGATCGCGCGTGAGCGGGGGATCACGGTCGATTAGGGCAATCTGCGTTCAGATGGGTCGCGGCGCTGCCGCGACGCTGAACGCATTTCTTGCTCTGAATTCAATGATTTCCAGAGCACGAGCTGCGTTCATGGGAACGCAGCATGCTCTGGGCTGCGATGGTGCCTGCAGAGATCGGCCCCTCTCCTGAAGTCGCCCGTTCCGCTCTCGCATCGCCAGAGTGCAGATGCGGCCGCCGCAGGTCGATCTTTCGTCCGCCAGGAACCGCCGGGGCCTGTTTCCACGCCGATCCGCATATGCGGGCGGACATGCCGATCGTGCACCCCGGCCCGCTGAACCTCGGCGGCGACCGGCATGTCCTGGGTGCATCGGATCGATGAAGGCGCGTGATCAGAATGATGTCACGGCAGTCTTCGCCGGCGACGGATCGCGGATGGTCGCCGTCCCGACCGGAGCGTGCCCCCATGCTGCGCGGCGTGGGCGCGTCCCGTGCACCCGGCGGGTGCGGCGGTTCTTCCTGAGCCGAACGGGGAGAGCGCCGCGCGGGCGGCCCCCCTCCCCGCCGGTCCGGCTTCAGCCCAGCGCGTCGGTGATGGGCAGCTTGCGGATGCGTCGCCCGATCAGGGCAGAGACCGCATTGGCCAGCGCCGGCGTGATCGGCGGCACCGGCGGCTCGCCGACGCCGCCCATCCGCTCGCCGCTTTCGATCACATGCGTCTCGATCAGCGTCGGCGCCTCGTCCGTGCGCAGGACGTGGTAGCGGTCGAAGTTCGCGTTCTGCACGCGGCCCGCCGCGATCTCGAGCTTCTCCCCCATCGCGGTGGAGATGCCCTGGATCACGCCGCCCTCGACCTGGCTGCGCACGCCATCAGGCAGCACCTGGCTGCCGCAGTCCAGCGCGACCACGACGCGATGCACGCGCGGCCGGCCGTTCTGCATCGACACCTCGGCCACCTGCGCGCAGAGCGAGCCGTAGCTCTCCACGAAGGCGAAGCCACGCGCCCGCCCGGCCGGCAGCGGCGTGCCCCAGCCGGCCTTCTCCGCCGCCGTGTTCACCACGCGCAGCGCGCGCGGATCATGCGCCAGCAATTCCCGGCGCAGCGCGACCGGATCCTTGCCCCCCGCCTGCGCGACCTCATCGAGGAAGCTCTCCATGAAGAAGCCGTTCTGCGTCGCGCCGACGGAACGCCAGGGCATGCTGGGCACCGGCGCCTGGCGGCGGACATAGTCCACCCGGTAGGCGCCGGTGCGGTAGCGCGTATCGCCCAGCGTCTGCACCGAGCTTGCGTCGAGGTCGCCCTGGAAGTTGTTGAAGTCCCGGTTCATCGAGGTGCCCGCCGTGCGGACCCACAGACCCGTGACCTTGCCCTGCGCGTCGAGTGCGGCGCGCAGCCGCGCCATCTGCGCCGGGCGGCCCCAGCCCTGGCCGATCTCGTCCTCCCGCGTCCAGAACATCTTCACCGGCCTGCCGACCGCGCGCGCCACGATGACTGCGGCCGAAGGCATGTCCTCGTAGAGTCGCCGGCCGAAGCCGCCACCCTGCAGCATGGTGTGCAGGCGGATCTTCGCCCGGTCCCAGCCGGTCTCGCGCACGACGCGGTTGAGCAGCCGGTCCTGGTTCTGCGTCGGCGCCCAGATCTCCAGCCGGTCACCCTCGATCCGGACGTTGATGTTCCAGGGCTCAAGCGGCGTGTGGCTGAGGAAGGGCACCTCGTAGTCGGCCTCCACCACGCGGGCGGCAGCGCGCAGCACGGCATCGACGTCACCATCGTTGCGCGACACCGCGCCCTGCGGCTGCGCCAGCCCATCCTTCATCGCGGCCGTGATGTCGGCGGAGGTGGTGGTGTCGTGCGGCGTCGGCTTCCACGCGATCTCGAGCGCACGCCCGCCACGGATCGCCGCCCACATGGAGCTCGCGACCACGGCGGCGCCGCCGGGGATGGCCACCACGTCGAGCACGCCCGGCACCGCCTTGGCGCTGGCCGCGTCGAAGCGGTCGAGCTCGGCGCGGAAGACCGGCGACACCCGCGCATAGGCATAGACCATGCCGGGCAGCTTGAGGTCGATCGAGTAGATCGCGCCGCCATGCGTCTTGGCGGGGATGTCGATGCGCGGCAGGCCGCGGCCGATCAGCTTCAGCTCCGAAGCCGGACGCAGCGCGGCGCTTTCGGGCAGCGGGCGCTGGGCGGCCGCGGCGGCCAGTTCCCCGAAGCCCAGGCGCCGGCCCGAGGCGGCGTGCACGACATGGTGGTCCTCCGCCCGCAGCTCCGCCGCCGGCACGCCGAGGCGCTCCGCCGCGACAATCACCAGCGCGGCGCGGGCGCGGGAAGCGGCCTCGCGCAGGGGCTGGTACCAGTAGCGCACGCCCCAGGACCCGCCGGAGCCCATGGCCGGGCCGGCGCCGACGTCGCGCCGGTAGGGCGCGGCCGGGTGCGGGTTCTCCACCGCGATGCGGCCGGGATCGGCGCCGAGTTCGTCGGCCACGATCGCGACATGGCCCGTCCAGGTGCCCTGCCCCATCTCCGTGGTGGGCGAGTAGAGCGTGATCGCGCCGTCGGGGGCGACGGCGAGATAGGCGGTCAGCGTGCCCGCACCGCCGGTCATCGGCGGGCGGACGGGCGGGTTGGCCTGGGCGGCGGCGTGGCGCGCAGCGGGCAGCGGCACGGCAAAGCCGAGCACGAGCGTGCCGGCGGCGCGCAGGAGCGAACGGCGCTCGAGGGCGAGGGTCATGGTCCGATCTCCCTCCCGCTCAGGCGCCGGTGCCGGCCGCGCGCTTGATCGCGGCTCGGATGCGCGGATAGGTGCCGCAGCGGCAGAGGTTGTCGACCATCGCGCTGTCGATGTCGGCGTCGGTCGGCTTCGGAATCACGGTCAGCAGCGCCGCGGCGGCCAGTATCTGGCCGGATTGGCAATAGCCGCATTGCGGCACCTGCTCCTCGATCCAGGCCTGCTGCAGCGCATGGCGGTTCTCGGGGTGAAGCCCCTCGATGGTCGTCACCTCCTGCCCGTCCACGGTCGAAACCGGCGTGACGCAGGCGCGGATGGCGGTCCCGTCCACCAGGACAGTGCAGGCACCGCACTGGGCGATCCCGCAGCCATACTTCGTCCCGGTCAGGTCGAGCGTCTCCCGCAGCGCCCACAGCAGGGGCATTTCGGGATCAATGTCGAGCATGTGCCGCCGCCCGTTCACGGTGAGGTTGACTGGCATGTGCGATCCTGGACGTTGCGTGGATCGGGCCGATCGGCTTCGCGACCTTACCCAATTGTCACGGTAGCGAGCAACGCATCGGGACGGAAGTGCGCTTGCGCCGTCCGAGGCCCGGCGCGATCAGCGCCCCGTGCCGGTCGCTCACCCAGGCATTCCTGCGACACGTCGAGCGCAAGCGTGCCAACATCATCGACGCCCTGGCCGAGGGCATGCGCGCCGCCGGGGTGAAAGACAAGCTGGATGCACTTGAAGCCAAGCGGTCGAGCCTCTCGGAGATGCTGACGGACCTTGGCACGCCGGTCATCCGGCTGCATCCCGACATCGGACGTGTCTATCGGGAGCGCCTGCCGCGCCTGAACCGAGTGCTGGCGGCGGGATCCTCCTCCGAGGGGCTGGAGGCGGCCCGGCCGGGATCGAGCTGATCGGAGAATTGCGGGCGATGTTGGAGACCGCGGGGATCGACCTGCCCGGAGCGGGCCGAACCGATGCCGGGCCAGACGTCATGGCTATCGACGCCATGCCAGGTTCGGTAAAGGCGGGTTCCAAGGGGCCACCGCCCCTTGGCCGGGGGAGTTTGAGGGGGGCAGCGCCCCCCTCAAGGCACATCCCTCACCGCGCCGCGAGATACGCGAAGGCCCGGGTCAGTTCCGTGTAGATGTCGCGCTTGAAGCTGACCGCGAGGCCCGGCAGTTCCTCCAGCCGGGCCCAGCGCCAGGCGTCGAATTCCGGGTGGGGGTCGGCGTCGAGCCGGATGTCGTTGTCCTCGCCCAGGAAGCGCAGCGCGAACCAGCGCTGGCGTTGGCCGCGGTATTTCTGCGCGATGCGCATGGCCTGGAGTTCGGGCGGGAAGTCGTAGCTCAGCCATTCCGGGTGTTCGGCGATGATCTCGGCCCTGTCCGTGCCGATTTCCTCCGCGAGTTCGCGCAGCACGGCGGTGCGGAGGTCCTCGCCCGCGTCGATGCCGCCCTGGGGCAGTTGCCAGCCCCCGGCCGCGCCCTCGGCATTGGGCATGTCGGCGCGGCGCGCGACCAGCACCAGGCCGGAGGCGTTGAACAGCACGGCGCCGACATTGAGACGGTAGGGGAGTGCGCTCATATCCCCCGCATAGCGCGCTTCACAGCCGGCGCGAACCCGGCAATAACGCGCCACCCCGGCCGGAAGGCCTCAACGAACTGGACCGACAATGCGCGCCGACGCCGCCGCCTTGAACGAGCAGATCACCGATTCGGTGGCCCTGCTGAGGAGGCATCTTTGACTGGGATGTCGCCCTACGCCGCCTCGAGGAGCTGAACGCCCTCTCCGAGGACCCCTCGCTGTGGAACAACGCCGACAAGGCGCAGCAATTGATGCGCGAGCGCAATCGCCTCGCCGCGCAGATCGAGGGCGTGCAGCGCCTGACGCGTGACGTGGCCGATGCGATGGAACTCATCGAGATGGCCGAGGCCGAGGGCGATGTCGGCACCGCCGACGCCGCCGTGGCCGACCTCAAGCGTTTCGCCGAGGAAGCCAAGCGCCGCGAGATCGAGAGCCTGCTCTCGGGCGAGGCGGACGCCAACGACGCCTATCTGGAAGTGAATGCCGGGGCCGGTGGCACCGAGGCGCAGGACTGGGCCGAGATGCTGGCGCGCATGTACACGCGCTGGGCGGAGAAGCGCGGCTTCAAGGTGACGATGACCGAGCAGAGCGAGGGCGAGCAGGCCGGCATCAAGTCCTGCACCCTGCAGATCAGCGGCACCGACGCCTTCGGCTGGCTCAAGACCGAGACGGGCGTGCACCGGCTGGTGCGCATCAGCCCCTTCGATGCGGCGGCGCGCCGGCAGACGAGCTTCGCGAGCGTCTATGTCTATCCCGTGATCGATGACCGCATCGAGATCGAGATCAACCCGGCCGATCTACGCACCGACACCTTCCGTGCGTCCGGCGCGGGCGGGCAGCATGTGAACAAGACGGAATCGGGCGTGCGCTTCACGCATATCCCGACCGGCATCGTCGCCGCCTCCACGCAGGATCGCAGCCAGCACAAGAACCGCGCCATCGCGATGGAGATGCTGAAGGCGCGGCTCTATGAGCTGGAACTGCGCAAGCGCGAGGCCATCACCGCGGGGATCGAGGCCGGCAAGACGGATATCGGCTGGGGCCACCAGATCCGCAGCTACGTGTTGCAGCCCTACCAGATGGTGAAGGACCTCCGCACGGGCGTCGAGAAGGGCAATCCGGACGCGGTGCTGGATGGCGAGATCGACGAGTTCATGGCCGCCGCGCTGGCTTCGCGCGTGGGTGCGACGCGCTCGGACGCTTCCGCCAAGGCCGATTGAGTGCCGCGTGATCTCACCACGCCGGCCGGGCGTCGCGGCGCCTGGCTGAACAGCCTGCTGGTGGACCATGCCGCGCTGCGGCTGGGCTGGCGGAACTGGGGCGTGGTGGCGGAAGGCCGGCTCTATCGCTCGAACCACCCGCTGCCCTGGCAGCTCGAGGCCGCGCAGCGCCGCCATGGCCTGCGCAGCGTGATCAACCTGCGCGGCCACCGGCAGGAGTGCGGCAGCGATGCCCTGGGCCGCGCGCGGGCGGGGGCGCTCGGCCTCGTGCATGTGGACGCGCCCTTCGAAAGCCGCGGCGCGCCGCACAAGGACCGCATCCTGCGCCTCGCCGGCCTGTTCGCGGAACTGCCGGAGCCGGTGCTGATCCACTGCAAATCCGGCGCGGACCGCACGGGGCTGGTGGCGGGCATCTGGCTGCTGCTGCAGGAGCGCAGCGTGGCGGAGGCGCTCGGCCAGTTGCATTGGCGCTTCGGCCATGTCGCGGCCAGCCGCACCGGCATCCTCGACGCCTTCTTCCGCGCCTATGGCGCCTTCCTGGCGGCGCAGGGGCCCAAGCCCTTCCTCGACTGGCTGCGCGAGGATTACGACGAGGACGCGCTGCGGGCCTCCTTCACCTCCAGGCCCTGGGCCGACCGGCTGGTGGATGGGGTGCTGCGGCGCGAGTAACCCTCACGCCGCCGCCGGATGCCGTGCGAGCCAACTGGCGTAGTCGGCATAGGCCTCCACCGGGGCGAAGCGCGGCCGCCAGCCGAAATCCGCCGCCCGCGCCACGCTGAGAACGCCGCGCGGCTTCACATCCTGGAACACGATCCCGGCCGCCTCGCCCGGCGCCGCATGGCGCGCGCGGAAGCCCGGGAAGCGCCGGGCCAGCACCTCGCAGCAGGCCAGCATCGCGCCTGACCAATCCTGGCCGGAGGCGAGGTTCACCACGCGATGCGGCGGCGCCGCATGGTCCAGCAGCGCCAGCAGCCCGGCGACGAGGTCGCGCACATAGACCCAGTCATAGGCCGGCAGGGGGGCCGGCGGCAGCACCGCCTCCGCCCCACGCAGCGCCGCCTGGGCGAGGGCGAGGTGCGGGCTGAGCGTGTCGCGCATCCCCGTATCGCGCTCCCACGGCCCGAAGGTGGCGCCGATGCGCGCCGCCACGGCGTCGAGCCCCCACAGCCCGGCCAGCCGCAAGCCGCCGCGCTCGACGCTGAACTTGGTCACGCCGTAGAGCGAGATCGGCGCGCAGGGCGTGCTCACCTCGTCCAGCACCGTGTGGGTGTAGGCGGATTCGCCATAGACCGCGGCGGAGGAGGGCAGCACGACGCGCCGCACGCAGCCCGCCTCGCGCGCGGCCTCCAGCGTGGCGATGACGCCACCGAAATTCGTGTCCACCACCAGCCGCGGCGCAGCGGCCTCGCGCGCCGGGCCGGCCGTGACCGCGGCGAAGGGCAGCACGCCATCGGGGCGGAAGCGGGCGAAGACGGCGCGCAGCGCGGCGGCATCCTGCACATCGCCCTGGATCACCTCGAGCCGGCCGGGCAGGGCGCGAAAAACCGAATCGGCCTCTGGCGGCAGCGCGGCTTCGCGCCCAAACACCACCACATGATCGCCTCGCCCCAGCAGCGCCTCCGTCAGGTTGAGGCCCACGAAGCCCGCCCCGCCGGTCACCAGAATCGTCCGCATGCCCCTCACCACCGTCGCCTGGGCGCGAGTGAAGCCCGATGAGCGCGCCAAGGGAACAGCGCGTGGTCGTCATCGGCGCCGGGCCGGCCGGGCTGATGGCGGCGGAGCACCTGGCGCAGCAGGGCTTCGCCGTCTCGGTGCAGGAGCGCATGACCAGTGTCGGCCGCAAATTCCTCATGGCCGGGCGCGGCGGGCTGAACCTGACCCATGCCGAGCCGCTGCCCGACTTCCTCACCCGCTACCGCCCCGACGCCCCCGTGCTGCGCGCCGCGATCGAGGCCTTCCCGCCGAGCCGGTTGGTCGATTGGTGCCACGGCCTGGGCATCGAGACCTTCGTGGGCAGCAGCCAGCGTGTGTTCCCGCGCGCGCTCAAGGCCTCGCCGCTGCTGCGCACCTGGTTGCAGCGGCTCGATGGGCTCGGCGTGGCGCTGCACACGCGCCGGCGCTGGATCGGCTTCGATGCCGCCGGGCAGCCGCGCTTCGACACGCCGGCCGGCGAGGTGACGCAGCCTGCCGATGCGGTGGTGCTGGCGCTGGGCGGTGCCTCCTGGCCCCGGCTCGGTGCCGATGGCGGCTGGGTCGGGCTGCTGCCCGATGTGGCCATCACGCCCTTCGCGCCCGCGAATATGGGCTTCCGCCTGTCCTGGTCGGCCTTGTTCCGGGATCGGTTCGCGGGCCAGCCGCTGAAGCGCATCGCCCTGACCCATGCCGGCGAAACCCGGCGCGGCGAGGCGATGGTGACCGCGACGGGGCTCGAGGGCGGCGCGCTCTACGCGCTGTCCGCGCCGCTGCGCGAGGCCATCGCGCGCGACGGCCATGCCGAGATCACGCTCGACCTCAAGCCGGACCTCACCCTGGCGGACGTCACGCAACGCCTCGCCCAGCGCGGCCGGGCGGAGACGATCTCCACCGCGCTGCGCAAGGCCCTCATCCTGCCGCCCGTCGCCATCGCGCTGGTGCAGGAGGTGCTGCACGCAAAGACCGCCGCGCGCCCCTTGCCCGAGTTGGTGAAGGCCCTGCCGCTGCGCCTGGAGGCGCCAGAGGGCCTCGCCCGCGCCATCTCCTCGGCCGGGGGCATCGCCTGGCCCGCGCTGGATGAGCACCTCATGCTGCGCGCGCATCCCGGCGTCTTCGCCTGTGGCGAGATGCTGGATTGGGAGGCGCCGACCGGCGGCTACCTGCTGCAGGGCTGCTTCAGCACCGGGCTGCGTGCCGCGCAGGGCGCGGCCGCCTGGCTGCGCCGCGCTACAGGGTGATCTGCCGCGTCGCGGCCAGCAGCGCCGCGACGATCGCCTCGCGCTGCCGCGCGCCGCCGGCCTCCTCGATGGCAATGGAGAGGTTGATGGCCGCCACCACCTGCCCGTCGCGGTCGCGGATCGGCGCGGCGATGCTGGCGATGCCGGCCTCGAAGGTGCCGATATGGGCGACGAAGCCCCGCGCCCTGTCGGCGCCGGCGCGGCGCAGCAGCGCGGCCAGCGAGCCGGGCGCGCCCGGGCCGATCCGCCGCAGCGCGACGTCACGATAGAGGTCCAGCAGCGCGGCATCCGGCAGGCCGGCGAGCAGCACGCGCCCCATCGCCGTGGCCTCGGCCGGCAGGCGCGAGCCCACGCGCACGATGCTCGCCTGGCCACGCCGGCGGGGGATGCGCAGCAGGTAGAGCGCCTCCCGCCCCTCGCGAACGGCCAGATGCGCGGACCATCCAGTGGCATCGCGCAGGCGCTCCAGCACTGGGCGCGCCACTTCCAGCAGGCTGCGCGAGCCCTGCAGCCCCTCGCCCAGACGCAGCACGCCGGGACCGAGCATGTAGTGCCGCGTGGCCGGATCGTGCAGCAGGAAGCCCTGTTGCGTCAGCGTATAGACGATGCGGAAGACGGCCGAGCGCGTCACCCCCAGCGCGGCGGCCATCTCCGCCTGGGTGTGGCGCGGCGCGGCGGCGGTGAAGAGCTGCAGCAGCTCGAGCCCCCGCTGCAGGCCCGGCACGATGTAGCGATCCGCCTGGGGTGTTTTGCCCATGAAACGCAGCATACGCGCCCCCCTGCCCGCAAGCTATGCCTTGCCCCAGCGATCCAACCGCGGAGAAACGCCATGAACGTCATCGCCCCCCGGCCCGCCGATGCCCTGGCCGCCGCCCTGCGCAGCAACATCGTGCGCCACACCGACAAGGTCTTCGACTGGGACGCCTTCCCCTCCAACCGCGGCTGGCCGGAACTGGCGCGCGCGCAGATGCGCTATGTCGGCGCCGGCGGTTCGCCCAAGGTGGGCGAGGCCGGCACGCTGCCGCCGGAGCACTTCACCGTCAGCCTGATCCACAAGCCTGTCGGCAACTACGCGGCCTGCCACGCGCATGAGATCGAGGAGAGCTTCCTCATCATCGAGGGCGTGCTCACCGTGGGCTGGGAGCAGGAGGGCGAGGTGGTGGAAGTGCGCCTCGGCCCGAAGGACATGATCCTGAACGCGCGCGACATCGGCCATGGCTTCCGCAACGATGGCGTGGTGCCGGTGCTGATGTCGATCAGCGTGGATGTCGGCAAGCCGCTGCCGCCGCGCTACCTCTACCACCCCAAGCTCGGCACCGATCCCGCCCTCGCGCGCAGCTTCGGCGCCGCACCCGGCAAGACGATTCCGATGGACCCGGCCGGGTCGCATCCGCTGCAGCCGCTGATGGCGCGCCATGTCATCCGCCATGCCGAGGCGACGAAGGTGCGGGAGAAGGCCGGCTTCACGCGGCGCATCTATGTGGGCCCCGGCGGCGTGGCGAGCGATACCTGCCGCAAGGAAATGCTCGCCATCCCCGTCGGCGTGGGCGTGAAGCCCTATCTGCGCGAGGTGGAGGACGCCTTCATGGTGCTCGAGGGCAGCCTCACCGTGGGGTGGGAGGAGAATGGCCAGCGCGTGGAGGCCGAGCTTGGTCCGCGCGACCTCCTGCTCACCCCCGCGGGGCGGCCGCACTGGTTCCGCAATGAGGGCGCGGGGCCCTGCACGGTGTGGTCCGTCATCGGCGACTGCGCCGAGGAAAGCGTGCGCTACGAAGCCGCCTGATCGACCACCGCGTATTGGAAGTAGTCGCCTCCGTCCGCATAGAGCGTGACGGAGGCGCCCCCGCCGGCACGCCCGGTGAAGCGCGCGCCACTCGCCAGATCCTGCCCGCGGAACAGCACCGCGTCATCGAAGCTGAGCGTCACGCGCGCCGTGCCGACCAGCAGATCGCCTTCCGGCGTGGCCTGCACGACAAGCCCGCTCGTCTCGTCACGCAGCCCCTGCGCCTGCGGCGCCATCCCGAAACTCTCGCCCGTGCCGAGCGCGTGCAGCAGCACCACGCATCGCCCCGTCGCGCGGCGATGCGCCTCGGCGGCGATGAGGCGAAGCAGCGCGGGGCTCACGCGTGGCCGCGGCCGCTATTGTCCTGCGCCACGATCTGGCGCCGCGTCGTGCCGTCGATGCCGCCGGCGATCGCCCATTCGGCGAAGAGTTCCGGCTTGCGCACGAATTGCTGCGGCACCCAGGCCTCGGTGCAGTAGTCGTCGTCGGCGTAGTATTCCAGCGGCGGGCCGAGCGGGTTGTGGAAGTACCAGAAATAGGCGGAGGAGATCGGGTGGCGTCCCGGCCCGATCTCGGTCTTCCAGCCCTTCTGCGCCATGGCGATGCCGCCGCCGATCACCTCATGCACGTCGCTCAGCGTGAAGGCGACATGGTTCGTCCCCGGCTTGCCGGGGCGGTTGAGGATGAAGAGGTTGTGGTGCTCGCCGCGCATGCGGCAGCGCAGGAAGGCGCCGTGGCCCGGATACTCGTCGCTCAGGATGAAGCCCATGGCGTCGAGGTAGAAGGCGCGCATCGCCGCGAAATCCGCCGCGAAGAGCACGATATGGCCGAGCTTGATCGGCTTTGCCTGGGTATGCACGGGCGAGCGCCGGTCGATGCGCCCGTGATGCCCCGGCGCATTGGCGGGCGTGGGCACCACGCTGACCGCGCGGCGCGGCGAGACCTGGAAGGCAAGGCCGAGCCCGTTCGGGTCGCGCGCGCGGGCCAGGCCGTCGCGCATCTCCACGGCCACGCCATGCGCGGCAAGCCGCGCGAGCCCCGCCGCGAGCGCAGCCGCATCCGGGGCACCCCAGATCACCTCGCGCAGCGCGTTGCCCGGCTCGATGGCGGGCGGCAGGTCGGGCGCGTCCTGCGGGCGCACGATCACCTGCCCGCCATCCTGGGTCTCGAAGACCAGACGGTCGGGCGATGCGACGATTTCGCGCAGGCCCCAATCGGTCAGGAAGCGGCGCGCGGCGTCGAGATCCGCCACGCCAAAGACCACCGCATCCACATCGGAAAACGACATCAGGATCTCCTGTTCAATCGGGCGTGATGCGGCGGGTGCGGATGACCTCGGCCCAGATCGCGCTTTCGCGCCGGATCCGCGCGGCGACGACCTCCGGCGGCTCCGCCACCACCACCATGCCCTGGTTCGCGATCAATCGTTCCGTCTCCGGCGTGCGCAGCACGCCCTCCACCACCTCGAACAACGCACGCACCGTGGCGGGCGGCGTGGCCTTGGGCGCGAGCAGCCCGTACCAGGAGGTGACATCGATGTCGGGGAAGCCGCTCTCCGCCAGCGTCGGCACGTCGGGCAGTTGCGGGATGCGCTGTGCCGTCGTCATCGCCAGCGCCTGCAGCCGGCCCTCCCGCACGCCGGGCAGGGCGACGGGCAGGTTGCTGACCAGCAGCTGGATGCGCCCGCCGAGCAGGTCCGTCAGCGCCTGCGTCGTGCCGCGATAGGGCACGTGGATCAGCTCGATATCCGCCTTGGCGCGCAGCAACTCCATCGCGAGGTGCAACTGGCTGCCCACGCCGGGCGAACCGTAGGAGATGCTGCCCGGCCGCGCCCGTGCGGCGGCAATGAGATCCGCCGGCGTGCGCAGGGGCGAGCCGGCCTGCGCGACGATCAGGTTCGGCGCCGTCGCCATCATCGTCACCGGCGCGAAGTCGCGCTCCACGTCATAGCCGATGTTGGGGATGAAGAACGGATTGATGGTGAGGTTGCCGGCCGGGATCACCAGCAGCGTCGCGCCATCCGGCGCGGCGCGCCGCACGAGATCGATGCCGATGGTGCCGGCCCCGCCGCTGCGGTTCTCGACCGAGGCTGCCGGCGCGCCGCGTGCCTGCACACCCTGCGCGAGAATGCGCGCCAGCGAATCCACCGGCCCGCCCGGCGTGAAGGGCGCCATGAAGGTGATGGGGCGCCGCGGGAAGGCCTCCGGCAGGCCCTGCGCGCGCGCCGGCAGCGCCGCGAGGGCCGCCGCACTCGCGAGCATGGCGCGCCGGGTCAGCAGGGCGTGGGTCATAGGTCGCTCCTCATGCGGCCAGCGCGGGCAGGGGCTCGCGCCAGGAATCATAGCCATAGACCCAATCCGCATTGCCCGCGCCGCGCAGCCAGGTATTGGCGCGCGAGCCGAGCTGGATGCGCGCCGTGCGCTCCCGCCGTGCGTCCTCATAGCGCCGCAGCGCGGCCGGCACGGATTCCATCGTCACACCCGTCAGCGCGCGCGCGAGCACGATCGCGTCCTCGATCGCCATGCCCGCACCCTGCGCCATGAAGGGCAGCATGGGGTGGGCCGCATCGCCCATCAGCGTGACGCGGCCGACCGACCATTGCGGCATCGGGTCACGTTCCCACAGCGCGGTCTTCAGCACCTCGTCGCAGGCATCGAGCAGCGCGCGCGCCTCGGGGTGGTAGGCGGCGTAGAAGCCGCGCAACTCCTCGACGCTGCCGGGCTGCGTCCAGGATTCATGGCGCCAGCTTTCCTGCGCCGTGGTCGCGAAGATGAAGATGTCGCGGCCGCGGTTGAGCGGGAAGGTGACGATCTGGCTCTCATGCGTCGGGCCCCACCATTTGGTGAAGCTGTCGAGATTGGGCTGCCCGGCGAGGCGCTCCGCCGGCACCACGGCGCGGAAGGCGACGACGCCGGTGAAGCGCGGGCTCTCCTGCCCGAAGAGCGCGGTGCGCGCGACGGAGTGGATGCCATCCGCGCCGATCAGCGCATCGACCCGCGCCGTGCTGCCATCGGTGAAGCCGATGGTGACACCCGACTCATCCTGCGTGACGCTGCTGGCGCGATGGCCAAGCCGGACGCATTCGGCGGGCAAGGCGCCTTCCAGCGCGCTCATCAGGTCGGCACGATGGAGCGTGAGTTGCGGCGCGCCATACTTCGCTTCCGCCTCATCCGACATGCCGAGGCGCGAGGTCTCCTCCCCCGTGTCCCACATGCGGCTGATGCGGAATTTCGGCCGCGCGGCGCGTTCGCGGAGCGCCTCGCCGACGCCGATTCCGTCCAGCGCGCGCACGGCGTTTGGCGTGAGGTTGATGTCCGCCCCCACCCGCGCGAAGCGCTGCGCCTGTTCGAAGACCACCACCTCATGTCCCGCCCGGCGCAGCGCGATGGCCGCGGTGAGCCCGCCGATTCCGGCCCCCAGGATCCCGATCATGCGCGCCCGGCCTCCCGCAGCGCGATGATCTGCGCCCGCGCCTCGCGCGCCAGGTAGCGGCGCAGGCGCATCAGCCCGGCATCGTGCTGGTAGAGCATCTCATGCCGCTCCAGCCCCAGGCCGAGGCCATCCATCATCTCGCGGTCCTGTTCCAGCACCTGCCAGTGCCGCGGCTCGAGCTTGGTGCGGTAGAGGAAGCGCCAGACATCGCGCTGCCAGCCCTCCACCTTGCGGAACCGCCAGAAGAAGCAGGCGGAGTTGGTGGCATCGATCGGCGTGATGACGGAGACGATGCCGAAATTGCCGCCCGGCCCGCCGGTCTTCGGATAGGGGATCTCCAGCCGCACATAGAGCGCGCCGTCGTCGAGGAATTCGCTCCAGTCGAAATTCACGTCGCGCTGCGTGTCCTTCTCGAAGAAGAAGCCGCGCGGCGTGTCGCGCGTGACGAAATGCGCGCTTGTCTCGCCCTGGTACATCGTGTGGGAGTTCGCGTGCAGGAAGGTCCCGTGCATCGGGTCCATCAGGTTGTCGTAGATGTAGCGCCAGGAGGCGTTCCAGTCGGCGTAGCAGCAGAAGCTGCTGTAGGGACCGCCGGCGAGCTGCTCGGGCGGGACGAAGGGCGGGGCGTCGCGGTGCAGATCGTCGCCGAACCAGACGAAGATCGCCTCCGCGCATTCCACCGCGGGCCAGCTGCGCACGGCCTTCTTGCCCTCGAGCGGGCAGCCCGGCTGGCCGGGGACGGCCAGCACCGTGCCATCGGGCGCGACCTCCACGCCGTGATAGTTGCAGCGCAGCCGGTCGCCCTCGTTCTGCCCGCGGGAAAGGGGCACGCCGCGATGCGGGCAGCGATCGGTCTGGGCGTGCACCACGCCCTTCACGTCGCGCCAGAGCACCAGCTTCTCGCCAAGCCGCGTGAGCCCCACGGGCTTGCCGCCGGCCTCGACGAAGCGCGAGGGCAGGACAGGATACCAGCGGTTGCGCAGGCCCGTGGCGAGGCTCGCCTGCACTTCCTGGGGCGAGGGTGTCGACTCCCCGACGGGGCGTTCGCGTGTCGTGCTGCTCATCGGCTCATGCCCCCAGCTCGCGCATCAGCGCGATGAAGCCGGCCTCGGTCCAGGCGCCACCTTCGCGCGGCCGGACGCGCGAGGCGTTGAGGGCGGCGACCAGCGCGGGCAGGTCGTGATGCCCCTGGCCGAAGGCGGATTCGATCGCGCCGGCCAGCGCCATTTCCCAATCATTGGGCGGGCGCGTGCGGCTCTGGTGCGGATCGAGATGCGGGAAGCTGTAGCTGGCCATGCCGGTCTCCCTTCAGATGTTGCGCGCCCCGCGGGGCTTCACCGCACGCTGCCCGCCGCACCCGCGGGCGGGCCGGCGAAGCTCTCGGCGAAAGGCCCGATGGCCTTCATGTCAACCTCGATCATGCGCGGGCCCGGCGCGGCGAGCGCGGCATCGAACAGGGCGGCGAAATCCTCGATGCGGGTGAGACGCTGGTGCGGCAGGCCGATCGCCTGGCAGACCAGCGCGAAATCCGGCGTGAGGATGTTCGCGTAGTCATGCCGCCCGCCATATTGCGCGTCCTGGATGTTGCGGATCACGCCATAGCCGCGGTCGTTCATCAGCAGGAACACGAGGTCCGCCTGCGTCTCCACCGCCGTGGCGAGTTCGCCGAGCGAGAGCTGCGCCGCGCCGTCGCCCACCAGCACCACCGCCTTGCCCGCCCCCGCCAGCGCCGCGCCGATGCCCATGGCGATGCCCTGGCCGATGCCGCCACCCAGCGCATGCACGCCGAGATGCGGGGCCGCGAGCCGTACGAAGCGATTGCCGAAGGTGCTGTTCGAGATGGTCACGTCGCGCACCCAGGGATGCGCGCCTGCGCCGACGCGCGTGCTGAGATGCTGCGCCAGCGTGGCATAGGGGCCGAGGGTGCGCAGCAGTGCGGCTTCGGACGTCGCGCGCGCCGCGCCGATGGAGTCGAGAAAGGCAGCATCGGTGTCGAGCTTCGCCGGCAGCCGTTCCAGCAAGCCTTCCAGCACCAGGCGCGCATCGCCGGGCACGAAGAGATCCACCGGATAGTTGCGCCCCGCCTGGGTCGCATCCGCATCGACCTGCAGCAGCAGGCGCGGCAGGCGCATGGCGTTGTTGCGCGTCTCATTGCCGCGCAGGCGCGAGCCCACCACCAGCATGAGGTCGGCGGCGTCGTAGATCGCCTGCGCCTCGGGCGTCATGTTGAAGGCGCCGAGCGACCAGGGGTGGCCTTCCGGCACCACGGCGCGGCCATTCGTGCTGGTCGCCACGCCGATGCCACGCGACATGAGCGCCGTCGCCGCCGCCGCAGCGCCGCGCGCACCGCCGCCCAGCCACAGCATCGGGCGCTGCGCCTGCGCGATGCGCGTGGCGAGATCGTCGAGCAGCGCGGGATCGGGCAGGACGGTCTGCGGCGCGGTGCGCGCCGGGCTCGCCCGCCGCTTCGCCTTCAGCCGCTGCACATCGATCGGCAATTCCAGCGAGACGGGGCCACTCGGCGCGCTCAACGCCATCTGCGCCGCGGCAAGCAGCGCATCCACCGCCGCATGCGGCTCCCACGCCCGCACATAGGCCTTGCTGATCGCCTTCAGCATGTCCGGCTGGCGCGGCACGTCATGGATCGGCGCGCGGTCGCGGTCCATGAAAGGCCGATCGATCTGCGTGGTGATGTGCAGCACGGCGGAGCCCGCGGTCAGCGCCTCGACCTGCGCGCCGGCCGCATTGCCGGCCGCCGTGCCGGTGCTCGTGATGCACACGCCGAGATGGCGTGTGACGCGCGCATGGGCATCCGCCATGTTCATCGCGCCCGCCTCGCCGCGCGCCGGGATGAAACGGATGCGCCCTTGCCGCGCGATGGCATCCAGCAGCGGCATGTTGTGGATCGAGATGACGCCGAAGGCGGTCGTCACGCCGATATCCGCCAGGGCACGCGCCAGCAGGTCGCCCACCTGCTCCTCGGTCGCCGTCATCGTCTCGTTCGGCATCGAATCCATGCCGCTTCTCCCTAGATGTGGCGCGACACGCCGCCGGAAACTTCCAGGCTGGCGCCGGTGATGTAGCTCGCGGCCGAAGAGCCGAGGAACAGGATGGCGCGCGCCGGCTCCTCCGCCTCGCCCAGCCGGCCGAGCGGAATGCCCTTGCTGCGCGCCAGCTCGCCATACCAGGTGGCGCGATCCTGCGACTGGTCGGCGCGCGCGGCGAAACGGCGCCGCCACTGGCCGGAATCCACCAGGCCGAGCACGATGGAATTGACGCGGATGCGCGGCGCGAATTCCGCCGCGAGCGACTTCAGCAGGCTCTGCACGCCGGCCCGCGCGGCGGAGGTGCAGAGCATGTGCGGCTCGGGCTGATAGGCCAGCAGCGAATTCACGCCGACGATGGCTGGTGCGGCGCTGGCATCCAGCAGCGGGCGGAAGGCGCGGATCGGCAGGATCTGGCTGAAGAACTTCAGGTCGAGCTCCTGGCGCCACTCCTCGTCGCTGGTCGTGGCGAAGGTGGAGACGCGCCCCTGCCCCGCATTGTTCACCAGCAGGTCGAGCACGCCGCCGCCCCAGGCGCCGACCCGCGCGGCGAAGCGCGCCACGGCTTCCTTGTCGAGCACGTCGCAGCGTTCGGCGAGCACCGCATCGGCACCACGGACCGCCGCGAGGCTCTCCTGCGCCGCGGCCAGCCGCGCGGCATCGCGCCCGCAGATCGCCACGCGCGCGCCTTCCTCCAGCAGCAGCCGTGCGGTGGCGAGGCCGATGCCCGAACTGCCGCCGGTGACGACCGCGACGCGGCCCGCATATCCCAGATCCATGCTCAGCGCTTCCCGTTCATGCGGCGGAGTCCAGCGGCGGCTCCACGCCGTTCCAGCCCAGATGCAGCGAGATCTCCCGCGCCGCCGCGCGCACCGCGGCGCCGATGCGCGCGCGGCGCTCGGCGCCCGCGAAGCTCGCCAGCGGGCCGCTGACATTGATGGCGGCCACGGGCGCGCCCGTCGCGTCGCGCACCACGGCGGCGACCGAGGCGATGGCGGCCTCGAAACGGCCTTCGCTCCAGGCGAGGCCCGCGGCGCGATCCTCGGCGAGCAGCGCGAGAAGCTGCGGCAGGGTGGTGGGCGTCTGCGCCGTCGCGGCCGGAAGCGCCGCCCCCGCGAAGATCCGTTCCACCTGCGCGACGGGCAGGTGCGCCAGGATGATGCGCCCCATATTCGCCGCATGCGCGGGCAGGCGCGAGCCGACACGGATGTTGCTGACGAAGGCGAGGTTCGGCGTGCGGCGGATCAGATACACCACCTCCCGCTCCTCCAGCACGCCCAGATGCGCGGAGAGGCCCAGCGTCTCGGCCAACGGCGTGAGCACCGGCACCGCGACCTGCACCAGATCCTGCGCCGCGAAGGCCTGCGTGGTCAGCGCCAGCAGCCCGCTGCCGATCTGCCAGCCCGCGCCTTCGCCCGGGCGCGGGGCGATGAAGCGCTCGGCCTCCAGCGTGCGCAGCAGGCGCAGCAGCGTGGTGCGGCTGATGTCGAGCGCGCGGGCCGTGCGCGCCATGTTCGTCACCGCGTCCCCCTCGGCGATGCAGCGCAGCAGGCGCGCGGCGCGCTGCACGGGCGGCGAGAGATAGGCGTCCGCTTCATCGTCAGGCATGGGCGCCGACCGGCATCAGCGCGGCGAGGCGCGTGGCGACCAGCGCGGGCGCCTGCTGCGGCAAGGCGTGGCCTGCCTCGGGCACGAGTTCGATGGTGCTGCCGCTCGGCGCGGCCTCGTAGAGCGCCATCGCATTGGCAGGCGGCGTCACGACATCCTCGGCGCCCACAAGGATCGTTGCGGGCATGGCGAGCTGCCGCGCATCGGCCAGCAGATCTCCGGCGCCGAGCGCGCGGCAGGCCTGCGCATAGCCGGGCGGGTTCACCGCCGCCATGGCGCGCCGCACGCCGGCGAGAATCTCGGGGTGACGCTCCGGCGCGTGCAGCAGCCGGGCGGCGCGCTTCGCGGCGAAGGCTTCGGGGCCCAGCGCGGCGAGTTCATCCATCCGCGCCTGCACGCCTTCGGGCAAGGACTCCCCGGGTGCCACGCGATAGCCGAGCGCGGGCGAGAGCAGCGCGAGCGCCGCCACGCGTTCCGGCCAACGGGTGGCGAAAGCGCCCGCGAAGAGCGCGCCGAGCGAATGCCCCGCCAGCACCACGCGCGGCAGGTCCAGCGCGTCGAGCAGCGCGGCAAGGCGCGCGGCATAGGCGGCGGGCGTGGCCTCGGTCGGCGGCGCGGAATCGCCATAGCCCGGCGCCCACCACGCCAGTACGGGCAGGCCGGGCGGCAGCTGCGCGATCATCGGTGCCCAGCTTCGCGCATCGCTGCCGATGCCATGCAGCAGCACGAGCGGCACGCCCGCGCCCGGACGCTGCAGATAGGCGATGCCAGCGGCGCTGCCCGCGATCATGTGAAGACGAAGCCCGCATTCACCGGCAAGACCTGCCCCGTCAGCGCCAGCGCGCCCGGCGTGAGCAGGAAGGCGATGGTCGCGGTGATGTCCTCGGGCAGCATCGGCCCCGGCGCGGCGCGGCCATTCTCATAGAGCGCGTGGCGCTCGGGCGGCACGTATTCCGTGGCCTCGCAGCGCAGGATGCCGGGCGCCACGCAGGTCACGCCCACGCCGCGCGGGCCAAGCTCGCGCGCCAGGGAGCGCGTCATGGAGATCACCGCGCCCTTGGAGGCGACATAGGCGAGCAGCCTTGGCGCGCCCCACAGCGCGGTGTCGGAGGCGATGTTGACGATCCGCCCCTCGCCCGACGCCACCAGCAGCGGCGCCAGCGCGCGGGTGATGAGCCAGGTGCCACGCACATTGACGCGCATCACGCGGTCCCAGGTCTCGATCGCGATGGCGTCGAATTCCGGCCCGCCGATGCCCGTCGCGATGGCGGCGTTGTTCACCAGCCCGTGCAGCGCGCCTTCCTGCTGCGTGACATCACGCGCCAGCGCCTCGATGCTGTCGGGCTCGGCGAGGTCGAGGGCGATGAAGCGCGCCCCGAGCGTGGCGGCCACCGCCTTGCCCTCGGCCTCCAGGATATCGGCCAGCACCAGCCGCGCCCCCGCCGCTGCGCAGGCCTGCGCGATCGCGCGCCCGACGCCGCGCGCGGCGCCGGTGACGACAATGGTGCGGCCTTCGAGGCTGCGGGGCGTGCTCACGCGCGGGCCGTCACTGGGCGCTGATGTTGAACTCACGCACCAGGCGGCCGTAGCGCTCGGAATCGGCGCGCAGCACCTGGGCGAAGCTCGCCGCATCGCCGCCGCGGCGCGGGATGCCGAGCGCGTTCATGCGCTCGTTCACATCGGCCATCTGCAGCACGGCATTCATCTGCGCGTTGAGCGCCTGCACCAGCGGCGCCGCCATGCCGCGCGGGCCGAGCAGCCCGTACCAGGCGGTGACTTCCACGTCGAAGCCGCGCTCGATCATCGTCGGCACCTCGGGCAGCAGCGCCGCACGCTCCCGCGAGGAGACGGCGATGGGCACGATGGTGCCGGCGCGCACATGATCGACGACGACGGCGGGGGTCACGAAGCCCACCGGCACCACGCCGGCCAGCAGGTCCGTCACCAGCGGCGCGGTGCCGCGATAGGCCACCTCGGCCAGCTGGATGCCCGCGGCGCGGTTGAACAACTCGCCTAGGATGTTCATCGGCGAGCCCGAGCCCGGCGAGCCGTAGGAGGCCACGCGCCCGGCGCGGCCCGCGGCCACCAGATCCTCCAGGCTGCGCAGCCCGCTCTGGCGGCTGGCCATCAGGATCAGCGCGTTGGTGCCGGTGAGGATGATCGGGGTGAGGTCGGCCACCGGGTCATAGGTCTGGGTCTGGCGCATCACATGCGGCGCGATGGCGAAGGTGTTGGGCGTGAAGAGCAGCGTGTCGCCCTCCGCCGCGGCGCGGGAGACATAGGCGGCGGCGATGGTGCCGCTCGCGCCGCTGCGGTTCTCGACCACCACGTTGCGGCCGAGCAGCGCGGTGAGCTTCTGCGCGTAGAGCCGGGCGAGCACATCGGCCTCGCCGCCCGGCGGGAAGCCGACGACGATGGTGACCGGCCGCGCCGCCTGCGCCAGCGCCGGGGCGGACAGGGCGGGCGCGGCGAGGGCGCCGGCCAGCCCGAAGGTGAGGGTCCTACGTTGCAGCAGGGTCATCGGTCCGCCTTTCGGATTCATCGGAGGAAGTGTTCACATATGAACACATGATCCAAATATGAAACCGAGCGTGCCGAGCCCCCCACGGGAAGTCAATCGGTTTTTTGCGGAAGCCTACTCGCCCAGCCAGAAGACGAGGCGCGCCGCGCCATGGCTGCGTTCCGCCAGGGGCTCCTGGTCGATTGGGTCCGTCTTGCCCAATTCGGCGGCAATCAGGGCGCCGGGCGTGATCCAGCCGGCGGTTCTCAGCGCGGAGAGGGCCTGCGGCACCAGGTTGAGGCCGTAGGGGGGATCGAGCAGGATGAGGGTGGCGGGGTGTGTGGCGCGGGGCGGGCGCAGCACGTCGCCGGGGATGATGCGGGTGGTGGCGTCCTCGCGCGTGGCGGCGATGTTGGCGCGGAGTGCGGCCAGGGCCGCGCGGTCCTTCTCGAAGAAGGTCACCTGGCCAGCGCCGCGGGAGAGGGCTTCGAGGCCGAGTGCCCCGGTACCGGCGAAGGCGTCGAGCACATGCGCGCCTTCCACCGTGGCGCGCCCGGCCCAGGGCGCGTGCCAGAGCATGTCGAACAGGGCCTGGCGCACGCGTTCGGCGGTGGGGCGGGTGGTCAGCCCCTCGGGCGCGAGGAGCCTACGGCCGCGGTGTCGGCCGGCGAGCAGGCGCAGCACGTTTCGGCTTCCGGGGTTCGGCGTTGCGGGCGCGCGGGATGTTCTCGGGCCGCACGCGCTTGGGCGGGGCGGGCGTGGGTTCGGGCGGCGGGGCGGCGGCCGCGGCGGCGATGGCTTCCTCCACCTCGCGACGGCGCTTCTTGGCCGGGGCCTCGCCGATGCCGAGTTGTTCGCGCATCACCTTCGGGTGCACTTCCTCGACCGCGCCCTTGGGCAGCACGCCGAGCTGGAAGGGGCCGTAGGCGGTGCGGATCAGCCGCGAGACATGCAGGCCGAGATGCTGCATCACGCGCCGGATCTCGCGGTTCTTGCCTTCCTTGAGGCTGACGGTGAGCCAGGCATTGCCGCCGCGGCGGCTGTCGATGCCGGCCTCGATCGGGCCATAGGCGACGCCATCGATGGTGATGCCGCGGGCAAGCTGGGCGAGCATCTTGTCGTCCACCGCGCCGAAGACGCGCACGCGATACCGGCGCAGCCAGCCATTGCTCGGCAGTTCCAGGCGCCGGGCGAGTTCGCCGTCATTGGTGAGCAGCAGCAGGCCTTCGCTGGTCAGGTCGAGCCGGCCGACCGAGACCACGCGCCCGATGGCGGGCGGCAGGCGCTCGAACACCGTGGGGCGGCCCTGCGGGTCCTTGTGGGTGGTGACCACGCCGTCCGGCTTGTGGTGGCGGAACAGCCGCGTCCGCTCGGCCGTCTGCACGGGCTTGCCCTCGACGCTGAGGCGGTCGCCGGGGGCGATGAAGGTGGCGGGGGTGGTCACGAGCTTGCCGTTGTGGCGGACCTTGCCCTCGGCGATCAGCTTCTCGGCGTCGCGGCGCGAGGCGATGCCGGCGCGGGCGAGGACCTTGGCGATGCGCTCGCCCTTGTCGGGCGTTTCCTCGGCGTCGTCGCTCATCGCGCGGCGGCCTCCACGAAGGCGGTGAAGATGGAGGGGTCGCGCGGATCGACCGCGTATTCGGGGTGCCATTGCACGCCGAGCGCGAAGCGGTGGCCGGGGTGCTCGATGCCCTCGATCACGCCATCGGGGGCCAGCGCGTTGACGATGCCGCTGCCCGGCGTGGCGACGGCCTGGTGGTGCGCGCTGTTCACCGCCATGCGGGCGGCGCCGACGATGCCGGCGAGGCGCGTGCCGGGGGTGAGCGTCACCTCATGCCCGGGCTCGGTGCGCGGGTTGGGCTGTTCATGCGCCAGCGCGCCGGGGACCTCATCGGGGATGTGCTGGATCAGCGTGCCGCCGAAGGCCACGGCGAGAAGTTGCTGCCCGCCGCAGATGCCCAGCACCGGCAGATCGCGCGAAAGCGCCGCGCGCACCGCCGCCAGTTCGAAATCCGTCCGGCCCGGCTTGAGCGTGACCTTGGGGTGCGGCGGCCCGCCGCCCCAGAGCGCGGGGTCGACATCGAAGGCGCCCCCTGTCACCAGCAGCCCGTCCAGCGCGGCCAGATACTCGGCGGCGAGGTCGGGATGGTGCGGCAGGGCCACGGGCAGGCCGCCGGCTGCGATGACGGCGGCAAAATAGTTCTGCCGCAGCGCGTACCAGGGCAGCTTGGACCAGCCGCCGGCGGGCTCGGCATCGAGGGTGAGGCCGATCAGGGGTTTTCGGGACATACCGGTTGCTAGACCTTAGTCGCGTGTCGGGGCAAGCATGGCGCATGTCGCCCATGGAAATCGCGCTCGAGGAAGCCCGCGCCGCAGCCGCGCGCGGGGAGGTGCCGGTGGGCGCGGTCGTCACCGATGCGCAGGGAAGCGTGCTGGCGCGCGCCGGCAATGAGGTGGAGGCGCGCGGCGATCCGTCCGCCCATGCCGAGATCCTCGCGCTGCGGGCGGCCGCGGCGGCGACGGGCCGGAAATTCCTCGCCGAGGCGACGCTGCACGTGACACTCGAGCCCTGCCCGATGTGCGCCCAGGCGATCAGCTTCTTCCGCGTGAAGCGGCTGGTGTTCGGTGCCTATGACCCGAAGGGCGGCGGGGTGGAGCACGGGCCGCGCCTCTATGGCAGCACGAGCTGCCATCACGCGCCGGAGGTGGTCGGCGGGGTGCGGGAGAGCGAGGCCGCGGCGCTGCTGCGCGCCTTCTTCCAGGCGCGCAGGTAAGGGCGTTACTGGCTCGAGCTGGCCGGCGCGCCGGCGCGGCCGACATGCGGGCCGGCGCTGGCGAGCGCGCCCGATGCCTCGGCATCCTTCAGCGTGCGGAAGAAGGTGTAGCTGATGGTGATGGTGCGGATGTTGCGGGTGTTGGGGTCTTCCGCGATCTTCGGATCGATCCAGAAGACCAGCGGCATCTGCACTTCCTGGCCGGGGGTGAGCGTCTGCTCCTCGAAGCAGAAGCAGGCGGTCTTGTGGAAGTAGCGGCCCACCACCTCGGGCGTGACGTTGTAGGTGGAAACGCCCGTGGCCGGCGCATTCGACAGGTTGCGCGCGGTGTAGAAGCCCATCCCCTCCTCGCCCAGCTGCAGCTGGACGCTGGGCTGCGCGGGCTCGAAGCGCCAGGGCAGGTTGGGCTGGGTATTGGCGTTGAAGCGGATGGTGATGTGCTGGCCGGTGCCGCCCGGCGCCGCGCGGTCGGTGATCATCGGCGTGCCGCCGAAGCCGGTGACGCGGCAGAAGAGGTCATAGAGCGGGACGGCGGCGAAGCTCAGCCCCACCATGAAGGCGACCATGCCGAAGGCGCCGATCGCGGTGCGGCGGTTGCGCCGGGCGAGCTGGGCGGGATCGGGCTGGCTCATCCGCGCAGCAGCCTTGCGGTGGAGATGAAGTAGAACAGCACGACCATGGCGATCAGCACCGCGAGGATGGCCCAGTTGCGCTGGCTGCGCCGGCGCTGGAATTCCGCCAGTTCCTCGGGGGTCATCCGAGCACCAGGCGGTCGGCCGCCAGCGCGCCGAACAGCGCGAAGAGGTAGAGGATGGAAAAGGCGAAGGTCTTCCGCGCCGCGGCATCCTGGGCAAGGCTGCGCCCCGCCTCGTCCTGCGCTTCCCGCACCACGCGCAGCGCGTGCACCAGGAAGACCAGGCTCAGCGCGACGGCGACCGCGCCGTAGAGCCAGCCGGCATAGCCGAGCAGCCAGGGCGAGACCGCCACCGGGGCGAGCGCGACGGTATAGGCCAGGATCTGCTGTCGCGTGGCGCGCGGGCCGCGGGCGACGGGGAGCATCGGCACGCCGGCCCGCGCATAGTCGCCATGCGTCCACAGGCTCAGCGCCCAGAAATGCGGCGGCGTCCACATGAAGATGATGAGGAACATCAGCCAGGGGAACAGGCTGGTGTCGCCCGTCGCCGCGGCCCAGCCGATGATCGGCGGGAAGGCGCCGGCGGCGCCGCCGATCACGATGTTCTGGCTGGTCCGGCGCTTCAGCCACATCGTGTAGATCACGACGTAGAAGAAGATCGAGAAAGCCAGCCAACCGGCCGCGTGCCAGTTGGTGGCCAGGCCCAGGAGCAGCACGGAAGCGACGGCGAGGAGAATGCCGAAGCCCAGCGCCGCCTCGGGCTGGATGCGCCCGCCCGGGATGGGCCGGCGCGCCGTGCGGCGCATCCGCGCGTCGATGTCGCGGTCATACCACATGTTGATGGCACCGGCCGCGCCGGCGCCGATCATGATGCAGAGGATCGCCGTCAGCATCAGGGCCGGCGGCAGCGATCCCGGGGCGACGATCAACCCGACCAGGCCGGTGAAGACCACCAGGGTCATCACGCGCGGCTTGAGCAGGGCCAGCCAGTCGCCGACCTCGGAGAGGTCGGGCGCCGTGTCGCGGGCGGTGGCCAGTGCGGCCCCGCCTTCTCCCAGGACATTCGCCATCGAGCGTTACCGGATGCGCGGAAGTTCGTCGAAGGTGTGGAAGGGCGGCGGGCTGCTGACCTGCCACTCCAGCGTCGTCGCGCCCTCACCCCACGGGTTGGCCGCCGCCTTGGCGCCGCGCGTGAAGGTGACCCAGATGACGTAGAAGAACATCAGGAAGGCCGCGACCGAGATGTAGGAACCGACCGAGGCGACCATGTTCCAGCCCGAGAAGGCATCGGGGTAGTCCGGGTAGCGGCGCGGCATGCCCTGGTTACCCAGGAAGTGCATCGGGAAGAAGGTCAGGTTCACGCCAACGAAGGTGAGCCAGAAATGGATCTTGCCCAGGTGCTCCGGATACTGGCGGCCGGACATCTTGCCGAGCCAGTAGTAGAAGCCGCAGTAGATGCCGAACACCGCACCCAGCGAGAGCACGTAGTGGAAATGCGCCACCACGTAATAGGTGTTGTGCAGGATCTGCGTGATGCCCGCATTGGCCAGCACCACGCCGGTGACGCCGCCCATGGTGAACAGGAAGATGAAGCCGACGGCGAAGAGCATCGGCGTGTCGAACTTCAGCGACCCGCCCCACATGGTGGCGATCCAGGAGAAGATCTTGATGCCCGTCGGCACGGCGATGATCATCGTCGCGGCCATGAAGTAGGCGCGCGTGTCGACATCCATGCCCGAGGTGTACATGTGGTGCGCCCAGACCACGAAGCCCACCACGCCGATCGCGACCATGGCGTAGGCCATGCCGAGATAGCCGAAGACCGGCTTGCGGCTGAAGGTGGAGATGACGTGGCTGACGATGCCGAAGGCCGGCAGGATCATGATGTAGACTTCGGGGTGGCCGAAGAACCAGAACAGGTGCTGGAACAGCACCGGGTCGCCGCCGCCGGCCGGGTCGAAGAAGGCCGTGCCGAAGTTGCGGTCCGTGATCAGCATGGTGATCGCGCCCGCGAGCACGGGGACCGAGAGCAGCAGCAGGAAGGCGGTGACCAGCATCGACCAGACGAAGAGCGGCATCTTGTGCAGCGTCATGCCCGGCGCGCGCATGTTGAAGATGGTGGTGATGAAGTTGGCCGCGCCCAGGATCGAGCTGGCACCCGCCAGGTGCAGCGCGAAGAGGGCGAGGTCCATCGCCATGCCGGTCTGGTAGGTGTCATCCGACAGCGGCGGGTAGATGGTCCAGCCCGCGCCCGCGCCGCCGCCCACGAACAGGCTCGCCGTCAGCATCAGGAAGGCCGGCACCAGCAGCCAGAAGCTGATGTTGTTCATGCGCGGGAAGGCCATGTCCGGCGCGCCGATCATGATCGGCACGAACCAGTTGCCGAAGCCGCCGATCAGTGCGGGCATGATCACGAAGAACACCATGATCAGGCCATGCGCGGAGACATAGGCGTTCCACATCTGCCCGTCGGCGAAGATCTGCATCCCCGGCGACTGCAGCTCGATGCGCATCAGCAGCGACAGGCCGATGCCCACAATCGCCGCCACCAGCGAGAAGCCGATGTAGAGCGTGCCGATGTCCTTGTGGTTGGTCGAGTACAGCCAGCGATTCACGAAACTCGGCTTGTGGTCGTGATCGTGGTCGGAATGGGCGGCGGTTGCCATCTATCTATGTCCGCTTCTGGGTTTGGACGAGCATCGACGCTCAGTGACCGGGGGCGACGAGCGCGAGCTGGGCCGGCGTCGCCGGGGCGGCGTCGCCCTGCGCCAGCGCCGGCAGCGGCGCCGGGGGCAGGCCCTGCGCGAAGCGCGTGCGCGACTGCGCGACCCAGGCCTCGAACTCGGCCGGCGGCACGGCCCGCACCACGATCGGCATGAACCAGTGGTTCACCCCGCAGATCTGGTTGCACTGGCCGTAATACACGCCCGGGCGATCGGCCTTCATCCAGGTCTCGAGCGTGCGACCGGGGATGGTGTATTTCTGCACGCCCAGGGACGGCACGAAGAAGCTGTGGATCACGTCCTGGCCGGTGGTCAGGATGCGCACGCTGGCACCCACGGGGATGACCAGCGGGTTGTCCACGTCGAGGTTGCGGAACTGGCCGGGCTGAAGGTCGGCGGTCTGCACCGGGTAGCTGTCGAAGCTGAAATTGCCATGCTCGGGATAGGCATAGTGCCAGTACCACTGCCGCCCCTGCACGTTGATGGTCATGTCCGCGTCCACCGCGCGATCCTGGTAGTAGATCAGGCGGAAGGAGGGGATGGCGATGACCACCAGGATCAGCACCGGCACCACAGTCCAGGCGATCTCGAGCGCCGTGTTGTGGCTGGTGCGCGAGGGCGTCGGGTTGGCCTCCGCGCGGAAGCGCCAGACCACATAGGCCAGCAGCAGCGCCACGAAGATGGTGATCGCGACGATGATGAAGAAGACAAGGCTGTTGAAGGAGGAGATCGCGTCCTTGATCGGACCGCCCGATTCCTGCAGCCCCATGCCCCAGGGCACCGGCGCGCCAACCTGCTGCGCCACGGCACCGCCGAGGCCCGCCAGCAGGAAGATCGCGGCCGCGCCCAGGATGCCGATCAGGCGGTGGGTGCCGGCGCGCGCCGCCGCGTGGATATGTGGCTTTCCGCTTTCCTGTCGCACACGCCTCACCAGACAACCCCTCTCAACACGCGATATGATGGGACGGCGCGATCTGCCTAGACCGGATGCCGCTGCCTTGTTCGGCTGATGCGCGGCCAAACGGCGCCTTCCGGCACCGGGACAGCCCGCCTATTCCCCATGCGCGGCAACTTACCCATTGCTGCCGCGCCGCACAAGACGCCGCACCGCCGGCGCGGGCGGGGCTGTGGCCACTAATCGCAGGTAACCATCGCAAGCCAAAGCTCCGGCGGCGAGGAGCCAGGAAGCATCCTTGCACAGGCCTGTCCGCAGCCGCAAAGAAACGCTCAAATATCGAAGCACCGCACCACGCCCGATGCCGTGGTCAGGTCTTGCTGCCGGAAAGGCCGGGGCGGGTCAGCCGCCCCGATTATTGGCTCAGGCCGCGACGGCGAGGCGCGGCACGTCCGCATTCACCACGCGCACGAGGGTGAACAGGCCGGCGGGCTGGCAGGGCTCGATCGCATCGATCTGCGCGACCGTCGGGTCGAGCAGGTCGGACAGCGCGAAATCCGGGTGCCAGCCCAGCAGCCGCGACAGCGGCGCCATGGCGCGCTCCACCCACCAGCGCGGGCCGCGCTCGGCGGCGAAGTGGTTCACGAACAGAAGGTGCCCACCCGGGCGCACCACGCGCGCCATCTCGGCATAGAGCCGCTTGGCGTCGGGCACGACGCTCGCGGTGAACATCGCCACCGCCACGTCGAAGGAATCATCCGCGAAGGCCATGTGCTCCGCGTCCATCTCGGCAAGGCCGATGACGTGGCGCAGCCCCTGCTCGCGCACCCGCTCGGCCGCCTTGTCCAGCATCTCCCGCGACAGGTCGATGCCGATCACCCGCTTGTCGGCGCGGTAGCGCGGCAGGGCGAGGCCGGTGCCCACCCCCACTTCGAGCACGCGGGTGCCGGGCAGGCGGTTCACCTCGGCCACGGCGCGGCGGCGCCCATGGGCCGAGACGCCCCCGAAGACGGCATCATAGACGCCCGCCCAGCGGCGGTAGGCGTCACGCACGCCCTCCGCATCGAGCATGGCGCGCGGATGGTCACGGTCGGGGGTGTCGGTGCGAATGGTCATGCCAATCCAGATCTTCGGGCGCGGTGATGGGCTATCCCCGAACCGGGGAGCAACGCAAGCGCTCTGAAACGTATCACGGCGAAATACCGCTGCGTCGCCGGTTGCCGGGCGGCATGCGGCGGGCCGGCCGCACCCTTAGCCGCGCTGCGGCAGGGCCACAAGGATGCCCCCGAGCGCGATGATGGCGGCGCCGATCACGGTCCAGCCATCGGGCCAGTCGCCGAAGACCAGCACCCCGGCCAGCCCGGCCCAGAGCAGCTGGGTGTAGGACATCGGCGCCAGCACCGAGGCCGGCGCCCGGGCGAAGGCCAGCACCAGCAGGCAATGGCCCAGCCCCCCGAACAGGCCCAGCGCCGCGAAGAGCGGCCAGTCCCACAGCGCCGGCGCCTCCCACACGAAGGGCTGGGCGAGACTCGTGATCATCGCGGCGGCGATCGAGGTGTGCACGAAGGTGGTGCGCGGGTCGTCCACCGTCGCGAGCCGGCGCGTGAGCAGCTGGTAGGCGGTATTGGCTACCGCCGTGACCAGCGGCAGCAGCATCGCCCAGTGCAGCGGCTCGCCGGTCAGGAAGGGCGGGCGCAGGGCGACGATCACGCCCAGGAAGCCGATCGCCACCCCCACCCAGCGGCGCGGCGAGACACGCTCGCCCAGCCACAGCGCCGCGCAGGCCACCGTCATCACCGGCGCGGCGAAAGCCACCGCCGTGGCATCCGCCAGCGGGATATGGATCAGCGCGACCGAGAGTGCGGCATTCGCCACCGCCAGCGTCAGGCTGCGCAGGGTCTGCAGCAGCGGCGCCTTGCTGCGGAAAGGGACCGAGCCGGTCAGCAGCCGCAGCGCCAGCATCACCAGCAAGGTGTGGAAGACGAAGCGGACGAACATCAGCTGCGGAATCGGGTGCGAGGCCACCAGCACCTTCAGCAGCGCATCCATCGCCACGAACAGCGCCAGGGCGCAGAGCTGCAACAGGACGCCTTGGAGGGATCGGGACATGCGCCCGCAAGCATGGCACCGTCGCGGCCCCGGCGGAACTGCCGCCGCGACTCAGGGCAGCATGATCGGGCTCAGCCCATGGCGCTGGGCGGCGCGGGCCAGCGTGCCGTCCACGCGCATGCGCTCAAGGAAGGCATTCACCTCGGCCAGCCAGGCGGGGTCGTTGCGCGGCAGGGCGTAGGCGTAGAGCGTCTCCCCGAAGCGGCCCGGCGGGTCGATCACCCGCGCCCAGTCATGCATCAGCACCATCCGCCGCGTGTAGGGGTAGTCCGACATGAAGACATCCGCCCGGCCGGCGAGGATCTCCCCTTCCCGCGTGCGGGGCGGGCGGACGACCATCAGCTCGGCGTTGCGCAGGGCCTCGCGCATCAGCGGCTCCATCACGGTGCCGGCCGCGACGGCCACCACATTCCCGGCCTGGTCGATGTCCCGCCAGTTGTTGATGCGGATGTTGGTGCGGGTGGTGACGGCATAGACCGAGCTGGCCATGTAGGGCTTGCTGAAGGCCACGCGCTGCGCCCGCGCCGGCGTGACACCCACCGCCATCATCGCGATGTCGCAGCTGCCATCCTCGATCCGGTCCATGAATTCGGCGAAATTGGTCTCGACGAAGGTGAGCCGCACCGAAAGCCGCGTGGCCAGCGCCCGGGCGAGGTCCACGTCCAGCCCTTCCAGCTCCCCGGTGCGGGGGTTGCGGAAGGAGATGGCGAAGTATTCCGGCCAGATGCAGACCAGCACCTCGCCCCGCGCGCGAATCGCGCTCAGCCGGTCCGGCGCCTCGGCCCGGCCCGGGGTGGCCAGGGGGGCGGCCAGGGGGGCGGCGAGCGGCGGCGGGGCAGCGGGCTGGAGCTGGGCGGGCACGGGCCGTGGCGCCGGCTGCGCCTGCCCCTGGGTGGCAAAGAGCAGGGAAGAAATTAAGGCAAGACCTGATAGCATGGCCTGTGCGACAGATCGGTGGTTACCCCTCTCGACCTGAGGCCCGGAAACCGGCTTACACCCGTTCATGCCCAGCATAGATGACCTCCGCCGCGCACTGAGGCGCTCCTTGGGCCTTGGCGCCCCGCGGCCGGCCGAACCGCGGCCATGGCTGCTGTTCTCGGCGGCCGTCGGGCTCGTCGCCCTGTGCCTGGTGGGCATCTACAGCATTCTGATGCATCGCGGCCAGACGGATGCGATCGCCGAGGCCGAGCGCCTGACCCAGGGCGTGGCCTCCGGCCTCGCCGACCAGCTCTCCCGCGCCATGCAGACCGTGGATCTCGTGATGATCGACGCGGTGGAGCGGCTGGCCGATACCGATGTCCAGGCCGTGGCGCGCCAGACCACCACGCGAATCCGCGACGTGCCGCAGATGCGCGCCCTGCTGTTCACCGACGCGCAGGGCTTCATCGTGGCCAGCTCGGTCGAGGGGCTGCGCGAGGCCTCGCTCGCCGACCGGGAGTGGTTCCGCCTGCTGCGCTTCGGCTCGCTCAACGTCCGGCTCGGCGCGCCGGAAGCCGGGCGCTTCCTCGGCGCGCCGGGGCGCAGCGTGAGCCAGGCGGGGGGGATCTACGCCATCCCCCTCGCACGTTCCATCCGCGGCCCGCGGGGCGAGTTCCTGGGCACCGTGGTCGCCATCCTCAACCCCGACTACCTGGTGGGCGTCGCACGGCGCCATGCCGAGAGCTTCGGCGCGGTCATCCGCATCCACTCCTTCCAGGGCCTGCTGCTGGCGCGCAGCGATGGCCGCACCGACGGCGTGGGGGAGTTGAACGCGCTCGCCTGGCCCTTCCGCGACTTCCTGCCGCGGCGTGAGAGCGGCACCTGGGCCGGGCTGGACCAGGATGGGGCGGAGGTCGTGGCAAGCTTCGCCACCACCCGCCAGGGTACCTTCGTGGTCGAGACGGCCCGCTACCGCGCCGATGCGCTGGACACCGCGAACCGCCTGGGTGCCCTTCTGGCCGCCGGCGTCGCGGCCGCGGCCATCGTCACGCTGGTGGCGCTCTGGCTGCTGGTGCGCCAGGCGCAGGCGCTCAAGCTGCAGGGCCAGAAGCTGGCCGAGAGCGAACGCCACGCGGTGGCCGCCAGCCGGGCGAAGGAGGAATTCCTCGCCTCCATGAGCCATGAGATCCGCACGCCCATGAACGGCGTGATCGGCATGACGGGGCTGTTGCTGGACACCAGCCTCGACCCGCTGCAGCGCCGCTATGCCGAGACCATCCAGAGCTCGGCCGAGCACCTGATGATGGTGCTGAACGACATCCTCGATTTCTCCAAGCTCGAGGCCGGAGCGCTCCAGCTCGAGCATGTGCCCTTCAACATCGAGGCCGAGATCGCGACCATCGTCGAGCTCTTCGCCCCGCGCGCCGCCGCCAAGGGGGTGGAGCTGGTCTGCGCCCTGGCGCCCGACCTGCCCAACCGCGTCAGCGGCGACCCCGGGCGCATCCGCCAGATGCTGTTCAACCTGGTCGGCAATGCGGTGAAGTTCACCGAGACGGGCTGGATCCAGGTCGCCATCTCGATCGATGCGGAGCTGGACTACTGGCGGCTGCGCGTCTCGGTCTCCGACACCGGCATCGGCATCGAGCGCGACAAGATCCCGATGCTGTTCGAACGCTTCACCCAGGCCGATGCCTCGATCCGGCGGCGCTATGGCGGCACGGGGCTGGGGCTCGCCATCTGCCGGCGGCTGGCGGAGGAGATGGGCGGCGGCATCGAGGCCGTGCCGCGCCTGGCCGGCGTGCGCAACGGCAATGGCAGCATCTTCCGCTTCACCGTGAAGGTCGGGCGGGTGGAGGGCGACCAAGCGCCCGTGCCCAGCCTGACGGGGCGGCGGATCCTGGTGGTGGACGACCTGCCCCTGAACCGGGAGATCCTGGTCCGCCAGCTCGCCGGCATGGGGGCGGAGGCCGCTGCGGTGGCCGATGGCGGCAATGCGCTGGCCGCGCTGCGGGCCGCGGCGCGCAACGGCAAGCCCTTCGAGGCCGCGGTGCTGGACGGGCAATTGCCCGATGGAGACGGCCTCGCGCTCGCGCGGCGGATCCGCCAGGAGTGGGACGCCTTCGGCCGGCCGCGCCTGCTGCTCTGCGCCTCCGGCTCGGCCGACCCGCGGGAGGCCGCCAGCGGCAATGTGCTGGACGGGCTGCTGCTGAAGCCCGCCTTGCCGAGCCGGCTGCGCGATGCGCTGCTGCAGGCGTTGCGCGTGGCGCAGGCGGCGGCCCCCGCGCTGCCGGCGCAGCCCGTCCCCCCCGCGCCGGCCGGGCCGCAGCTGCGCGTGCTGCTGGTGGAGGACAACGCCACGAACCAGCTGGTGATGAAGACCATCCTGACGCGCGCGGGCGCGGCCGTGGACGTGGCCGGCGATGGCGTGCAGGGCGTGGAGGCGGCGCGGCTCACCGCCTATGACGTGATCCTGATGGATCTGCAGATGCCGCTGATGGATGGGCTGGAAGCCACGCGCAGCATTCGCGCAAGCGCCGGCCCGAACCGCACCGCGCGCATCATCGGCCTCACTGCCGCGGTAGGTCCGGAATTCGAGCGGCAATGCCGCGAAGCCGGCATGAACGACTATCTCGGCAAGCCGGTGCAGCGGGACACGCTGCTCAAGCGGCTCGGCCTCGCCGGCTCGGGCAGCCAGGCCGCCTAGGACCTGTGGACACTTGGGCTGCGGGCGCATCCGCCGGTGCTTTTCCGTGCTGGGCGCGTTGGCCATGCTCGCCGATGGATAGCCATCGGCTCCGCTGTCCGCCTTCCCAGCCCGAAAAATCCCTCGCCGGCTGCATCCCGGCCCCAACTGTCCACAGGCCCTAGAGCAATATGCGTTCAGATGGGTCGCGGCGGCGCCGCGACGCTGAACGCATATTGCTCTGATCACCCCAGGCCGAGCAGCACCAGCAGCGCCACGCCCGCCAGCCAGACCAGCATGGCATCGCGCTGCGCGAGGCCCAGGCGCTCGGCGATCGCGGCCGGCACGGCGGCAAGCAGCAGCGTGGCGGTGGAGACGATCAGGCTCGCCCCGTAGAACACCACCTCGTTGCTCGCGCGCACCATCTCGGGCAGCCAGACCGGGTGCAGGCTCCAGACGATGGGCAGCATCGGGCTGATCAGGCCATTCACCAGGCACAGCCCCATGATGGCGACGAACAGGTTCTGTGAGGTCATGCCACATCCCCTTGGTCAGAACCTGCGCCCGCCGAAGGCGGGTGAGCGGCCGAATGGTCGCCGCGCCAGGTGGCGCGCAGCCAAGCGCGCGGAGGCGCGCGCCGGCGACTGAGGGGTTGGAGCCATGGCTCCAACCGGTCACGATCCGCGAGGTTGAGCGTCATCGCCTCAGCCCCCCCCGGCCGGCACCAGCCGCGGCGCGAGGCCGGCGGCGATCATGAAGATGCCCGAGACCAGCCGCAGGCCGAACAGCCAGCAGGCGGCGACCAGCGGCAGGAAGACCGGCGCGACATAGGAAGGCACGGCGCGGGCGGCCAGCCAGACGGCCCAGTCGGTCAGCAGGCGGAAGCCGCGCCAGATGTAGTTCGGGCTGTCAGCCGGCACGATGGCCTGCATCAGGAAGCGCCCGAGGCAGGCCCAGGCGGTCAGCGCCAGGACGTAGGTGACGCCCCAGAACAGCAGGTGATCGGCGACGAAGGGTTGCACCAGCCAGACTCCGGCAGAAAGCGGAAGGGCGGCCGCGTCACCGCGGCCGCCCCCCTGTATAGCGCCCTGACGGGGCGCCTGGTTACTCCACCGCCTCCTTGCGATCCACCAGGCGCACGCCGCCCTTCGGGATGCGGATGTCGTCGATGAAGTCCTGCATGGCCTGGGAGGGCGCCGTCGTGAACTTCGACACCAGCCAGATCGTCAGGAAGGACAGCGGCACGCCGATGATGCCGCCGGAGATGTTGTTCAGCGTCCACAGCCGCGCCACCGTCCGGCCGCGCAGCACCACGCTGTCGGTCGTCAGGATGAGCTGGCCGAACCAGGACATCGCCCCATCCTGGATCTGCGCGGCATTGGCGACGAGGCTCGCGGCATAGGCCTTCAGCTCCGCCGAAGCCTGCGGCAGGGCGGCGGTCTGGCGCGCGGCGGCCAGGATGGCCTCCTTCGTGCCGAACAGCTCGACGAAGGACAGGCCGTAGAACTCCGTCCAGATCAGGTAGATGAAGGTGAAGGAGAAACCCACGGCCATGCCCCAGCAGGCGGCGGCATTGGTGGTCTTCTTGTACCACACCCCCATCACCAGCGCGCCGAACAGGCCGGCGGCCGCGATCGAGAAGGCCCAGGCCACGAGGAACAGGATGTCCGCCCCCATGCTGCCCGCCGTCCAGGCCGCCAGCAGGGCGACGATGAGCAGCAGGACGCGGGAGATGATCAGGCGCTTCGCGGTCGGCGCATTGCGGTCGATCATCTTGTAGTAGATGTCGTGGCTGAGCGCGTTGGCCAGCGCCAGCAGCAGGCCGTCGGCGGTGGAGAGCGCAGCGGCCAGGCCGCCCGCGGCCACCAGGCCGGCGATCACATAGGGCAGGCCCGCGATTTCCGGCGTGGCGAGCACGACCACGTCAGGATGGATGCGGAAGTCACCCCACTGGACGATGCCGTCGCGGTTCACGTCGACGATGTTGATCCAGGGCGTGCCGTAGGGCGAGATGATCTGCCAGTTCTTGATCCACTCCGGCAGCGCGTTGATCGGCTGGCCGATGACGGTCTGGTAGATCTCGAGCTTGCCGAAGGCGGCGTAGGCCGGCGCCGTGAAGTACAGCAGGAAGATGAAGAACAGCGACCAGGCGACCGAGGCGCGGGCCTCGCGCACCGACGGCGTGGTGAAGTAGCGCATCAGCACGTGCGGCAGGGCCGCGGTGCCGACCATGAGGCAGAACACCAGCGCGAAGAAGTTGAAGGCGGCCGACCAGGAGAAGGCGCCGTTCGGCCCGATGAAGGGCGCGGTGTGCCAGCCCGTCACGCCGGGCGGGGGGGTCATGCCGGCGGCACGGAAGCCCTGCTCCAGCACCTCGATCCGCTCGAGCGCCAGGCCGTACATCAGCTGCGGCACCGGCACGCCGGTGACCTTCACGGACATCAGGATGGCGGGGATCAGGTAGGCGATGATCAGGATGATGTACTGCGCCACCTGGGTCCAGGTGACCGCGCGCATGCCGCCCAGCATCGAGCAGACCAGGATGCCGGCGAGGCCGAGGAAGACCGCGACCGCGAAGGAGACATCCAGGAAGCGCTGGGTGATGATGCCCACGCCCACGATCTGCGCCACGACGTAGACGAAGCTCGCCGTCAGCAGCACGATCACGCCGATGCCACGCGCCCAGTTGCCGCCGAAGCGCGCGCCCAGGAAGTCCGGCACCGTGTACTGGCCGAACTTGCGCAGGTAGGGCGCCAGCAGGATGGCGACGAGCATGTAGCCGCCGGTCCAGCCCAGGATGAAGGCAAGACCGCCATAGCCCAGCGCGTAGAGGCTGCCCGCCATGCCGATGAAGCTCGCGGCACTCATCCAGTCGGAGCCGGTGGCCATGCCGTTGTAGATGGCTGGCACCCTTCGTCCCGCGACGTAGTATTCCGAGACCACCTGGGTGCGGCTGATGATGCCGATATAGGCGTAGACGCCGATGGTCAGGAACACGAAGAGGTAGCCGATCACGCGATCGGGCACGCCCATCTGTTCGAGGATGGCGAGGATGATGACGAAGAAGGCAAAGCCGCCGGTGTAGCCGGCGTAGATCTTGCCAAGCGAGGCGATGAAGGGGTCCTTGCCCCCGGTCGACGCGGACATGGGCTCAGTCCTCCTGCACGCCGAATTCCTCGTCGATCTCGTTCTGGCGCTTGGCGAACCAGAAGAGACCAACGACGAAGACGATCAGGCTGCCCTGCGCGGCCATGTAGAAGCCCATGGGGAAGCCGAAGATATGGATCGGGTTCAGCACCGTGGCGAACATGTGGATGCCGAAGCTCGAGGCGAACCAGATCGCCAGCATCGTCCACATCAGGCCCGTGGTCTTCTTCCAGTAGGCCTCACCATTCGCGCGATCGGTGGCGGCTACTGTCGCCCCCTTCGCTTCCACGACATTCTCGACTAACGGCATCAGGCTCCCCCCCTGTTGGCTTACGCCGACTTGCCAGGCGCAAACGACGACCCCGCCTCACGGTGCGTCGATTAAATCCCGGTAGGTTCGGCGGTTATCATGTATCCCGCACGTCATGCAATAACGTGTCTCAGGCATGTGGAGAGATTTATGTTGGGGCGTATTCTCCGGGCGCTTCGGCCGCCGAAATCGGCCGATCCGGCCGCGTTCGGCAGGTTTCTGGAGCGCCAGACCAGCTTCGTGGTGCGCAAGACGATCGAGGATTATTGCCGCGTGAAGGCCGGGCGAAGCGAAACCAAGATGTTCGCCGACCCCGATTTCCAGGCGGCGCTGCTGCATTCCCGCTGGCAGACCTATGCCGCCGCCGCCCAGGACATGGCCGCCCTGGCCGAGGCCTGGCTGCGCCCGGAAGTCCCGGGCCGGGAGGCCGAGCTGGCCGAGTCGCTGGCCGCCCTGGTCGGCGCCATGCTGCGCGACGCCGAGGCCCCGCTGGGTGAGCGCCCCACACTGGACGACGCCCGGCACGCCCTGCCCCGCCTGCTGGCCGGGCTGCAGGAGAAGCCGCCCCTGCCGGCGGATCGCCGCCCGCTGCTGGCCGAGCAACCCCTGCTGGCGACGATCCCCGTCCATGCCGACCAGCGGGTGGGCGAGACCCCGGCCATCCGCGGGGCGCTGCGCTTCCACATGGTCTCGACCCAGCAGGAGATGGAACGCGCCTTCCTGCCGGGCGCCCTCGCCCTGGGATTGATGGAAGCCGGCAGACCGACAGGTCCGCACATGACCTGAGGGCAATGCGTTACAGTCCAACCTGAATTTCGGCCTCTTCTGGACACGAATTAACCCCCCGGTGCGTTGATCGGTCATCCTCAGCCCGTCCAGAAACACCCCCGCCGGTATGCGCATGGCACCGCTCAGCCATGCGTATGCGTATCGGCGATCAAGTCAAACGCCGGCGAAGCCGGGGAGAGGGGTTGGGGATGGCAATAGCGGCAACAATGGCCACGGACGCGGCACGGCCGATGTCTCCGGAAGAGCGGAAGGTCATTCTGGCCTCCTCGCTCGGTACTGTTTTCGAGTGGTACGACTTCTACCTCTACGGCTCGCTCGCGGCGGTCATCGGCGCGAACTTCTTCTCGATGTACGACGAGACGACGCGCAACGTCTTCGCCCTGCTGGCCTTCGCGGCGGGCTTCCTGGTGCGTCCCTTCGGCGCGCTGGTGTTCGGCCGCCTGGGCGACCTGGTCGGGCGCAAATACACCTTCCTCGTCACCATCCTCATCATGGGTGCCTCGACCTTCGTGGTCGGCATCCTGCCCACCTCCGACCAGATCGGCATCATCGCGCCGATCGTGCTGATCATCCTGCGCATGCTGCAGGGCCTGGCGCTGGGCGGCGAATATGGCGGCGCGGCGACCTATGTGGCGGAGCACGCGCCCAACGGAAGGCGCGGCTTCTACACCAGCTTCATCCAGATCACGGCCACCGCGGGGCTGTTCCTCTCCCTGCTGGTGATCCTGTCCACCCGCTCCATCGTGGGTGAAGCCGCCTTCGCCGCCTGGGGCTGGCGCGTGCCCTTCCTGCTCTCGATCCTGCTGCTCGCCATCTCGGTCTGGATCCGGCTGCAGATGAACGAAAGCCCGGCCTTCAAGAAGATGAAGGAGGAGGGCACGGGCTCCAAGGCGCCGATCGGCGAGGCCTTCGGCCAGTGGAAGAACGCCAAGATCGCGCTCTTCGCCCTGCTCGGCCTCGTCATGGGCCAGGCGGTGGTCTGGTACACTGGTCAGTTCTACGCGCTGTTCTTCCTCGGCCAGGTGCTGAAGGTGGATGGCTTCACCACGAACATGCTGATCGCCTGGTCGCTGGTGCTGGGCTCGGGCGGCTTCGTCTTCTTCGGCTGGCTGTCGGACAAGGTCGGCCGCAAGCCGATCATCCTCGGCGGCTGCCTGATCGCGGCGCTGACCTACTTCCCGCTCTTCCACATGATCTCGGCCCAGGCGAACCCGGCGCTGACCCAGGCCCACAACACCATCACCACGGTGGTGGAAGTGGACACCTCGGCCTGCTCCTTCCAGTTCAACCCGACCGGGACGGCGCGCTTCACCAAGCCTTGCGACATCACCAAGGCCGCGCTTGCCCGCCTGTCGGTGAACTACTCGGTGCGCCACGTGCCCGGCCAGACCGATGCCGTGGTGAAGATCGGCAACCAGACCGTGACCTCCAGCCAGCCCAACTTCGCCACGGCGCTGGCCACGGCGGTGACGGCGGCGGGCTACCCGGCAGCGTCGAACCCGACCGTCGTGAAGATGAGCGGGCCCTTCGACGTCTTCAACAGCCAGGCCTCCACGCTGATCGTGCTGCTGACCGTGCTGGTGATCTACGTCACCATGGTCTACGGCCCGATCGCGGCCGCGCTGGTGGAGCTCTTCCCCACCCGCATCCGCTACACCTCCATGTCGCTGCCCTACCATATCGGCAATGGCTGGTTCGGCGGGCTGATGCCGGCGACGGCCTTCGCGATGATCGCGCAGACCGGCGACGTGTATTACGGCCTCTGGTATCCGGTGGTGATCGCGCTCGCGACCGTGGTGATCGGCCTCTTCATGGTGCCGGAGACCAAGGATCGCGACATCTTCGCGACCAATGCCGATGGGTCCGCGAGCGCGGCGGATTACCGCAAGGGCTGAACGACCCAGGCGGGTTGTTCGTCAGGGCGCCGGGGAGCCATCCCCGGCGCCTTTTTCATGGGTGGCTATCGCTTCACCAACCCATCCCGCTCGCCGATCAGGCGGCGACGGATGCGGGAGGAGAGCAGGTCGATCAGCGCCACGGTCGCGATCATCAGCAGGATGATGAAGGCGACCTCGTCCCAGTGGCGCACCTTGATGCGCTCGGCGATCTGCAGCCCGATGCCGCCCGCCCCCACCACGCCCAGGATGGAGGCCGAGCGCGTGTTGCTCTCGAAGAAGTAGAGCGCCTGCGCCACCATGACCGGCAGCACCTGCGGCAGCAGGCCGAAGCGCGTGCGCAGCACCGGGCTGCCGCCCACCGCGTCGATCCCCTCGGCCTGCTTCTTCTCGGCATTCTCGATCGCCTCGGCATAGAGCTTGGCCAGCACCGCGATATCGGCGGTGGCAATCGCCAGCACGCCCGCCAGCGGGCCGAGTCCCACCGCGCGCACATAGGCCAGCGCCCAGATCAGCTGGTCCACGCCACGGAAGCCGTCGAACAGCCGGCGGAGGGAGAAATGCGCGAGCGTGTTGGTCACCACATTGCCCGCGCCGAGGAAGCCGAGCGGGACGGCGATCAGTGCCGCAACGAAAGTGCCGAGGAAGGCCATGGCCACGCTCTCGGCGATGCCCTTCAGGATCTCCAGCCACAATTCGCCCGGCGAGGGCGGGACCATGAGCACCACGATGGTGCCCAGCCCCGACAGCCCGTTCCACAGCCGCACGGGCGAGAAGCCGAACCACCACAGCAGGAAGCCGATCCAGCCGAGTGCTGCGAGCAGCGCAATCGCCCGGCCCGCCCGCACAGCAGGGGTCGGTCCGAAGGCGCGCGGCATGCGCAGGCGAAGTGATTCAACCTGCGCGGGGGTGGGGCGAGCAAGGGCCATGGCGCTCAACCCGCCGAGGCCCGCACATCGGCGGCCGAGAGCCCCTTGCGCAGGCGTTCCGAGATCAGGTCGATGGAGGCGACGGCGAGGATGATCAGCACGACGATGGCGCTGATCTCCTCGTAATAGTTGAAGGCGATCACGTGGTAGAGCTCCTCGCCGATGCCGCCCGCGCCGACGAAGCCCAGCACGGAAGCGCCGCGCAGATTCACCTCGAAGCGCAGCAGGGTGTAGCTCAGGAAGTTCGGCAGCACCTGCGGCAGCACGCCGTAGCGCATGCGATGGAACCAGTTGCCGCCGGCGGCGCGCACACCCTCCATCGGCCCGGTATCGGCATTCTCCGCCACCTCGGCGAAGAGCTTCCCGTTGGCGCCGGCGGTGTGGATGATGATGGCGAGGATCCCCGCCAGCGGGCCGATGCCGAAGGCCCAGACGAAGATCAGCGCGAAGACGATCTCCGGCACCGTGCGGCAGAATTCCAGGAAGCGCCGCGCGAGCTGATAGGCCCAGGGGCTGGGCGAGAGGTTGCGCGCCGCGACGAAACAAAGCGACAGGCTGATCATCGTGCCGAACAGCGTGCCGAGCAGCGCCATCTGGCTGGTTTCGAAGATCAGCCAGAGCCATTTGTCGGCGCGATACATCCAGGCGGCGAAGCTGCCCTCGGTCTCCCAATCGGCGAAGAAGACCTCGGCCCGGAAGCTCGGCAGCACGCGCCAGAGATATTCGCCGATGCGCGGCAGCCCCTCGGCGAGCCGCGCGGGCGAGGCCTCGCTGACCCAGGCGGCGAGGACCACGCAGGCGAGCAGGATCGCACCAAAGAGCAGGCTCGCGCGGCGGCGGATCCGCCGTGCCTCCTGGAAAGCGGCCTCGCCCCGCGCAACCGCCGGGCTGGGCAGGGCGATGACCGCTGCCGACATCAGGAGCGGCGGCGCCGCTCGGCCGCTTCCTCGCGGCGCAGCTGCACGATCGGCTCGAACATCGCGTGGTTCACCTGGGCATAGCCCTGCCCGCCGCCGCGCTCGATCTGCGCGTAGATCTGCGGATGCGCGGTGGCCAGCGCCAAATGGAAGGCCAGCAGGTCGTCCTTGAAGGCCTGCGGCAGGTCGCGCCGCACGGTGAAGGGGCCGTTCAGGATCGGGCGCGAGGTCCAGATGATGCGCAGGTCGCGCATGTTGAGCATGCCCTTCTGCACCATCGCGCGGAGGTTGCCGCGGGTGAAGCCCTCATTCACGTCGCCCTGGCCGGAGGCCCAGGTCACGGCCGCGTCGTATTGGCGCTGCAGCACCGCCACCACCGCCTGTTCATGCCCGCCGCCGAAGCCGGTGCGCGAGAAGAAGCTGTTGATGTCGAGCCCCTGCCCCCGCAGCTCGCTGCGCGGCACGAGATAGCCGGAGGTGGAGTTGGCATCCGCCCAGGCCAGCGACTTGCCGCGCATCTGCTCCAGGCTGGTGATGCCGCTGTCGGCGCGCACCACCATCACCGCGACATAGGAGATGCCGCCATCGCTCTCCCGCGCCACCCAGAGCGGCTCGACGCCGCCATTGGTGTCGAGCCAGGCGCCGGCATAGGCCGAGGCGCCCATACCCGCGCCCTCGATCTGCCGCGCGCCGAAGGCCTGCATGACGCCGGCATAGTCGGCCGCCGGGAAGAGCCGCACCGGCACGCCGAAGGTCGTCTCCAGCAGCTGGCGATAGGCGTCGAAACGGCCCAGGCGGTCGGATTCATTCTCGCCGCCGAGCAGGCCGATGCGGATCTGCGGCACCTGCGCGGCCCAGGCGCGACGGCCCGGGGCCGGCATGGTGGCGGGGGCGGCACCCTGGGCAAGGGCGGCGAAAGGCGCCAGTGCGGCGCCGGCCGTGAGAAGGCGACGGGTGATCATGGTGTTCGCTCCATCGGTTTTGGGACAACAGCTTCAGGCGAGGGCGAGGCCGCCCTTGGGGATGCCGGCGCCGGCCCTGGGGTTCACGGCCTCCTGCGCCTGGTCCTCGAACTCGTCCTCGGAGACGCCGTAGATCTCGCGCACCCGCGCGCCGGTCAGCTCGCCGGGCGGGCCGTCGAACATCACGCGCCCGGCCTGCATGGCGACGATCCGGTCGCAATAGTGCCGCGCGGTGTCGAGGTGATGCAGGTTGGTCAGCACCGTGATGCCGTCTTCCCGGTTCACCTGGCGCAGCGCGTCCATCACGGTGCGGGCGTTGCGCGGGTCGAGGCTCGCGATCGGCTCATCGGCCAGGATCAGCTTGGGTTCCTGCAGCAAGGCGCGGCAGATCGCGACCCGCTGCTGCTGCCCGCCCGAGAGCGTGTCGGCGCGCTGCAGCGCGGTCTCGGCGAGGTCGAAGCGATCCAGCGCCTGGATCGCCATGGCGCGTTCCTCGGCGGTGAACATCTTGAGCAGGCTGGTGACGGTGCCCAGCACGCCGGGGCGGTGGTTGAGCCGGCCGACCAGCACATTGGTCAGCACGTCCAGCCGCTGCACCAGGTTGAACTGCTGGAAGATCATGGCGCAATCGGTGCGCCAGCGGCGCAGCGCGGCGCCCTTCAGCGCCGTCACATCCTGCCCGGCATGGATGACCCGCCCCTCGGAGGGCTCGGTCAGGCGGTTGATCATGCGCAGCATGGTCGATTTGCCGGCGCCCGAGCGGCCGATCACGCCCACCATCTGGCCGTCCGGCACCAGCAGGCGCACGCCATCCACCGCCGTCACGGCGCCGAAGCGCCGCGTCAAACCCTGAAGTTCCAGCATCTTCGCGCCCCTGCTCCGGGCGGGGCCTATACAGGCGGCGGGTGACCGGGCGATGACGCCTGCGTTGCAATCGGGTTGCCGCTGCGTCGGCGGCCCCGGGCTTTCCAAGCGGGCCCTGGCCTGTGATCCTGCCCGCCCTGCATCCGGGAGGACACCCCATGATCGTCGACCTGCGCATCTACACGACGCTGCCCGGCCGCCTGCCGGAATTCGTCGCCCTCTACGAATCCAAGGCCTGGCCGCTGCAGCTCAAATACCTGGAGAACTGCCTGGGCTGGTACACCACCGTGGAGGGCGAGTTGAACACGGTGGTGCATATGTGGGGCTATGCCGACCAGGGCGACCGCGAGCGCCGGCGCAACGCCATGGCCGCCGACCCCGCCTGGGGCACCTACCTGGCCGAGATGGCGACGCGCGGCGTGCTGCTGAAGATGGAGAACCGCATCATCAAGGCGACCGGCTTCTTCGCCGCCCACCAGGCTGCCAAGAAGGCCTAGAGCACGCTGCGTTCTCATGAACGCAGCGTGCTCTGGAAATCATTGAATCTAGAGCAAGAAATGCGTTCAGCGTCGCGGCAGCGCCGCGACCCATCTGAACGCATATTGCTCTAGTCAGAGGCCCAGCCGGGCTACCGGGTCATCGCGACCAGCCCGTGCTGCTCGCGCACGGGGGCGAAGCGGATGGCGGGGTATTCCTCCTCCGCCCGCTTGCGCCGCCAGTCGGAGCCGAACAGGGCCACCTGCTCGCCATCATGGTCCTCGGCGGTGTCGGAACGGTTGCCCGCCGCCCAGCGGGCGATCTCCGCCGGCTCGCCCGCCAGCCAGCGCAGCTGCGACCAGCGCGTGGCGTCGAAGCCCGCCGGCACGCCGTATTCCACGGCAAGGCGCGACTTCAGCACATCCAGCTGCAGCTCCCCCACCACGCCCACGATCGGCGCCGAGCCATCGAGGGGCCGGAAGATCTGCACCACGCCCTCCTCGGCCAGCTGGTCGAGCGCGGTGCGCAGCTTCTTCGCCAGCATCGGGTCCTCGAGCCGCACATGGCGCAGGATTTCCGGGGCGAAGCTGGGCACACCCCGGAAATTGATGTCCTCGCCCTCGGTCAGCGTGTCGCCGATGCGCAGCGTGCCGTGATTGGCGATGCCCACCACATCGCCGGGCCAGGCCTCCTCGGCCACCTGGCGCTCCTTGGCGAAGAAGAAGAGCGGCGCATTCACCGGCACCTGCTTGCCGGTGCGCACCTGGCGCAGCCGCATGCCCTTGGTGAGCCGGCCGGAGCACAGCCGCACGAAGGCCACGCGGTCGCGGTGGTTGGGGTCCATGTTCGCCTGCACCTTGAAGACGAAGCCGGTGAGCTTGCCCTCCTGCGGCTGGATGGGGCGCGGATCCGCGGCGCGCGCGCCCGGCGGCGGGGCGTAGTCCGAAAGCCCATCCAGCAGGTGTCCGACGCCGAAATCGCGCAACGCCGAGCCGAAATAGACCGGCGTGAGGTGCCCGGCGCGGAAGGCGTCGAGGTCGAAGGCGTTGAGCCCCGCCTCGGCCAGCAGGATGTCCTCCGCCAGTTGGGTCGCGCGGTCGGCGCCCACGAGTTCCGCGATCTTCGGGTCGTCGGCGCCGGTCACGGCGATGCTCTCGGCCTCCGAGGCATCGACCGGCATCAGCCGCTTCGCCAGGATGTCGTAGGTGCCCCAGAAGGTGTTGGCGCGCCCCACCGGCCAGGCCACGGGCGCGGCATCCAGCGCCAGGGTCTGCTGGATCTCGTCGATCAGTTCGAAGGGGTCGCGTGCCTCGCGGTCCATCTTGTTGACGAAGGTGACGATGGGGATGTCGCGCAGGCGGCAGACCTCGAACAGCTTGCGGGTCTGGCTCTCGATGCCCTTGGCGGCGTCGAGCACCATGATGGCGGCATCCACGGCGGTGAGCGTGCGGTAGGTGTCTTCCGAGAAATCCTCGTGGCCCGGCGTGTCGAGCAGGTTGAACACCACGCCCGCGCGCTCGAAGGTCATGACCGAGGTGGCGACCGAGATGCCGCGGTCCTGCTCGATCTTCATCCAGTCCGAGCGCGTGCGCCGCGCATTGCCCTTGGCGCGCACCGCGCCGGCAAGCTGGATGGCCCCGCCCTTCAGCAGCAGCTTCTCCGTCAGCGTCGTCTTGCCGGCGTCGGGATGCGCGATGATGGCGAAGGTGCGCCGCCGTGCGGCTTCGCGCGCCACGGTGTCGAGGAGTTGGGTGTCGCTCATGCCGCGCCCTATAGCGCCTTGCCGGCGCGCGCGCATCCTGTGGCCGCGTCTTGCCCGTTGACCAAGGGCGCCGCGGACGCGATACGCGAGGCATGGCCATCACCGGCCGGGTCGCGATCCTCCATATCGGGGGCGAGAAGACCGGCAGCACCACTCTGCAATCCACCCTCGCCCTCAACCGGGCGGAGCTGGCGAAGCGCGGCATCCTCTACAGCCGCGCCGCCGGGGGGTCGAACCACATCCTGCTGCCGCTGCACGCCACCGGGGGCGAGGGCACGGAGGATCTGCGCGCCGCCTCGGGCCTGACGCGGGCCGGCACCTTCGCCAATTTCATGGCCCGCTTCCCCGAGGTGCTGCGCGCCGAGGCCGAGGCCTCGGGCGCCCATACCCTGGTCTATTCCAGCGAGCACCTCTCCTCGCGCATCCGCGACGCAGAGGGCGTGCGCCGGCTCTGGGCCGTGCTGGGCGACATCGCGGACGAGATCCGGCTGGTCTACTACGCAAGGCCGCAGGAGGAGGTCGTGGTCTCCGCCTGGTCCACCATGCTGAAATCGGGCTCGGCCGAGCCCTTCGACCCGGCCCAGATCCTGACCTTCGAGACGCTGCTCGATCACGCCGCGCTGGTCGAGCGCTGGTCGCCCTTCTTCGCCGATCGCTACTGGATCTTCCGCCCCTTCCAGCGCGCGCAGCTGGCGGGCGGGGACATCGTGGCGGATTTCTGCGACCAGGCGCGCCTGCCGCTGGCCGCGCTGGTCAAGCGGGTGCCGCCGCTCAACCCCTCGCTGGATGCGCCGCGGGCAGAGTTCCTGCGGCTCTACAACCGGGCCATCGGCATCCAGCCCGGCACGCCGCAGCAGGGCGGGCGGGGCGAGGTGGTGCGGTTGCTCGAGCGCCTGTCCAATGGCCCGCCCATCCACCTGCCGCCCGCGGTGCTGGAGGCCATCGCCACGCGCTTCGGCCCGGGCAATGCGGCGGTGGCGCAGCGCTTCCTCGGCCGGGCGGAGCTGTTCGTCGCGCGGCGGCAGAGCGCGCCGGCAGGCGAGACGCAGCTGACGGTGGAGGGCGCGGTGGAGATCGCCGCCGCGCTCTGGCAACTGGCGCGCGGGCGCAAGACGCCGCCATGATGCGGCAACCACCCTGCCGGAGCTGACCCCGATGCGCCGCCGCCCCTTCCTGCTCGCGCCCTTGGCCACTGCCCTGGCCGGGCCCGCCTTCGCCCAGGCCTTTCCCGCCCGCAGCCTGCGCCTCGTGGTCCCCTTCCCGCCCGGCGGGACCACGGATGTGCTCGCCCGCGCCATCGCCGCCAAATGGCAGGAGGCCTGGGGCCAGCAGGTGGTGGTGGATAATCGCGGCGGCGGTGGCGGGGTGATCGGCACCGAGGCCGTGTTCCGCGCGCCCCCGGATGGCTACACGCTGGTGCTCGGCAACAACCAGACCCATGCGACCAATGGCGCGCTGATCCCCGGCCTGCCCTATGACCCGGCCGGCTTCGCCGCCATCACGCTGGTGGCGCGCGCGCCGCATGCGCTGGTGGTCCCGGCCTCCTCCCCCGCGCGCAGCGTGGCGGATCTGGTGGCCCTCGGCCGGCAGCCAGGGCGGGGGCTTTCCTATGCCTCCTCCTCGGCCGGGTCCTCCTCCCACCTGATGAGCGAGACCTTCGCCCGGCGCAACGGCATGAACGCGACGCATGTGCCCTATCGCGGCGCGGCGCCGGCGACGCAGGACCTCGTCGCGGGCGTGGTCGATTTCATGATGGCGACCTGGGCCAGCGTCTCCGCCCTGGCGGCGGATGGGCGAATCCGCGCGCTCGGCGTGGGGGGCGAGGCGCGCTTCCCCGACGTGCCCGAGGTGCCGACCCTGCGCGAACTCGGCTATGACTACATCTCGGGCGATGCCTGGTTCGGCCTCTTCGCCCCGCTCGGCACGCCCGAGCCGGTGCTGGCGCGGATCCATGCGGGCACCGAGGCCGCGCTGGCGGATCCCACGGTGCGCGCGCGGCTGGAGGCGGCGGGCTTCCGCATCGCCACCATGCCGCCCCCCGAATTCGCCCGCTTCCACCAGGCGGAGGTGCAGCGCTGGGCCGTGCTGGTGCGTGAAAGCGGCGTCACCCTCACCAATTGATGCCAGGGTTGCGCCAGACGCGCGGCCCTGCCCCTTGGCCAAAGCCGCCAGGAAGGCTAAACGGCCCTTCATGCAGTCAAAGAAGCTGTTCGACTTCAATGAGCGCCGCAACGCGGCGGAAGAAGCCCGCAAGGCGGCCGCGGAGAAATTCCAGGCGCTGAAGTCGCGGCTCGAAGACCCGGCCGTCCAGCAGAAGCTCGCCGAGCAGAAGGCGATCGCGGAAGCGCGCGAGCGCCGGCAGGCGGAGCGCGCCGCCGCCAAGGCCGCCGAGGCGGCCCGCATCGCCGCCGAGAAGGCCGCCGCCGAGGCCGCCGCCGCCGCGGCGCGGCGCGAGGCCGAGAAGCGCGCCGCCGAGGAAGCCCTGGCCGCGCGCATCGCCGAGATCGACGCCGCGAATCGCGCGCTGATCCTGGATGCCGAGAAGAAGGCCCGCGCCCTGGCCCTGGCCGCCGAGCAGAAGGCCAAGCGCGACGCCCGCTACGCCGCCCGCAAGGCGCGGACGAAGTAGGGCTCAGCCCGGAAGCTTCGCCGCCAGCGCCGGGCAACACTCGGCCATGGCGGCACTCGCCGGCAGGCCGAGCGCGCGCGAGACCGCGAAGGCGCAAGCCAGGTTCGAGGACAGCAACGGCACGCCGATCCGGTCCTGCATCCAGGCCATCGCGTCCAGCGTCGGCATCCCCGTGCCCGACATCAGCACCACGCAATCCGAGGGCGGGCTGAGCTTCGCCAGGCCATCCGCGACCTCTTCCGGCGAAAGCTCATAGGCGCGGAAGGTGTCGGAGACCTTGAAGCTCTCCACCAAATCGAGCCCCGCCGCGCGCCAATAGCGTTCCGCGCGCTCGGTCAGCCAGCCGGGATAGGGCGAGAACAGCAGCAACCGCGGCCGGCCGAGCGCGGCCACCGCCGCCGCGATGGCCCGCGCGGCAAGCAGCACGGGCCGCCCCGCCAGGACGCCGAGTCGCGCCTGCAGCGCCGCATCCTCCGGCGGCGGCAGGGCGTAGCTCGGCCCGGTGATGCCCACGATCGCGGCATCGAGCGGCAGCGCGCCGAAGGCGCCCAGCGCCGTCTCCGCCGCCGCCAGATAGACCGCGTTGCGCTGCTCCAGCGTGGTGTCGGGCATCACCGGCAGGCGCGTGACATGCAGCGCCGCCTGGGGCGCCAGCAATTGCCGCAATTCGGGCTCGACGGCCGGATTCGCCGAAGGGGCCAGCAGCGCGATGCGATGCGTCGGGTGGTAGCGGCGCGCGGGATAGGTCATGCCTGATCCCCTGGATTGAAACCTGCGGCCGGGGAACCCGGCCGAGGCGCCGAATGGCGCCCGCCGCAAGTGCGGCGTAGCCAAGCGCGCGGATGCGCGCGCCGGCGACTGAGGGCGGATCGGTCACGATCCGCAGGATCTGGTATCATGTCGGCATTCCCTGGGTCGCGAGGTCGAGCATGCTGGCCTCCCGCGCCCAGTGGCGCGCGGCCTCGGGGCCGAGGGCGGCCATGCGCGCCACCTCGTCGCCCGGATCGGCGGCGACGCGCGAATCGGTGCGCGGCAGCAGCGCCTCCCGCACCACGCGCAGCCTTGTGGCGGCCCACGCCGCCAGCGCCGCGTCGCTGCCCGTGGCGAAACTCGCGGCGAGGGTCATGGCATCATGGATGCCGGCATTCATGTTCATCCCGCCCCGCGTATTCGTCAGATGCGCGGCGTCGCCCGCCAGCAGCACCCGCCCCGCGCGGTAGGACAACGCCATGGCGCGCTTCACGCCATAGACGTCGCGCCCGCTGATCGGCAGGTCCGCGCAGGCGGGCAGGAAGCGGGCGATGCGCGCGCGCGCATGCGGCTCCGCCATCGCCTCGGCATCGCTCATCTCGGGCGGGATGCGGAAGATCAGGCGCCAGACCGCGGGCATGCGCAGCAGCGAGCAGGAGGCCCCGGCATCGTAGAGATAGCCCAGCCCATCCAGCCCCGGCACGTCGCCGCGCAGGTCGCGCGGGGTCAGCAGGCGCAGCACGCGATGCGCGTAGTCATTCGTCTCGGCGGCGATGCCCGCAAGGCCGCGCAGCGCGCCGGAGGCCCCGTCGCAGCCCACGGCATAGGGCGCCCGGAAGCGCGCGCCGGTCGCCGTGCTCAGCGTCACGCCCGCGCCATCCTGGTCGCAGCCCGTCACGCCTTCATTGAACCGCACCGTGCCCGGCGGCAGGGCGGCGAGCAGGGCTTCGGTCAGCGCGTGCTGCTCGCGATGCCAGCGGAAGGGGAAGCCCGTCTCGCCCGCGAGGATGCCAAGGTCGATGATCGCCGCCGCGCCGGTATCGACGCGCCGCCAGAGGATGCGGTCCACCCGCACGCCGCTCGGCAGCAGCCCCGCCAGCACGCCGAGCGAATCGAGCGCATCGAGCGTCGGCGGGTGGAAGGTCGAGGCGCGGGAGGCGGTGGAAAGCCCCTCGCGCTTCTCCAGCACGATGGCCCGGAGGCCCCGCTGGTGCAGCGCCAGCGCCAGGGTCAGCCCGACGGGGCCGGCGCCGGCGATCAGGATGTCGGCGGTCTCGGTCATGCCAGGAGCCCCTTGGCCGGCGCGTCATCCATCAGCGCGGCGACGGCGCGCGCGACACCCGCCGTGCCGAGCGTCGGGCCGGCAAATCGCGAAAACTTCGCCACCGCCGCGTCCTCCGGCAGGGGCCGGTCCGCATCGCCCAGCATGGAATCGACGAAGGCGCTTGCGGCGCCGATGCTCACCCGCGCGCCGCGCCTGCCGGCGGCGGTCAGCGCCGGGTCCTCGACCAGTTCGACCGCCGCTTCCAGGGCGCGCAGCCTTGGGTCCGCCAGCGCGGCCTCGGTATAGGCGGCGGGCCCGAGATCGCCCTGGGCGAGGGCGGCGGCCACCGCCCAACTCAGGCTGAACTGCGCGCTGATCGCCGCGACCGGGGCGCGGTTGCCGGCATAGCGCAGCGCCTCGGCATAGGTGGCCACCGTGATGCGCGCGGGCAGATCGGTGAGCGGCGGCAGGGCCAGCGCGGCGGCGGCGGCGTAATGCGCGTGCCGCACCCCCGCGAAGGGCTTCAGATAGGCTTCCTCGATCAGCCAGATGCCCGGCGGGGTCATGGCGGCCGGCGTTTCATGGCCGAGCGCGATGCGCCGTGCCTCCGTGAAGCCCGCCTCCGGCGCGTCCATCCCCGCGGCCGCGGCGGCGGCGGCGAGCGAGCCCAGCAGCGCGGCGTGGCTCGCATAGCTGTTGCGCCCATCCATCCCCGCCGCGATGGGCGCGTAGAGGGCGAAGGGGATCTGGCAGGAAGCAAGCCGCACCGCCCGCGCGATGCCCGCCGCATCGAGCCCCATCAGCCGCGCCGCGCAGGCCGCCGCGCCGAGGCTGTGCCAGGAGCCATCGACATGCATCCCGGGCTTGATCCGCCAGGCCTCGCCCGCCCGCGCCGCGACCTCATAGCCGAGCGCGAAGGCGGCAAGCGCGGTGGCCGGATCCGCCCCCTGGTCGCGCGCCACCAAGGCGAGCGCGGCCACGGGCAGCGCCGGGCGGCCATGCGCGCGGGCCAGGCCCTCATTCGCCTCATCCCAGCAGGTGGCGGCGGCGAGCACGGCGGCAGCGGCGCCCGGCGCCAGCCGCGCCCCGGCAAGGGCCACCGGCCCGGCGAAGCCCGCCTGCATCGCCTGCGCGAAGGAAGCGACGCGCGGATGCGCGAGCCCCGCCAGGGCGCAGCCGAGGCTGTCCAGCAGCACCAGCCGCGCCTTGCGGGCCGCCGCGCTGCCCGCCGGCGGGCCCCCGCAGGCCCAGGCGATGACCTCGGAAAAACTCACTCCGCGCGCGCGCCGGAACGTTGCACAGCCTCACGCCAGACGCGGCGCTCGCGCACCATCAACGTGCTCAGCGCGGCGCGGCCCTGCGGCATGGCGTCGGCCTCGCGCCGGGCGAGGACCTCGGCCCAGGCGGGGCTTTCCAGCACCTCGCGGAAGGCGGCCTCCAGCGCGGCGAGGATGGCGGGCGGCAGCGCGCTCTGGGCGAAGACGCCATACCAGGGGCTGGCCGAGAAGCCCGACAGCGTCTCGCCGATCGCCGGCACTTCGGGAAAGGCGCGGAAGCGCTGCGCGCTGGTGACGCCGATGGCGCGCAGCGTGCCCGCGCGCACCAGCGGCGCGGAGGTGGCGAGCCCATCGAAGGCGACGGGGATGGTGCCCGCGACCATGTCGGTCAGCAGCGGCGCGCTGCCGCGATAGGGCACATGCGTCATCGGCACGCCGGCCTCCGCGCGCAGCAATTCCATGGTCAGGTGCGTGAAGGACCCCACGCCGTTCGAGCCATAGGAAAGCCCGCCCGTCGCGCGCCGCGCGGCCTCGACCAGCTGCGCCACGTTCAGCACATCGGGCAGGGCGCGGGGCGAGACGACAAGCAGGTTGGGCTGCTGCGCCAGCATGCCGATCGGCGTGAAATCGGCGTCCGGATCATAGGTCAGGCGCGGGAAGAGCGCGCTGTTGATGGCGATGATGCCCTGGGTCGCCACCAGCAGCGTGTGGCCATCGGGGGCGGCGCGCGCCACCGCCTCGGCGGCGAGGTTGCCGCCGGCGCCGGCGCGGTTCTCGACCACCACCGGCTGGCCGAATTTCGGCGTGAGCAGCTCGGCCACGGCGCGGGCGAGGATGTCGGTCAGCCCGCCCGGGGCGAAGGGCAGCACCAGGCGAATCGGGCGGCTGGGCGCCCAGGCGGTCTGGGCATGGGCAAGAGCGGGGGCCGCGAGGGCGGCACCCAGAAGGCTGCGTCGGGCGATCATGGCGGAAGGACTCCTCTGTCGAGCAGCCTCGCGCCGATGCCCCGTGAGATCAACGCCCCCCGACTTAACGCCCCTTGAACTGCGGCGGGCGCTTCTCGAGGAAGGCCTTGCGGCCCTCATTGTAGTCGTCCGAGGCGAAGCAGGCCTTCACCATCGCGTCGCAGGCGGCTTCGTTCGCCGCACCGCGGTCCTTCAGCGCCTCACCCACAATGAACTTAACGCTCGCCACCGTCAGCGGCGCATTGCCGGCGATGGTCTGCGCGTAGTCGATCACATAGGCCTCGAGCTGGTCGTTGGGCACCACGCGGTTGACGAGGCCCATGATGCGCGCCTCTTCCGTCGTCCACTTCTTCGCGGTGAAGAAGATCTCCTTGGCGAAGGACGGCCCGACGAGGTCCACCAGGCGGCGCAGGCCCGAGAGCGGATAGCCCAGGCCAAGCTTCGCCGCCGGCACGCCGAAGCTCGCCGTCTCGCCGCAGATGCGCATGTCGCAGCACACGGCGAGCGCGGTGCCGCCGCCGATGCAATGGCCCTGGATCATGGCGATGGTGGGCTTCGGGAAATCGGCCAGCGCGTCATAGACCTTGGCGGTCTGCGCCTGATAGGCGGCGACCGCGGCCTCGCCGCTGCGCTCGCTCTCGAACTTCGAGATGTCGGCGCCGGAGACGAAGGCCCGCCCGCCCGCGCCGTTCACGACGACGACGCGCACCGCATCATCGGCCTTGAAATCGGCCAGGATGCGCTCGGCCGCCTGCCACATCTCCATCGAGACGGCGTTGTGCCGCTCGGGGTTGTTGAAGGTCATCCAGCCGATGCCGCCCGCCTTGCGGGCCAGCATCTTCTCGGACCCGGTTACGATCATGCCGTCCATTTTCTACTCCCTCAGGCGCCGGGCGCGGCCTCCGGCCGCTTGGCTACGCGCCTACGCGCTGATGCGCTTGTTGCAATGTCGGTCTGTGCGCGGGCCGCCTATTCGGCGGCCAAGTGTATGTTGCGCGTCAGATCACCTGCCGCGCGCGCAGATCCGCGATGGCGGCGGCATCCATGCCGAGGCCGGCCAGGATCTCATCCGTGTGCTCGCCGATCGCCGGCGGGTGCTGCACGATCGAGGACGGCGTGCGGGAGAGATCGATCGGCTGGCCGACATAGGCGACCTCGCCGCGATTGCCGCCATTGAGCGTCTTCGCGATGCCCAGATGCTGCACCTGCCGGTCGGCGAAGACCTCGTCGATCTTGTAGATCGGGCCGCAGGGCACGCCATTCGCGTTCAGCGTCTCCACCCAATGGGCGGTGGTGTTGGTGCGGGTCACGGCCTCGATCTCGGCGTTGAGCGCGTCGCGGTTCTGGCTGCGCGCCTCGCCGTTCACATAGCGCGCATCGGTGAGCCATTCGGGCCGGCCGAAGGACTGGCAGCAGCGCTCCCAGATCCGCTGGCCGGTGGCGGCGATGTTGATGTGCCCGTCGGAGGTGGTGAAGACGCCCGTGGGGATCGAGGTCGGGTGGTTGTTGCCGGCCTGCTTGGGCACCTCGCCCGACATCAGCCAGCGGCTGGCCTGGAAGTCGAGCATGAAGATCTGCGCCTGCAGCAGCGAGGTCTGCACCCACTGCCCCTTGCCCGAGACCTCGCGCTCCAGCAGCGCCACCATGATGCCCTGCGCGGCGAAGAGTCCGGCGCAGAGATCGGCGATGGGAATGCCCACGCGCACCGGGCCCTGGCCGGGCAGGCCGGTGATGGACATCAGCCCGCCCATGCCCTGCGCGATCTGGTCGAAGCCCGGGCGGTCCGCATAGGGGCCATCCTGCCCGAAGCCGGAAATCGAGGCGTAGACGAGGCGCGGATTCACCGCCGACAGCGCCTCATAATCGATGCCCAGGCGGTGCTTCACGTCGGGGCGGAAATTCTCGACCACCACATCCGCGCTCTCGCAGAGCTTCTTGAGAAGGGCCACGCCTTCCTTGCTCTTGAGGTTCAGCGTCATGCCGCGCTTGTTGCGGTGCAGGTTCTGGAAGTCGCTGCCCAGGCGCGGGCCGCCCATCGGGTCGCCCTGGTCGAGGCCCTCGGGCATCTCGATCTTGATGACGTTCGCCCCCCAATCGGCGAGCTGGCGCACGCAGGTCGGCCCCGAGCGCACGCGGGTCAGGTCGAGCACGGTGAAGCGCGACAGCGCGGTCGAAGCCTGGGGCGCCGAAGCCTGGGGCATGGATCTTTCCTCCTGGAACACGGCAGGCATAGCACCCTGTGCGCCCGGCGCAAACTGTTGACAGCTTGCAGTTGATGCGCCCAATTTCGCCCCGATGGAGGAAAACGTATCGGGAGCCGGGCGCAGGGGCGCCACCATTGCGTCGAGCGCGCCCAAGCCAGGCGCGCCCTCGGCGCTCGAGATCGTGCGCACGCGATCCCTCTCCTCCCTCGTCGCGCAGGAAATCGAGAAGCTGATCCTCAGCGGCGCCCTGCCCGCCGGCGAAAGGCTGAACGAGCAGCACCTCGCCGCGCGCCTCGGCGTCTCCCGCGGGCCGGTGCGTGAGGCGGTGCGCGGGCTGGAACGCTCGGGCCTGGTGGTCGCGGTGCGCAACCAGGGCTCTTATGTCCGCACGATCAGCGCCGAGGAGGCGCTGGAAATCTACGACCTGCGCGCCGCCATCACCGGCATGGCCTGCGCGCGGCTCGCCACCAGCGCCACGGCCGCGCAGCTCGCCGCGCTGAAGGCCATCGTCAAGCGCATGGACGCGGCCTGGCGCGCGGATGACGCGCCCAACTACTACGCCGCCAATCTCGATTTCCACGCCGCGCTCTTCATCCATGGCGGCGGGCCGCGCGCGCAGCGGCTCTACGAGGATCTGGGCAACGAACTGCACCTGTTCCGCCGCCGCGCGCTGGTGGAGCCCGAGAACATGCGCCAGAGCAACGCCGAGCACGCCGCCATCCTGCGCGCCATCGCCGCCGGCGATGTCGAGGCCGCGCGCGCCGCCGGTGAGGCGCATATCGCCGGCGGCAAGCGCCGCTTCCGCGCCACCGACCACACACAGCCGCGCCAAGCGGCAACCGAGGGAGAGAAGAATGACCGACCGAGCGACGTTCCGCCTCAACCGCCGCGGCCTTCTCGGCGCGGCCTCCGCGCTGGGCGCGAGCCTGGCCGCCCCCGCCAGCCTGCGGGCCCAGGGAACCTTCCCTGACCGCACCATCGAGGTCGTGACCCATGCCGGCGTCGGCGGCGGCACGGACATCACCGCGCGCATGATGATGGTGCAGGCGCCGGCCGAGTTCAAAGTCGAGTTCACCGTGGTGAACCGCACCGCGGGCAGCGGCGCGCAGGCGCTGCAATACCTCGCCTCCCGCCCCGCCGATGGGCACACCATCGCGCTGATCACGCAGACCCACCTGCTGACCATGCTGCGCAACCCGAGCCTGCCGCAATTCGCGGACCTCATCCCGCTGGCCCGCGCCACCGACGACCCGCAGCTGCTGCTGGTGCGCCGCGACAGCCCCTTCCGCACCCCGGCCGACCTGATCAATGCCGGCAAGGCGCGCTCGCTGCGCTTCGGCGGCACGCATGTGGGTGGCGTCGATCACGTGGCGATCTTCGCCTTCGGCCGCGCCGCCGGCCTGACGCGCCCCACCCTGGTGCCCTTCCGCGGCGGCGGGGAGATCGTGATCAACCTCGTCGGCGGCAACATCGACACCGCCGTGATCAACCCCGCAGAGGCCGAGGCGCAGCTGCGCGCGGGCGAACTCCGCCCGCTGATCGCGCTGACCAATGCGCGCCTCGCCGCCTTCCCGGACACGCCCACGGGCAAGGAGCTGGGCGTCGACACCACGGCCTCCACGGTGCGCGGCTTCGTCTGCTACAAGGGCACACCCGAGGATCGCGTGGCGCGGCTGGAGCAGGGGCTGATCCGCGCCATGTCGGGCCCGATCTTCCGCGGCTATCTGGAGAATTCCGGCCAGGCGATGGACAGCGTGACAGGCCGCGAGGCCTGGGCCGCGCAGCTTGCCGGCTTCAACAATGAGAGCCGGGAGGCACTGCTCGCCCTCGGCCTGCTGCGCGGATGAAAATTTGTGTCGCGGCGCGTCACCGCGCCGCCCTCAGACGCCGGCGCTTCGCTTGCCTGCGCGCCACTGGGCGCGGCGCCCGTTCGGGCGCCGGTCATGCCACCTGGAGGGTGCCATGACCCGCACCAGAAATCCGAACCACGCGATCGCCGCCACCGTGGCGGCGGTCGCGCTGCTCGCCTTCGCCGGCACCTGGAGCTTCGACGAAGTGCCGCCCGGCCTGCCCGGCCTCGGCGCGGTGGAGTTTCCGCGCCTGATCTGCCTCGTGCTGCTCGGGCTCGCGGGGCTGCTCGCCATGGTCCAGGCCGAGCCCTACAGCGCCGAGGAGGTGCCGCCGATCGGGCCCGGCGCCTGGGCGATCTTCGGCGCCTGCGCGCTGTTCCTGCCGGTGATGGAGCTGGTCGGCATCTTCGGCGCCATCCCGCTGTTTCTCATCGTGGCAGGGCGGATATGGGGCGATACCGACATGAAGCCGCTGGTCCTCAGCGCGCTCGGCCTCACCATCGGGATCTGGCTGGTCTTCGTGGGCATCTTCAAGCTGAAACTGCCGAGCGGGTTGCTCGGCGCCGCCCTGGGCTTCTGACACATGGATGCATTCCTCGGCGGCATGGCGATCCTCATCGATCCCTATGTCATGCTCATGGTGGTGCTCGGCACGGTGCTGGGCATCTTCGTTGGCGCCCTGCCCGGCATCTCGGGCAGCACGACCATCGCGCTGCTGCTGCCCATGACCATCACCATGGGGCCGATTCCCGCCATCTGCTTCCTCGGCGCCATCTATTGCGCGGCGAATTTCGGCGGCTCGATCACCGCGATCCTGGTGAACGCGCCGGGTGATCCTTCGGCCAGCGCGACCGCGCTCGAAGGCTACAAGATGGCCGAGAAGGGCCAGGCCGGCCTCGCCCTGGGCATGTCCGCCATCGCCTCGGCGATCGGAGGCATCTTCTCGGTCGTCGTGCTGATCTTCGCCGCACCCATGCTGGCCAAGGCAGCCTATTCCTTCGGCCCGCCGGAGTATTTCGCGCTCGCCCTCTTCGGCCTGTCCATGTGCGCGGCGATCGGCGGCGACAGCGCGCTCAAGAACCTCATCGCCGCCGCGCTCGGCGTGCTGATCGCCACGGTGGGGATGGACCTGACCACGGGCGTGGAGCGCTTCGCCTTCGGCATCGCCGAACTCTCGGATGGCATCGGCTTCGTGCCCGTGCTGATCGGGCTTTTCGCGATGGGCGAGATGCTGGACCAGGCGGTGCGCCGGGCCGAGAAGGCGAAGATCATCTCCATGGACGCCGCCCGCGTGCCGGGCTGGGCGGAGATGAAAAAGTGCAACCGCTCCATCTGGCTCGGCAGCAGCATCGGCACCTTCATCGGCGCCCTGCCGGCGCTGGGGGCCACCACCGCGGCGCTGATCGGCTACAACGAGACGCGGCGCTGGTCGAAGCACAAGCATGAATTCGGCCATGGCAGCATCGAGGGCGTGGCCGGCCCCGAGGCCGCGAACAACGCCGCCGTCGGCGGTTCCATGGTGCCCACCCTCGCCCTCGGCATCCCCGGCAGCGCCACCACGGCGATCATCCTCGCCGGGCTGATCGTGCAGGGCGTGCGGCCGGGTCCGCACCTGTTCAACGAGCAGCCGACCCTGCTCTACGCCGTCTTCGCCTCCATGCTCGCGGCCAACATCTTCTACCTGGTGATGGGGCTGAGCATGGCGCGGCTCTTCGCGCGCATCTCGCTGATCCCGCCGGCGATCCTGTGGCCCGCGGTCTTCGTGCTGTCGATCATCGGCGCCTATGGGCCGAACCAGTCGATGGGCGATGTGCTGGTGATGCTGGTGGCCGGCGTGGTCGGGCTGATCTTCCGCCGCACGGGCTTCTCACCCGCGCCGCTCATCATGGGCCTGGTGCTGGGGGCGATGGTGGAGGAGACGCTGAAGCAGTCGCTGCTGATCTTCGGCGATGATCTGACGCAGGTGCTCTACCGGCCCATCGCGATGACGCTGCTGGCGATCACGGCACTCGGCCTGCTCTGGCCGCTGGTGGCGCGCTTCCGGCGGATGGCGCGCGCCTGAACGGGCTCAGCCCACCGGCTGGCCGAGGAAGGCGCGCGCCAGGGCGCGCCACATCGGCTTGCGGTTCAGCTCCCAGTCGAAGGGCAGGCCGCGATGCACCTCGCCCGGCGGCATCATCACCGCGGGCTCGCGCTGCAGCCAGCTCCAGCGGTCGGAGATGCCCCAGGTCAGCAGCGTGCGCGCGCCCCCCTCGAAGGCGCTGGAGGCGAAGGCGTGCACGCGCAGCGCCACGGCGAGGTCGCGCTCGGGATAGGTGCCGCTGGGCGGGCGGTTCTCCCGCACATCAAGCTCGGTGATCAGCACCTGCAGGTCGAGCGCGCGGATCCGGCGGACGAAGTCGCGGAACACCGCCGGGTTGAAGGCCTCGCGCATCTGCAGATGCGCCTGGATGCCCACCGCGTCGATCGGCACGTTGCGCTCGCGCAGGCTGGTGAGCAGGCGCAGCAGGCGGCGGCGCTTCTCCTCGGCCGGGGGCGAGTCGGCCTCAACGCCGTAATCGTTCAGCGTCAGGCGCAGCGTGGCGTCGCGCGCGCGGGCCTCGCGGAAGGCGATGGCGATGTAGTCGGGCCCGAGCGCGCGCAGCCAGGGCGTGGCACGCAGGTCGCCGCTGTTGCCGGGCGGCTCCGGCACGTCGGAGCCGGGCGGGTTGGCGATGGGCTCATTCACCACATCCCAGTCGCGCAGCTGGCGCCGCGCATGGCTGAGCGCGAAGTCGAAATGCGCCGCCATCACGGCGCGCGCGCGCACCGGGCCCTCGGCCAGCGCGGCGCGCGCCCATTCGGGCAGGTCCTGGTGCCAGACCAGCGCATGGCCGCGCACCTGCTTGCGGAAGGCCTGCGCCCAGCTCAGCACGGCATCCAGCGGCGCGGGGTCGAAGCGGCCCATCTCGGGCTGCAGCGCCTCGAACTTCGCCTCGTATTCGGGGACGAGCAGGCCGGCCTCGCGCGCCACCAGCGCGGCGAATTCAGGCTCCTCCGCGATCTGGCTGGCCTTGACGGCGACCCCGTAGGTCATGCCGCGGGAGGCCGCGATCTCGAAGAGCGGCCGGTCGGGGGCGCTGGCCGGGCCGAAGGCCTGGGCGCGCGCCTGGCGGGCCAGGAAGGGGCTCGCCAGGGCGGGGATCAGGAGGCTTCGTCGCTGCATCGGTGGCGAAGCTCCCGGGGTGGCACTGGGGCGCGGGGCGGGGCCCGCCGATCAGGCCGCTTCGGCGGCCAGCACCATGGCGCGGGCGGAGAGCAGGCGCTCCATTGCCGCGTCGCGGCGCTCGGGCGTGTCCATCGCCGCGGCGGTGTAGGCGGCTTCCGCCGCCTGCACGCGCGACTCGGCAGCCGCCTTGGAGAGTTGCGCGACGGGAATGGCCTCATCGGCCAGCACCGTGCAGCGCTCGGGCGTCACCTCGGCGAAGCCGCCGGCGACGAAGAGCCGGTCGGTGACCTGCCCGCCCTCGGTCACAGCGATGACGCCGCCGCGCAGCGTGACGATCATGGGCGCATGACCGGGCAGCACGCCCATCTCGCCCTCGGCCGCCGGCAGCACGGCCATTTCGACCGCGCGGCTGAGCAGCAGCTTCTCGGGGCTGACGAGTTCCAGCTTGAAGGTCGCCATGATGCTGTCCTTTTGCGCAGCGACGGCTTACGCCGCCGCCTTCAGGCTCTCGGCCTTCTTCACCGCGTCCTCGATGGTGCCGACCATGTAGAAGGCGGCCTCGGGGAGGTGGTCGTATTCGCCGGCGCAGATCGCGGCGAAGCTGCGCACCGTGTCCTCGAGCTTCACGAAGACGCCCGGCGAGCCGGTGAAGACCTCCGCCACATGGAAGGGCTGGCTGAGGAAGCGCTGGATCTTGCGCGCGCGCGCGACGATCAGCTTGTCCTCTTCCGAGAGCTCATCCATGCCCAGGATCGCGATGATGTCCTGCAGCGACTTGTAGGTCTGCAGGATGCGCTGCACTTCGCGCGCCGTCTTGTAGTGCTCCTCACCCACGATGCGCGGGTCGAGGCCGCGCGAGGTGCTGTCCAGCGGGTCCACGGCCGGGAAGATCGCCATCTCGGCGATCGAGCGGCTGAGCACCGTGGTGGCGTCGAGGTGCGCGAAGGAGGTGGCCGGCGCCGGGTCGGTCAGGTCGTCCGCGGGCACGTAGATGGCCTGCACCGAGGTGATCGAGCCCTTCTTGGTGCTGGTGATGCGCTCCTGCAGCGCGCCCATGTCGGTGGAGAGCGTCGGCTGGTAGCCCACCGCGGAGGGGATGCGGCCGAGCAGCGCCGAGACCTCGGCGCCCGCCTGGGTGAAGCGGAAGATGTTGTCGATGAAGAAGAGCACGTCCTGGCCCTGCTCGTCGCGGAAGTATTCCGCCATCGACAGGCCCGAGAGCGCCACGCGCGCGCGCGCACCCGGCGGCTCGTTCATCTGGCCATAGACCAGCGCCACCTTGGAGCCTTCGGTGTTGCCCTCGTTCAGCTTGATGACGCCGGCATCGACCATCTCGTGGTAGAGGTCGTTGCCCTCACGCGTGCGCTCGCCCACGCCGGCGAAGACCGACACGCCGCCATGCGCCTTGGCGATGTTGTTGATCAGCTCCTGGATGGTCACGGTCTTGCCCACGCCCGCGCCGCCGAACAGGCCGATCTTGCCGCCCTTCAGGTAGGGGGCCAGCAGGTCCACCACCTTGATGCCGGTGACCAGGATCTCCGCGCTCGTCGCCTGCTCCTCGAAGGAGGGGGCGTCGCGGTGGATGGTGTAGGTCTTCTGCGCGCCGACCGGGCCGCGCTCGTCGATCGGCTCGCCGATCACGTTGAGGATGCGGCCCAGCGTCTCATTGCCCACGGGCACGGAGATGCCCGCGCCGGTGTCCACCACCTCGAAGCCGCGGACCAGGCCGTCCGTGGTGTCCATGGCGATGGTGCGCACCGTGCGCTCGCCCAGGTGCTGCGCCACTTCCAGGACCAGCGTGCGATCGCCGATCTTGACCTGCAGCGCGTTCATCATGGCGGGCAGTTCGGCCGGGAACTGCACGTCCACGACGGCGCCCAGAACCTGCGTGACCTTGCCGACGTTGTTCTTCATCGTGCGATTTCCCTGCTCAGACGGCTTCGGCACCGGAGATGATCTCGATCAGCTCCTTGGTGATGTTGGCCTGTCGGGTGCGGTTGTAATTGAGGGTGAGCTTGTTGATCATTTCGCCGGCATTGCGCGTGGCGTTGTCCATCGCGTTCATCTGGCTGCCGAAGAAGCCCGCGGCATTCTCCAGCAACGCGCGATAGACCTGGATCGCCAGGTTCTGCGGCAGCAGCGAGGCCAGGATCTGCTCCTCGCCCGGCTCGTATTCATAGAGCGCCTGCGCGCCGGACGCGGCATCGGCGGCGGCGGCCTCGGGCAGCTGGGTCGGGATCAGCTGCTGGCCGGTCGGCACCTGGCTGATCACGCTGCGGAAGCGGTTGTAGACCAGCGTGCAGACATCGAACTCGCCGGCATCGAGCATGGCGGTGATGCGGTGCGCGATGTCCTGCGCGTCCTCGAAGCCGACGCGCTTCTTGCCCGCGAAGCTGATCTCATCCACCACGCGGCTGCCCAGCTCGCGCTTCAGGAAGGCCGCGCCCTTGCGGCCGACGCAGAGCAGCTTCACCGACTTGCCGGCCTGCTCCAGCTCGCGCACGCGGGCACGGGCGAAACGGCCGACATTGGTGTTGAAGGGGCCGGCCAGGCCGCGGTCGCCGGTGACGACGACCAGCAGGTGCACCTGGTCCTTGCCCGTGCCGACCAGCAGCTTCGGCGCATCCGGGCTGCCGGCGACGGAGGCGCCGAGCGAGGCGAGCATGCGCTCCATCCGCTCGGCATAGGGCCGGGCGGCCTCGGCCTGCGTCTGGGCGCGGCGCAGCTTCGCCGCGGCCACCATCTTCATGGCCTGGGTGATCTTCCGCGTCGACTTCACCGAGGTGATCCGCGCGCGAAGGCTCTTCAGCGAGGGCATGGTCCGGTCCCCGCGGCCTCAGCCGAAATTCTTGGCGAAATCGTCGAGGAAGGCGATCAGCTTGGCCTCGGTGTCCTTCTTGATCTCGCGATCGTTGCGGATCGCGGTCAGGATCTCCGGCGCGCGCGCCTTCAGGTCCGAGAGGAACTGCCGCTCGAACTCGCCGACCTTGCCGACCGGGATGCGGTCGAGATAGCCGCGCGTGCCCGCGAAGATCGAGGCCACCTGCTCCTCGACCGGCACCGGCTTGTACTGCGGCTGCTTCAGCAGCTCGGTCAGGCGCGCGCCGCGCGCCAGCAGCGCCTGGGTGGTGCTGTCGAGGTCCGAGGCGAACTGCGCGAAGGCCGCCATCTCACGGTACTGCGCCAGCTCCAGCTTGATCTTGCCGGCCACCTGCTTCATCGCCTTGATCTGCGCGGCGGAACCGACGCGCGAGACCGAGAGGCCGACGTTCACGGCGGGGCGGATGCCCTTGAAGAACAGTTCCGTCTCCAGGAAGATCTGGCCGTCCGTGATCGAGATGACGTTGGTCGGGATGTAGGCCGAGACGTCGCCCGCCTGCGTCTCGATCACCGGCAGCGCGGTGAGCGAACCGGCGCCGAAATCGTCGTTCATCTTCGCCGCGCGCTCGAGCAGGCGCGAGTGCAGGTAGAACACGTCGCCCGGATAGGCCTCGCGGCCCGGCGGGCGGCGCAGCAGCAGCGACATCTGGCGATAGGCGACGGCCTGCTTGGAAAGGTCGTCATAGAAGATCACGGCGTGCATGCCGTTGTCGCGGAAGTACTCGCCCAGCGTGCAGCCAGTGTAGGGGGCAAGGAACTGCATCGGCGCGGGATCGGACGCCGTGGCGGCGATCACGATGGAGTATTCCATCGCGCCGTTCTCTTCGAGCGTCTTCACCAGCTGCGCCACGGTCGAGCGCTTCTGGCCGATGGCCACGTAGATGCAGAACAGCTTCTTGCTGTCGTCGCTGCCGGCGGCCTGGTTGGCGACCTTCTGGTTGATGATGGTGTCGATGATGACGGCGGTCTTGCCGGTCTGGCGGTCGCCGATGATCAGCTCGCGCTGGCCGCGGCCGATCGGGATCAGCGCGTCGATCGCCTTGATGCCGGTCTGCATCGGCTCGTGCACCGACTTGCGCGGGATGATGCCCGGCGCTTTCACCTCGACCAGCATGCGCTTGTCGGCGTGGATCGGGCCCTTGCCGTCGATCGGGTTGCCCAGCGCGTCCACGACGCGGCCCAGGAAGCCCTTGCCGACGCCGACATCGACGATCTCGCCGGTGCGGCTGACCGTGTCGCCTTCCTTCACGCCCTTGTCGTCGCCGAAGATCACGACGCCGACATTGTCAGTCTCGAGGTTCAGCGCCATGCCCTTGATGCCGGCGGCGGGGAAGTCCACCAGCTCACCGGACATGACGTTCTGCAGGCCATAGACGCGGGCGATGCCGTCACCCACGGTCAGCACGGTGCCGACTTCGGCGACATTGGCCTCGGCATCGAAACCCGAAATCTGGCTCTTCAGGATCTCGGAGATTTCGGCAGGACGGATGTCCATATCAGGCGGCCCCCTTCATGGCGAACTGCAGGCGCTGCAGCTTGGACTTGAGTGAATTGTCGTAGAGGCGCGAGCCGATGCGCACGATGAGCCCGCCCAGGATGGCGGGGTCAACCTGCTCGGCGAGCTGCACGCCGGAGAATCCGGCCTCGGTCAGCCGCGCGGCGATCTGGGCGCGCTGGGTGGCCGAGAGCGGGTGTGCCGTGGTCACCACGGCGGTCTGCAGGCCGCGCCGGGCGGCGAGCTGCTGGCCGAAGGCCTCCGCCACCGCGGGCAGGCTGCCCAGGCGACGGTTCACGATCAGCACGCCCACCAGGTTGCGGACCTCCTTGCCGAGGCCCAGGCGGTCGATGATCGAGAAGGCGCCGCGGCGCTGAGCACCGGCGTCGAGTCGGGGGTCGCCGATGAAGGCGCGGAAGCCTTCATCCTCGCGCCACAGCGCGAAAAGGCGGTCGAGGTCGGCGCCGATCCGGTCGGCCGCGCCCGGATCGGTCGGGCGGAGGTCGTCGGCGATGCCGAGGAGCGCCAGGGCATAGCGCGCGGCGAACCCGGTCGGGTTCGGCGCCTGCTGGGAGGCGGTGGTGGCGGTGGTCGCGGCGGAGGCCAAGGCGGTCCCGGTCCTGATTTCTGGGCGGCGCATAGAACGGCCGCGCTCATGTCAGCGCGCCGGCGCCCCCCGGTTGCGGCGGCGGCGCCATACCATGCGTATTGCGGTGCGGCAACACGTCTGGGGCGGCTGCGGACCCTGGCTGGGCATTTCCGGCGCGATTTTCGCGACCACGGGAGAAAAGCACGAAAAAAGGCGGCGAGGTTGCCCCCGCCGCCCCCTAATCCGGGTCAAGTCAAAAGAAACCGGGCAGGCCTCGCGGCCGGCCTTGGCCGGCCGAGCGCCCGAACGGCCGCCGCCGCAAGTGCGGCGGAGCCGAGCCGCGCGGATGCGCGGCGCCCGGCGTCTGAGGGGCACGAAGGCAAAGCCTTCGTGCGCCCAATTTCAATGCGCCAGGAAGGCCAGCAGCAGCAGTGCCACGATGTTCGTGATCTTGATCATCGGGTTCACCGCCGGGCCGGAGGTGTCCTTGTAGGGGTCGCCCACCGTGTCGCCCGTCACGGCGGCCTTATGGGCATCGCTGCCCTTGCCGCCGAAATGGCCTTCCTCGATGTATTTCTTGGCGTTGTCCCAGGCCCCGCCGCCGGTGGTCATGCTGACCGCGACGAAGAAACCCGTGACGATCACGCCCAGCAGCATCGCGCCCAGCGCGCTGAACGCCGCCGCCTTGCCGCCGATCGCCAGGATCACGAAGAACACGACGAGGGGCGAGAGCACCGGCAGCAGCGAGGGGATGATCATCTCCCGGATCGCCGCCTTGGTGAGCATGTCCACCGCGCGCCCGTAATCGGGCTTGTCCGCGCCGGTCATGATGCCCGGCTTCTCGCGGAACTGCCGGCGGACCTCCTCCACCACCGCGGTCGCCGCACGGCCGACCGCGGTCATGGACATGCCGCCGAACAGGTAGGGCAGCAGGCCGCCGAACAGCAGCCCGACCACCACGAAGGGGTCGGAGAGGCTGAAATTCATCACCCCGAGCCCGGCGAAGTAGGGGTAGGTGGCCGGGTTGGCGATGAAGTAGTTCAGGTCCTGGGTGTAGGCGGCGAACAGCACCAGCGCACCCAGGCCCGCCGAGCCGATGGCGTAGCCCTTGGTGACCGCCTTGGTGGTGTTGCCCACCGCGTCCAGCGCATCGGTCGAGACGCGGACCTCCTTGGGCAGGCCGGCCATCTCGGCGATGCCGCCGGCATTGTCGGTGACGGGGCCGAAGGCGTCGAGCGCCACCACCATGCCGGCCAGGGCCAGCATCGTCGTGGTCGCGATGGCGATGCCGTAGAGACCCGCCAGCCCATAGGCCGAGAGCACGCCCGCGATGATGATGAGCGCCGGCAGGGCGGTGCTCTCCATCGAGACCGCCAGGCCGCGGATCACGTTGGTGCCGTGGCCGGTCTGGCTGGCCTCGGCGATGGAGCGCACCGGGCGGAACTGCGTGCCGGTGTAGTATTCCGTCACCCAGACGATGGCGGCCGTGACCGCCAGGCCCACCACGCCGCAGAGGAACAGCGCGAAGGCGCCGAAGCTGTGCCCGCCCACCGTCACCTTGCCGAAGCCGAAGACGATGAAGGCGAGCGGCAGCAGAACCGCCAGCGACAGGATGCCGGTGACGATGAAGCCGCGGTACATCGCGCCCATGATCGAGTTGTTGGCCGGCAGCTTCACGAAATAGGTGCCGGCGATGGAGGTCACGACGCAGACCGCGCCGATGGCCAGCGGGAAGAGCATGCCCGCCACACGCCACTCATCGCTGAAGCTGATCGCGGCCAGCACCATGGTGGCCACCATGGTCACCGCATAGGTCTCGAAGAGGTCGGCCGCCATGCCGGCGCAGTCGCCGACATTGTCGCCCACATTGTCGGCGATGGTGGCGGGGTTGCGGGGGTCATCCTCGGGGATGCCGGCTTCCACCTTGCCCACCATGTCGCCGCCCACATCCGCACCCTTGGTGAAGATGCCGCCGCCCAGGCGCGCGAAGATCGAGATCAGCGAGGCGCCGAAGCCCAGCGCGACCAGCCCGTCGATCACCATGCGGCTGTTGGGCGCGAGTCCGGCGATCGGTACCAGGATCAGGAAGTATGCCGCCACGCCCAGCAGCGCGAGGCCCGCCACCAGCATGCCGGTGATCGCACCCGACTTGAAGGCGAGGTCGAGGCCCGCCGCGAGGGATTGGGTGGCCGCCTGCGCCGTGCGCACATTGGCCCGCACCGAGACGTTCATGCCGATGAAGCCGGCCGCGCCGGAGAGCACCGCGCCGATGACGAAGCCGATCGCCACCACGAAGGCATGCGCACCGAAGCCGAAGGCCACAAGGATGACCACGAAGAGCGCGGCGCCGACCATGCCGATGGTCAGGTACTGGCGCTTCAGATAGGCCGAAGCGCCTTCCTGGATCGCCTTGGCGATCTCCTGCATGCGCTCATTGCCGGGGTCCCGGCTGAGCACGTCCTTTGCTGTCACCACGCTGTAGGCGATCGCAAGACCACCCAGCGCGAGGATCAGCAATATCGATAACGTCATCAAGGCAACCACCCTCCCCTTGGTTATGCGCGTGCCGGTTGTGGGGTGGGATCAGCGCAGCGGAAACCGCGCGATGTGCCCCCACAAACCGGTGATCGGGGAAGCTTGGCCGCAAGACCCAAGGCTGGCAACCCGCCGCAAAGCAGGCGCCAGCACGATTTTTCAGGCCTTCGAGGCCTCATAGGCCGCCATGGACTTCAGGATGATGTCGGCGGCCTCGCTGGCGGAGCCCCAGCCCTTCACCTTCACCCACTTGTCGCTCTCGAGGTCCTTGTAGGTGGCGAAGAAATGCTCGATCGAGGCGCGGGTGATGTGCGGCAGTTCCTCGGCGCTGCTGATGCCCGAATACATCGGATGCACCTTGTCATGCGGCACGCAGACCAGCTTCTCGTCCGAACCGGCCTCGTCTTCCATGTGCAGCACGCCGATGGGGCGCGCGCGGATGACGCAGCCAGGGACCACCGGGGCGGGGGTCAGCACCAGCACATCGGCCGGGTCGCCGTCATCGGCCAGCGTGCCGGGGATGAAGCCATAGGCGGCCGGATAGGCCATCGGCGTGAACAGGAAGCGGTCCACCACCACCGCGCCGCTGTCCTTGTCGAGTTCGTACTTCACCTGGCTGCCCTGCGGGATCTCCACCACGACGTTGACGTCATGCGGGGGCGCCTTGCCGGTGGGGATGTTCGCCAGATTCATCGCTCGGGACCTTCGGTCGGGGTTTCGGCACCATGGCGCCGTCTGCGGCGGGCAGTTAGCAGGGGGGCGGGGCGCCCGGCAACGCCCGCCACAAATACAGGCCCGATGCGCTTGGCAAGGCGGCCAAAGCCTTGCGATGCTCCCGCCCACCACGGACGGGAGCTTCCCCTCATGCGCGCCTTCGCCACCGCGGCCGGATTGCTGGCCGCCGCCCTCGGCCTCACCGCCCTGCCCGCCCAGGCGCAGCAGACGGGAGGACGCATGACGCTCCAGGCCTATGCCGGGATCTTCCGCGACAACTACACCCAGACCGTCGTCGCCCCCTTCACCGCCGCCTCGGGCACCGCCGTGCAGTATTTCGACGGCGGCACCTCGGCGGCGATGCTCGGCCTGCTGCGCGCCCAGCGCGCCGACCCGCAGACCGATGTGGTGATCATGGACGTCACCACCGCCGCCATCGCCTGCGCCGAGGGGCTGGTGGAGCGCCTCAACCCGGCCGAATTCCCCGTCCTGGCGGAGCTCGACCAGCAGGCGCGGGATTCGGGCGGCGCCTGCGGCCCGGCCGTGACCTATGACCACCTGGTGATGGTCTATGACACGCGCGCCGTGACCCCCGCCCCCACGCGCTGGGCCGCGATGTGGGAGCCGCAGCATCGCGGCCGCATCGCGCTTTCCGCGCCACCCAACATCCAGGGCCTGGCGGTCACGGCCATCCTGGCCCATGCGGCGTCCAACGATTGGCGCAACATCGGTGCGGCCATGCCGCGGCTGCGCGAGATCGCCCCCGCCGTGCAGACCTTCGACCCGAACCCCGATGGCTACACGCTGATCCTGAACGACCAGGTGCGCTTCGCCACGGGCTGGAACGCCCGCGCGCAGCTCTACCGCGACCAGTCGCAGGGCCGCATCGGCGTGGTGCTGCCCGAGGAAGGCACGGTGTTCCAGATCAACACCATCAACATCGTGGCGAATTCGAAGAACCGCGCCCAGGCCGCGGCCTTCCTCCGCCACGCCCTCTCGGCCGACGCCCAGACCGCCTTCACCGAGCGCATGTTCTACGGCCCCACCAACACCACCGCGCGCGTCTCGGCCGCCGCACTCGGCCGCACGGCGCTGGCGCCCGAATTCCGCTCGCGCGTCATCCCGCTCGACTGGACCGAGATGGTGCGGCTGCGCGATGGCTGGAACCAGCGCTGGCGGCGCGAGGTGATCGCGGCCTCCGGCCGTTGAGCCACCTTGTCCTGGAGGCGCTGAGCCGGCGCTTCCCAGGCACGCCTCGCCCCGCGGTGGACGGCATTTCGCTGTCCCTGCCGCAGGGCGCGCTGCTGGCGCTGCTCGGACCTTCCGGCTGTGGCAAGACCACGACGCTGCGCATGGTGGCGGGGCTCGAACCCCCCGATGGCGGGCGCATCATCGTGGGCGGGCGCGACATCACGGCGCTGCCGCCGCACAAGCGCAACATGGGCGTCGTTTTCCAGAGCTACGCCCTGTTCCCGCACCTGACCGCCGCGGCCAATGTCGGCTTCGGGCTCGAGATGCGCGGCATCCCCCGCGCCGAGCGCGCGAGCAGGGTGGCAGAGGCGCTGGCCCTGGTCGGCCTGTCCGACCTTGCTGCCCGCAAACCCGCAAAACTCTCGGGCGGGCAGCAGCAGCGCGTGGCGCTGGCCCGCGCCCTCGCCCCGCGCCCGGACCTGCTGCTGCTGGATGAACCGCTCTCCGCGCTCGACGCCAAGCTGCGGGAGGAGGTGCGCGACGAGATCCGCGCCCTGCAGCAGCGCCTCGGCGCCACGGCGGTCTTCGTCACCCATGACCAGACCGAGGCGCTGGCCATGGCGGACCTCGTCGCCGTGATGAACCAGGGGCGGATCGAGCAGCTCGACACGCCCGAGGCGATCTTCGAGCGCCCCGCCAGCCGCTTCGTCGCCACCTTCGTCGGCCGCGCCGCCTGCCTGCCGGCCGAGATCGCCGGCCCCGGGCTGATCCGCGCCGGCAGCGCGACGCTGCGCGCTGAGACGGGCGCGCTGCAGGGCCGGGTCGAGGCCTTCCTGCGCCCGCACCACCTCCAGCCGCTGGCCGAGGGCGCGCGCGCGGAGAACACGCTGGAAGGCCGCGTGCTGCGCCGGACCTATACGGGTGAGGTGGTGACGCTGGAGCTGGAAACCCCGGCCGGGCGGCTGCTGGCCGACATCCCCGGCGGCGCGCGGGCCGGCGCGGCGAAGCCGGGCGATGTGCTCGCGCTCGGCTTCGGGGCGGCCGATCTGCGGGTCTTTCCAGCATGATCGCCTACCTGCTGCTTGTGCCGGCGGTGGCCATCCTGGCGGCAGGTTTCCTCTATCCGGTGGCGCTGCTGGCGCGCATCAGCCTCAACCGCACCACCGATCTCGGCGCGATGGAGGAGGCGCTGAGCCTCGAGACCTTCACCAAGGTCGCGACCGATGACTTCACCTGGGAGCTGGCGACCAACACCGCCACCCTCGCCGCCAGCTCGGCGCTGGCCGCCACCGCGCTGGCGCTGCCCGTCGCCCTGCTGATCCGGAGCGCGCCGCCGCGCTGGCGGGGCGTGCTCTCGCTGATGGCGATTGCGCCCCTGCTGATCTCGGGCACGGCGCGGGTGGTGGGGTGGATGGCGATCCTGGGGGATCGCGGGATGATCAATGGGGCGCTGCTGGGCCTCGGTCTCACCGACGATCCGGTGCGGCTGATCAACAACTGGACCGGCGTGCGGATCGGCCTGACCGAGAGCCTGATGCCCTATGCCTGCCTGGTGCTGATCGCGGGGCTCGGGCGGCTGGACGCCAGGCTGGAGGAAGCCGCCGCCACGCTGGGCGCGACGCGCAGCCGCATCTTCCTGCGCGTGACGCTGCCGCTGGCCTTCCCGGCGCTGCTCGCCGCCTTCCTGCTGACCTTCGTGCTGGGAGTCTCGGCCTTCGTCACGCCGCGGCTGATGGGCGGCGGGCGTGTGTTCGTCGTCGCCACCGAGATCTTCGACCTCGCCCTGGAGACGGTGGATTGGCCGGCCGCGGCGGCGATGGCGATGCTGCTCCTCGGCGCGCTGATCCTGGCCATGCTGCTGCGCGCGCTGGTGGCAAGGCGCGCGGCATGAAGACTGGGTGGATCCTGAAGGCCTGCGCCATCGCCGGCTACACGCTGCTGCTGGCGCCGGCCGTGGTGGTGGCGGTGATCAGCTTCTCGGCGGGGGATTTCCTCACCTTCCCGCCGCCGGGCCTGTCCACGCGCTGGTATGCGGCGCTGCTCGGCAATGCGGAACTCATGGCCGCGCTGCGCAACTCCGCCACGCTGGCGCTGATCGTCGCCGCCATCGCGCTTCTGGCCGGCGCGCCGGCCGCCTATGCGCTGGTGCGGCTGGAGTTTCCGGGCCGGGGCGCCATCGCGGGCTTCCTGGCCGCGCCTTTGCTGCTGCCCTCGCTGGTGCTGGGGCTCGCGCTGCTGCTGGCGCTACAACCCCTGAAGCTCGCCGCCACCTGGCCCGGGCTGGTGCTGGCCCATTCGATGGTCGCCGTGCCCTTCGCCGTGCGCATCATGGCCACCGCCTTCGGCGCCGTGCCGCGCGACCTGGAGGAAGCGGCCTGGACGCTGGGTGCCACGCGCTGGCGCGCCGCACTGCGCATCACCCTGCCACTTGCCGCGCCGGGCGCGGTAGCTGCGGGGGCGCTGTGCTTCCTGGTGTCCTTCGACGAGACGGTGATCAGCCTGTTCCTGGTGGGCCCGCGCCTGTCCACCCTGCCGGTCGAGATGTTCCGCTATGCCGAGAACCGCACCGACCCGCTGGTCGCGGCCCTCGCCATGGTGCTGATCCTTGTTTCCCTGGCCATCGTTCTGCTCGTGGAGCGGCTGGTCGGATTTTCACGCGCCCTCGGAAGGGAATGACCATGCCGAAATACGTCGTCGAGAAGATGCCCGGCCAGCTCAGTGCCGAGGTGGTGGCGCTGCTGGAGCAGACCGAAACCGCGACCGTCGGCCATTGGCGGCACTGGGGTTTCGTCGATCGGCGCATCCAGGGTCTGCTGCGCCGGCGCGTGGCGGGGACGGCGGTGACGGTGCAGATCCCCGGTGCCGACTCGACCATGCTGCACCACGCGCTGGGGCTGCTGCGGCCGGGCGATGTGCTGGTGGTGGATCGCCTGGGCGATGACCGCCACGCCTGCTGGGGCGGCGGCGTGACCGTGGCGGCCAAGGCGGCGGGCGCCAAGGCGGGCCTCGTCGATGGCCCCTGCACCGATGTGGAGGAGGTCGAGGCGAGCGACTTCCCGCTCTGGTGCCGCGGCCTCGCGCCCATCACCACGCGGATCTACGACCTCGGCGGCCGGATGAACGTGCCGGTTTCCATCGGCGGCGTGGTAGTGATGCCGGGCGACGCCGTGCTGCTGGATGAGAGCGGCGTGCTGGTGCTGCCCCCCGGCGAAGCCGAGGCCGAGGCCCGCGCCGCCATCGCGCGGCAGGAGCGCGGGTTGGGCGTGCAGGCGCGCTGCGCGGCGGGCGAGAAGCTCGGTGAGATCAGCGGCGCGACGGCCAAGGTGCTCGCCGGGCTTGCATGAGGCGCGCGGCCTTGCCATGCATCGATCCCATATGGGCCTGTAGCTCAATGGTTAGAGCGGGCCGCTCATAACGGCTTGGTTGGGGGTTCGAGTCCCTCCGGGCCCATTTTTGATCGACAAGGTCGATCAAAAATGGAGTCTTTTGGTGCCCTCAGGCGCCGGGCGGCCGCATCCGCGGCCTTGGCTCGCCGCACTGGCGGCGGGCGCCATTCGGCGCCTCGGGCCGATTTGCGGCCCGCCCTTCCCGGTTCTCAAGTGATAACCGACGGTTCTTTGCGCCCCGTATGCCGCTCGATCTGCGCGATCGCGCGCGCGGCGGCGACCACGGGGGCGAGCACCTCCGCCACCGGGCGATCGAAGTTCCGGTCGAAGCGCTCCAGATAGACCCGCAGCGTCGCCCCCACCGTGCCGGTGCCCGACAGGCGGAACACCGCGCGCGCATCCTCCGCGAAATGCACCCGCACGCCCTGCTGCGCGCTCACCGAGCCATCGACCGGGTCGGTATAGGTGAAGTCATCGGCGGCCGAGACCGTCAGCCCCGCGAAGCGCTGCCCGACAAGCCCCCCGAGGCTGCCGCGCAGCGCCGCCATCAGCCCCTGCGCGGCCGCCGCATCGACTTCTTCGTAATCATGGCGCGCGTAGTAGTCGCGCCCATACTCGGCCCAATGCGCCCGCACGATGGCGTCCGCCCGCTGGCCGGTGGCGGCGATGATGTCGAGCCAGAGCAGCACGGCCCAGAGCCCGTCCTTCTCCCGCACATGGTTCGAGCCCGTCCCGGCACTCTCCTCGCCGCAGAGCGTGATCCGTCCGGCATCCAGCAGGTTGGCGAAGAATTTCCAGCCCGTCGGCGTCTCGTAGCACGCCAGGCCGCGCGCCTTGGCCACGCGGTCCACGGCGCGTGAGGTCGGCATGGAGCGGGCGACGCCCGCAAGCCCCGCCGCATAGCCCGGCGCGCGATGCGCCTGCGCCGCCAGGATCGCGAGGCTGTCCGAGGGGGTCACGAAGAGCCCCGGGGCGACGATCATGTTGCGGTCGCCATCGCCATCCGAGGCCGCGCCGAAATCGGGCGCGCCGGGGCCCATCATCAGCGCCATCAGCTCGGCGGCGTTGACCGGGTTGGGGTCAGGGTGATGGCCGCCGAAATCGGGCATGGGCTCCGCATTCACCACCGTCCCCGCCGGCGCGCCGAGCTGGCGTTCCAGGATCTCCTTCGCATAGGGGCCGGTCACCGCGCTCATCGCGTCGAAGCGCATGCGGAATCCGCCGGCGAAGAGCGCGCGGATGCGGTCGAAATCGACCAGCTTGCGCATCAGCAGCGCGTAATCCGCCACCGGATCCACCACCTCGACCCGCGCGGCGCCGAGTTGCGTCGCGCCGAGCACCTCCAGATCCAGGTCGGGCGCGTCGAGCGTCACATACTGCGCGATCTCCGTGGTGCGGCGATGGATCGCACTCGTGAAATCCTCCGGCGCCGGGCCGCCATGCGCCATGTTGAACTTGATGCCGAAATCGCCGTCCGGCCCGCCGGGATTGTGGCTCGCCGAGAGCACCACCCCGCCGATCGCCCCCGACGCGCGGATCAGGGCCGAGGCCGCGGGGGTGGAGAGCAGCCCACCCCGCCCCACCAGGATCCGCCCGAAGCCGTTGGCGGCCGCCATGCGCAGCGCCACCTGGATGACCTCGCGGTTCAGGAAGCGGCCGTCGCCGCCGATGACCAGCGTCGCACCCGCGCGCGCCGGGCCGACCGTGTCGAAGATCGCCTGCAGGAAATTCTCGACATAGCGGGGCTGCTGGAACACCGCGACCTTCTTGCGCAGGCCGGAGGTGCCGGGCTTCTGGTCGCCGAAGGGCGTGGTCGGCAGGGTGCGGAGGGACATGCGTTCAGCCCTGCATCTGCGGCCAGGTAATGAAGATGCCCACATCGCCGGGCATGCCGCCCGGATAGTTGATGATGCGCGCGAAGAAGCCGAAGCCGCCGGGCTTCAGCTCGGATTCCCACCATTTGAACACGTCGTGGAAGGCGCCGGGCAGCGTCTCCTGCCAGCCTTCGAGGTGGTTGTTGATGCGCCGCCCGCCATCGGTGCAGATCTCGGAGGGGAAATGCACCAGCATCAGCTCCTTCTCGCCCTCGGCGAAGGCGCGGGCGATGCGCGACATGGCGCGGGCCTTGTCGTCCTCGGTGATCTTGTAGGTCATCACCTTCTCGGCGAAGGCCTCGCGCTCGGCCTTGGCGGCGGTGGCGGCGGCCTCGGCCTCGGCGCGCTTGCGCGCGGCCTCTTCCTCCTTGGCGGCGAAAAGCTGCGCGACGGTCAATGCGGCCATGGAAGCGCCTCCGGACATGTTTCGCGCAAGCCTATCGCAGCAGGGCGAGCGCGGAAATGTCCTGGATCAAGTGCCGTCGAGCTTCAGCACCTCGCCGGCCAGATAGAGGCTGCCGCAGATCAGCACCCGCGCCGGCCCGCCTTCGCGCGGCACCTGCGCCAGGGCCTCGCGCACCGTCCCGCCGCGCCGGGCCTTGCCTTCGCTGGCCGCGATGATGGCCTCGATCGGCATGGCGAGGTGCTGGCCCGGCTCGGCCACCGCCCAGAGGCTTGCCGCATGGGGCAGGATCGGGCGGAGGAAGTCGGGCGCCTGCTTGCCGCCCTTCATGCCGACCAGCACATGTGCCGGCCGGTCCGCGAAGGCCTCGGCCAGATGCGCGCCGACCACAAGGCCCGCCCCGGCATTGTGCCCGCCATCCAGCCAGAGTTCCCAGCCCGGCGGCAGCGTGGCGGCGAGCCGCCCGGTCAGGCGCTGCATCCGCGCCGGCCATTCGGCGCTGGCGACGCCCTGCCGGATCGCGGCCTCGGTGAGCCAAGGCGGGTTCCACGCCCGCAGCGCGGCGATGGCGATGCCGGCGTTGTCCGCCTGGTGCGGCCCGGGCAAGGCGGGCGGCGGCAAGTCGAGGCTATAGGCGCCCTCGCGATAGGTCAGGCGCCGATCCGCCGCGCGCTGCATGGTCCAGGCCGCGTCGCGGGCGAAGAGCGGCGCGCCCTTTGCGGCGGCCTCGGCGGCGATCACCGCCAGCGCCTCCGGCAGTTGCGCGCCGGTGGCGCAGGGCACGCCCGGCTTCAGGATCCCGGCCTTCTCGAAGGCGATCTTGCCCAGCGTGTCGCCTAGGAAATCCATGTGGTCCATGGAGATGGAGGTGATCGCCGTGGCGGCCGGGCGCGCCACCACATTGGTCGCGTCGAACCGCCCGCCGAGCCCGACCTCCAGCACCAGCAGATCGGCCGGCGTCTCGGCGAAGAGATGCAGCGCGACGGCGGTGGTGACCTCGAAGACCGTGATCGGCGCGCCGGCATTCACGCGCTCGACATGCGCCAAGGCCTCGGCCAGCGCCTCTTCCTCCACCAACGCCCCGGCGAGGCGGATGCGTTCATGGAAGCGCACCAGATGCGGCGAGGTATAGACATGCACGCGCAGCCCCGCGGCCTCCGCGATGGCGCGCAGGAAGGCGCAGGTGCTGCCCTTGCCGTTGGTGCCGGCGACATGGATCACCGGCGGCAGGCGCCGCTCGGGATGGCCCAGCGCGGCCAGGCAACGCTCCAGCCGGCCCAGGCTGAGGTCGATCAGCCTGGGGTGCAGCGCGTGCAGGCGCTCGATGATTTCCTCGCTGCGCGAGGGGGGCACAGCCTCACGCAGCGAAAAGGGCTTTTCGCTCAAGCGGGTTTCGCGGCCTCGGGGGCGGCTTCCTCGGGGGCGGGCAGGGACAGCACCTCGGGCTCCACCACCGGGGGCAGCGGCTCGCGCAGCAGGGAAATGAGGCGCGCGAGGGTGGCGCGCATGTCGGCGCGCTTCACCACCATGTCGAGAATGCCATGCGCGAGCAGGTATTCGGCCCGCTGGAAGCCCTCGGGCAGCTTCTCGCGCACCGTCTGCTCGATCACCCGCGCGCCGGCGAAGCCGATCAGGGCGCCCGGCTCGGCGATCTGGATGTCGCCCAGCATGGCGAAGCTGGCGGTCACCCCGCCCGTGGTCGGATCACACAGCACCACGATGAAGGGCAGCCCGGCTTCCTTCACCATGCGGGTCGCGATCACGGTGCGCGGCATCTGCATCAGGCTGATCGTGCCCTCCTGCATCCGCGCCCCACCCGAGGCGGTGAAGACGATCAGCGGCGCATCCTGCAGCACGGCGAGCTTGGCCGCGGTGACCAGCGCCTCACCCACGCCCGCCCCCATGGATCCGCCCATGAAGGCGAATTCGAAGGCGGCGACCACGGCCTTGCGGCCCTCGATGGCGCCCTGCGCGACGACGACGGCGTCATCCATCGCCATCTTCTGCTGGGCGTCCTTCAGGCGTTCGCCATAGCGGCGCTGGTCGCGGAAGCGCAGCGGGTCGGCCGGCGCCTTGGGCAGTTCGATGCGCGACCAGCCCTCATCCAGCGTCGCCTTCACCCGCGCCTGGGCGGAGAGCCGCATGTGATGGCCGCAATGCGTGCAGCAATGCAGGTTCCGCTCAAGGTCGCGGTGGAAGATCATCTGCTCGCAGGACGGGCATTTGTGCCAGAGATTCTCCGGCACCTCCCGCGGCCCGCCAAACAGGGCCTTCACCTTCGGCAGCGCCCAGTCCGAGATCCAGTTCATTGCATTCACGCCCTCAAGCGCCGGGCGCGCGCATCCGCGCGCTTGGCTCGCCGGACTGCCGGCGGCGCCCATTCGGGCGCTCGGCACGCGCGGGGCGCGTGCCGCCAGTCCTGGGCGGAGGTAGGGGCAATCCCCGCTCGGGTGCAAGGGGGGCGCCCGGCGGGTCGGGAGAATTCGCCCCCCCACCATGACACCCCGGCGCCGGCCCGCTATAGAGCCCGCCGATGACCTGGGTCGATGGCGTTGTCCTGGCGGTGCTGCTGGTTTCGGCCGGGCTCGCCTTCTTTCGCGGGCTGGTGCGGGAAGTGCTGGGCGTAGGCGCCTGGGCGGGCGCGGTGGTGCTCGGCATCTATGCCGAACCGCAGGTCCAGCCCCTGATCGCCCCGCATGTCGAGCCCCCCTGGCTGGCCTCCGGCCTCGCGGTCGGCGGCGTGTTCCTGGTCGTGCTGATTTTTCTCAAACTGATCATCGCCTGGCTGTCGGGGCATGTGCGGCGCTCCGTGCTGGGCGGCGTCGATCGCGCACTCGGCATGGTCTTCGGCCTCGCCAGGGGTGCCTTCGTGGTGGTGGCTGCCTATATCGTGGCCGGGCTGGGGCTGCCGGCCGCGGATCGCTGGCCCGAGCCGGTGCGCAATGCCCGCGCCCTGCCCTATGCCGCGGATGGCGCGAAATGGCTGGTTGCCCAACTGCCCGAGGATCTGCGCCCCCGCCTGCCCGAGGGTGCGCAGCGAAGCGAACCGACCATGGACCAGCTCCTGCGCCCCCCCGCGCGCGGCCGGACCTGAAGGATCATCATGAGCCTGAGCACCAACCCCCTGGGCGGCCCGGCCTTCGGCGAGGATGACGACCACCCGCATGAGGAATGCGGCGTCGTCGGCGTCTGGGGCAGCGCGGATGCGGCGGCGCTGACCGCGCTCGGCCTGCACGCCCTGCAGCACCGGGGGCAGGAGGCGGCGGGCATCGTCTCGCTCCAGCGGAACGGCCAGTTCCACGCCCATAAGGGCCGCGGGCTGGTCGGCGACAATTTCGGCGACGCGGCGGTGATCGCGGGCCTGCCCGGCCATGCCGCGGTCGGCCACAACCGCTACGCCACCACGGGCGAGACGGCGCTGCGCAACGTGCAGCCGCTCTATGCCGATTTCGAGTTCGGCGGCTTCGCGGTGGCGCATAACGGCAACCTCACCAACGCGCATGTGCTGAAGCGCGCGCTGGTGCGGCGCGGCTGCCTGTTCCAGTCCACCACGGACAGCGAGGTGTTCATCCACCTCATCGCGATCAGCCTCTATTCCACCGTCACCGACCGGCTGATCGACGCGCTGAAGCAGGTGCAGGGCGCCTACAGCCTGGTCGCCCTGCACAATGGCGCGCTGATCGGCGCGCGCGACCCGCTGGGCGTGCGCCCGCTGGTGCTGGGCAAGCTCGCCACCGGGGGCTTCGTGCTGGCGAGCGAGACCTGCGGGCTCGACATCGTCGGCGCGGATTTCCTGCGCGACGTAGAGCCGGGCGAGATCGTGCTGATCGACGATGCCGGCGTGCACAGCCTCAAGCCCTTCGGCCGCACGCAGAGCCGCTTCTGCATCTTCGAATACATCTACTTCGCCCGCCCCGACAGCGTGGTCGAGGGCACGCCGGTCTATGACACGCGCCGGCGCATCGGCGCGGAGTTGGCGCGCGAGAGCGGCGTGCCGGCCGACGTGATCGTGCCGGTGCCCGATTCCGGCGTGCCCTCCGCCATGGGCTACGCGGCCGAGGCCGGGCTGCCCTATGAGCTCGGCATCATCCGCAATCACTATGTCGGGCGCACCTTCATCGAGCCCACGGACCAGATCCGCAACCTCGGCGTGAAGCTCAAGCACTCCGCCAACCGCTCGGTGCTGGCGGGCAAGCGCGTGGTGCTGGTGGATGACTCCATCGTGCGCGGCACCACCAGCCGCAAGATCGTCGAGATGGTGCGCCAGGCCGGCGCGACCGAGGTGCATATGCGCATCTCCTCGCCGCCGACCACGCATTCCTGCTTCTACGGCATCGACACGCCCGAGCGCTCGAAGCTGCTGGCGGCGAAGCACAATGTCGAGGAGATGGCGCAGATCATCGGCGCCGACAGCCTGGCCTTCATCTCGCTGGATGGGCTGTATCGCGCGCTCGGCCAGTCCGGGCGGGACGCCGCCGCGCCGGCCTATTGCGACGCCTGCTTCACCGGCGACTACGCCATCCCGCTGGTTGACCAGCAGGACAACACCGAACGTCCCCTTCCCCTGCTGCAGGCCGCGAATCGCTGATGGAACTTCCGCTTTCGGGCCGCGTCGCCCTGGTCACCGGCGCCTCGCGCGGCATCGGCGCTGCCCTTGCCGTGGAACTCGGCCGGCTCGGCGCGCAGCTGGTGCTGATCGCGCGCACCCAGGGCGGGCTGGAGGAGACGGATGACGCGATCCGTGCGGCCGGCGGCAAGCCCGCGACGCTGCTGCCGCTCGATCTCGAGAAGGATGCCGAGAAGCAGCTCGACCTGGTGGGTCCTTCCATCATGCAGCGCTTCGGGCGGCTGGACATCCTGGTCCACAATGCCGGCACGCTCGGCAAGCTCACCCCGGTCGCCCACATCGCCCCGCGCGACTGGGCGGAGACGGTGGCGGTGAACATGACCGCCGCCTGGCGGCTGATCCGCACCTGCGACCCGCCGCTGCGGGCCTCGGATGCGGGGCGGGCGGTGTTCGTGACCACCGGGCGCGTGCTGCGGCCGCGCGCCTATTGGGGCCTCTACGGCGCCACCAAGGCAGGCATGGAGCATCTGGTGCAGACCTGGGCGCAGGAGGTTGAGAACACGGCGCTGCGCGTCAACCTCGCCGATCCGGGCGTGGTCGCCACCAACATGCGCGCCATGGCGATGCCCGGCGAGGATCCCGGCACCCTGCCGCAGCCCGCGGACATCGCCCCCGCCCTCGCCGCGCTCTGCCTGCCGGGCGAGACGCGCAACGGCGCGCGGATCGAGGTCTCGCCCGCCGGCTGAGCAGCCGAGCCCGCGGCGGCAGCACGGGCTTCACCCTGACCCCGCCGGGTCAAGACGAGCGCGACCCGAGCTTCCGATCAGATGGACTCATCTGAACGCACTTCTTGCTCTAGATTCAATGGTTTCCAGAGCACGAGCTGCGTTCGTGAGAAAGCAGCGTGCCCTATCGGGCCATCAGCCCTTCCATCAGCCCGCGCAGCATGCCCGCGCCTTCCGTCAGCCCCTGGGTGCGGAGCGGCTGGCCGGCCGGCGTGCCGGTGGCCCGCGCAAAGGCCACCGAATCATGGGCAAGCTCGGCCGCGGAGAGCAGGCCGTCATTGTCGTAGTCCATGCTCTCCATCAGCAACCGCCCGGCCAGGATGCCGCCGAGCGTGCCCGCCCCCACGGCGCCGAGCAGCGCCTCCTGCGTCGCACCCTCCATGGCCGCGATCACCCAGGCGCCGCCACGCACCAGCCGGCCGAGTTCCGCCACGCTGAGCTTGCCGTCACCGTTCACATCGCCCTGCGTCACGATCGCCATGGCGCAGGCACCGGGGGTGACCCCCTGGCCATTGCCCGTGCAGGCCGCTTCGAGGTGTTCGAAGGCGGCGAGGAAGGCCACGCCCTCGCCATGCAGCATGGCGAGCGCCGGCGGCGCCGAGGGGCAGCGGCGCCAGACAGCCGGCCGGGCATCGCCCGGCAGGCGGTCATCGCGCAGCTTCGCGTCGGGTTCCACCGTCTCGAGCCCTTCGGTGGCCGCACGGAACATCAGCCGGGGCGCATCGGCCCCGACGGAGACGCCGAGCGTCCAGCCCGCGACCTCCCGCGTCTCGCGGAAGCGCAGCAGCCGGGCGGGCGCCTCGGCCTCGATGCGGGCGGCGGCGCGGCCGGTCAGCACCAGCATCGCCTGCGGATCCGCGCAGGCGCCGGCATACCAGGCGCCGCGCAGCGGCTCCGGCACGCCCTGGGCCTGCACGGGGGAGGCCAGCGCCAGCAGCGTGGCGCCAAGCAGCGGGAGCAGCTTTCTCATCGGATTTCGACCTCCTGGCCGGTGCACAGATCAACGCCCGGGCGGGCAAATTCGCGACCATCGCGGAAGATGGCGAGCAGATCGGCCGCGCAGGCCTGCGGGCCAGGGGCGTCGATCTCGAAGGTGCCGCCCACCGGCAGCGTATCGGCGCCGAGGCGATCCTCACCCCGCGGCCCGCCCGGGGTGAAGGCGTAGAGTTCGATCACCGGCAGGCTGCCGGCATTGCGCAGGCGCAGCGCATTCGGGCCTGCAGCGGGGCGCCCCGGATCGTCGCCGGGATCGGCCGCCGTCTCGACCACCCAGCCGGGCGCGAAGACGAGGCGCGGCGTGTCGCAGATGTTGACCTCGCGCCGCTCCTCCGCCCCGCCATTCGGGAAGACGATGCGCACATCGACCTCGCAGCCGGTCTCGACGGACAGGGCGAGGTTGGAACCGCGCTCGAGCACATTGGCGCCGAGGCGGTCCGGACCCCACTCGGTCTCGGTGCTGTCGGAGATGTAGAGCTCCTGCACGGTGGTCAGGTGCCGGTTCAGCAACTCCACCGGGCGCGCGGGCGGGCGGGGGATGCCACTGCGGTCGAAGCTCACGGCGCGGTTGGCGCAGAGATCGAGGCGGGCCTTCACCTCCTCGCGGTCATCGCCATAGACGGCGCGCAGGTCGAAAAGGCATTCGCGCGAGCGCAGGCGCAGGGCGAAGTTCCGGCCGGGCTCGATGACGCTGGCGCCGAGACGGTCCGGGCCCCAGGCCTCCGGCCCCCGCGCCGAGGCGTAGAGTTCGCGCAGCATCACGTCGCTGGCATTGGTGATCGCCACGTTCAGCGTCGGCAGGCTCGGGTCGCCGAAGACCAGGCGCTGGTTGCGGCAGATGTCGACGCGGCGGCGCACCTCCTCCGTCCCGTCGGGGTAGATCGCGGCGACGTCGAAGGTGCAGTCGCGCGTGCGGCCCAGACGGACGCGGAAATTCGCCCCGGGCTGGATCACCTCGGCGCCGAGCCGGTCCGCGCCCCGCTCGGTCGCACCGGGGGTGAAGACGTAAAGCTGCTGGACGATCTGGTCGGTTTCGTTCTGGACCGTGAATTCGCGGTTCGGCGGCGGCTGCGGGGCGCTGGGCTGGCCCTGCGCCAGGGCCGCGAGCGGTGCGGCGAGGCACGAGACGAGCAGCGCGAGCGCGCCGAGACCGGTTCTGTTGATTCGAGCCATGCGCGGCCCCCCTGTTCCATGATGCGGCCAGGGATGCCCCGAGCGGCGACCGGCCCCATCACGGCGTCTCGATGCCGCACCTTTCGGGCAACGGCAAGGCCGGCTAGGCTTCCTGGCGCATTTGCCGCAGTCTGGCGGCCCGGCAGCAAGACCGAACCCATTTTGGAGGAAGCATGACAACCCGCCGCACCCTGATCGCCGCCGCCGCCGGCCTGCCCGCCGCCGCGCTGCTCGGCAGCCCTGCCTCGGCGCAGCAGCGCTTCAACAGCCTCTACGTCTTCGTCCCCGCCGGTCCTGGCGGCGGCTGGGATGGCCTGGGCCGCGCCATCGAGCAGGCCTCGCGCGCCGCCGGGCTGGTCGGCAGCTTCCAGTTCGAGAATGTCGGCGGCGCCGGCGGCACGGTGGGCCTGCCGCGCTTCGTCAGCCAGCGCCGCGGCCGCGGCGATGCGATCATGATCGGTGGCGCGGTGATGGTGGGCGCGGTGATCACCAACCGCACCCCCGTCGGCCTGAAGGACGTGACGCCGATCGCGCGCATGACGACCGAGCCGGGTGTCATCGTGGTGCCGGCGAATTCCGAGTTCCGCGACCTCGCCGGCTTCACCGCGGCGCTGCGCGCCAACCCCGGCGCCGTCTCCGTGGGCGGGGGCAGCGCGGGTGGCATCGACCACATCATCCTCGGCCTGATGCTCAAGAGCCTGGGGCGGAATGCGCGCGAGGCGAGCTACGTGGCCTTCGCCGGCGGCGGCCCCGCCCAGGCGGCGATCCTGGGCGCCCAGGTGCGCGCGGGCATCTCCGGCGTGTCGGAATTCGCCGAGCAGATCAGGGCCGGGCGGATGCGCGCCCTGGCAACCACCGGCGAGACCCGGAGCCTGGAAGGCGTGCCGACGCTCAAGGAGAGCGGGATCGACATCGTCATGGGCAATTGGCGCGGCGTCTTCGGCGCGCCCGGCATCTCCGCCGCGCAGCGCACGGCGCTGACCGACTACATCACCGCGCTGCACGGCTCGGCCGGCTGGCGGGAGATCGTGCAGCGCCAGGGCTGGGACGACGCCTTCCTCTCGGGCCAGGCCTTCGTGGATTTCCTGGCGAAGGATGAGGCCGATACCGGCCAGGTCCTGCGCGACATCGGCCTCGCGAGCTGAGTCGGCCAGGATGACGCCAGGACGCGGCAGCGCGGCGCGCGCTGATCTCGGCGCCGCGCTGTTCGTGCTGGCGATGGGCGCGGCCGCGGCCTGGCAGGCCAGCGTGATCCCGACCTCGCCGATCTACGCGCAGGTCGGGCCCAAGGCGGTGCCCTACCTGATCGCGGCGGCGCTGATCGTGCTGGGCGCGGGGCTGCTGGTGGCGGCGTTGCGTGGCGGCTGGTCGCGCGACATCGAGGAATTGCAGGACGGCACGCCCTTCAACCTCTGCTCGCTCGGCCTTCTGCTGGCCGGGCTGCTGGTGAATGTGGCGCTGATCGTGCCCTTCGGCTTCACCGTGGCGGCCACCGCACAGTTCCCGCTGGTGGCGGCGGCCTTCGGGTCGCGCGCCTTCGCGCGCAACATGGCCATCGCCTTCGTGGTCGCACTCGGCGCCTACGCGATCTTCGTGAAGCTGCTGGGCGTGAACATCGGCGCAGGCGTGGTCGAGGGGCTGATCTTCGGAGTACCGGATTGATGGGGGCGATCGAGGGGCTTGCGCTGGGGTTCTCCCACGCGCTGACGCTGCCCAATCTGGGCTGGGCGCTGCTGGGATGTTTCCTGGGCACGGCCATCGGGGTGCTGCCGGGCATCGGCCCGGCGCTGACCATCGCGCTGCTGCTGCCGATCACCTTCTCGGTCAGCGCCACGGGGGCCTTCATCCTGTTCTGCGGCGTCTTCTACGGCGCGATGTATGGTGGTTCCACCACCTCGATCCTGCTGAACACGCCGGGCGAGAGCGGGTCCATCATCACCTCGCTCGAGGGCAGCCGCATGGCCAAGGGCGGGCGCGCGGGGCCGGCGCTCGCGACCGCCGCCATCGGCAGCTTCGTGGCCGGCACGGTGGGCACGCTCGGCATCGCCTTCCTGGGCCCCGTGGTGGTGGATCTGGCGCTGGAGCTGGGCCCGGCCGAGTATTTCTGCCTGATGATCCTGTGCTTCGTCACCGTCTCGGCCGTGCTGGGCGGGTCGGCGCTGCGCGGGCTGACCAGCCTGTTCTTCGGCCTGCTGCTGGGGCTGGTGGGCATCGACCTCCAGACCGGCCAGCCCCGCCTGACCTTCGGCATCCCCGAACTCTATGACGGCGTGAACGTGGTGCTGGTGGCGGTCGCCCTCTTCGCGGTGGGCGAGACGCTCTTCCTCGCCTGGCGCTATGTCGAGGGCAAGCAGGAGGTGCTGCCGGTGGGCAGCATCATGATGTCGAAATCCGACTGGCGCCGCAGCTTCTGGCCCTGGATGCGCGGCGCGGGGCTGGGCTTTCCCTTCGGCGTCATGCCGGCCGGCGGCACCGAGATGCCGACCATGCTGAGCTACTACATGGAAAGGAAGCTGGCGAAGCCCGAACACGCCAAGGAGTTCGGCACCAAGGGCGCGATCGAGGGCGTGGCCGGGCCGGAGGCAGCGAACAACGCCGCCGCGGCGGGTATCCTCGTGCCGATGCTGACGCTGGGCCTGCCGACCTCGGCGACGGCGGCGATCATGCTCTCCGCCTTCCAATCCTATGGCATCCAGCCGGGACCGATGCTGTTCACCAGCCAGGCGGATCTGGTGTGGACGCTCATCGCCTCGCTGTTCATCGCCAATGTGATGCTGGTGGTGCTGAACCTGCCGCTGGTGGGGTTGTGGGCGCGCATCCTGAAGATCCCGCAGCCGCAGCTCTATGCCGGCATCCTGGTCTTCGCGACCATCGGCACCTACGGCATCAGCAATTCCGTGGTGGACCTGCTGCTGCTCTATGGCATCGGCATCATCGCAATGTTCATGCGCCGCTTCGACTTCCCCGTCGCCCCCGTGGTGATCGGGATGATCCTGGGGCCGATGGCGGAGCAGGCGATGCGCCAGGCGCTGACCATCAGCCAGGGCGACTGGTCCACCTTCGTCACGCGGCCGATCAGCCTCGCGATCCTCATCGTGGCGCTCCTGGCGCTGGTCGGACCGCGGCTCTACGGGGCGTGGTTGCGGCGGATGGCGGCGTAGCGCAGCCGCCCAGAGGTGGGGTGCTGGTCAGCCGCAGGCCGCGACCAGCAGCGCGAGCATGTCGGCCGCCACCTCCTCCGCCAGGGTTTCGGGGCGGAGCAGGCCGGTGCTTGCCCCCTCGGCCCGCAGCACGCAGAAGCCATGCACCCCGGCCCAGGCGAGCATCAGCCGCGCCCGCATGGCCCGTGGTTCGGCCTGCGGCACCAGCGCCGCCATCGCCGATTGCAGGGGCTCCCAGCTGGCATTGACCGCCGCGCGCCATGCGGGGTCGGTCGTGTCCACCTGGTCGGTGCGGCTCATCAGACGGAAATGCGCGGGGTTGTCCCGCGCGAAGGCGATGTAGCCCTGGCCGGTGGCGTGGAGCCGCGCCTTCGCATCCGCCCCCGGGGGCAGCGCCGCCACCGCCTCACGCATCGCGGCCGCGAGGCGCAGCGACCGCTCGATGGCGAAGGCCGTCATCAGGCCGCGCTTGTCGCCGAAATGCGGCGCGGCGGCGGAGTGGGAAACGCCCGCCCGGCGCGCGCATTCGCGCAGGGAGACGGCCTCCGGCCCGCCTTCCAGCACGATCTCGGCCACGGCATCGAGCAGCGCGCGGCGCAGATCGCCGTGATGATGCGCGCCGCGCTTCTTGGGGGTGACGGCCATGGCCTGAGTCTGGACCGGCGATTCAAACTTGACAATGGACAGTTACCGCCTTCAATCTGACCACTGGACAGTTAAGGCACAGCCCGCATGGAAACCCTCTTTTCCGCCGCCAACAGCCTCGCCATGGCGGGCTGGCTGGCCTTGCTGGTCGCGCCCCGCGCGCGGCTGGCGACTTGGTGGGTCGGGGGGCTTGGCATCCCGGTCGCCCTTTGCGCCCTCTATGCCGTGCTGCTGGCGCTGCATGCGCCCGGGGCCGAGGGCGGATTCTCCTCGCTGGCGGGCGTGCGCGCGCTCTTCGCCACGCCGGGCGTGCTGCTGGCGGGTTGGGTACACTATCTCGCCTTCGATCTCTTCATCGGCGCCTGGATCTGCCGGCGCGGCGCGACGGAGGGGATGAACCCCTGGGCGGTGCGCGCCTGCCTGCCGCCGACCTTCCTCGCCGGGCCGGTCGGCTTGCTGCTGTTCCTCGCGCTCCGGGCGGTGCGGCAATGAGCGCGCTCTGGCGGGAACTCGACGCGCGCCAGCCCATCCTGGCGCGGCTGGGGACGGCGATGGCGGTGCTGCTGGCGCTCTGCCTGCTCGCCCTGGTGGTGGATGCCCGCCAGATCGGCGGCGTCTCGGTCTGGGTGAAACCGGCGAAATTCGCCGCGAGCCTCGCGCTGTGGTTCTGGACCCTCGCCTGGGCCTGGGGCGCGCTGGCGCCCGCGGCCCGGCGCGGATTCCTGGCCGGGCTCGTCCTCTGGGGCACGGTGGTGGCGGGGCTCTATGAGCAGGTCTGGATCACCTTGCGCGCCGCGTTCGGCCAGCCGAGCCATTTCGCCACCGACACGCTGGGGGCCATCGCCTATGGGCTGATGGGGTTCTTCGCGATGCTGCTGGTGGCGATGGCGGCACTGCTGGGCGCGCTGGTGCTGGGCCGCGGCGACCGGTCGCAGCCGCGTGCCTGGCGCCTGGCGGTGGGCTGCGGCCTGGTCATCGCCGGCGTGGCGGGGGGCGTGACGGGGATGAGCATCTCCGCGCTGGGCTCGCCCCTGGTCGGCGGCGTCGCCGGCACCTGGCCGCCCTTCTTCTGGTCGGCCACGGGGGGCGACCTGCGCGTCGCCCACTTCCTGGGCGTCCATGCGATGCAGGCGCTGCCGGCACTGGCCCTGCTGGGGGCGGGCAGCCTTGGCGTGATGGCGGGGGCGGCGGGCTGGTCGGCGTTGACCGCGGGCGCCTATGCGGCGGCGATGGCGGGCATCGCGCTTTCGCCCTGAGGGTCGCCGCACAGGCGCCACGATGCCAGAGCACGCTGCGTTCCGATGAACGCTGCGTGCTCTGGAAATCATTGAATCTAGAGCAAGAAATGCGTTCAGATGATTCCATCTGAACGCATATTGCTCTAGGCGAGGAGGCGCGATGTCCTCCGAACCCATCCTGTTGCGCCGCGCCGGCTTCGCCGCGCTGGTCGTCCTGATCGCCGCGGCGCTGCTGTGGCTGACGCTGCGCGCGCTGCTGCCGGGCGGGGTGAGCCTCTGGGAGTGGCTGATCCTGCTGGGCGTGCTCGGCACCACGCCCTGGGCAGCGCTCTCGGCGGCGAATTCCCTGGTCGGGCTGGCCATCCTGTTGGGCGCGAAACATCCGCCCGCTTCCGTACTGCCCGCCCTGGCCCGCGCCAGGTCCGGGCGGCCCGAATCCGTCACCGCCATCGCCGTCTGCCTCCGCAACGAGGACATGGCCGCCGTGCTGCCGCCGCTCGGCCGGCTGCTGGATGATCTGGAGGCCGCCGGCGCGGGCGATCGCTTCCGGCTCTGGCTGCTCTCGGACACGCAGGACAGCGCCATCGCTCAGGCCGAGGCCGCCGCCATCGGCGCCTTCACCGTGGCGCGGGCCGGCCGCGCCACGCCGGTGCATTACCGCCGCCGCTTCGAGAACACCGGCTTCAAGGCCGGCAATGTCATGCAGTTCCTCGACGAGCACGTCACGGACGAGACCTTCTTCCTGACGCTGGACGCCGACAGCGTGATGAGTGCGCGGGCCGTGCTGCGGCTGGTCGCGGTGATGGAGGCCTCGCCCAAGCTTGCCATCTGCCAGCAGCTCATCGTCGGCCGGCCCGCCACCGCGGCCTTCCCGCGGCTGTTCCAGTTCGGCATGCGCGCGGGCATGCGCGCCTGGGCGACGGGGCAGGCCTGGTGGCAGCTCGATGCCGGCCCCTATTGGGGGCACAACGCCATCCTCCGCATCGTCCCCTTCCGCGAGCATGCGAAGCTGGAAGCCCTGCCCGATGGCAGCCGGATCCTGAGCCACGACATGGTCGAGAGCGTGCGCCTGCAGGCCGCCGGCTGGGCCGTGCGCTGCCTGCCGGAGGAGGACGGCTCGATGGAGGCGAACCCGCCCGCCATGCCGGAATTCCTCAAGCGCGACGAGCGCTGGGGCGCGGGCAACATGCAGTATTTCCACCTGTTGCGCCTGCCGAACTTCACCACGCTCGGCCGGCTGCAATTGATGCAGGCGATCCTGCTCTTCGCCGGCGCGCCGCTCTACGCGCTGATGCTGCTGGCCGCGCTGCTCAACGGGCTGTCAGGCGGGGGCGCGGACACGCCGATGGGCGCGCTCGCACTCGCCATGCTGGCGCATTGGCTGTGCTACTTCGCGCCCAAGCTCGCCGGCTATGCGCAGGCGCTGATCCAGCACCGGGTCGCCGCGACCTATGGCGGGCGCGGCGCCTTCGCGCGCGGCGCGCTGGCGGAACTCGCCTTCATGCAGGCCTTCGAGCCGCTCTCCACCCTCAACAAGGCGATCTTCCTGCTGCTGCTGCCCTTCGGCGCGCGCACCGGCTGGGCGCCGCAGAATCGCGCCGATCGCGGCGTGGCCTGGGAAGATGCGATGCGGCTGCTCTGGCCGCACACGCTGATCGGGCTGGTGCTGACCTTCGGCTTCGCCCTGGTCTCCTTGCCCGCGCTGCTGCTGGCGCTGCCCTTCACCATCGGCATGATCCTGGCCGTGCCGCTCTGTGTGCTCTCGGCGGACCCTGGCGTTTCCAACTGGTTGCGTCATCGAAAAATCGCCGCCACCCCCGAGGAGCTCGCAGCTTGAGCGCCGCCGGCGACGCCTCCGGGTGCTCGCGCTGCGGCTGCCGGTCGGCTTATCGGGTAAATCCGGAATAACCCTGGCGCAGATCGGCCGCGCGCCCGCCGCGCGTGACCTCCCACAGCGGATTGTCCACCGCGAGCCGCGCCCCGCCATCGCGCGTCACGCCACGGATCGTCGCCTGCGACACGCTGCGGCTTTCCACCCCGAAGAGGTCGAGCGGCAGGCGCACATAGATGCCGCGGTCGAAGCTGCCCTCGCCGAAGGTTGAGAAGGGCACATCGGTGAAGGTGGCGAAGGCGCCGACCTCGATGCCGCTTTCGAAGCGCCGGCCGAGCTCGATCGTCCCCCCCCAATCGCCCGCCAGATACCGCCCGCCACGCAGCACGCCATACATGTTGAACCAGGGCAGGTCGCCATAGAGCGACACATGCCCGGTGGTGACGTTGTAGTCCTGCAGCCCGAAGCGCTGGTCGTAGTCGCGCTGGCGCACCTGCGCGATGTCCACGCCGAGCCCCCAGCTCCGCCCCTGCGGGCGCCACAGCACTTCCGCCGAGACGCCGGCGAACATGGGCTCGAGATACCCTGCCGTCACGCGGCCGAAGACATCCGGGGCGAGGCCGCGGATCACCTCCGTGTAGAGCGCCGGGATCGCGGTGGTGCCTTCCGCCGCATAGCGACCGATATCGCTGCGCACGCGCGGCAATTGGCTGTCGGAGGGCGGCGCGCCATCGAGATTCCCCGCCAGCGTCTGGGAGAGGCTGCCCGCGAGGGCGAAGCCCTGCCCCACCTCCAGGCGCGCCCCCGCCACCGCTGCCACCTGCCAGCGCAGCGTGCGCGTGGGATCGCCCAGCAGCGTGGTGATGCGCGGCTCCACGCCCCAGGTGAAGCCCATGCCCCCATCCTGCCGCCCGAACGCATCCGCCCCGGCCGGGTCGAGCCGCGCGGCGAAGAAGGCTTCCTCCGCACTGCCATCGCCGCGCGCCGCCGCCTCCAGAACGTGGCGCGGGATGGTCAGCCGCGCGATCTCCACCCCCGCCTGGCGCCAGGAGAGCACGATCACCTCCACATCGCGCGGCAGATGCGGCTGCACGGCGCGCACCACCCGCCCCGCCGCCTGGGCGAGTCGCCGCTGCCGCCCCCCCGCCACCGCGATCCAGGCCTGCCGGCCCCGCAACTCCACCGCCACGGGGCGGAACCCGGCCGTGCGCAGCGCCGACTTGGAATCGCCGATCGGATCCGCGCTCGGCGCCAAGGGCCGCGCCACCATGGCCGGTACGGGCGGCCTCTCCGGCTCGGGCGGGCGCTCGGGGTCGAGCCGCGCGGAGAGGCGGAACAGCAGGTCCGTGCCATGCACGAAGCTCACCCCGGCATCGAGCCAGTGATTCGACCATTGCAGCCCCGCATTGACCCGCGCGCCCTGCTGGCCACGCAGGTTGGTGGTGCGCGCGGGGTAGCCGCCACGCTCATCGCGCAGCGTATCGCCCGTCACCTCGATCTTGCCGCGCACATTCTCCAGCGTGCCGAAGGGGGTCCATTGCGGCGGAAAGGAATATTCGAGCCCGCCGAACAGGGCCGCATCCTCGCCCCGGAAGAAGGGCCAGGCGTTGATCGTCCCGCCCTCACCGACCTCGCGCGGGCGATCCTCGAAGCGTGGCGAGATCAGCGTCAGCGGGTTCTGCACATCCGCCGCCGTGGACAGCCGCCCCCAGCCGATGCCGCCCGTGATGTCGAAGGGCCCGAACCGCTTCGAGGCCACGATGTACTCGCCTGAATAGATGCCGGTGCCGATGAAATCCTGCAGCCCGATCGCCACGGCCGGCAGCACATCGCCCTCCTCCACCAGCCGCAGCTTGAGGTCGAAGGCACGGTCATTCGTCATGCCGGCCCCGGTCGTGCCATCCAGGCGCTCGGTCAGCCGGAACGTCGCCTCGAGGAAGGGCAAGGCCTGGAAGGACAGGAAGTAGAAGCGCCGCTGATGCCGCAACGCCACCCCGGCCTCGAGCGTCCCGTCGGGACGAAACCGGGCATTGCGCATCTCGAGCAACCCCACCCCGCCATAATTCGAGCCGGTCGCGGGCACCTCCTGCGCCACGGCAGGTGTCGCCAGGAGATGCGCGAGGAGGAGGGCAAGGGCGCAGGCCAGGGGGCTCTGCCCCCTGGACCCCTGCCGGGGGGCGAGGCGCCCCCCGGACCCCGCCGGGACTTTCAACGCCGAGAGGCAGGGGGGCACTTCGGCCCCCCTGCCTCTCGGCGTTAAGCACCTTAGGTCCAGGAGGCCACTGCCTCCTGGTGGGGGGTTCAGGGGGGCAAAGCCCCCCTGACCTTCGGCCCTTGCCCGCACCCTCAGCGCAGTTCCCGGGCGATCACCGCCAGCGCCGCGGAGGAGATCGTCACCTGGCTCAGCACCTGGGTCAGGTCGCGGATGTAGCCCCAGGTTTCGAAGGGCGAGGGGTCCTGCGGCACCACGACCAGGCTGCCGGGCGGGATGGGCGGGCCGCCAGATTGCCAGCCGGAGAGGCCGGCCGGGGCGGATTGGCCGTTCGGCAGCACCACGAAGGCGCGGCCGCCATCGGCGAAGCGCTGGGGGCCGCCGGCGGCGCGCACATAGTCGGCGGAGCGCCAGCCGGTCTGGAATTGCAGGCTGCCCGGGTTCAGCACGGCGCCGACCACCGTCACTTCGTTGGGCCGCTTGGGGATGACGATCAGGTCGCCCGGTTCCAGCAGCACATCGAGTTCCGGCCGCGCGGCGAGCACAACGGGGTTGGCTTCCACCACCATGCGCCCCGCGGCCTGGGCCTGGCGCAGCGCATTGGCGAGTTCGCGCCCGGCGGCGATGGCGCTGCCCACATCCACGCCGCTGCCGCGCACGCCGGCGGTGGCCTGCCCGGCGGCGACCTGGATGAGCGAGGTTTCGAGGTCGCGGGCCGTGCGCGCGAAGCCCTCCTGCTGGCGGGCGCGCACGCTGTCACGGGTGAAGACCGTGCCATAGGCATAGGCCTGCGGGGTGAGGCCGCCGGCGCGGGCGAGAAGCTCGGAGAGGCGCTCGCCCCGGCGGATGTCGTAGACGCCCGGGCGCAGCGCCTCGCCCACCAGGGTCACCGGCCCGTTCTCGCGGTCCGAGAAGCCGCGCGGGATGCGCACCACGTCGCGGGGCGAGAGCCGCACGGCGCGGAAGTTGCGGCTGCGCAGGTCGAGCAGGGTGCGCGACAGCGGGATGGCGCCCGACATCTCCGTGGGCTCGCGCGCCAGCTCGATGGCGGCGAGGTCCGCGCCATCGGTCACGCCCCCGCCCGCGGCGAGCAGCTGGTCCAGGCCGGTATCGTCCTGGATCGGGTAGAGGCCCGGCTGGCGCACCTCGCCCGAGAGCAGGACGGAGGTATCGAGCAGGAAGGCAAGCAGCGGCGGGTAGTCGCGGAACACCTCGGGGCAGCCGGGCGCGCCGATATCGGGGAAGCCCGCGCCGCGCGCATGGGCGAAGCGCGCGGGGGCGCTGCGGGCGGCGATGGCGAGCTGGGTCAGCGCCGGGCAGGCCTCGGCCGCCGGCGCCTCGCCACGCAGCGCGCGCTGCACGGGCGGGCTGGCGAGCCAGGCGATGTCGGCGTTGCTGAGGATGATCACCTCATCGCCCTCGGCCAGCGGCACCGAGCCCTGGTTCTGCAACGCGCGGGAGAGGTCGAAGGGGACGAAGCTGCGGATGCGCGTGTCCCGGTTCAGCCGCAGGATCACGCCCATGCGCGGATAGGGATCGGCGCGCACGAGGCGGGGATCCGAGAGCAGGCTGCGCAGCGTCGCCCCCTGCCGGCCCAGCGCGCGGGTGACCGGCGCGGTGACATGCCCGGCAAGCCGCAACTGGTTGGTGGCGACATCGGCGCCGGGCTGCACCAGGATGGAATCGCCGCGCCGCACGGCGTCGCCGGGCCGGAGTTCGGTGAAGCTGCGCCGCCCGCCGCCATCCGTGCCCTGCACGAGAAAGCGGTTGCCGGCCGGCCGCAGCGGCTCGCCGGCGAGGCGCAGCAGGGAGGCAAGCGGCAGGCTCGGCGTGCCAGCGGGCAGTTCGTAGATGCCCGGCCGCGTCACCTCGCCCGCCACGGCGATGACCCCACCCAGGGGCGGCACCAGGATTCGCTCGCCCTCGCGGAGCGAGAGATCCACCTCGCCCCCGGTGCCGGAGATGACGGCGTAGAGATCCACGAGGCGCGACCCGCGCGGGCCCTCCACGCGAATGGCCCGCAGGCTGCCCGTCTTGCGGACGCCGCCGGCGATCTGCAGCGCATCCAGCACGGAGGCGAGCGCGGTCATGGCCTGCGTTCCGGGGCGCTGCACCTCGCCGCCGATGAACACGGCGATCTGGCGGACCTGACCGATGGAGAGGAAGGCCTCGGTACCAGGCATGTCGCGGGCGATGCGCGCCTCGAGATCGGCGCGGAGTTCGCGCAGCGTGCGCCCCGCGGCAGGGATGGGCGGCAGGTCGGGGGTGACGATGGTGCCGTCGCGCAGCACGCGCAGGTTCAGCGTGGTGCGGGTGCGCCCGCGCAGCGCCAGCACCAGCTCGTCGTCGCGGCCAACCAGGTAGTCATCGGGCAACGCGCCGATGGTTTGCGCCGCGCTGGGGCTGGCGCGGAAGCTGTCATAGCCGAATTGCCGCAGCGTCAGGCCGAGCCTCTCGGCGAAGAAGGCCTCGGTGTGGGAGAGCGGCTCGTCAGGTGTCGGCGCTGGCGCGGCGGGGGGCGGCAGAACGCCAGCGGCAGCCGGTGCCGGCAAGGGGCCGGGCGGGCTCGCGGGCGGGCGCCCCCCGGCAGCGTCGAGGATGCGCTGCATGATCTCCTGCTGCGCCCCGGCATTGAGGCCGGGCAGCGGGATGCCGCCGGGCAGCGTGCCGGGCAGGGCGGGCGGGGCAAGGGGGGACCCCTGCGTCAGGCCCGGGCTGGGCAGGCCCGCCTGCTGCGCGCCAAGACCGGGCGCAAGGGCGACACTGGCCGCCGCGAGGCCAAGGGCCGGGAAAAAGCGCAACCGCAGGGTGAAAAATGGAAGCATTCTTTACGACCTGATGTAGCATACACAGTATGTTTACATCCATGCGCGCCCCGCAACGCCTTCCGCGCCATCTGCCGGTTGCGTCGGGCCTGCGTGACATGCTGCTGCGTGTGGGACTGGCCGCGAATGCGGCCTGGCGCCTGGGACCTCGCCCCGTGGGGCACTACCTCCTGCACCGCGCGTCCTTGGCGTTGTCCCTGCCGCAGCGGGAGCTGGCGGGCGCCACGCCCGCGCAGGGGCCATTCCTGCCGGGCCTTGCACCACCCGCCCCGCGACTCGGCCCGGAGCCGCTGGCCCGCCTGCGGCAGGCGGTCGCTGCCCTGCCCGCACGGCCGGACTGGCACGGCCCCTTTCCCGCCGCGGCACCCGCCATCGGGCTCGACCTGTTCGGCCCTGGCGATGTGCGTCCGGTCTGGGAGGCAAACCGTCTTGCCGCGCTGCCCCTGCTGGCCCAGGCGGCACGGCTTGACCCCCGGGGCGGGCATCTGGCCCGGGCCGAGGCGCTGCTCACGTCGTGGTGCGCCGCCAACCCGCCCTTCCGCGGCCCGGCCTGGGCCTGCGGGCAGGAAGCCGCGCTGCGGGCCCTGCACCTCGCCCTGGCGCTGGCGCTGCTCGAGGCCGATCGCGATCCGCCAGAGGGGGCGCGGCACTTGCTGCGGCTCTGCGCCGCGCGGATCGCCGCCACGCCGCACTACGCCGCCGCGCAGGACAACAACCACGCGATCTCGGAACCGGCCGGCGCCTTCGCCTGCGCCCTGCTGCTGGGTGAGCGCGAGGCCGCCCTGCGCCACGGCCAGCGGATCGCCGCACGCCTGGCCCGGCTGGTCGGCCCGGAGGGCGGCTTCGCCCAGGTCTCGCCCGGCTATACGCGGCTGCTGCTGGACAGCCTCGCCGTGGTGGAGTGGCTACGCCGGCGCCATGGCCTGCCCCCCTTCCCCGCCCCCTTCGCCGCGCGCGCCGCCGCGGCCACGGCCTGGCTGCACCGAATGACCGATCCGGACACCGGCGCCACGCCCCGGCTCGGGGTGGCGGATGGCTCCGCCCTTGCCGATCTCTCCGGCGCCGGTCCGGAGGATGCGCGGCCGGGCGTGGAGCGCGCGGCGCGGCTTTTCGCGGGGCGGGGCGCGGACCGGCCCGAGGATCCCGGCTGCGCCTGGCTCGGCCTGCCCTGCCCGGAGGCGCGACTCGACCGGCCGGCGCGCTGGCGGGCGGAGGGTCTCCAGGGCTGGCGGCAGGGCCGGGACCTCGCGATCCTGCGCGGGGGGCGGCTGCGCTTCCGCCCCGCCCAGGCGGATCTGCTGCATGTGACGCTGCTGCGCGACGGCGTGGAGATCCTGCGCGACGGCGGGACCGGCGCCTACAACCCGCCCGCCCCCTGGTGGGGGCAGGCCCTGTCCGGGGCGGCGGCGCATAACGGCCCGGTCTTCGACGCCGCCGAGCCGATGCCCCGCGCCGGCCGCTTCCTGCTTGCCCACTGGCCCCGGATGCGCGCGCTGCCCGATGGAGCCGCCCTGGTCGATTCCCGCGGCAACCGGGTGACGCGGCGGGTTGCCGTCGCCGGCATGGGCTGGACCATCGCCGACACCCTCGCCGGCCCCTTCCGCCGCGTCGCCTGGCATTGGCGGCTGCCGGACGCGACCTGGACGCTCAGCCCCGAGGGCGCGGCGAGCCCGCTGGCAAGCCTGCGCTTCACCGCCGACGGGCCCTTCACCCTGCGCCTCGCCCCGGGTTTCGAAAGCCCCCGCTACGGCGCCATCGCCCCCGCGACGCTGCTGGTGCTGGAGGCCGCCGCCCCCCTCAGCCACCTGCGCACCACCGTCACCCTGCCCGAGCGGGAGGCCACCGCGTGATGCCGCTCGAAGCGCTGCTCGCCGCCTTGTGGCGCCGGCGCCTCGCCACGGTCCTGCTGGCTGCCTTGCTTTTCACCGGCGGGGCCACCGCCGTCCTGCTCTGGCCGCGCCAGTACCTGGCGGAGGCCGTGGTGGCGCCCGCCGAGACCACGGGCATCGCCACCTCCACCCTGCTCGCCGCCGCGCCGGCCATTTCGGGCCTGTTCGATCCCCGGCCCACGGGCAATTTCGCCATCTATCTCGGCGCGCTGCGCTCGCCCGAGGCGGCGGCGCTGCTCGCCGAAAGCACCGAGTTGCAATCCTGGCTCGAGGCGCGGCGGCGCGAGGGGCCGATGGCGGTGCTGCGCGCCCTGCTCGGGCTGGAGCGCCCGGCCGATCTCGACGATGTCCGCACCTGGCTCGAGCGCAACCTGGCCGTGACGCAGACGCTCGGCGCCGTCACCTGGACGCTCGGCATCGCGCATCCGGACCGCGACCTGGCGCTGGACATGCTCAACCGGCTGCACGCCTTCGCGGAGGGCAAGGTACGGGCGGACCTGGAGCAGATGGCGCGGCGGCGGATCACGGCGCTGGAACACCGGCTGGCGCGCGAATCCGACCTCTATATCCGCCAGTCCCTCTATGAATTGCTGGCCTTGCAGCAGCGCACCGTCGTCGTCGTCGCGGCGGATGAGGCGGTGGCAGCGCGGCTGGTCGCCGCCCCGATGGTGGAACTCCGCCCCTCCCAGCCCAACCGGCCCCTGCTGCTGTTGCTGTTGCTGGTCGCCGCCCCGATGGCGGCGGTGGCGCTGATGGCGGCGCGGGTGCTGGCCGGGCCGGCGCCGGCACCGGCCCGCCAGCTCCGTCTGGAGCCGGCGGAATGACCCCTGCCCTGGCCCTGCTGTTCGGCGCCAGCGCGGCCGTCCTGCAACTGGCCGGGGCGCTCAAGACCGCGCCGGGGCTGGCGGGCCTGCCTTTCGACCTGACCCTCCTCGCCCTGGCCTGCGTGCTGCCCTGCCTGGTGCTGATGGGGGCGACCCACCGCTGGGCACTCTCCCCCGCCCTGGCCCTGCCGATCGCCGGCGCCGGGCTGCTCTGGTTCTGGCTGGTGCTGGCGGGGGTCTGGAGCGCCTCCACCCTCGTCATCGGCCAGAAACTGCCCGAGGCGGTGCTGCTCGGCCCGGTCATGCTCGCGGCCGGGCTGGTGGCGGGGGCGGAGCCGGTGGCGCGGTCGGCGCTGGTCGGCACCAGCCTCATCCTCGGGGGGCTGATCGGCGCGATCGTCGGCTGGAGCTTCTGGAGCGGCGCGGCGCTGGCGGCCCTGGCCGATCCCGAGCAGGCGCGGGTGCAATACCAGTTGGCCGGCATCGCGCTGGCCGGTGCCGCCGGGCTGGCGGCGGTGCGCGCGGTGGAAGCGCGGGGGCTCGCCTGCATCGCCTGGCTCGCCCTGGTGGGTGCGCTTGGCCTGGCGGCGCTGCTGCCGGGCGGGCGCACGGCGCTGGTGGCGCTGGCGCTGGGCGTCAGCCTCGCCCCGGCCCTCCGGCTGGGCCTCGCGGGGCGATGGGGCGGGGCGCTGCTCTGGCTGGCAGGCTGCGCGGCGGCGGGCGGCGCCCTTCTGCTCGCCCTGTTGCTGAACCCGGCGGAGGCCGAGGGGTTGCGCACGCTGGAGCGCCTGACCGGCGACCCGGCCGGGCTGGAGGCCCGGCGCGGCCTCTGGGCGGCGGCCCTGGACTGGGCCGGGCGCACGGCCCCCTTCGGCCTCGGCACCGGCGGCTTCACCCTGGCGGCCGGGCATGGTGAGCGGCGGGGGCTCTACCCGCACAACCACGCGCTGGAAGCCCTGGCCGAGGGCGGGCTGCCCGGGCTGGTCTTCTGGCTGATGGCCTTCGGCGGCGCCGTGCTGGCGGCGCTGCGGCTCGTCCGGCAGGTGGCGCCGGCGCGGCTGGCGCGCATCCTGGCGCTCAGCCTGCCGGTGGCGCTCACGGTGCTGGTCTCGACCGATCTGGGCAACCGCATGGCCTGGTTCGCGCTGGGCCTGGTGCTCTCGCTCGGCGTGGCGGCGCGGCCGGCGCCGAGGCAGGCCTTCGCATGATCTATGCGCGCCTCGCCAAGCCGGTGCTGGATCGCGCGGCGGCGGCGGTGCTGCTGGTCGTGCTGGCGCCGGTCTTCGCCCTGGTGGCGGCGCGAGTCTGGCGCGCGCTGGGCCGGCCGATCCTGTTCCGGCAGGTGCGGGCCGGGCTGGGGGGGCAGCCCTTCATCCTGCTGAAGTTCCGCTCCATGGCCGAGGGCACGGGCGCGGATGCCGAACGCCTGGACGCCTTCGGCGACGGGCTGCGGACCAGCGGGCTGGATGAATTGCCGCAACTCATCAACGTGCTGTGCGGGGAGATGAGCCTGGTCGGGCCGCGCCCCCTGCCGCTGGCCTATCTGGCGCATTACTCACCGCGCCAGGCGCAGCGTCTGCGCGTGAAGCCCGGGCTCGCGGGGCCGGGCGTGGCGGCGGGACGGAACGCGGTGGACTGGCCACGGCGGCTCGAACTGGATGCCGCCTATGCCGCCGCCGGGCCCAGCCTGCCGCAGGATCTCGGCCTGCTGTGGGGGACGCTTGGCGTCTGGCTGCGCGGGACGGGAGTCCATGCGCCGGGCCACGCGACCATGCCGGAGTTTCGCGGCGGCTCGGCACCACGGCCGCCGCGATCGGATTGAAATTCACTCAATCTTGAAGACAAGGGTTGATCTTGCGTTAACAACACAACCAGAATGACCCAGCCCGATCCGGGCTTTCAACCTGGTGGTTCACATGGCCCGACTTCAGCCGAAGCCGCTCGACGCCGCCATCCTGCCCTTTCCCGGTGGAACCCCGCCCGCCCGGCTGCTGCTCTCCCCGCCGCATCTCGTGGGCCAGGAACTCGACCGGCTGCGGGAGACGCTGGATTCCGGCTGGCTCGCCCCCGCCGGCCCGGCGCCGCGGGCCTTCGAGGCCGCCATCGCCGCCGCCACCGGCTTCGCGGAGGTGCTGGGCACGACCTCAGGCACCGCGGCCCTGCATCTGGGCTACCGGGTGCTCGGCGTGGCGCCGGGCGATGAGGTCTGGGCGCCGGCCTCCACCTTCGTCGCCACCATCGCGCCCGCGGTGCAGATGGGCGCCACCCCGCGCTTCCTCGACATCAGTGAGGCCGGCGCCACGCTCGATCCGGGCCAATTGGCCGAGGAACTGGCCAAGGCGGCGCGGCGCGGCCGGCTGCCGCGCGTGGTGGTGCCGGTCGATCTCTATGGCCAGTGCTGCGACCTTGACGCGATCGAGGCCGCCTGCGCCCCCTGGGGCGTGCCCGTGCTGTGCGACAGCGCCGCCGCCATGGGCTCGGCCCATCGCGGCGGGCGCCATGCGGGGCGGGGGGCGCGGCTCGCGGTCTATTCCTTCAACGGCAACAAGATCGTCACCGCCGGCGGCGGCGGGGCCCTGGCCAGCGAGGATCCGCGCCTGATTGCCGAGGCCCGCAAGCTCGCCGGCCAGGCGCGCGAGGCGGCGGCGCATTACGAGCATGAGACGACGGGCTATGCCTATGGCCTGTCCTCGGTGCTGGCCGCCATCGGGCTGGCGCAGATGGAGAGCCTCGCCGCCAGGGTGGAGCGACGGCGCGAGATCTTCTCCCGCTACGCCGCCGGGCTGGGCGACCTGCCCGGGGTGAGCTTCATCGCCGAGCCGAATTGGGGCCGCAGCAATCGCTGGCTCTCGGTCGCGCTCTTCGATGCCAGGCTCTTCGGCGCGGATCGCGAGGCGGTGCGCCGCGCCCTGGAGGCCGAGGGCGTGGAAAGCCGCCCGGCCTGGAAGCCGCTGCACCTGCAACCCGCCTTCCGCGACGCGCCCCGCGCGCTGGGCGGGCGTTCCGCCCGGTTGTTCGAGCGCGGGCTCTGCCTGCCCTCGGGCAGCGCGCTCGGGGCCGCCGACCAGGCGCGCATCATCCAGGCGATCCGTGCCTGTGCCCGGCGCTGACAGGCCCAGCGGCAGGGCACGGCGCATCCTCTACCTGCACCAGCATTTCTCGACGCCCGAGGGCAGCACCGGCACGCGCAGCTACCACATGGCCGCGGCACTGGCGGCGGCGGGGCACGCCGTCACCCTCGCCTGCGGGCGCTACCAGGGGGCGGTGAGCGGGCTGGCGGGGCCGTTCCGCCGCGGCATGCGGCAGGGCCCGGTGGCCGGCTTCGAGGTCCGCGAGTTCGACATCGCCTGCGCCAATGCCCAGGGGCTGGCCGCGCGCAGCCTGGCCTTCCTGCGCTATGCGGCGGCCGCGAGCCGGCTGGCGCTGGGCGCGCGCTGGGACCTGATCATCGCCTCCTCCACGCCGCTCACCGTCGCGATCCCGGCGCTTCTGGCGCGTGGCTGGCGCGGCACGCCCTTCATCTTCGAGATCCGCGACCCCTGGCCGGAACTGCCCCGCGCGCTGTCCGCCCAAGGCGGCGGCGTGCCAGGGCCCGTGCTGGCGGCGATGGACCGCCTCGCCGATGCCGCCTGCCGCCGCGCCGCCGCCGTGGTGGCGCTGACCGAGGGCATGGCCGCCCTCGCCCTGGCGCGCGGCGCCGACCCCCGGCACCTCGCCGTGCTGCCGCAGGGCGCGGATGCCGCGATGTTCGGCGCGGCAGACCAGGGCTGGCGCCCGCCGGGCTTGCCGCCAGGCACGGTGCTGGCGCTCTACGCCGGGGCGCATGGCCGGGCCAATGGGCTCGACCAGGTGCTCGACGCCGCGGCGCTGCTGCGCGGCAGCCGGGTGCGCCTGCTGCTGGTGGGCGAAGGGGCGGAGAAGCCGCGCCTGATGGCCCGCGCGGTAGAGGAGGACCTGCCGGTCGATTTCCTGGCCCCCATGCCCAAGACGCGCCTCGCGGGGCTGCTCGCCGGCGCCGATCTCGGCCTGCTCTGCCTTGCGCCCGTGGCCGCCTTCGCGGAGTGGACGGCGCCGAACAAGCTGGCCGAGGGGCTGGCGGCAGGCCTGCCCATGGTCGCGAATGTGCCCGGCGCGGCGGCGCGGCTGCTGGCGGAGAGCGGCGCGGGCCTTGCGGTGCCGCCGGGCGACCCGGCCGCGCTGGCCGCGGCGTTGCGGGCGCTGGCCGCCGATCCGGCGCGGCGCCTCGCCATGGCGCGGGCGGCGCGGGCGCTGGCGGTGCAGCGGCTGGATGGCCAGCGCATTGCGCAGGGCCTCGTCGCCCTGGCCGATCGCGTTGCGGCGGAACGGCCGGTGCCGGCATGACCGGCCTGGTCCTGATGCTCTCCGCCGCGCATCCGCCCGAGGATGTGCGCATCGTCGCCAAGCAGGGCGCCGCCCTGGCAGAAGCCGGGCTGCGCGTGCGCCATCTGGCGCCGGGCGACGCCCCGAGGCGGCAGGCCTTCGGCGTCGAGATCGAGAGCCACGGCCCCGTGCCTCGCGGCTGGCGGGCGCGGCTGCGCGCCATCCCGCGCCTCGCCCGCCGCGCCGCCGACGCACGCCCGGCGGTGATCCATGCGCATGAACCCGACAGCTGGGTGGCGGCGCTGCTCGCCGGGCGGCGCTGCGGGGCACGCGTCGTGCTGGATGTGCATGAGCACTACCCTTCGCGCCTCGACCCCCGGCTGCCGGCCGCATTCAGGCCGCTCGCCCGGCTGGCGCTGCGCGGCTTCTGCCGGCTGGCGGCCGCGGCGGCCGATGCGGTGGTGGTGGCGAAGGAGGGGCTGGACGACGCCTTCGGCGGCCCTTCGCGCTGCGTGAAGGTGCGCAACTACGCCACGCCGGCGCCCGTCATCCCGCGCTGCCATCGGCCCGGCCCGCTGCGGCTTGTGCATCTGGGCGCGCTCGGCCGGGCGCGCGGCGCCTTCACCATGCTGCTGGCCCTCTCCCGCCTGCCGCCGAACAGCGAATTGGTGCTGGTCGGCCGCTTCACGGATGGCAGTGAGGCCGAGTTCCACGCCGCCGCAAGCGAACTCGGACTCGCGGGGCGCGTCACCAGCCTGCCCTGGATGGCGCGCGACGCGGCACTGGGCATCGCCGCCGGTTGCGACATCGGCCTGGTGCTGTTCCAGCCGGGCGTGGAGAACCATCGCCTCGCGCTACCGCACAAGCTGTTCGACTGCATGCTGGCGGGCCTGCCGGTGATCGTGCCGGATTTCGCCGAGGAAGTGGCCGCCGTGGTGCGGGAGGCCGGCTGCGGCCTGGCCGTCGATACCGCCGACCCCGCCGCCATCGCCGCCGCCGTGCAGGCGCTGGCCGACCCGGCGCGGCGCAACGCCCTGGGGGCGCGCGGGCGCGACGCCGCGCTCACCCGCTTCGGCTGGGCGGGCGAGGCCGCACGGCTCGCCGGACTCTATCGGGATCTGATGGCCGAAAGCCGGGCAACGCCGGCGCCGGCGTTGCGCGCGCTACGGCAATAGGGAGAGCTGGCGCTCCACCACGCTGCGCCAGGGGGCGTCGGCCGGGGCATCGGCCAGCAGCGCCTGCCAGGTGGTGCGCGCATTGGCCGGGCGCCCGGCGCGGGCCTCGGCCAGGCCGGTCAGGAAGCGCAGCCGGGGGTTGTTCGGCTGGCTGCCCAGCGCGCGGGCGAGCAAAGCGGCGGCGGCCGTGTGGTCGCCGCGCTCGATCTCCAGCTCGGCGATGTCGCCGGCGAGGTCCGGGTCGAAGCGGATGCCCAGCGCGACGCGCCAGGCGGCGATGGCGGGCTCGGCCCGGCCGCGATTGCGCTCGGCATTGCCGAGCATGACATGGCCCATGCGCGCCTGCTCGCTGGTCGGGTCCGCGGCGGCGAGGCGCTGGCGCAGCGTGGCGAGCAGTTCTTCCTCGGCCGCGGCCATGTCCTGGCGCTGCTGGAAGGGCACGGCGGGCATCTCGGGCGTGCCGCGGATGAGGTAGAGGCCGAGGGCCGCCACGGGCAGCGCCAGCACCAGCCCGCCCAGCAGGGCGCGGTTGCCGCGGGCGGAGGTCTCGGGCTTTTCGTCGGCCGGGGCGCTCAGGATGCGGCGCTGAACTTCCAGCCGCGCCGCCTGGTGCGCGGCGTCATCGAGCCGCCCGGCCTCACGCTCCCGGTCCAGTTCGACAAGCTGGGCGCGGTAGAGAGCGAGGTCGGCCTCCGAGCGGCCGAGTGCGCGGGCGGGGCGGAGCAGCGTATAGGCGAGCGGCAGCAACGCCAGGACCGCGGTGGCGGCAAGCAGGGCCCAGATCACGCGCGCGTTCCATCCTGTGCATTCAAGGCCTGGGCATCAAGGGCCGCGAGCCGGCGCTGCTCCTCGGGGCTGAGCGGTGCGGCCGGGCCGGCCACCGCGGCCATGCGCCGCCGCGCGGCCAGGATCAGCATGAAGCCGCACAGCAGCGCGACCAGGGGCGTCGCCCAGAGGATGGCGGTGGACCAGGCGAAGGGCGGGCGGAGCAGCACGAAATCGCCGTAGCGGGCGTGCAGGAAGGCCTTGACCTGTTCGTCGCTGTCACCGGCGCTGATGCGCTCTCGGACAATGAGGCGCAGGTCGCGCGCCAGGCCGACCTCGCTGTCCTCGATCGACTGGTTCTGGCAGACCATGCAGCGCAGCTCCTTGCCGAGCGCGCGGGCGCGGGCCTCGAGCGCCGGGTCGGGCAGCATGTCGGCCGGGCTGGAGACGGCGAGCGCCGGCAGGGGCGCCAGGATCAGGCCGAGCAAGAGAAGCAGCGCCTTCATTCAGGCATGCCTCGCCAGCAGGGGGCGGATGTCCTGGCTCAGCACGTCGGGCGTGATCGGCCCGGCGAAACGCCAGCGGATGATGCCCTGGCGGTCGAGCAGGTAGGTCTCGGGCACGCCATAGACACCCCAATCGATGGCCACGCGCCCGGGTTCATCCCTGGCGAGGCGGCGATAGGGGTTGCCGCGCTCGCGCAGGAAGCGAAGGCTGTCCTCGGGCCTGTCCTTGTAGGCGATGCCGAAGACCGGGATGCCCTCGCGCTGCAGGCGCATCAGCTGCGGGTGCTCGATGATGCAGGGCACGCACCAGCTCGCCCAGAAATTCACGATGACGGGGCCGGGAAGGCCGCGCAGATCGGCCGCGCCGAAGGGCTCCACCCCGCTGCCCTCGAGCGCGGGCAGGGTGAAGTCGGGGGGCGTGCGCCCGATCAGGGCGGAGGGCACGCCGCGCGGGTTGTACTGGCCGGTCTGCTGGCGGTGCAGCGCCATGTAGAAGCCGACCCCGCCCGCCGCCGCGATGGCGAAGGGCGCGGTCATCAGGATGCGCCGGGAGAGCGGGGTCATGGCGCCGAACCTCGCATCGGGCAGACCGCAAGGCGGTCTGAGCGGCCGAACGGCCGCCGCCGCAGTTGCGGCGAGCCAAGGCGGCGGAGCCGCCGCCCGGCGCCTGAGGGCGGGAGGTGTGTCATGCAGGCGCACCTTGCGCCACCGTCCGGCGATTCGGCGCGGACACCCGCACGCGGCGGTCGGAGAGCGAGAGCGCCCCGCCGAGGGCCATGATCAGCGCACCCAGCCAGATCCAGGGCGCGAGAAGGTTGAAATGCAGCCGGATCACCGCCGTCCCCGCCGCCTGATCCTCCTCGCCGATCACGGCATAGAGGTCGTAAAGCAGGTTGGTACGGATCGCGACCTCGGTGGTGTTCTGGCGGGCGACGGGGAACCAGCGGCGCGAGGGCTGCATCACATGCACCACGCGGCCATCCTCGATCACGCTGATGGTGGCGCGCCGGGCGGTCCAGTTCGGGCCCTGCACGTCGCGCACCCCCTCCAGCCGCCACTCATAGCCGGCAAGCGTGGTGGATTGGCCCGGCGCCAGGGCGACGAGGCGCTCCTGCGCCAGGCCCATGCCGGAAATCCCGATGGCGCAGATGCCGATGCCGGCATGGGCGATGGCCGCCCCCCAGGCGGCGCGCGGCAGGCCCCGCGCGCGCGCCCAACTGTTGGCGAGGTTGGTGCGGAACAGCGCGGTCCGGTCGGCGATGTCGGCGATGGCCGCGCCGATCACCCAGGCGGCGAAGGCGAAGCCCACCGCCGGCAGCACCTTCTCGCCCGAAAGCAGCAGCGCGCCGAAGAAGACCGCGAAGGCCAGCACCGCGCACCACCACAGCTTCATCATCACGGGCACCAGCGCCGCGCGCTTCCAGGGCATCAGCGGCCCCGCCGCCATCGCCAGCAGCAGCGGCACGACCAGCGGGAAGCTCGCCGCGTTGAAGAAGGGCGGGCCGACCGAGACCTTCATCCCGAACAGCGCATCGGCGAACATCGGCCAGAGCGTGCCCACGAAGACCACCGCGGTGATCGAGCAGACCAGCAGGTTGTTCAGCACGATCGCCCCCTCGCGCGAGACGGGGGCGAAGATGCCCGTGGGAATCAGCGCGCTCGCCCGCCAGGCGAAGAGCAGGAAGGCGCCCGCCAGGTAGAACATCAGCAGGCCCAGGATGAACAGGCCACGCTCGGGGTCGTTGGCGAAGGAATGCACCGAGTTCAGCACGCCCGAGCGCACCAGGAAGGTGCCCAGCAGCGACATGCCGAAGGCGATGATGGAGAGCAGGATGGTCCAGGTCTTCAGCGCCTCGCGCTTCTCGACCACGATGGCCGAGTGCAGCAGAGCCGTCCCGATCAGCCAGGGCAGCAGCGAGGCGTTCTCCACCGGGTCCCAGAACCAGTAGCCACCCCAGCCGAGCTCATAATAGGCCCACCAGGACCCCACCGCGATGCCCAGCGTCAGGAAGGACCAGGCGGCGAGGCTCCAGGGCCGCACCCAGCGCCCCCAGGCGGCATCCACGCGGCCTTCGATCAGCGCGGCGATGGCGAAGGCGAAGGTCACCGCATAGCCGACATAGCCGACATAGAGCAGCGGCGGATGCATCGCGAGGCCGATGTCCTGCAGGATCGGGTTCAGCCCCTGGCCATCGGCGGGCGGCGGCCAGACCCGGTCGAAGGGGTTGGAGGTCTTGAGCACGAAGAGCAGGAAGCCCAGCGAGACCAGCCCCAGCACGCCCAGCACCCGCGCCTTCAGCGCCGAGGGCAGGTCCCGCCCGAAGGCCGAGACGGCGGCACCGCACAACGCCAGGATCATCACCCAGAGCACCAGCGAGCCTTCGTGGTTCCCCCAGGTGCCGGTGATCTTGTAGAGCAGCGGCTTGGCCGAGTGGCTGTTCTGCACGACGTTCATCACGGTCGTGTCGTTGATCACGTAGGAATACATCAGGCAGCCGAAGGCGGCCGTGATGGCCAGCGTCTGGCCTACCGCCAGTGGCGCGGCGGTGGCCATCAGCCGCGCATCGCGCTGCTCGGCGCCGAGCAGCGGCAGCACCGACTGCGCGAAGGCCAGCACCATCGCCAGGATGAGGGCGAAATGCCCGACTTCGGCAATCACGAGCCGGTTCTCCCCTGCGGCGCGGGCCGCGCCGGGTCAAGCGTGTTCCAGGTGGCGGGCGCCGGCGCCGGGCCCTGGGCGGGCTGCCATTGGCCGGCGCGCTTCAGCGCATCCGCCACTTCGGGCGGCATGTAGGTCTCGTCATGGCGGGCCAGCACCTCGCTGGCACGGAAGACGCCATCGGGGGCGAGGCGGCCCATCGTCACCACGCCCTGCCCTTCGCGGAACAGGTCGGGCAGCACGCCCTGGTAGGTGACGCTGATCTGGTGCGCGCCATCGGTCACGCGGAAGCGCACCGTGGGAAGCTGGCCGTTCGCGGCGGGCAGGCGCTCGACGCTGCCGGCCTCGACCAGCCCGCCGAGGCGGAAGGCGCGCTCGGGTCCCGGGCGCTCGGCCATGATGTCGGAGGGCGAGCGGAAGAAGACGATGTTGTCCTGGAAGGCGGTGAGCGTCAGCGCGGTGGCGCTGCCCAGGCCGATGGCGCAGAGCAGCAGCACCCACATGCGGCGCTTCTTGCGGGCGGTAATCACGTGTCGCGACCTCCGCGGGGATCAAGGCGCCTGAGCATCGTGCTCGCGCTGCGGTGGCGCAGCGCGGCCGCGATGGCGAGCCCGCCGAAGACCAGGATCGTCAGCCCCCAGCTCGCCAGGATGTGGATCCAATGCGTGCTCATCACGCGGCTCCCTCCGCGCGCCGGGCGCGCGCCATCTGCAGCGCGCGCACGCGCCGCTCCATCACCGCCGCGCGCGTCTGCGCCAGCACCACCGCGCCGAAGAGCAGCGAGAAACCCAGCGCGCAGGTCAGCAGCGGATAGAGCATGTCCACATGCATCCCCGGCGAATCGAGCCGTGTGACGCTCGCCGGCTGGTGCAGCGTGTTCCACCAATCCACCGAGAACTTCACGATCGGGATGTTCACCACGCCGACCAGCGCCAGGATCGCCCCCGCCCGCGCGCCGCGCTCGACATCGTCGAAGGCGCGCACCAGCGCGGCATGGCCAAGCCAGAGGAAGAACAGCACCAGCACCGAGGTGAGCCGGGCGTCCCACACCCACCAGGTGCCCCACATCGGCTTGCCCCAGAGGCTGCCGGTGGCCAGGCACAGCGCGGTGGCGGCGGCGCCGACGGGCGAAAGCTCGCGCGCCGTCAGGTCGGCCAGGGGATGCCGCCAGATCAGCGACATGATCGAGAGCACGGCGAGGCCCGTGTAGCCACCCATGGCCAGCCAGGCCATCGGCACATGCACATACATGATGCGCACCGTCTCGCCCTGCTGCCAGTCGCCGGGCGAGAAGAACAGCGCCCAGGCCGCCCCCACCCCGGTGACGGCCAGCGCCGCGGCCCAGAGCCAGGGCATGAGCCGGTCGGTCAGCCGCAGGAAACGGCCCGGATTGGCGAAACGATGCAGCGAGCGCGCCCCGGTGGGGGGCGCGGGTGTCGCTTCGGGTGACCCGTTCGGCCGGGTCGATGCGGTTTGGCTGGCGTCCACGGCGCTAGAGTAGGGGTGTCTCGCGCCGGATTGAAGCCCGCGCGCGGCGGGGTTACCTGGAAACAACGCCGTGTCCCCGGCGAGGGAGAATCCGACAGATGTTGTTCGCCATCACCTGCACCGACAAGCCCGGAAAGCTGGCGCTGCGCATGGAGACCCGGCCCGCCCATCTGGCGCACCTCGCCGCGCATCAGTCGCAGTTGCTCCTCGTCGGCCCGCTGCTGGACATGGAAGGCAAGCCCTGCGGCAGCCTGCTGGTGATCGAGGCCGAACATCGCGAGACGGCCGAGGCCTTCGCCGCCGCCGACCCCTATGCGGAGGCCGGGCTGTTCGAGAGCGTGGTCGTGCGGCCCTTCCGCGCCGTCTTCAAGGATGGGCAGGCCCTCTGATGGCCCGCGCCTATTGGCTGGTGAAGTCCGAGCCCGACGTCTTCTCCTGGGACCAGCAGGTGGCCAATGGCGTCGAGCCCTGGACCGGGGTGCGCAACCACATGGCGAAGGCGAACCTCGCCGCCATGAAGCGGGGCGACCGGGCCTTCTTCTATCATTCCAACATCGGCAAGGAGATCGTCGGCGTGGTGGAGGTGGTGCGCGAGGCCTATCCGGACCCCACCGTCGCGGCCGATGATCCGAAGGGCGAGTGGGTCTGCGTGGATGTGCGCGCGCTCACCCCCTTCGCGCGGCCGGTCGGGCTGGCCGAGATCAAGGCGGACCCGGATTTCGCCGATCTGCCCCTGGTGCGGATGTCGCGGCTGAGCGTCTCGGCGGTCTCGCCCGAGCATTGGAAGAAGCTGTGCAAGATGGGCGGCATCAAGCCGTGAGCGACAGCGCGACCCAGGAGCGGGTGCTCTGCCGCCTGGAGGATTTGCCCGAGGGCGAGAGCCGCGGCTTCCCCCCCGCCAAGGGCGCCTTCACCGGCCTGTTCGCGATCCGCCGCGGCAGCAGGGTCTTCATCTACGTCAATTCCTGCCCGCATATCGGCCTGCCGCTGGACCCGGCGCCGGACCGCTTCCTGGATGCGAAGAAGAGCGTGATCGTGTGCTCCGCCCATGGCGCGCGCTTCCGCATCGAGGATGGCGAATGCATCTCCGGCCCCTGCTACGGCGAGAGCCTGGAGGCCGTGCCCGTGCGCATCGACGCCCAGGGGCAGGTCATCGTCCCGGCGGATGCGGGGCTATAGGGCCTTGCCCCTGAAGCGCGGCGGGCACTCACCGCCGCGCTTCCGATCAGGCGATCAGGCGATCAGCGAGATATCCGCGGCCGTGAGCACCGGCCGCCCGGCGAATTGCGCCATCGCCACCGCGGCACCGCCACCACCGCCATCCGCGTCGAACCACAGCCGCCCGGTATCCGTCTCGTAGATGAATTGCGGCGTGCCGGCGGCTGAATTCGCCTGGCCCACATCTCTCGCAGCGAAGTTCGCCGCCGCCAGCGTACCCAGTGCCAGGCCGCCGAAACCCGAAGCCAGGAATTCGAGCCGATCCAGAAGATGCTCGAAGCCGAGCACCCGATCGCCCGTTGCCTCTGCCGCGCTGGCCCAGCGGAAGCTGTCGGCAACGCCGGCGGAGCCTGTCAGGCGGTCCGCCCCGGCACCACCGATCAGCGTGTCGCCGCCCCCACCGGCACTGAGGATGTCATTGCCCGCCCCGCCCTCCAGCAGGTCCGATCCTGCCTGGCCGTTCAAGACGTCATTGCCGTCGCCGCCCTGCAGCGTGTCGGCGCCGCCGGCGCCGTTCAGCGTGTCGTTGCTGCCAAGGCCAGCGAGAAGATTGTTGCCGGCCGTGCCCAGCATCTGGTTGGCGCCCGCATTGCCCGTGCCGGTCAGGTTGGCACTGCCCAGCAGGCGCAGGATCTCGACCTCCGCCGCCAGGGTCAGGGACAGGCTCGTCCGCACCTCATCCCGGTTGCCACCACCCGACTCCTCGACCACGACATCGAGCAGGTCGCGGATCAGATACACATCGTCATTGGCACCACCGACGAGGCTGTCCGTCTCACCGGTGCCGCCATCGAGCGTATCCGCGCCGATGCCCCCCAGCAGCGTATCGGCGGCGCCCCCGCCTTCCAGCAGATCCGCCCCGCCAAGGCCGCTGATCAGGTTCCGCAGGCCATTGCCGGTGATCGTGTTGCCGCCGTCATTGCCCGTGCCATTGACGGCACCGCCGAGCAGCACGAGCACCTCTATCCCGTTGGTCAGGGTGAAGGAGGTGTTCGCGCGCACCGTGTCGAAGCCGCCCGCACCGGATTCGCTCACGATGTCGCCAATGTCGACGAGATACACATCATCGCCGAACCCGCCGAACAGGCGGTCGGCGCCCAGCCCGCCATCGAGCGTATCGGCGCCGCTGCTGCCCTCGATGCGGTTCGCGGCCGCGTTGCCGATGCCATGCCCGGCGCTGGCGAGCTGCAGCGCCTCGAATTCATCGCCCAGGGTGAAGGAGCCGGAAGCGCGCACCGTATCCGCCCCGCCGCCCGGCAGTTCCACCAGCACGTCCAGCGCGTCGACGATGTAGAGATCGTTGCCCAGGCCGCCCACCAGCGTGTCCGCGCCCCCGCCGCCCGTGAGCGTATCCGCGCCGTCGAGGCCCGAGAGCAGGTTCGCGGCGCTGTTGCCGGTCAGCGCGTTGGCGCCGGCATGGCCGGTGCCGTCGATGGCGGCGTCGCCCAGCAGGTCCAGCGCCTCGAACTCCGTGGCCAGCGTGAAGCTGTAGAAGGCGCCGACGGTATCGATGCCGCCGTCGGCCGCCTCGATCAGCGAATCGGTCGCGACATCCGTCACATGGCGGTCATTGCCGGCACCGCCATCGAGCGTGTCGCTGCCGGCACCGCCATCGAGCGTGTCATCGCCCGTCTCGCCGGAGAATAAATCGTCGCCGCCATTGCCGAAGAAGAGGTCGTCGTTGTCGCCGCCCCGGCCGAAATCACCGCCCTCGGAGCCGCTGATCGTGTCATTGCCGGCATTGCCGAACAGGCTGGCGCCGATGCTGGGGTTCAGGCCGGAACCGGTGGCGCTGATGCTGTCATTGCCGTCCCCGCCATCGATGAAGAGTGCAGAGGTGAACTGACCAGGGGCGTTGATGCCCGGCGTCGCGGCGATGATCGTGTCGTCGCCCGCATCCCCGAACAAGTCGCCGCCGCCGCTGTCATCCAGCAGCAGGTCGTCACCAAAGAAGCCCTTGAGAAAGTCGAGGCCGCCGCCGCCGATGAGCGTATCGTTGCCGAAGCCGCCGTCGATCGTGTCCCGCAGGGCGCCGCCGGTGATGCTGTCGCCGAATTGCGTGCCGATGACGTTCAGGATCTCGACATTCACCACCGTGCCGCCGTTCAGCACGGGAACGACATTGCCCGGGACGGCGATGGAGAAGGCCGCGGCCACGAGGTTCTCGGCCCGCAGGTCGATAACGGCGAGGTCCGTCCCCGCACCGCCGTCGAACACATTGGCGTTGAAGAAGAAGCCCTGGCCGCCATCCAGCGTGTCGTCGCCATCGCCGCCGTTGAGCGTGTCGCTGCCATCGCCCCCGGACAGGACGTCATTGCCGGCGCGGCCGAATATCAGGTCATTGCCTGCGCCACCCGTGAGGGTATCGGCCCCCGCATCGGCATTCGGGGCACCGCTGGGGGCACCATCGATCGTGTCGCCCTCGGCACCACCTACAAAAGTATCGTCGCCCGCCGTACCGAAAAAAATCGCCAACGTCCCTGCCCCCGCAACCTTGAAACTTCAGGAAAGCACAGGACGCGGCATCACAACAGGGCGAAACGGATGGCGCTTTCGTGATGCTGCCGCCGAATGCTGCACCCCACCCGGGCGTTGGCGTTGAAACCTATCCTGCCGGTTTCTTCGTCGCCCGCAGCGCGTCGAGCTGCGCGCGCAGCGCCTCGACCTCCGCCTGCAGGGCCGCGACGCGGGCGGAATCGGCCGGCGCCTCGGCATGGTCCTCGGCGGTGCCGCGGAAAGGTGCAAAGAGGCTGAGCGCGCGTTCCATCATCGCGATGTTCTGCTTGCCCATCTCCTCCAGCCCGCCGAAGGGCATGGGCATGAAGCCGCCGAGCGTCTTCTGGTAGGTGCTGGAGACTTGGTCGTGCTGGCGCTGGAAGGCACCCATCACGCTTTCCAGATAGCGCGGCACCAGGGACTGCATGCTGTCGCCATAGAAGCCGATGATCTGGCGCAGGAAGGAGGTGGGCAGCAGGTGGCGGCCCTTCGCCTCCTCCTCGACGATGATCTGGGTCAGCACGCCGCGGGTGATGTCCTCGCTGGTCTTGGCGTCATAGACCACGAAGTGCCGGCCCTTGCGGACCATCACGGCCAGATCTTCGAGCGTGACGTAGGAACTGCTTTCCGTGTTGTAGAGACGCCGATTGGCGTATTTCTTGACCACCACCGGCGGACCCGCCGCCGGATCGGAGGTTTCGTGCGGCGCTTGAGGGGTATCGTTTGCCATGAGCTTGCCTTCCCGCGGCAGTCCCGCTGCCTGAGTTGGCATTATGCTGACCTTTGATGCAGCGCGAAATAGTCATGCGCGCCCAGGGCAGTGCCGCATGAGCCGCTTTGGGCTTCACCCCGCCGCGCCGCTGCTTATGGTGGCGCCCGAAAGGGGTGCCGATGGACGGGCCGAAGGATCGCAGCACGACAGGGGAAGATCCCGTCCAGCGCCAGGCCGAGCTCGACCGGCTGGCGGAGGATTGGATCACCCTGTGGCAGAGCGAGATCACCGCGCTGGCCGCCGACCGGGAGGCCGCCGAGGCCTGGGCCGGCATGGCGCAGCACTGGGCGGCGATCGGCGCGGCTTGGCTGCGCGCGGCCAGCCACCCGCCGCCCTTCCCCGGCTTCGGCGCGCCGCCGGGCTTTGCCTGGCCAAGCCCCTTTGTCCCTGACCCCACCCCCGGGCCGGCGCGGCCCCCGCCCGCTGCAGCTGCACCTGATCCTGGGCGCGAGCCGGGGCATGGCGGCGCTGAGCCTGATGCCGGGGGGGCCGCCCTCGATGCCCGGCTGGCCGAGCTGGAACGCCGGCTGGCCGAGATCGAGGGAGGGCCAGGCGGAAAGCCTGCGAATCGCAGCCGCCCTCGCCGCCGGAAGCCACCAGCCTGAGGCCTTCCGCGCCGCCGTGCTGCGGCGCCTGCTGCGCGCGGATCGCGAATTGCTCGCTGGCCTCGCGGCCTATCGACGCCACCCCTATCGCCGCACCCTGCCCGACCCGCCCGCGATCTGGGCGGAGGGCGGCTCCCGCCTGCTCGACCATGGCGGCGCGGGGCGGCCGGTGGTCTTCGTGCCCTCCCTGGTGAACCGCGCGCAGGTGCTGGATCTCATGCCCGGCCGCTCGCTGATGCGGCACCTGGCCGGCCAGGGGGTGCGCCCGCTGCTGCTCGACTGGGGCTGGCCCGGTGAGGCCGAGCGCGCCTTCACCCTGACCGACTACGTTGCCGGCCGGCTGGAACGGGCGCTGATGGCCCTGCCCGGCCCGGTGGTGCTGGTCGGCTATTGCATGGGCGGGTTGCTCGCTTTGGCCGCCGCGCAGCGCCGTCCCGACAAGGTGGCGGCGCTCGGGCTGCTCGCCACGCCCTGGGATTTCCACGCCGAGCCCGCCGAGGCCGCCCGCGCCGCCGCCGCCGCCGCGCTGCTGCCGGGGCTCGAGCCGCTGATGCAGGCCACGGGCACGCTGCCGGTGGATGCGATCCAGACGCTCTTCACCGGGCTCGACCCCTTCGCCATCGCGCAGAAATTCCGCGCCTTTGCCCGGCTCGACCCCGGCAGCGCGCGGGCGGAGAACTTCGTGGCACTCGAGGATTGGCTGAATGACGGCGTGCCCCTGCCCGCCCCCGTGGCGCGCGAGACGCTGGGCGGCTGGTATGGCGCGAATGTGCCGGCGCGCGGCGCCTGGCGGATCGCCGGCGCGGTGGTGGAGCCCCGCGCCCTCGCGCTGCCCGCCTTCGTCGCCGTGCCGCATCGCGACCGCATCGTCCCCCCGGCCTCGGCGCTGGCCCTGGCCGGCCGGCTGCCCGGCGCGGTGGTGCATCAGGCAGCGGCGGGGCATATCGGCATGGTCGCCGGCAGCGGGGCGGAGGCCGCGCTCTGGGCGCCACTGCTGACATGGCTTCGTGGCTTGTAGGGAACCCTGCCGCACCGCACACTCCGGCCAACGCCCGTCCCGAGGAAGGAAAGACACCCTCATGACCGATATCGTCATCGCCTCCGCCGCCCGCACGCCGGTCGGCAGCTTCAACGGCGCCTTCGCGAGCCTGCCTGCCCATGCGCTCGGCACCGTGGCCATCCAGGCCGCCCTCGCCCGCGCCGGCGTCTCCGCCGAGGAGGTGGATGAGGTGATCCTGGGCCAGGTGCTGCCGGCCGGCGCCGGGCAGAACCCGGCCCGCCAGGCTGCGGTCGCGGCCGGCATCCCGGTCGAGCGCACCGCCTTCGGCATCAACCAGCTCTGCGGCTCGGGGCTTCGCGCGGTGGCGCTTGCCGCCCAGCAGATCCAGGCCGGGGACGCGGCCATCCTGGTCGCGGGCGGCATGGAGAGCATGACCCAGGCGCCGCACTGCGCGCAGCTGCGCGCCGGCACCAAGATGGGCGGGCTCGAGCTGGTGGACACCATGCTCCGCGACGGGCTGTGGGACGCCTTCCAGGGCTACCACATGGGCACGACGGCCGAGAATGTGGCGCAGCGCTTCCAGCTCACCCGCGCCGAGCAGGATGAATTCGCCGCCGCCAGCCAGCGCAAGGCGGGCGAGGCCATGAAGGCCGGCCGCTTCAAGGATGAGATCACGCCCGTCACCGTGAAGGGCCGCAAGGGCGATGTGATCGTCACCGAGGACGAATACCCCAAGCCCGACACCACGCTCGAGGTGCTGGGCAAGCTGCGCCCGGCCTTCAGCAAGGACGGCACGGTGACCGCCGGCAATGCCTCGGGCATCAATGACGGCGCGGCGGTGGCCCTGGTGATGAGCGCGGCCGAGGCGGCGAAGCGCGGCATCACGCCGATGGCGCGCATCGTCTCCTGGGCCACGGCGGGCGTGGACCCGGCGATCATGGGCACCGGCCCCATCCCGGCCAGCCGCAAGGCGCTGAAGAAGGCCGGCTGGACGGTAGACAGCCTGGACCTGATCGAGGCGAACGAGGCCTTCGCCGCCCAGGCCTGCGCGGTGAACAAGGATCTCGGCTGGGATCCGGCGAAGGTGAACGTGAATGGCGGCGCGATCGCGCTCGGCCATCCGATCGGCGCCTCGGGCGCGCGGGTGCTCAACACCCTGCTGTTCGAGATGCAGCGCCGGGGTGCCAAGCGCGGCCTGGTCACGCTGTGCATCGGCGGCGGCATGGGTGTGGCGATGTGTGTCGAACGCGCCTGACGGCGCGATGTGTGTCGAACGCGCCTGACGGCGCGATGTGCGTCGAACGGGGGTGAGTTAACCCGGGCGCTTCCTTCACCGGAAGCGCCTATTCCTCCTTGCCGGACCCCGCCGTGCGTTCGTAGTGGCGGTAGTATTTGTCCGTGACCTGGTCGGTCTTCACCACGATGCAGACATCGGTGGTGTTGAACTGTCGGTCGATCACCGCGCCGTCGCCGACGAAGCCGCCGAGGCGCAGATAGCCCTTGATGAGCGGCGGCAGCGCCATCATCGCCGCGCGCTGGTTCAACTGCGTCACCGAAAGCCGGTCCATCGCCACATAGCGATCCGCCACCGCGCGCGGGCGCAGCGCCGGCGGCGCAAGGTGGTTGGCGTAGAGATAGGAAAGCTGCGGCGCCAGCGCGGAGAGGTCCGTCCCCGGCAGCGAGGCGCAGCCGAACATCACGTCGATCCGATGGCGGAACACATAGGCCGCGATGCCGCGCCAGAGCAGGTTCAGCGTGCCGCGCGTGCGGTGTTCCAGCGCCACGCAGGACCGGCCCAGCTCCATGATTCCGCCCGGGAAGTTCAGCAGCGGGCCGATATCGTATTCGGCGGCGGAATAGAATCGCCCGACCCGCGCCGCAGCCGGCTGGCGGATCAGCCGATAGGTGCCCACCACCGCCTCCGGCCCGTCGCCCAGCGTGTGGTCGAGCACCAGGAGATGGTCGGCGACAGCGTCGAACTCATCCACGTCGCGCTGCGTGCGGGCCGTCAGGGCATCGGCCTCGGCGCCCATTTCCTCGTAGAAGACGCGGTAGCGCAGCGCCTGGGCGGCATCGATCTCGGCTGTGCTCTCCGCCAGGCGCAGGCCGAGATGGCCGGCGCGCAATTCCTCGAAGGCGCCCTCGGGCGGGGGGGGCGCCTCGGGCGGCGGGTCGTCCGGCAGCGGGCCATCCACGCTCATCGCAGCGCCTTATGTACGGGTCTTGCGGGGCAGGCGGGCCGGCACGGGCTCGGCGGGCATGCGACGGCCGAACAACTCCATCCGCTGGCCGACCAGCGTGAAGCCAAGCCGCGCGGCGATTTCCCGCGCCAGGCGCTCATGCTCGGGATCCTCGAACTCGATGACCTTGCCGGTATCCACGTCGATCAGGTGGTGGTGATGGCCGCGATCGGTCGGGTCGTAGCGCGCCCGACCGCCGCCGAAATCCCGGCGCTCGAGGATGCCGTTCTCCTCCAGCAACCGCACCGTGCGGTAGACGGTGGCAACCGAGATGCGCCCATCCAGCGCCGCGGCGCGGCGGTAGAGTTCCTCGACATCCGGGTGGTCCTCCGCTTCGGAGAGGACGCGCGCGATCATCCGGCGCTGGCCGGTCATCTTCAGGCCGCGCTCGACGCATAGCCGCTCGATCCGGGAGGGATCGGGCCGTTCCGTGCCGGCGGGCGGGGAGGTCGTGGTGCTGCCCATGCTGCGCCCCTGCATAGCCCCAACCGGACCGGGCGGCTATGGCCGCACACGGTCCGGAGCGGGCGATGGCGGCCCTCAGGCGGCCGGGCGACCAGCCTTGGGCGGACGGCCGCGCGGCTTGGTGCCCAGGCCGATCTTCTTGGCCAGGGAGGAGCGATGCTTGGTGTAGTTCGGCGCGACCATCGGATAGTCCGCGCCCAGGCCCCAGCGCTCCCGATACTGGTCGGGGGTGAGGTTGTAGGAAGTCTTGAGATGCCGCTTCAGCATCTTCAGCTTCTTCCCGTCCTCGAGGCAGATCAGGTATTCCGGGGTGATCGACTTCTTGATCGGCACGGCCGGCTGCGGCCGCTCGGGCGCGGCCGCCTCGGGCTGCCCCATCCCGGCCAGGGTGCGATAGACTTCCTGGATCAGGTTGGGCAGGTCGCTGACCGAGACCGGGTTGTTCGAGACATGTGCCGAGACGATTTCCGCCGTCAGGCCAAGCAGATCGGGATTCGCCGCGTTTTCGGGCATGATTCATCTTCTCGGATCGCGTCGAAAAGACCACGCGATAGGGTCTTGTCTTGACCAGCCACGGAACGCCATGTTCCGCACCGGGACGCGCGCGGGCGACCCTAGACACAGCATTGGCCGTTTCGCAACTACTGTTGTGCGTTACAAAGGATTACTCTGGTGAATTCAGGCGCAGGACAAGAAAATGTCATCCCCGCAATGCTGGATATCACCGCGGAGGTCTGTCCGATGACCTTCGTCCGCACCCGCCTGGCCCTCGATCGCCTGCCGCCCGGCGCCCTGCTGGAGGTCCGGCTGCGCGGCGCCGAGCCGCTGCGCAACGTCCCGCGCACCGCCACCGAACAGGGCCATGCCGTGCTGCGCCAGGACCCGCAGCCGGATGGTTCCACCCTGCTGTTGCTGCGCAAGAAGGGCTGAGTTGCGGCCCGATGGCTTGAACCGCGGCCGGTCGCGCGTCATGGTCCGGCGCAAATCCGGTTGAGGTCCAAACCCGTCATGTCTGAGAATTTCGATGTCATCGTCATCGGCGCCGGCCCTGGCGGCTATGTCTGCGCCATCCGCGCCGCCCAGCTCGGCATGAAGGTCGCCTGCGTCGAGAAACGCGCCACGCTCGGCGGCACCTGCCTCAATGTGGGGTGCATCCCCTCCAAGGCGCTGCTGCAATCCTCCGAGCATTTCGAGGAAGCGAACCACAAGCTCGCCGACCATGGCGTGCTGGTGGGCAGCGTGAAGCTCGACCTCGCGCGCATGCAGGCCCGCAAGGGCGAGGTCGTCTCCGCCAACGTCAAGGGCATCGAGTTCCTGTTCAAGAAGAACAAGGTCACCTGGCTCAAGGGCGCGGGGCGCATCACCGCCCCTGGCGCGGTCGAGGTCGCCGGCACCACCTATGGCGCGAAGCACATCGTCATCGCCACGGGCAGCGAGAGCATTCCCCTCCCCGGTGTCGAGGTGGATGAGAAGCGCATCGTCACCTCCACCGGCGGGCTCGAGCTGACCGCGGTGCCCAAGCACCTGGTCGTGATCGGCGGCGGCTATATCGGGCTCGAGCTCGGCAGCGTCTGGCGCCGGCTCGGCGCCGAGGTGACGGTGGTGGAGTATCTGGATCGCCTGGTGCCCGCCATGGACCTCGAGGTCGGCAAGACCTTCGAGCGCGTGCTGGGCAAGCAGGGCATCAAGACGAAGCTCAAGACCAAGGTCGTCGGCGCCAAGACCCACGCCAAGGGCGTGAGCCTGACGGTCGAGCCCGCCGCCGGCGGCGCGGCCGAGACGATCGAGGCCGACATCGTCCTGGTCGCCATCGGCCGCCGCCCCTACACCGAGGCGCTCGGGCTGAAGGAAGTGGGTGTCGCACTGGATGAGCGCGGGCGCGTCATCACCGATGCCCACTACGCCACCAACATCCCCGGCATCTACGCGGTGGGCGATGCCATCATCGGCCCGATGCTGGCCCACAAGGCCGAGGAAGAGGGCGTCGCACTCGCCGAGATCCTGGCCGGCCAGCATGGCCATGTGAACTACGGCGCCATTCCCGGCGTGGTCTACACCTGGCCCGAGGTCGCCTCCATCGGCGAGACTGAGGAACAGCTGAAGGCGCGCGGCGTGGCCTACAGCGTCGGCAAGTTCCCCTTCACCGCGAATGGCCGCGCGCGCGCCATGGGCGACATGGACGGCTTCGTGAAGATCCTGGCGGACAAGGCGACGGATCGCGTGCTGGGCTGCCACATCATCGGCCCCGATGCCGGCACGCTGATCGCCGAGATCGCCATCGCCATGGAATTCGGCGCCTCGGCCGAGGATGTGGCGCGCACCTGCCACGCGCACCCTTCCCTGAACGAGGCGGTGAAGGAAGCAGCCCTGGCCACGGCGGGACGCGCGCTGCACATCTGAGCGCGACCGCTGCTCAAATACCTCGGCTCCAAGCGCGCACTGCTCGGCCACATCCTGCGGGCGGTGGGTGCGGCGGCCGGGGAACAGGCGGTGGTCGCGGATCTCTTTTCCGGCTCGGCGCGGGTGGCGCATGCGCTGAAGGCGGCGGGCTGGCGCGTCATCGCCAATGACCACCTCGCCTTCGCGCATGTGCTGGCCCTTGGCACGGTGCAGGCGGATTCGGAGCGCTGGGCCCTGCCCGCGCAACGGCTGCTTGCCGAACTCAGCCACCTGCCGCCCGCGCCGGGCTGGTTCACCGAGACCTATGCGACGCAGGCGCGCTACCTGCACCCGGTCAACGCCGCCCGGCTGGAGGCGATGCGCGAGGCGATCCGGCGGCTCGACCCGGAACCCGAACTCGCCGCCATCCTGCTGGTCGCGCTGCTGCAGGCCGCCGACCGGGTGGACAGCACCGCCGGCCACCAGATGGCCTTCCTGCGCGACTGGGCGCCGCGCGCGCTGAAGCCGCTGGAACTGCGCCTGCCCGAATTGCTGCCGCGCCCGGCCTCCGGCCCCTGCAGCGCGCTCTGCGCCGATGCGGTGGAATTGGCGCCGCAGATCGCCTGCGACGTCGCCTATCTCGACCCGCCCTATGACCAGCACGCCTATCTCTCGAACTACCATCTGTGGGAGACGCTGGTGCGCTGGGACCGGCCCGAGACCTATGGCCGTGCCCGCAAGCGCGTGGAGTGCCGCACGCGGCGCAGCGCCTTCAACCGCCGTGCCCTGATCGGCCCCGCCTTCGCGCGGCTGGTGGCGGGGCTGCGCGCACCGACCTTGATCGTCTCCTTCGGCGCCGAGGGGTTTCTCGCGCGGGCGGAGCTGGAGGCCGCGCTCGGCGCGCGGCGCTACCTGCATGTGCTGGAGGTGCCGCATCGCCGCTATGCCGGCACGCGGCTGGGCATCCACAACGCCGCCGGGGTCGCGGTGGGCAGGCCGGGGCCGGAGGCGACGATGGAACGCCTCTACGTCGCCAGCGAAAGGCGGCTCGACCTGCCCTGGGCGGAGACGGCGGGTCGCGGCGATTGAAAAGCCGCGGCGTTGCGGCAAGTCTGGCGCCCGACCGAAGGAAGCCCCGCCATGCCGCGCCGCCGCGCCCTGCTCGCCGCCCCGCTCGCCCTGCCCGCCCTGACGCGCGCCGCCACGCCCATCCGCCTCTTCGTCGGTGATGTCCGCCCGCTCGGCATCATCGAGGGCCCGCGCCCGGGTGCTGCGGTGGAGATCGTGCAACTCGCCGCCCAGCGCCTCGGGCTGGAACTGGCGCTCACCCGCCTGCCCTTCGCCGCGGCGACCGAAGCGCTGCGCGCCACGCCCGGCGCGCTGATGACCCCCATCGCCCGCAATGCGGAGCGCGAGGCGCTCTACACCTGGGTGCAGGACGTGCTGGAAGTGCCCCAGGCGCTCGGCCGCCTCGCCCGCCACCCGCCCGCCGGGATCGAGCAGGCGCGCGGCCTCGCGCGCATCGGCGTGCCCGCGGGCGGGGTGCAGGAAGGCTTCCTGCGCCGCCAGGGCCTGACCAACATCGTGCCCTTCGCCACGGGCCGCGAGAGCGCGCAGGCGCTGCTCGCCGGTGAGATCGACGCCTGGTACGCCACCGCCATCCAGATCGCCCAGGAATTCGAAGCACTCGGCCAGCCGGAGGCCGTGCGCCTCGGCCCGGCGCTGGAGGTACTGCCGGTCTGGCTCTGCGCGAATCTCGAGGCGCGCGACACGCCCATCGCCGCCCTGCGCGCCACGCTGGCGACGCTCAGGCAGGAAGGTGAGGCGCAGCGCATTTTCCGCCGCTACGTGCCGGTGTAGGTCTTCCCGGCGCATCGATCGTCGCGCGCCCTGCAGGAGAGTCCGATGTCCTCCCATTCCGAAGCCGGCGCATGAGCGACACGCGCCCGGTCCGCATCGCCGTCGATATCGGCGGCACCTTCACCGACCTGCAGATCCTCGATGCGCGCCAGGGCCGCGTGGTGGCCTGGAAGACGCCCACGACCCCGGCCGATCCCTCGGAAGGCCTGCTGACCGGCGTGCGCGAGGCCGCGGCGCGCTTCGGCTTCGCGCTCGCTGATGTGGGCCTGCTGCTGCACGGCACCACCATCGCCACCAACGCCGTGCTGGAGCGCAAGCTGGCCGAAGGCGTGCTGCTGACCACGGCGGGTTTCGAGGATGTGCTGGAGATCACGCGCCATGTGCGGCGCGACATCTACGGCCTCGCCCCCGATCCCTTCCCCTGCCTGATCCCGCGCGACCGCCGCTTCGGCGTGACGGAGCGGATGCGCGCGAATGGCAGCGTGGAGACGCCGCTCGGCGATCTCGCCCCCGTGCTCGATCGCCTGCGCGCCGCGAAGCCCGAGGCGGTGGCCATCGGCCTGCTGCACGCCTATGCGAATCCGGCGCATGAGCGCGCGCTGCGCGATGCGGTGGCGGCGGCCCTCCCCGGCGTGCCCATCAGCCTGTCGAGCGAGATCAGCCCCGAGATCCGCGAATACGAACGCCTCTCCACCACCGTGCTGAACGCGCTGCTGATGCCCGTGGTGCAGCGCTACCTCGCGCGGCTCGAGGCACGGCTCGGCGAGGATGGCTTCGCGCCACGGCTGTTCCTGGTGCAGTCGAATGGCGGCATGTGCAGCCTGGAACGCGCGGCGGAACAGCCCGCGCGGCTGCTGCTTTCCGGCCCCTCGGGCGGCGCGCTGGCGGCGGAGCGGCTCTCGCGCCGGCTCGCACGGCCGAACCTCGTGGCCGTGGACATGGGCGGGACCAGCTTCGATGTCTCCGTCGTGCAGGACCATCGCATCGGCCTGGTGACGCAGGGCGAGGTGGATCGCCTGCCGGTGCGCCTGCCGATGGTGGAGATGCGCACCATCGGCGCGGGCGGCGGTTCCATCGCCGCGGTCGATGCGGCCGGGCGGCTCACCGCCGGCCCGCGCAGCGCCGGCGCGCGGCCGGGGCCGGTCTGCTATGGGCGCGGGGGCGTGGAGCCCACGGTGACGGATGCGAATGCCGTGCTCGGCCGGCTCGATCCGGATTTCTTCCTGGGCGGGGCCATGGCGCTGGATCTCGCCGGCGCGCGCGCGGCGATGGAGTCCCGCATCGGGGCGAAGCTCGGCCTGGGTACGGAGGCGGCGGCGGAGGGCGTGTTGCGCGTGACCAATGCGCAGCTGGCCGCGGCGGTGCGGCTCTCGCTTTTCGAGAAGGGGCTCGACCCGCGCGATTTCGCGCTGCTCAGCTTCGGCGGCGCGGGCGGGCTGCACGCCACCGAGGTCGCGGATGAGCTGGGCATCACCGAGGTGCTCTTCCCGCGCGAGCCCGGCACGCTCTCGGCCTATGGCATCCTGTTCTCGGATCTGGTGCAGGACATCGCGCGCTCGCGCCTGCTCAGCGCCGATTCGGCGCATCTGCCGCAGGTCACCGCCGCGCTCGACCAGCTGCGCGCGGAAGCCACCGCGCGGCTGGTCGCCGATGGCGTGGCCGAGGCCGCGCGCGACATCGAGATCGCGGCCGATCTGCGCTATCGCGGCCAGGCCTTCGAATTGCTGGTGCCCTGGCCCGAGGCGCCGGACCTCGACGCCCTGCGCGCGCGCTTCCATGCCGCGCATCGCGCGCGCTTCTCCTACGCGGCGGAGGGCGAGGCGGTGGAGATCGTGACCCTCCGCGCCTCCGCCATCGGGCGGCTCGACAAGCCGGCGGAGAGCGTAGCCACACCCGCCGAGGCCGCGACACCGCCCGCCTTGCGCCGGGTCTGGCAGGGCGGCGCCGCCAGCGACTGGCCGGTCTGGCGGCGCGAGAAGCTGCGCCTCGCGGATTCGATCCTCGGGCCGGCCATCATCGAGGAAGCCTTCGCCACCCATGTCATCGCGCGCGGCTGGCAGGCCGCGCTCGACCCCGAGGGCGCGATCATCGCGCGGAGGATTTCGTGATGTTGGGCCCCATCGAGATCGAGGTCATCCGCAACGCGCTGAACGCCGCGGCGGCGGAGATGGACATCACCATCTGGCGCACCAGCCGCAGCACCATCGTGCGCGAATTGCTCGACTATTCCACGGCGGTCTTCGATGCCGAGGGCAACAACCTCGCGCAATCGGCGCGCATCCCGGGCCATCTCAACTCGATGACCCATGCGCTGCGCACGCTGCTGGCCGACCATGTCCCGCCCGCCGACTGGCAGGAGGGCGATGTGGTGATCTTCAACGATCCCTATTGCGGCGGGCAGCACCTGCCCGACATCCTCGCCTTCCGCCCGGTCTTCCATGACGGCGCGCGCATCGCCTTCGTCGGCACGCTCTGCCACCACATCGACGTTGGCGGGCTGGTCGCGGGCAGCTATGCGGCGAAGGCCACCGAGATCTTCCAGGAGGGGCTGCGCATCCCGCCGGTGAAGATCATCGCCGGCGGGCAGCGCAATGAGGCGATCTTCGCCATGATCCGGCAGAATGTGCGCAAGCCCGACCTGCTGCTGGGTGACCTCGCTTCGCAGCTGGCGAGCCTCGAGGTCGGCGCGGCGGCGCTGGCGCGCCTCGCCAGCCGCTTCGGCGCGGCGGCGATGGTCGAGGCCGGCGCGCGCATCCTCGACATGAGCGAGGCCGGCATGCGCGCCGCGATCGGCCGCATGCCCGATGGCGTCTACGAGTTCGAGGATTTCCTCGACGATGACGGCATCGCGCTCGGCCAGCCGATCCGGCTGCATGTGCGCCTGACCGTCACGGGCGAGACGGCGGAGGTCGATCTCTCCGGCTGCGGGGCGCAGGTGGCGGGGCCCACCAACGCCACGCTCGCCAGCACCAATGCGGCGGTGATGTTCGCGCTGATGTGCTGCGCCGATTCCTCGCTGCACATGAGTGCCGGCTGCTACCGCCCGATCCGCGTGGTCGCCCCTGAGGGGCTGGTGGTGAATGCGCGCCACCCCGCGCCGGTGGCGCATCGGATCGCCGTCACGCACCGCCTGCTCAACGCCATGATGGGCGCGCTGCACCAGGCGGTGCCGGACATCATCCCGGCCGCCTATTACGGCAACAGCTACGTCACCACCTTCCAGACCGTGCAGAACAGCGGCGCGCGCGAGGTGCTGGTGGAGATCGAGATCGGCGGCTCGGGCGCGCATCCGGCAAAGGATGGCGTGAACGCCTATGCCTCGGGCATGCACAACAACAGCAACATCCCCATCGAGATGATCGAGGCGCAATTGCCCTTGACGGTGCTGCGCTACGGGCTGCGGCAGGGCAGCGGCGGGGCGGGGATGCGGCGCGGCGGGCTGGGGCTGGTGCGGGAATGGCGCATCGACAGCGATGCCTGCTTCTTCACCGCGAACATGGACCGTTTCGACCACGCGCCCTATGGGCTGGCGGGCGGCGGGGCGGCGGCGAAAGGGGCGCTGGTGCTGCGGCGCGCGGGCGCGGAAAGCCCGATCCCGCCCAAGACCGACAATCTCAGGCTGCAGCAGGGCGATGTGGTGCGGCTGGAGACCTCGGGCGGCGGCGGCTTCGGCCCGCCCGGGCAGCGCGCGCCGGAGGCGACGGAACGCGACCGGCGGCTGGGCTACGTATGATATCAAGCGCACAAAGGTTTCACCTTTGTGCCCCTCAGACGCCGGGCGGGCCGCATCCGCGGCCCTTGGCTTCGCGGCATAAGCCGCGGCGCGCCTTCGCGCGCTCGGCCCTTCGGGCCGCAGGTCAGAACTTCCTGCGTTTGGCCTGGACAGGCAGGGGCCGGCCGGGCGAACCGGCCGGCGCCTCCCGGTCAGGCGATCCGCCTCAGGCCTTGGCGGCCTTGCGCTTCGCCTTCTTGAGGCCGGCAAGCGCGGATTCCTTCAGCGCCGGGCTCGCCTTGAAGCGGACCGTGGCGCCGGCCTTCACGGCCACCTTCTCGCCCGTGCGGGGGTTCAGCGCCGTGCGCTTGGCCGTCTCGCGCACGCTGAAGGCGCCGAAATCGGGGATGGTGAAGCGCCCGGACTCGACGATCTCCGCCTTGATGGCGGCGATGATGTCGGCCGCGAGCTTGCCGGCGGCGTTCGCCGGCATCTCGGTGGACTTCACGATGACATCGGTGAGGAACTTCTTCGACATGGGATCAAACTCCTTGCAGGTGACGATCCCTTAGCCGAGTCCTGCGATTCTGTCAGCGTCCGATCGCACGGCGCGCGAGGTTACTTGAACCGAAAGATGACGCGGCCCTTGGTGAGGTCATAGGGCGTCATTTCGACGTTCACGCGGTCACCGGCCAGGATGCGGATGCGGTGCTTGCGCATCTTGCCGCAGGTATGGGCGATGATGGTGTGGTCATTGTCCAGCTGCACGCGAAACATGGCATTCGGCAGTCTTTCGGTGACCAGCCCACCGAATTCCATCATGTCCTCTTTCAACGGATAGTCCCTTTTTTTTGCGGCGTGTACATGCGGGGAATGGGCGAGCAAGTCAAATCATTTATACGTATTGAGAAATCCTTGGGTCGCCAGCAGTCACGACCATCGGAGGCCTTATCTTGAGGCAACGCGGGGGGTGGAGGTGCGGCAGCCGCGGTTGGCCTGGAGCCGCTGATCGGGTCAGCAGCCCGTGTCAGCGATTGCCAAGCTGAGGCGATCCGGACCGGGTCAGCGACCCTACCTGATGGCATCAAGCGGAGGTTCCGGGAGCGTCCAGATGGCCATGACACGCGTCAGATCTGGCGAATTTGTCGCGTGGGGTTCGCCATGAAGCCTAGTTTTCCGCAGGCTCCGAAAAAAATCATTCGCTGTTCGATGAAGCCGGCTCCGCGATGAATATCCTCCCTGCCTGATTCCCGTAATCAACGCACTCGATCAATTTCCAACCACTCCTGGTCAGCATCGCCTCAAAACCAACCCAATCAGTCTTGTTTACCCAAGACATGAATAGATCCGCATCATTGTGGTCAATTTTTTTATAGTAAGATGTTACTAGTCTTTTAGTTTTTCCAATGAGATCCCGGAGCAGTTTTTCCGGCGCATGCACATACTCTAGTACACCCAAAAGAAGAACAGTATCGGCTTCGAATTCAGGTAGATCTTGAGTATTCAGATCCAATATTTTTGTTCTATCATCTCGACGAACGACATCCATCGGAACATAAACCGTTCCTTCAGGAAGAAATTTCTCGGGCAACATTTCACCACAACCAATATCTACAATGGTCTTACCAATGACATGACTTGCCGCGACTCTCGCGCGCGACTCCCAGGCTTTAGCGGAGCTTGGTGGCATAAATTCCCAGCGAGACGTATAGGTTTCGCCACGTTGCTGGCTCAAATATATATCGATAATCGTGAAGGCGATTGGTTTTTTCTGATACGGTTCTGCCAGGCGGCGATACTGCGGTGGGCGACCGCTAAATCGCAGCGATGCAATGTGCTTCTCAGGGCGTTCATCGACTTTAGAGCATGTGAAGCGCCCGATGCCTGCGATACTTACCGCCTCTCCCTTCAATAAAGATTCCATTAGCGCTGAAACGACGGCGCGCACCCCCCTGAAGGCTTCGGCCTTGGTCAACGGCAATTGTGACGCAAGAGATTCCGCCAAATCATCAATCGTCGCCACCTGTTGCTCCATTCACTCGCAGGGTTTCTGAGCATTGTTTATCGCCATCAAGGAGCGGTGGCTATCGACAAGGTCTGTACATTTCCAGATGACGCCAGGCGCCCGGACCAGGAGGTCGGGAGAAGGGTGATGCGGATCTCGAGCCAGCGACCTGGCATCACCGCCACCAGCGCGAGCATGCCGGCCGCGGCGGCGATGCCGATCGGCCGGGGCGTGAGGCGCGCCATCCTCCAGACCTCGCACGGGTGCGCGGCCCGGCTAGGTTCTGCCCGCGCTCAATCCACCAGCGCCTGGTAGCTCAGCACCCGCAGTTCCCGCCGCAGCGGCCAGGTGGAGGAAGGCATGAGCTGCGTCAGCAGGATCACCGCCATCTCCTCCGCCGGATCCACCCAGAAGGCCGTGCTCGCCGCGCCGCCCCAGGCGCATTCGCCAGGGCTGCCGATGATCTGCGCCCGCGCCGGGTCGAGCATGACGGAAAAGCCCAGGCCGAAGCCGATTCCCTCTGCCGTGCTCTCGGACCAGCGCGGCTGGCCCATCGCCGCCATGTCGCCGCGCAGATGGTTGGACATCATCAGCGCCACGGTCTTGCGGCCGAGATAGCGCACGCCCTCCAATTCGCCCTTGCCCAGCAGCATGCGGCAGAAGCGCAGGTAATCCGCCGCCGTGGAGACCAACCCGCCGCCGCCCGAAGGCACCCGCCGCGGCTTCAGGTAGCGGCTCGTCTGCGGGTCATCGATCAGTGCCAGCGCGCCATCCGCCCCGCGCGTGTAGTTGGCGGCAAGGCGCGCCTCCTGCCCCGCCCGCACATGGAAGCCGGTATCGACCATGCCGAGCGGGCCGATCAGCCGCTCCTGCAGGAAGCTCTCAAAATCCTGCCCGCTGATCACCTCGACGAGGTGGCCGAGCACGTCGGTGGCGACGGAGTAGTTCCACTCGGTCCCCGGCTCGGCGATCAGCGGCAGCTTCGCCAGCGCCTGCGTGACCTCCGCCAGGCTCGTCTCCGCCGCGCCGTAGTCGATGCCCTGCTCGCGATAGAGCGCATCCACCGCGGTGGCGTGCATGAAGCCGTAGGTCAGGCCCGAAGTGTGGGTCAGCAGGTCGCGGAAGGTGATGTCGCGCAGCGCCGGCAGCGTCTCGAGCTTGCCGCGCGCCCCGCCCGTGCAGACGCGCAGATTGGTGAAGTAGGGCAGGAAGCGGCTGATCGGATCGTCGAGCTGGAAGCGCCCTTCCTCATACAGCATCATGATCGCGACCGAGGTCATCGGCTTGGTCATCGAGTAGATGCGATGAATGGTCTGGGGCGTCATCGGCGTGCCCCGCGCGAGGTCCGCCACGCCCGAGCAGCCCAGATGCGCCACCTGTCCGCGCCGCATCACCAGCGTGGTCGCGCCCGCGAGCTTGCCATCGGCCACCAGCCTGTCGCGCCAGACATCGATGCGCGCGAGGCGCCGCGCGCAGAGGCCGACATCTTCGGGGGTGATGACCTGCATGGTGACCTGCATGGTGACTCTGGGGGTTGATCGTGCAGAGTGATGCCACATCACGCCGGGAGACCCAACGCCATGTCCGCCGAACGCCGCCTGCAGGAACTCGGCCTCACCCTGCCTGCCTCGCCCGCGCCGCTGGCGAACTACGTGCCCTGGCGGATCGGCGGGGGCTTGCTGTTCCTCTCGGGCGTGGGGCCGCGGCGCGCGGATGGGTCCTCCATCACCGGCACGCTCGGCGCCGATGTCTCGGTGGCGGAGGGCTATGCGGCGGCGCGGCTCTGCGGGCTGAACCTGCTGGCCAATATGCGCGCAGCCCTTGGCAGCCTTGATCGCGTGGACACGGTGCTGAAGGTGCTCGGCATGGTGCGCGGCGTGCCCGATTTCGGCGAGCAGCCGGAGGTGATCAATGGCTGCACCGATCTGTTCGTCGAGGTCTTCGGCGACAATGGCCGGCCCGCGCGCTCGGCGGTGGGCATGGGCAGCCTGCCGCGCGGCATCTGCGTGGAGATCGAGGCCGTCGTGCTCATCAGATAGCGGCCCAAAGGACCGAGCGGCCGAACGGCCGCCGCGCCCAGTGGCGCGAAGCCAAGCGGCCGGAGGCCGCGCCCGGCGTTTGAGGGCAAGCAACGTCTAACGACTGAGGCGTCGCAGCGCCCACCACCCGAGCAGGGTGATGGGCGCGAGATGCCCGAAGGCGAGCAGCCAGCCTAGGGCAGCCTCCCGGCCCGCGAGATCAAGCGCGAGGCCCACGCCGATCGGGCCGATGAAGCCGCCCGCATAGCCGCACATGCTGTGCAGCCCCATCGTCGCGCCGCGCCGCGCCTTCTCCGCCGCCTGCACCGTGCCCGCCGTCAGCGCCGCGCTGTCAAGGTAGATGGCGGTGTTCCAGGCCAGCACGCAGAGCACCGCGAGCGGCGCCGAGACCAGGATGGAGGCGCCCGTGAGCAGGCACAGCATCGCGCCGCCACCCATCGCCGCCGCCACCACGCGGCCCCGCCCGCGGCGCTGCGCGGTTTCGTTCCCGGCCACGGAGACGAAGATGCCGAACAGGCCGATGGCGGTGAAGATCGCGCTCGCACCGGGCATCCAGGCGGGTGTGGGCGCCCGGGCGAAGGCCGCGACCAGGAAGGTCACGCCCCAGGCGCGCAGCGCCGCCAATTCCCAGGTGTGCACCGTATAGCCCGCGATCCAGGCCATCGCCGCGCGGTTGCGGAACACCGGGCGGAAATCGAGCAGCGCCGTGGCCTGCGCCGCGCGCGGCGGGGCGGCGCGGGGCATCACCAGCGCGCCGATCACGAAGGCGAGGCTCGCCGCCGCGCCGCCGAAGAGGAAGGCCGCCGCCGGCCCCGCCAGCGCATCCATCGCCCCGGCCACGGCGAAGGAGGACGCGCCGGCGATGCCCACCCCGGCGGCGTGCCAGCTCACCGCGCGCGACTGCGCATCGCCTTCCAGCCGGTCGGCCAGCACCTTGAGGCCGGGCATGTAGCAGCCCGCCCAGCCGATTCCCGCCAAGGCCCGCCAGGCGAGGCCGCTCCAGAATCCCTCGGCCAGCAGCGCGAAGCCCAGATGCGACAGCGCCGTGGCCCCGGCACCGATCAGGTAGATGCGGCGTGGCGCGACGCGGTCCGTCAGCGCGACCAGCACGGGCACGGCGGCGACATAGGCGGCGAAGAAGCCGCCCATCAGCCAGCCGGCCTCGGTGGCGCTCAGCGCCCAGCGATCCATCACGCCGGGCAGCAGCGCGGGCAGCGCATAGGCGCCGATCTGCACCAGCACCTGCGCCGTGACGACGGCGATGGCGAAGCCGCGCGCGGAAAGGGGCTGGCCGATCATCTCGCTCCATCGCGCAGGGCCTCTGTCTGCCCGGCTGCGCGGGGGCTATCCTGCCCCGGCACGGGCGACAACGGGAGGCATCGATGGCGGGAAAAGTGGTGCTGATTACCGGCGCGGGCCGCGGCATCGGCCTGGCCACCGTCCGGCGCTTCCTGGCGGAGGGCTGGCGCGTGGCGCTGCTCGACATCGACGCAGCGCTGCTGCAGGCCACGATGGCCGAACTCGCCCTGCCCGAGCGCACGCTGGCGCTGACCTGCGATGTCGCGGAGCCGAGTGCGATCACCGCCGCCGTGCAGCGCGCCGCCGCGCATTTCGGCCGGCTCGATGCGCTGGTGAACAATGCCGGCACCGCCGTGTTCAAGCCGATGCTCGAGACCACGCCCGAGGAATGGACGCGCGTGCTGGCGGTGAACCTCACCGGGCCGTTTCTCGCGGTGCAGGCGGCCGCACCGCTGATGGCGGCGGGGGGCGGCGGGGCGGTGGTGAACATCACCTCCATCTCCGGCCTGCGCGCCTCCACGCTGCGCGTCGCCTATGGCACCTCCAAGGCCGGGCTCGCGCATCTGACGAAGCAGCAGGCTGTGGAGCTCGCGGGGCTCGGCATCCGGGTGAACGCCGTCGCCCCGGGGCCGGTGGACACGGCGATGGCCAAGGCCGTGCACACGCCCGAGATCCGCGCCGACTACCACGACACCATCCCGCTCAACCGCTACGGGCTGGAGAGCGAGCTGGCGGAGGCGATCTTCTTCCTGTGCAGCGACCGCGCGAGCTACATCACCGGGCAGGTGATCGCGGTGGATGGCGGCTTCCAGGCCACCGGCATCGGCCTGCCGACGCTGCGCGCGGCGCGGCGGAACCTATGACCCTTCGGCGAAGATCGCCCTGTCCTCCAGGATGATCTGCGCCGTCGCGGTGTAGTGGGCGGTCAGCAGCGCGACCGCCGCATCGGCGTCACGCCGCAGCACGGCGGCGAGGATCGCCTGGTGTTCGGCATCCACGTCACGCCGCGGGAAGGCCCGGCGCGCGGCGAGCTTGCGGTAGCGCTGATGGCGATCGGTGAGCTGGCCGCAGAAGCCGATCAACCAGCGTGAGCCGCAATTGCCGACGAGCAGGTTGTGGAAGTCGCGGTGCCGCGCCTCCCACACCGCATCATCGGCCGCGGCCGCGCCATCCGGCCCGCGCGGCGTGCGGGAGAGGCGATGGCCGGCGACCAGCAGGGCTTCCTCCCAGGCCTCGGTGGTCCGGGCCATGGATTCGCGCAGCGCCCGTTCCTCCAGCCAGCAGCGCGTGCGGGTCAGCTCCTGCAGTTCCGCCGCGCTGATGCCCGGCACGGTGAAGCCGCGCTGGTCAGCCACCGCGATCAAGCCATCGGCGACGAGGCGGTTCAGCGCCTCGCGCAGCGGCGTCTGGCCCACGCCGTAGCTCTCCATCAGCGACTTGATCAGCAGGCGCGCGCCGGGCTGCAGCCGGCCGGCGAGGATGTCGGCACGGATCCGCTCATGCACGCTGGTGGCGTGGGTGACGCTCATGACGGCATATCTGGCGCGCGAATCATGCGAATCATATACATTGGGGTTGCGCCTTCCCACAATATCGATCATTCAGATGGGGGTGAGGATGCGGCAAGGACGCAGTCGAGGCATGAGCGAATTCCCGGTGACCGCCCTGCGCAGCGTCGAAATGCTGGTGCCCGACCTCGCCGGGGCGGAGCGCTTCTACACCACCGTCTGGGGCCTCGGCGTCGCCGCGCGGGCGCCGGGCCGGCTCTGGCTGCACGCCACGGGCGCCGATTGCCATGTGCTGGAACTGGCCGAGGCGCCGCAGGCGGCGATCCGCAGCGTGACCTTCCGCGCGCCCGCGCTCGATCCGGTGATCGCCACGGCGCAGGCGGCGGGCGCCGCGCTGCTCGCCGCCCCTGCCCCGCTGGAGGAGCCCGGCGGTGGACAGGCGGCAACGCTGCGCGACCCCTCGGGCTTCGTGCTGCGCCTGGTCAGCGGCGATGCGCCGCGGCAAGCCGACCCGCCGTCGCGCGACCGGGCCGAGCGGCTGGCGCATGTCAACCTCAACTGCACCGATGTCGATGCCACGGCGCGTTTCTTCGAACAGGGCCTGGGCTTCCGCCTCGCGGACCGGTCCAAGCTGATGGCCTTCGAGCGCTGCAACGCCGACCACCACGCCGTGGTCCTGGCGGAGGCGCCGGTCAACGGGCTCAACCATGTCGCCTTCAACATGCCGGATTGGGAATCGGTGATGCGCGCATCGGGGCGGCTGATCGATGCGGGCTTCCCCATCGCCTGGGGGCCGGGGCGGCACGGGCCGGGCGACAATGTCTTCGCCTATTTCATCGACCCCTTCGGCATCGTCGTGGAATACACGGCCGAGGTCGAGCAGGTGGATGAGCACCATGTCGCCCGCGGCCCCGCGCATTGGGTCTGGCCGCCCGGGCGCACCGACCAATGGGGCATCGCGCCGCCCAAGCCCGAGGCGACGAAGCGCGCGCAGCTCGCGATCCTGTTCGCCTGATGCCCGCCGCGCACCACGAAGTCGTCGTCGTGGGCTTCGGGCCGAGCGGCGCGGTCGCCACCGCCCTGCTCGGCCAGCAGGGCTTTCGCACCCTCGCCATCGATCGCGCGCGGGAGATCTACGACAAGCCGCGCGCCATCGCGATCGATCACGAGATCCTGCGCCTGTTCGACAATCTCGGCGTGGCGGAGGCCGTGCTGCCGCATACCGCGCCCTTCCCGGCCTCCGAGCATTTCGGCGTCGAGGGGCAGCTCATCCGGCGCATCGACATGGTGCCCGAGCCCTGGCCGCAGGGCTTCGTGCCGACCATGGTCTTCTCCCAGCCCCCGGTCGAGGCCGCGCTGCGCGCCCATGCGGCGGCGATGCCGGGTGTGCGCGTGGAACTCGGCACCGCCTGCGTCGGCATCACGCAGGATGCGTCGCGCGTCACGCTGCGCCTGCGCCAGGAGGACGGCGTGGAGCGCGAGGTCACCGCCGACCATGTCATCGCCTGCGACGGCGCGTCCTCCTTCATCCGGCAGTCGCTGGGCATCGGCTTCGAGGATCTGGTCTTCGACGAACCCTGGCTGGTGGTGGACCTGCTGGTCACGCCCGAGGCACTGGCGCGGATGCCCGCCAACGCCGCGCAGCATTGCGACCCGGCGCGCCCCATCACCTACATCGTCGGCCCCGGCGCGCATCGGCGCTTCGAGATCATGCTGCTGCCCGGCGAGGATCCGCAGGCCATGCAGGCGCCTGAGATGGTCTGGCCCTTGCTTGCGCGCTGGCTGGCCCCCGGCGAGGCGAAGCTGTGGCGCGCGGCGAGCTATCGCTTCCATGCGCTGGTCGCGCGGGAGTGGCGGCGCGGGCGCATCTTCCTCGCCGGCGACGCGGCGCACCAGCAGCCGCCCTTCATCGGCCAGGGCATGTGCCAGGGGCTGCGCGACGTGGCGAACCTCGCCTGGAAACTCGCCGCACATCGCGACGGCGCGCCGGAGTCGCTGCTCGACAGCTACGGCGTGGAACGCGCGCAGCATGTCCGCACCCTGACCGCGCGCATCAAGGCGATCGGCCGCCAGATCTGCGAGCGCGATCCCGTGGCCGCGCGCGCGCGCGATGCCGCACTGCTCGCCCAGGGGGGCGGCAAGCCACCCGTCGTGACGCGGCAGGAGATCGTGCCGCCGCTCGAAACCGGGCTGCGCGCGGCGGAGGAACACCCCGTGATCGGCACGCTGTTTCCCCAGCCCTGGGTCCGCCAGGGCGACGCTTGGCTGCGGTTCGACAAGGTCACCGGGCCCGGCTGGCAGATCATCCTGGGCCCGGACCAGCCCGACCAGCCCGGTGCCTGGCGCCTCGCGCCCGACGCGCTGGCCGAGCGCGACGGCCTGGTCGCCGCCTGGTTCGCCCGGCATGGCGCCGCAGCCGCCATCGTGCGCCCCGATCGCTATGTCTACGGCGTCGCGCAGGACATTCCCGCCCTGGGCCGGATGCTCGACGATCTTCGCCCCCTGCTGCAACCGAGGAAGAGTACCGCATGAAGCTCGCCAGTTTCCGCCACGCCGGCACCGCAAGCTGGGGCGTGGTCACCGATGGCGCGATCCAGGATGTCGGCGCCGTGCTGCGGCACTTGCCCGACCTGAAGAGCGCCATCGCCGCCGGGGCGCTGGAGGCCGCGCGCGCGGCCGCGCCCGGCGCGCCGCGCATCGCGCTCGAGGCCATCGAGTGGCTGCCGGTCATTCCGAACCCGGACAAGATCCTCTGCATCGGCCTGAACTACGAGGAACACCGCAAGGAGACGGGGCGCGCCGTGGTCGGCCACCCGACCATCTTCACGCGCTTCCCGAACAGCCAGATGGGGCACCTCGCGCCGCTGCTGCGCCCCAAGGTCTCGACCGATTTCGACTATGAGGGCGAGCTGGCGGTGATCCTCGGCACCTCCTGCCGCCATGTCGGGCGCGAGGCCGCGATGGCGCAGATCGCGGGCTTCGCCTGCTACAATGACGGCAGCGTGCGCGACTGGCAGCGCCACACGCACCAGTTCACGCCGGGCAAGAACTTCCCCTCCACCGGCGGCTTCGGCCCCTGGATGGTGACACCCGACGAGGTCGGCGCGCTGGAGGCGCTGCGCCTGCAGACGCGCGTGAACGGCGCGGTGGTGCAGGATGCCACGCTGGGCGAGATGCTCTTCGATATCCCCACCCAGATCGCCTATTGCTCGACCTTCACGCGGCTCGAACCCGGCGACGTGATCGCCACGGGCACGCCCGGCGGCGTGGGCGCCAAGCGCACGCCCCCGCTCTGGCTCAAGCCGGGCGATGTGGTGGAGGTGGAGATCGATCGCATCGGCCTGCTGCACAACGCCGTGCAGGACGAGACCTGACATCGCAACGACCAAGGGGAGGACAAGAACAATGACGCTGCATCGCCGCCTGCTGCTGGCCGGGCTCGCTGCCCTGCCCGCCACGCGCGCCCTCGCCCAGGCCGACTGGCCGCGCCGGCCGATCCGCCTGATCGTCGCCCAGCCGCCGGGCGGCAATCTCGACATCCTGGTGCGCGCCATCGCCGAGGGCCTGCGCAGCGAACTCGGCACCGCGGTGGTGGTGGAGAATCGCGCCGGCGGCAATGGCGTCATCGGCCTCGAGGCCTGCGCGCAATCAACGCCGGACGGCACCACCTTCTGCGCCGTCAACATCGAGAACATGGCGAGCGTGCCGCATGTCGAGCCCGAGCTCTATGCGCGCTACGCCTCGCTGCGCCCGGTCTCGCAGATGGCCAGCGCGCGCAGCGTCATCGTCGGCAGCCTTGATACCCCGGCGGGGGATCTGCGCGCCTTCGTCGCCTGGGCGCGTGGCCGTCCGGGGGTGAATTACGGCTCCTCCGGCAGCGGCTCGGCGCAGCAATTGCTGTTCGAGTGGATGAAGGCGCGCGACGGGCTGCAGATGGAGCACATCCCCTTCCGCGGCATCGGCGACGCCTTCCGCGAATTGGTGGGCGGGCGCATCCAGCTGAGCTACGGCGCGCTCGCACTCGCGCTGCCGCAGATCCGCAGCGGGCGCATCCGCCCGCTCGCCGTGCTCGGCAGCCAGCGCCTGGCCGAACTGCCGGACACGCCTTCGCTCGGCGAGCTTGGCTACGACTACCCCTATGCCGGGCCCTGGTGGGGCCTCGCCGCGCCGGGCGCCACGCCGGAGGCGATCGTCGCGCGCATGTCAGCCGCGGTGCGCAGCGTGGTGACCAACGCCGAATTCGCCGAGCGCATGCTGGCGCCGCAATACTTCAACGGCATCGGCAGCACGCCCGAGGCCTTCGCCGCGGTGATCACCCGCGAACGCGCCGCGAGCCTCGAGCTGGTGCGCCTGGCCGGGCTCGTGCCCGGCCGCTGATCAGCCGATCGCGAGCGCCTGCGCGACGCGCCGCGCGAAGGCGGCCGGGTCGCGCGGCGTGTCGCCATCCTGCAGCCGCGCGAGGTCGAGCAGCAGCCCGGCCAGCTCGGCGATGTCGCCTTCCTCCCGGGCGAGCCGCGCGATCAGCGCGTGGCGCGGGTTGATCTCGAGCACCGGCAGCCCGCCGCCACCACCACGCCCCGCACGGCGCAGCAGGCGCTGCATCTGAAGGTCAGGACCGTATTCAGGCGCTGCGAGCACCACCGCGGACTCGACCAGCCGCTCCGTCGCGCGCACGGCGGAAACATGGTCCTTCAACGCCTCCTGCAGGCGTGGCAGGAGCGCGGTGACATCCGCAGCCTCGCGCGCCGGCGCCTCGACCGCGATGGCGGAAAGATCGATGGTACCCTGCGTGATGCTGCGGATCGGCTTGCCTTCGAAGCTGCCCAGCCGCTCGGGCCAGAAGGAGTCGATCTGATCGTCCAGCAACAAGACCTCCACGCCACGCGCGCGGAAGCCCTCGAGTTGCGGTGAGGCGGCGAGCGCGGCCGCATCGTCGCCGACCAGGATGTAGATCGCCTCCTGCCCGGGCTTCATGCGCCCGACGTATTCCGCCAGCGAGGTCCAGCCCTCGACCGCGGAGGAACGCGCGCGCAGCAGGGCTGCCACCTCGGCACGATGCTCCGCATCCTCCCAGATGCCTTCCTTCAGCACCGTGCCGAAATTCGCCCAGAACCCGGCATAGGATTCGGCATCCTTCGCGCGCGTCTTGAGCTCATTCAGCACACGTGTCGTGACCGCACGGCGAATGCGCGCCAGCGCGGGCGTCGCTTGCAGCATCTCACGGGACACGTTGAGCGGCAGGTCCTCGGTATCCACCACGCCGACGACGAAGCGCAGCCAGGGCGGCAGCAGCTCGGCCTTGTCGGTGATGAACATGCGCCGGACATGCAGGCGCACGGCGGAGAGGCGCTCCCCCTCCACGGGCTGGAAGGGCTTCATGCCGGGGATGTAGAGCAGCGCCGTGAAATCGGCCGCGCCCTCGGCACGCCAGTGCAGCGTGGCCCAGGGCTTGTCGAAGACATGGCCGAGATGGCGGTAGAATTCGGTGTGCGCCTCCTCGCCCACCTCGGCCTTGGGCTTGCGCCAGAGCGCGGTGCCCTCATTCGCGGCTTCTTCCTTGCCGTCCTCGACGATCAGGATCGGGATGGTGATGTGGTCAGCCCATTTGCGGATGATGGTGTGCAGGCGCAGCGGCTCGAGGAATTCGGCGGCATCCTCCTTCATGTGCAGGACGATGTCGGTGCCGGCCTCCGCACGGGTGGCGGGTGCCAGCGTGTAGCTGCCCTTGCCGTCCGAGGCCCAGGTCCAGGCCTCCTCGGCCCCGGCGCGACGCGAGGTGACCTCGACGCGATCGGCGACCATGAAGGCGGAGTAGAAGCCGACGCCGAACTGGCCAATCAGGTTCGGCCGCTCACCTTCCGGTGCCTCGCCGATGGCGCGCGCGAAGGCCAGGGTGCCGGAGCGCGCGATGGTGCCCAGGTGCTCGGCGAGTTCGGACTTGGACATGCCGATGCCGGGGTCGGAGAGGGTGAGTCGGCGGGCGGGCTTGTCGGGCAGGATTCGCAGCCGCGCCTCGGCCGGCAGGGACAGGCCGGGCTGTGTCAGGGCTTCGAACCGGCGCCGGTCCACGGCATCAGCGGCATTGGCCACGAGTTCGCGGAGGAAGATCTCGCGCTCGGAGTAGAGGGCGTGGACCACGAGGTCGAGCAGCCGGCCCACTTCGGCGCCGAATTCGTGCTTTTCCATGGTTTCGCTCACGGGGAGGGTTCCTCATCGAGGGATGACGTGCGGGCGGCGATATGCGGGGCAGGCGGGGGGGATTCAACCATCTGACGCCCGTGCCCGCCCCCCTCTTGCAAAGCGCAGGAACCGTGGTAGGTAAGCGGCCCGCACGGAGCGCGGGCGTAGCTCAGGGGTAGAGCACAACCTTGCCAAGGTTGGGGTCGAGGGTTCGAATCCCTTCGCCCGCTCCAGTTTTCCTCACAAAATCAATCGCTTACCACCCACTCTGTGGGGCCGCCTATCGGAACACGTGTTCCTGGGGGCCGGATAGGGTGCCGTTTACGTTTGGCTGTGGGCGATTTTGGGCGAACGCCGGCGAACCGTGGGCCGTTAGGCAGTCCTCAGGTCGCTAGATGTGGGGGCATGAATGCGGCCCCACGAAATGCGCCGGCACTGGCGCAAGTCGGCGGAACAGCGAGCACAATCCTGAATGACAAGTTGGTAGTGGTCCTCGACAATCGAAGGATGAACACAAGCGCCTCCCCTGATTGACCCTGCCCCCTGGCATGCCACCGCTTGCGCAACGGTCTATGATACCCTGGCGCCGCACCCCGCCACGGAAAGCGCTATGCAACGCCGGATCCGCATCCTGCTCATCGAGGACGATGCCCGCCGCATCGAGCGCCTGAAGTCCTGGCTGCCATCAGACTTCGTCGTCATCGAGGCTCGAAGCGCCGGGCGGGCCATTGGCCTTTTTGTGCGCCACCGCGAAGGAGAATTGGCCGGCATCATGCTGGACCACGACCTGCAAGCGCAGGCTGCCACTGCGGAAGACCGCTATCTTTCGGGCAGCAACGTCGTGGATCTGATCGTGCAGCATGTCGAGAAAGACGTGCCGGTCTTCGTCCACTCGACCAACACGACCGGCGGCCCAGCAATGGCGAAGCGTCTCGACGGCGCAGGGTTCTGGGTCACCCAGGTGCCCATGTATGCGCTGACCCCTGCGATCTTGTCGGAGTGGATTGATGACGTCCGCGAACTTCACGCAGACCGATCCGGCGATACCTGAAGCCGCTTGCGGTGGCCAGCGACAGCGGCGCGGAACTGACCTCGACCTCGATCCTGCGTTGGTCGCAGGAGCGGCACGTGGAGTGGCACTACATCGCCCCGAGGAAGCCCACCCAGAGCGCGTTCGGCGAGAGATGCGAGACGATGGACGGCGCTTCAGTTGCGCGAACCTTCGGGGGGCGAGGGCCAGAATCGCTTGGTCGTCCACCTGCCCGAGGTTCTCCAGCGGGAGCACGCGCCGACCATCGACCGACTACCGGACCTCCCACCGAAGCTCGTGTCGTTCCGGCGTCGCGCCTTGGCGCTCGCATCTCGCTGATTGATGGGGACGTCTTGAGCAACGCCTGCCAGCGGCGGTGGCAACTTCATCAGCGGCAAGGCGAGCGGGACGGACGGCAACATCGCCACGGAGAATGCGCCGTCCCACCTCGCCGCATCACACTGGCGCCCGCACAAGCCGCATTCCTCCGTGCTGCCGCATCAGAAGAGCGCCGATCAGCGCCACTTGCGCCAGGCCGAACGCGATCCCGACCCACCAGGCCGCGGCGTAGAAGCCCACGCGGTCATAGATCGCACCCGCCATCCAGGCGCCGAAGGCCATGCCGGCAAGGCTGCACATCAGCAGCGCCGGCACGCGCCAGGTGACCTCCACGGCCGGGAACAACTCCCGCACCGCGAGCACATAGGCCGGCACGATCCCGCCAAAGCCGAGGCCATAGGCGGCGGCCGCGAAGAACAGCCCCGCCTCGTCCTGCGTCGCGAGGAAGCCGAGCATGCCAACGACCTGCGCCAACCCGCCGACGAAAACGGTCCACAACCCGCCGATACGATCCGACAACCAGCCCCAGAATTGCCGAGCCACGAAGGCCGAGAGCAGAAGAACCGAAAGCATCGCAGCGCCAACCGAACTCCGGATGCCGAGGTCGCCGCAGAAGGCAACGAGATGCGCCGCCGGCATCGCCATGGGCACGCAGCACAGGAAGCTGCCGAGCGCCATCAACCCCAACGCCCGGTTCGGCGGCATCCCCAGCACCCGCGCGCCGGGCAGCGATCTGATCGAGCCAGGACCGCTGAGCGGCACCGGCGGCGGCCGCAACACCAGAGCGGCCAGCGTGACGATGACGGAAGCGGCGACGACGCCATAGAGCAACATGGTCCGCTGCCAACCGAAGGCCGCGATGCTCCATTGGAACAGCGAAGGCCAGACGAAACCGGCGACATATTGTCCGGAGGAAACGAGAGCCAGCGCCGTCCCGCGCCGCCGGTCGAACCACAACGAGACATAGGCCAGCATCGGCGGAAACAGCGCGCCATTGCCAAACAACCCAACGCCGATGCCGATCCCCACCAGAAGCGACCAGGGCTCGCCGAAGGAGGCGATGACCAGCCCGGCCAGGATCGCGAAGCCGCCCAGCATGGCCACGGCACGCTGCCCGAACCGCCCAGCCATGAGGCCGCAGGCCACGCCGCCAACGCCCGTGCCGAGATAGGCGAGAGAGGTGGCGAGCGAGGGCAGCGACCGCCCCGCGCCGAGCGTCTCGGCGATGGGGACCAAGCCGACAACAACGGTGAGCGGCGCGCCTGCGGCGAAGGACAGCATTGTCAGCGCGGCAGCGGCGATGATCCAGGAATGGCGCGATTCGATGGTGTGGATTGCGCCCGTGCCGATACCGCGTGTTTCCCCCATGGCGGAAGTCTCGCCGCGCCGACCGCCCGCGACAAGCCCCAGCATGCACATGGCGCCGGAGGTCGTGGCGATGACCGCATCGCCCATCATCGCGCCGCTCCATCAAGCCTGATGAGGATGATGGCGCGGCCATCGCGTGATGGAGGCAAACTGCCCGCGCTGCGATGGTAACCGGAATCAAGCCGTCTCTGGGCGCCGTGAGACGTGCCCAGAGGGCTGGGACGACTGCGGCGGCGCGCCTACGCGGTGCCGGATGTCACGCGCTGCCGATCCCCACAGGCACCACCGCTGCCTAATCGACCGTGATCCCCCGCTCGCGCACGATGGGTCCCCACTTCGCGCGCTCCACCGCCAGCGCCTCGGTCATCTGCTCCGGCGTCGTCCAGCGCGGCTCGAGCCCGTTGCGGTTCATCACAGCGATCACCTCGGGGTCGGCCAGCGCCAGGCGCATCGCGGCATTGACGCGCGCGATCGCGTGCTCCGGCGTGCCGCGCGGGGCCAACACCGCATACCAGGACGGCACGTCGAAGCCCGGCAGGCCGGATTCGGCGACGGTCGGGATCTCGGGCATCAGCCGTGAGCGCTCGATGTGCGGCACCGCCAGCGCGCGCAGCTTGCCGTCACGCACCTGCGTCAGCACCGAGGCCGCGGTGGCGAAGGAAAAATCGACGCGTCCGGCCAGCAGATCGGTCATGACCAGCGCGCCGCCGCGGTAATGCACCGCGGTGGTCTCCGTCCCCGCGATGCGGTCGAACAGCAGCCCCGCCAGATGCGGCCCGCCGACGATGCCGCTGGTGCCGTAGGACAGCCGCCCCGGTGCGGCCTTGGCCGCGGCGACCAGCTCGGAGACGCTGCGCCAGGGGCGATCGTTCGGCACCACCAGGATGTTGAACAGGTCGACCGCCACCGAAACCGGCACCAGGTCGCGCGCGGGGTCCACCGGCAGGCGCATCACCATCGGGCTGACCACGAGCGAGCCGATCGTCGCGAGCAGCAGCGTGTGGCCATCGGCCGGGCTGCGGACGACCAGTTCGGTGGCCAGGTTGCTGCCCGCGCCGGGGCGGTTCTCGACGATCACCGGCTGGCCCAGCGCCTCGCTCATCTTCGGCGCCATGGTGCGGGCCGAGATGTCGGTGGCACCGCCCGGCGTGAAGCCGACGACGAGCCGCAGCGGACGGTTGGGAAAGCCCTCCTGCGCCAGCGCCGGGGCCGGCAGGGCGGCGGCGGCAAGCAGGGCGCGGCGGCGGATGGCAGGCATGGCGTTTCGTCCCCGGATTGGCGCTGGTTGCCGCCTTATCGCACGAAGCGCGGAGGCGGCGAAGCGGTGCGGCAATCGCGTGCTAGCGGCCGGATGGTCGTCTCGGCCTGCGGCAAGGCAATGGCGCAGGCGGCGTCTTCTCGAAGCTCGCTCACCAGGGCTGTGCCTTGCTCGAGGCCAGGATCCACGTGATCTGCGGCAAGCCGATGGCGCCTGGCGCGGGCTGGCGATCCCGCCCTCCTGGTCGGCGCCCCTGCGACGCGTGCCGGCGCGCGGCATCCTCTGCCCCGGCGCAGGCATCTCCCGCGCCAGGGTGTGCGGCCGAACGCCGACCCCGCCATCCTCGGGACGCCGCGCGCCTGCCGTTGACGCAACGAAGCCTCCCAGTACCATTCCGTGATCCGAGACTGGGGTCCGCGGCATGAGCGTCAGCAACAAACAACGTCCCATGCGCGAGGAGTCGCCTCCCGTCGCCGCGACCCTTGTCAGCCAGGCCTTCGTACCAGGCGAACCGCTCTACGGCCCGGCGGCAGGACAGCAATGGCATTTCTTTCGCATCGGCAACATCGAGCGGATCTGGGACGAGTACACGGGTGCCGGCGTGGCCGTTGGCGTCTACGATGACGGCGTCCAGTACACGCATCCGGACCTCGACGGGAATTACGACGCGTCCCGCCACGTCGTGATCGAGGGTGTGACCTATGATGGCGCGCCGGTCGGCGACAACGGCCACGGTACCGCGGTGGCCGGGCTGATCGCCGCGGAGAACGACGGCGTCGGCGCCGTCGGCGTGGCCTTCGACGCCTCCATCACCGGCATCCCGATCTTCAGTACGGGCGACAGCGCCATCGATGTCGGCCAGGCCAGCGCCACCGACGCCCCGTTCTTCGAGGCGATCCGCCTGTCCGGCACCTTCGACATCGTCAACAACAGCTGGGCCTGGCGTTCCATTTTCGGCGACTACTCCAACGTCCGGGTCGAGTTCAGCTTCGCCCGCGTGATCCTCGATGCCTGGCACGATGCGGTGGCGCAGGGGCGCGGTGGCCTGGGCACCATCGTGGTGCATGCGGCTGGCAACGATCAGTCCGACAGTGCCTTCGACAGCGTGAAGACCGACCGCGTGATCCTGTCGGTGGCGGCGGTGGACATCGATTCGGTGGGGCGTGACATCTCGGCCTCTTCCTTCTCGAATCACGGCGCTGCCATTCTGGTCGCCGCGCCGGGCGCCGCTCTCGCCACCACCGACCTTGTCGACGCGCAGGGCTATGACACGGCCTCCAGCGCCGGGGGTGGGGATTACGTCGAGTTCGTCAGCGGCACCTCCTTGTCCGCGCCGATCGTCTCGGGCGTCGTGGCCCTGATGCTGGAGGCCAATTCCAGCCTCGGCTGGCGCGATGTGAAGGATATCCTCGCCGCTTCGGCGACGCGGGTTGGCGGGCAGCTTGGCGCCACCGCGCCCTATTTCAACGAGAACGGGGTCTGGCAGATCAACGGCGCCGAGGGCTGGAACGGCGGTGGGATGCATATCCACACCAACTACGGCTACGGCATGGTCAACGCCTACAACGCCGTGCGCATGGCCGAGGTCTGGAATCGATTCACACCGTCGCCCGAAACCTTGGCCAACGAGATCCGCCGCACGACCGGCGTCATCCAGGGGGACATCGACCCGGGCAGCACCGCGGACACCAACATCCCCGACCTCGGCACGCTGACCCGGACCTTCGCCTTCTCGGGCGATATCGAGATCGACCATGTCCAGTTCGTGCTCAGCGTCAGCCACCCCACCTATAGCTTTGACCTGCGGATCGAGCTGATCTCCGCCGCAGGCACGCGCATCCAGCTCTGGGGCGATCAGCAGATCGGTGGCAACACCGTGATCATCGAGGCTCCCAATACCGTCGCCGGCTGGAGCTATGGCATCGAGGGGCTGCGCGGCGAGGATCCGAATGGCACCTGGACGCTCGAGATCACGGATGTCGCGCCAGGGGATTCCGGCTGGCTGAACTGGTTCGAGCTGAACATCTACGGCAGCCCGGCGACGACGAACGACGTCTTCCACTTCACCGACGAATACGCGGAGATGGCGGCGTTCCAGAGCGCGCGCCGGACCATCGCCGACAGCGACGGCGGCATCGATTGGATCAACGCCGCGGCGGTCACCACCGGTTCGGCCATCGACCTGCGTGACGGCCGGGACTCCAGCATCGACGGCACCACCGTCACCATCGCCGCCGGCACCGCCATCGAGCACGCGATCGGCGGCGACGGCCAGGATAGCCTCATGGGCAATGACGGGGGCAACCAGCTTCTCGGCATGCGCGGCGACGACCGCCTGGATGGCGGGGATGGGACGGATACGCTCGAGGGTGGCGCGGGTGCCGACTGGCTCGATGGCGGCGGCGACAATGACCGCCTGTTCGGTGGCGAGGGCGATGACACGCTCGACGGCGGCGACGGGAACGACACCATGGTGGGCGGGCGCGGCGGCGACCAGTTCGGCGGCGGCGCCGGCACACATGACATCGTGAGCTACGCCGGTCCGGACGCCGTACAGGCCGGGCTCAGCTTCAGCCTGCCCAATCTCGGCGCGGCCGAGGGCGATGCGATCTATGGCGGTATCGAAGGCCTTGAAGGCAGCGACGCCAATGACACGCTGGGCGGCGATTTCGAGGACAACTTCCTCTACGGCCGGCATGGCAACGATCTGCTGTATGGCTTCGAGGGCCTGGACGTCCTGGAGGGTGGCGATGGCAATGACACGCTGCTCGGCGATTCCGGCGATGACACGCTGAATGGCGGGCTCGGTGCCGACAGCATGGAGGGCGGTGAAGGCAACGACTCCTATCGTGTCGATGATCCCGGCGACGTTCTGACGGAACAGCCCAACTCAGGCTACGACCGGGTCATTGCCTCGATCAGCCATGCACTGGTCGCCGAAGTCGAACGGCTGACCTTGTCCGGCTCGGCCAACCTGAACGGCACGGGTAATGCGCTCGCCAATCGGCTGGACGGCAATGCGGGTGCCAACATCCTCGATGGGGGCGAGGGCAACGACGCGCTCATTGGCGGGGCGGGCAATGACACGCTGATCGGCGGCGCTGGACACGACGCACTCAATGGGGGGCGGGGTGCCGACAGCCTCGATGGCGGCGAGGGGCGCGACATGCTCTCCTATGCAGGTTCAGCCCATGGCGTTGTGGTGAACCTCGCCGCGCAGACCGTCGCGGCGGGAGATGCGGAAGGTGACAGGATCTCGGGTTTCGAGAACGTCTCCGGCGGTCAAGGTGCGGACCACCTGACCGGCGATGCGTTCGCCAATGGGCTGAGCGGCGGCGGGGGCGCCGACACGCTGATCGGCGGTGCCGGCAACGACGCACTCAATGGCGGTCAGGGTGCCGACAGCCTCGATGGTGGCGAGGGGCGCGACATGCTCTCCTATGCAGGCTCAGCCCATGGCGTTGTGGTGAACCTCGCCGCGCAGACCGTCGCGGCCGGCGATGCGGAGGGTGACTGGATATCGGGCTTCGAGAACGTCTCCGGCGGTCAGGGTGCCGACCACCTGACCGGCGATGGGTTCGACAATGTGCTGATCGGTGGCGCGGGCGCTGACACGCTGATTGGCGGCGCTGGCCACGACGTGCTGCATGGCGGGCTGGGTGCCGACAGCATGATGGGCGGTGAAGGGGCGGACCGTTTCCTGTTCCGGAGCGTCAGCGAAGCCAATGGCGATGTGATCGCCGATTTCAGCGCAGCGGAGGGAGACAGGATCGATTTGCGCGCCATTGACGCGAATGCCTTGGATCCCGCCCTGCATTCCTTCACCTGGATCGATGGCGCCGCCTTCACCGGTGTGAGCGGCCAGTTGCGCTTTGCCGGCGAGGTGCTGGAGGGGGATGTACAGGGCGATGGCCTGGCCGACTTCCGGATCACCCTGAGCAGTGTCGCTTCTCTCTCGGCCGGGAACATCCTGTTGTGATTCCAGGTCTGGTCGTGCATCTGCAGCGGCTCGTTGCCGCATCCACCGGAAAGCGACCGGAGCGGCCCGGCGGACAGGACGGTGCATTCGCCTCCGGCTGTCGCACGGGGCGTCATTCAGGCGCGGTTCACGCCCTGACGTCTTTCGCCATGACCGGCATTGGCACGACTTCGGCAGAACATGCGCTGGGCTGACGGATAGGCCGCGGCTGCAATGGGGACATCGGCGGCAGTGCAAGCCGAACAGATGCCGCTGCATGGCACGCCTGACGGCAGTGCCCCTGCCCCCCCATTGATGCCCTCGGTGATGGGCAGAGCCTGATCTCACTTGCCCCGGTGCGGGGCGGTTTGCAGAGGCCGCTGGGGTGAGACCGTTCAGGCTCGTGTGCGGGCGGGTCGTGTTGTCCTCGCGCCTCCCTGCTTCGATGATCCGACATGCCACGCGCCGGCTGGGGCCGAGCAACGAAAGAGCACAGGAAGGTTGAACGGATGTCAGGCACGGAACGCGCGGGGGACGCGACGCTGCGCTGTCGCAGGAGTTCACCTGACCCCAGGTGACTACTCGACGGCGTCGGGGGCGAACACGTCCACGAGAAGCCGGGTCCAGCCAACCGAGAGGCGAAGCAAGAGCAGGGCTTCGATCAGTGCCAGGGCGATGCTGAATCGTCCGAGAAAGCCGTCGGAGAAGCTCCACAGGGCAAGTGCGAGGCCCGTCAGGGCAATCTGGTAGGAGAGCGGCATGTGCCCAAAGGGTGGGAGGATGAAGAGGGCCACCCCGACGACAAACGTGACGGCGGCGACAAGGGTCATCGCCATGGGGATGCTCGGTGCGCCTCTGCCCGGAACCATGGTGGAGAGCCTACACTCCGAACATGCGCTGCCTCACCCTGTCACCATCCTGCCGCGGCCCTTCAAGCCCAACCTTATCTGCTTCTCGATCTCGATGATCGCGAAGAAGACTGCACCCACGGCGACGATGAGCAGGCCGTCGGCCGGCGGAATGGGCTCGGTGCCCAGCAATGCCTGGAGCGGCGAGAGGTAGGTGACGGCGAACTGCGCCGCGGTGATGACGATGACCACGGTCCAGACGACCTTCGTCCCCTTCGCGGCGTCCCAGGTCAGCGAGGTGCCGTGGATGTTGCGGATGAAGAAGAGGTGGAAGATCTCCAGCACCACCAGCGTGTTCATCGCCATCGTCTGCGCCAGCGGCAGCGAATACCCCCGGTCGATCGCATAGCTGAAGACGCCGAAGACCGCGGCCAGGAACAGGAGCGCCACCATCACCACGTGCCAGACGAGTTCGCCCGCGAGGATCGGCGCATCGCGAGAGCGGGGCGGTCGGGTCATGGTCCCCGCCTCGGTCGGCTCGAAGGCCAAGGCGAGGCCGAGGGTGATCGCCGTGATGAGGTTGATCCAGAGGATCTGCACGGCGGTAACCGGCAGGGCCAGTCCCGCCAGCAGCGCCAGGGCGATCACCATGGCTTCCCCCGCATTGGTGGGAAGGGTCCAGCTGATCACCTTCTTGAGGTTGTCGTAAGCCGTCCGCCCCTCGCGCACCGCGGCGGCGATGGAGGCGAAGTTGTCGTCCGCGAGCACGAGATCGGCCGCCTGCTTCGCCGCCTCGGACCCCTTCAGGCCCATCGCGATGCCCGCATCGGCGCGTTTGAGCGCCGGCGCGTCGTTCACACCGTCGCCGGTCATCGCGACGGTCAAGCCATTGGTCTGCAGCGCGGTCACCAGGCGCAATTTGTGTTCAGGGCTGGTGCGCGCAAAGACGTCGACCGAGACCACCTCCAGCGCAAGCTGCGCTTCGTCCAGCTTGTCGAGATCGGCCCCCGTCAGCACGCGGTGGGCGTTTTCCAGCCCGATCTGCGCGGCGATCGCCGCGGCGGTGCCGGCATGGTCGCCGGTGATCATCTTGACCCTGATCCCCGCAGCCCGGCATTCCGCCACGGCCGCGATGGCCTCGGGCCTGGGCGGGTCGATCAGCCCGAGGAGGCCGAGGAAGGTGAGGCCCCCCTCCAGCGCGGCGGCGTCGATGCGCTCGCCCGCCTCGGCTCGCTCGGCCAGCGCCAGGACGCGCAGGCCGCGCCGCGCCATGGCGTCGGCCCGGTCGTGCCATTGCTTGTAGTCGATGCCGCCGCACATGCGCAGGACCCGCTCCGGCGCGCCCTTCACATGGACCAGGCGGCCTGCAGGGCCCTCGCTCAGTACGGCCATGAAGCGATGGCGACTGTCGAAGGGGATCGCATCCAGCCGCCGCGCCGCATGACTGCCGCCGATCTTGCCGGCAAAGGCCAGCAGCGCCCCCTCCATGGGGTCACCTTCCATCATCCACTGCGCGTCTTCGCGATGCAGCGCGGCGTCATTGCAGAGCGCCGCCGCAAGGGCGAGGCGCGACAGGTCGCCAGACGGTTCTACCGAGCCCTCAGGCGCATAGCCCTCGCCACCCATCTGGAACGCGCCGGCGGGCGTCTCGGCGGCGGTCACGACCATTTCGTTGCGGGTCAGCGTCCCGGTCTTGTCGGTGCAGATCGCCGAGACCGAGCCGATCGCCTCGATCGCCGGAAGGCGACGCACGATCGCATGGCGCCGCGCCATCGCCTGCACGCCGATGGCGAGCGTGATGGTCATGACCGCAGGCAGGCCTTCCGGGATTGCCGCGACCGCCAGGCCGACGACCGCCATGAACAGATCGGCAAAGGCCTGATGCCCGACGAAATAGCCGTAGAGCAGCAGAAGGCCCGAAACGAGCAGGATCAGGAAGGAGAGCCAGCGCGCGAAGTGGTCCATCTGCGCGACAAGCGGCGTGGTCAGCTGCTCGACCTCGGCGAGAAGGCCGCCGATCCGCCCGATCTCGGTCCTGGCGCCGGTGGCGATCACGACGCCGCGCGCCGTGCCCTGCGTGACCAAGGTGCCGGACCACATCATGGATCGCCGGTCGCCCAGGGCGGCATCGGTGGGCACTGGCTCCACAGACTTCTCCACGGGCACCGATTCGCCCGTGAGGATCGCCTCCTGCGCCGCCAGCCCGCGCGCCTCGATCAACCTCAGGTCGGTGGGCACCTTGTCCCCCGCTTCCAGCAGAACGATGTCGCCTGGCACGAGGTCCGCGCCATCCACGCTCGTCCGCCGTCCATCGCGCAACACGGCGGCACGGGGGGCAAGCATTTGTCGAATTGCCGCCATCGCGGCCTCGGCCTTGCCCTCCTGGATGAAGCCGATGGCCGCGTTGGCCAGCACCACGGCGAGGATCACCCCGGTGTCCACCCAATGCTGCAGAGCCGCGGTCACCGTGGCCGAACCAAGCAGCACGTAGATCAGGACGTTATGGAATTGGGCCAGGAACCGCAGGAGCGGCCCGCGTGTCCGGGCCTCGGGCAGCCTGTTGGGCCCGTGCGCCGCCCGCCTGAGCGCCGCCTCGGTCCCGGTCAGGCCTTCGGGCTGCGTGGCGGCGCGCCTCATCGCGTCTTCCGAGGCGAGGCTGTGCCACGCGGTATCCCCGCTGCTTGTCATGGGCTCCGATGCCGATCTCGAACCACGGTGCTGGGCGCCTGCCCCCGAGAGGTGGCCCGTCCACCCATGGCTCGACGAGAAGGCGCCGGGCGCATCAGGTGGACGGGTCGTCCGACCGACAGGTCTATGCGGCCAGCAGCGTGGGCAGAGCCGGACCCCGGTCGAGCAGGTCCATCGTCGCGCTGCCGAACACCAGGTTGTGCAGGGGCGCGTGGCGGACGGCGCCCATCACCATCATGTCCGCCTGGACCTCCCGCGCAACATCCAGGATGGCAGCGCCGACCCCACCGCGACCCCGCTGGACGGGACGGAAGGCCGCATGCGCGCCATGGCGCGCGAGCAGATGTGCCAGCTCGACACCCGACTGGCCCTGCCGGAACTCCTTGTCATCCGTGACACTCACGACGGTGACCGCCTCTGCCCGCCTGATGAACGGGAGTGCGCCATGGACCGCGCGAACCGACGCGGGTGAAGCATCCCAGGCCAGGACAATGCGCGACGGAGGGGAGGCAACGGCGCGGCCGGGCGGCACGAGCAGCAGCGGCCGCCCGGAGGAGAAGATGCCGGCGGATGCGACGAAGCGCCTGCCGATATCCGCACCCGGACCGAATGACACGATCCCGAGGTCGCTGACGCGCATCTGGTCGGCGAGGACCTCGCCGACACCATAGGCGAAGCTGCTGCGGCCGCGCACCTCGAACCGGAGACCCCGCGCCTCCAGCACCTTCTGTACGCGCAGGGTCGCCGCATTCTCGCGGGCGATGAGGTCCTGATCGGTCAGCGACGTGATGTCCGCGCCCGATGCGTCGCGAAAGGCGCCGACCGCGAAGACGAGGGCCGTCACATGTGCGGCGTGGGACTCGGCGATCGCCAACGGCAGCGCAAGGCACGCATCCACCGTTTCCGGAGCGCCGGGCTCCACATGCAGCGCGATCGTCGTAATGGCCACGATGTTTTCTCCTCAAGATTGACGCGGATCGCGTGGTTCAGGCGCATGAGAAGACGGCTCGATTGCGAAGCGGGGTGGGTCGTTGCAACGGAACAATCTGCCGTTTGCACTACCCGTGACCGTCGCCGCCTTCCCACACAGCAGGCCGAGATCTGCGGGGCAGCCTTCGAGCCGCCCACGCTCAGATGCACTCAACGACGCTCAACGGGCATTGATGTACGTCAATGCGGTCACGTTGCGATTCCTGCGACTGTACCGGCATGGAAGGGCGGCAAACCGGAGTGGCGCGATGCTGACGCGGCGATTCCTGACCGTGAAGGAAGTTGCGGATCTGGTTCAGGTGTCGGAGGCGAGCGTCCGTCACTGGATCAAGCTGCAGCAGCTCCGGGCAATCGATCTCGGGCGCGAGTGGCGCGTCATCCCGCGCGACCTCGAGGCCTTTCTGGCCCGGCTTGCGACCAGCGGCGCGGCGAGCCTCCCTGTCGACCCCGGCGGCGGAGCGAGCCTCGTCCGTGGGAAGGATGGCGATGCGCCATCAGACCCTCTGGATCATCGGTCACAACCCCGTGCCGCGCGGGGCAGTCATTCATCCGATGCGGCCGCTCGCGGGGCGAACCGCGGCAAGGAGAAAGAGGCGTGATGCTGGCGCGTGATCTGATGTCGACCGGACTCCTCACCTTCCCGCCGGATATGGGCCTGGAGGCGGCGGCCCGCGCCATGGCCGAACGCGGCGTCTCGGGCGCGCCAGTGGTGCGCGAGGACGGGCAGCTCGTCGGCATCATCACCGAAGGCGATCTGATCAAGAGGCTTGCAGCGCCTTCGGCGCCGAAGACGGGCTGGTTCGCCAGCCTGTTCCGCGGGCCCGAGTTGGAGGCTGCGCGCTTCGCACGGAGTCATGGCCGCACGGTGAAGGATGCCATGACCATGGATCTGGCAAGTGTGGGTGAGGATGCGACGGCCGAGGAGATCGCTCACATCATGGAGACGCGCGGGGTGCGCCGCGTGCCCGTGCTCCGCGACGGTGTATTGGTCGGTGTCGTCTCGCGCGCCGACCTGCTGCGCGCCATCATCATCGACGAAGGCGACACCACCGCCGCCCGGTCGGATGCGCAGATCCGGCGTGCACTCTCCACTGCGCTGCACGCGCAGTCCTGGTTCGACAACCAGCTCATGTTCTTCGATGTCGCCGATGGAGTCGTACGCCTGCATGGCTTCTGCGGGTCCGAGGACATCCGGCGCGCCCTTCGGGTGCTTGCCGAGGGACTGCCCGGCGTCAAACGCGTGGAGACCGAATTCTCCGCGCCGCCGCCCTTCCTGCTGGGCGCACGCTAGGCGCGCCGCGACGCTGCCCATCGAGGGAGCCTGCCAACGCCCAAGACCATGAAGGCCACCGTCCTCGTCGAACCCGGAGGAATCGAGCTGCGCGAGACGCCCGTCGCCTCCCGCGCCGCTGCGGGGCTGCCGGCCCGACACCAGAGAACGAGGCCGCCCAGATGACCAAGGCGGGCCGTGGATTCGAACGCGTGGACGCGGCGACGCGACAGGATGCGTGATTGCCTTGCGGACAGACATTCCGCCCGGCTGCGTGACATCTGCGCTCACCCCATGGGCCGGGATGCACCAAGCCGGTTGTCCGGCGCTCCGGCCGGAATTGACGCGAGAGACGCAACGCCCGACAGGAGGTGCCGGTGTTCACGCTAGCGGGAACCGTGGCCGGCGGGCTTGGGCTGTTCCTGCTCGCCATGGCGATGATGACGGACGGGTTGAAGCTGGCCGGTGGCCTCTCGATCCGGCGCCTCCTGCGGCAGTGGACCTCCACGGCCTGGCGCGGCGCGCTGGTCGGCGTGCTGGTCACCGGGGTCGTGCAATCCTCCAGCGCAGTCACGGTGGCCACCATCGGCTTCGTCAATGCCGGGCTGATGTCGCTGCGCCAGGCGCTGGCCGTGGTGTTCGGCGCCAATCTGGGCACCACCATGACCGGATGGCTGGTCAGCCTGGTCGGCTTCAACTTCCGGATCGAGACCTATGCCCTGCCGATCATCGCGATCGGCGTGGCGATGCATCTGGGTTCCTCGGCGCCGCGACGGCGCGGGCTGGGCGCGGCGGTGGCGGGGCTTGGCCTGTTCCTGCTCGGCCTCTCCGTCCTGAAGGATGCGCTGGCCGGACTTGGTGGCATGATCGGGCCCGACGCGCTGGCGCTGGGCGGCGTGCTGGGCGTGCTGAGCTTCCTGCTCGGCGGCCTGCTCGTGACTGCGGTGACACAGTCATCCAGCGCCGCGCTCGCCATCTTCATCACGGCGGCGGTGGAAGGGGTCATCCCGCTGGACGCGGCAGCCTCGGCGATCATCGGCGCCAATCTCGGCACCACATCGACGGCGGTGCTGGCGGCGCTGAAGGCGACCACCAACGCCAAGCGCGTGGCGCTGGGGCACATCGCCTTCAACCTCGTTACCGCCTGCGTGGCGCTGGCGGCGCTGCCATGGCTGCTGGAGGGCATCGTCTGGGTCGCCGGGGACGCAGGGGTCGCACCGCAGCTCGCGCTGTTTCACACGATGTTCAACCTGCTGGGCCTGGCGCTGCTGCTGCCCTTCGCCGGGCGCCTGGCCGGCCTGCTCGAACGTATCTTCCGCAGCGCTGATGAGGATCTCGCCCGGCCGCGGCACCTCGACCCCACGGCGGCGGGCGCACCCGATCTCGCCATTGCCGCGCTCTGGCTCGAACTGGGACGACTGCGCGACATCACCGGGCAGGTCTGTCTTGCCGCGCTGCGCGCAGCCGAGCCGCATGGCACGCCGCCAGCTGCCGCGGCGGTGGTGCCGCTCGCCGATGCCATCGCTGACTTCGTGACGACGATGCGCACCGAGAGCATGACGCGCGAGGTCTCCGATGAGTTGCCCCGGGTGCTGCGCACGGCGCGCTACCTGGAGGAAGCGGCGCGGCTTTCCACCGAGGCTGATGCCGCGCACCGCAATGTCGCCGCCAGCCGCCCCGCGGCGGTGCGAGCGCTGGCCGGGGCGGTGGTGCACGAGGCGGCCCGCAGCATCGCGCTGTCATTTGGTGCAGATAGCGATGTCGGCCGTCTCGAGGCCTTCCAGCGCACCTATCAGGCCGGGAAGTCGGGCCTGCTCGCTTCGGCCGCCAGCCGGCAGATGTCCGTCGAGGAGATCGACGAGATGCTGGATGCGCTGAGCGCCATCCGCCGAATGGTGGAGCAGATCGCCAAGGCCGACCGCGAGCTCCATCACGCACAGGCATCCGCCGGCCCGACGGAGCGACTTTCCCACACGCCATGAACTGAGCGTCAGGGCCTGGATGAAGACGGGCGCCGGGTAGCCAGCAGCCAGATCATCGGGCGTCAGAGCGGACCTTCGGGCATCTCGGCAAGCGTCGCGCCACCTGACCAGCCCGCATCGCGTGATCCAGGCTGAAGCTGAGTGGGACATCGCCTTCCGAAGCCGCGCGTTCTCACGCTCGTCCGTTTCAGCGCCCCGAACCCTTCAGCCGCTTCGCCTGGTGCAGTTCCAGACCGCCAAACTCGGTACGCCAGCGGTCGTGGGTCGGCTCCGTCACTCCGATCGCACGCACCGCATCGGCCACCGTCTTGCCCTGACCGACCATCACCTCCGGCCGATGCGCCGTCTTCCTGGCCATCCGAGCCATCCCTCCGCTGCCGCCGGACCAGGCTAGAGCAAGAAATGCGTTCATCAGAACGCAGCGTGCTCTAGCGGCGGACCGCTTCTGCGGGGGGCAGGTCAACCGGCGGCCTGCCGAAGACGGAAACCTGGAGCCGTGTGGAGAGGCTCCCCCTCCCACCCCCTCCAGGTTATCGCAAAAATTATTGACAATCTTGTTCGCCCCAGGGATGCTCGGCCTCGGACGCGTGGCATCCGTCTGCGCGCAAGGGGAGGAATGGCCAGATGACGACGCTTCGTCGCCGCGCTCTCGGCGTGGCCTTCGCCGCGTCCGCGGCGGTCGTGACAGGCCTGGGAAGCGGGCCGGCCGTCGCCCAGGCACAGGAGATCACGCTGTGGTCGCACTGGGCCGCCGAGCAGCCCAAGCGCCAGTTCGTCGAGGAGGCGATCCGCCGCTTCCAGGCCGCCAATCCCGGCGTGACGGTCCGGACCACGTGGTACGAGAAGAACGCGCTCTACGCCGCGCTGCGCACGGCGCTGCGGGCGGGTCAGGGGCCGGACGTCTTCTACGCCGAGCCCGACCAGGTCGAGTACGTCCAGAACAATTTTCTGCTTGACCTCTCCCAGGGCATCAACTGGAACAACGTCGAGCCCTGGGCACGTCAGATCTGGACGCATAACGGCCGCGCCTACGGGCTGCCGCTCGAGGCCTGGACGGTCGAGATGTACGTCAACACGCGCATGCTGCAGGAACTGGGGGGCAGCGTGCCGCCCTCGCTGCAGCACTCGCAGGCGGAGTTCCTCGACCTGGTGCGGCGCGCTCGCGCGCGAAACATCGTGCCCATCTCGGCCGGCGTCGGCGACCGCCCCTTCCCGGGCGCCTTCCTGACGCATGAGACGCTGCTGATGCGCCTCGGCATGCAGGATTACGGCAGGCTACTCGCGGGTGAGATCCGTTGGGACGATCCACGCGTCGTGGAGAGCCTGAGGTTCGTCCGCAGCCTCGTGGATGCGCGCGCCTTCCCGCCGGGTGTCGCGACGATGCAGCTCGGCCAGAGCCACACCTACTTCCACACGAACCCCGGGACGCTCTTCTTCCCGATGGGCTCCTGGTACACCTCGCGCGCCTTCAATCCGGCCGACCAGGGCGGGCAGCCGGCCGACTTCCCGTTGGGCGTCATGCGCATGCCCGCACCGGAGAACGCGGCCTGCGCGCGGTGCCGCACCATCGCTGTCGGCGGCAGCTACGTGGTGAACGCCCGCACGCGCCATCCCGATGCCGCACGTGCCTTCCTGGACGCCTTCGCCACGCCCGAGATGGGCAATCTCTGGCTGCAGAATGTCATGGTGCAGACCGGCATCAAGGCCGATGCGACCCGCATCGAGGGACCGCGCGCCGGCTACTTCCGCCAGCTCGCGGCCGCCAACGAGGGCTCGGACTACTTATTCGGCATCCCGCTGCAGGTTCTGCAAGGCAGGGCGCGCGACACCTTCACCCAGGTCGTCAACAACGCCTTCATCTCGGGCCAGGTCAGCGTGGAAGAAGTGGTGCGGCAGATGAACGCGGCCCAGCAGGCGCGGTGAGCCGGGGGTGAGCGCCTCCAAGGCCGCGCCTCTCCCGGCCTCCGCCGCCCCGCCACCCGTGCGGCTGGCGGAGCGCCCGGCCTGGGCGGCGATCATCCCCTTCCTGCTGCCGGCGGCGATCTTCTACCTGGGCCTCACCGCCTATCCGGTTGTGCGGACCATCTGGAACTCCGTGCACGAGGTGCTGCCCGCCGGCGATGTCTTCGTGGGGGCGGCGCACTACGCCGAGCTCTGGCTGGACGAGACCTTCTGGCGCGCGGTGCGCAACACGCTCACCTGGGCGATTGCCGCGCCGCTGCTTGAGGTGAGCATCGCCCTGCTGCTGGCACTCGCGCTCTACGCCAAGGTGCCGGGCGCGCGTTTCCTGCGCATCGCGTGGTTCACACCGGTGCTGATGAGCTACGTCGTCGTCGGCATCCTCTGGGCCTGGATCTACAACTACGACTGGGGCGCAGCGAACATGCTGCTGCGCGTCGTCGGGCTGGGGGACTGGGCGCGCCCCTGGCTCGGCACCACCGATACGGCGCTGCCGGCGCTGATCCTGGTCACGACCTGGATGTGGACCGGATTCAACATGGTGGTGCTGCTGGCCGCACTGCATTCCCTGCCGTCCGAGGTGATCGAGGCGGCGGAGCTGGACCGCTGCGGCTGGGCGGCGAAGCTCTGGCACGTCGTCATCCCGCTGGTGTGGCCGACGCTGCTGAACCTGCTGGTGCTGTCCTTCGTCGGCAAGATGAAGATCTTCGACCTGGTCTGGATCGCGACCAAGGGCGGGCCGCTCTGGAGCACCGAGACCGTCTCGACCTACACCTACAAGCGCGCCTTCGAGTGGAGCACCTTCGACCTCGGCTATCCCTCCGCCATCGCGACCGTCTGGTTCGTGATCGTGATGGCGGGCGTCGGACTGCTGACCTGGATGCTGCGTCAGCGCCAGAGGCTCGAATATTGATGGCCGCGCGTGTGCTGACCCGGGCGGCCGTGACGCTGCTTATCGTGCTGTGGACCGCCTTCGCGGCGGGGCCACTCTTGTGGGTGGCGATGATCAGCCTGCGTTCCACCAGCGAATTCATGCGTGCGCCCTATGCGCTGCCGGAGGAATGGCGCTTCGGCAAGTACGCCACCGCCTGGACCAGCAGCGGCTACGACACCTACTTCGCGAACTCGCTGGTCGTCGTGCTGTCGTCGGTCGCGATCGTGACCGTGGTCGGCGCGATGGCGGCGCATTGCCTGGCGCGATACCGCTTTCCCGGCAACCGCGTGATCTACTTCCTGATCTTCTCCACGATCGTGCTGCCGCCGCAGATCACCATCATCGCGCTGTTCCAGACGCTGGCGAACCTCGGTCTCTACGATACGCGGATCGGGCTGATCCTGGTCTATGCCGCCATACAGCTGCCGCTGACCGTCTACATCCTGGAGAGCTTCTTCGCGCGCATCCCGGCCGACCTCTTCGATGCGGCGCGGATCGACGGCTATTCGGAATGGGCGACCTTCTGGAAGGTGGCCTTCCCCGTCGCGATGCCGGCGATCGCGACGGTGGTGATCCTGAACACCATCCTGCTCTGGAACGAGTTCCTCTATGCGGTGGTGCTCATCGCCGACGACGCGAAGCGCACGCTGCCGCTTGGGATCCAGAAGTTCATGGGGGACCAGCTCGAGGATTACGGGATGATCGCAACCGGGCTGATGATCGCCATCATCCCTGTCGTGCTGATCTACGCATTCTTCAGCGAGAAGCTGATCCAGGGGATGACCGCGGGTGCCGTGAAATGACGGCTGGAAGGTCAAGGTAGATGGCGAACGTCACGCTCCGCGGCATCGGCAAGCGCTACGACCATGGCACGGCGCGCGCCGTGCAGGACGTCACGCTCGATGTTGCAGACGGCGAGTTCTTCGTCCTGCTCGGCCCCTCGGGCTGCGGCAAGTCCACCACGCTCCGGATGATGGCGGGGCTGGAGAGCATCACGGAAGGCGAGCTCGCGATCGGGGGGCGGCGCATGAACGAGGTGCCCGCGCGCGACCGCGACATCGCGATGGTGTTCCAGTCCTACGCGCTCTATCCGCACATGTCGGTCTACGACAACATGGCCTTCGGCCTGCGTCGCCGAAGCATGGCGAAGGCGGAGATCGACCGCCGCGTGCGGGAAGCCTCGGCCATCCTCGGCCTCGGCCCCTATCTCACGCGGCGCCCGCATGCGCTCTCGGGCGGGCAGCGGCAGCGCGTCGCGGTGGGCCGCGCCATCGTGCGCGACCCCGAGGTCTTCCTGTTCGACGAGCCGCTTTCCAACCTCGATGCGGCGCTGCGCGCCTCGACGCGGCAGGAGCTGTCGCGGCTGCACCGCCGGCTTGGCGCGACGATGATCTACGTCACCCACGACCAGGTTGAGGCGATGACCATGGCCGGCCGCATCTGCATCATGGATGGCGGTCGCGTCGCGCAGGTGGGTGCGCCGCTCGAGGTCTATCACCGCCCGGCGACGACCTTCGTCGCGAGCTTCCTCGGCAGCCCGCCGATGAACCTGCTGCCCGCCTTCTCGGATTCCGGCACGATCCGCATCGGCGAGGCGACGCTGCCCGCGCCCTTCCCGCTCCAGGCCGGCGCGGTGACGCTCGGGATCCGCCCGGAAGACCTGGAACCGGCCGGGGATGGCGCCCTGCGCGGCGAGGTGGTCTCCGTCGAGCCGCTGGGTGCCGAGACGATCCTCGGCCTGCGCCTGCCCGGCGCGGATCGCGACCTGCTGGTGCGCGCAGGCCGCACCGCGACCGCACGGCTCGGCGAGCAACTCGGCCTTCGCGCGCCAACCGCCGCGCTGCACGTCTTCGATGCCGCCAGCGGGCGCCGCATCGAGCCCCAGGGAGTCCCGACATGATCATCCGCCGCAGGGCCGCGCTCGGCCTGCTCGCACTCCTGCCGATCGGCGCGCGCGCGCAAGGCGACAGCGCTGCCGGAGCCTGGCCGCGCCAGTCGATCCGCATCCTGATCCCCTTTGCGCCGGGCGGCGTGCCGGACATCGCAGCGCGGCTGCTGTCACCGGGCCTGCAGGCCGGCCTCGGCCAGCCCGTGCTGGTCGACAACCGACCCGGTGGCGGCGGCACGGTGGCAGCGGAGGCGGCCGCCCGCGCCACGCCGGACGGCCACACGCTGCTGATGACGACGGCCAGCACCCAGGCCATCGCGCCGGCGCTGTTCGCGAACCTGCGCTATGACCCGGAACGCGACCTCGCGCCGGTCTCGTTCATCGCACGCGTCCCGCATGTGCTGCTCGTCCCCCCCTCGCTGAACGTCGCCACCGTCCAGGAACTGGTTGCGTTGCTGAAGCGCGAGCCCGGGCGGCACAACTACGCGTCGTCCGGCGTGGGCGCGCCGCCGCATCTGGCGGGCGAGCTGTTCCGCATGCAGGCCGGCCTGGACGTCACGCATGTGCCCTATCGCGGTTCGGCGCCGGCGCTGACCGACCTCGTCGCGGGGCGCGTCACCTACCTGATCGATGCGCTGCCGCCGGCTTTGCCCTTCATCCGCGACGGGCGGCTGCGCGCGCTCGGCGTCGGCACACGGCAGCGCGCGCGGCTCGCCCCCGACCTTGCCCCGATCGCCGAGCAGGGCCTGCCGGAGTTCGAGAGCTACACATGGGCCGCGCTCTACGCGACGGGCGGCAGCCCCGCCGCCGCCGTCAACCGACTGTCGGAGGAGGTGCGGCGTGCCGCCACAGCGCCCGACGTCGCCGCCCGCTTCGCCGAACTCGGCTATGAGGGGCCACCCACCGGGCCCGCCGAACTTGCCGCGATCCAGCGCGAGGAAGCGCGGAAATGGGGCGAGGTGATCCGTCGCGCCGGCATCCGCCCCGAGACCTGAGACAGGACAATCCGCATGGCCGAAGCCCCCACGCTCACGATCCGGCGCGACTGGCCGCGCCCCTCCGACGCCGATCTCGCCGCGTTCCGCGACGCGCCGACGGGCTGGGTCGTGGATGCCCAGGGCCGACGCGGCGCCCTGCACCACGGCATCCGCGTGCTGACCAGGGCGGCCCGCATCCTCGGCGCGGCGTTGCCGGTCTGGTCGCGCGGGCGCGACAATCTGGCCCCCTATGCCGCGCTCGCCTTCGCGAGGCCCGGCGACGTCCTGGTGATCGCCACCGAGGATTATGAGGCCGCGTCCGTCACCGGCGACATCATGGTCGGCATGGCACGCAACGCCGGCGTCGTGGGCGTCGTGACCGATGGCGTCGTGCGCGACGTGCCGGGCCTCGATGCGGTCGGCATCCCGGTCTTCGCGCGCGGCGTCTCGCCCAATTCGCCGCAGAAGGACGGGCCGGGCACGATCGGCCTGCCCGTCGCGATCGGCGGCATCGCGATCGGCCCGGGTGACCTGGTCCTGGCGGATGGCGATGGCGTCGTCGTGGTTCCTTTCGCGACGATCGCGACCGTTGCGGCCGCGCTCGACGAGGTGCGCGCGAAGGAGGCGCAGATGGATGCCGCCGTGCAGGCTGGCGCGAAGCAGCCGGGATGGCTGGCCGAGCGCCTCTCCCGCCCCGACATCCGCTACGTGGACTGAACCGCCATGCCGAAGGTCGCGTATTGGAGCCACGGCACGCCGGAGCTCTATTCCCTGCTGCGCCGACTATGCCCGCCCGGCCTGGACCTGCTGACGCTTGCAACGGGGAACGAGGCGGAGCGGCTCGCGCTTGCCGCCGAGGCCGATGCCGTGGTGGTCGCCGCGACCCGCTTCACCGACGCGCATCTTGCCGCCGCGCGCGCCCTGCGGCTGGTGCAGCACCAGGGCGTCGGCTGGCAGGACACCGTCGCCTGGCAGGGACTCGCCGCCCGCGGCATCGCGCTCGCAACGACGCCGGAGGGCACAACGGGGCCGGTTGCGGAGATGGCCGTGCTGCTCGCGCTGGCCGCGCTGCGGCGGCTGCCCTTCGCGGACGCGGAACTCCGCCGCGGGCAGTGGCACGTCAATGCGCTGCGCCCGGTCTCGCGCAGCCTGGCGGGGCGCGTGGTCGGCTATGTCGGCTTCGGCCGCATCGGCCAGGCCGCGGCCGAACGGTTCGCGGCCTTCGGCACGAGCGGCCTCTATTTCGACCCGCAGGGCACGCTGTCAGCGACGGAGGAGGCGCGGCTCGGCGTCCGGCGCGCCGTCAGCCTCGAGGCGCTGCTGTCGGAGGCCGACATCGTCTCGCTCCACCTGCCCGTCACGCCGGCGACGCGAAACATCCTGGACGCCGCGGCGATCGCGCGCATGAAGCCCGGCGCCGTGCTGGTGAACACCGCCCGCGGCGGGTTGCTGGACGAGGCGGCGCTGGCCGCGGCGCTACGCTCCGGCCACCTCCTCGCCGCCGGCCTCGACGTGTTCGAGCAGGAGCCGCCGCCGGCGGACCACCCGCTGCTCGGGCTTCAGAATGTGGTGCTCACGCCGCATATCAGCGCCGGCACGCGCGATGCGTTCGAGGAGAAGCTCACCGCCGCGCTCAGCAATGTCGAGGCCTTCTTCGCCGGCCAGCCGATCCGCAACGCGGTGGAGCTGCCCGGCGTCGCGGCATGAGGAGGACAACCTGCGCAGGCCGCCACTGCTGGAGGCCGCCTACTCCGCTGCGGCGGCGATCCCGAGCACGCGCCCATAGGCGCGCTTCGCGAAGCTGGTGTGGCCGACGCACAGCCGCACGAAGCCTTCGCGATCGCCCTGCCGCAGCGCCTCCAGCATGGCACGGTGCTCGTCGCGCGCGCGCTGCGCCAGCGCCGGATCGGCCATGGCGTGGCAGCGGAAGGCAAGCGAAAGCCGCGCATGGTCGCGGATCGTAGCGGCCAGGTGCTGGTTGCCGCAGGCGGCGAAGAGGGCCTCGTGGAAGCGGTCGTTCTCGGCGTGGATGGCCGAGAGGTCGCCACGGTCCACCGCCGCCGCATGCGCCGCCTCGATCGCGGCGAGGGTAGCGAGCAACTCCGGACTGACGGGCAAGGGGATGCGCCGGGCGGCCTCGGCGTGAAGCACTTCCCGCACCTCCGTGATCTCCTCCACCTCGGCGGAGGAGAAGCTCCGGACTTGTGCGCCGCGGTTGGGAACGTGGACGACGAGGCCATCGCGCACCAGCGCCTGCAATGCCGCGCGCACGGCGTGTCGCGTCGCTCCGGTCCGGGCGATGATGTCGTCCTCGACGAGGCGCTCGCGCGGCAGGAGCCGCCCGAACAGGATGTCCTCGCTGATCCGGCCCACGAGTGCCTGGACCGCGTCGGCTGGTCGGCCTCTCTTGCTCATGGAGGCAGACTAGCACGGCTCTACGCAGACCCCGAGTGGCCAATAGTGGCGGGGGTGAGGCGGCTGTGCGTGACGCTCCCGCAGCCCCCGGCCGCTTCGAGTGGGCTTGGTGCGGTGGGGTCAGCAAGTGGCGACGGCGCGGATCCGGGTGCAGCCTCTCCGGCGATGGCAAGCGGCGGAGCCGCGGCAAGCGCCTGGCGTAGCGCGCCGCAACCGGAAGTTCCGGCGGGTGGGTACCGGTGCGACGTCGGAGCCCGCTTCGCGCATGGGCAACGCTTGCGCTACAGTTGGGCCCATGCCGAAGCCTGTCTTGCCGCCCGTCGCTGCGCCTGTTCCTTCCCGAGCGCGCCCCCTTCCGGCGCTGCCCGAGCAGATCGCGGCTGAACTCGCGGCGGCCGTGCTGCGCGGCGAGTACGAGCCGGGCCAAGCCATTCTCGAACAGCGCGTGGCCGCGGCGTTCGATGTCAGCCGCGCCCCGGTGCGCGAGGCGCTGCGCATCCTGGAGCGTGACGGCGTGGTGGTCATGGCGCCGCGCAAGGGTGCGCGAGTGACCAGGCTGACGCGCGTCGAGGTCGCTGAGATCTATGAGGTCCGCGCGCATCTCTTCGGCCTCGCGGCGCGGCTGTTCACGGAGCGATGCTCCGTCGCGGCGCTCGACGCGCTGCGCGCCGGCGTCGATGCGCTTGCGAACCTGCGGACAGGGCCCGGCGAGGATGCGGCCGACATCCATGCGGGCCTCTCGGCGGAGCTGGCGCTCCTGGTGACCGATGGCTGCGGCAACGCGAAGCTCGCGCAGCTCGTCCACCATATGGCGCGGCAGGTGGCGCGCTACACGCGGCTCGGTCTCTCGGCCCCGGAGCGCCGGCGCCAATCCGTGGCGAGCTGGCGCCGCCTGCTGCGGGCCGCCGCGACGCGGGACGGGGCACTGGCCGAGGCGACGGCGCGGCAGATGGTGGAGCGCACCTGCGCGCATGCCGTCGCCCGGCTCGGCGCGGAGGGCTAGAGCAATATGCGTTCAGATGGGTCGCGGCGCTGCCGCGACGCTGAACGCATTTCTTGGCCTAGATTCAATGACTTCCAGGGCACGAGCTGCGTTCATCAGAACGCAGCGTTCTCTAGGGCCGGCCGCCTTCGCCTGAGCGCCCTTCGCCCCAGCCCCCCGGGCAAGCCCGGCGCCGCAGAAACATCTTGCGCTCTCATGTCGACAATCGCACACTCCAACCCGGGAAGAGACGTCGGGAGAGCGGCCATGGGCGATGTTGTTGCAGCGGACAGCTACACCACCGCGCTGGCGGGCCTGCGGATCACGCGCCTCGCGGAGCATGTCGGGGCGCAGGTGGAGGGCCTCGACCTCTCGCGCCCGGTGACCGAGGCGCAGGCGCGCGACGTTGAAGCCGCGCTGGTCGAGCATGGCGTCCTGGTCTTCCGCGGGCAGGAGCTGCCGCCTGCGATGCATGTGGATTTCAGCGGCCGCTTCGGTCCGCTGCACGGACACGTCGTCAGCCGCTTCAACCTCAGGGACCACCCCGAGGTGACGATCCTGTCGAACATCGTGGACGAGAAAGGCGAGAAGATCGGCGCCGACAGGGCCGGCATGATCTGGCACGCCGACACATCCTTCCTCCGCCGCCCGAGCCTCGGCTCGCTGCTCTACGGCGTGGAGTGCCCGCCCGAGGGCGCGGACACGGAATTCGCGAGCATGTATGCCGCGCATGATGCGCTGCCCGCGGATTGGCGGCGCGACCTGCAGCAGCGGCGTGGCGTGCATGACTACGCTTGGCACTACGCCACCTATCTCACGCACCGGAAGCCGCTGACGGCAGAGGAGAAGGCGAAGACGCCGCCGGTGGAACACCCGGCGCTGCGCACCCATCCGGTCACGCGCCGGCGCGCCGTCTATCTCAGCGAGGGTCTGACCCGCAGCATCACCGGCATGGCGGAGCAGGACGGGCGCGCGCTGGTCGTCGAGGTCAGCAACTTCGCGACGCAGCCACGCTTCGTGTATCGCCACCGCTGGGCGGTGGGCGACCTGCTGTTCTGGGACAATCGCTGCACGATGCATCGCGCGACGGAGTTCGACAATCGCCATCGTCGCCTGATGCGGCGCACGACGATCGAAGGCGACGAGCCCTTCTGAACGGCGCGGCCTTGGCAGAGCGGGGAGGAAGGCAATGATCACGCGTCGCGCGGCACTCGCGCTGGCAGGGCTTGCGGTCGCCGCGCCGGCATCGGCGCAGCAGGCAGGCGGCTGGCGACCGGAACGGCCCTTGCGCATCATCGTGCCCTTCGCCGCAGGCGGCAGCACCGATGTGACGACGCGCATCATCGCCGAGCAGCTCGCAGGCCGCCTCGGCCAGGGTGCCGTCGTCGAGAATCGTGCCGGCGCGGGCGGCAATATCGGCGTGGAATACGTCGCGCGCGCAGCGCCTGATGGCTACACGCTGGTCATGGGCACGAGCAGCACCCATGCGGCGAGCGCCGCGCTGCATCGCAGCCTGCCCTTCGACCCGGCAAGGGATTTCGCCCCGGTGGCGCTGGTCTCCTACGTGCCGAACGTGCTGGTCGTGCCGACATCCATGCCGGTGCGCTCGGTGCAGGAATTCGTGGCGCATGCCAAGGCCAATCCCGGCCGTCTGTCCTACGGCAGCGCCGGCTCGGGCTCCTCGCATCATCTCGCGGCCTCGCTGCTGTCGGTGCGCACGGGGATCGAGACGGTGCATGTGCCCTATCGCGGCGGCGCGCCAGCGATGACAGACCTGCTCGCCGGCCAGCTGCAATTCATGGTCAGCCCGATCATCGAGGCGATCGCGCATATCCGCGCGGAGAGGCTGCGCCCGCTCGGCGTGACGACGGCCGAGCGCATGCCGCTGCTGCCCGATGTGCCCGCCATCGGCGAGGCGCTGCCGGGCTACCGCATGGCGACCTGGCTCGGCCTCTTCGCGCCTGCCGGCACGCCCGCTTCCGCCGTCGAGACAATTTCCGCAGCCGTCGATTCCATCCTGCGCGATCCCACGGTCAGGGCGCGGATGCTCGAGCTTGGCTCGGTGCCGCTGGGCGGCACGCCGGCGGAATTCGCGCGCTTCTTCGCGCAGGAAATCCCCGACTGGACCGAACTCGTGCGCATCTCCGGCGCACGCGTCGAATAGCGTTCGCAGACCGCCGAGGAAGGAATGAGGGTGAACAGCAGACGCAGCCTGCTCCAGGCAGCCGCCATCCTGGCCGGCACTCTTCCGATGCGCGCCGCAACGGCCGAGACCTTCCCGCAGCGGCCGATCCGCCTCGTTGTCCCGCTCGCGCCAGGCGGCACCACGGATCTCGTCGCGCGCCTCATGGCCGAGCGTGCCGGGAGCGCGCTTGGCCAGCCCGTGGTGGTGGAGAACCGGCCCGGCGCGGGTGGCACGATCGGCTCGGATGTGGTGGCGCGCGCCGCAGCGGACGGGCACACGATCCTGATGGGCACCATCGGCACCGTGGCCGTGGCGCCGGCGCTCTATGCCAGCCTGCCCTACGACCCGGACCGCGCCTTCGCGCCCATCATCCTGGCGAGCACCAGCCAGTTCGTCGTCGCGGCGCGCAACGGGCTGGCGGTGGAGGATCTGCGCGGCCTGCTGGCCTTCGCCCGGCAGAACCCCGGGCGCCTGAACTACGGCTCGGCCGGCAATGGCAGCACGCTGCATCTCGGCATGGAATTGCTGAACGGCATGGCCGGCACCAGCATGCAGCATGTTCCCTACCGCAGCAGCGGCGAGGTGATGACGGCGCTGGCCGCCGGGCATGTCGATCTCGGCATGCCGGACATGTCCACGGCCCTGCCGCAGCTGCGCGAGGGCAGGCTGCGCGCCCTGGCCGTGACGGGCACGCGGCGCGCGGCGGTGTTGCCCAACGTGCCGACCGTGGCCGAGAGCGGCTTTCCTGGCTTCGAGGTCGGCGTCTGGCTCGGCCTGCTCGCCCCTGCCGGCACGCCCGAGCCGACGATCGCGAGGCTCAACGACGCCTTCGCCCGGGCGCTGCGCGCCCCCGAGACGGTGGAGAGGCTCCGCGGCCTGGACACCGAGGTGGTCGCCAGCACGCCCGATGAATTCGCGCGCTTCATCCGGGCCGAGCGGACGCGCTGGGCCGAAGTCACGCGCCAGGCCGGAATCCGGCTTCAGTGAGGAGAACGACGTCATGACCGAGCACGACGGCATCCTGCGCCAGCCGGTGACGGACCGCAGCGCCTGGACGCGAGCGGAGATGGAGCGCGACACGTCCTGGCGCCACGCGCTCACCCCCACCTACATCGCCGAGATCGACGCGGTGGTCGCGGCGCTGCGGCGCAACGGCCGGACGCTCGAGACCGTGACGCGCGCGGATTTCCCCTTCCCGACCTTCGGCGTCTTCCTCAAGCGCTTCCTCTGGCATGACATCGCCGAGCGGGGGATCGGGGTCATCACCGGCCTGCCGATCGAACGCTACTCGGCGGCGGAAGCCGGCATGCTGTTCTGGGGGATCGGCACGCATCTGGGCATCGGCGTGTCGCAGAACCCGCAGGGCGACCGGCTCGGCAATGTGCGGAGCAAGGGCCTCGACTATGAGGCGATGAATGTGCGGGGCTACCAGACCAACCACCACCTCGCCTTCCACTGCGACCCGTCGGATGTCGTCGGCCTGCTGTGCCTGAACAAGGCGAAGGAGGGCGGGCTGTCTTCCGTGGTCAGCGGAACCTCGATCTACAATGCCGTCCTGGCTGAACGCCCGCACTACCTGCCGATGCTCCATTCGGGCTTCGTCTATGACCGGCGCGGCGAGGAGATGCCCTACCAGAAGCCGATCAGCGAGAAGGTGCCTGTCTTCGCGCATGTCGATGGCGAACTGTCGATCCGGTATGTCCGGCAGTCGATCAAGACCGCTCGGGCCAAGCTCGGCCAGCCGCTGACCGCGGAGGAGAGCGAGGTGCTGGCCTATCTCGACGCGGTCTCGGAGCGCGCGGATTTGGTCCTCTCGATGCAGTTGGAACCCGGCGACATGCAGTTCGCCAACAACTACACCGTGCTGCATTCCCGCACCGGCTATGTGGACCATGAGGATCCGGCCCGCTGGCGGCATCTCTATCGGCTCTGGCTGAAGGTGCCGGGCTTCCGCAAGCTCGACCCGCGGCAGATCGAATATGAGCCGTGGTCGGGCTGGAGCCGGCGCGAGGGGATCCTGCCGCGGGAGGCCCCGATGCCGAAGGAAGTGCTGGACCCGCTGTTCGTCTGATACCCATCGCACAAAGGTTTCACCTTTGTGCCCCTCAGACGCGTCGTGCCGAAGGCACGCCTCCGGCGAGACGCGGGCCGCAAGTCGGAACTTCCTGCGCTTGGTATGAAGGCGGATAAGAGCAGATCCCGGCACCCTGCCGGCGGTGCCAGCCTGCCCTGCCTGCATCCGCTGCCGTCGAGCCGGGCCACACCAGCCGGGCCACAGAGGACGCAGGGCGGGCTTCTTGGGCCGAACGCCGCGATCGGGGTGAACCGGTCTCCGGATCCCGCCGGCGCTCTTTGGCTCACCGTGGAGGATGCGGGCGGTCGGCGGGAGGCAGGCCGTTCCCCCGGCACTGCCGTCTGGCCGGGGGGAAGTCGGGGCGAAAAAGCCCCCCCGCCCGGGCGCCACCATTGCATCCCCGCCCCGCCGCGCGCATTTTCCGCCTTTGGCAGCATGGGTCCGGGCGGCACGACGATGGAGCAGCAGGGCGGCGAATCCCGCCGCATCACGATTCACTCCCCTTCGGATTTCGAGGGGATGCGGCGGGCTGGCCGCCTCGCGGCCGAGACCCTGGACATGATCACCCCGCATGTGAAGCCGGGTGTGACGACCGAGCAGCTCGACCGCATCATCCACGACTACATCCTCGCCCACAACGCCATCCCGGCCACGCTGGGCTATCGCGGCTACACCAAATCCAGCTGCACCTCGATCAACCATGTCGTCTGCCATGGCATTCCCGGCGAGCGCGTGCTGCTCGAGGGCGACATCGTGAATGTCGATGTCACCGTCATCCTCGATGGCTGGCATGGCGACACCAGCCGCATGTTCACCGCCGGCGCGGTCTCCACCAAGGCGCGACTGCTGATGGACGTGACCTATGAGGCGATGATGCGCGGCATCGCGGCGATCCGCCCGGGGGCGAGCCTGGGCGATATCGGCCACGCCATCCAGACCTTCGTGGAGAAGCACCGTTTCTCGGTGGTGCGCGACTTCTGCGGCCATGGCATCGGCAAGCGCTTCCATGAGCCGCCGAACGTGCTGCATTTCGGCCGCCCCGGTGAGGGCCCGACGCTGCGCCCGGGCATGTTCTTCACCGTCGAGCCGATGGTGAATGCCGGCAAGCCGGAGGTGAAGATCCTCGACGATGGCTGGACGGCCGTGACGCGCGACCGCTCGCTCTCCGCGCAGTTCGAGCACATGGTCGGCGTGACGGAAGAGGGCGTGGAGATCTTCACCATCTCCCCGGCCGGGCTGCACCGCCCGCCCTATACGGCCTGAGCGCAAGCCGGGTGAGCCTCGCGCCCCTGCTGGCCGCGCCCCCGTTGATGCAGGCGCATGCGGCGGCGGCGCTGGCCGCGCTGGTGCTCGGCGCGGCGCAGTTCGCCGCCCCCAAGGGCACGCGGCCGCACCGGCTGCTCGGCTATGCCTGGGCCTCGCTGATGGCGTTGGTCGCCCTGTCCTCCTTCGGCATCACCGGGGTGGCGGGCCAGGGGCGCTGGAGCTGGATCCACCTGATCTCGGTCTACACCCTGGGCGCGCTGGTCCTGGCGGTCTGGCAGGCGCGGCAGGGCCGGGTGCGGGCGCACCGGATCAGCATGATCTCACTTTATCTCGGCGCGCTGGTCATCACCGGCGCCTTCACCCTGCTGCCCGGGCGGCGCATGGGGGCGGTGGTTTTCGGCTGGTAGCGCGGCGCGGATTCGGTGCAGGCTGCGGCATGGCGCGCAAGCCGCAACTCGCCGAGGCCTCCGCCGGGCTGCTCGGCCTGCTGATCCCGGAGCCCGAGCCGCAGGGCCATCTCGGCCATCGCGCGCGCATGCGCCGGAAGCTGCTCGGCGCGGGGCCGGAGGCGCTGCTCGACCACGAATTGCTCGAGATGCTGCTCTTCATCGCCCTGCCGCGGCGCGACACCAAGCCGATCGCCCGCGCGCTGATCGCCCGTTTCGGCGATTTTGCCGCCGTACTCGCCGCCGCACCGGAGGAACTCCAGGAAACCGAAGGCATGGGCGAGGCCGGGGCCGCGGCGCTGAAGGCCGTGCAGGCGGCGGCGCTGCGGATGATGCGCGCCGGGCTGCGCGAGCAGCCGCTGCTCAACAACTGGGATCGGCTGATCGGCTATCTCACCGCCGCCCTGGCGCGCGAGCCGATCGAGCAGTTTCGCGTGCTCTTCCTCGACACCAAGAACCGCCTGATCGCCGATGAGGCGCAGGCGCGCGGCACGGTGAACCACACCCCGGTCTACCCGCGGGAGGTGGTCAAGCGCGCCCTGGCCCTGCAGGCGACCGCGCTGGTGCTGGTGCACAACCACCCCTCGGGTGACCCCACGCCCTCGCGCGCCGACATCGAGATGACGCAGGAGGTGAAGGCCGCCGCCACGGTGCTCGGCATCGCGCTGCATGACCACCTCATCATCGGCCGCGGCCGCCATCTTTCCTTTCGCCGCGAGGGGTTGTTGTAGGAACGATTGACCGCAGGCGGCCGCAGGCCACATCCTCACGATATCATGATCCGCCCCCTCCTGCTGACCGCCGCCCTGCTCGGCCTGAGCGCCGCAACGGGTGCGCTCGCGCAATCCAAGCCGGGCGCGCAGGCGCCCGCGGCGGGGGGCTTTCCGCCCCTGCCGACGACCAAGCCCGCGCCACTGCCCCCGGCCGGCGCGCCGGCGCCGCAGGCGGGCAAGCCGGGCGCGCCCCAGGCCGGCGCGGCAGGGCGGCTGCTCTCCACCGGCACGGGTTTCGTGGTGGCCCCCGGCCGGGCGCTGACCAACGCCCATGTCATCGAGGATTGCCGCAGCGTGCGGGTGCGCAATGCCGGCGGGCAGGACCTGGCCGCGCGCGTCATCGCCGCGGATCGTAACCGCGACCTCGCCTTGGTCGAGGTGCCGGAGAATGCCGGCCCCGCGCTCGCCTTCCGGCGGGACATGAACCTCCGCCGGGGCGAGGAAGTGGTGACCTATGGCTTCCCGCTGTCGGGCCTGCTCTCCTCCGGCCCGACGCTGACCACGGGCGAGATCTCGGCCCTGGCCGGGCTGGCCGACAACCCGACGCAGTACCAGATGAGCGCGCCGGTCCAGCCGGGCAATTCCGGCGGTCCGGTGCTGGATCTGGGCGGGATGGTGGTGGCGGTGGTGGTCTCCAAGCTCAACGCCGCGCGGGTCGCCGAGCGGACGGGCGACATCCCGCAGAACGTCAATTTCGCCGTGAAGGGCAGCGAGGCGCTGGATTTCCTGCGCCGCCACAACGTGACGCCGCGGCTGGATCAGGCGGCGCCGCGCACCGCCGCCGATGTGGGCGAGATCGCCCACCCCTCGACGCTCTTCATGCGCTGCATGGGGTAGGGTTTCTTTTTTGCCCTCAAGCGCCGGGCCCCCCGCATCCGCGGGCTTGGCTCGTCACGCCACAGGCGTGCCTTCGGCACGACGCACTTGCGGCGGGCGCCCTTCGGCGCCTCGGCCAGCGCTGCTGGCCGCCACTCACTCGATTAGGCTAACCATCCAAATTCGAGCTCTGCCGCGGCCGGGCGGTGGCGTTCCAGGCGTTGCGGATCGCCTCGCTGACCGCGACCGGGTCGGGGACGCCGCGCAGGACATGGGTTTCCTCGGTACGGCCCTCGGTGCTCTTGATCACCACGTCGCCGATGCCCACCAGCCGGTGCCAGAGCGCCTGCTTGGACACCACGTCGCGGATGCGGAACAGTTCCACATCGTCGCGCACCTTGGTCCAGAAGCCCTGCGCGATGGTCACGCGCTCATTCGTCAGCGTGATTCGCTGGCGGCCGAGGAAGGGCAGGCCGAGCAGCAGGATCGCCACCGTCCCGCGGAACAGGCCGTAGCTGCGCTTGGTCTCGCGCGTCTCAAGGATTGTCGTCTCGGCCATTCGCCTGTTCCGTTTCACATCAGGCTGTAAGCCAGCCGCGCATCAGATGGGTGACCGCCTCGGGCGCTTCCATGGGCGGCAGGTGACCCGCGCCGGGCACGCGGTGCAGCACCGCGCCGGGGATCAGCCCGGCCATCTCCACGGCGAGGTCGGGCGGCGTCAGGGCATCGACCTCCCCCACCACCACCAGGGTCGGCGCGGTGAAGAAGGGCAGGTCCGGGCGGCTGTCCGGGCGGTGCATGATGGCGCGCTGCTGGCGGTGGAAGGCGGGGCGGCCGACCCGCTCGGCCATGGCCATCACCTCGGCGCCGAGCGGGCCCTCGAGATTGGCGGGCGCCAGCAGGCTCGGCAGCAGCCGCGGCGTGACGCCCCGGAACTGGCCGGATTCCGAGAGCGAGAGCAGGCCGCGGCGGCGGCGCGTCTGCTCGGGCGTGTCCGGCCGGGCGGAGGTGTCCATCAGCGCCAGGCGCTGCACGCGCGGCCCGGCCTGGCGCATCACCTCCATCGCCACATAGCCGCCCATGGACAGGCCGCAGACAGCCAGCGGGCCCTCCGGCAACAGCGCCAGGGCGCGCGTGGCCATGGCGCCGATCCGGTCATCCAGCGTCAGGTCCGCCACCACGCAGCGCCATTCGGGCGCAAGCGCTGCGACCTGGTCGCGCCACAGGCGCGCGTCGCAGAGCAGGCCGGGGAGAAGCAGCAGCGTGGGCGGGGCGCTCATTCCCCCCGGCTAGCGCGGTGGATGCCCGGCCCGCAAGCCTTCTTGCCTTGATTTCCGGCCCGTTCCGGCGCATATCCGCCGCGTCCCGCCCGGCCCCGCCAGCCGCGCATCTCGCGCCAGCGGGGCGCCCACCGCCAGGAGCGCCGCGGCGGCGGGCAGGTCCGAGGCGAAGCAGAGAACCAAGACAGTTGAGCGATCATCACGACGCCGCCGCCCCGCGCGCGGCCGAGCCCGAGACCACCGAAACCCCCGTGTCCGCGCAGGCGGTGCCGGTGTCGGGCGACGAGGCTGCGGCCGAAGCGGTGAGCCCGGCGGAGTCCGCCCCGGTCCAGGCCGCGGCTGAACACCCCGCCGAGGCCCCCGCGGGCGAAGACACGACACTGCCGGCCGAGGCCGCGAACGAGCCCGAGAGCGAGGACGCCGAGGCGGAGGACGACGACACGGCCGAGGAGGAAGACGAGGAGGAGGAGGAGGAAGCCGAGCAGCCGCCGCGCACCACCTTCGCCGATCTCGGCCTGTCCGAGCCGATCCTGCGCGCGGTGACCGAGGCCGGCTACCTCTACCCCACGCCGATCCAGGAACAGGCCATCCCCATCGTGCTGATGGGCCGCGACGTGATGGGCTGCGCCCAGACCGGCACCGGCAAGACCGCCGGCTTCACCCTGCCGATGCTCGACATCCTGGCGGGTTCGCGCGCCAAGGCGCGCATGCCGCGCTCCCTGATCCTGGAGCCGACGCGCGAATTGGCGCTGCAGGTCGCCGAGAACTTCGTCAAATACGGCAAGCACCTGAACCTGACCCACGCGCTGCTGATCGGCGGCGAGAGCATGAACGACCAGCGCGACGTGCTCGAGAAGGGCGTGGACGTGCTGATCGCCACCCCGGGCCGGCTGCTCGACCTCTTCGATCGCGGCCGCATCCTGCTGGCGGATTGCAAGGTGCTCGTCATCGACGAGGCCGACCGCATGCTGGACATGGGCTTCATCCCGGATGTCGAGCGCATCGTCTCCTTCCTGCCGAAGATGCGCCAGACGCTGTTCTTCTCGGCCACCATGGCGCCCGAGATCCGCCGCCTGGCCGATGCCTTCCTGCAGAACCCGCGCACCGTCTCGGTCAGCGCGCCGGCCACGGTGGCCTCCACCATCACCACCGGCCTGTTCTGGGTGCGCGAGACCGACAAGCGCGAGGCGCTGCGCCGGCTGATCCGGCGCGAGCAGGTGCAGAACGCGCTGATCTTCTGCAACCGCAAGATCGACGTGGACATCCTCTACAAGTCGCTCAAGCGGCACGGCTTCTCGGTCGGCGCCCTGCATGGCGATCTGGACCAGTCCACCCGCTTCGCCACGCTCAACGCCTTCAAGGCGAATGAACTGCGGCTGCTGGTCTGCTCCGACGTCGCGGCGCGTGGCCTCGACATCGGCGGGCTCAGCCACGTCTTCAATTTCGACGTGCCCTTCCACGCCGAGGATTACGTCCACCGCATCGGCCGCACCGGCCGCGCGGGGCGCGAGGGCCATGCCTATACGCTCGCCGCGCCGGCCGATGCGAAATCGGTCGCGGCGGTGGAGCGCCTGACGGGCAAGCCGATCCCGCGCATGGAGATCGACGGGCTCGACCCGGTGACCGCCGAGGAGATCGCCGAAGGGGCCAAGGCGCGCCGCGGCCGTGGCGGCAAGGTGATGGGCGGGCGCGATGGCGGCCGGGGTGGGCGCGACGGTGGCCGCGATGGCGGGCGCGATGGTGGGCGTGATCGGGGGGGCCGCGATGGCGGCCGCGACCGGGATCGCGGCCCGCGCCGCAGCGAGATCCCGCCCGCGCGCCAGCCCGCGGAGGCCGCCGAGGAAGCCCGCGCCCCGCGCGGCGATCGCGGCCCGCGCGACGGCGGCCGGGGGCCGCGTCCCGGCCGGGATGGCGGTCGTGATGGCCGTCCGCCGCGCGACGCCCGCCCGCCGCGGGATCCGGGGCGCGACGAGCTGCCCGCGCTGCGCGACGAACCGCGCTACGAGAGCCGGCGCGACGAGTTCCGCCGCGAGCGCCGCGAGGATCGCGACGCCGGCCCGCCGGTGCGCGGCTTCGGCGACATGGTGCCGGCCTTCATGACCCTCGTCATTCCCCGCCCGCGCCGCGAGGCGCCGGTGGAGACGCCCGACTCGGACGCGGAAGCCGCCTGATCGCACGCCGCCTGCACAGACGGGCGCGGCATTCTTGACCGCGCCCGGTTCACGCTCAGATGCTGGCGCTGGATTACGCGCCCGGAGGAAGCCATGAACGTCGTCACCCAAGTTGCCCCCGCTGCGGCTCCCGCGAAGAAGAGCAGCCAGGCGCCCTTCACCTGGGACGACCCCCTGCTGCTGGATGAGGCCCTGACCGAGGACGAGCGCATGATCCGCGATGCGGCGCGCGCCTTCTGCCAGGAAAAGCTGATGCCGCGCGTGCTCCTGGCCAACCGGAACGAGAGCTTCGACCGGGAGATCATGAACGAGTTCGGCGAGATGGGTTTCCTCGGCGCCACGCTCGAAGGCTATGGCTGCGCCGGCGTCTCCTACGTCGCCTACGGGCTGATGGCGCGCGAGGTCGAGCGCGTCGATTCCGGCTATCGCAGCGCCTTTTCCGTGCAGTCCTCGCTGGTCATGTTCCCCATCCACGCCTTCGGCTCGGAGGAGCAGCGCCAGAAATACCTGCCCAAGCTGCGCACCGGCGAATGGGTGGGCTGCTTCGGCCTGACCGAGCCCGATGCGGGCTCCGACCCTTCCTCGATGCGCACGCGCGCGAAGAAGGTGGATGGCGGCTACCTGCTGAGCGGGTCCAAGACCTGGATCACCAACTCGCCGATCGCCGACATCGCCGTGGTCTGGGCCAAGGATGATGAGGGCATCCTCCGCGGCTTCATCCTCGAGCGCGGCATGAAGGGCCTCACCTTCCCCAAGATCGAGGGCAAGTTCTCGCTGCGCGCCTCGGTCACCGGCATGATCATGATGGACGAGGTCTTCGTGCCGGAAGACAACCGCCTGCCGGGCGTGAAGTCGCTGGCGGGTCCCTTCCAGTGTCTCAACCGCGCGCGCTACGGCATCGCCTGGGGTGCCATGGGCGCGGCCGAATTCTGCTGGCACGCCGCGCGCGACTACACGCTGAACCGCAAGATGTTCGGCCGCCCCCTGGCGCAGACGCAGCTCGTCCAGAAGAAGCTGGCCGACATGCAGACCGAGATCACGCTCGGCCTGCACGCCGTGCTGCGGGTGGGGCGCCTGTTCGACGAGCACAAGGCCGCGCCGGAGATGATCTCCCTGGTCAAGCGCAACAATTGCGGCAAGGCGCTGGATATCGCCCGCGTCGCGCGCGACATGCATGGCGGGAACGGGATCGTGGACGAGTACCACGTCATCCGCCACGTCATGAACCTCGAGACGGTGAATACCTATGAGGGCACGCATGACGTGCATGCCCTGATCCTCGGCCGCGCCCAGACCGGGCTGAATGCCTTCGGCGGCTGAAGGCGCATCGGCGCGGGGCGATCAGCCCCGCGTCATCACCACTTCGGCATGGGTCAGCCCCGGCATCTCCGCCGCCGGGATGGCGGTGAGCCTGCCATCGCGCTCGATCCTCTGGAACCGGAAGCCAAGCCCGGCGAGCCAGGCCACCAGCTCCGCGACATCGCCGCGCGCGGCCAGCATGGCGGGGGACCACTCGGCCACGATGGTCAGGTTGGGGCTGCGCGCCAGCAGCGCCTCCGCGCCGATCAGCACCAGGCCCTCCGTGCCCTCGGCATCCATGCGGAGCAGGTCGATCGCGCCCTCCCCGGCCAGCGCCTCATCCAGCCGGACGGTCGGCACGACCAGGCGCTCGGAATAGGCGGGCAGCATCACCGGGATGGCCAGATGCGCGCTGCCGGCCTGGTCGGGATCGACCGCGAACTCCACCTCCCCCGCCGCGTGCAGCACCGCGGTGGCGTGGATGGTCACGCGCTCGGAAAAGCGGTTCAACGCGATGGTCTGGCGCAGCAGGCGGAGCACGCGGGGATAGGGCTCGAAGGCGTGAACATGGCCCGTGGGGCCGACCGCCTCGGCCATCACCAACGTGTGGAAGCCGACATTCGCGCCCACCTCCACCACCCGCATGCCCGGCTTGAGGCGACGGCGCAGTTCCGCCTCCACATAGGGTTCCCAGATGCCGTGCAACGCGATGTCGGGCGTGATGCCGAAATCGCGGCCCGGCAGGAAGATCTTGCGGCCGAAGTGCGTGAGGGCCACACCCACCCCGTCACCGAGATAGCACCAGCCACCATTCCGGCGCCGCAGTGCGGCACGCCACAGGGAAGTCACCTTGTCCAGCATCGAGCCCCATCCTGAGTCGCCTTCCCTTGGCACCGCGCGCGCCGCCCCGCAACCGCCACTGTTCCGCATCACGCGCCTGGGTGCGGCCGGGGATGGCGTGGCGGAGACGCCGGATGCCCCTGGGGGCGGGCCGGTGTTCATCGCCGGCGCCCTGCCGGGCGAGGCGGTGCGCGCCACCCCCGGCGCCCGCCGGGGCGAGGGGCAGGCAGCGAGCCTGGTCAGCATCGAGCAGGCGAGTGAAGACCGCGTGGCCGCCCCCTGCCCGCATTTCCTCACCGAATGTGGCGCCTGCGCGGTGCAGCACCTGGCCCAGGCACCCTATGCCGCCTGGAAGCGCGCCCGGCTGGTCGAGGCCCTGGCCCGCGCCGGCCTGCCGGAGACGCCGGTGGCGGAGATGGTGCTGGCCGCGCCGGGCACGCGCCGGCGCGCCGACCTCGCGCTGCGGCGCCTGCCGGGCGGGCAGGTGGCGCTGGGATTCCACCAGCGCGGCAGTGCGGCGGTGGCGGATCTCGTCACCTGCCATGTGCTCGACCCGCGCCTCGTGGCGCTGTTCCGCCCGCTGCGGGAGGTGTTGAAGCGCCTGGGGGCCCTGAAGAAGGAGGGTTCGGCGGTGCTGAACCTGCTCGACAGCGGTCCCGATCTGCTGCTGCGCACCGATGCCGCGCTGGATGCCCCGCAACGCGCCCTGCTGGCCGCCTTCGGCACGGCGCATGGCCTGCCGCGCATCGCCTGGGCCAAGGGCGAGGCGATGTTCGAGACGGCGGCGCAATCCGGCCCCGTGCGGCTGATGCTGGGCGAGGTGGCGGTGGCGCCGCCGCCCGGCGCCTTCCTCCAGGCCGCCCCGGCGGGCGAGGCCGCGATCATCGCCGCGGTGCTGGAAGCCCTGCCGGCGAAGCTGCCGGTCCGCGGGAAGATCGCGGATCTCTATGCGGGCATCGGCACGCTCTCCTTCCCTCTGTCCGCACGCGGGCGCGTGGCGGCCTATGAGGGCGATGCACCCGCCGTGGCGGCGCTGGATGCGGCGGCGCGCAAGGCGGGCGGGCAGGTGGCCGCGATCCGCCGCGACCTCGCCTATCGGCCGCTGCTGCCGGCCGAGCTGGCGGAATTCGCCGCCGTGGTGCTCGACCCGCCCTATAATGGCGCGGCCGAGCAGGTGGCGCAGATCGCGCGCAGCAAGCTGCGGCACGTGGTCTACGTCTCCTGCAACCCGGTCGCGCTGGCGCGGGATGCGGCGATCCTGGCGGCGGCCGGCTTCCGAGCAACGGTGGCGACGCCGATCGATCAGTTTCCGTGGTCGCCACATCTGGAATCCGTTATTGGCTTCACGCGCCCGTGATGCGCAGCGGTGTGTCGCCGCGGGCCGTCACAGGGTTGCATTCGGGCCGGAGGGACCAACCTTCCGCCCATCGGATCCCAGGGAGAGACATGATGCTTCGCCGAACCGCATTCCTGGGGGCCGCCGCCGCCCTCGCCACGCCCGCGCTGCTGCGCGCCACGCCGGCCGCCGCGCAGGCGCCCGCCGCGCCCACCCAGGCGCCGGGCTTCTACCGCATCAAGGTCGGCGCCTTCACCGCCACCGTGATCCATGACGGCTTCTTCAACTTCCCCAATGCGGGGACGAATTTCGTGCGCAACGCCCCGGCCGAGGCGGTGACGGCGGCGATCCGCGAGGGCGGGCTGGACCCGGCGGCGATGCGCGTGCCCTTCAACATCACCTTCCTCGAGACGCCGCGCGGGCTGGTCGCCTTCGACACCGGCACGGGCGGGCAGATGGCGCCCACCGCCGGCAACCTCGCCGCGAACATGGCGGCCGCGGGGCTGGATCCGGCGCGGGTGACGCAGGTGGTCTTCACGCATTTCCACGGCGACCACATCTCCGGCCTCACCCGCGCGGACAATTCGGTGGTCTTCCCGAATGCCGAGCTCGTCGTCCCGGCGGCCGAATGGGCGCACTGGATGGATGACGCCGTGATGTCCCGCGCGCCGGAAGCCGCGCGCGGCGGCTTCATGGGCGCGCGGCGCCGCTTCGGCCCCTATGCCGGCAAGGTGCGCCAGATCTCCGGCGAGGCCGAAGTGCTGCCGGGCATCCGCGCCGTGCCGACGCCGGGCCATACGCCGGGCCATAGCTGCTACCTGATCGCCGATGGCGCGGACCAGTTGCTGGTGCTGGGCGACGTGACGAACCGGCCCGAGGTGAACCTGCGCAACCCGGACTGGCACATCGTCTTCGACATGGACCCGGTGATGGCCGCCACCAATCGCCGCGCGCTGTTCGATCGCCTCGCGGCCGATCGGATCCGGACCGTGGGCTATCACTGGCCCTTCCCGGCGAATGGCTACGTCGTGAAGGCCGGCGAGGGCTATCGCTTCGCCCCCGCCGAATGGACGGCCGTCCTGTGATCAAGACCCCTGGGAGACCAAGCATGATCGATCGACGCACGCTGCTCGCCGCCGGGGCCGCCGCCCCCTTCGCCGCCCCCGGCCTCGCCGCCGCGCAGGCCAACCCGAATGTCCACCGCGTCCAGGTCGGCGCGCTGGAGGCCTTCGTGATCAGCGACGGCGCGGCCATCCGCCCCGACGTGACGCAGGGGCTGGTGGTGAATGCCACCCCGGCCCAGGTTGCCGCCGCCGTGGCCGGCGCGCCCGGCGTGAACGGCACCGCCATGGCCAACCCCTTCAACGTCACCATCATCCGCACGCCGCGCGGTCTGGTGGCGCTGGATGCCGGCAACACGCCGGGCACCAACCCCGCCACCGGCAAGCTGGTGGAGAACATGCGCTCGGTCGGGCTCGACCCGGCGCAGGTCGTGCTGGTGGCGCACACGCATTTCCATGGCGACCATATCGGCGGGCTGACGCTGAATGACGGCACGCCGGTCTTCCCGAACGCCGCCGTGGCGGTGCCGGAGGCCGAGTTCGCCTTCTGGACCGATGCCGGCGAGGAAAGCCGCGCCAACGACATGCGCCGCCCCGGCTTCGCCAATGCGCGCCGGCGCCTCGCCCCCTATATGAGCAAGCTGACGCGCTTCGCCCCGGGCGCCACGGTGGCGCCGGGCATCACCGCCGTGGCCTCGCCGGGCCACTCGCCGGGCCATACCAGCTTCCTGGTGGCCGATGGCACCGCGCAGCTGCTGGTGATTGGCGACGCCATCTCCACGCCCGCGCTGTTCATCGCGAATCTCGACTGGTACGCGATCTTCGACATGGACCCGCCGCTGGCGGTCGCGACGCGCCGCGCGCTGCTCGACCGTGCGGCGACGGACCGGCTGCAGGTGGTGGGCTACCACTTCCCGATGCCCGCCACCGGGCGGATCGAGCGCGTCGGCACCGGCTACCGCCTGGTGCCGTCGAACGCCTGATTACCTGGCGGCGGGCAGTACCGCCGGATTGACGCAGAACTCGGGCGGCAGCGGCCGCCCGAGCAGCAGGTCCAGAGCATGGGAAGCGGCGGTGCGCGCCGTGATGGCGCGTGCCTCGGGCGTGGCGGCGGCGACATGCGGCGTCAGCACGCAATTGGGCAGGCCGCGCAGCAGGAAATCCGCGCCTGGCGGCTCGCTCGACATCACGTCGAGACCGGCGCCGAAGATCCGGCCCTCGACCAGCGCCGCGCGCAGCGCCGCCTCATCGACCAGCCCGCCGCGCGCGGTGTTCACCAGGATGCTGTCCGGGCGCAGCAGCGCGAGTTCCGCCGCGCCGATCATGTGCCGCGTGGCGGCACTCAGCGGCGCGTGCAGCGAGACCACGTCCGACTCCGCGAGCAGCGCGTGCAGCGAGGGGGCGCGCGTCACCGGGGCGATGTCGCCCCGCGCCGCCAGGTTCGGGCTCCAGGCCGCGACGCGCATGCCCATGGCATGGGCGATGGCGCCGGTGCGCTGCGCGATGTCACCATAGCCGACGAGGCCGAGCCGCCTGCCCTGCAACTGCAGCCCGAGTCGCGGGCGTTCCCACCCCCCCGCCTGGATCGCCGTGTTGTGCCGCGCGATGTTGCGCGCCACCGCCAGCATCAGCCCGATCGCGTGCTCCGCAACCGAGGGGGCATTGGCGCCGACCGCGGTCAGCACCGCGATGCCGCGCGCGGTCGCCGCCGGCACGTCGATCGAATCATAGCCCACCGCGGCGCGGGAGATGACGCGCAGGCGCGGCGCGCTTGCCATCGCCGCGGCCGAGATCGGCAGGAAGCGGGAGATGATGGCGTCATAGGGCTGCGCGGCGAGCTTCGCCTCCATCTCCGCGCGCCCACCCTCGAAACTGACGAAATCGAAAGCGGCGCCGGCCTGCTCCAGCAGCTGGAGCGCGGTGGGATCGAGCTGCGGGGCGGTGATGAGGAAGCGCAGGGTCATGGCCCCGCATCCCTTACATCGCGAGAGTGGTCAAGCAAGGAATGCAAAACCATCCCGCGTGTTGATGTTCATCAAGGAAGCGCGCGGGGATCGGATCGATAGAAGCCAGCGCGGCCGCGCAAGGGGCGCAGCGCCGCGCAGAGAGAAGGCACGACAATGCAGTGCAGGACCATCGCCGCGGCCATGGCGCTCGCCATCGCGGCTACCCCGGCGCTCGCGCAGGATCCGCGCGGCAAGCTGGCCGGGGACATGGTGCTCGGTCTGGGGGTGATCGGCGTGCTGCCGCAATCGGGCGGCAACACCACCATCGGCGGCACGCCGGAGGCCAGCGACGCGGCGACGCCGCAGCTCGACTTCACCTATTTCTTCACGCCGAATCTGGCGGTGAACGTCATCGCCGCGACCTCGCGCCATGATGTCTCGGTGCAGAACACCGCGATCGGCAATGTCGAGCTCGGGCGCGTCTGGGCGCTGCCGCCGACGGTGACGCTGCAATACCACCCGCTGCCGGCCTCGCGCTTCAGCCCCTATCTCGGCCTCGGCGTGAACTACACGCTGTTCTATGGGGAGGGTGGTTCGCGCTCCGCCCCCGTGACGCATGTGGATGTCGAGAATTCCTGGGGCCTGGCCTTCAATGTCGGCGTCGATTACGAAATCGCACCGAATTGGCTGGTCAATTTCGACGTCAAGCGCATCATGATGCGCCCCGATGTCAGCGTGAACCACGGCGCGATCCGGGGCGAGACGGAGCTCGACCCCTGGGTGGTCGGCATGGCGGTGCGCTACCGCTTCTGATCGCCTGGCCTGCCGGCCCGCTGCCGCGGGCCGGACGGTCAGACGTGGAAGCTCTCGCCGCAACCGCAGCGGCCCTTCTCGTTCGGGTTGGTGAAGGTGAAGCCGGCGGACATCGGCTTCACCTCGTAATCCATGACCGTGCCGATCAGGAACAGCGTCGCCTTGCGGTCCACCAGCACGGTCACGCCCTTGTCGGTCACAACCTCATCGCCCGGCCCCGCCGCCTCGACCCAGCTGAGGTCGTAGGACATGCCGGAACAGCCCTTGGTCTTGACCGCGATGCGCAGCAGCTTGCCGGCCTCGCCCTTGGCGTAGAGGCCCCGCAGCCGTTCCGCGGCGGCGTCGGAGAGCGCCATCAGCGGCGGCAGGGCGCGACGGGCGCGGGGGGCGGGCGTCTCGGTGCTCGTGCTCATATCGGCCTCAATACATGTTCAGCGCGAGGCGCGCATCTTCGCTCATCCGGCCCTGGTCCCAGGGTGGATCCCACACGACCTCGACGGTGACATCGGTGACGCCGGGCACGGCGCGCACCGCTTCCTCCGCCTGGCTCGGCAATTCCTGGGCCGAGGGGCAGGATGGCGTGGTCAGCGTCATCTCCACCTTCACATGCCCGTCATCGCCGATCTCGATCGCGTAGATCAGGCCGAGTTCGTAGATATCCACGGGGATCTCGGGATCGAAGACGGTCTTCAGCACCGCGATCACCGCCTCCTCATGGACCTTCACCGGCGGTTCCGTGCTGCCCTCGGGCGTCCAGGCGCCGTGGTTGGGGGCTTCCGCCAAGGGCCGGGCATCGCTGGTCGGGGTCTCACTCACTGCTCGCCTCCTTGCCCCCGCCATCCAGCGCCGCGTTGAGCGTATGCCAGGCGAGGGTCGCGCATTTCACGCGGCTGGGGAATTCATGCACGCCCGAGAGCGGGGCGAGGCGCTCCATCGCCTCGGCCAGGGCGCCGTCGCACACGGGGCAGATGCCGGTCATCGCGAAGCCGCGGAAGGCCTCGCCGAGCGCGCGCGCCTCCGCGGGCGTGCGGCCCTTGATCGTCTCCGTCATCAGCGAGCCGGAGGCGATGGAAATGGCGCAGCCGCGGCCCTGGAAGGCGGCCTCGGCGATCACGCCCTGCTCCATCGCGAGGAACAATTCCATCCGGTCGCCGCACATCGGGTTGTCGCCGCGCGCGGTGAGCGTGGCCTGGTCGAGTCGACGGAAATTGCGCGGCTTGCGGCCGTGATCGAGAATCACTTCCTGGTAGAGGTCGCGCAGATCGTCGAACATCGTGGTCATGCGGCGGTCATCGGAAGAAATCGCGCGCCTGCGCCACGGCCTCGGCCAGCACATCCACCTCCTCGGGCGTGGTGTAGAGGCCGAAGGAGGCGCGGCAGGTGCTCTCCACGCCGAAGCGCGCATGCAGCGGCTCCGCACAATGCCGGCCCGAGCGCAGCGCGAGGCCGGCGCGATCGAGCAGCGTGGCGATGTCATGCGCATGCGCCGTGTCGATCGAGAAGGCGAAGACGCCGCCGCGATCCTGCGCCGCGCCGAGCAGCCTGAGGCCCTCGATCTGCGGCAGCTTCGCCATGGCGCGATCGACCAGCGCACGCTCATGCGCCTCGATCGCCGCCATGCCGATGGCGTTCACGTAGTCGATGGCGGCGTGCAGCCCCACCGCCTCGATGATCGGCGGCGTGCCGGCCTCGAACTTGCCGGGGATGGGCGCCCAGAGCGAGCGTTCGAAGGTGACCTCGGAGATCATGTCGCCGCCGCCGAGGAAGGGCGTCATCGCCTCCAGCGCGGCCGCCTTGCCGTAGAGCACGCCGATGCCGGTCGGGCCGTAGAGCTTGTGGCCGGTGAAGACGTAGAAATCGGCATCCAGCGCCTGCACGTCCACGCGCCGGTGCACCGCCGCCTGGCTGCCATCGAAGAGCACGCGCGCGCCGTGATCATGCGCGAGCTTCGCGATGCGCTCGGCAGGCGTCACGGTGCCCAGCACGTTCGACATGTGCGTGACCGCCACCAGCCCGACCTTGCCATCGGCCAGCTTCGCCGCGAGGTCTTCCATGTCGAGCTCGCCCGCATCGGTGATGCGCGCGACGCGCAACTCGATGCCATGCGCGTCGCGCAGCATCTGCCAGGGCACGATGTTGGCGTGATGCTCCATCTCGGAGATCACCACCGCCTGGCCGGGCTGCATCACGCCGCGGCCATAGCCATGGGCCACGAGATTGATCGCCTCGGTGCTGCTCTTGGTGAAGATGACTTCCCGGGACTCGGCGGCGTTGAGGAAGGCCTGCACGGCGAGGCGGGCATTCTCATAGGCCTCGGTCGCGCGCTCGCTCATCTGGTAGGCGCCGCGATGGACGTTGGCGTAGGCCGTCTCCATCATCGTCACCATCGCCTGGATCACCTGGCGGGGCTTCTGCGCGCTCGCGCCGCTGTCGAGGAAGGTGAAGGGCTTTCCCCGGATCTTCTCCGACAGGATGGGGAAGTCAGCCCTGATCTTCGCGAGGTCCAGCTTCGGCGCGAGGTGCCCGTCCATCACGCCGCCGCGACCCCCTGGCGCTGCCACCAGGCGGCCACGGCGCTGCCCAGCGCCGCGCGGATATCCTCATCCGCCACCGCCTCGACCGCCTCGGTCAGGAAGGCTTCGACGAGCATCGCCTTGGCCTGGGCCTCGGGGATGCCGCGGGCGCGCAGGAAGAAGACCTGCTCCGCATCCAGCGCGCCGACCGTCGCCCCATGGCTGCACTTCACGTCATCGGCATAGATCTCGAGCTGCGGCTTGCTGTCGATCTCCGCCTCCTCGCTCAGCAGCAGCGCCTGGTTCATCTGGTAGCCGTCGGTCTTCTGCGCGACCTGCCGGACCAGGATCTTGCCCTGGAAGACGCCGCGCGAGCGGCCCGACAGCACCGTCTTGTAGGTCTGGCGCGAGGCGCAGTCCGGTGCGGCGTGATCCAGCGCCGTGGTGGTGTCCAGGTGCTGGCCCTCGGTGGCAAGCTGCACGCCGTTCATGTGTGCCTCGGCCCTGGGGCCGTTCAGCGCGACATGGATCTCGTTGCGCGCGAGCTTGGCCCCCGCGTTCAGCGTGAAATTGTCGTAGGTGCCGCCGGCGGCGACGCGGGCATAGACGGTGGAGAGGAAGAAGCCCGCCTGGCTTTCCATCTGCAGCCGCCCGTGATTCATCCGCGCGCCGGAGGCGACCTCGATCTCGAAGACCGGGTTGTGCAGATAGCGCGCGGCGGCGGGGCCGGCGGCGGTCTCGATCAGCGTCAGCGAGGCACCCTCACCCAGGCTCACCAGATGGCGCGGATGATAGGCCGGCGCGCGATCGGAGTGCGTGGCGTAGGAGAAGAGCTCCAGCACGCCGCCCGCCACGCCGGCGGGGAGCGTGATGACCACGCCATCCTCGAACAGCATGCCGTTCAGCGCCGCCAGCGCCTGTTCCTCGGGCCGCGCGATGGCGCCCAGGCGGGCGGCCTGAGTGGGCAGCGTCGCCGCGAGGCTTTCGACCGCGTAGCCGAGGCCCGTCAGCGTGGAGAGATCGGCGCGGAAGCGGCCATCGATGAAGACCGCGCGCGGGTTCGTCGTGGCCGGCAGGTCGAGCCCATCATCCACGCCCGTCAGCGGCTCGCCGAAGACGCTGCCGGTGACGGCGGCGAGGTCGGTGTATTTCCACGCCTCGATCCGGCGCGTGGGGAAGCCCTGCGCGCGGAAGGCCGCGGCGGCACGCTCGCGCAGTGCAACCACCCAGTCGAGATGCGCGCCGGGCAGGCGGGCGCGAAGGCCTTCCTGCCGCGCGAGGAAGGCGGCGGCGCCGGTGGTGCCGATGGCGGTCATGCCGCGACCGACGCGGCGTAGCCCGTCGCCTCGAGTTCCTCGGCAAGCTCGGGCCCGCCACTGCGGATGATGCGCCCGCCGGCCAGCACATGCACGCGGTCCGGCACGATGTGGTTCAGCAGGCGCTGGTAATGCGTGATGACCAGCGCCGAGAAATCCGGCCCGCGCAGGCTGTTCACCGTATCCGCCACCATCTTCAGCGCATCGATGTCGAGCCCGCTATCCGTCTCGTCCAACAGCGCGAGGCGCGGGGCGAGCATCGCCATCTGCAGCATCTCGTTGCGCTTCTTCTCGCCGCCCGAGAAGCCGACATTGACGTTCCGCTTGAGCATGTCGTCGGGCATGTTCAGCACCTTCATGCGGGCGCGCGCCAGCTTGAGGAACTGCATCGCATCGACTTCCGGCTCGCCCTTGGCGCGCTTCACCGCGTTGAGCGCGGTGCGCAGGAAATTCGCGTTGCCCACGCCCGGCAATTCGACCGGCGCCTGGAAGGCGAGGAAGACGCCGAGTGCCGCGCGTTCCTCTGGCTCCATCGCCAGCAGATCCTGGCCATGGAAGGTGACGGAGCCTTCCGTCACCTCATAACCCTCGCGCCCCGCCAGCACGTAGCTGAGCGTGGACTTGCCCGAGCCGTTCGGGCCCATGATGGCATGCACCTCGCCCGGGGCGATGGTCAGGCTCAGCCCGTTCAGGATCTGCTTGCCGTCGATGCTGGCGTGCAGGTTTTCGATCTTCAGCATGGTCAGCCCACGGACCCTTCAAGAGAAATGGCAAGCAGCTTCTGCGCCTCGACGGCGAATTCCATCGGCAGCTCCTTCAGCACTTCGCGCGCGAAGCCGTTGACGATCATGCCCACGGCCTCTTCCTGCGTCAGGCCGCGCGAGCGGCAGTAGAAGAGCTGGTCCTCGGCGATGCGGCTGGTGGTCGCCTCATGCTCCACCTTCGCGCTCATGCAGCGGTTCTCGATGTAGGGCACGGTATGCGCGCCGCACTGGTCGCCGATGAGCAGCGAATCGCACTGCGTGAAGTTGCGCGCGCCGGTCGCCTTCGGGCTGATCTTCACGAGGCCACGATAGGTGTTCTGGCCACGCCCGGCCGAGATGCCCTTGCTCACGATCGTGCTGCGCGTGCGCGCGCCGATGTGGAACATCTTGGTGCCGGTATCGGCCTGCTGGCGGTTGTTGGTGATCGCCACCGAATAGAACTCGCCCACGCTGTCGTCGCCGATCAGCAGGCAGGAGGGATACTTCCAGGTGATGGCCGAGCCGGTCTCCACCTGCGTCCAGCTCACCTTGGAACGCTTGCCCCGGCAGGCGGCGCGCTTGGTGACGAAGTTGTAGATGCCACCGCGCCCTTCCGAATCGCCCGGATACCAGTTCTGCACCGTGCTGTACTTGATCGAGGCATCGTCGAGCGCCACCAGCTCGACCACCGCCGCATGCAGCTGGTTCTCATCGCGCATCGGCGCGGTGCAGCCCTCGAGGTAGCTCACCACGCTGCCCTCATCGGCGATGATCAGCGTGCGCTCGAACTGCCCGGTGCTCTTGGCATTGATGCGGAAATAGGTGCTCAGCTCCATCGGGCAGCGCACGCCCTTCGGGATGTAGACGAAGCTGCCATCGGTGAAGACGGCGCTGTTCAGCGCGGCGTAGTAGTTGTCGCCCTGCGGCACGACGGAGCCGAGATATTCGCGCACCAGTTCGGGATGCGTGTGCACCGCCTCGCTGATCGAGCAGAAGACGATGCCGTCCTTCGCCAGGCGCTCCTTGTAGGAGGTGGCGACCGAGACGGAATCGAACACCGCATCCACCGCGATCGGCATGCGCCCTTCGGCAGGCGTCTCACCCGCGCCCTCGACGCCGGCAAGGATCGCCTGCTCCTTCAGCGGGATGCCGAGCTTGGCGTAGGTCTTGAGAAGCTCCGGATCGACCTCATCCAGCGACTTCGGTCCCTGCTTCGGCGCGGCGTAGTAGTAGGCGTCCTGGAAATCGATCGGCGGATGGCTGATCGCGGCCCAGTGCGGCGATTCCATCGTCAGCCAGTGGCGATAGGCCTTGAGCCGCCATTCCAGCAGCCAGGCGGGCTCCTTCTTCTTCGCGCTGATGAAGCGGACGATCTCCTCGCTCAGCCCCTTCGGCGCGAACTCCATCGCGATGTCGGTCTCGAACCCCCATTTATAGCCGGACTCCGTCACGGCCTGGACGGTCTCGATCGTTTCGGTGACGGCGGGCATGTCGTGTCCTACTCGGCGAAGGCGGCAGAGATGGGCAAGGGGGCGAAACCGGCAAGCGGGCGCGCCGCGGGGGTGGCGATCTCGCTGACCATGATGGCGGAGAGCGCATCGCGGATGGCCGCGTTCACCGGGTCCCAGCGCCCGCGCACGGGGCAGGTGTTCTCGGCCTCGCACAGGCCGAAGCCGCCATCGACGCAGGCGGTCAGCGCGATCGGGCCGTCGATGGCGACGATCACCTCCGACAGCGGCAGGGCGTTGAGCGGGCGCAGCAGCCGGTAGCCGCCCCGCGCGCCGCGCAGCCCCTCGACCAGCGTCGCCTGGGCGAGCATCTTCAACACCTTGGCCACCGTCGGCTCGGCGATGCCGGTGCCGGCCGCGAGGCCGGGCGCGGTCTGCACCCCGCCCTCGGCCTCGAGGCGGCTCAGCACCACCACGGCGTAGTCGGTGAATTTCGAGACCCGCAGCACGCGGCGTCGCTCCCTTCTGCCATACGGGACCTCTTGGGTCCGGATTGCAGATGCGCCCGCCCCCGCCCGGAGTCAAGAAGCTTCCCCTGGCTTGCCGGAACCGGCTTCGGGCGCCACCATCCGCCGCCACCGAGGAAAGAGGCGAGCCATGCCCAAGCTGCGTACCGATGACGGCGTCGAACTGTACTACGAGGAGGCCGGCAGCGGCACGCCCATGGTCTTCGTGCATGAATATGCCGGCGATCATCGCAGCTGGGAGGCGCAGATGCGCTTCTTTGCCCGCCGCTACCGCTGCATCACCTTCGGCGCCCGCGGCTACCCGCCGAGCGAGGTGCCCACCGACCCGGCCAAGTACAGCCAGGACCGCGCGACCGATGACATCGCCGCTGTGATCAAGGGCCTCGGCCTCGGCCCGACCCATGTGGTCGGCCTCTCCATGGGCGGCTTCGCCACGCTGCACATGGGCCTGCGGCATGCCGGGCTGTGCCGCTCCCTGGTCGCCGCCGGGGTGGGCTATGGCGCCGCACCGGGCAAGACCGCGCAATTCCATGCGGAGACCGACGCCGCCATCGCGCGCATCCGCGCCGAGGGCATGGACAAGTTCGGCCTGACCTATTCCCGCGGCCCGACCCGCCTGATCTTCGAGGAGAAGGACCCGCGCGGCTACGCCGAGTTCCAGCAGCAGCTGCGCGAGCACTCGACCGAGGGCGCGGCGCTGACCATGAACGGCGTGCAGCGCCGCCGGCCCAACCTGTTCGACCTCAAGGACGGCTTCGCGAAGATGACGGTGCCGACCCTGGTCATCGCCGGCGACGAGGACGACCCGACGCTGGAGGCCAGCATCTACCTCAAGCGCACCATCCCGAGCAGCGCGCTGCTGGTGATGCCGAAATGCGGCCACACCATGAATCTCGAGGATCCGGACGCCTTCAACCGCGCGGTGCTGGACTTCGTGACGCAGGTCGATGGCGGCACCTGGCGCAACCGCATTCCCGCCAGCCTCGCCGGCGGGATCATCGCGGCCAGCGAGAAGTAAAGCCTACCCGGGAGTCTGGGCGGAGGCCTCGAGCAGGGGCCTCCAGCGATCGATCTCGCTGCGCCAGAAGCCCTGCGCGCCGGCGGGGGTGGTGCGCTCGCCGGTTGCGGGCTTGCTGCCGAGATCGCCCAGGCGCCTTCCCACATTCTCATCCCGCAGCGCCGCCAGCAGCGCCTGGTTGAGGCGCTGCACCACCGCGGGCGGCGTGCCGGCGGGCGCGAAGAGCATGTTCCAGCCGGACATGCGCATCGCCGGCAGCCCGGCCTCCGCCGTGGTCGGCACATTGGGCAAGGCGGCCGCGCGCTCGGGCGTGCTGATGGCGTAGCCGCGGATGGAACCGGCGCGGATCTGCTCGGCATTGTTCGTGGTCTGGTCGCAGCCGAGGTCGAGCGTGCCGCCCACCAGATCGTTCATCACCAGTGCATTGCCGCGATAGGGGACCAGCGTCACCGGCGTGCCGATGCTCGCCATCAGCAGCAGGCTGCACAGATGGCTGGTCGAGCCCACGCCGGCATTGCCGAGGTTGAGCCGCAGCCCCTCGCGCCGCACCACGGCGACGAGGTCGGCCAGGGTGGCGGCGGGGAAATTCGGCCGCGCGATGATCGCCATCGGCACCTCGTTCACCAAGCCGATGGCCTCGAGCGCCGTGGGGTCGAAGCTGAGGTTGCGCAGCAGCGTCGGGATGGTCGCCTGGGCGAGGCTGCCGAACAGGATCGCATGCCCATCCGGCCGCGCCGCCGCGATGCGCGCCTGGCCGATGGATCCACCCGCGCCCGAGGCATTCTCCACCACCACGGGCTGGCCGAGATCGGCGCTCAGCGCGGGCGCGATCAGCCGTGCGACGACATCGGCCGGCCCGCCCGGCGCGAAGCCGACGACCATGGTGATGGGGCGCGCGGGGAAGGGCGCCTGCGCCGCGGCCGTGCCCGCGATTCCCACCGCCAAGGCCAAGGCGCAGACTCCGCGCCAGATCATCCTGGACATGAAAAATCCTCCGGCTTGTTTGCCGGAGGGTCGCAGGATTGGGGCGCAAAGCAAAGGGCGGCGATGCCGCCCCCGCGACGTTCAGATCATCACGCGCCCCGCGGCAGCGGCGGCAAGCGGCGCGGACCAGATCACCTGCGCCGGCGTCACCTCGCGCGAGAGGCGGTTCATGCCGCGCAGCTGGTCGATGGCGAGCTGGATGTTCGCCACGCTGTCGGCCGTGAGGTTCATCTTGTACTCGACCTTGGTCATCAACTCCGCGATGAAGGCGCGGTCCTGGCGCAGGAAGCGCGCGACCTGCGCGGCCGCCTCGGTCGGGTTGGAGGCGATGAACTCCTGCGCCTGGATCAGGGACCGCAGGAAGCGCTGCGTGGTGTCCGCATTGCCCTCGGCCCAGGCGCGGTTCATGTAGACGAAGTTGCGCACGATCTGGATCTGGTCGTTGGAGACCAGGATCTTCGTGTTCGGGATGGCGCGCATCGCGCGCGTCGGCCAGGGCTCCCACACCGCGAAGGCGTCGATGTTGCCGCGCTCCAGCGCCGCGACCATCTCAGGGGCCTCGACATTCACGATGGTGTAGTCGGCCGGGTTGAGGTTCAGCTTGGAGACGACCGAGAGCCAGAAGGTCTCGCTTCCCGTGCCGCGCGCCACGCCCACGCGCTTGCCCTTCAGCGCGTCCATGTTCTCGACATTGCGGCCGAGCACGCTGATCCAGCGCAGCAGCGCCGTGCCCTCGGCCACCGCCACCACATTCTGGTCCACCAGATGCGCCGAGACGCCCGCCTGCTCCGCGCCATAGGCGGAGTTGATCTGGTTGCCGATCAGGAAGGCGATCATGGCCGAACCCGAGGGGCCGGTATTCACCGTGACGTCGAGCCCGTTGCGCTGGAAGAAGCCACCCTCACGCGCGACGTAATAGGGCGCGAAGGAGGGATCGACGCCAGTCGCGATGGTCATGCGCGTCAGGGCACCCTGCGCGAAGGCAGGCAGCGGCAGAGCGGTGGCGGCACCGGCGGCGAGGATATGGCGGCGCTTGATCATGGATGTTGGCTCCCTGTCTTTGGTTCACATGGTCGGGTTGAAGCGACCCGCGAAGGCGCGGATCAGCAGGCGGAACACACGGTCGGTCGCGAAGCCGAGCAGACCGAGCGAGATGAGGGCGACGAAGATGTCCTCCACCTGCATGAACAGCCGCGCATCCCACAGCATCTTGCCCAGCCCGTCATTGCTGGCGACGAGTTCGGCGGCGACGATGGTGACGAAGGCATTGGCCATCGCAAGGCGCATGCCGGTGAGGATGTAGGGCACCGTGGCGGGCAGGGCGACCAGCGCGAAGACCTGCAGGCGGCTCGCGCCCAGGCATTGCGCCGCCCGGATCTTGTCGCGCCCGACCGCACCCACGCCGGCGGCGGTGGCGATGATGACGACGAAGACGGTGGTGTAGGCGATCAGGAAGATCTTGCTTTCCTCCCCGATGCCGAACCAGATCACGGCCACCGTGATCATCGCGACGGCGGGGATGAAGCGGAAGAACTCCGTCCAGGGTTCCAGCAGCAGTCGCACCGGCTTGAAGCTGCCGATGGCAAGCCCGATCGGGATGCCGATCGTGGCACCCAGCAGGAAGCCCTGCAGGATCCGCCGCATGGAGGCGACGATCTGCTCCTGCAGGATGTTGTCCTCGATCAGCACCAGCGCGCGCTCGAAGACCGGCAGCGGCGAGGGGAACAGCACCGACTTCACCACGAAGAGCGCGGCGAGATGCCAGATCAGGAACAGCAGCGCGAAGCCCGCGACATAGCCGCCGATGGTGGCGAGGCGACTATTCATGAGGGTGGATCTCCTCATGGATCAGCGCATGGACGCGGCGGAAGATCTCCATGAACCCGTCCGAGGTGCGCTGGCGCGGAAAGGGCAGATCCACCGGCACCACGGCCTTGAGCGTCCCGCCCGGCCCGCGCTTCATCACGCCCACTCGCGTGGCCAGCGCGCAGGCCTCCTCGATGTCGTGGGTGATGAACAGCACGGTCTTCTTGGTCTGCGCCCAGATGCGGGAGAGTTCCTCCTGCAGCACGGCGCGGGTCATGGCGTCCAGCGCGCCGAAGGGCTCGTCCATCAGCAGCACGCGCGGATCATTGGCGAGCGCACGCGCGATCTGGATGCGCTGCTTCATGCCACCCGAGAGTTCCGAGGGGTGCTTCGCCCCCTGCCCCGTCAGCCCGACCATCTGCAGGAAGCGGTCGGCCACGGCGCGGCGCTCGGCCCGCCCCTGGCCGCGCAGGCGCAGGCCGAAGGCGATGTTGTCGCGCGCGGTCAGCCAGTCATAGAGGCTGTCATGGCCCTGGAAGACCACGCCACGATCGGCCCCTGGCCCGCGCACCGGCTTGCCTTCCAGCAGGATCCGCCCCGCCGTCGGCGCCTCGAACCCCGCCAGCATGTTGAGCACGGTGGTCTTGCCGCAGCCTGAGGTGCCGAGCAGGCAGAAGAACTCGCCCTCCGCCAGTTCGAGGGAGAAGTCGCGCACGGCTTCCCAGGCGCCGGTGCGTCCGCGATAGGTTTTCCCCACGCCCTCGAGGGCCACGAAGCCCATTCCGTTCGTCCTCTCCGCTTGTCCGGACATTTACGGGCTGGCCGCAGCGCCGGCAACCCGGCTTCACGCAGATCGGGGCCAGGACTAGAAGCGGTCTGCGCAAAGGGGAGGCAGTTCGCATGATGCTCGCAGGCAAGGTCGCCATCGTCACGGGCGCGGGCGGCGGCATCGGGCGGGAGATCGCGCTCGCCATGGCGCTGGCCGGGGCGAAGGTGGTGGTGAACGACATCGGCGCGAGCCTGACCGGCGAAGGCCCGACCAGTGCCACGCCCGGCGAGCAGACGGTCGCCATCATCGCCCAGCGCGGCGGCGTGGCGGTGGCGAATACCGACAGCGTGGCGGGGTGGGAGAGCGCGCAGCGCATCGTCGCCCAGGCGATGGATAGCTTCGGGCGCCTCGACATCGTGGTGAACAATGCCGGCATCCTGCGCGACCAGATTTTCCACAAGATGTCGCCCGAGGAATGGCTCGCCGTCATCAACGTGCACCTCAACGGCTCCTTCTTCGTCTCCCGCGCCGCGGCCGAGCGGTTTCGCGCCCAGGGCAGCGGCGCCTATGTGCACATGACCTCGACCTCGGGGCTCATCGGCAATTTCGGGCAGGCGAATTACGCGGCGGCGAAGCTCGGCGTGGCTGCGCTCTCGAAGTCCATCGCGCTCGACATGCAGCGCTTCGGCGTGCGCTCCAACTGCATCGCGCCCTTCGCCTGGAGCCGCATGACGAGTTCCATCCCCGCCGGCACCGAGGCCGAGAAGGCGCGCGTGGCGCGGCTGCAGCAGATGACGCCGGACAAGAACGCGCCGCTCGCCGTCTTCCTCGCCTCCGACGCCGCGAAGGATGTCACCGGGCAGATCTTCGCCGCGCGGCACAATGAACTCTTCCTGTTCAGCCAGCCGCGCCCGATCCGCAGCACGCATCGCGGCGAGGGCTGGACGCCCGAGACCATCGCCGAGACCGCCCTGCCCGCGCTGCGCGCCCATTTCCTGCCGCTCGATCGCAGCGGCGACGTGTTTTCCTGGGATCCCGTCTGATGCATTTCCGCCTCACCGAAGAACAGGTCGCCTTCCAGGATTCGGTGCGCCGATTCGCGGAGACCCATCTGGCGAAGGATGCGCTGGCGCGCGCGCATGATGAGCGCTTCCCCTGGGATGTGGCGAAGCTGATGGCCGAGGCCGGTCTCTTCGGCATCATGCTGCCCGAGGCCGATGGCGGCCAGGGTGGCTCGCTCTTCGACGCGGTGCTGGCCATGGAGCAGATCGCCTATGTGTGCCCGCGCAGCGCCGATGTGCTGCAGGCCGGCAATTTCGGCGCCTTCCGCACCTTCGCGGAATATGCCTCGCCCGGGCAGAAGGAGCGTTTCTTCACGCCGCTGCTGCGCGGCGAGACCATTGCCGCCGTCGGCATGACCGAACCCGATGCGGGCAGCGCGCTGACCGACCTCAAGACGACCTGTACCAAGGACGGCAACGGCTATCGCCTGAACGGCGGCAAGGTCTTCACCTCCAATACCGAGGATGCGGGCGTCTTCGTGGTCTATTGCCGCTTCGCGCCGGGCGTGAACGGCATCGGCAGCGTCATCGTCGAGCGCGGGATGGAAGGCTTCCGCCTCGGCCAGCCCAGCCGCTACATGAATGGCGAGACCTGGTGCGCGCTCTACTTCGATAACGTCTTCATCCCGGCGGAGAACGTGCTGCTGGGCGAGGGCGGCTTCCGCAAGCAGATCGCGGGCTTCAATGTCGAGCGCGCGGGCAACACCACGCGCGCCCTGGCGCTGGGCGAATACTGCTTCCGCCAGGCCAAGGCGCATGCCGAGCAACGCAAGCAGTTCGGCCGCGCGTTGATGGAGTTCCAGGGGCTGCAATGGAAGTTCGCGGAGATGCGCGTGGCGCTCGACAGCGCGCAACTGCTGCTCTATCGCGCCGCGGTCAATGCCGGCGATGGCCTGCCCGATGCGCAGGAAGTCGCCATGGCGAAATATGCCTGCAACCAGGCGGGCTGGATGGCGGCCAATGAATCGATGCAGATCATGGGCGGCACGGGCTACAGCCAGGATCTGCTCATCGAGTATTGCGTGCGCAAGACGCGCGGCTGGATGATCGCCGGCGGGTCGCTCGAGATCATGAAGAACCGCATCGCCGAGGGTGTGTTCGGCCGCAGCTTCGCGCAGCGCGCGCCGAAATGATCGCGCTCGCCCAGGCGCTGCTGAATCCGCGGCGCATCGCGCTGATCGGCGCCTCCGCCGACGAAGCGCGCCTCACCGCGCGGCCGCAGCGCTATCTGCGGCGGCACGGTTTCTCGGGGGATCTCTTCCCCGTGAATCCCCGCAGCGCAACGGTGCTGGGCGAGCCGGCCTATCCGACGCTCGAGGCGATCCCGGGCGAGATCGACTTCGCCTATGTGCTGCTCGGCACGGAGGCCGTGGAAGCGCAGATCGGCGCCATCGCCGCGCGCGGCATCCCCGTGGCCTGCATCCTCGCCGATGGCTTCGCGGAAGCCGGGCCGGAGGGGCAGGCCCTGCAGGCGCGCGTGGTCGCGGCCGCGAAGGCCGGTGGCGTGCGGCTGCTCGGCCCCAACTCGATGGGCGTGGTCAACCTCCGCGCGCGCACGGCGCTGACCACCAATGCGGCGCTGGAAGCCGAGAGCCTGATCAGCGGGCGCGTCGCGCTGGTCTCGCAATCGGGGTCGATGATGGGCGCGCTGCTCTCGCGCGGCGCGGCGCGGGGCATCGGCTTCTCGCATCTCATCGGCACGGGCAATGAGGCCGATCTGACCGCGGGCGAGATTGCGTCGCTGCTGCTGGATGATCCGGATGTGGATGTGGTGTGCCTGTTCCTCGAGGCGCTGCGCGCGCCCGGGCACATCGCCGCCGCCGCGCGCAAGGCGCATGCGCTGGGCAAGCCGATCATCGCGCTGAAGCTCGGCCGCAGCCCCTTCGGCGCGGAACTCGCCACCAGCCACACCGGCGCACTGGCCGGCAGCGATGCCGCGGCTGACGCCTTCTTCCGCGCGCATGGCATTTTGCGAGTCACGATGCTTGAGGCGCTGCTGGAATTGCCGGCGCTCGTCGCCGGGCGTCGGCCTGGCGGGCACAGCCATCGCGCCGTCGGCGTGATGACCACGACGGGTGGTGGCGGCGCGCTCGCTGTCGATGCGCTCGGCGTGCTGGGCATCGCGGCGCGCAAGCCCGATGCCGCCGCCGCCGCCTTGCTCGATGCGGAGAAGCTGCCGCATCACGGCAGGCTGCTGGACATGACGCTCGCCGGCACGCGGCCGGATCGCGTGATGGCGGGCCTGGCGGGGCTGCGCGCGGCGCAGGATACGGATCTCGTCCTCGCCGTGGTCGGCAGTTCGGCGCAGTTCCGGCCGAAGGATGCGGTGGGCGGGATCATCGAGGGGGCGAAGATCGCGGGCAAGCCCGTCGCCGCCTTCCTCGCGCCCGAGGCCGAGGCCTCGCTGCGCCTGCTCGCCGAGGCCGGGCTTCCCGCCTTCCGCACGCCCGAGGGCGCGGCGGATGCGATCCGCGCCTATTGCGACTGGCGCGCGCCAATCGCGACGCCGCCGGCAGCGACGCCCGACATCGCCCTGCCCGCCGCACCGGACGAGGCCGATGCGCGCGCGCTCTTCGCCGCGCTGGGCCTGGCTTCGGATGCGGTGGTGATGCGCGACAGCGCACCACCTGGCCTGCGCTATCCCGTGGCGCTGAAAATCCTCTCGCCCGACCTGCCGCACAAGACCGAGATCGGCGGCGTCGCGCTGCACATCGCCGATGCCGACTCCCTGGCGCGCGAGGCCGCCGCGATGCGCGCGCGCGTCGCCGCCGCCGCCCCCGCGGCGCGCATCACCGGGTTGCTCGTGCAGCCCATGGCGAAGGGCCTCGCCGAGGCCATCCTCGGCTTCCGCCGGGACCCGGAGGTCGGCCCGGTGGTGCTGCTCGGCGCGGGCGGCGTGCTCGCGGAGTTGCACCGCGACATCACGCTGCGCCTCGCCCCGGTCGATCCCGACACGGCGCGGGCGATGATCGATGAGGTGCGCGGGCTGAAGCCGCTCAGCGGCTGGCGTAACCTGCCGCGCGGTGACCTCGACGCCCTCGCCCAGGCCATCGTCAGCGTCTCGCGCCTCGCCGCGCTGGAGGGCGTGGCGGAGGCCGAGATCAACCCGCTCATCATCCACCGCGCCGGCGAAGGCGTGACCGTGGCCGATGCCTGGCTGGTGCGCGGATGAGGCTTCATGCGAAGCTCAGGCCATGGACTCCGAAGACCTGATCCGCGCGCGCTACGGCCACCTGCCCTTCGCGCCGCCTGACACCCTCCCCCCTGGCCTCGCCGCGCTGCTCGGCCGCTGCGTGACACGGCGCTACACCGCCGACCCCGTGCCGGATGCGCTGCTCGACCTGGTGCTTGCCGGGGCGCAATCGGCGCCGGCGAAATCCGACCTGCAGCAGTATTCCATCCTGGTGACGCGCGACGCGCAGAAGATCGCGGCGATCGCGGATGCCATCGGCACCATGCCCTGGATCAAGGACGCGCCGGTGCTGCTGCTGTTCTGCGGCGACATCCGCCGCGGCCGGCAGATCTGCGCGCTGCACGGGCGCAGCCACGCCAATGACAGCGTCGACACCTTCCTCAACGCCAGCGCCGATGCGGCGCTCGCCATGGGCTTCGGCATCATGGCGGCGGAGGCGATGGGATTGGGCACCTGCCCGATCTCCTATGTGCGCAACAATCTCGACCTGGTCACGCGACTCTTCGACCTGCCCGAGGGTGTCTTCCCCGTGGCGGGGCTGACGCTGGGCTGGCCGGCCGCGCGCAACGCGGCCTCGCCGCGCCTGCCGCCCTCGGTCGTGGTGCATCGCGAGCGCTACGACGATGCGGGCCTCGCCGCCGCGCTGCCCGCCTATGATGCGCTGCGCCCGCCGGGCAAGCCGCGCTATCCGGAGGTGCATGGCCCGAAGCCGGAAGGGTGCGTCTGGAGCGAGAACAGCGCGCGCCAGCTTTCGGTGCCGGAGCGCGCGAATTTCCGCGCCTGGCTTGCGACAAGGGGTATCCATCTTGGCTGAGCCCGTCTTCGACAATCCCGGCGACCTCGACCGCGTGCCGGCCAAGCCCGCGCGCAAGCGCACGGTGAAGCCGCGCCATGCCGCGAGCCTGATCGTCTGGCGCCAGGGTGCCAGCGAGCCCGAGATCCTGATGGGCATGCGCCACGCCAAGCACAAATTCATGCCGAGCGTGCTGGTCTTCCCCGGCGGGCGCGTCGATCGCGGGGATCACCGCGTGAAGGTGCTCACCGAACTGCGCGAGGACACGCGCGCGCGGATCGCGCATCGCGCGCCGCCCTCACTCACCCGCGCGATCGGCGTCGCGGCGATCCGCGAATTGCAGGAGGAAACCGGGCTGCTGCTGGGCGAACGCAGGGGCGAACGGCTGCTGGCCGATCTCGCGGCGCTCGACTATCTCTGCCGCGCCGTCACGCCGACCACGCGCGCGATGCGCTTCGATGCGCGCTTCCTGATCGCCCCCGCGGCGGCCGTGCGCGGCGAGATCGGGGGGTCGGGCGAGCTGGAAGGGCTGCGGTGGGTGCCGCTGTCGGAGACCAGGACGCAGACGCTGGCCGACATCACGCGCATGATCCTGGGCGAGTTCGAGGCCTGGCTGGCGACCCCGCCCGAGGCGCGGCACCAATGGCCGCGCATCGTCTATCGCGGCAACGACAACCGCATGAGCGATGATTGAGGCGCTACAGCCGCTCCCAGAGGTGATCATCCTCCTCGAGCCGTGCGTGTTCGGCGCCGAGGAAATCGCCGCGCGAGACAATGCCGATCAGCCGCCGGCCCTGCACCACCGGCATGTGGCGGAAGCCGCCATCGCGCATCAGGCGCAGCGCCTCCACGGCGCGGCTGTCGGGGGGCATGGTCTCGGGCCGGGGCGTCATCACCGCGCGCAGCGGGGTCGTCTTCGGGTCGCGCCCCTCCGCCAGCATCCGGCAGATGGCGTCGCGGCCGGTGAAGATGCCCAGCAACTCCCCGTGGGGATCGGTCACCAGCACGGCGCCGATGCGATGCTTGCGCATCTCGCAACAGGCCTGCTGCACCGTTGCCTCGGGCGGCAGGGTCACAGGAGCACGGCGGATGATCGCCTCCTGCATGGTGCGAAGCCGGGTCATGGCGCTCTCCTTCCCTCTCGCCGATCCGGGCGGCGTTGGGCGGAAGGTGGCGGGGGCGCGACCGGCTGTCATTGATCCGCAGCAAAGGCGCGGGTCACGTCGCCTCGAAGTGATCGCCCTCCCGCCGCGCCGCGCCTTCGGCGGCGAGCTTGATGAGATGCGCAAGCAGGCTGCGCGCCGCGGCGGGGATCAACTTCGCCTCCAGCGCCGGGCCATAGGCGGCGGGCACGAGTTCGGCCGCCGTGGCGCGGCGCGCGGCGCGCAGCGCCTCCAGCACGCGCTGCTCGCGCTCGCGCCGATGCGCCGCAAGGCCGGCGACGAAGGGCGCGGGGTCGGGCAAGGGCGGGCCGTGGCCGGGCAAGTAGAGGTCGTGCTCGCGCGCAGCGAGGCGCGCCAGCGAGGCCATGTAGGCCGCCATGTCGCCATCCGGCGGGCTGACCACGGTGGTGGACCAGCTCATCACATGGTCGGCGCTGAACAGCGTGCCCGCGCCGGCCTCGTTCTCCAGCGCGAAGCAGAGATGGTTGGCGCAATGGCCGGGCGTGTGGATCGCGGTCGCGCGCCACGCCGCGCCCTCGACCACCGCGCCATCGGGCAGCACCACATCGGGGGTGAAGCCGTGGTCGCCGCCCTCCCCGCCCTGGTCGGGGGGCGTGAGATGCGGGCCGAAGCCGAAGCTCGGCGCGCCGGTCGCCTCCTGCAGCGCGGCCACGCCGGGCGAGTGGTCGCGATGCGTGTGGCTCACCAGGATCTGCTCGATCGTCTCGCCCCGCGTCGCATCGAGGATTGCGCGCAGATGCGCCGCATCCACCGGGCCGGGGTCGAGCACCGCCACGCGGCCGCGCCCGATGAGGTAGGTGTTGGTACCGCGGAAGGTGAAGGGCCCCGGATTGCCGCAGAGCAGGCGGCGCACGCCGGGCGCGACCTCCATCGCCATGCCGACCGGCAGGGTGTCCTCGCGCAGGAAGTTCATGTCCGGCTCCGTCGCAATTCGCGGTGCATGATGTAGAGGCTGGCCGCGACAATGCAGAGCGCGCCGAGGATCGTCCACAGCCCCGGCACGTCGCCGAAGGCGACCCAGCCGAACAGCACCGCCCAGAGCAGCGAGGAATAGGAATAGGGCGCGATGGAGGAGACCTGCGCGCTTGCCCAGGCTTCCGTCAGCAGCACCTGCGCCACGCCGCCGAGCAGGCCGATCAGCACCAGCAGCAGCAGGTCCGGCAGGCTCGGCGTGGTCCAGACGAAGGGCATCATCAGCGCCAGCACGCCGGTCATCAGCAGCGACTGCCACATCACGATGGTGGTGGAGCTCTCGGTGGCGGAGAGGGAGCGCACCAGCAGCGTGGTGCAGGCCGAGAAGATACCATGCAGCACGGCGGCGATCAGCCCCATGCGCGCCGCGGCGTCGTAATCGCCGGTGAAGGCGCCCTGGCCGAGCGCGATGACGAGGATGCCGAGGAACCCCGCCATCACCGCGCCCAGGCGATGCAGCCCCACCTTCTCGCCCAGCAGGGGGATGGAGAGCAGCGTGACGAAGAGCGGCGTGGTGTTGGTGATGGCGGTGTGCTCGGCCAGCGGCAGCACGCCCAGCGCGAAGAAGCTGCAGCCCATCGCCAGGGTGCCGCTGGCGGCGCGCAGCAGATGGCCGGGCAGGCGCTTCGTGCGCAGCACCGTCGCGAAGCCGGCGCCGCGCGTGCGCTGGGCGACGATCGCCAGCACCACGGGCAGCGCGAAGGCAGTGCGGAAGAACATCTGCTCGAGGAAATGCACGCGCCCGGCGAGCGACTTCACCACCGCGCTCATCAGCGCGAAGATGGCGCAGGCGGCGAGCATGAAGAGCACGCCGCGACGAAAATCATGCCTGAGGGGCATTTATGCGTGGCCCTGCGGGCCGCGCGGCGGATTCACGTCTCCGGTGCTCGGCGCCACAGGCGCCTCCGCCCTGCGACGATCCGACGCGCTCTCCCTTTTGCGGACATGCTCCCGGTGGAGATTGTAGAGCCCCGCCGCCATCACGATCAGCGCGCCGAGCAGCGTCGACCAGGACGGCACCTCGAACCAGATCAGGAAGCCCAGCAGCCCCCCCCAGAGCAGCGTGGTGTACTCATAGGGCGCGAGCGCCGAGACCGGCGCGATGGCGAAGGCGCGGGCGAAGAGGAAATGCGCGCAGCCATTGGCCAGGCCGAGGAAGGCCAGCGCGAGCGTGATGTCCCATGCCGGGATCACCGGCCCCATCGGCGGGAAGGCCGGCAAGAGAAGAAAGCCCATCGGCACATGCATCGCCAGCAGCCAGAAGGCGATGGCCTGGGGCGTGTCGGTGGCGGCCAGCACGCGCGTCCAGATGCGCGTCAGTGCCAGCGTGCCCGCGCCCACCAGCAGCATCGCGGCCTCCCACCGCCACAACTCGCCGCCGGGCTGCAGGATCACCATGACGCCCAGGAAGCCGACACAGGTGCTGGTCCAGCGCCGCCAGCCCACCTTCTCGCCCAGCAGGGGAATGGCCAGCAGCGTCATCACCAAGGGTGCGGCCGCATTCACGGCGTAGGAGGCACCGAGCGGGAAGTTGTTGAACCAGGCGACGTAGAAGGCCACCGTCACCACGCAATGCAGCGCCGAGCGGAGCGTCAGCAGCGGGATGCGCACCGGCCGCAGCCCCTGGAACCGCGCGAGCAGCGCGATGCCGAGCATGCCGAAGATCCCGCGCCAGATCATCGCCACCGCCACGCCCACCTCGGGCAGGGCCCATTTCACGGCGGCATCGGCCAGGGAGATCACGGCATAGCCCGTGGCGATCACGGCGATGCCGCGCAGCGTATCCTGCGCCAGCGGCAGGCGGACGGGCAGGCGCAGGCGCGCCGGCTGAGGGGCCGGCGCGCTGGGCTGTCGATCAGCCAAGTGCGGGGGCCATCTCGGCCTCGGCCTGCTGGCAGGTCGCGCCCGCCTCGTCGCGGGTCTCGAGCCTGAAGCCCTTGCCATCGGCCTTGGCGAGCAAGGTGAGCGGCCTTCCGTCGAAACAGGGCCGGCGGCCGCGGAAGGCGAAGCGCGCAAGGCGCATCCCCGGTGCCTGGGCCAGCGCGTGATGCACCAGCAGCGTCGCCTGGAGCGGCCCGTGCACAACGAGGCCCGGATAGCCCTCCACCCCCGTCACATAGGGGTGGTCGTAATGGATGCGGTGCCCGTTGCCGGTCAGCGCCGAGTAGCGGAACAGCATCACCGGGTCGGGCACAAGCGTGGCGCTGGCCGCCTCGGGCCAGGCGGGGGCGGGCTCGGCCGCTTTCACCGCCGCGCCCTCGGCGCCGCGATAGACGATGTCCTGCTCTTCCTCGATGGCGAGGCCAGCGGGGCCTTCCACCAGATGCCGCACGGTGACGAAGACCAGCCGCCCGGTGCCGCCGGATTTCTCCTCGACCTTCAGGATGGTGCTGGTGCGGCGCAGAACCTGCCCCTCCAGCAGCGCGACGGGGTGGAAGACCAGCCGACCACCCGCCCACATGCGGCGCGGCAGGTCATGCACCGGTGGCAGGAAGCCGCCGCGCCTGGGGTGGCCATCGGGGCCGATGCCCTCGGGCATCACCCAGTCCTGGAACAGCATCCAGTGCCAGGTGGGCGGGAGTTCGGCCGGCGTGGCCATGCCCAGCGTCGCGGCAAGGCCGCGCAGCAGCCGCCCATCGAGCCGGTCCTCGCGCGTCTCGCTGCGGCCGACGTAATCCTGGTGCGTCATCAATCCTCGCGAATGTAGAGCCGGTAGGTGTCCATGTGGACCACCCGGGTATAGCGCTGCCAGGTGGCCTCGAAGGCGGGGTGGCGGGAGAAGTACTCGATGAAGTCGAATTCCTCCGCACCGCATCTCGGAATGCCTGGGTTGCGCGCGACCAGCACCGCGCCGGGGGGGGCGCGGGCGAAATCCTCGGCCACGGTGCGGTAGACCAGGAATTCGGGGCGCGACATCTCCCAGGTCTCGCGGTAGCGCGGCGCGCCCTCGGGGCAGTCGGGATAGGCGCCGACCAGCAGCCAGAGATTCATGGTGCGCAGGGTCGAGCGCGCCTGGGCGTAGTTCAGCGCCGGATAGACCGGGTAGATGTCGGGCGAGAGCACCAGCAGCCGCTCCCCGGCCACTTCGCGCTTCAGCACGCGGGTGAGTTCGCCATCGCGCGTCGCGCCATACCAGATCTGCCGCCAGGGGCTTTCGCCGCGCACATGCACGAGGCTGACGGTGAGCGCCGCCCCCAGGGCGAGGACCGGCGCCGCGCGGTGCGCGCGCGCCCCCGGCAGGGCGCGATCCAGCCAGCGCGCGGCGAGCAGCCCGCCGAGCAGCGCCGTCGCCATCGCCACCGGCACGACATGATAGGACCAGCCCTTGTGCTGCACCCAGGCGGCGAGGAAGGCGCCCGCGCCGACGCAGCCCAGCGCGCGCGCCACCTCGCCGGCCTCCCGCCAGGCCAGCAGGCTCAGCCCCACCAGCAGGGCCAGCAGCGCCGGGCCGAGCATCGGGCCGAACAGCACGTCGATCAGCCCGAAGCCGTGGCTGCCCAGGTAGAACTGCATCACCAGCGGCACGACATGGCCGAGATAATCGGGGAAGAGCAGCGGCAGGGACGCCAGGTAGAGCAGCCAGACCAGGGCCATCAGCCAGGGCAGCGGGTCGCGCAGCGCCGCGCGCGGGCCGCGCCGCCACAGCACCAGCGCCTCCACCAGCAGGGGCACGGCCAGGAAATGCGGCTTCAACGCGAAACCCAGCGCGGCGGCGAAAGTGACACCGAGCGCAAGCCGCCCCGGCGTGGGCAGCCCCTGCATCCGCCGCGCCGCGAGGAAGGCATAGGGCAGGGCGAAGAGCCCCATCAGGTGTTCCCGCTGCCCGACATCATAGGCGGCCAGCACCGCCACCAGCGGCACCAGCGCATCCAGCACCGCGGCCTCGACCGGGCCCTCGGCCGCGCGGTCGCGCAGCGCCAGCGTCATGCGCCAGGCGAGGAGGCAGCAGCCCATCACGCAGAGCAGCTGCGCCTGCACCGCATCCAGCGGCGTCCATTTCGCGATCGCGGCCGGGATGGCGGTGAGGACGAAGATCAGCGGCGGGTTGACGTCGAGCAGGTCGCGGTAGAGCCGCTCACCCGCCAGCCAGCGTTCGGCGAAGTTCAGGATGGCGGCGACATCGTGGTTGAGCGGGGGCGAGAGCGCCATCAACGCGAAAGCCAGCGCCGGCAGCAGCGCCGCCACGCGCAGCAGCCTCGCCCGCGCCAGGGGCACGGGGGCGGGACGCGACAGGGGCAGGGCCTCCGCCTTCAGGGCGGCGGGCTGGTCGGAGGGGGTCATCAGGCGCTCACGGGGGCGCAGTCTCGGCCCGGCAGGGCGCGCACGCAACCATGCGCGTGCACGCCTGAAAACCGCTTCTCGCCCCCGATTGTGGCGCCGCCGCGGCGGTGCTGCCGCACCCCCGCCGCGCCAACGCCTTGCCGCCGCCGCGCGGGGCGGTCACAAAGCGCCCGTGGAACCCGCCGAATACGCCCTGATGGACGCCGCCGAGGATGGCATGTGGTGGTATCGCGCCGCCCATGCGCGCGTGCTCGATGCCCTGCGCCGCCGCCCCGGACCGCCCGGGCCGGTGCTCGATGCCGGCTGCGGCACGGGCGGCTTCCTCAAGCGCCTGGCCGAGCAGCTGCCCGGCCGGCCCGCCATGGGCCTCGAATACGACGCCGAGGCGACGCGCCGCGCGGCGCAGAAATCCGGCTTCCCGGTGGTGGTGGGCGACGCCAACGCCCTGCCCTTCGCCGATGCCAGCTTCGCCGCCGCGGTGAGCATCGATGTCATCTGCCATGCCGGGCTCGACGAGGCGAAGGGCCTGGCCGAGCTGCACCGCGTGCTGGCGCCAGGCGGGACGCTGGTGGCGAACCTGCCGGCCTATGAGTGGATGCGCAGCGCCCATGATGCGCGGGTGCACACCGCCCGGCGCTACACCGCGGGCGGCGCGCGGCGGCTCTTCGCCGCTGCCGGCTTCACCGACATTTCGGCGCGCTACTGGAACGGCTTCCTCTTCCCGCTGATGGTCCTGCAACGCAAGGTGCTGGCCCGGCGCGCGGATGCACCCAGCGACGTCACCCAATTCCCCCCCTGGCTCGACCGGACGCTGCACGCCGTGTCGGAGGCCGAGCGGCAGGTCGGCAGGCTTGGCCTGCCCCTGTCGGTCGGCGGCTCCGTCCTGGTGGTCGCGACGCGGCCGGCATGAAGGAGTATCCCGCGTGACTGACAGCCCCGGCCGCGGCATCGGCCTGTCCATCGTGGTGCCGGTCTATCGGGGAGCCACCACGGTCGGCGCCCTGGTCGAAGCCCTCTCCGCCCTGCGCCCGGAAGGGGGCATCGAGATCGTGCTGGTGAATGACGGCAGCCCGGACAATTCCGGCGATGTCTGCCGCGAGCTTGCCGCCCGCGCCACCGTGCCGCTGACCTATATCGAGCATGCGCGCAATTTCGGCGAGCACAACGCGGTGATGTCGGGGCTGCGCCATGCGCGCGGGCGCTACGTCATCACCATGGATGACGATCTGCAGAACCCGCCGGAGGAGGTCATCCGCCTCTACGACCATGCGCGGCTCGGTGGCTGGGACGTGGTCTATACGCGCTACGCCAAGAAGGAGCATGAGGGCTGGCGCAACCTCGGCAGCCGCTTCGCCAATGGCGTGGCGGATCTGCTGCTGGACAAGCCCAAGGGGCTCTACCTTTCCTCCTTCCGCTGCATGAGCGCCTTCGCCGTCGCGCAGGTCACGCGCTACAGCGGCCCCTACCCTTACGTCGATGGCCTGCTGATGCAGGTGACGCAGCGGCTCGACAGCATCGAGGTGAAGCACCTGCCGCGCGCCGAGGGGCGGTCCAACTACACGCTCAAGCGGCTGGTGCTGCTGTGGCTGAACCTGGCGACGAATTTCTCGGTCCTGCCGCTGCGCCTCGCGATCCTGGCCGGCGCGGCGCTGGGCGTGCTGGGCGTGCTGGCGGCGGGCGTCGTGGTGTTCGAGGGGCTGTCGGGCGAGACGCCCTCGGGCTGGGCCTCGATGATGACGGTGGTGCTGCTGGTCTCGGGCGTGCAGTTCCTGATCCTGGGCGTGCTGGGCGAATATGTCGGCCGCGCCTTCCTCTCGGCGAACGGCAAGCCGCAGGGCGTGGTGCGGCAGGTCATCGCCGCGCCCGGCAGCGGCGAGGATTCGCCCAAGATGCGGGCCGTGTCGTGATCCTCTACTGGCTGGTCCTGGCGGCGGCGATCACGACCTCGCTGATCGGGCAGATCCTGCTGAAATCGGGGGCGTCCGATTCCGTCGCCGCCTCGGCCGGCTTCATCGACCAGCTCTTCCGCTGGCCGACCATCATCGGGCTGGGCTGCTATGGCGGCGCCGCGCTGCTCTACATCATCGCGCTCCGCAAGATCCCGATGAGCGTCGCCCTGCCCTGCACGGCGGCGAGCTATGTGGTGATCGCGCTGATCGGCTGGGGCATGTTCGGCGAGAGCCTGGGCCCGGCGAAGATCGCGGCGATCGCGCTGATCTCGGCCGGGGTGGTGCTGCTGGCGACGACTGCGTGAAGACCCGCGCCGCGGGCCGGCTGCTCGGCGCCCTCGGCATCACGCAGGTTCTCGGCTGGGGCAGCACCTATTTCCTGCCCGGCGTGCTCGGCCAGCCGATCGAGGCCGCGCTCGGCCTGCCGCCCGGGGCGGCCTTCAGCGGCATCGCGCTGCAGCTGGGCGTGGCCGGGCTGCTGGCCCCCGCGGTGGGGCGGCTGATCGACCGGCATGGCGCGCGGCTGGCCATGGCGCTCGGCTCGGTGCTGCTGGCCGCGGGGCTGGGGCTGCTGGCGCTGGCGCAGGGCCCGCTCGGCGCCGTGCTGGCCTGCCTGGTGCTGGGCGCGGGCGGCGCGCTGGCGCTGACCGAGGCCGCCAACGCCGCCCTGGCGACGCTGGGGCGGGAGGGCGCGCGCCGGCGGCTGGGCATGCTGGCGGTGATGTCGGGCCTCGCCTCCCTGGTCGCCTGGCCGGCCTTCGCGATGCTCGAGGCGCAGCTGGGCTGGCGGGGCGCGGTGGGCGCGGCGGCGGCGGTGCAGCTGCTGGTCGCGCTGCCGCTGCATCTCGCCGTGCTGCCGGGTGGCCCGCGCGGCCCGCGCCCGGCGCGACAGCCCCGCGCGCCCCTGCCGCCACGGCTGCGCTGGCTTTCCGCCGCGCTGACGCTGCAGACGCTGGTGGGCAGCGCGGTGCTGGCGAACATGCTTGGCCTCGTCGCCGCGCTCGGCCTCTCGGGCGAGGCCACGATCTTCTGGGCCGCGCTGATCGGCCCGGCGCAGGTCGCGGCGCGGCTGCTGGACCTGATGGGCGGGGCGCGGATGAGCGCGGTGCGGCTCGCCTCCTGGGCCATGGCCGCGATGCCCATGGCGCTGCTGCTGCCGCTCGCCGCGCCGGGCGCGGTGCCGCTGTTCGTGATTGCCTATGGGCTGGCCTCCGGCCTCATGTCGGTGCTGCGCCCGGCCTGCCTGATCGAGATGCATGGCACGGAGGGCTACGCCACCGTCGCGGGGCGGGTGATGGCGCCGGTGACCGGGGCGATGGCGCTCGGCCCCGCGCTTTTCGCGCCGCTGCTGCTCAATGCCGGGGCGGGCCCGGCGCTGAGCCTGGCCGCGGCGCTGCTGCTGGCGGGACTTCTCATGCTGCGCAAGGCGGCGCGATCTGCTTAGCTGCCGCCCATGCGCCCGACCCTGCTGCTACCCCTGCTCCTGCCCCTGCTGCTCGCCGCCTGCGCGGCCCCCAGCCCCCCGGCCGCCTGCCCGCCCGGCACCGGGCCGGCGACGATCGCCGAGGCCTTCTTCGGTCGCAACGCGGCGGGGCGCGAGGTGGTGGACGACGCCGCCTGGGCGCGCTTCCTGGAGGAAAGCGTCACCCCCGCCTTCCCCGATGGCCTGACCGTGCTCGACGCCGCCGGCCAATGGCGCAACCGCGAGGGGCGGATCGGGCGCGAGCGCAGCAAGCTGCTGCTGGTCGCCCTGCCCGGCGGCACGGCCGAACAGGCCACCGCGCGCCTCGCCCCCGTGATCGCCGCCTATCGCGCCCGCTTCGGGCAGGAGAGCGTGATGATCGCCACGCGCAGCGGCTGCGTCGGCTTCTGAACGGGGCGCCTCACGCGACCCGGGCGAAGGCCTCCAGCGCCGCGACATCGCCCTTCACCAGCAGCGGGATGGCGCGCGCGATCCGCGCCGCCGGCCAATCCCACCAGGCAAGCGCGATCAGCCGCGCGGCCTCTTCCTCCGTGTAGCGCCGACGCACCACGCGCGCCGGATTGCCGGCCACCACGGCATAGGGCGGCACGTCGCGCGACACGACGGCGCGCGTGCCGATCACCGCGCCATCGCCGATGGTGACGCCGGGCAGGATCAGCGCCTCCGCCCCGATCCAGACATCATTGCCCACCACCGTGTCGCGCGCCGGGCGCCAGGGGTAGTCCTGCATCGGCAGGGCATGGGCGAAGGCGCCGCCGAAGACGCCGAAGGGATAGGTGCTCGGCCCCGCCATCGCATGATTCGCATCGGGCATCATGAAGCGCATCGCCGTGGCGAAGGCGCAGAACTTGCCGATCCGCAGCCGCGTGCCCGAACCACGAAAGTCATAGACGATGTTGCGGCGGAAGAAGTCCCGCGCATGCAGCGGGTCGTCGTAATAGGTGAAGTCGCCGATCTCGACATGGTCGAAGCCGGTGATCGACTCGCGCAGCGGCTTGAGGAAGACCACGCGCGGCAGGTTCGCCACCGGCTGGATCGCGTTCGGATCGGGCAGTTTCTCGGAGTCACCTCGGATCATGGCAATCCCTGCGGGTCAGAGCCGGCGGCCGGCACGGCCGGCCGAGGCGCCGAATGGCGCCCGCCGCAAGTGCGGCGCAGCCAAGCGCGCGGCGGCGCGCGCCGGCGACTGAGGGCGGATCGGTCACGATCCGCGGGATCACGCTTCATGCGGCGAAGGCCTGCGTGCGCACGAGCCGCGCATAGAGCCCATCCTGCGTCATCAGCTCGGCATGGGTGCCCTGTTCCACGGCGCGCCCGGCCTCCATGACCACGATCAGGTCGGCGTCGCGCACGGTCGAGAGCCGGTGCGCGATGACCAGCGTGGTGCGCCCCGCGCGCAGCCGGGCGAGGGCCTGCTGCACCAGCGCCTCATTCTCCGCATCCAGCGCGCTGGTGGCTTCATCCAGCAGCAGCACGCGCGGGTTGCGCAGCAGCGCGCGCGCGAGGCTCACGCGCTGGCGCTGCCCGCCCGACAGGCGCGAGCCGGCATTGCCGAGCGGCGTGTCATAGCCCTGGGGCAGTGTCTCGAGGAAATCATGCGCGGCGGCGGCGCGCGCCGCCGCCTGCACCTCGGCGAGCGTCGCACCCGGCTTGCCGCAGGCGATGTTGGCGAAGGCCGTGTCGTCGAACAGCACGGCATCCTGCCCGACATAGGCGATGGCGTCGCGCAGCGAAGCGAGCGTGACGTCGCGCAGATCCGCGCCATCGAGGGTGATGCGCCCCTCCGTCACGTCATAGAGCCGCGGCACCAGCGCGAGGGCAGTGGATTTGCCCGCCCCCGAGGGCCCGACCAGCGCCACGGTGCGCCCCGGCGCGGCGGCGAAGCTCAGCCCCGCCAGCGCGGCGTCGGAGATGCCGTCATAGCGGAAGCCCACGCCCTCGAAGGCGATGCTGCCCTGGCCTTGCGGCAGCGCCACCGCGCCCTCGCGGTCGAGGATGCGGCGCGGCTCATCCACCGCGATGAAGGTGCGTGAGAGGCCCGCGAGACCCTCCTGCAGCGCCGCGTTCAGCGAACCGAGCGAGCGCACGGGCCGCGAGGCGATGAGCAGCGCGGCGACGAAGCCGGTGAAGTCGCCGATCGTGCCCATGCCATTGGCCACGCGCCAGCCGACGAAGCCCAGCACGGCCGCCACGGCGAGCCCGCCCAGCGCCTCCAGCACCGGGTCCAGCCGCGCGCGGGTGCGCGCGATGGCGAGCAGGCTGTCGCGCAGCCGGGCGAAGGCGCCGTCCGCGCGCGCTTCCTCCTGCGCCTCCAGCCGATAGGCGCGCACCACCCGCGCCGCGCCCAGGCTTTCCACCAGCAGGGCCGAGGTCTCGCCCACCCGGTCCTGCATGCCCGAGGAGGCGCGGCGGATGCGCTTGCCGATGGCCAGGATCGGCCAGGCGGCGATCGGGTAGAGCAGCGCGCCGAGCAGCGCCATCTGCCAGTCCATCCAGAGCATCGAGCCGACCAGCCCGATGACGGTCAGCGTATCCGCCACGCCGGAGATGCTCTTGCCCAGCGCCTCGCGGATCATGCCCGCATCGGTGGTGAAGCGCGCCGCCTGCCGCGCCGGCGCCTCGCGCGCCGCCACGGCGAGATCCGCGCGGGTCAGCGCGCGGAACAGCCGGCGCTGGAGGCCCTCGATGGTGCGATAGACCACGTTCTGCGTCGCCACCGCCTGGCCATAGGTGGCGATGGCCTTGGTGCAGGTGACCGCGATGATGATCGGCGGCAGCAGCCAGGCGACGCGCGGATCGCCCTCCGCGAAGCGGTTGAAGGCCTGCTGGATGATGATGGGATACAGCGCCGTGCTGCCCGCGACGCCGAGCGTGCAGATCGCGGCCAGGATGAGCCAGCGCGGATGCTGGCGCAGATGCTCCATCCAGAGACGGCGCACCAGGGGGAGCGAGGCGGTGTTGAGCGCGGGGCGAGCCATGGGAGTGCTGTAGACTGCCCGGCAGGGGCTTGCCAGGGGCTTCGTCCTGGGGTAGTTCTATATTTGTTCCGGTGACCCGTGGCCGTCAGGAGGCCGCGGGATCGCCCGGGGCGGTGGTCCCGTCCGCCGCCCCGGGGCTTTTCCGCAGCCGGCGCGCCAACTCCGACAGGCAGTCCTCCCGCGTCGCGGTGCAATCGCCGGCCAGCCACCACGCCTCCAGCGCGCGCAGCAGGACGCCCAGCGCCGGGCCGGGTGGGGCGCCGAGCGCCAGCGCATCCCGCCCCAGCAGGGGGAAGACCGGCGCATCGCGCAGCGCGGCCAGGCGCAGCGCGGACCGGTCCTGCCCGTCGCGCGCCTCGGCCAGCCACAGCGCCCGATCCGCCGGGCCGAGCTTGCGCGTCGCCGCCTGGAAGCGGGTCAGCCCGGCCTCGTCCGGCGCCGGGTGTTCCTGCAGGAAGCGCAGCCTTGCGGCCTCCTCCCCCGACAGTTTCAGGCGCTGCGCCAGCCGCAGATGCGCCTCACCCCGCGCAGGCAGCAGCGCCGCGATGCGCAGCAAGGGGTCGGCCGGCGCGCGGCGGGAGACGAGCCGGCCGAGCGCGATGAAGTTCTCGGCCTCCGGCAAGGCGGCGCGCAGCAGCCCGGCCTCGCGCATCAGCGCCAGGGCGCCGACCGGGTCGGGCGCTTCCAGCAGGCGCTTCAGCTCCATCCAGATGCGCTCCACCGCGATCCGGGCGCGAAAGCCCGGCACCGCCGCGCGGATGGCGGCCAGCGCGGCCGGGTCGGGGTCGCCCTGGCCGTAGCGCGCCCAGAAGCGGAAGAAGCGCAGCGCGCGCAGGTAATCCTCGCGCAGCCGCGTCGCCGCATCGCCGACGAAGCGCAACCGCCCGGCGACGAGGTCCTCGCGGCCGCCGAAATAATCCCACAGCGCGCCCTCGGCGGTGCAGGACATGGCGTTGATGGTGAAGTCGCGCCGCGCGGCGTCCGCGCGCCAATCGGTGGTCCATTCGACCTCGGCATGGCGGCCATCGGTGGTGAGGTCGCGGCGCAGCGCGGTGACCTCCACCGGCTGGTGGTCAAGCACGGCGGTGAGCGTGCCATGGGCGAGGCCGGTCTCGAAGACGCGCAGCCCGGCCTCGGTCAGCAGCCGGGCGATCTCCTCGGGCGGGAAGGGGGCGGCGATGTCCACGTCGTGCACGGGCCGGCCCGCCAGGGCGTCGCGCACGCAGCCCCCCACGGCGCGCGCGCCCGGCAGGGCCTCCAGCACCGCCTCGGGCGTGCCGGCCTGCAGGAAGGCGGGCGGCGACATCCGGGCTGTGGGCGCGTCGGTCACCGCGTGCGCACCTGGCCATCCGGGCCGAGCACGGCCGGGGCATAGGCGGTGCCGGGCGGCGCGCTGCGCGACAGGCCGAACCACACCGCCGCGCCGAGCATCAGCCCGACGCCGAGCAGCAACGCGACGACAACGCCCGAGGAGGGCTCGCCCCCCGCCGGGCCGACCCGGCGCCAGAGCAGGTAGAGCCCGAAGGGCAGCAGCACGAGGAGAACAGCGACGACAGCGGCCATGCCGCCCATATAGCCCGGCGCGCGGCGCTTACCACCGGCTCGCGGCGCGGTTCAGCCGAAGGCGCCGACCTCATGCACGATCGCCGCCGAGCATTCGCGCAGCAGGTCGAACATCTCCGCCATGGGCCTGAACAGCGTGGCGTGTTCCCGCGCATAGGATGTCCCCTCGCGGGAGGGCGCGGCCTCGAAGAAGTCGAGCCCCGTGGCCGGGTCCGGCCGGGCCGGGAAGATCTCCGCCAGCAGGCTCAGTGCGCGGCCGACATCGAGCTGCAGGATGCCGCGCACCAGCGATTCGCGCGTCGCGTCATGGCGCGGGCTGAATTCGGGCAGGGCGACGGCCAGCAGCCAGATGCGGTGGATCAGCGCAAGCCGCAGCGCGTGCAGCAGCACCAGCCGATCCGGCATGCGCGGCAGGTCGGGCCAGGCGCCGCGGAGTGCCAGGTGGTCCGCCTGCAGGCGCCGGAACATCCGCCGCACCGCGGCCGAGAGGTCGAGCTTCTCGAGCGCGGCGGCGACATCCATCAGCTCCTCCCGCCGCCCGGGCCGGCGCGTGGCCCCCGCACGGTCGAGCCAGGGGCCGGGGTCGAGCGTATCCACCGCCGCCCGCAGCACGCCGATGTCCGAACACGCCGCCGCCCGCGCCGCCATGGCGAGCGCGCGGGCGAAGCGCGGGCTGCGCGCGCGCAGATCGGCGAAGGCATCCGGGTTCGCCGCCGCCGCCGCGCCCAGCCCGTGCAGCGTGTTCGCCAGCCAGCCCAGCTGGTGCAGGATCGCGTTGTTGGGGATGGCGCGCAGCTGCGAGGGGTGGGTGATGCGCACCGGCCCCCCGCTGCCATCCGATTGCCGCGCCGCGGGGCGCGAGCCGGTGCGGTCCAGCAGCCCGGGGCCGAAGGCGCCGAGCAGCGCGGCATAGCCGGGATCCTCGACCAGCGCCTGCATCTCGCGCCGCATGGTGGCGAAGAAATCCGTGCCCCAATCGCTCTCGGCATAGATCGGGTCGGGGGCGGCGGCGGGGTCCGCGAAGGCGTGCTCGGCGATGCGCGCGATGGTCGCCTCGGCGAGCCGGGGCGTGCCGTAGAGCAGATAGCCATCGCCGCCCTGGAAGGACGTCTCCTCCCGCAGCCGCAGCCCCGCGCGCTGCAGCGCCGCGCGCGCCTGGGGCGGGGAGAGGTATTCAAGGCGATCCGACAGGCTGTCGGGATGCCCGCCGCGGCCGATGCTCTCGCCATGCGTGTCGAACAGCACGAGCTCGATGTCGGTCAGCCCGTGCCGGCGCAGCTGCTCCGCCATGCGCAGCTTGAGCCGCTCGGCGAGGTAGGTGGCCGGCATCTGGCCGACATAGCGGCCGGAATCGGAATAGCCGAATTGCAGGCACATCCGGCCATGCAGGCGCAGATAGTCCCGGTAATGCGGGCTGCGCAGCGCCTCTTCCATCACCCGGTCGCCGCGTTCCAGCGCCTCGGCCGTCTCGAAGAGGGGCGAGATCTCGACATGCTTCTCGATGCCCAGGCGCCTTGCCAGCCACAGCGCGCCGAGCAGCGTGTAGCCGCTCTCGGTCTCGGCGATCAGGAAGCGCACGGGGGCGGAGGCATCCACATGCTTGGCGATCTGCGCCACCGTCATCATCAGCCGCGCGGCACTCGCCTGCTCGGCCAGCAGCGCGCCGAAATCCACCGGCTGGGCCGTGACCTCGCCGAGCGCGGCGTTGATCTGGCTGAGCAGGCCGCGCCGGCTCGCCATGTCGTCGGGCGCCGCCATCAGGCCCAGGCGCTGGCGCAGCGCGTTGTGGATCTGGGAGGCGTTGAGCCGCACATGCGTATGCGCGAGGGCGAGCCCATGCGCGGCGAGCCCGGCCCGCGCCACGGCGAGTGCGAGGCGCGTCGCCTCATCCGGCGCGGCGGCCAGCGCCGCGGGGAACATCTCGAGCAGCGGCGCGGGGTCGTGCAGCGCGGCCTCCCCCAGCTCGACCAGGGCGCGGGCGAAACGCTGCACCTGGGCGGGTTCCGGCGCGCGCGGCAGTTCGGCGAGCTGCGCCGCGACCGCCGCTTCGGCCTGGGCGACGCGCGCGGCCAGCGCCGCGGCGGCTTCGCCCAGCGGCGCCAGCTGCGCGGCGAGGCGCTGCAATTGCAGGCGCTTCATCGTCAGGCGCAGGCCGATCGTGTCCCACCAGCCGATATCGGTGCGCCCATCCGTGTCGTAGCCGACCCAGGAGGCGAGGATCAGCGGCCGCGGCAGCAGCGCCTGCCAGCGATCGCCCCAGATGCCCTGCGCGGCGGTCAGCAGCGCGGCGTTCAGCGCGTCCAGCGCGTCCCGCCCCCGCGCGATGGCGAGGTTGGCCTGGCGGAATTCCTCGGCCAGGGAGGGCGCCTCCGGGCGATGCTTCAGACCGGCCGGCAGGGCCTCGCCACAGGCGGCGGCGGCCAGGGCGGCGCCGGTCTCGGGCGGCAGCGAGAAGGTGGGATGCGCGGTGAAGACGGCCGCGAAGCGCGTGCGCTCCACCGCCTCGCGATAGGCGGCGAAGGGGACGGGGCTGTCCTCCGGATCCGGGCGCGCCAGCCGCGCGGCGAGTGCGGCCATCGCCTCGGGCGCGGTGCCGAGCCCGACATAGGCGGCGAGCCGCGCGGCACGCTCGCCAGCGGCGGCATCGGCGATGCGCGCGATCAGCCCGGCGAGGCCCGGCGCATCCAGCCGTCCCTCATCGATGCGACGGCTGATCGACAGCGCGATCAGCAGCACGGGATCGCCGAAGGGATCATGCGCCGCGGCCTCGCGCGCCTCGCGCAGCCGGGCGAGCAGATCCTGCAGGATGTCGGCGGCGGGGTCCGCCATGGCGTGGTCGGGCATGGTGGGCCCATGCTGCACCTGCGAAGCCGCGCGGGGCCAGCGAAGTTTCGCGCCGCGGGGGCGAATCATCCGGCTTCCGGGCCGGAACCGCCCCTTCAGCGGGCAATCGGCGCTTCCATCTGCGCGCAAACCGCGCGCAGCGCCGCCAGCACGCGGGCCTGGGCCGGGGTGGGCAGCCAATCCCGCCGCCGCGTCAGGCCGATCTGGCGCGGCGGCAGGGGCCAGGCGCCGGGCAGCGCCGCGAGGCCCGGATGCGCCGCGATCTGGTGGCGGGAGAGCAGGGCCAGCGCATCCCCGGCCTCGAGCAGCGCGATCGTCATCTCGAGCGAGCTGGTCTCGAGCAGGATGCGCGGGCGGGCCGGCAGGGTGGCGAAAAGCGCCTCCACCACCGCGCGCCGCGGCATGCCCGCGCCTGGCACCACCCAGCGCGTCCCGGCCAGCGCGGCGGCATCGGGGGGCGCTGCCGCCAGCTTATGGGTGCGGCGCAGCGCGATGGCGAAGGGATCGGCGAAGAGCCGTTCCTCGACCAGATCGTCATGCGGCGCGGGGTCACGCAGCGCGCCGAGGATGGCGTCGATCCGCCCGCCGCGCAGCTGCGGCACCAGTTCGGCATAGCTGCCCTCGGTGAGTTGCAGGGTCAGGCCCGGGCGGCTCTCCAGCCGTTCGCCGATGGCGGCGACCAGCGGCGCGCGCGGCACCAGCGGCAGGGTGGCGAGGGTCAGGCGACCGGGCGGGTCCGGGGCGGGCAATTCCGCGATGCCCTGCTCCACCTCCAGCCGCGCCAGCGCCAGGCGCCGGGCGAATTCCACGCCCGCCGCATTGGGCAGCAGCCCGACCGGCCCGCGCCGCAGCAAGGCCACGCCGAGCGCCCGTTCCAGCCCGCGCGCCGCGCGTTGCAGGGCCGGCGCGCCGATGCCTAGCAGCCGCGCCGCGCCGGGCATGCCGCCCGCCTCCACCACCGCGGCCAGGCCCGCGAGGCCCGGATCGGTCAGGCGCCGCAGCGCGGCCTCCGGCGCGCCGAGCCCGCGCAGCGCCTCGCGCAGTTGTTCCAGCGCGCGCCAGGCCCGCAGCGCGAAGCGCGCGCCCGCCGGCGTGGGGAAGCTGCCGCGCGGGCCGCGGCCGAGCAGCGCGCAGCCCAGCCGCGCCTCGAGCCGGGTCAGCGCCAGGCTGATGGCGGGCTGCGACAGGCCGAGCTCGGCCGCCGCCGCGCCGGTGCTGGCGAGGCGCGCGGTGGCTTCGAAGGCGCGCAGCTCGCGCAGCTGGAGGCCGAGATAGGGCATTGCCTGATCTTTATGGGTTCGACGCGGCTTTCAGGGTGCCCCCGACCTGCCCCGGCTGGCAATCTGGCGGCAAGGATGGGGGAAAACGTCGTGCGCGCCGCAAGGCGGCACCTCCGTCCTGCCGTGCCCGAGCAAGGATGGACCCTGATGACCATGACCCGCGCCGATGCGGCGCCCGCCGCGATCTGGAATTTCCGGCTGCTCTCCCATCATGAGCTGAACGGCTTCGGCGGCATGGGCGAGGGGCTGTCGATCCAGATCGCCAAGGATGGGCGGCGCATCCTCTGGGCGGCGCATGAGAGCGCGCCGAAGAACTTCACCGGCATCGACGTCACCGACCCGCGCAACCCCAAGGTGGTGATCCAGACCAACCTGCCGCAGCAGCATATGCGATCGAACTCGCTGGAACTGTCCGGCGACATCATGGCGGTGGCCTACCAGACCAAGAAGTTCGGCCTGCAGCCGGCGGGATTCGAATTGTTCGACGTCTCGGTGCCGGAGAATCCGCGCTCGATCAGCTTCTTCGACTGCTCGGGCCCCCATTCGCGCGGCGTGCACCAGCTGTGGTTCTGCGATGGCGAATACGTGCACCTCGCCGCCGGCGCGCCGGATTTCCAGGGGCGCCACCCGCTGGATGACCAGTTCTACCGCATCATCGATGTGCGCAACCTCTCGAAGCCGACCGAGGTCGGGCGCTGGTGGCTGCCCGGCCAGCGCGAGGGCGACGAGGCGCCGCCGCTTGAGCGCCACATCAACCGCGACAACGGCTTCCGCGCGCACAACACGAATGTCTATCCGCAGCGGCCGGATCGTTGCTACCTCGGCTATATCGATGCCGGCATGTTCATCATGGACATCTCCGACAAGTCGCGCCCGAAGGTGGTCTCGCGCTGGGACAATTCGCCGCCCTATTGCGGCTTCACCCACACCGTCCTGCCGCTGTTCGAACGCAACCTGCTGGTGGTCAGCGACGAATCCGTCGTGGACAACGCCGCCGACTGGCCGAAGCTGGTCTGGATCGTGGACGCGCGGGACGAGCGCAACCCGGTGCCCATCGCCACCTGCCCGATGCCGCCCGTGGCCGATTTCAAGGGCCGCGGCGGGCGCTTCGGCGCGCACAACCTGCATGAGAACGTGCCGGTGCCGACCTCCTGGTTCTCGGACCAGATCATCCTCGGCACCTTCTTCAGCGGCGGGCTGCGCGCCTTCGACATCTCCGACCCCTATGCGCCGAAGGAGGTCGCGCATTTCGTCCCTGCCGCGCCGCGCAACTCCGCCGTCGGCGCCATCCAGCTCAACGACGTCTTCGTCGATGAGCGCGGCATCGTCTATGTCGTCGATCGCAGCATCGGCGGCATCTACATCCTCGAGATGGATTTCTGATGCTCGATGCCTCGCTGCTGACGGGGCGCGTCTTTCCGCCCGGCACGGGGGCGGGGCCCTTCGGCCGGCGGCAGCGCCGGCCGCGCGGGGCGCGCGTGCCGGTGCTGCTCGTCACCGGCTTCCTCGGCGCGGGCAAGACCACGCTGGTCAAGGCGCTGCTGGAGACCGAAGCCGGGCGCGGCACCGCCGTGGTGGTGAACGAGTTCGGCGAGATCGGCATCGACCAGGCACTGCTTGCACCCGCGGCGGAGAGCCGCGTGGCCCTTCTGGGCAATGGCTGCCTGTGCTGTTCCGTGCGCTCCGACCTCGAGAACACCTTCCGCACCCTGTTCAACGACCGCGCGCGGGGCGCCGTGCCGCCCTTCGAGCGCGTGGTGCTGGAACTCTCCGGCGCGGATGACCCGGTGCCGGTGCTGCAGACCTTCCTCGGCGAGCGGCAATTGGGCCGCGAATACCACCTGCAGGCGATCATCGCGGTCGCCGATGCGGCGACGGGCGCGCAGGCGCTGGCCGATGCGCCGGAAGCGCGGCGGCAGATCGCCATCGCCGACCGCATCATCCTCAGCAAGACGGACCTCGCCACGCCGGCGGAGATCGCGGCGCTGACCGAGGCGATCCGCGCGCTCAACCCCGAAGCGCCGATGCTCGCCGCCGAGCACGGGCTGGCGGCGCCGGAATTCCTGCTGGCCGACAGCTCGCTCCCGCCGCCGAGCCGGCTTTCCATCGATGCGCCGGGCGCGCATCGCGGCGACCTCGCCAGCTTCGTGCTGCGCTTCGACGCCCCCCTCGGCTGGCGCGCCCTGACGGCCGCGCTCGACCTGCTCTGCGAGCTGCGCGGGCCGGACCTGCTGCGCGTGAAGGGGCTGGTCGCGGTGCGCGGCTGCGAGGGGCCGGTGGTGATCCACGCCGTGCGCCACCTGCTGCACCGCCCGGTCGAGCTGGAAGCCTGGCCCGAGGGCGAGGATCACGCCGGGCGGCTGGTCTTCATCACGCAGAACGGGCTCGGCAAGGCCGAGGTGGCCGCGCTCTTCGCCGCGGTGCGGGCGCTCGTGCCGAGCTGACGCCACCAAACAAGAAAGGGAGGAACGACCATGACCACACGCCGACAGAGCTTCGCGACCCTGGCCGGGCTGGCCGCCGCCCCCTTCCTGCCGCGCGCGGCAGCGGCGCAGGAGGCCGACTTCCCCTCCCGCAACCTGCGCATGATCGTGCCCTTCGCCCCCGGCGGGGCGTCCGACATCATCGGCCGGCTGATCCTGCCCACCCTGCAGACCGTGCTCGGCCGCGGCATGATCATCGACAACCGACCGGGGGCCACGGGCAATATCGGCATGGAGGCCGGCGCGCGCGCCGCCCCCGATGGCTACACCATGGTGCTCGGCAATGCCGGCAGCACGGTGATCAACCCCTCGGTCTTCCCCGGGCTGAGCTGGGCGCCGCTGCGCGACCTCGGCGCGGTGACGCTGGTGGCCGAGACGCCCAACATCGTCGTGGTCAACAACAACCTGCCGGTGAACTCGATCCGCGAGCTGATCGACTACACCCGTGCGCGGCCCGGCCAGCTCAACTACGGCTCGGCCGGCAGCGCGAGCCAGAACCGCCTCGAGATGGAGATCTTCGCCCGGCAGAACGGCATGCAGGTGGTGAACATCCCCTATCGCGGCGGCGCCGGGCCGGCGGTGACGGACCTGATGGCCGGGCATGTCAGCATGATGTTCGTCACCCTGCCCTCGGTGCTGGCGCAGCTGCGCAACAACCAGATCAAGGCGCTGGCGGTGACCACGGCCGAGCGCTTCCCCGGCCTGCCCCAGGTGCCGACGCTGAAGGAGCAGGGCTTCCCGCAGAATGTGAGTTCGAGCTGGCAGGGCATGTTCGTGCCGATGGCGACCCCGGCGCCGATCGTGGCCCGGCTGCACGCCGCACTCACCACCACGCTGACCAATGAGGAGGTGAAGCGCCGGCTGATCGAGGCGGGCGCGGTGGCCTCGCCGAGCCCGAGCCCGGCCGCCTTCTCGGAATTCGTCACCGCCGAATTCCACCGCTGGGCGGCGGCGATCCGCGAGATCGGGGTCACGCCCGACTGATGCCAGGGGTCGCCTTTTGGCGACTCCCTGGCGTCAGTCGGGCCATTTTTCTTGCCCTCAAGCGGCGGGCGCGGCCTCCGGCCGCTTGCCTCGCGCCACGGGGCGCGGCGCCCATTCGGGCGCTCGGCCAGCTATGCTGGCCGCCTCACTCTACGCCCTCAAGCGGCGGGCGCGGCCTCCGGCCGCTTGCCTCGCGCCACGGGGCGCGGCGCCCATTCGGGCGCTCGGCCAGCTATGCTGGCCGCCTCACTCTACGCCCTCAAGCGGCGGGCGCGGCCTCCGGCCGCTTGCCTCGCGCCACTGGGCGCGGCGCCCATTCGGGCGCTCGGCCAGCTATGCTGGCCGCCTCACTCTACGCCCAAAAGCGCGGGCGGCTGGTCCGCCCCTACCCCTTGCCGGACTTCTTCCCCCCGCCCGTCAGCCAGTCGAGCAGGCCGAGCGCCACCGCGCCGGCCAGGAACATGCTGTGGATGGCAAGCCCCCACATCACATGCCGGTCGTCGTAATTGCTCACCTGCATGAAGATCTGCAGCAGGTGGATGGAGGAGATGGCGATCAGCGCCGTCGCCAGCTTGATCTTGAGATTGCCGGGGTCGATGTTGGCCACCCAGCTCACGGAATTCTTCTCCTCATCCTTGGCCAGCCTTGAGACCAGGCTGTCATAGGAGGAGATGGCGACCATCACGACCAGCGAGGCCACCAGCGCCGCATCCAGCAGGTGCAACAGTGCGAGAAGCTGTTCGTTGTCGTCGCCCGTGGTGACGTTGGAGGCGAATTTCCACAGCTTCTTCAGGAAGCCCACGGCATAGATCGCCAGCGCCACGGCCAGCCCGCCGAAGAAGATCACCAGGATATAGCGGCTGGCCAGGATGGCCTTGTCGATGAATGTCTGCATATCACGCTCCGGGATGGGGCAGATTTGCCCTTTCAAACGGCCGGAGGGAAGCGGGATGATCCGTCGCATCGCGGAAGAAAATCGACTGTCAGGCGCGGTAGTGGCGGGCGGGCTGATCTGGCTCGCCGGCCAGGTGGCGGACGACCCCACGGCCGATACCGAAGGCCAGACCGCCGACATCCTCGCCCAGATCGACGCCCTGCTGGCCGAGGCCGGCACCGACAAGCGCGCCCTGCTGAGCGTGACCATCGTGCTGGCCGACATCAAGGAAGCGCCGGCCATGAACCGCGCCTGGGATGCCTGGCTCGACGCAGGCGCCAAGCCGGCCCGCATGACCATCGAGGCCGCGCTGGTCGATCCGCGCTGGCGGGTGGAGATCACCGGCGTGGCGCTCGCCCCTTGATCGCCCGCCGCCCCTCCCCGCGCCGGCTGCGCGCCTGGGGGCGATCGGTCGCCTTCACCATGGCGCTGTCGCTGCTGGTCGCCTGGGGGGTGGGGGATGAGGGGCAATTGCTGCCGGTCACGGTGATGGCCGTGGCGGGGCTGGGGCTGGGCTGCCTCTACATGCTCTTCCCGCGCGGGCTGAACTTCGCCTTCGGCACGGCCACGGGGCTGGCGCTCTACGCCACGCTCTTCGTCGTGCTCGGGCGCGCGCAATTCCCGGACGTGCCGGAGGACATCCGCCCCCTGGCCTTCCTGCTGCCGGTGCTGGCCTTCCTGGGCATGGTGTGGTGGCAGCGCGCGGCCATGGCCGAGATCGCCAGCCGCAACCCCGCCGACACGCTGGAGGAACTGCCCCATGCGGCGCGCTGGGTGTTCATCGTCTCCCTGATCGGGCTGGTGTGCTTCATGCTGCCGCTCAACCGGCTGCAACCCACGGCGCAGGCGGCGGCGCTGCTGGTGGCGATGGCGATGATCGGGCTGGTGGTGGCCGTCGCGGCGCGCGACGTGGTCCGGCTGCTGGTCGATGTGGCGGTCATCATCGGCGACCTCTCGGCCCGGCTGCGCCATTTGGCCGTGCCTATGGTGGCCTTCCTGCTGATCTATGCGCTGCTGGTCATCGGTTTCGCCTCGGCCTACCGGATCGCCGATGCGCTCTCGGTCACGGCCCTGTTCCAGGGCAGCGAGGGGGCGATCCGGCTGAGCTATTCGGACGCGCTGTATTTCTCCGTCACCACCCTCTCCACCGTCGGCTATGGCGACATCCGCCCGCATGACGATGGCATCCGGGTGCTGGCGAGCATCCAGGTGGTGTCGGGGCAGTTGCTGCTGCTCTTCGGCTTCGCCGAGATCATGCGCAGCCGGCGGATCCGGGGGGGCGGCGAGCCCCATCTCGACCATCCGGGCCCGTCAGGGCATTCTGCGCCCCCCGCTCCCCTGCCCGGGGCGGGGCCGGCAAAGGGCCATGGTGGCGCCGACCATTAGTCGCGCTTCCGCCGCAATCCAGCGTCATTACTGTCCTGAGCAGGAACACAGCATGCGCATTCTTCTGACCGGCGGCCTGGGCTTCATCGGCTCCGCCGTTGTCCGCCGCCTGATCGCCACCACCGAGCATGTGGTGGTGAACATCGACAAGGAAACCTACGCGGCGAGCCACGACGCGCTGGCCGAGGCGCGGGCGCATAACCGCCACGTCCATGTGAAGGCCGACATCTGCGACCACGCGGCGATGACCGCGGCCTTCGCCGAATGGCAGCCCGACGCGGTGATGCACCTGGCCGCCGAGAGCCATGTGGACCGCTCGATCGACGGGCCGGCCGAGTTCATCCGCACCAATGTGGTGGGCACGCAGGTGCTGCTGGAAGCCGCGCGCGCCTATTGGGCGGCCCTGCCGGCGGACCGCAAGGCCGCCTTCCGCTTCCACCATGTCTCGACCGACGAGGTCTTCGGCTCGCTGGAAAGCAGCGCGGACAAGCCCTTCGACGAGCACACGCCCTATGACCCGCGCAGCCCCTATTCGGCCTCCAAGGCGGCGTCGGACCACCTGGTGCGGGCCTGGCACCACACCTACGGCTTCCCCGCCTTCGTCTCCAACACCACCAACAATTACGGCCCCTGGCAGTTCCCCGAGAAGCTGATCCCGCTGGTCTCGCTGAACGCGCTGGAGGGCCGCCCCCTGCCCGTCTATGGCGATGGCGCGAATATCCGCGACTGGATCCATGTCGAGGACCATGCCGAGGCGCTGTGCCTCGCGCTGCTCGGCCGCGGCGTGCCGGGCGGGACCTATTGCATCGGCCCGCGGCAGGAACGCACGAATCTGCAGGTGGTGAAGACCATCTGCGCCGTGCTCGACCGGCTGCGCCCCGACCCGGCCGGCCCGCGTGAGCGGCTGATCACCTTCGTGAAGGACCGCCCGGGCCATGATTTCCGCTACGCGATGGACCCCTCGGGGGCTGAGCGCGTGCTGGGCTGGACGGCGAAATACGATTTCGAGACCGGGCTGGAGCAGACGCTGCGCTGGTATCTCGACCACGAATCCTGGTGGGGCCCGATCCGCGCGAAGCGTTACGCGGGCGAACGCCTCGGCCAGAAAGGTTAGGACCTTCTCATGAGCGAGTGGCGCGGCAAGCGCGTGCTGGTGACGGGTGGCGCGGGGTTTCTCGGCAGCGGTCTCTGCCATGCCCTGGCCGCCGAGGGGGCGCGCGTCATCGCGCTGGATGCGATGATGCCCGATGGCGGCGCCAACCCGCTGAACCTCGAGGGCAGCAACGTGATGCTGGTGCGCGGCGACATCCGCGACGCCGAGCTGCACAGCCTCTGCCAGGGCATCGACGTGCTGTTCAACCTCGCCGCCCAGACCAGCCATATGGGCGGGCAGCGCGACCCGGTGGCCGACATCGCGATCAACGCCGTGGCCCAGGTGCGCCTCATTTCCGTGATGCGGGAAGTGGCCCCCAAGGCCGTGGTGGTGCATGCCTCGACGCGGCAATTCTACGGCCGGCCGCAATACCTGCCGGTCGATGAGAAGCACACGGTGAACCCGCCGGATGCGAATGGCGTCTCGAAATGGGCGGGCGAGCAGTATTGGCTGCTGGAATCGCGCGTGCATCACCGTCCCGTCGTCTCGCTGCGCCTGACGAACTGCTACGGCCCGCGGCTGCGCATCAAGGATGCGCGGCAGACCTTCCTCGGCATCTGGATCCGCCGCGTGCTGGAAGGCGAGGCCTTCGAGGTCTGGGGCGGCGAGCAGCTGCGCGACCTGACCTATCTCGACGACGTGACGGATGCCTTCCTGCGCGCCGCCGCGCAGGCGACGAAGCCCGAGGTCAATGGCCGCGTCTTCAACATCGGCGGCCCGCCCCCGCTCTCGCTGAAGGATCTGGCCGAACGCCTGATCGCGGCGAATGGCGGCAAGGGCGAATATGTGAACAAGGAATTCCCCGCCGATCGCGCGCAGATCGACATCGGCAGCTACGCCGCCGATGACCGCGCCTTCCGCGCCGCCACCGGCTGGTGGCCGCGGGTGGATGTGGATGAGGGGCTGCGCCGCTCGCTCGACTGGTATCGTCCGCGTCTTGCCGAATATGTGGCCTAGCCGATCGATCGCCGGAGGGCGCAGCCCGCGCAGCGGGCGAGCACCCGGAGGCGTGAATCGATCGGGCAATCAAAGGAGTCCAACATGAACGCCACCACGATGATGGTTCCGCAGGCCGATCCGGGCGCCAGCTACCGCGCCCACAAGGCCGAGATCGACGCCGCCGTCGCGCGCGCGCTCTCCTCCGGCTGGTACATCCTGGGCCAGGAGGGCGTCGCCTTCGAGGGTGAGTTCGCCGCCTGGCTCGGCACGAAACGCGCCGTCGGCTGCGCCAACGGCACGGATGCGCTGGCGCTGACGCTCCGCGGCATGGGCATCGGCACAGGGTCCACCGTCGCCACCGTCTCCCACACCGCGGTCGCCACCGTCGCGGCCATCGAGATGGTCGGCGCGACACCGTTGCTGATCGACATCGACCCCGACACCTTCACCATGGATGCCGACGAGCTGGTCGCGGTGCTCGAGGATCCGCCGCCGGGCCTGCCGCCGATCCGCGCCGTCATTCCCGTGCACATCTACGGCCAGGCCAGCGACCTCACGCCCATGCTCGCCGCCTGCCGCGCGCATGGCGTGAAGCTGATCGAGGATGTCTCCCAGGCGCATGGCGCGACGCTGGAGGGCAGGAAGCTCGGCACGATCGGCGATGCCTCCTGCTTCTCGCTCTACCCCACCAAGAATCTCGGCGCGCTGGGCGATGCCGGCATCCTCGCCACCGATGATCCCGAACTGGCGGACCGCATCGCCGCGATCCGGCAATATGGCTGGCGCGAGCGCTACATCAGCGCCGACATCGGTGTGAACAGCCGGCTCGACGAACTCCAGGCGGCGATCCTGCGGGTCAAGCTGCTCTACCTGGACAGCGACAATGCCCGCCGCCAGGCGATCGGCGCGGCCTATGACGCGGCGCTGGCCGGCGGCCCGCTGGCGCCGCCGCCCCGGCGAGCAGGCTCCGAGCACGTCTTTCACCAATACGTTGTCCGCGTGCCGGATCGCGCGGCGATGATGGCGCGGCTGCGGGCCGAAGGGGTGGCCACCGCCATCCACTACCCGCAGCCCGTCCACCTCCAGCCCGCCTATCGCGGCCGCACCGCGCTCGGCCCCGCCGGCTGCGCCGAGACCGCACGCGCGGCGGGCGAGGTGATGAGCCTGCCGATGTTCCCCGAGCTGACCGACGCGCAGCTCAATCATGTCTGCAGCGTGCTGCGGCGGCTGTAGCGGCTTGGCAAGCGGCGCTGCGTGTTCTACGCGCAGCGCCGATTCTTGTTTGATCGCGTGATTCAGACTTTTCGGTGATTCCACCTCAAGTCATCACGCTCTAGCCCGGGAGCAAGCGGCATGGCCGACATCGAGATCGACATCGGGGGCGAGATCTTCCACGCCTTCTTCGAGGACAAGGACGCGCCCAAGACCTGCGCGCGCTTCCGCGAATTGCTGCCCTTCAGCGACCGCATCATCCATGTCCGCTGGTCGGGCGAGGCCTGCTGGATCCCGATGGGCGAGCGTGACCTCTCGCTCGGCTTCGAGAACGCCACCAGCCACCCCGCACCGGGCCACGTCATCGTCTATCCGGGCGGCATGCCGACCAGCCTGAGCGAGACGGAAATCCTGATCGCCTACGGCCCCTGCGGCTTCGCCTCCAAGGCCGGGCCGCTCGCGGGCAATCATTTCCTCACCATCCGCGAGGGGTTGGATCGCCTCGCGACCATCGGCCGCTCCGTCCTGTGGGACGGCAACAAGCCGATCACCTTCCGTGCCGGGAGCAAGTGACATGGGCCTGAAGATGGAAGACCTCGTCGAGGGCACGGGCGAGATGGCGCTCTCCGGCAAGGCGGTGCGCGTGCACTACACGGGCTGGCTGTTCGACGCGTCGGCGCCCGAGACCAAGGGCCGCAAGTTCGACAGCTCGCGCGATCGCGGCGACCCCTTCGGCTTCAAGCTGGGCGGCGGGCAGGTGATCGCGGGCTGGGATCGCGGCGTGGCCGGCATGCGCATCGGCGGCCAGCGCCGCCTGACCATCCCGCCCGAGATGGGCTATGGCGCGCGCGGCGCCGGCGGCGTGATCCCGCCCAACGCGACGCTGGTCTTCGACGTGGAATTGCTGGCCATCGGGTGATTGTGCCCTCAGACGCCGGGCGCGCGCTCCGCGCGCTTGGCTTCGCCGCATGAGCGGCGGGCCGCATTCGCGGCCTCGGTCGCCTTCGGCGCCCGCCTAAGTTGATCTACCCGCCGCGCACCTGCACCTGATCGGCGCGCGGCGGGGTCCACGCCATCTCCGGATCGACCGGATAGATCGGCCGCGGCACCTCGCGCCACGGCACGCGGCTCATCACCACGGTGGTGAGGCCGGGCACATCGACCTCGATGATCCGGTCGGGCGTCCAGATGTCGTCGAAGCCCGCGCGGAAATGCCCGCGCGACTTCACCACCAGCGCGCGCACGGCGCGCAGATCCACGCCCAGACATTCCAGCATCGCGGGCTCGGCCAGCTGCTTGCGCTGCGTCACCACCGCCACGCGCACGCCCCCGATCCGCAGCAGCGCCGTGGGGCCGAGGCTGAGGCTGCGACCGAGATAGATCCCGCGCCGGCCGACGCATTCGCCATCCGCCAGCGCCTCCACCACCGCTTCCGCGACCAGGGGCTTCGAGAACTCATCCGTCTCGTCACGGTTGAAGCGCGCCGTGAATCGCGCCCCCACACCCAGCGCATGCGCCTCCGCGGCCAGGGCGGGATCGTTGTGGATGCCGAAGACCGCGCCCTCGACCCCCGCCTTGAGGAAGGCCTCGAGGATCCAGCTCGTGTTGCCGCGCCCCCCGCCGCCTGGATTGTCCGCGACATCGGCGAAGATCAGCGAGGGTCTGCTCGGGTCCCGCCCGACCGCGAGAGCCATCGCGGTGGCATCCGCGAGGCTGGTCAGATTCGTCACCCACTTCGCCCGCGTGGACCAGACCCAGGCCGCGATCTCCGCCGCGACTTCCTGCGCGCGCGCCGCGCTGGTGCGCGTGGTGACCATCACCGCGAGGCCGTTCTTCGGCGTGTCGCCGCGCGAAAAGCCCGAGACGATGGAGACGTTCAGCACCTCATGATCGAGGTAGCGCTGGCCGAAGGCGATGGCCTCGGCATAGGGGCCGGCGGCCGTGTTCTGGCTCGTCGCCGGCGGGATGAAGGGCAGTTTTGCGTAGGACATGCGCGGCTTCATGCCGCCGAGCATCGCGCGCATCACGCCCGCGCATTCCGCGCCGCGCTCACGCTGGTCGACATGCGGGTTGGTGATGAAACCCGCGAACATGTCCGTATGCCGCACCATCTCCCACGACATGTTGCAATGCAGGTCGAGGGTGGCGAGCACCGGCACATCCGGCCCGACGATGGCGCGCACATGGCGCAGCAGCGTGCCATCCGGGTCGCGATCCACCGTCGCCGTCGCCGCGCCATGCAGCGCGAGGAACACGCCATCCAGCGGCATCGCCGCACGCAGGCCGTCTTCGAGCTTGCCGAGCATCTCGTCGAACACCGCCTGGTCCATCGGGCCCGAGGCCCCGGCGGCAGCGGCGATGGTGAAGACCGGCTCCCAGGGCCGGCCGGCATTCATCGCCTGGATGAAGCCCGTCAGCCCCTGCGAGGCGCGCGGCGCCGGCGTGGCGAGATCCGCCGCCAGCGCCGCCCCTTCCAGCCAGCAGGTGGCCTCGAACTCCGCCTTGGTGGCGACCGGCGCATGGCCGTTGCTCTCCAGCATGAAGCTGCCGAGGGCGATGCGGGGCCGGGGCATGGCGGGGACCTTTTCAGTTCAAGGTGATGTTGAACTCCCGCGTCAGGGCGGTCCAGCGGGCGACGTCGCGCTCGACATATTGCGCGAAGGCGGCGGGGCTCTCGCTGGGTGTCACGCGCACGCCCTGGCGTTCCAGCCCGCCCGCCACCTCGGGGTCGCGCAGGATGCGCGTGACCTCGGCATGCAGGCGCGTGATGATCTCGGCGGGCGTGCCCGTGGGCGCGAACAAGCCGTTCCAGAGCGTCGTGATCAGGTCCGGGAAGCCGGCCTCGAGCGTGGTCGGCGTGTCGGGCAGTTGCGGCAGGCGCTCGCGCGAGACCACGGCCAGGGCGCGCAGCCGCCCGCCCTGCACATGCGGCAGCGCGTTGACCAGGTTGAACTCGGTGATCTGCGCATCGCCGCGCAGCATCACCGGCACCATCTCCCCCGCCCCGCGCAGCGGCAGATGCGTGAGCCTGATGCCCGCGCGCTGGGCGAAGGCCTCGAGATCGATGTGCTGGTAGCTGCCCACGCCGGCCGAGGCGAAGACCAGCGGGTTGGGCTGCGCCTTGGCATAGGCCACGAATTCCGCGAGCGTCGTCACCGGCAGGCTCGCGGGGGCGAGCAGCACCTGCGGCGCCTCGATGAGGTTGGTGATGGGGGTCAGCCCGCGCGCGGGCACCAGCGGGCGGTTGCCGGCCAGCGCCGAATTGATCCCGTGCGTCGAGACGTTGTTGACGATCAGCGTGTGCCCGTCGGGGCGCTCGCGCATCACGTATTCATTCGCGATCCAGCCATTCGCCCCCGCGCGGTTCTCCACCACCACGGGCTGGCCGAGCGTGCGGGAAAGCGGTTCGGCGATCAGCCGCGCGATGAGGTCCGTGGTGCCGCCGGGCACGAGGGGCACGATGATGCGCACCGGCCGGCTCGGCCAGGCCTGCGCGCGGGCGGGGCCGGCCAGGGCGCCCAGCGCGGCCGCGGCCAGCGCCGTGCGGCGGGTGATGGTGGTCATGTTCTTGTCTCCTCCCTGATGCACGCCGTTTCGGTTCAGCCTGTCGGCGGGCGGATGATCTTGTCGGGCGCGTGCTCGGCCGCCACGGGCCGCGTCTCGCCGGTCGCGACCAGCGTGCGCGTGGCGGTGACCGAGGCATAGGTCCAGAAGATGCGCATCTTCTGCGTGGTGGAGGCGTTGCGGAAATAATGCGGCAGTTCCGCCGGGATCCAGGTGGTGTCGCCCGGGCCGAGGCGATGCTCGACACCGCCGAGCACGGCGATGGCGTCACCCTCGAGCACCATCACGCTTTCCTCGCAATTGTGCAGGTGCTCGCCGATGGCGGCACCCGGATCGAAGATGGTGATGCCGTTGAGCAGTTGGGTGGAACCCGTGGCGGGTGTCACCAGCGGGATGGTGCGCGCGCCGCCGCCGCGGTCGGCCATCGGTCGCTCGGCTGGCCTGAGGATGGCTGGTGTCGCCATGATTCGGTCTCCGCCCGCTGTTGGTATGACAACCTAAGACGAATTCACCGCCGCCGTCGAGCGGCTACCTCACGCGCCGCTACTCCATGCGGATCCCGGCCGACTGGATCAGCGCGCCCATCGCCGCATGGTCGCGCGCAAGGCTGGCGGTGAACTCGGCCGCGGTGTTGCCCACCACCTCATAGCCGAGCTGCTCCAGCCGCCCGCGCACCGCGGGCTGGCCCAGCGCCTCGCGCAGGGCCGCGTTCAGCCGCTCGACGATCGGCGCGGGCGTGCCGGCGGGGGCGAGGAAGGCGCCCCAGGTGAAGAAGCTGAAGCCCGGCACGCCGGATTCCGCCACGGTCGGCGTGTTCGGGAAGGCGTCGATGCGCGCGGGCCCGGCGGTGGCGAGCAGGCGGAGCTGCCCGTCGCGCACGAAGCTGTTGGGCGTGGGGATGCCGAAGAAGCCGACCGGCACCTGCCCCGCCACCACCGCCGTCAGCCCCGGCGTCGCACCGCGGTAGGAGATGTGGTTCATGCGGATGCCCGCCGCCTGGAGGAACATCTCCATCGCCACATGCTGCGGGCTGCCCGCCCCACCCGAGGCATAGTCGATGGCGCCGGGCCGGGCGCGCGCGGCGGCGATCAGCCCCTGCACATCCTGCACGGGGAAGCTCGGATGCGCGACCAGCGCCCAGCGGATGCGCACGATCTGCCCGATCGGCGCGAAGTCGCGCAGCGGGTCGTAGCCGGCCTCGCGGTTCATGTTGGGCAGCATGGTCATGACCGCGTCATTGACCGCGAGCAGCGTGTAGCCATCGGCCGGCGCACGCGCGCCGCTGCGCATGCCGATCATGCCCGAGGCCCCCGTCTGGTTCTCGATCACCAGGCGCTGGCCGAGCGTCTCGCCCATCCGTTCGGCGACGATGCGCACCACCACATCCACCGCGCTGCCGGCGGCGAGCGGCATGATCACGCGGATCGGCCGGTCGGGATACGCCGCTTGCGCCCGCGCCCCCTGCAGGGCCGGCAAGGCGAGGGCGGTGGCGAGCAGCGTGCGTCGCGTGGCGTGGCGCATGGCGGAGCTTCTCCCGGGGGCCGCGGATCATCCGCCCGCGTGCCGCTTGATCTATGATGACTGCGGACATATTCCAGGCACACCCCCTGTCAAGCCGCGAGAAAGGGCCTGCCCCATGCCGCGTGAGGCCGAGGCCAGCCACGCGCCGGCCGCCGATGGCCCGCCGCTCCTGCGCGAGCTGCGCGGCAGCGCGGCCATGCCGCTCTGGCTGCAGCTCAAGCACGCGCTGCGGGACCTGATCACCTTCGACCTCGGCCCGGGCGACCGCATCCCGACCGAGGCCGAGCTCTGCGCGCATTACGGGCTCTCACGCATCACCGTGCGCCAGGCGGTGACCTCGCTGGTGGATGAGGGGCTGCTGCATCGCCAGCAGGGCCGCGGCACCTTCGTGCGCCATGCGCGCCGCGACGCGCCGCTCTCCGACCCCGGGCATTTCCTGGCGAGCCCCTTCGACCGCGTCCCGCCGGGCGCGATTAGCCTGCACGCCGCCGAGACCGTGCCCTGCCCGAACTGGGTGGCCTCGCGCCTGGGCGTCCCGGCCGGGGTGCCCGTGCACAAGCTGCGCTGGCTGCTGGAGCGCGATGGCGGGAAGGTGGCGGCGCGCACCAGCTTCGTGCCCGCCGCCCTGGCGCCCGACCTGCTGGAGGCCGACCTCTCCGGCCCGCCGCATCTCGTGCTCGAGCAGGTCTTCGGCCTGGTGGCGCAGGAGGCGCAGGAACGGCTGGAAGTGATCCAGGCCGACACCTTCCGCGCCGGGCTGCTCGGCCTCGCGCCGCACCAGCCGCTGGTGCTGACCGAGCGCGTCTCCTTCGACGCCGCGGGGCAGGCCATCGAATGCGCGCGCACCTACTACCGCGCCGACAGCTTTTCCTTCAGCCGCACGCTGCGGCGGGGCGAGATCCGCGCGGTGCGGCCCCGGGCGGGCACTTGACCCGCGCCACCGCATTCGTCTTATGACGTCATAACAACGCCAGCAGGGGAAACGCCATGGCCGTGATCGACGCCCATTCGCATGTGCTGACCGAGGCCATGATCGCGACCATCGCGCGCGAGGTGCCCTCCTGCGCACCGAAGCTGACGCGCATCGACGACGATGCCGGGCTGCTCGAGATCCTCGACGTGAAGCAGAACCCCTTTCCGCGATCCGCCTGGGATCTCGAGCGGCGCTTCGCCGAGATGGCGGCGCAGCGGCTCGACATGCAGGTGGTGTGCAACATCCCGCACACCTTCCTCTATGAGGCCGATGCCGGGGCGGCCGATGCCGTCAGCGAAATCCAGAACGCCGCCATCGGCGCGCTGGTGCGCCAATACCCCGATCGCTTCATCGGCATGGCCACCGCGCCGATGCAGGATCCGGTGCGCGCCGCGGCCACGCTCGAGCGCGCCATCACCGTGCATGGGCTGCGCGGGCTGCATCTGGGGTCCAACATCGCCGGCGGGAATCTCGACGCGCCGGGGCTGGATGCGGTGTGGGAGGTCGCGCAGCGCCACGGCCTGTTTGTGCTGGTGCATCCGCACAAGGTCGTGGCCGCGCAGCGCATGGGCAGCTACTACCTCACGAACCTGATCGGCAATCCGCTCGAGACCACCATCGCCGCGGCCTCGCTGGTGTTCGGCGGCGTCATCGAGCGCCACCCGGCTATCCGCTTCTGCCTTTCCCATGCCGGCGGCTTCACGCCCTTCCAGGCGGGGCGCTTCCGGCATGGCTGGAAGGTGCGCAAGGAGCCGAAGATTCGCCTCAAGGGCGATCCGGCGGAGAGCCTCGACCGTTTCCTCTATGACAGCATCACCCATGCGCCCGGCCCGCTGCGCTTCCTGCTGCAGGAAGTCGGGCCCGAGCGCATCGTCTTCGGCACCGACTACCCCTTCGACATGGGGACCACCCGCGGTGTCGAGGAGATCGAGGAGGCCATCGCCGATCCCGCGATCCGGGCGATGATCCTGGAAGGCAATGCGCGGCGCTTCTTCGCCGCGCCGGCGAAGGGCTGAGCCGATGGCGCTCGACGAGGACCTCGCCGCGACGCTGCCGCGCTACCAGGCGGCGACGATGATCGGCTTCGTCGCCGATGTGCTGGTCGCGCAGGGCATGCGCCCGGCCGATGCGCGCCGCGCCGGCGAATTGATGGTGGAGGCCGACCTCACCGGCGCGGACAGCCACGGAATCTTCCGCCTGCCGCAATATGTGCGCCGGATGCGCGCGGGCGGGTCGAACCCCCGGCCGGACATCCAGGTGAAGCGCCTGGCGCCCGCGGTGGCGATGATCGAGGGCGACAACGGCATGGGGCATCTCGTGATGTCCAAGGCCGGCGAGACGGCGATCGAGATCGCGCGGGAGAACGGCATCGCCTGGGTCGGCGCGCGGCGCTCCAACCATGCGGGCTCGGGCGCGGTGCATGCCTGCCTGCCGCTCGCGGCCGGGATGGTCGGCATCTACACGGTCGTGGCTTCCGCGAATCACATGGCGCCCTGGGGCGGCACGGATTCGCTGCTCGGCACCAACCCGCTCGCCATCGCCATCCCGATGGGCGAGGCCGATCCGGTGGTGCTCGACATGGCCACCACGGTGGTCTCCTACGGCACGGTGAAGGGCCATGCGCTGCTCGGCACGCCGATGCCCGAGGGCTGGATGGTGAACGCCAAGACCGGCGAGCCGCTGACCGACCCGAAGCAGAGCAAGGATGGCATCCTGCTGCCGATCGGCGGCTACAAGGGCAGCGGACTCGCGCTGATGCTCGGCCTGCTCGCGGGGCCGTTGAACCGCGCGGCCTTCGGGCGCGACGTGGTGGATTTCAACGCCGATGACCGCACGGTGACCGAGACGGGCCATGCGCTGATCGCACTCGACGTGTCGCGCTTCCTCGACCCCAAGGCCTTCCAGGCCGAGGTCGCGCGGCATCTCGATGATCTGCGCCACTCCGCGCGCCTGCCCGGCGTGGACCGCATCCGCCTGCCGGGCGAGATGCGCGCGAGCCGGCGGCGGGAGCGCGCCGCACGCGGCGTGCCGCTCTCCGCCCCGCTGCTCGCGCAGCTCGACAAGCTGGCAGCCGAAAGCGGCGTGACGCCACTCAGCGCCCGCTAAGCGGCGAGCAGCCGCGCGAAGACCGGCACCGCGTCGATCAGATCCTGCGCGCGCACATATTCCCGCGTGGTGTGCGCGCGGGAGATGTCGCCAGGGCCGAGCACCACGCAGGGTGCAAGCGCCTGCAACTCCGAGGCATCGGTGCCATAGGGCGCGGTGCGCGGCGCGTGGTTGGTCAGCCCCACGGCGCGCGCGATCAGCGGGTGATCGGCGGGCAGTTCGGGGGGGAAGCCCTCATGCTGCTCGGCAAGGTCGATGCCCGCATCGGTCGCGGCCTCGCGCACCGCGCGCAGCACGGGCGCGGGATCGACCTTGGCGCTGTAGCGGAACTTGATCTGCGCCGTGGCCTTGGCGACGGTCACGTTCATCGCCGTGCCGTGATTGTCCAGGATCATGTTGAAGTCGGAGAAGGGCGGCTCGTAGTCATGGTCGTGCAGCGCGGGGTTGCTGCGCAGCTCATCATGCACGCGCCGCATCGCGACCAGGAAGGGCAGCAGCTTCCAGTTCGCGTTGATCCCCTTGCCCGTCGAGGAATGCGCCTGCAGCCCGTGCGCCGTCGCGGTGAAGGCGATGTGGCTGCGATGGCCGCGCACCGGGATCAGGCTCGTCGGCTCGGCGACGATGATGCCTTTCAGGTTCAGCGATTTCGCGAGCGCGCTGTGCCTGGCGATGCGCGCCGCGCCGGCCTTGGTGGTTTCCTCATCGGTGGTGATCAGCAGCGTTGCCGGCACATGCGCCGGCAGGTTGCGCGCGGCGAGGATGCAGGCCGCCACCTGCCCCTTCATGTCCACCGAGCCGAGCCCGTGCAGGAAGCCCTGTTCATCCAGGCGCGGCGCCCAGGGATCGCTCTCCCAGCCCGTGGCGGGCACGGTGTCCATGTGGCCCGACAGCGCATAACCGCCCTTCGGCCCCTTATGCGCGACCAGCGCACGCTTCGCGACGCCGTTCACGTCGATGTAGTCCAGGCGCTCGATCTCGAAGCCCTGCAACTCCTGCTCGATGCGCTCGGCGATGGGCAGGTTGGAGAGGCTCGACCGGCTGTCGATCGCGATGAGGTCCGCTGCCAGGCGCAGCACAGGGTCTTTCATGTCCATCCCCCGAGCCTCGCTTGCCCGAAGCCGCCCCGCAAGGGAGGATGCGGCCATGACCACGCAAAGCTACCTCGACCCGCGCAGCGGGCGCACCTGGCCGCTCGCCGAACCCCGCTGGTGCGGCGAGGGCCTCGCCCCCCTGCTGCTCACACCCCGCACCGGCATTTCGCGCGACGAGATCGCGACCGGCACGCGCAGCATCTGGCGCTATGCCGCCGCCTTCCCCTGGATGCCGAAAGCCCCGATCAGCATGGGCGAGGGCTGCGCGCCGCTGGTCGAGCGCGCGCTGCCGGGCGGCACGGCGCTGCTGAAATGCGAATGGTTCATGCCCACGGGCTCGTTCAAGGATCGCGGTGCCTCGGTGATGCTCTCGCTGCTGCGCGACCAGGGCATCACGGCGGTGCTGGAGGATTCCTCGGGCAATGGCGGTGCGGCGGTCAGCGCCTATGCGGCGGCCGGCGGTATGGCGGCGACCATCTTCGTGCCTGCCAGCACCAGCCCGGCCAAGACCGTGCAGTCGCGTGCCGCGGGCGCGGCCATCGAACTCATCCCCGGCAGCCGGCAGGATTGCGCGGATGCCGCGCTCGCGAAATCGGCGGAGCTGTTCTACGCCAGCCACAACTGGCAGCCCTTCTTCCTGGAGGGCACCAAGACCCTCGCCTATGAGCTGTGGGAGGAACTGGGCTTCCGCGCGCCGGACAACGTCATCGTGCCCTGCGGCGCGGGCTCCAACGTGCTGGGCTGCTGGCTCGGTTTTTCGGAACTGCTGCGCGCCGGGCAGATCGCGAAGCTGCCGCGCATCTTCGCCGCCCAGCCGGCGAATTGCGGGCCCATCGCGCGCGCCGCGCTCGGCCTGCCGGCAGAGACGGCGCAGCCCACCATCGCCGAGGGCACGGCCATCGCGCAGCCCATCCGCCTGCCCGAATGCCTCACCGCGCTGCGCGAGTCCGAAGGGGGCGCGGTGCTGCTGAGCGAGGCCGAGATCGCGCAGGCCTCGCTCGCGCTCGCGCGTGGCGGTGTCTATGTCGAACCGACCTGCGCGCAGGCGGCGGCTGCCTTTTCGCGTCTGGTGGATGAGCGCCGCATCGCAACGCGGGAAACCACGGTGGTGGTGCTCACGGGCACGGGCCTCAAGGCCACGCCGCGTTATGCCGAGATGCTGGGAGTCGCCCTGTGAGCCTGTTGGATACGCTCCCCACGCCCTGCCTGGTGCTCGACCTGCCCACGCTCAAGCGCAACATCGCGCGCATGGCCGCCGCCATCGCCCGGCATCCGGGCGTGACGCTGCGCCCGCACATGAAGACGGCGAAGAATGTGCAGGTGGCGGAACTCGCGGCACCGGGCGGCGGGCCGATCACCGTCAGCACGCTCGCCGAGGCGAAGTACTTCGCCGCGCATGGCTACCGGGACCAGATCTACGCGGTGGGCATCGTGCCGGCGAAATTCGCCACCGTCGCGGCGCTGAACATGCAGGGGGCGGCGGTGAAGATCATCACCGACGACCTCGACGTGGCGCGCGCCATCGCGGCCTTCCCCGGCACGCTGCCGACGCTGGTCGAGGTGGATGTGGGCGAGGGCCGCGCCGGCGTCGCGCCCGACGACCCGCGGCTGGTCGAGATCGCCGCCGCGCTCGGGCCGCGCTTCGCCGGGCTGATGTCCCATTCCGGCCATTCCTATGCCGGGCGCAGCATCGCCGCGATGGCGGATCTGGCGGAGCAGGAACGGCTGGCCCTGCTGGATGCGGCGGCACGGCTGCGCGCGGCGGGGATGGAACCCGCGATCCTCTCGGCCGGCGCCTCGCCCACCGCCATGTATGCGAAGAGCCTCGAGGGCATCACCGAGATGCGCGCGGGCGTCTACATGATGGGCGATCTGCTGCAGGCGCAACTCGCCACCCATCCGCTGGAGGACATCGCCGTCACCGTGCTGGCCAGCGTGATCGGTCGCTACCCCGCGCGCGGGGCGGTGCTGATCGATGCGGGCGCGCTCGCCCTCTCCAAGGACCGCAGCACGGAGGCCGCGCCGCGCGACTGGAAGTTCGGCCGCGTGCTGGACCGGGAGGGCAACGCCACGCTGGGTGACGCGATGGTCATGCGCGTGCACCAGGAGCATGGCGAGGTGCGCGCCGCGGAAGGCGGCACCCTGCCGCTCGATCGCCTGCCGGTGGGCGCGCGGATTCGCGTGGCGCCGAACCATGTCTGCCTCACCGCGGCGGCGCATGACCGCTACCATGTGGTCGAGGATGGCCGGCTCGTCGCGATCTGGCCGCGCGTGAATTATTGGTAAGCATCTCTGCCCCAATGTGACAAAGGGTCACAAGACTTCGCCCGCCGCGTGATCGGCGGCAGTCTTGGGACGTTCCCTGTCCGGATGGTGGATGCCTGCGTGCCTGCCCGTCGTGCCTTGCTGGCCCTTCCCTTTCTGGCCCTCGCCCCGCGGGCGCGGGCCGGGGTGCCCGTGCCGCCCTTCCCGGCCTGGATCGGCCGCACGGCGAAGCTGCGCGGCGAGGGCGGCGCGGCGCGGCTGCTGCTGGAAGCGGAGGGGCGCGGGTTGATCAGCGTGAAGCTGCTCGTCTTCTGCCGCCCCCTTCCCGTGCTCTCCTGGCGTATCGAGGGCGAGGGAACGCGGCTGAGCTATACGCGCCAATCCGCCCTCCATCCCGGCCGGATCATCGCCGGCGAGGCGCGCATCGAACCCGGCCTGGGCGCGCTGCGCTGGATCGAGGCCGATGCCCATCTGGCCGAGTTCGAAGGCTTCGAGCCTTCCGCCGCGGCGCAAAGCTGCGGGTAGGCGCCGCTACCGCGTATCCGGGTAGTCCCGCGCCGGCCGCGCCTTGAAGGGCGGCAGCGACCAGCCACGCCAGATCGCCGCGGCGCGGATGCCGAAGCCCACCAGGATTCCCCCCGGCAAGGCGATGTCACGCGGCAGGGGGGCGAGGCGCAGCGCGACATAGGCCGCGGCCCCCGCGGCCGCGGCGGTGATGTAGATCTCGCGCCGCAGGATCAGCGGCAATTCGTTGCAGACCACGTCGCGGATGATGCCGCCCGCGGTGGCCGTCACCGTGCCGAGCAGCACCGCCGCCCAGGGCTCGGCGCCGGCGATCAGCGCGATCTCCGCCCCCAGCACGCCATAGAGCGCAAGGCCCACGGCATCGAGCCAGAGCAGCGTCTTGAAGCGGCTTTCCACCTTGTGCGCGAAGAAGAAGACCAGCAGCGCGCCGAGCGCCGCGATGGCGAGCAATTCGGGGGCGCGCAGCCAGAACAGCGGCGTGCGGCCGAGCAGCAGGTCGCGCACCGTGCCGCCCCCGAACCCCGTGATGCAGCCGATCAGGATGAAGCCGACGGCATCCATCTGCTTGCGGCTCGCCACCAGCGCGCCGGAGGCAGCGAAGACGAAGATCGCCGCGAAGTCGATGACCCGCAGCGCGAGGTCGAGACCCTCCAAGCCCTACTCCGCCGGCACCAGGGCCGCGCGCTGTTGCCGCGCCGCGCTGCTCGCGCCCCCCATGCAGAGCAGCGAGGCCAGCATGAGCAGCGCGGCCAGCGGCAGCACCAGGCTCGCGAGGCCCAGGTCGATCAGCCAGCCGAAGGGCACGGGCGTGATGGCGCCCCCCAGCGGCAGGCCGGAAGAGACGAAGCCGAAGACCTTGCCCATCTGCCCGGGCGGAATCGCGTCCTTCAGCATCACGTCGCGCGGCGTGCGGGAGGCCCCCAGCGCCACCCCCGCCAGCCCGGCGACCAGCGGCAGCAGCGCCGAAGGCATCGGCACCAGCCCCAGGGCGAGGATCAGCGTGGCGGCGATCACGGTCAGCCCGACGATGAACAGCAGGTGGCGCTTGTAGCGATCCGCGAACCAGCCGCCGATCAGCGTGCCGCCCGTGGCGCCCACCATGTAGCCCGTCAGCGCCAGGGACCCGATGGCGACCGGCGTGCCCCAGAGTTCGCCCAGCACGGTGATGGCGAAGGCCTGGATCGCCGTGCCCGCCATGGCGGAGAGCAGGAAGAAGCCGAAGAAGAGCAGGATGGGGCGCGAGAGCAGCAATTCCCGCCCGCTCGGCCCGCCCGCCTCGCGGCCCTTTGGTTTGGCCTGGTCCCGCAGGATCGAGGCCTGCCACAGGATGGAGAGCGCCACCGGCAGGCCGAGCAGGCCCAGAATCGCCAGCGCGAGCCGCCACTCCATCACCAGCAGCATCAGTGCGACCACGGGCGGGCCGGCGGCGAAGCCGAGATTGCCGGTGAAGGTGTGCATCGCGAAGGCGCGGCCGATGCGCGACTTGTCGATGGAGGCACCGAGGATCGCGTAGTCGGCCGGGTGGATCACCGCATTGCCCAGCCCCGAGGTGATGCAGAGCAGCAGGATCGCCCAATAGCCCGGCGCGGCCGCCATCAGCGCGATGGACACCCCCATCAGCGCCACGCCGCCAACCAAATAGGGCTTCGCCCCATGACGGTCCACGAGGAAGCCGACCGGCGTCTGGCCGATGGCCGTCACCGCGCTCATCAGCGCGACCGCGAGGCCGAGCGCGGCGAAGGAGACGTCGAACTCCTCGCGCCAGACCAGGAAGAGCGGCGGCAGGCAGAGCATGTAGAAATGGCTGAGGAAATGCCCCGTGCCGATCAGCATCAGGATGCGGGCATCGCGGCAGAGCGGCTCGGGCGGGGTGTCGGGCATGCCGGCTGGCTCCGGGACAGGAGCGCGCAAGGTGCGCCGCTCCCCTGCCGGAATCAACCGCTGGCCGTCAGGCTGTCCCGGATGAAGCCGACCAGCGGCTCGACCAGCTGGGTGCGCCCCGCCGCGTCGCCGAACACCGCCATCTCCACCACGCCGAGCGGCGGCAGGCCCGAGACCTCCCGCAGCCCGGGCGGGAAGCCGCTCCGGCCCAGCACGGTCAGCGCGAAGCCGGCCTGCGCGGCGGCGGCGAGGCCGAGCAGGCTGTCGCAGGTGAAGACCGGTTCGAAGGCGAGCCCCGCCCGCGCCAGAGCGCGCAGCGCACGCTCGCGGAACATGCAGCCCTCGGGCAGCAGCGCCAGCGGCAGGGGGCGGCCCTCCGGCACTTCCCATTCCGGCGCGGCGGCCCAGACCACGGGCTCGGTCCAGATCGGCACGCCCGCCACCTCGCCATCCCGGCGCTTGCCGAGCACGAGGTCGAGCCCGCCGGCCTGCTGCTTCGCGCGCAAGTCGTGGCTGCGCCCGACCTCCACCTCCAGCCGCACCTCGGGATAGGTGCGGGCGAAGCGGGCGAGGATGGGGGCGAGGGAGCGCGGCACGAAATGGTCCGCCACGCCGAGCCGCAGCCGCCCCGCGACGGGGGGCGCGATCAACCGCTGCACGGCCTCATCATTCAGGGCGAGCAGGCGGCGCGCATAGGCGAGCAGCGTCTCGCCCTCGCGCGTCAATTCGACGCGGCGGCTGGTGCGGCGAAAGACGGGGCGGCGGACGAGGTCCTCCAGCCGCTTGATCTTCAGGCTGATGGCCGATTGGGTCAGGCCCAGCGCCTGGCCCGCAGCGGTGAAGCCGCCCTGCTCCGCCACCTGGACGAAGCAGCGCAGCAGGTCGAGGTCGAGATCGGGGACGCGCATCGCGCCGATGCTATGCGCGGCCCCCGATCCCCTGGCAACGGGAAGGCTTACAGCTCTTCCTCGTAGCCGCCATCCTCATAGGCCGCGGCATCATCGGCGCCATAGGCATGGGCGTCGTCCTGCGGCGCGGCGTAGCTGGTCGGCACCGCGTCCTGGCCGAAGGCGCCGGCATCGCCGGTGGCGGCCTGGGCGGCGCCGCCCGAGAAGGCCGACATCAGGGCGTTGCCGAGCATCAGGCCGCCGGCCACGCCGACCGCCGTCATCATCGCCGTGCCGAGGAAGCCGCGGCCCTGGCCCTGCTGCATCGCCGCCGGGTTGTAGCCGGGCGGATATTGCGGCTGCGGGCGCGGCGGCATGGGGGCGGGACGCTGCTGGCCGCCGCCGAACATGCCGAACAGGCCGCCCTTGGACTGCGCCGCCTGGCCCTGGCGCTGCGCGTTCTCGAGCTCCCATTCCAGCTGCTGGATGCGGTTCTGCATCTCGACCAGCGCGTGCTCCTGCACGAAGGCGGTCTGGGTGATGCGGTAGCGCGCTTCCGGGTAGCGGTTGAACAGCTCCGCGATCAGGCGGTCGGCCTCCGGGTCCACGGGCGGCAGCGGCGGCTGCGCGGGCTGTGCCTGGCCGCCGAAGGCGCCCCAGGGCGAGGCCGGGCGCGCCGGCGCCGCGTTCACCGCGCCGCTCACCCGCTCCACATAGCCGGTGATGATCCGGCGTTCCTCGTCCGTCATTGTTCTGCGATTCCCTTGGTTGACCGGCTTGTGCGGGCCGGGCGGGGGGACGATGCCGGCAGGGACCCCGCGAATCCTTACCGGTAATTTAGGTAAGGGCGATCTGGCCCGGCTGGCGCCGGATTTCAAGCGGCGATCAGATGACGATGCGCGGTGGCAGGTCCAGCCGCCGCCACTCGATCGCCGGGCAGCGATCCTGCACGAAGCCGAGGCCGGCTGCCCGCGCCCGCGCGCCGGCCGCGTCATCGACCACGCCCAGCTGCAGCCACGCGGCCTGCGCGCCGAGGCGGATCGCCTCATCCACCACCGCCCCCGCCTCGGCCGAGCGGCGGAACACATCCACCAGGTCGAGCGGCCCGGCCTCTGCAAGGCTGGCGACGACGGTGCGGCCCAGGATCTCCCGCCCCGCCAGCACCGGGTTCACCGGCGTCACCTCGTAGCCGCGCGCCAGCAGGAAGCCGAGCACGCCATGGCTCGGCCGGTCCGGCCGGTCGGAGGCGCCAACCAGCGCAATACGGCGCGTGGCGAGCAGCAGGTCGCGGATGCGGCGGTCTTCCTCGGTCATGGCCAGAGGATGCGCCGGAAGGCATGGCGGAGGAAAGGCGTTGACAGGCCTGCAATCGGTTGCAACCCTTGGCCCTTCCAGGAGGAAGACAGGATGAGCCTGCAGGTCGAACACCTCGAGGGCACGGATTTCCAGAAATCCCGCGCCTTCTCCCCCGCCGTCATCACCTCGGGCGGGCGCACCGTCTGGCTCTCCGGCCAGACCGCGACCCAGGACCTGGAGGGCCGCGACATCTCCTGGAATTTCGAGGCCCAGGTCCGCACCTGCTACGCGCTGATCGACGCCACGCTGAAGCGCGCGGGGGGCGATTTGTCCTCGCTGGTCTGGACCACGGTCTACATCCTCGACCCGCGCCACGGCGACCAGCTGGTGAAGCTGCGCGCCGAGCATTTCCCGGGCGGGAAATACCCCTGCAGCGCCCTTCTCACGGTCAGCGCCTTCGCGCGGCCGGGCATCCTGGTCGAGATCCAGGGCATCGGAGTCGTGCCATGAACCGCCGCGCCCTGCTGCTGGCCACGCCGGCGCTGCTCCTTGCCACCCAGGCCCGCGCCCAGGGCTTCCCGACGCGCCCGGTGCGCATCCTGGTCACCATCGGCGCGGGCTCGGCCGCCGATATCCTCACCCGCGCCATGGCCGATGAGATGGGCCGGCGGCTCGGCCAATCCGTGGTGGTCGAGAACCGCCCCGGCGCGGGCGGCAACATCGCGGCCGAGGTGGTCAAGCGGGCCGAGCCGGATGGCCATACGCTGCTGATGGCGACCGTCAGCACGCATGGCATCAACCCCGCGCTCTATCGCACCATGCCCTTCGACCCGGTGGCGGATTTCGCCCCGGTGACGCTCGCCGCGACCAGCCCCAACGTGCTGGTGGTGCACCCCGAGAGCCCCTATCGCAGCGTGGCCGACATCGTCGCCGCCGCCCGCGCCCGGCCGGGCGAGCTGACCTATTCCTCCGGCGGCACCGGCACCTCGCAGCATCTGGGGGGCGCGGTGCTGGAACAGATGACCGGCGTACGCCTGACCCACGTGCCCTTCCGCTCCGCGCCCGAGAGCGTGAACGCGGTGCTGGCGCAGCAGACGACGATGACCTTCGCCTCGGTGCCGGTGGCGCTGGGCCAGGTGCAGGGCGGGCGGCTGCGCGCCATCGGCCTGTCCGGCCAGCGCGCCATGCCGAACTGGCCCGAGGTGAAGCCGCTGGCCGAGCTCGGCCTGCCCGGCTTCGACGTGACCGCCTGGTTCGGCCTGGCCGCGCCGGCCCGTACGCCCGAGCCGGTGGTCGCCCGGCTGAACGCCGCGGCGCGGGAAGCGCTGGAGGTGCCAGCGGTGCGCGATCGCCTGGCCGGCCAGGGGATGCAGATCCTCGATGGCGGTCCGGCCGAGTTCGGCGCCTTCATCCGCGCCGAGATCGCCCGCTGGGCGCCGATCGTGCGGGCAAGCGGCGCGACGGCGGAGTAGCGCAATATTCGATCTGATGTCGCGGCGGCGCCGCGACATCAGATCGGATTTCTTGCTCTAGATTCAATGATTTCTAGAGCACGAGCTGCGTTCATGAGAACGCAGCGTGGTCTAGGCCGCTCCCTGGCGGCGGCGCGGCGAAGCCACCGCCTTCTGCGCCGGGACTGGCCCCGTAAGCTGGCGCAGCGATTCAGCAAACACGTCGTCGCTCAGCCGTGCGAGCGCAGACTGGTTCACTTGAGGCTCCGCCATGCGTCCGGATATCAGCGCCGCGATCCGGCCTGCCGCCTCCTCGACTGTCCTGTAGGTGAAGCCGCCGCCCACCTCCGCCAGGATCTCTGCAGGGCCACCGAGGTCGTACACACCGGCGATACACCCGGCCCGCAGGGCCTCGACCACGGCAATGCCGAAATGTTCGGCCCGCTCCGGGTGGATGTCGGCTGCGACGCCGAACCCGGCTGCGTGGATGTAGAAGGTGCTCCGCGCCAGGGCGGCCTCGAGATCCTGACGCGAAGCCTCCCGCAACACTTCCACTTCCCCCATTGCCGCGGCACGCGCCTCGATCTCCGCCAGATAGGCGCGCGCGTCGTCGGAATTATGCACGGCACCGACGAGACGCGCCTTGACCTGCAGTCCGGTACGACGCCGCACGGCCCCCACGATGTCGAGGAAGATGTCCTGGCGCTTGGAATGACCCGCGCGGAAGAAGCGGCCGACGGTCACCAGGGAAAAATCGCGCGGCGGGCGATCGGGCGCGGCATCGCTGCGGACCGGCGGCGCCAGGACCATGACCGGGGGCGCGGCAAGCTGCGGCAGCCTGCCAAGGGCGCGAAGCGTCCAGGCTGCTGTGTATGACGAGTTGACGAGAATGGTGTCGTAGCCGGGCAAGTGGCGCGGCAGGTAGCCCCCGACGTTGCGGTAAGGAAAGGGAAACTGCAGGTGGAACAGGTTGATGCGTGCAAAGGGGGGCAGGACCGGCTCGATCTCGTTTCCCATGCAGAACAGGAGCTCCGGCGCGGGCATCTGTGATGCGGCCTGGAAGTCAGCCGTCGTGAAGTGGAAGTCCTCCAGCCCCAACTCGCGCAGCGCGAAGCGGAGCCTCGCCCGGCTCGGTCGGATGCGTCCAGCGATGACAATGCGATGACTGCGCGCATGCGCCGCGGCGGACGCCAGGAAATAGCGCTCGCCGCCCCCGAGCGCGATGTCGAAGGGCGTGGCGAAGATCGCCAGCGGTGCGTCCGGCGCAAGCGGCGCCGGCAGTTTCTTCGGCACCGCCGCCAGGTCATGGCGCCGCCCGAACCAGCGATCGGTGAATTTGCGGCGCTGCGATGCGATCAGGGGATTGAAGTCTTTGCCCAGGAATTCGCGCGTCGAGGCGTTCTCGATATGGGTCGCGCGCAGGCTCGGATGCACACGCAGCCGCCAGCCAGCCTGGCGTATGCGCATGCAAAGGTCGGTGTCCTCGAAATAGAGGGGTTCGAACAACGGATCGAAGCCCCAGACGCGATCGAGAACCTCCCGCGCGACGACCAGGCAGGCGGCGGAGCAGTAGTCCACCTCCATCGGTCCGGTCATGCGCGCAGCCATGGCAGCCGGCAGATGCTTGGCCCGCTGGATCACCTGCCCGCAATCCGAGACGAGCCCTCCGGCCTCCTGGATGGTGCCATCGGGAAAATACAGGACGGCGCCGAAGACCTGATCCTCGCCCGCCTGCAGGATCGCGGCGCAGGACTCGCCGAAGTCAGGGTGCAGGAAGCAGTCATTGTTGAGGAACAGGATGTGGCCGCCGCGCGCGGCGTCGATGCCCAGATTGTTGCCTTCGCCGAAAAAGCGGTTTTCCTCCGGCTTGACGAAGCGCAGGGCCGGATGCCGGCCGAGAATGCGCCCCATCCACTCGAACTCGAAGGGCGTCGAGCCATTGTCCACGACGATGATCTCGACCGGCTGTCCCCTGAAGGCGGCCAGCGCCGCGAAAGCACTGAAGATGGTCAGCACCGTCTTTCGGTAGTTGAGGATGATGATGGATAGCGCCGGCGACTGCGGAGAGGCAAAGGCAGCGTCTTCCAGGAAGCCGGTGATGGCCGCCCCCACCAGGTGCGGCACGCTGCTCGCCCCTTGCTGGCCAGGTGCCGCGAAGGCGGGGGCGATGGCACCGTGCACAAGGTGGGCATGGGTCGTCAGGCGTGGATCCGGCACGGCCAGCAGCACGGTGCTCAGCGGATCCTCCGCTGCCCCCACACCGGCCATCGCGTTGGTATGGTTGGTATGCGACAGATCGACCCATGGCGCGGTGGCGCGCTTCCACTCGTGCCAGGTGTCGAGGTAATGCTGCAGCGGCGTGCAGGACAGCGCGGCTTCGCCCGAGAGGATGTAGTACTCGCCGCAGAACAGCGGATGGGTCCAAGCACCGGGGCGGTTGCCGAGCACGTAGTCGATCAACTCGTTCCTGAATGCAGGCGTCCCATCATTGGCGAGCCGGTAGAAATCCGGCAGGAAGAGGGGGTGGGGCTGGTCTGCCAGGGCAACATCCGGATCGGCGACGCGCGCGAAGCATTCGCACGGCGTCAGATCCGTTTCCGCTCTGCCTGCCATGAATTCGACATTCACCAGTTTGCTGAACCGCAGCAGCGCCTCGCCTTGCAGAAAGGCCGCGAAGATCTCACGCGGCGGAAGGTCGGGCCGCTGCGCGCAGGCGAAGGCAACATCGAAGAGCGGATGGGGGTTGCGCCGCTCTGCCGCACCGAAAAAGACATAGTGAAGTAAGGGGTCCAGGCCCGACACGGCGATGTCGGGGTGGCAGGCCTCGTAGAGCTCAGGCAGGAACAGCGGGTGATGCAATGGCTCGCCCGCGGCCTCGGCGGCGCGCAGGGCGGCTTCGACATCCGCAATGTCGGGTGACGCTGCCTCCAGACGATCCAGAACCTGATCGGCGAGGATGGACCGAAGGACGGGATCCTGTCTGGAGAGGCGCATAGAAGCTGATCCGGAATATTATTTTCCGAACATACATGCGATTTCGAAAAGATGCGATGCCGGATATGCTCCCCGTGCCGTCAGCTTCCCGGCAGGGCAAGCTTCTCGAGACAGTCGAGCGGTGCGGCTTGCCCTTCGCGGGCAAGGTCGCGCAGCAATTCCATGGCCCCTCGCGCATCAATCGGCATGAAGAGCGTGGGCGGCGCTGCGTCGATCGACCTGGCGCGATAGGCCTCGCCACCATCCGATATCTGGATCGCATAGGTCAGGTCCCGGCCCGGGCACTTCGCCTGGAAGGCGGCCAGGCTGGGCGCATCGAAAATCGTTGTCCGCGCATTCCAGCCTGGCATGCGGCGCGCGACATGACGCAGCGCCACGAGGAAGGACTCATGCACCTCCGCATCGGCAAGGTGGGGGTTCAGCGCGTGCTTGACTTGCAGCAGGCGCCCATCCAGCGACCAGTTCTGCCAAACGGATCGCGCCTGGTCCCGCCAGCCCGGACCAGCCCGCAGACCGAGTAGCCGGAGCGAACGGCGCAGATGCGCATCGGGCGCATGACCTTCATACCAATAGCCACGAATCCGCGCGATGCGCCCCGTGTCCAGCCAGGACCGCGCGAGGGCGGCAAAATCCAGCTGCGGGATCTCCTGTTCCGCCATGGCAAGCGGGTTGCCGCCATAGCGTGTCCGATGATCCTGGACCCATTGCCGGAAGATCGAATCCACAAGCTCCGCAGGCGGCCGTAGGCAGTAGACAATGTCGATGCGACGAAAATGGCGGCGCAGCATGTCCAGTAGTTGGATGAGCGCATCCGGCGCGAAGCGGGGCGCCTTCTCGAGCATCTCCGAGGACAGAATCAGGTCGGCCCCGGGTCGGCTGCCGATTTCGGCCGACAACTCGCCGAGCAGGCGGGCGACCTCGCCGCCGCCACCAGGGCGCTGGTCCTGCAGCATCGCGGCCGCCAGGGCATTATGCGAATCATCGTGGATCCACTTGCAACTCAGCGGGTAGAGAAAGCCCATCTCCGCCAGCAGGGGGCGATTGCGGGCCAACCAGGTCTGAAGCGCAGACGTGCCGGTCTTCTGCGTTCCGATATGGAGAACTGCTTTTTCCGCCAAGGCCGCCACGTCGAGGGTCCCACCTGCTGCGGGCATGGTGCCAGCGGCGGCGGGAAGTGCCAAACCATCTGCGCTCACGATTCCATGCCCAGGACATCCCGATATTCGCATTTTGTTCTTGACGTGCGGGCCGCTTCTGCCCGATTTTGCGCAGGAACAAACCGCGAATATGGGGTCCGAACATGCCGGATGGCGGCGCCTCTCCCTCCTTCTCCCCGCTGCCCTCCCTCGCCCGGAAGGGCCGTGGCGCCGTCACCAACCCCGATATCCGCTTCGAGAGCCGCGCCACCGAGGCCTGGGATGATGGCTGGGGGACGCTGGAGGCGCATTTCGCGGACCTGCCGCCCCTGCCGACCACCCTCACCCGCGAAACCGCGCGCAGCGCGCTGTCCTGGAATGACAGCCCGGATCTGGGCTTCGACCGCTCGCTCAACCCCTATCGCGGCTGCGAGCATGGCTGCGTCTATTGCTATGCGCGGCCCTCCCACGCCTATGTCGGGCTCTCGCCGGGGCTGGATTTCGAAACCAGGCTGCTCTTCAAGCCCGATCTGCCGGAATTGCTGGCGCGCGAACTCGCCAAGCCGGGCTATGAGCCTCGCCCCGTGGCGCTCGGCGCCAATACCGATCCCTACCAGCCCGTGGAGCGCACGCTTGGCATCACGCGCCGGGTGCTGGAGGTACTGGAGCGCTTCGGCCATCCGGTGACCATCGTCACCAAGGGCGCGGGCGTGCTGCGCGACCTCGACATCCTCAGCCGGCTCGCGCAGCGCAACCTGGTGCATGTGTGCCTCTCGGTCACCACGCTGGACCTCAAGCTCGCCCGGGTGATGGAGCCGCGCGCCGCCTCGCCGCTGCGCCGGCTCGGCGTGATCACGGAACTCGCCCGCGCGGGCGTGCCGGTGGGCGTGCTGGCCGCGCCGATGATCCCGGGGCTGAACGACGCGGAGCTCGAGAAGATCCTGGAGGCCGCCGCCCGCGCGGGGGCGACCCGCGCCGGCTATGTGCTGCTGCGCATGCCGCATGAAATCCGCACGATGTTCGAGGCCTGGCTGCGCGAACATCACCCGGACCGCGCCGCGCGCGTGCTCGCCCTGGTGCGGGAGACACGCGGCGGCGCGCTCTATGACAGCCGCTTCGGCCAGCGCCAGACCGGCACCGGCCCCTATGCGGAGCTGCTGGCGCAGCGCTTCAAGCTGGCGCTGCGCCGCTTCGGCCTGGATGGCCGGCGCGATGTCAGCGCCAGCCTCGATTGCAGCCAGTTCAGCCCGCCGAACGCGCCGGCAAGGCAACTCGAACTGCTGTAGGATTCAGTCCGCGGTGGCGCCCACGGCCTGGATCACGACGCGCCAACGGGCACTTTCCTCCGCCATGAACTGCGCGAATTCCACCCGGCCCATGCGCTTGGGCACCGCGCCGCCGGCGATGATGCGCTGTTGCAGGGCGGGCTCATCCATCACCGCCAGCAGCTCGGTCTCAAGCCGCGCCAGGATCGGCTCGGGCACGCCGGCCGGGGTGCACAGGCCGAACCAGCCGGTGGAGACGATGTCGATGCCCTGCTCACGCATCGTCGGCAAATCGGGGAAGGCGGCGACACGCTCGGCCCCGCTGACCGCGATGGGGCGCATCCGCCCGGCCTGGGCGAGCTGCGTCACGGCCGAGATCGACTGGAAGAGCATGTCGATCCGCCCCTCCATCAGGTCCGTGTTCATCTGCCCGCCATTCGTATAGGGCAGGTGCTGCATCGTCAGGCCGGTGATGACCTGGAATTGGCTGCCGGCCAGATGCTGGGAGGATCCCGCGCCGACCGAGCCGAAATTGATCGCCCGGTTCTGCGCCCGCGCCCAGGCGATGAATTCCGGCAGGGTGCGCGCCGGCACGGCAGGCGGGATGACGACGATGTTCGGCACCAGGCCGATGATGCCCACCGCGGCGAAGTCGCGCTCCGGGTCGAAGGGCATGTTGCGGTAGAGCCACTTGTTCGCGGCATTGGCGGCGATCGAGGCGAGGCCCACCGTGTAGCCATCGGGGGCGGCGCGCGCGACCTGCGTCATGCCGATATTCGTCCCCGCGCCGGGGCGGTTGTCCACCACCACCGGCTGGCCGAGCCGCACCGAGAGCCGGTCGCCCACCAGCCGCGAGAAGACATCGCCCGCCCCGCCTGCCGGGCCAGGGTTGATCCAGCGGATCGGCCGGTTCGGCCAGTCACCCGTCGCGGACTGAGCCTGGGTCTGGGCATGGGCGGCCGGCGCGAGGCCCGCGGCACCGAGGCCCAGCAGCGCGGCGCGGCGGCCGATGGTGAAACCCGTCATCGATGATTGTCTCCCGTTGGGTGAGGGCTTGATGCGCCAAGCCCCGATGGCTTTGCAAGAGCGGTGCCGTGACGCAGGCTGTCGCCGCATTGGACATCAGGAGTCGTGCGATGGGTGACGTTCTCGGCTGGCGCTGCAAATTCGGGGTGATGGGCCCTTCCACCAACACGGTGGTGCAGCCTGATTTCGACATGATGCGCCCCGCCGGCGTGACCAACCACTACAGCCGCATCTTCACCCCCAATGCCGACGCCGTCTCCAACGAGACCTTCCGTGCCGGCGCCGAGCTGATCGGGCGCAACACGCTCGACGCCGTAAAGTCGGTGATGACCTGCAAGCCCGACCATCTGGTGATGGGCATGTCGGCGGTGACCTTCTTCGACGGCGCCAAGGGGGCAGACCGCTTCGTGAAGGAGGTCGAGGACCTTTCGGGCCTGAAGATCAGCGTCGGCAGCCATGCCTGCACCGCCGCGCTCAACGCGCATGGCGGGGTGAAGCGCATCGCCGTGCTCTCCCCCTATTGGCCGGCGATGAACATCGAGGTCGCGCGCTATTTCGGCGACATGGGCTTCACCGTGACGCGCGACATCGCGCTGCGGCGCACGAGCTGGATCGCCATCGCCGAGACGACGCCAGCCGAATGCGTCGCCGCGCTGAAGGAACTCGATGGCGACGACGTGGACGCGATCGTGCAGGTCGGCACGAATCTCTCGATGGTGAAGCTGGCCGTGATGGCCGAGATGTGGCTCGGCAAGCCGGTGATCGCGATCAATGTCGCGACCTATTGGCACGCGCTGCGCGCGCGCGGGATCATGGACAAGGTCGAGGGCTGCGGCAGCCTGCTCGAGCGGTTCTGAGATCAACGGCCGCCTTCGGCGACCGTTGATCTCAGCTTTCGTGCCCTCAGTCGGCGGGCGCGCGCTCCGCGCGCTTGCCTTCGCGGCACAAGCCGCGGCGGCCATTCGGCCGCTCGTCCGCCTGCGGCGGCCGCTTCCCGCTCAATCCTGCATACGACTCAGATGCCCCACTTCTTGTTCAGTTCCTCGAAGAAGCCGCTCGCCAGGTGGATGGTGACCCAGGCGTTGAGGAAGTTCAGGAAGGCGAAGTCCTGCTGCGGCGCCATGAAGGCCAGCGGGATCGGGTTGCGCGGCTGCTCGGTGAACAGCGCGACCAGGTCGGGGTATTCGCGCGTCAGCCGCGCCGATTCCAGCGTGCTCGACATGGTCGCGTCCACGCGCCCGCCCAGCAATTCCTGCCAGTCGCGCGCCGGGCTCTCCACGCGGCGCAGCGTGGCCGTGGGCAGGGTCTGCTGCACGAAGGTTTCCATCGTCGTGCCGAGATTGGTGCCGATGGTGACACCGCGCTGGTTCAGCGATTCCCAACTCGTGAAGCGCGCGGCGTTGCGGCGCGTGGTCAGCGGCACGAAGCCGGTGCGGCCCCAGGGGATGGTGAAGCTTGCCGCCAGCGCGCGCGCCGCCGACATCGAGGTGCCGGCGAAGACGGCGTCATACTGGTCGGCCTGCAGCCCGTTCACCAGGGTGCGCCACTCGGCGGCGACGAATTCAGCGCGCACGCCCATATCCTTCGCGAGCTGCTCGCCCGCCTCGATCTGGTGGCCGCGATAGCTGCGCGTCGCCGGGTCACGGAAGCTCAGCGGGTTGAAATCGCCGGTCGTGCCGAGGCGGATGCGCCCCGCGGCCTGGATGGCGGCGAGCTTCCCGCCCGCGGCCGCGCCCTGCGCCATCACCTGGCCCGGCAACAGAAGGGCGCCGGCAGCGGCGAGGCTCGGGAGATAGCGGCGTTGCATGGGTAGTCTCCGGCGTGTGTGTGTGCTGCAACATATAGCCTCACGCCCCCACTCCGAAAGGGAGACCGCTTTGCGCCCGGCACGAAGCCTCGTTCTCCTGCTGCCGCTGCTGCTGGCCGGTTGTGGCGGCAATTGGGGCTGGCATGTCGTCAACCCGGCCGACCCGCGCGGCCAGACCAACCTGCTGTTCATCATGGAGGGGCTGGGGGCGACCATCGGCCTCGCGCTCGCCGCCATGGCGCTCTCGCTGGCGGTGGGCACCGCCATCGCGCTGCTCGGCTTTTCGCGCTTCCGCCTGCTGCGCTGGACGAACCGCGTCTGGGTCGAGGTGTTCCGCGCCGTGCCGATCCTGGTGCTGATCCTCTGGAGCTATTACGGCCTGCCCGTGGTGCTCGGCATCCGGCTCGATGTCTTCACCGCGGCGCTGCTGGCGATCGCGCTGTGCGATTCCGCCTTCGAGGCGGAGATCCTGCGCGGCGGCATCCAGAGCGTGGAGCAGGGCCAGCGCGAGGGCGCCTTCGCGCTGGGGCTGACGCGCTGGCAGGCGATGCGCTTCATCATCCTGCCCCAGGCGATCCGCCGCGTGCTGCCGCCCATCGCCAACCAATTCATCTATGTCGTGAAGATGAGCAGCCTGGCCAGCGTGATCGGCTACCAGGAGATCACGCGGCGGGCGAATGAGCTGGTGGTCACGGTGTTCCGCCCGCTCGAGATCTATACCGTGCTGATCCTGCTCTACCTGGTGCTGATCCTGGCGATCTCCTTCGCCGTGCGCTGGCTGGAGCGCCGCCTGGGCGCGGACCAGTCCCGCCCGCGCGAGGCGTAAGGTTTCGTGACAATCGGGGCGCCGGTTTGGACTTGAAGCGGCGCCCTTCCCGGGCAACATGATATGTCATGGACCCGCATCGACGCCCCCCCATTCTCGACATGACGCCCGAGGGTGAATTCCGAGACGCGGCAGGCGCACCCCGCCCCGCCAGCGGTCTCGACCGCGCCCTGGCACGGGTTGGCGGCGTCGCCATGCTCGTGGCGATCGCGGCCGGGGGCCTGGTGCTCGCGGCGCTGGCCATCCTCTTCGTGGGGCTGATCCTGCCGGTGCTGATCGTCGCCGGCGCCATCGGGGCGGGCTCGCTGTGGTGGCGGATGCGCCGCGCGCGGCGCGAGGGCCGGCCCATGCCCACCCCCACCTTCATCGTAATTCGCCGCTGAAGCCTCCGGCCGGACCGCCCTTCGCGGTCGACCCCGCGCGGCTCTACGAGGTCGGCCCGGCCGGCACCGCCTGGACCGAGGCCGAGGACGCGGCGCAGGCGGCGCGCCGCAAGCGCCGGCTGCGCTGGCTGTTTGCCATCGGCATCGGCGTGAACGCCGCGACCTGGACGCTGGCCGGGATGGCGCTGGCGCTCGGGCGCGGCTGGGGCGCGGCCTTCGGGCTGCTGGCCGTCGCCACCCTGCCGCTGCTGGCCTTGCCGGCCCTGGCCGAGGCGCTGTCGCGCCTGCGCGCCTGGCGGCGGCACCGGCGCCGGCCCGCAACCTTCCCCCGCTGATCAGGGCTGGAACAGCGCCGCCCCCTGGCGTCGGGCGGGGTCGCGCGCCGCGCCGGGCGCGGCCGGTTCGTGCGCCAGCGCCGTGACCGGCACGCCCGCGCGCTGCAGGCCCGCCATCAGCGCCGCGGCCCGCGCGGCCGCGAGGCGTATGGCGGCCTCGGCATCGGGCGCATCGCCGGCCTCGCTGAGCACCCGGATGGGCAGGGGCCGGCCCGCCGCGGCCGAGCGCGCGCGCCAGGCCTCGGCGAAGCCCGCCAGCACGGGCTGGCAGGCGGGCGGCAGATCGGTGCTGCCGGGGGCGAAGTCGCAGGTGGCGACGCGCGGCGGCAGCGGGCTGGTGGCAGAAGCCGGCCCGGCCAGGATCAGGCCGAGCGCCGCCCGGCGCCTCACGCCGCGGCGGCCAGATGCGCGCGGTTGGCCTCGGCGATCAGCCGGTAGCTGCGCTGCCGGGCGGCGGCGTCGTGGCAGGGGGTGAGGATCGCGACCTCCGACACCCCATGGTCGGCGGCGAGCGTGGCGAGCTTCGCGGCCACCTGCTCCGGCGCGCCGACCAGCGTGCGGGCGCGCTGGCGCTCAAGCCGCGCGCGCTGCTCGGGCGTGTAGGGGTAGGCCTGCGCCTCCTCCGGGCTGGGCAGGGCCGGGTAGATGCCCTGGTCACGCGAGAGCTTCCACAATTCGCGCGAGCTGTAGAGCCGCAGCGCCTCGGCCTCGGTCTCGGCGGTGATGGCGAAGACCGCCAGCGCCCCCTGCGGCGCGGCGAGGCGCCCGGGCGTGGCCGGATGCGGGCGGAAGCCCTCCCGGTAGAGCTGCATCGCCTCCGCGCTGCCGCGGCCATCGGTGATGAAATGCGCGAAGCAGTAGGGCAGGCCGAAATAGGCGGCGAGCTGCGCGCCGAAATCCGAACTGCCGAGGATCCAGACCTGCGGGCGCGTCGGCACCGCCGGGTTGGCGGCGACGGCGCGGAAGGGGTGGCCCTCCGGCAGCCCGTCGCCGAGCCAGCCCATCAAATCCTGCACCTGGTTGGGGAAGCGCTCTGCCGCCTGGGCGGCGTCGGGGTTCAGCGCATAGGCGGTGCGGCCATCGCTGCCCGGGGCGCGGCCGACGCCGAGGTCGATGCGGCCCGGCGCGATCGCTTCCAGCACCCGGAACTGCTCGGCCACCTTCAGCGCCGAGTAGTGCGGCAGCATCACCCCCGCGGTGCCGATGCGGATGCGCTGGGTGGTGGCGGCGATGGCGGCGACCAGGATCTCCGGCGCGCTGCCGGCATGGGAGGCGCTGTTGTGATGCTCGGCCAGCCAGTAGCGGTGGTAGCCCCATTGCTCGGCCAGCGGCGCCAGGGCGAGCGTCTCGCGGATCGCGTCATCGGCGCCGCGGCCCGAGGCGATGGTGGATTGATCCAGGATGGACAGCGTGAGCGGCATGCGAAACCCTCCAAGGGGTAAAATGGGCCCTCAAGGGCTGGGCGTCGAGGCAGCAGGATGGCGATGACGGAAGAGGATTTCATGCGGGCCGCCATCGCGGCCTCCCGCCAGGGCATGGCAGGGGGCGCGGGCGGGCCCTTCGGCGCGGTGGTGGTGATGGACGGGCGGGTGATCGCCGAGGGCTGGAACCAGGTGACCTCCACCAACGATCCCACCGCCCATGCCGAGGTCGTGGCGATCCGCCGCGCCTGCACCGCGCTGGGCCGCTTCGACCTGCGCGGGGCCACGGTCTACACCAGCTGCGAGCCCTGCCCGATGTGCCTGGCCGCGCTCTACTGGTCGCGCTGCGATGCCGTGGTCTATGGCAATGACCGCTTCCAGGCGGCCGCCATCGGCTTCGATGACGAGTTGCTCTATGTCGAGATCCCCAAGCCCATAGAGGCCCGCGCCCTGCCGATGCGCCGCCTGCTGGCGGCCGAGGCGCTGGAGGTCTTTGCCGAATGGGCGGCGAAGCCGGACAAGGTGGCCTACTGACAGGGTGCCGGAAAGCAGCAAGGCCGCCCCTTGCGGCGCGGCCTTGCCAGAAGCCCGTTCAGGCGCGCGGCGGCGCCTCAGACGTAGTCGTAATGCAGCACCGCCGGCGTCCAGACATGGACGTGGATGTTCTCGATGTTGGTGAAGGTCACATCCGCCGTGGCGAAGGTGTGGGTGCCCTGCTTCTCGGTGTCCGACAGGGCAACCCAGGCCAGCACCTCGGCGAGCAAGGCGGGCCAGAGGCCGGCATTGATCTCGATCGTCAGGCGGTCGAAGCCGTTGCCGCCATCGACCGTGTCGTGGCCCTCGAAGGCGTAGTGGATGAAGGTATCGTTGCCGTCATCGCCGAAGAGCGAATCGGCACCCGCGCCACCGAGCAGCGTGTCATTGCCGAAGCCGCCGAACATCGTGTCCGCGCCGGCCTGGCCGTTCAGCCAGTCATTGCCGCCCTGGCCCTCGACCCGGTCGCGGCCATTGCCGGCACGGACCTGGTCATCGCCTTCGCCGGCCCAGACCGTGTCATGGCCGCTGCCGGAGCTGATCGTGTCGTTGCCGCCATCGCCGCTGATCGTGTCGGCGCCGGTGCCGGCGCTGATGCGGTCATGGCCATTGCCGCCCTGGACGTAGTTGTGCCCGTTGCCGGCCTGGATGTGGTCATTGCCCTCATCGCCGGTGATGGTGTCCGCCCCGCCGCCCGCGACCAGCAGGTCGTGGCCGTTGCCGCCCTGGACCTCGTTGTGCCCACCGCCGGCATTGATGCTGTCATTGCCGTCCTCGCCGAAGAGGCGGTCATTGCCGTTGCCGGCGCGCACGAAGTCGTCGCCGAAGCCGGCCAGCACCTGATTGTGGCCGTGGCCGGCGAAGATGGTGTCGTTGCCGGCCTCGCCCCAGATCGAATCATTGCCGCCGCCGGCCACGATGAAGTCGTGGCCCGACCCGCCCATCACCTGATTGTGGCCGTCCCCGGCATAGAGGAAATCGTCGCCATCGCCGCCGAAGAGGGAATCATTGCCGGCACCCGCCCGCAGCAGGTCATTGCCCGCGCCGCCGACCAGGATGTTGTTGCCCGACAGATCGACCAGGTAGTCATGGCCATCGCCGCCATCGAGCCAGTCATTGCCGAGGCCGCCATTGATGCTGTCATTGCCGCCATGGCCGAAGAGCGTGTCGTTGCCCGCGCCGCCATTGATGAAGTCGAAGCCGCCTCCACCCTGGATCTGGTCGTCCCCGCCGAGACCGAAGATGTCGCTGCCCGGTGCGAAGGGATCGAGCACAATGGTATCGGTCAGGATCGTTCCGAAGATCAACGGACGCGGCATGTGGCTTCTCCCTGCGTCGAACTACGCCGGCGGCACGCTACAATACCCACCGGGGGTTGTGCCAGTGACTTGTTAACCTCTGGCAAGCCGCCCGATCAACAAAGCGTGTGCGCCCGGCCGCCGGGGCGCTCAGACCGCGACGCGGCCGAAGATCGCGCTGAGCACGGCAAACAGCGCCCCGCCCACCAGGAAACCCACGATCGTGCCGTTGATGCGCACATATTGCAGGTCGCGGCCCACCCGCAGCTCGATCTTCTCGGTCACCGTCGCCGTGTCCCAATTCGCCACCACGCCGGCGATGAAGCCCGAGAGCTGGGCGCGCGCATTGGGCAGCAGCGCGATCAGGATCCGCTCCGCCGCGCGGTTCAGCCGCGCCACGGCGGCCGGATCCTCGGCCAGCAGCGTGCCGGCATTGGCCAGCGCGCCCTGGATCGCCGCCACGGTGCGGCCTTCCGGATTCGCCGCATCGGCCTCGAGTGCGGCGCGCAGCCGCAGCCAGACATCGCCGAGCCAGGCAGCCACGGCCGGATGCGCCAGCGCCTGGCGCAGCGCCCGGCCCACGGCGGCGGCACGCTCGGGGTCGGTCTCCAGGCGGTGCACCTCGGCGCGCACCCAATCCTCGAAGGCCACCCGGATGTCGGAATCGCCCGGCTCGACCTTCTCCAGCTCGGCATTGAGCGCCGAAAGCACGCGCCTTGCGATGGTCGCCCCGGCCAGCCAGCCCACCAGCGCGCCGCCCTCGGCGCGCACCCGCGCGGCGATCGCGGCCTGGAGCTGGTCCTCCTTCGCCGCCAGCAGGGCCTTCACCTGGCTCACCGCCAGGCCGAAGACCTCCTGGTGGCGCCCGCCCTCGATCAGCGCGGTCAGCATCCGCGCCAGCACCTTCGCCGCCCCCGGCCCGCCGGCGAGGCGCGGCAGCAGCCGGGCCATCAGCTTGCGCGCGCGCCCATCCTCGAGGCTGTTGAGGATCTTCGGCATCGCCCCGGCCAGGGCATTGGCGGCCGGCTGCACCGACTCCGGGTCCGACAGCCAGGCGCGCAGGATCCCCGCGAGGTCGAGCCGGGCCAGCACGCGGGCCACTTCGGCCTCGGTGAAGACGTGGTTGGCGACGAATCGCCCCAGCCCCGCGCCCAGGCGCTCCTTCTGCATCGGGATGATGGCGGTGTGCGGGATGGGCAGGCCGAGCGGGCGGCGGAACAGGGCGGTGACGGCGAACCAATCCGCCACGCCGCCGACGAGGCCCGCCTTGGCCGAGGCCTGCAGCAGGTCCGTCCAGTAGCCGGGCGGCAGGCTGTAGCTGCCCACCACCACGCCGCCCATCGCCACCAGCAACCCGGTGGCGAGGCCGCGCTGGCGCGCGAGCGCACGGCGGAGGTCGTCCTCGGTCGGGCCCAACGGGGAAGGCGTGGGGGGAGAAGGCGTGGGGGGGGTGTCGGGTCTGCCCTGCATGGAGCGAGGAGGTAGGGCGCCACGCCCCCTTTGCCCAGCCGGGCAGAGCCTGATAGAGAGCGCTACGTTATAAGGTAACCATGCCCCAGTTCCTTTCCCTTGCCCTGTCACCCTCCGCCGGTGCCGGCCCGCGCCTGATCCTGGCCGCCGGCCTGCTGGCCGGGCTGTGGCTGGCCGTGGCCTGGGCGCTCCGCCCATGAGCGCCGCGCCCCGCGGCCCGGCGGTGGAGTTGCGCGACGTGACGGCGACGCATCGCCGCCACCCGGCCGTGCACCACGTCTCCGCCGCCTTCGCCCCGGGCAGCCTGACCGCGCTGGTCGGGCCGAATGGCGCGGGCAAGACCACGCTGCTGCGCACCATCGCGGGGCTGCATCCGGTCGATCACGGCAAGGTCAGCATCTCGGCCGGGCGCGTGGCGCTGCTGCCGCAGCAATCGGGCATGGACCGCAGCTTCCCCATCCTGTGCGGGGAGGTCGTGCTGCAGGGCGCCTGGGCGCGGCGCGGCGTGCTGGCCGGCGTCACCGCCGCCGATCGCGATCGCGCGCAGCACGCGCTGGAGGCCGTCGGGCTCGGCGGCTTCTGGCGCCGGCCGGTCGGCGAGATGTCGGCCGGGCAGTTCCAGCGCCTGCTCTTCGCGCGGCTGCTGCTGCAGGATGCCGACCTCATCCTGCTGGACGAGCCCTTCAACGCGGTGGATGCCCGCACCGCCGCCGACCTGCTGCGCGTGCTGCGCGGCTGGCATGGCGAGGGCCGCACCATCCTGGCCGTGCTGCACGACCTCGACCTGGTGCGCGACGAATTCCCCGACACCCTGCTGCTGGCGCGCGAGGCCGTGGCCATGGGCCCGACCGCGCAGGTGCTGACCGCCGCCAACCGCCTGCGCGCCCGGCAGATGGCCGAGGCCTGGGACGACGCCGCGGCCCCCTGCCTGCCATCCCCCAGCCCACAAAATCGGGCGGCGTGATGCTGGAGGGCCTCTACGGCCCCTTCGTCGAGTTCGGCTTCATGCGCCGCGCGCTGGTGGGCTGCCTCGCGCTCGCCATCGCCGCGCCGCCGCTCGGCGTCTTCCTCATGCTCCGCCGCACCAGCCTGACGGCCGAGGTACTGGCGCATGGCGTCACACCGGGCATCGCCGCCGGCTTCCTCATCGCGGGGCTCTCGGTGCCGGCCATGTCGCTGGGCGGGCTGGTCGCGGGCCTCGGCGTGGCGCTCGGCGCGGGCGCGCTCTCCCGCGCCACGGGCGGGCGGGAGGATGCGGCGCTGACCGCGCTCTACCTCATCGCCCTGGCGCTGGGGGTGACGCTGGTCTCGCTGCGCGGCGACACGGCGGACCTCACCCACCTGCTGTTCGGCCAGGTGCTGGGCGTGGATGACGATGCGCTGCTGCTGATGGCCGGCGTGGCCAGCCTCACCTTGCCGACCCTGGCGCTCGCCTGGCGGCCGCTGGCGCTGGAATGCTTCGACCCCGATTTCGCCCGCGCCGAGGGCGTGCGCGGCGGCCGTTGGCACATGCTGTTCCTGGGCCTCGTGGTGCTGAACGTGCTGGCGGCCTTCCAGGCCATGGGCACGCTGATGGCGGTGGGGCTGATGATGCTGCCCGCCGTGGCCGCGCGGCATTGGGCGCGCGAGTTGGGGCGGATGGCGGTGGCCTCGGTGGTGGTGGCGGTGATCGCCGCCTATCTGGGGCTGTTGGCGAGCTACCATCTCGACCTGCCCTCGGGCCCGGCCATCGTGCTGACGGCGGGGCTGCTCTGGGCGGTTTCGATCGTCTTCGGCCCGGTCGATGGCCTGCTGGCGCGCTACCGCCGCCGGCCGCATCTGGCCGGCTGAAGCCGGCCATCTTGTGCCCTCAAGCGCCGGGCGCGGCCATCCGGCCGCTTGGCTCGCCGCATAAGCGGCGGGCGCCATTCGGCGCCTCGGACCGCTCTGCGGTCCGCATTTCACCGAACAAGACGGATGGCCCTACCCGCCATGCGTGGCGTGGGCGAATTCCGGCACCAGCGCGCCGAGCCGTGCCAGCGCCCCGTCGCGATCCCCCCGCTCGGCCATGGCGGCGATCTCGGCGATGGCGGCGCGCATCTGCGCGGCATCGGTGGTGCGCGGCACGGCGACGAGCAGGCCGGGGAAGTTGGTCGGCTGCGGCGGCTCCTGGCCGTGGAACAGCTCCTCGAACAGCTTCTCGCCCGGGCGCAGGCCGGTGAAGCGGATCTCCACATCCTCATCCGGCTTGAGGCCAGCGAGGCGGATCATGCGCCGCGCGAGGTCCACGATCTTCACCGGCGCGCCCATGTCGAGCACGAAGATCCCGCCCTCCCGCAATTCGGGCGGCTGGTCCTCGCGATCCGTGGCACCCACCACGCTCGCCTGCAGCACGAGCCCCACCGCCTCGCGCACCGTCATGAAGTAGCGGCTCATGTCCGGGTGGGTGACGGTCAGCGGCCCGCCGCGCTCGAGCTGGCGGCGGAACAGCGGCACCACCGAGCCGGTCGAGCCCAGCACGTTGCCGAAGCGCACGGTGACGAGGCGCATCCCCGACCCTGCGCGCGCATCGCGATCCAGCGCCTGGCAATACATCTCGGCGAGGCGCTTGGAGGCGCCCATGATGGAGCTCGGATTCACCGCCTTGTCGGTGGAGATCAACACCATCAGCGCCACACCGGCCTCGCGCGCCGCATCGGCGACGATGCTGGTGCCGAGCGCATTGGTCAGCAGGCCTTCCAGCGGGTTGTTCTCCACCATCGGCACATGCTTCAGCGCGGCGGCGTGGAAGACGAGCTCGGGGCGGATCTCCGCCATCAGCCGCGTCATGCGCGCGGCGTCGCGCACATCGGCCAGGATGGCGCGGCGCGGCACTTCCGGGTGGCGCTCGCGCAGTTCGAGGTCGATCTCGTAGAGCACGTATTCGCCGTGATCGAGCAGCGCGAGGCTGGCCGGGCCGAGGGCCGCCACCTGCCGCGCCAGCTCGCCGCCGATGGTCCCGCCCGCGCCGGTCACCAGCACGCGCCGTCCCTGCACCAGCCTTGCCATGCCCTCGCGGTCGAGCGGCACCTGGGGACGGTCGAGCAGGTCCTCGATCTCGATGCCGCGCAGGGTCACGCGCGTCTCGGCGCCTGCGCGCTCGCCGGGGCGGCGGCTCGCCTGGTCGAGGCTGGTGGGGCGCGGCGCGCGCTTCACCGGCAGGCCGTGGCGGTCCGCCGCGTCGAGCAGCGATTGCAGCGCCGCGCCCTGCAATTCATTGCCGGCGAGGATGAGCTGGCTCGGCAGCCGGCCTTCCTCGCGCAGGGATTCCAGCACGGCGGCGGCGTCCTCGACCGTGCCGAGGATCGGCAGGCCGTGCAGCCGCCGGCCCATCTGGCGCGAGCGCAGGGCCAGGATGCCGGCGACGCGATAGGCCGGGCTGCGCTCCTGCTGCAGGGCGCGCAGGAAGAGATCCGCCGCATCGCCGGCGCCCACCAGCAGCACGGGCGCGGCCGGGGTTTCGGTGGCCGGGCCGGCGCGGCCGCTATGGCGCAGCCGGGCCGCGATGCGCGTGCCCGCCAGCATCGCCGCCAGCACCAGCACATGGATGATGGGGAAGCCCGGATTGGGCGAGCGCCAGGCCTGGGCCAGGTGCAGCGCCAGGGTGAAGAGCAGCGCGGCAATGACGGCGGCGACACCCGTGGCCAGGATGTCCGGCAGCGAGGCGAAGCGCCAATATTGCCGCGGCAGGCCGAAGGGCAGCCCGCCCAGCGCCAGCGTGCCGGCCGCCAGCGGCAGGGCCAGCGCCCACCACAGGATGGGCGGCCAGGCCCCGGGGGCGGCCAGCCAGACGGCCGCCGGCAGGGCGAGCATCGCCACGAGCGAATCGAGCCCGAGATTCAGCAGGATGCGGTCACGCGCCGAGGCAGCCATGCGCCACCCTTAGACCGCGCTTGCGCGCCGCGAAAGCGCACCCCCTGCCAGCCGCGAAGGCGGCCCCCCCGCGACGCCGGGCGCGATCGGTGGCAGAACGGGGTTTCGGTAGGGAGATCGGGATATGGCCGAAGGCAGGCTGGTGATCGGCACGAAGCGCTACTCCTCCTGGAGCCTGCGCGGCTGGCTCATGGTGCGGCTGGCGAATCTGGACGTGACGGTGGAGGTGCTGCGCCTCGCCGGCGCCGGGGCGGGCGGCACCGCCGAGATCAAGGCGGTCTCGCCCAACGGGCTGGTGCCCTATCTGGAGCATCGCGGCGCGCGGGTGTGGGAGAGCATCGCCATCGCCGAATACTGCGCCGAATTCCATGCCGATCTCTGGCCGCGCAAGCGCACCGCGCGCGCCCATGCGCGCTCCATCGCGGCCGAGATGCATAGCGGCTTCCGCGCGCTGCGGGGCGCGATGCCGATGAATCTCGGCCGCACCTTCCCGGGCATGGGCCGCACGCCGGAATGCCTGGCCGACATTTCCCGAGTTGAGGCGATCTGGGCCGAGGCGCTGGGCCCCTATGGCGGGCCCTTCCTGATGGGCGCCGAGTTCGGGCTGGCGGATGCGATGTATGCGCCGGTGGTCACGCGCTTCCTGACCTGGCAGCCGGAGATCTCCGCCACCTCGCGCGCCTATTGCGACGCCGTGCGGGCGCATCCGCTGGTCGATGAGTGGTATCGCGACGCGGCGGCCGAGCCGGCCGAATGGCTGCTCCCCCACTATGAGAACCCGGTGCCCGTCCGATGACCGCAGGGCGCAGGCCCGAAGGTCTGAATCGGCCGGGCCCTCAGCCGTGACATTCGCGGTTGCCCTCGACCATGTCGGCCTCTGCGCGCGCGACCCGGCGCCGCTCTGGGCGGCGTGGCAGCGCATGGGCTTCGCCCTGTCGCCGGTGGCGCAGCAATCGGGCAAGCGCTCGCCCGGTGGCCCGACCGAGCCCTTCGGCTCGGGCAATCGCTGCGCCTTCCTCCGGCATGGCTATGTCGAGTTGCTGGGCATCCTGGACGACAGCCTCTTCGCCAATGGGCTGGACCGTTTCCTCGCGCGCCATGCGGGGGCGCATATCGTCGCCCTCGGGATGGATGATGCCGAGGGCAATCTCGGCCGGCTGCGGCGCGGCGGGCTCGACATCCCTGGCATCGCCTGGCTGGAACGGCCGGTGGAAGCGGGCGGGCCGATCGCCCGCTTCGCCCGCCTGCCCTTCCCCGACGCGCCGGAAGGGCGCATCCAGCTCGTGCAGCACCTCACACCCGAACTCGTCTGGGATGCGCGCTGGATGGGCCATACGAATGGCGCCGTGGCACTCGAGAGCACCATCCTGACCGCCGCGAACCCGGCCGAGACCATCGCGCGTCTCTCCCGCCTCGCCGGCCTGCCGGCCGAGCCCGATCCGGTCGCCGGGTTCCGCCTGCGCCTGCCCGGCGCGGTGGGTGCGGCGGGGCCGCATTCGCCGGCCATGGAAACCCAGATCCGGGTCCTGCCGCCCGAGGCGCTGGGCCGAATCCTGCCCGGCGTCGAGGCCCCGGCCCAGCCCTTCATCGCCGGCCTGGTGCTCCGCACCGAGGACCAGGGGCAGCGCGCGGCTGGCGTCTTGGCGGGGCTGCCAACCCGCAAATCTCCGCTCGGCCTGATGGTGCCGCCCGAGGCCGCGGGCGGCGCCGCGGTGGTCTTCGCATGACCACCGCCGCCGCGATCAGCCATTCGTTGCGCACCTATTACGGCCCCGGCCGCGCCGCGGCGCTCGACGCTTTCCAGGCGCGCTTCCTCGGTCCCGGCGATCTGGGCTTCGATGTCGGCGCCCATGTCGGCGACCGCACGGCGAGCTTCCGGCGGCTCGGCGCCCGCGCCGTGGCGGTGGAACCGCAGCCGCGCCTGGCGCGCCTGCTGCGCCTGCTCTTCGGGCGCGATCCGGGGGTGGTGCGCATCGCCGCCCTGGTCGGCGCCGCGCCGGGCGAGGCGGTGCTGCGGGTCAACACCGCCAACCCCACCGTCGCCACGGCCTCCGACGCCTTCATCGCCGCGGCCGAGGGGGCAGATGGCTGGGAGGGGCAGGTCTGGGACAGCGAATTGCGCCTGCCCGTCACCACGCTCGATGCCCTGGCCGCCCAGCACGGCCTGCCCGATTTCGTGAAGATCGATGTCGAGGGCTATGAGGCCATCGCCCTTTCGGGCCTCAGCCGCGCGCCGCGCAGCCTCTCCTTCGAATTCACCACCATCCAGCGCGAGGTCGCCGCGCAGTGCCTCGAGAAGCTCGCGGCGCTGGGCTACAGCGCCTTCAACGCCTGCCTGGGCGAGGGCATGCGCTTCGAACATGCGCGGCCCATCGGCGCGGCGGCGATGGCGGGCTGGATCGCCGCCCTGCCGCACGCCGCCAATTCCGGCGACGTCTATGCGAGCCTGGAGCCGGCGAGGCTCGCGCGCTGACATGCAGCTCTACGCCCTGGTGCAACACATGACCTTCGCCGCGCTGCTGGCCCTGCTCTCCGCGCTCGTGGTGCGGCTGATGATCGCGCGGCCGATCCTCGACATCCCCAATGCGCGGAGCGCGCATGTCACCCCCACGCCGCGCGGGGGCGGGCTCGGCGTGGTGGTCGCCTTCGTGGCGGGCATGGTGGTGCTGTTCCAGGCGGCGGATTTCGCGCGCATCGCGGAGCGGCAATTCCTCGGCGTCATCGCTGCCGCCATCGCCATCGCCGGCGTCGCGCTGTGGGACGACATGCGCCACCTCTCCGCCCGGCTGCGGCTGGGGGCGCAATGCGCGGCGGCGGTGGTCGCGCTCGCCTCCGGGCTGGTGGTGGACCGGCTCGCGCTGCCCTGGATCGGGGTGGTGGAGCTGGGCTGGCTCGGCGTGGCGCTCAGCCTGTTCTGGATCGTGGGCTGCACCAATGCCGTGAACTTCATGGATGGGCTGGACGGGCTGGTGGGTGGGACGCTGCTGATCGCCTCCGCCGCGCTGGCCGTGATCGCCGCCACGCAGGGGGGCTGGTTCGTCTATGCGGCGGCCTTGTTCCTCGCCGCCGGCTTCGCGGGCTTCCTGCCCTTCAACCTGCACAAGGCGCGGATCTTCATGGGCGATGTCGGCAGCCAGTTTTCCGGCTTCGTCATCGCCGTGCTGGCCATCGCCGCGGCGGGCTTCGACACGCAGGCCGTGTCCTTCCTGATCGTGCCGCTGCTGATCTTCTCGCTGCTGTTCGACGCGGGATTCACGCTGGCCCGCCGCGCGGCGATGGGCGAGAAGCTGTCGGAAGGCCACCGGACGCATCTGTATCAACTCGCGCAACGATCCGGCATGGGCGTGCGCGTGGTGGCGGGCGTGCATTGGGGGTTTGCGATCTTCCATGCCGGTCTGGCGGGACTGTTCCTGACGCTCTCGCCCAATCTCAAGCCGCTGATCGTGCTGCCGGCGCTGGCCGGGCAACTCTGCTGGCTGTTTCTCGTCATGCGCCGGATGCGCGCGGCGGGGCTGGGTTGGCGCTGAGCCCGGGCCCATATCCTCGCCATGTCCCTCACCCACCCCCCCACCACCCTGCCGGAGCCCGTGGCGCGCGAGCTGGAAGCCGCGGTCGCGCAGCTCGAATCCCTCTCCCTCGCCGCGCGGCTGTCCAACGCGCTGGGCCAGCCGATTGAAGCGCTGCGCGCGCGCCTGCCCTCGGGCACGCAGGGGATGATCGACGGGGCGGTGCGCGGCGCGCTCTCCACCGCCATGCAGGCCGCGCTGAAGACCGCACCCAGCCGCAACCCGCTGCCGATCCCGGATCACTGGTTCCATCGCGGCCTCGCGGCGGCCTCGGGGGCGGCGGGCGGCGCCTTCGGCCTGCCGGGCACGCTGGTCGAGCTGCCGGTCTCCACCACCCTGCTGCTGCGCCAGATCGCCGCCATCGCCGAGGCGAATGGGGAGGATCTGGCCGACCCGCTGACGGCCGCCGAATGCCTGAAGGTCTTCGCGCTGGGCGGGCGCGACCCGGGCGACGACGCGGCCGAGACCGGCTATTTCGCCGTGCGCATCGCGCTGACCGAGGCGCTGAAGAGCGTGGCCGGGGCGGGCGTGTTCTCCTCCATCCTGCCGGGTTTCGTGGCCGCCATCGCGGCGCGCTTCGCCGGCCCGGTTGCGACCAAGCTGGCCGTGCAGGCCGCCCCGGTGATCGGCGCGGCGGCGGGGGCGACGGTGAACCTCGCCTTCCTCGCGCATTTCCGCGCCATCGCGGAGGGGCATTTCACCGTCCGCCGGCTGGAACGGACCCATGGCGCGGCCCGCGTGCGGGCGGCCTATGAGGCGCTGAAGACCCAGCGGGACGCGAAATTCCTGGGGTAGGCGCCGCCCGGGACGGGGTGCGGGCCGCGCTGGGCGCGCCCGCGCTCGCCATGGCGGCGACCTTCATCGCCTTCGGCGCGGCGGTGGCCGAGGCCGGGCTTTCCCTCACCTGGTCGCTGATCGCCACCGGCGCGGTCTATGGCATGGCCGGGCAATTGGTGCTCTTGCAGGCGACGAGCCTGGGCGTGCCGGCCATCCCCGCCACCATCGCGGCGACGGCGGCGAATGCGCGCTTCCTGCCCATGTCGGTCGCCATCGCGCCGCTGCTCGGCGCCCGCAGCGGCTGGCGGCGGCTGCTCGGCCTGCCCTTCATCGCCATCACCCCCTGGGCGGCGGGGATGCGGGTGCTGCCCGGCCTGCCCGATACGGCGCGGCTGCCCTGGTTCCTCGGCTTCTCGGGGGCGAGCTGGAGCGTGGCGATGGCGACCACCGCCGCCGGGCACCTCGCCGCGCCGCTGTTGCCGATGGAGTGGCGCGCCGCGCTGCTTTTCACCAACCCGCTCTATTTCGCCCTGCTGATGGCGGGCGACCTGGCCCGGCCCGGCGTGGCGCCGGCGATATTGGGCGGGGTGCTGGCCGCGCCGCTCGCCTGGTGGGTCGGCGGCGCCTGGGGGCTGCCGCTGGCCGGGCTGGTGGGCGGGAGCATCGCCTTTCTCGCGATGCGGCGCCGATGAGAAGCAGCTTACGAAGTTCCGGCCTGCGGCCCGGAGGGCCGAGCGGCCGAATGGCCGCCGCGGCCTATGCCGCGCAGCCAAGGCGGCCGGATGGCCGCCGCCCGGCGCCTGAGGGGCACGAAGGTGAAGCCTTCGTGCACGCCGCAAAATGACCGAGGCCGATATCGCACTCTGGCTGACGGTGGCGATCGGCTTCGGGCTGCGCCTCGTGGGGCTCGCGCTGGGCGGCGTGCTGCGGGCGGATCACCCGGCGATCGCCTGGGCCTCGGCGGTGTCCGTCGCCACCCTCGCCTGCTTCGTGGCGCTGGCGCTGGTGGCGCCGAGCGGGTTGCTCGCCACCGTGCCCTGGCCCGCGCGCCTCGCCGGGGTGGTTGCCGGGGCCGCGGCCTATCTGCTCGGCGGCCAGCGCCTGCTGCCGGCGATGCTCGCGGGGCTGGCGGGGCTGGTGCTGGCGCGGCTCGTCACGGGGTGAATCGGTAGAGCTTCGCCGGGTTGTCCACCAGGATGGCGCGGCGGGTCGCTTCGTCCGGCGCCCAATCGGCCAGCAGGTCCAGCAGCGCGGCATCATCGGGGATGGTCGTGGCGTTGGGGTGGGGCCAGTTGGTGCCCCAGACCATCCGCGCCGGCGCGCTGCCCACCAACGCGCGGGCGAGGTCACCCACCGCCGCCGGGTTGCCCTGGTCCAGGCTGTAGGGCGAGGAGAGCTTCACCCAGCCGCGCCCGGCCTGCAGCAGGTCCTGCACCACGCCCCAGGCCGGATGCGCCGCCCAGTCCCGCGGCGGCAATTGTGCGAAATGGTCGAACACCACCTCGCAGGGCGCGGCGCGCAGCACCGGGGCGAGGTCCGCGATCATCGCGGCCGAGGCGAAGACCTGCAGGTGCCACCCCAGATCGGCGAGCCGCTTCGCGAGCGGCGCCACATCGGCCGGGCTGAGCGGAATGCCCTGCACGAGATTCGCCCGCGCGCCGACCACGCCCTCCGCCGCCATGGCGCGCAGCCCGGCCGCATCGGCTTCGGGCCGGACCACCGCGACCATGCGCGCCCGCGCGGGGCCCCAGTCGCGCAGCGCGCGCAGTTGCAGCTCATTGTCCGTGCCGTAGGTGGAGGGCTGCACCAGCACCAGCCGCTCCACGCCGAGGCGGGCCAGCAGCCGCGCGTGATGTTCCCTTGTTGCGCTCTCATGCACCCGCCCGCCCGGCGCCACGGGCCAGGCGGCGTCATAGACATGGTGGTGGCAATCCACCGCGCCCGGCGGCACGGCGAGGCGCGGCGGCGCGGTGCCAGCGGTGAAGGGGATGTTGCCCGGATCGCTCATGGCCTTACGCTAGCCCCACAAGATCACGGGATGCGAGACGCCATGTTGCGGGTTTTCCTGAGCCACACGCCCGAGATGCGCGCCGGCTACTACCCGCCCCGCGCCGAGGCCGCGCTGCGCGACTTGGCCGAGGTGGTGCTGCACCAGGGCGACACGCCGCTCGCCGGCCGCGCCCTGGCCGAGGCCGCGCGGGGCTGCCAGTGCATCGTCGCGGACCGCGCCACGCCCGGCACCGCCGAGACCTTCGCGCATCTGCCCGGCCTGCTCGCCTTCCACCGCGTCGCCGTGGATATCTCGACCATCGACGTCCCCGCCGCCTCCGCCGCGGGCGTGCTGGTGACGCAGGCGACGCCCGGCTTCGTCGATTCCGTCGCCGAGATCGCCATCGGCATGATGGTGGACCTCGCCCGCGGGGTCTCCGGCCATGCGGCGGCCTACTGGGCCGGCACGCCGCCCGTCTCGCGCATGGGGATGCAGCTGGCGGGCAAGACGCTCGGCCTCATCGGCTGGGGGCGCATCGCCCAGCGCATCGCGCCCATCGCGGTGGCGATGCGGATGCGCGTGCTGGTGCAGGACCCCTATGCGGCCATCGACGCGCCGGGGGTGGAGGCCGTGGCGCTGGATCGCCTGCTGGCGGAGGCGGACGTGGTGATGCCGCTCGCCATCTCGAACGCGCAGACACGCCACCTGATGAACGCCGGCACCATCGGCGCCATGAAGCGCGGCGCCTTCCTCATCAACCTCTCGCGCGGCGAATTGGTGGAGGAGGCGGCGCTGGCCGCGGCGCTGGATTCAGGCCATCTCGCGGCGGCCGCGATGGATGTGGGCAGCGCGCCCGACCAGCGCCCGAACCCGGCCCTGGCAACTCGCAAGAATGTGGTCGCGACGCCGCATGTCGCGGGCCTCACCCCCGAGGCGGCGGAGCACCAGGCGATGGATACGGTGCGCCAGGTGGCCGCACTCGCGGCCGGGCGGATGCCCGAGGGCGCGGTGAACCCCGAGGCCGCCCGCCATCTGCGGGCCTGGTTCGCCGCGCCGCGGGCATGACCGCGCGGCGCGTGAAGCTGAGCCCCGGGCGGCAGCACATCGCCGATCTGTCCTGGCTCTCGCTGCGCGTGCCGCGCTGCATCCTGCGCGCGGAGCTGGCCGTGCCGCGGCTGCTGGCGGCGCGCGCGGCGCTGCCCGCCCCGCGCCCCGCCTGGCCGATGCTCTTCGCCAAGGCCTTCGCCCTGGTCGCCGCGGAGCGCCCGGCGCTGCGGCGCATCTTCGCCACGCTGCCCTGGCGGCATCTGCTGGAAGTGCCCGAGGCCATCGGCTGCATCCTGGTCGAGCGGCGCTACAACGGCGAACCCATGGTCATGGCCGCGCGCTTCCCCGGCCTCGCCACCACGGCGCTGCCGCAGCTCGGCGCGCAGCTGGCGGAGGCACGGAACGCGCCGGTGCGGCAATACCGCCCGGCCTATCGCATCCTGCGGATGCTCTGCCTGCCCTGGCCGCTGCGCCGGCTGATCCTGCGCTGGAGCCTCGCCACCGCGCGGCCGCTGCTGCGCTATGCCGGCACCTTCGCGGTCTCGAGCGTCGGCGGGCAGGGCGGGTCGATCGTGGACAGCGTCAGCCCGCTGCCCGCCTTCCTCACCTTCGGGCCGATCGATCCGGCCGGGCGGGTGGAGGTCTTCCTCGCCTTCGACCACCGGGTGATGGACGGCGCCGAGGCCGCCCTGGCGCTGCGGGCGCTGGAATCCATGCTGGAAAGCACCCTGGCGGCCGAGGTGGAAGCCCTGCTCAGCTTCGCGGAATCACCCGCGCATTGATCGCATGGGCCAGCAGCAGGATCCCCGCCGCCGCCAGCAGGAAGCCCGGCGCGAAGCCGAAGCCGCCAATGATCGCGCCGAAGATCACCGCCCCCAGCGCCTGGCCGAGGAAGAGCGACATGGCGAAGCCCGCCACCGCCGTGCCGCGCGCCTCGGGCAGCGCCTCGGTCGCGCGTGCCTGCAGCACGCCATGCAGCATGAAGAACACCAGGCCGAGCAGCGCCTGCGCCGGCACCACCACCCACCAGGCCGGCGCCAGGCCGATCACGGCGAGGCACAGGCACAGCCCCGCCCCGCCCCAGCGCACCATCCCCCGCTCGCCCAGCCGCGCCACCAGCCAGGAGGCGCGCTGCGTGTAGAGGATCGCCCCCACCCCGAACCCCGCCGTGACGAGCCCCGCCCCGGCGGCGGAGAGCGCGAAGCGCTCGATGAGGGAGGAGGCGATGAAGGGAATGGCGCCGCCGAAGAGCAGCATCCCATCCGCCGCCGCCGCCAGCATCAGCCGCCGCCCGGCGGGCCGGCCGAACAGGCGCAGGAACCCGCCGAGCCCCAGGCTCGCCGCCCCGCCCCCGCCTTCGCGCCAGCCGGGGCCCAGCCCCACCATGAACACAAGCGCGATCACCGCCCCCATGCCGCCCAGCACGAGGAAGGAGGCGCGCCAGCCGGCGAGTTCCGCCATGATGCCCGAGATCGGGCCGGCGAGCAGGTTCGCCATCACCATGCCGGTCAGGAAGCGCCCGATCACCGCCTGGCGCTGCTGGTAAGGCACGCGGTCGCCGATATGCGCCATGAAGAGCGGGATGGTCGCTGCCGCCGCCAGGCCCGAGGCGATGCGGAAGGCGAGCAGCGCGCCGAGATCGGGGGCGAGCGTCGCCCCCAGCAGCGTGGCCGCGTAGAGCGCCATGGCCACCGCCGCGACGCGCAGCTTGCCGAAGCCATCGCCCACCGGCCCGGCGAAGAGCTGCCCGAGCCCGTAGGCCAGGGCGAAACCGCCGATCAGGGGGGCGACCGAACCAAGCCCCACGCCGAATTCGCGCGCCAGCATGGGCAGCAGCGGATCCAGCACCCGCATCCCGCAGCCCACCGTGAAGGCGGCAAGGCCCATCAGCCAGATGGGCGGGGAGATGCGCGCCGGGGCGCTCAGCTTGCGGCTGCCTTGCGGGCGCGCTCGCTCTCGGTCTTGAGCTGGCCGCAGGCGGCGAGGATGTCACGCCCGCGCGGGCGGCGGATCGGGCTGGAATAGCCGGCCGCCTCGACGATGGCGGCGAAGGCGCGCACCGCCTCGGGCGTGCTGGTGCGATAGGGGCTGCCCGGCCAGGGGTTGAAGGGGATCAGGTTCACCTTCGCCGGCAGGCCCTTGAGCAGGCGCACCAGCTCGCGCGCCTCGGCCTCGCTGTCGTTCACGCCGCGCAGCATCACGTATTCGAAGGTGATGCGCCGCGCATTGGTGGCACCGGGATAGCGGCGGCAGGCGGCGAGCAGCTCCTCGATCGGATATTTGCGGTTGAGTGGGACGATCTGGTCGCGCAGCTCGTTGGTGACGGCATGAAGCGAGACGGCGAGGTTCACGTTCAGCTCGGCGCCGCACTTGTCCATCATCGGCACCACGCCGGAGGTGGAGAGCGTGATGCGCCGGCGCGACAGCGCAATGCCCTCATGGTCCATGATGATGCGCAGCGCCTTGGCCGTGTTCTCGTAATTGTAGAGCGGCTCACCCATGCCCATGACGACGATGTTGGAGAGGTGCCGCGCCGTGCCGTCCTTCGGGCTCGGCCATTCGCCATAGGAATCGCGCGCCGCCATGAACTGGCCGACGATCTCGGCCGCGCCGAGGTTGCGCACCAGCTTCTGCGTGCCGGTGTGGCAGAAGGTGCAGGACAGCGTGCAGCCCACCTGGGTCGAGATGCAGACCGCGCCGCGATCCTCATCCAGCGAGGGGATATAGACGGTCTCCACCTGCTGCCCGTCGCGATAGGCGAAGAGCCATTTGCGGGTGCCGTCCTCGCTGGTCTGCACGGTGGTCACACCCGGCCGGCCCACCACGAAGCGCTCGGCCAGCCTGGGCTGCATCGCCTTGGCGATGGTCGGCATCTTCGAGAAATCGGTCTCGCCCTGGTGGTAGATCCAGTGCCAGAGCTGCTTGGCGCGGAAGGGCTTCTCGCCCATCGCGACCATCTCGGCGGCCAGTTCCTCGCGCGACAGGCCCACCAGCTCGCGCCGCCCATCGGGCAGGGTGGCGGAGGGGGGCGCGAAGATCGCCGCCTTGGCCAGGATGCGCGCGCGTTCCTCGGCGTTCAGATCGACATTCATCACCGGATTCGGTGTGGCGTTCATCGGCGCGGCGAGGTGGGCGTGGCCGCGGGGCACTCGCGCGAGATCGCCTCATAGGCGGCCGAGAAGCCCGACAGCGCGAAGGTGTCGGTCACCGCCGGGCGGCCGGGCGGGCCGGGGCTGCGGACCACGGCCTCGCGCCCGTTGCGGAAGGCATGGATGAGCTGCGCGCCATTCTGGAAGAAGGCGCTCATCCCCACCACGCCATAGCTGCGGAACTCGCCGGCGCCGACGGTCATCACCGCCTCGGCCCCGCGCGGATAGGGGTAGCCGACCGAGATCGCCACCTGGTCGCGCCCGCCGGGGCGATGCGTGACGGTCAGCGTCACGTTCTGGCGATTCTGCGGCCCGTTCTCACTGCGCGCGGCGCGGGCGAAGGCGTAGCAGACCTTCTGCCCGTTCTCCTGGTGCGTGGCGGCGGTCCAGGATTGGAAGGCGCCGAGCCGCTGCGGCGCGGGGCGCTGCTGCGCCTCCGCCACGGGGCCAAGGCCGGCAGCCGCGAGCAGGGCGGCGAGGAACAGGACGGGACGGGTCATGGGGCGCCCTAGATACGCGCCCCCTCCGGTTCCGGCAACGTCGCGCCTTCCGTGATGCGCGCGCTGCCCCTATGGAAACGCCCATGACGACCCGCGATGCGCCCGATGCGGCCCTGGCCGCGCAATACGAAGCCTTCCCCTATCCGGCGCGCGACCCGCGCGAGGAAGCCCGGCGCCTGATCGTCGGCAGCCCCTCCCACCTCCGGGAGATCGACCATTGGGTCTTCGGCGCGCGGCGCCCGGCCGCCACGCCCTTGCGCGCGCTGATGGCGGGCGGTGGCTCGGGCGATGGCACGATCATGCTGGCGCAGCAGATGGCCCGGCTCTGCCGGCCCGGGCAGGTGACCTGGCTGGATCGCTCGACGGCGGCGAAGAAGGTGGCGCAGGCGCGGGCGGCCACGCGGGGGCTCACCAACATCGCCTTCGAGGAAGGCAGCCTGCTCGACCTGCCGCGCTCGGGGCTCGGGCCCTTCGACTACATCGATTGCTGCGGCGTGCTGCACCACCTGCCCGACCCGGCCGAGGGGCTGGCGGCGCTGGCCTCGGTGCTCGCGCCCGGCGGGGGCATGGGCATCATGGTCTATGCGCCGCATGGGCGGACGGGTGTGTACATGCTGCAGGACGCGCTGCGGCTGCTCGCGCCGCGCGAGTTGCCGCCCGCGGCGCGCGTGGAGACCGCGAAGCGGCTGTGGAAGCAGACCCCCGGCACTGCCTGGCTCAAGAAGAATCCCTGGATCGACGACCATCTGAAGGGCGGCGATGCGGGGCTCTACGACCTGCTGCTGAACCCGCGCGACGTCGCCTTCACCGTGCCGCAGCTCGCGGCCCTGGTGGCGGGCGCGGGGCTCAGGATCGAGACGCTGGTCGAACCGCTCCGCTACGATCCCGACAGCTACCTGACGGACCCGAAGCTGCGCGCCTTGACCGCGACGATGGACCCGGTGCAGCGCGCTGCGCTCGCCGAGGCGGTCTGCGGCAATATGGGCATCCACATCGCCTATCTGACGCGCGACCCGGTGGCCCCGCGCCCCTGGGACGACGATGCGGCGGTGCCGGTGCTGCGTGAGCTGGACGGGCCGACGCTGGCCAAGAACCTGCGCGCCGATGGCGTGCTGACCGTGACCTTCGACGATCTGCGCGTCCCCGTGCCCCTGCCGCGGCTGGCCGGCGCCATCCTGTCCAAGGTGGATGGCCAGCGCAGCTGGGGGGAGATCATGGCCATGGTGGTGGCCGGCGGCGCCTCGCCCGAGCAGGCCGCGCGCGACCGGGCGGCCCTTTGCGCGGCGATGGAGAAGATGAACCGGCTGCTGCTCGCCGCGCCGATTTAGCGGGTGGCGCCAGGGCGCCAGACCACATCCTTCGCGCCGTTCTCGTTGAGTCGGCGCGACAGCACGAACAAATGGTCCGACAGCCGGTTGAGATAGCGCACCGCGGCCGGGTTCACTGGCTCGACCGCCGCCAGATGCACCACCAGCCGCTCCGCCCGGCGCGTGACGGTGCGCGCCACATGGGCCTGCGCCGCGCCGGGCGAGCCGCCGGGCAGCACGAAGCTGCGCAGCGGCGGGATCAGCGCGTTCATCTCGGCCAGTTCGGCCTCCAGCCGCGCGCATTGCGCATCGGTGATGCGCAGCCGGTCCTCCCCCGTGCCGGGCACGCAGAGATCGGCGCCGAGGTCGAACAGATCGTTCTGGATGCGCTCGACCATCCCCTCCGCCGCGCGGTCGCCGGCCAGGTGCAGGCGCAGCACGCCGAGCGCGGCATTGGCCTCATCCACCGTGCCATAGGCCTCGACCCGCAGCGCATCCTTGCGCACGCGCGTGCCGTCGCCGAGCGAGGTCTCCCCCGCATCGCCGCCCCGCGTCGTGATGATGTCGAGCTTTACCATCGTCGGTCTCCGTCAAGGCGGAAGGTGATGCTCACGGCCGCGCTGGCGGGCACGGGCTGGCCGTTCTGCATGGCGGGTTCGAAGCGCCAGCGCCGCACCGCCGCCTCGGCGGCGCGGTCCAGCGCGGCATGTCCAGATGTGCGCTCGATCGCGACATCGGCAACCCCGCCGGTGGGGGTGACGAGCACGCGCAGCGTCACACGCCCCTGCTCCTGCCGGATGCGGCTGGCATAGGGGTATTCGGGGGCGGGGTTGGCGATGCCAGCAAGTTGCCGCGGCGGCGAGATGGCGCCGCTCGCTTCCGCCGGGGCGGCGGCCATGGGCGGCGCGGCCTGGGTGGCGTTGCCGGGGCCGGGAGGGGCGCGGCGGGTCGGCGGCGGCGCCGCCGGCGCGACCGGGGGCTGGGCCGGGCGCGGGCGCGGCGGCTCGGGCGGCGGCGGCGGCAGGGCGGCGAATTGGGGCGGCGCGGGAGCCTCGGGCGATGCCGGGGGCGCGCCCGGGCTGGCGGGCGCCGCGGGGACGGGCAAGGGGGGTGCGGCGTCCTCGGGCGCCGGTGGGGCGCTGCCCGGCGGCAGGATCGGCGGCGCCTCGGGCAAGGCGAGCGGCGGCAGGCGCAGCGCCGCCTGGGCCTGCGGCGCGGGCGCCGGGCTCGGCGGCGGCGGCGCGGCCTGGACGCGCGCCGGACCGGCGGGCGCGGCCGCGGCGGGCGGCGGGGCGAGGGGCGGGGCCATGGGCAGCGGCGGGGCGGGGCTCGGCGGGGGCGGCGCCTCGGCCAGGGCGGGCGTGGCCGGTGGCGCGGGCGGCGGCGCGGGGGCTTCGGCAGCCAGGGGGGCGGGGGGGATCTCGACCCCGCCCGGAAGTTCCGCCGCGCGGTCCTCGGGATCGCCCGCCCCGGCGCCCTGCTCGGCCCAGATCAGCGAGACCCGCTGCTCCGGCGCCGCCTCCGGCACGGGGCGCGGTGGTTGCAGCAGCGCGGCCGCCAGCAGGAGGTGCAGCGCCAGGGAGGCGACGACCCAGAGTGGCACCCGGTTCGGCTGGGCCGGGAGCGGTGGCGCGAGCGCCGCCGCGATCACAGCACCAGCACCCCCCGGTGCTTCGCCTTGCCGTCGGGCTCGACATGGATGGTGATGATGGCGGGGTCGAGATCCGCCTTCAGCGCGGCCTCGATCCGGTCGCAGATGTCATGCGCCTGGGTCACCGTCATGGCGCCATCCACCACCAGGTGGAACTCGACGAAGGTGGTCCGCCCGGCATGGCGCGTGCGCAAATCATGCGCCTCGATCGCGCCGGCGGCTTCCACCGCCACGGTCTTGCGGATGCGCGCGAGCAGTTCGGGCGGCACGGCCTCATCCATCAGCCCACCCACGCTCTCACGCATCAGCCTTGCGCCGGACCAGAGGATGTTCACCGCCGTGAGCGCGGCCAGCAGCGGGTCGAGCCAGAGCACGCCGGTCAGCGCCACCAGCGCCACGCCCACCAGCACGCCCGCCGAGGTCACGACATCCGAGAGCAGGTGCCGCGCATCGGCCAGCATGGCGGGCGAGCGCGCCGCCCGGCCGTGGCGGAACAGCACCCAGCACCACAGCGCGTTGATGCCCGTGGCGACCGAGGCCACCACCAGGCCCAGCCCCGCCTGCTCGGGCGGGCGCGGCGCGGCGAAGGAATCCCAGGCCTGGTGCAGGATCAGCAGGGCGGCGACGATGATCAGCGCGCCCTCGACCACCGCCGAGAGGTATTCCGCCTTGGAATGGCCATAGGGGTGGTTGGCATCGGCCGGCAGCGCGGAGAAGCGGATGGCGATGAGCGCGCCGATGGCGGCGGCCACGTTCACCACGCTCTCCAGCGCATCGGCCAGCAGCGCGACCGAGCCGGTGAGCCACCAGGCCCCCGCCTTGAGCGCAAGCACGCCCACCGCCACGGCCACGGAGCCGGCGGCGATGCGCTGCACGGCGCTGGTGGTCATGGTCTCTCCTCAATGCCTCGCGGCTGTATCTACCCCGCGCGGCTCAGACGGAGAAGTATTTGGCGCCCGGGTGGTGCAGCACGATGGCGGAGGTCGATTGCTCCGGGTGAAGCTGCCACTCGTCGCTGATCTCGACCCCGATGCGCTCGGCCTTGAGGAGTTGCAGCAGCGGCGCCTGGTCCTCGAGCTTCGGGCAGGCCGGGTAGCCGAAGGAATAGCGGCCGCCGCGATAGCCCTGGCTGAGCATCTTCTCGATGTCGCGCTCATCCTCCGCCGCATAGCCCCATTCGGCGCGGATGCGCTTGTGGGTGTATTCGGCCATCGCCTCGGCCATCTCCACGCCCAGGCCATGCAGATAGAGGTAGTCCTGGTAGCGGTTGGCGTCGAACCATTCGCGCGCGACGTCAGAGGCCTTCTGGCCCACGGTGACCACCTGCAGGCCGATCACGTCGCGGCCCTCATCGTCAATGTCGCGCACGAAATCGGCGATGCACTCGCCATCCTCCTTGGGCTGGCGCGGCATGTTGAAGCGCGCGACTTCCGTGGTGCCGTCCTCCTCGAACAGGATCAGGTCGTTGCCCTGGCCGGCGCATTTCCAGTAGCCGTAGATGGATTGCGGCTTGAGGATGTCATGCTCGGCGGTCAGCGCCAGCATGCGCTTGAGCACCGGGCGCAGTTCCTGCTTCGCCCAGCCGAGGAAATCCTCGAGCGACCGGCCGGCCTTCCGGAAGCCCCACTGGAATTGATAGAGGCTGCGCTCATTGATGAAGGGCACCAGCGCCTTCGGGTCGGCCTCCATCACGCGCGGGCCCCAGAAGGGCGGCGTGGGCGGGGTGGAGAGCGCGCTCACGCGCCGGCGGCGCGCCTGGGCATAGGCCAGGTCGACGGGGGCGAAGCCGCGCGGATCGGCGGTGCCCAGCACGCGCTTCTCGTTGCGCGACTTGCCGGCGCGCTTGGCCTGGATGGCGCCAAGATAGCCCTCGAAGTCGTTGCCCATCACCTTGTCCATCAGGTGCAGGCCGTCGAAGGCGTCGCGCGCATAGACCACGCGGCCGCAGGCATAGGCCTGCACGCAATCCTCCTCCACGTAGTTGCGCGTCAGCGCCGCGCCGCCGAGCAGCACGGGGATGTCGATGCCCTGGCGCGACATCTCCTCCAGGTTCTCGCGCATCACCACGGTCGACTTCACCAGCAGGCCGGACATGCCGATGGCGTTCGCCTTGTGCTCGCGCGCCGCGGCGACGATCTCGTTCAGCGGCACCTTGATGCCGAGGTTCACCACCTTGTAGCCGTTGTTGGTCAGGATGATGTCGACCAGGTTCTTGCCGATGTCGTGCACGTCGCCGCGCACCGTGCCCAGCACGATGATGCCCTTCTCCTGGCCCTGCACGCGCTCCATGAAGGGTTCGAGATAGGCGACCGCGGCCTTCATCGTCTCCGCCGACTGGAGCACGAAGGGCAGCTGCATCTTGCCCGCGCCGAACAGCTCGCCCACCACCTTCATGCCATCGAGCAGCACGTCGTTGATGATGGCGAGCGGCGTCATGCCCTCGGCCATCGCGGCCGCGAGTTCTTCCTCAAGCCCCTTGCGGTCGCCATCCACGATGCGGTCCTTGAGCCGGCCCTGGACGGTGGCGGCCTTCACCTTGGCGACGTTGTCGGCCGCCTTGCGGCCGGAGAACATCTCCAGCACCTTCTGCAGCGGATCGTAGCCCTCGCGGCGGTTGTCGAAGATCAGGTCATCCATGACCTGCACTTCCTCGACCGGGATCTTGTGCAGCGGCTTGATCTTGGAGACGTGCACGATCGCCCCCGTCATGCCCGCGCGCACCGCGTGATCCAGGAAGACGCTGTTCAGCACGTGCCGCGCCGCCGGGTTCAGGCCGAAGGAGATGTTGGACAGGCCGAGGATGATCTGGATGTCCGGGAAACGCTCCCGGATCATGCGGATGCCCTCCAGCGTCCACAGGCCGAGCTTGCGGTCGTCCTCGTTGCCGGTGGCGATGGTGAAGGTCAGCGGGTCGATCATCAGGTCGGATTGCGGCAGGCCGTATTTCTCGCAGGCGAACTCGACCAGCCGGGTCGCGATGCGCAGCTTGTCCTCGGCCGTCTTGGCCATGCCGACCTCGTCGATGGTCAGCGCGATGACGGCGGCGCCGAACTTGCGGGCGAGCTTCATGCGGTCATGCGCCGCGCCCTCGCCCTCCTCGAAGTTGATCGAGTTGATGATCGCCTTGCCGCCATGCAGCTTCAGCGAGGCCTCGATCACATTCGTCTCGGTGCTGTCGATCACGAGCGGCGAGTTCACGGAGGAGGTGAAGCGGGTGATCACCTCGCTCATCTCGCGCAGCTCGTCGCGACCGACAAAGGCGGTGCAGATGTCGAGCGAGTTCGAACCCTCGGCCACCTGCTCGCGGCCGATGGCGAGGCAGCCATCCCAGTCATTCGCTTCCTGCAACTGCCGCCAGGCCTTGGAGCCGTTGGCGTTGCAGCGCTCGCCGATCGAGAAGTAGCTGTTCTCCTGGCGCAGCGCCGTCGCCGAATAGAGCGAGGCGACGGAGGGCACCCAGTGCACCTTGCGCGCCACCGGCGCGGGGCGCGCGCGCGACCCGCCGAGGCGGCGCAGCATCGCGTCCATCGCCTCGATATGCGGGGTCGAGGTGCCGCAGCACCCGCCGATCAGGTTGAAGCCGTCCTCGACGACGAAGCGCTCCATCCAGGTCGCCATCTCGGCGGCACCGAGCGGATAATGGGTCTTGCCGTCCACCAGCTCCGGCAGGCCGGCATTGGGCTGCACGCTGAGCAGGCCGGGCCAGTTCTGGCTGAGCCAGCGCAGATGCTCGGCCATCTCCTGCGGGCCCGAGGCGCAGTTCAGCCCCAGCAGCGGCACATCCAGCGCATGCACCACGGTGGCGGCGGCGGCGATGTCGGGGCCGACCAGCAGCGTGCCGGTGGTCTCCACCGTCACCTGCACGAAGATCGGGATATCGGACTTCGTCTTCGCCTTGGCGATCTTGGCGGCGTTGACGGCGGCCTTGATGTAGAGCGTGTCCTGGTTCGTCTCGGTCAGCAGCGCATCCGCCCCGCCCGCGATCAGGCCGAGGCATTGCTCGGTCAGCGCGCTCTCCAGCGCGTCATAGGTGACATGGCCGAGGCTGGGCAGCTTGGTGCCCGGGCCGATATCGCCGATCACGTAGCGGTGCCGGCCATCGGCGAAGCTCTCCGCCGCCTCGCGCGCCAGCTCGACGCTGAGCTTGTTGATCTCGAAGGCGCGGGAGCCGAGCTCGAATTCCTCGAGCGTGATGGGGCTGCCGCCGAAGCTGTTGGTCAGCACCATGTCCGCACCGGCGGCGTAGTAGCCGCGATGGATGTCGCGCACGATGTCGGGACGCGAGAGGTTCAGCACTTCCGTGCAGTTCTCCTTGTCCCAGAAATCCTTGACGATATCGAGCGTCATCGCCTGGACGCGCGAGCCCATGCCGCCATCGCAGAGCAGGGCCTGGCTGGCGAGGGCGTCGAGCAGATGCGGGCGCGTGGTCATGGGTGTCGTGTTTCCGGATCGAAGGCGTGGATCAGAACGCGGTCGCGGGTGAAGAAAGCGCGAAGGCCGCCGTGCGTTGCGCGGGCCAGATGCGCAGGTCGAGCGGCCCGGCCACCGCGGTGGCGCCGCGCGCCGTGCAGCCGGCCGCGCCCAGCCAGCCGGCGATGGCGGCGTCGTCGAAGCCCGGCCAGCGATGCGCGTGGCGGCGCATCACCTCGGCGCGGTCATGCGCGGCGAGGTCGATGATGAGCAGCAGGCCATCGGGGTGCAGCACGCGCGCGGCCTCGGCGATGGCGGCCGCCGGGTCCTCGGCGTAGTGCAGCACCATCTGCAGCGTCACGACATCGAAGGCGCCATCGGCAAAGGGCAGGCGGTACATGTCGGCCTGGCGCACGGCGCAGCGCTCGGCCAGGCCGCGCTCGGCCAGGCGCGCGCGGGCGAGCGCCAGCATCTCCCGGCTGGCATCCACGCCGGTGGCGCGCTGCGCGCGATCCGCGGCGAGTTCCAGCAGCCGCCCCGTGCCGGTGCCGATGTCGAGCAGCGCACCGATCCGCCCCGGCAGGGCGGCGAGGATGGCCGATTCGATGGCGGCGGCCGGCAGGTCCAGGGCGCGCACCTCGTCCCAATCCATGCCGTCGCGGCGGAAGGTGTCGGAGGCCGCGCGGGCGCGCTCGGCGGCCAGCCGCGCCGCGGCGCGGCGATCGGCGGCAAGGCGCGGGTCGTCCTCGGGCAGGCGGGCCAGGATCAGCCGCGCCACCTCGGCCTCCGCGGGCAGTTGGAAGAAGGCGTTGGCGCCCTCCGGGATGCGTTCCAGCAGCCGTGCCTCGACCAGCAGCTTCAGGTGGCGCGACAGGCGCGGCTGGGACTGGCCGAGTACGGCACAGAGATCGCTGACGCACAGCGCCCCGCGCGCGCAGAGCGCGAGCAGGCGCAGCCGCGTGGGCTCGGCCGCGGCGCGGAGTTGGGTGAGCAGGGCGTCCATGGGCTTGCAAATGACATAAACATATCCTTATGTCCAGCCTATGGCTTGGTCCGTCGACGCCCGAATCCCCCTGACGATCCTGGAGAGCGAGGCCGCGCTGGCCGCGGCGCGGGCCGAGGCGCCGGCGGCGGCGACGCTGCGCGACTTCGACACCGCCAGCCCGCACGCCCCGGGCTGCGCCTGCTGCGTCGGCCGCGCGCCGGTGGCCCTCGCCCTGGATGCGCTGTTCCAGGCCAGGGTGCGCGGCAGCGTGCCCTGGTTCCCCCGTGTCCTCGCCCTGGCCGAGACGGCGGAAGCCCGCGCGGCCCTCACCGCGGCCCTGCGGGAGGATGCGCTGACCTCCGCCCGTTTCAGGCTTGGTTAGGTAAAGCTCGCCTCGACCTTGCCGAGCGGCCCGAGATCGGCCGCGACCCGGCCCTCGGCCGGCACGGGCGGGCTGAGGCCGGCGGCGACCAGCAGCGCCCCGGCGGGCAGGCCGCCAAGCCGCCGCGCCGCCTGGGCGGCGTCGGCGAAGGCAGCCGCCAGATCAGCCGCATGCCCCTGGCGCCGCGTCCCGGCCGGGCCGATCAGCACGCGGACCGGGCCCGGTTCCACCAGCCTGCGCCGTCCCGCCACGACCAGGCCCAACCCGCCCAGATCGGCGGCGCGCAGCGCCAGGGTGGCGGGCGTCTCGGTGAAGCGCGTGGCCGCGATGTCCAGCGCCGCGTGCAGGCCAGCGAAGCGCGGCAGGCCCTGGCCCTCCTCGGTCAGGTCCTCGGCCAGCACGCCGATGGCCGCGGCCGTCAGGCTGGGGTGGCGCAGCATGCCCAGCGCCACGGGGACGCCCTGCGCAAGCAGGCGGCCCTCCACCATCGGCCCTGCCAGCAGGTCGCCATCGGCCAGCCGCAGCAGCCGCACGCCACAGGCGACATGGCCGAGCGAGTCGAGCGTGGCGATGGCGATGTCCTCGCCCGCCGCCTGATCGGCGGGGGCGATATCGGCCGGCAACTCCCGCAGGGGATTGCCGGTCTCGATCGCCTCCGCCAGCCAGCGCGCCGCGGCGGTGGGGTCCTGCGCTGCCATCAATTGAGCGGCGGGAGGGCCACTTCCTCCATCTCCTGGAAGCCGCCCACGGGGGGCGCATCCAGCATGGTCGCCGCCCCTGGTGCCGGCGCCTGGCCGCCATAGAGCGCCTCGGGCAGCCAGGTCACGATCTCGGGGAAGACGTAGACCATCACCATGGTGAAGATGACGATGTAGATGAAGGGCATGCAGCCGGCGAAGATGTCTTCCAGCTTCACATGCGGCGGGGCCACGCCCTTCAGGTAGAAGGCCGCCATGGCCACCGGCGGGCTGAGGAAGCTGGTCTGCAGGTTCAGCGCGACCAGGATGCCGAAGAAGATCGGGCTGACGCCGAAATCATCCAGCAGCGGCAGGAAGATCGGCACGAAGATCACGATGATCTCGGTCCACTCCAGCGGCCAGCCGAGCACGAAGATCAGCGCCTGCGCCAGCAGCATGAAGGTGAAGGTGTTGAGCGGCAGCGACTTGACGAATTCCTCCACCACCGTCTGGCCACCGAGATAGCCGAAGACGGAGGAGAAGATGTAGCTGCCCACGAACAGCCAGCAGACCATGGCCGAGGTGCGCGCGGTGAGGAACACGCTCTCCTTCAGCTTGGTCCAGGTGAAGGCGCGATAGACGATGGCGAGGATGATGGAGCCCAGGCTGCCCACCGCCGCCGCTTCCGACGGCGTGGCGAGGCCCATGATGATCGACCCCAGCACCGAGGCGATGAGCGCCGCCAGCGGGAGGAAGGAGGTCAGCAGCGACACCAGGATGGTCCCCAGCGGCACGTTGCGTTCCTCGGGCGGCAGGCGCGGGGCGCGGTGCGGCTGGAAGATGCCCACCGCCACGGCATAGATGATGTAGAGCATCGCCAGCGTGACGCCGGGGATGAAGGCCGCCGCATAGAGCTGCACCACCGAGACACCCGCCGTGGCGCCATAGAGGATCAGCATGATCGAGGGCGGGATCAGGATGCCCAGGCACCCGCCCGCGCAGGTCACGCCGGCGGCGAGGCGCGCGTCATAGCCGGCACGCAGCATGGCGGGGAAGGCGAGCAGCCCCATCAGCGTCACCACCGCGCCGACGATGCCCGTGGCCGTGGCGAAGAGCGCGCAGGTGGCGAGGGTGGCGACCGCCAGCGACCCCGGCAGCCCGCCCGAGGCCAGCTGCAGCGAGCGGAACAGCCGGTCGAGGATGTTCGCGCGTTCGATGATGTAGCCCATGAAGACGAAGAGCGGCACGGAGATCAGCACGTCGTTGCTCATCACCGCATAGGTGCGCTGCACCAGCAGGTCGAAGACCCGGTCGCCCATGCCGAAATAGCCGAAGATCAGCCCCATCGCCATCAGCGTGAAGGCGATCGGGAAGCCCAGCATGATGAAGCCCAGGAAGAGGAAGAGCTGCGTCAGGCCGAGGAATTGGTGGATCTCTTGCGGGAGCATGGGTGCGTGCCTTGCGCGAGGGCGTGAGCGTGCGGGGCTGGGCGTTCAGGAATGCGGATGGCGCGGCGCGGGGTCGTGCGCGGCCTGCGCCTCAAGCTCATGCGCGACCTTCAGGATCGCGGCCTCGCCGCCCTTCGCCATCTCCGCCGCCAGCGCCTCGGCGCCCTTCGCCTCGGCGGCGGCCAGGATGGTCTTCTCCAGCTCCTCCACGTCGGACAGGCGCTGCGGCCAGTCGCCGTCACGGATGCAGCGCACGCAGCGCACCACCTCGACCAGGCCCTGCAGCATCAGCAGGAAGCCCACCGCCGGGATCAGGAACTTGAACGGCCAGATGATCGGCCCGCCCGGCGAGACCGAGCTGCGCTCGTTCTGCATAAAGGACAGTTCGAAGAAATGGTAGCCGGTGATCATGAAGGCCATGATCGCGGGGAAGAAGAACAGCAGGTAGAGCGTGAGGTCGAACTTGGCCTGCAGGGGCGGCGAGAAGTTGCGGTAGAGGAAGTCGCCCCGCACATGGCCGTTGCGCGACAGCGCATAGGCGCCCGCCAGCATGAACAGCGTGCCGTAGAGCATGTAGGCGGCGTCGTAGCCCCAATCGGTCGGCGCGCGGAAGAAGCGCCGCGCCGTCACGTCATAGGTGATGACCGCCGTCAGGATCAGGATGCACCAGGAGCCGGTCTGGCCGACCAGGGTGGAGAGCCGGTCGATGCCCAGCAGAACGCGCTGCACCAGCGCGTTCTGCGCAAAGACGATGCCGACGATGATGGCCGCCGCGACGATGGCCGCGATCACGAAGACCGCCCCCTGGTCTGTCATGCCGCTCGCGCTCCCTGGTTCGCTTCGCAGTCAAAAGGGCCGGCCCAGGCTGTCCCGGACCGGCCCCGTCAGGTCATCCGCGCCCGGATCAGCCGCGGGCGAAGAAGTGGTTGTAGGAAATCACCGGATTGGCCTCATAGCGCAGGTAGAAGCCACCCACGCGACGGCACCACTCGCGCTGGCTGTCGCAGACCTTCTTGAAGAAGGGCCCGGCATTCGGCGAGGAGTTGTCGCCTTCCTGGCGCGCGATCACGCGGTCCCAGGCCTGCAGCTGCGCATCCAGGATGGCGCGCGGCGTCTGGCGGACATTCACGCCCGCCTGGGCCAGGGCCACCAGGTCGCGCGAATAGCGGTCCTGCTGCTTCCAGCTCATGTCGGCGGAGGACGCCTCGGCGGCGATGCGCAGCACCTGCTGCAGCTCGGCCGGCAGGCCTTCGTAGCGCTGGCGGTTCCACAGCACCTCGAAGGTCTCGACGCGCTGGTGGAAGGACTGGATCATGTAGTTGCGCGCCACGTCGGCGAAGCCCAGAACGCGGTCGGAGGAGGGGTTGTTGAACTCCGCCCCGTCGATGACGCCGCGCTCGAGCGCCGGCACGATCTCACCACCCGGCAGGGCCACGACCGCCGCGCCCATTTCCTGGAACAGGTCGGTGGCGAGGCCCACGGTGCGGTAGCGCAGGCCGCGGATCTGGTCGGCGCGCTCGACCGGGTTGCGGAACCAGCCCAGCGGCTGGGTCGGCATCGGGCCGGTCTGGAAGCCCACCGCGTTCATGCGCAGGATGTCATGCATCAGCTCGCGGTACAGCGCCTCGCCGCCGCCATAGTAGAACCAGCCGAGGAAGTGGTTGGCCTCGTTGAACCAGGGCGGGGTGGTGCCGAACAGGCTGAAGGCGCGGTTGCGGCCGAACCAGTAGGCGGAGACGCCATGGCCGCCATCGAGGGTGCCGGCATGCACGGCATCGAGCAGCTGGAAGGCGCCGACCACGGCACCGGCGGCCAGCAGTTCCACGCGCAGGCGGCCACCGGCGAGGTTGTTCACGCGGGTGACGTAGTCCTGCGCGAATTCATGGAAGATGTCGCGCTGCGGCCAGGTGGACTGGAAGCGCAGCGTCACCGTCTGGGCGCGGCTGACGCTCGGCGTCGCCAGGATGGCGGTGCCGGTGGCGCCGACCGCGGCCGCCTTCAGCAGGCCACGGCGATTCGACCCACCACGGGCGTTGACTTCGGACATTCCAACTCTCCCTGAAACGCCGACCCAGGCTCTTGCGGCCCTGGCGGCTATGAACGCTGGTCCTTCCTTACGGGGACGGCGCGGCCCGCGCAAGGACCGCGCCACAGCCACCAGCCGGTTACTTCGTCACGAAGGCCTTTTCGACCACATAGGTGCCCGGCGCGTTGTTCGCCCCTTCCTCGAAGCCCCGCGCCTCCAGCAGGGCGCGCAGGTCGGCGTTCATCGCCTCGGAGCCGCACATCATGGCCCGGTCCCGCGCCGGGTCGAGCGGCGGCAGGCCAAGTGCCGCGCCGATCGTGTTCTGCTCGACCGCCGTGGTCAGCCGCCCCTGGTTGCGGAAGGGCTCGCGCGTCACGGAGGGCCAATAGACCAGCTTCTCGCGCACCATCTCGCCGAGCAGCTCATGCTCAGGCAATTCGCGCTCGATGAGGTCGTTGTAGGCCAGTTCGGCCACCTGCCGCACCGTGTGCACCAGGATGATGCGGTCGAAGCGGTCATAGGTGTCGGGGTCGCGGATCAGGCTCATGAAGGGCGCGAGCCCCGTGCCCGTGGCGAAAAGCCAGAGATTGCCGCCCGGGGCGAGGTTGTCGGGCACCAGCGTGCCGGTCGCCTTCTTGCCGATCAGCACGCGGTCGCCAGGGACGATATGCTGCAGGCGCGAGGTCAGCGGCCCGTTCTGCACCTTGATCGAGAGGAACTCCAGGTGCTCCTCCCAGGGCGGGCTCACCATGGAATAGGCGCGCACCAGCGGCTTGCCCTCCACCACCAGGCCGATCATCGCGAACTGCCCGGCGCCGAAGCGGAAATGCGGCTCGCGCGTGCAGGTGAAAGAGAACAGCCGGTCGGTCCAGTGGTGCACGCTCAGCACGGCTTCCAGGAAGAAGCCGTTCGGGGCCAGGGACTGGTCGGGGCGGGTGAGGGTGTCGGCGCTCATGCGCTCTCCTAGGCGGAAACCGCGGCACCCTGCAACGCGATGCGGCGCGCCGCCTTGCGCTGGCGCAATTTCGGCCGATGCTTTGGCCGTCCGGAGGTCCCGCCCCATGTCCACGCCCCCCCTCGGCCCCGAGGTCGATCCCACGCCGCGGCCCCTGCCCGCGCGCATTCCCCATCGCGGCACGGCGGTGACACTCGAACCGCTGGCCGTGCGCCACGCGGCGGAGCTGTTCCAGGCCTCGCAGGGCGACCCCACGGGCGCGAGCTGGGCCTATCTCGGCTACGGCCCCTTCGCGGATGAGGCCGCGATGCGCCGCCACGTCGCCGGCTTCGCCAGCCAGCACGACCCGATGGCCTGGGCGGTGCGGCCGCACAGCTCGGGCGCGGTCTCGGGCTGGCTCACGCTGATGGAGATCCAGCCCGCGAATGCCGCGATCGAGATCGGCCATATCTGGTTCGCCCCCCGGCTGCAGCGCAGCCGCGCCGCGACCGAGGCGATGTTCCTGCTGATGCGCCACGCGATGGACGACCTCGGCTATCGGCGCCTGGTGTGGAAGTGCAACGCGCTGAACGCCCCCTCGGTCGCCGCCGCGCATCGGCTGGGCTTCGTGCCGGAGGGCACGCACCGGGCCCATGGCGTGGTGAAGGGGCGGCGGCGCGACACCGCCTGGTTCTCGATCCTGGCCGAGGAATGGCCCCCCCGGCGGGACGCCATCGCCGGCTGGCTGGAGGATGCGAACTGGGACCACGCCGGCCGGCCGCGCACTTCCCTCTCCGCCGCGACGGCGAGGCTTGCGTGACCTGTTGTGTTTCCGCCTCGCCTGCCGCAGTTTCGCGGACTGGATGAACCGGTTTCGGGATGGTTGGGGGGCAAGGCCATGCCGCGTGCTTTTGAGGATAGGGTCGGCGCCTTCGTGCCGGGGCCGCGTGTCGAGTTGCCGGGGGCGCCGGACGGCCCGCTCGCCGGACTCGAGTTCGCGGTCAAGGACCTGTTCGACGTCGCCGGCGCGACCACCGGCTACGGCAACCCGGACTGGGCCCGCACCCATGCGCCGGCTGCGGCCACCGCGCCCGCGATCCTGGCGCTGACCCAGGCGGGGGCGGCGCTGCGCGGCAAGACCAAGACCGTCGAGCTCGCCTACGGGCTGACCGGCGAGAATGTCTGGTACGGCACGCCGACCAACCCGGCCGCGCCGGATCGCTTCCCCGGCGGATCCTCCTGCGGCTCGGCCGCAGCGGTCGGCGCCGGGCTGGTCGATTTCGCGCTGGGCACGGATACCGGCGGCTCGGTGCGGATCCCTTCTTCCTATTGCGGCCTGTTCGGCATCCGCCCGAGCTGGGGGGCGGTGAACCTGACCGGCGCCTGCCCGCTCGGCCCTTCCTTCGACACGGCCGGCTGGATGGCGCGCAGTGCCAGCATCCTCCGCCGGGTGGGCGAGGTGCTGCTGCCCTCGGGTGGTGAGGGCGCGCTCGGCCCGCTGCTCAAAGTGCAGGAAGCCTGGGTCAACGCCGTGCCGCAGACCGCCACCGCGCTGGTCGGCGCGCTCGGCGCGGCGGAGCGCGTCTTCGGCCCGAGCCTGTCCATCCACATCGCGCCCGAAGGGCTCGACCAGTTCTACGAGCATTTCCGTGCCGCCCAGGCCGAGGAAGCCTGGGCCAGCCTGGGCGCCTGGATCAGCGCCATGCGCCCCGCCCTCGGCCCGGGGGTGCAGGAACGCTTCGCCGCGGCCAAGGCGACCGACCCGGTGCGCGCCGCCGCCGGCCGCGCCTTCCGCGACATGTTCCGCATGCGCGCGCGCGCCCTGCTGGCGGGTGGCGCGGTGCTGATCTACCCGACCTCCCCGGTGCCCGCGCCCAAGCTCGACATCAGCCTGGAATCCCAGCAGGCGGTGCGGGAGCGCACCATGGGCGTGACCGCCATCGCGGGCCTCGCCGGGCTGTGCGAGGTGACGCTGCCGGCCTCGAAGGTCGAGGGCGTGCCCGTCGGCCTGTCGCTGGCCGCCGCACCGGGGCGCGACCGCGCGCTGCTGGCCGCGGCCGAGAAACTGGCCGCCGAACTGCGGCTGGCGGTCTGAGCCCATGCTGATCCGCGACGCCGTGGCCGCCGACCTGCCGGCGATCACCGCCATCTATGCCCACCATGTGCTGCACGGCACCGGCACCTTCGAGGAAACGCCGCCCGACGAGGCCGAGATGGCGGCCCGCCTGGCCAAGGTGCAGAAGGCCGGCTGGGCCTGGCTGGTGGCCGAATCGACGCCCGGCGAGGGCCTTGCCGGCGGCGTGACCGGCTATGCCTACTACGCCCAGTTCCGCGAGCGCTCCGCCTATCGCTACACCGCCGAGAACTCCGTCTATGTGCGGGAGGATGTGCGCGGCCAGGGCGTGGGCAAGCTGCTGGTGGAGCACCTGCTGGCTCGCGCCGAGGCCGCCGGGTTCCGCCAGATGCTGGCGGTGATCGGCGATTCCGAGAATGTCGGCTCGATCGGCCTGCATGTCTCGGCGGGTTTTCGCCAGGCCGGCGTGCTGAAGGCGGCGGGGCTGAAATTCGGCCGCTGGGTGGATGTGGTCTTCATGCAGAAAGCGCTCGGCGAGGGTGACCGCACGCCGGGGACTTGAAGCCCCTGGTCGCACGATCGGTCCTGTCCGACGGGCGCTCTTGCTCCCTGCGGATGCATCCCGGCTCCGCGATGAGGCTGTTCCAGGCGGTGCGGTGACCGGCATCCTGCCGACGAGCAGGTTCCGATAGGGGCCGCAGGCAGGCGATGCCGCCTGCCGCAACGCGCTACGGAATCTCCATTTCCAGCAGCGACGAGCTCAACGACTTGCCGTGCGCGTCCAGCGACAGCGACCGCGTGACGCCGCCGCCGAGCGCGCCATGCAGCACGAAGTTCAGCGCCCCGAGATGCGGCAGCTCATGGCGCAGCACCGCCCCGGTCACCATGGCGCCGAAATGCGCCGCGACGCGCTCCGCCGTCACGTAGCTGGCGACGCGGCCAAACGCCGCCGGGTCCCGCACGATCAGCGCGATGTTGGATGTGTCGCCCTTGTCGCCCGCGCGGGCATGGGCAAGGTCACGCAGCTTCATCACGATCCTCGACGAAGGCGAAGCGCGGCCGCACGACGTCGCGCGGCACGAGGATGGAGGTCGCGGCAATGACCTCCCGCGCCGAAACCGTGGCGCCACCGCCGCCGGCGGGACCGTTGAGCCAGATCGCCTCGACCTCTCGGCCGATCCGCTGGGCATCGCGCAGCGTGGCGGCGCGGCCCGCGATGCGCGCGCGGACGTCGAGCGGCTCGTCCCGACCTGCAGGGAGAGGGCCGCGCAGCACGGAATCCACGCCGATCACGTCGCAGCGCAACTCCGCCACCGCGGCGCCGGTCAACCGCAAGCGCTCCGCCACGATCTCCATCGCGAGCCGTGCACGCGCCACGGCGCCTGTCCCGGCATAGGAGATCTGCCCCTCGCCGATGAAGCCGTCACGATAACCGACCGTGACCTTCAGCGTGTCCGGCCGCGCGCGCCCGGTGCCGCCCTCCACCGCGATGCGGTCGGCGCCCTTGGGGCGGAAGCGCACACCCGAGAAATCCGCGGTGACGTCGGGCTGCAGATAGGCCGCCGGATCGTGCACTTCGTACAGCAACTGTTCGGCGCAGGTGCGTTGGCTGAGCTCGCCACCCGATCCCGCGACCTTGCCCAACACGGCGGTGCCGTCCTCCGCGACATCGGCGAAGGGAAAGCCGAGGCGCGCGAGGCCCGCCACGTCCTTCACACCCGGATCGGCGAAGTAGCCGCCGGTCAATTGCCCTGTGCATTCCAGCAGATGGCCGATGACCGTGCCCTGGCCCAGCCGGTGCCAGTCATCCATCGCCCAGCCGAATTCATGCACCATCGGCGCGAGGAACAGCGCGGGATCGGCAACACGGCCCGTCACCACGATCTCGGCCCCGGCAGCCAGCGCGGCGACGATCGGCTCCACGCCGAGATAGGCATTGGCCGAGACCATGGCATTCGCGATGTGGGCGAGGCTGCCGGGCCGGTCCAGCAGCGGCAGCTCCGCCCCGCGCACCGCGTCGGTGACGTCGTCGCCCTCCACCCAGGCGATCCGAGGCATGCGACCACCGAGCCGCCGCGCGATCGCGGCGATGCGGCGCGCGGCGCCGGCCGGGTTGGCCGCGCCCATGTTGCTGACGATGCGGATGCCGCCGGAAAGGCAGGCCGGCAGCACGGCGGCGATCCGTTCCTCGAGCCAGGGGTCGAAGCCGCCCGAGGGGTTCGCGAGGCGTGCCTGCTGCGCCAGCGCGATGGTGCGCTCCGCCAGGCATTCGAACACCAGGTAGTCGAGCCCGCCCCTTTCGGCGAGCTCGACCGCGGGCTCGATGCGGTCGCCGGAGAAGCCGGCGCCCGCACCGATGCGGATGCGCCTCATCCGGGCTCCAGCACGATGCGGCCGGTCACCTTGCCGTCCTGCAGCAGTTGCAGCGCCTCGTTCGCGCGGCTGCGCGGCATGCGCGTGACCGGGATCGGCGCGAGCCTGCCCGACTGCGCCAGCGCGATCACCTCGCGCAGATCCTGCGGCGAGCCGGTCGCGCTGCCCAGGATGCTGCGCGGCTTGAAGATCATGGAGGCGAGCGAGAGCGGCATCTCGCCCCCCATGATGCCGACCAGCACGAGCTTCCCGCCCTTCGCCAGCGCATCGAAGCCGAGTTGCGCGGTGCCGCTGGCATTCACGAAGTCGATCGCCGCAAGCACGGGTCCGCCGGTCGCCTCCATCAGGCGCGCCATCGCATCCGGCGCCGCGGAATCCACCACCGCATCCGCGCCCATCGCCAGCGCCGCCGCCCGTTTCTCGGCGCTGATGTCCAGCGAGACGATGCGACGGTGGCCAAGTGCGCGCAGCATCGAGATCGCGGCGAGGCCGAGCCCGCCCGCGCCGATCAGCACGAAGGGCGCATCGGGCGGCAGCGGCATGGCCTTGCGGATCGCGGAATAGACGGTGATGCCGGAACAGGCATAGGTCGCGGCCAGCGCCGGATCCACCGTGCCCGGATCCACCAGGTAGCGAGGATGCGGCACGACGACGCGCTCGGCATAGCCGCCGTGGCGCATCACGCCGATGCTGCTCGGCGTGGCGCAGATGTTGTCCTCGCCGGCGAGGCAGCGCGCGCAGGTGCCGCAGCCGAGCCAGGGGAAGACGACGCGCAGATCGCCCACCGCCACGCCCGTGGCGTCGGGACCGCATTTCACAACGCGGCCGACCACCTCATGCCCCATGGCGCGCGGCAGCGTCACGCCGCGCTCCGTCAGCTTCAGGACCTTGCCGCCGCCGAGATCGTATTCGCCTTCCCAGAAATGCAGGTCGGAATGGCAGACACCGCATTGCGTGACCTCCAGCACCACCTCGGTGCCGGAGGGTTCCGGATCGGCGATCTCGATGCATTCGAGCGGTGCGCGGTTGCGCACCACGGCCCAGGCCAACATGCGCGTCATTCGACCCGGATATTGGCGCTGCGGATCAGGTTGCCCCAGCGCTCAGTCTCGGCCGCGAGTTGGGCGCGGACCGTCGCGGCATCGCCAGTGACCAGTTCGACGCCCTGCTCGCGCATGCGCGCACGCAGCGCCTGGTCCTCGGTCGCGGCGCGCAGCGCGGCGCCGGCGCGGTCGATGATCGGCTGCGGCGTGCCGGCGGGGGCGAACAGGCCCTGCCAGAACGTCACCTCGCCGAAGGCCGGCAGCGCATCCGCGACCGGCGCCAGGTCGGGGAAATCCGGGTTGCGCGTGCGCAGCGATACGCCGATGCCGCGCGTCTGGCCGGAGCGGAGGAAGGGCAGCGCTTCCTGCACGCCCTGGAAGATCGCGTGCACGCGCCCGGCAACAAGGTCGAGCGCGGCCGGCGCGCCGCCGCGATAGGGCACGTGCTCGATGTCGATCCCGGCACTCGCCTTGAACAGTTCGAGGCAAAGATGGCTGACGGAGCCGACGCCGGGCGAGCCGAAGATCACCTTGCCCGGATTCGCCTTCGCATGCGCGATCAGTTCCGGCACCGTGCGCGCCGGGACCGAGGGGTGGACGTGCAGGATGAACGAGGTGCGGAACACCATCCCGATCGGGTCGAGTTCCCGCGCCGGATCGCGCGGCGGCAGGTTGGGCTGCAGGGTCTGGTTGATGGCGAGCGTCGTCGTGCCCATCAGCAGCGTGTAGCCGTCGTTCCGCGCGCGGGTGACGGAAGCGGCGGCAACCGAGGTCGCGGCGCCCGGGCGGTTTTCCACCACCACCGCCTGGCCGAGTTCGCGCGCCATCCGTTCCGCCACCACGCGGCTGGTAAGGTCGGTGACGCCGCCCGGCGGATACCCCTCGACGATGGTCACGGCACGGCTCGGCCAGGCGCCCTGGGCGCGCACACCGGCAGGCAGCACCGCGAGGCCGAGCGGTGCGGCGAGCAGCGCGCGGCGCCGGATCGAGGCAAGGACGGGCAGGTCGGACATGGCTTCGTTTCCCCCTGGACGATGGCTTCATGCCCCGTCCTTCGTGTTTGCCGACGCAGGATGGGCGCCCCATGCCGGCAGGGAAATTGAAAAATTCTGGTCGATCCCATAGCCTGGGATTATGGCTATCACCCTCCGCCAGATGCGGGCCGCCGTCGCCGTCGCCCGCAGCGGCAGCTTCGGTCGTGCGGCGGCGGCGCTGCACATTTCCCAGCCCGCCTTGACCGTCCAGATGCGGGAACTGGAGCAGGAACTCGGCCTGCGCCTGTTCGATCGCGGGGCAAGGGGGGCGGAACCCACGCGCCTCGGCGGCGAGCTGGTGGAAACCTTCGGGCGCCTGCTGCGCGAGCTTGACACCGTGCTGGCCGGGGCGCGGGAGAGCGCCTCGCGCCGCGCAGGCCTGGTGCGGCTCGCGGTCCTGCCATCCATCGGCACCACGCTGCTGCCCGCGGCGCTCACCGAGTTGCGGCGGAGCAGCCCGGGCATCCGCGTGCAGGTCCAGGACGCCGTGGCCGGACGAATCCAGCGCCTGGTGCGCGACGGCGTCGTCGAACTCGGGCTCTGCCCGGATATCGACCCCGATCCCGCCCTGGTCACGACGCCGCTGTTCGAGGATGCGCTCGTGGCCGTCGTGCCGCGGCAACATCCCCTGACCGGGCAGGCGGGGGTGACGCTGGCCGCGCTGGCGGCCGAGCCGCTCATCCTGACGGACCCGGAAAGCAGCGTGCGCGCCCTGTTCGAGCGGGCCTGCGCGGCGCGCGGCATCGCCATCTCCGCCGCCTATGAAGCGACCTACATCTCGACTGTGCTGGCCCTGGTGCAGGTCGGCCTCGGCGTCGGCGTCCTGCCGGCGTCCTCCGTGGAGGCGGGCGCGGACCGCGCGCTGGTGGCCCTGCCGGTCACGGATGCCGATCTGGGTCGGCGCATCGTGTTGCTGCGTCGCGCGGGCCGGTCGGTGTCGCCGGCCGCGGAGGCCTTCATGGACGCGCTGCTGGCCGGGCTGCGCGTCCCGGCCTGACCGGCGCCCTGCGCAACAGCGTGGCGAAGGAGCAGGCCGAACGAAGCATGCCATGGGCGGCGCGCAGGCTTGGCGCGGCAGGATGCACACCGCGTATGTGCTGTTCCGCCGTTCCTGGTCCATCGCACCGGACCCGGGCCGATCGCGCCGACGCGGCCAGGGGCGGCCGAGGGAAATGCCGCGCCCGCGACGAGCCTGCGCCCGCAGCCCTTCTGTGGCCGGCCTGAAGGGTCCAAGGCCAGAAGACGGTTCGCAGGCGGGATAGGAGAGACGGAACGCGTCGCACACCGGCACTCCGCACTCGCAGTGCGCGAGCGAAGCCCGGAATGACCCGGCTCAAGGCCGGGCCATTGTGCAGATGCAGGGCGTGAGCCCTCAGCGCGTTGCGGCGACCGCAGCGGCCCACTCGGCAAGGAACTCCGTCCGCCTTGCGGCCGCCACCTCCTCGTCCAGGCCGAAGACCCTGATCGAGGCAAGGTTCGGCAGGTCCGCGTGGCGGCTCACATCGATGTCGCTGCGGGTGGGGCGGCGGAAGGCGTTCTCCAGCAGCGCGATCTGCACGTCGCGCGAGATGATGTGGTCGAAGGCCGCGCGTGCGGCTGCGCCGTTGGGTGCGTTCTTCGCGAGAACGAGGAACTCCGGCGTCGTGAAGGTGCCGTCCTCGGGGTAGACCAGCTTGATCTCGCGCTGGCCACCGGCGACATAGGCGTAGGCATTCGCCTCGAAGGTCAGACCGATCGCGTACTCGCCCTGCGCGACCGCGCGCAGCACCGTCGCGGCAGCGCTGGTCACGACGACGTTGGCGGCGAGCCGGCGCAAGCCTTCCGCGCCGTGCATCTGCCGGACGCCCCAGAGGATGGTGTAGGCCGTAGAGCTGTTCGCCGGATCCGCGATGATCATCCGCCGCCGCCAGCGCGGGTCGAGGATGTCGCTCCAGACGCGCGGCTCCGCATTGCCCGCCAGGTGATTGCGATTGACCATCAGCGTGACGACATGAAGGTTCGACGCAGTCCAGAGATTCGACGGCTCGGCGAGCGCCGCCGGGATCGTCGCGGCTTCGGGCGAGCGGTAGCTCTCGAACAGGGTGCGGAAGGCGCCCAGCGTATTGGCGCTCGAGCTCCAGAAGATGTCGGCCTGCGGTCGCGCGGCCTCGGCCTCCATGCGCCGGAGCAGCACGCCGCTGCCACCGGTGACGAAGCTGAATCGCACACTCGGCAGGCGCCGCCGCCCGACATCGGTGATCGACTGCACCGCCTGCTGGTTGTTCGAGGTGTAAACGACGGCATTGCCCGCGACCTGCGCGAGGGCAGGCAGGGCCGCCACGGAACCGAGCCCCGCCAGCACGTCGCGGCGATTGAGCATTGTGGTCATGGTTGTCTCCTATTCTTCAGGACGTTTCGGGTCACTTCGCGGCGAACAGGTCGATCCGGAACACTCGGGTCGCGATCAGGATCGGCACGATGATGATGGCGACGAGCACCAGGCCATAGGCCGACGCCTGCGCCATCAGGTTGGAGTCGATGAGGCGGAAGATCTGGATCGGCAGGGTCTCCTGCCCCGCGGAATAGACCACGACGGATGCGCTGAGCTCGGCCACCGTCGTCGTCCACACGAGCACGCCCGCGGCGGCAACCGACGGCACCATCAGCGGGAAGATCACCTTGAAGAAGGTGCGCAGCGGCGGCACACCGAGGCTGATCGACGCATCCTCGATCGAGTTCGGGATATTGTAGAGCGTCGAGGAGGCATTGCGGATGCCGAAGGGAAGACGCCGTATCAGATAGGCGAGCACGATGATGCCTGCCCCGCCGGCCAGCGGCAGCAGACCATCCCGGAACGACAGCAGCAGGCCGATGCCGAGCACCGTGCCTGAGAGCGCGAGCGGCAGCGAGGCAAGATAGTCGAGTGCCGGGGTCAACGCGTTCCGCTTCTTGACGATCAGGAACCCGACCAGCGTGCTCACCAGCAGGCTCAGCACAGTTGCCACACCGGCGAAGATCAGCGTGTTCCAGATCGGGTCGGGGGCGTTCAGCAGCACCCGCTCGAGGTTGGCGGTTGTCCAATCGCCCCAGCGCATCACGGGCCCGCGCGCCCGGGTGAAGGCGCCGACCACCACTGTCACGAGTGGCAGGATCGAGACGATGACGATGAACGCCGCGCTGAACGCGATCGGCAGCGCCGCGGGGCCCGACAGCCGCCGGGGTGCCGCGCCGCGGCCCTGCACGATCTCGTAGCGCCCGCGCGCGACGATCCGGCGCTGCAGGAAGAGCACGCAGGCGACGATGCCGATCGATACGCTCGCCAGCGTGCTCTGCATCACCGGATTGGCGCCGACCTCCGACACGAAACTCTGGTAGGTCAGGACCGACAGCAGCGGGACACTCTGGCCGAGGACCATCGCCACGGCGAAGTTGCCGACGACAAGGGTGAACACGAGCAAGGCGCTGGCGAGGATCGCAGGCACCACGACCGGTACCATGACGTTGAGAAGGGAGCGGCCGGGCGCTACCCCGAGGCTCTGCGAGGCCTCCTCGAGTTGCGAGTCGAAGCCGCGGATGGCGGCGAGCGTGCCGATGTAGACATAGGTGTAGTAGACGAACGTCATGACGGTCACGAGACCGAACCAGCCGTAGAAGGACGGCAGGCGCCAGCCCCAATCGGCGAGAAGCCGGGTGAGGAAGCCGTTGTTGCCGAGCACCATCAGCCAGGTCTGCACGGCGATCACTTCGGGCACGATCAACGTGGTCATTGGCAAGAGCGCGATCAGCGCCTTCCCCGGAAAGGAGAAGCGCGCGGTGAAGAAGGCCAGCGGCACGCCGATCAAGGTCGAGGTGCAGGTGACGATCGCCCCCAGCAGCAGCGTGTTGAGCACCGCGGCGCGATAGGTCGCGTCGGTGACGAGCATCACCCAGCCAGACCGGCCATCGCCGCCCGCGGCGAGGCTCGAGCCCAGCACTCGCAGAAGGGGATACAGCAGGAACAGGATCGCCAGCGCGAGCGCCAGTACCGTGAGCCAGAACCAGATGTCGCGCAGTTGCCGGGTCACGACGCGACCACCAGCGAGCGGGCCGGATCCAGGCGCAGCCCCGCTGTGGCGCCGACCGCGAGGCTTGCTGCCTCGTCACGCGCCTCGACGCGGATGATGCGTCCCGAGGCGGTGCACACCTGATAGCTGGTGCGCCCGCCAAGATACTGGCGGCGGCGAACCGTGCAGGGCACGTCACCCCGGAGGCCGTTCATCGGCGGCACGAGGCGAAGCGATTCTCCCCGGGCGACGAGAATTGCGTTGCCGGCCGGCAAGGGCGCAGGGGCGGTCGCCTCAACCATCGTGCCGTCGAGGTCGATATGCGTACGGCTGCCGCCCGCGACGGGCGCCGCGAGGGTGACAGCCAGCGTGTTCGCCGCCCCCACGAAGTCCGCGACATAGGAAGAGACAGGTCGCGCGTAGAGGTCCTCCGGCGTGCCGACCTGCTCGATCCGGCCCTGCCGCAGCAATCCGATCCGATCGGACAGCGCCAGCGCCTCCTCCTGGTCGTGCGTGACGAGGATCGTGGTGATGCCGACCTCCCGTTGGAGGTCCGCGATCGTCTCGCGCACCTGGACCCGCAACTTGGCGTCGAGGTTCGAAAGCGGTTCGTCCATCAGCAGAACGGTCGGCTTGATGGCCAGCGCACGCGCCAGTGCCACGCGCTGGCGCTGCCCGCCGGAGAGCGCCGCCGGCATGCGATCGCCATAGGCCGAAAGGCCCACGCGCTCGAGATACTCGCCGACCGTCGTCCGGACCGAAGACGCGGCCACCTTCCGCGCGCGCAGGCCGTAGGCCACATTCTCGAACACGGTCTTGTCCGGGAACAGGGCGTAGTCCTGGAACACCATGCCGATGTCGCGCAGCCAGGCCGGCAGCGCCGTCACCTCACGCTCGCCGAAATGCAGCGTCCCGGCGCGGATCGGCACGAAGCCCGCGATCGTCCGCAGCAGGGTGGTCTTGCCGCAGCCGCTCGGTCCCAGCAGCGTGAAGAGCGATCCGTCCGCCACATCAAGCGACAGATCGGCAATGACCGGCACCTCGCCATAGCCGACCACCAGGTCCCTGATCCGGATGTCAGCCATGTGACGCGCTCTCCTGGATGAGGTGGAGGGCCGCTGCATGCCGGCGGGCATCGCCCGCCGCCAGCACGCGCGGGCCGCTGCCAAGCGTGAGCGGCCTGCCTTGCCAATCGGTGATGATGCCGCCGGCGCCTTCGAGGATCGGCACGAAAGCGGCGTAGTCATGGATCTTGAGCCCGGCATCGAGCGACAGGTCGATGCGCCCGGAAGCAAGCCGCCCGTAGCTCAACGCCGCCCCGCCATAGACCCGCCAGGCCGTGGCGGCGCTGAGCGCCGCAAGGACAGGCTTCTCCTCGGCGCCGAAGAAGTCGGGATTGCTGGCCGACATGATCGCGTCGGCGAGGTCGGTGCCGCGACGGGTCTGGCAGGGCTGTCCGTTCAGCGTCGTCGCGCGGCCCTTCGCGCCCACCCAGCGCTCCCGCGTCGCAGGAAAATGGATCACGCCGAGCACGGGCGTGCCGTTCCGGGCCAACGCGATCAGCGTGCCATAGACCGGCATGCCGGCGACGAAAGCGGCGGTGCCGTCGATCGGATCAAGGATCCAGACATGCTCGGCCGCCGGCCGCGTGGCCGCGAACTCCTCACCGAGGATTCCGTGGTCAGGATATTCGGCGGCGATCATCGCGCGCATCCGCGCCTCGATCGCGAGGTCCATTTCGGTGACGAAGGACCGGTCGGGCTTGACGCTCGTGCCGCAGGCGCCCCCGGCATCGATCATCGCGGCCGCAGCATCGGCAAGACGTTCGGCGAAGCGGACAAAGGCGTCGTACATCAGCGATCGCCGCGCATGCCGTCGGCAAAGGGATCCTCGGGATCGCGCAACAGTGTCGCCTCGGCGACGACATAGGCGCAGCCGCGGATGCGCGGCACGACGCGCCCCTCTGGACCTGGCCGGTACAGCGCGGTGAAGCGGCTGCCGACGATGCTTTCCTGAATCCATGTCTCGCCTGGGTCGAGCTTGCCATCCGCTGCGAGGCAGGCCAGCTTCGCGCTGGTGCCCGTGCCGCAAGGCGAGCGGTCGTAGGCACCGCCTGGGCACAGCACGAAGTTCCGGCTGTCCGCCGCCGGGTCACGCGGCGGCCCGAAGAACTCTACGTGATCGATCTTGCCGCCATCCGCACCCACGATGCCGGCGCTCTCCAGCGCGCGCGCAATCGCATCGGCGGCGCGGGTGAGGTCCTGGATATTGGCCATCGCCAGGGGCAGTGGCGGCGCGCCGACGAGGAAGAACCAGTTGCCACCCCAGGCAATGTCCCCGACCACCGTGCCGAGCCCATCGACGGCGACCGCGACGTCCTTGCGGAAGCGCCAACTGGGCACGTTCTCGATCTCGACCTCGTTGCGTCCAAGCAACTCTACGGTGACCTCGCCGACCGGCGTTTCGAAACGGTGCGTGCCCGGCCCGATGCGGCCCATATGCGCGAGCGTCACCGCTGCGCCGATGGTGCCGTGGCCGCACATGCCGAGATAGCCGACGTTATTGAAGAAGATCAGCCCCGCGGCGCAAACGGGATCGACCGGTTCGCACAGCAGCGCGCCGACCACCGCGTCGTTGCCACGCGGCTCGTTCACCGCGAAGCTGCGGAGGTGGTCGAAACGGGCGGCGAAGCGCGCACGCCGCTCGTCGAGCGGCCCGCTGCCGAGATCCGGCCCGCCCGACACGATCAGCCGGGTCGGCTCGCCCTCCGTATGCGAATCAATGACGCGCATGTCGCTGGGTCCCCTTCACGCAAAGCGGCGGATGTCGAACGGTGCGAGCGGCACGGCGGGCGCGAGACCACGCGCCGTGGCCGCGACAAGCTCACCAGTGATGGCCGCGAGCGTCACGCCGAGATGCTGGTGGCCGAACGCATAGATGAGATTCGACGCCGCCCGAGCGCGGCCGATCGCCGGCAGGTAGTCGGGCAGGGTCGGCCGCGCACCCATCCAGCGCGCACGGTCGCCCGCACCTGGCAGGCCGAGCGCATCCGCGTGGCGATCAAGCCGGTCCCATTTCCGCGGGTCGGCCGGGGCGGCATGGCCGGCGAATTCCGTGAAGCCAGCCAGCCGCAGCGTGGAGGCGAAGCGGGTGACGATGACGGAGCGATCCTCGAAGGCAACGGGCGGCAGATCGCCGGGCCAGCCTTCGAGCCCATCGCGAGCCTCAACGTGGTATCCGCGCTCGGCGATCAGCGGCACCGGCCCTTCGAGCGGACGTAGCAGGGGCGCCGATCCGATACCTGCGGCAAGGACGATCAGGTCGCTCGCTTGCAGCGCCCCGTCATCCAGGCGGAGCGAGGCCTTCGCTCCCTCGACCTCGATGCCGACGGCGCGGCCCTGCCGGACCCTGCCCCCCGACGCGACGAAGGCGGCAGCCAGCCGGTCGCGCAGGGCCTGGATCTCGAGGACCTGGCCGCTACCCTCGAAGCGCAGCGCGCCGGCAGGGCGGCCGGCGAACAGGGACTGCAGCCACCGCAATTCCTCCGCGGTCGCCTCGCGCGCTGAGGCCGCACCCAGATCCGCCCGAAGCCAGGCCGCGCGCCCGCTTGCATGCGTCGCCCCGCTTTCCCAGGCCACGAAGTGACCATCCGCGCGGATCAGCAGGGGGGCACGAACGTCTTCCGCCAGCCGCCGCCATGCCGGGATCGCGTGTTCGAGCAGGGATCTCAGCGCCTTTGTGCCGCTGGCAACTCGCTCCGGCCCGACGGCGGCGAGCATGCGCAAGCCGAAGGGCAGCCACGCGGCCGCATCGCGGAGATGAAGCCCAACCGGCCCGCCGAAGGCGAAGAGCCGTCGGGGCAAGGAGCGCAACGTGGCCAGCGAGGCGAGCGGCGCGGTCTGCTCGATCGCGAGATGCCCCGCATTGCCCCAGGATGCCGCGGCCCGCGCATCGCCGGGATCGACGAGATCGACGGCCCAGCCATCCCGCACAAGCCGCCAGGCGCAGGCGGCGCCGACGAGGCCGCCGCCGACGACAAGGGCCCGCTGCCCGGTCACGGGCCTGCCGACTTCCACTTGGCGTACCAAGCCTTGAACCGCGCCCAGCTCGTCTCGGCGTAGTGGCGCTGGCTTGCCGAGAGAGAATCGGTGGCAACGAAATGATGCGCGTACTCCGGGTGACCGGCCAGCACCATCATGTGCTTGTAGTAGAGGACAAGGTCGGCACCTTCGTCGTAGGTCGAGAGCACGTGCAGCGCGCGATCGAGTTCGAGCGCGCGGCGCTCCGCCACCGGATCGCCCTCGGCCGCCTTGCGGCACAGCGCGACGAGATGAAGCACTTCCTCAGGCAGCGCGTTGCCGATCCCGGTGATCGCGCCCACGGCTCCGCAATTAACGAAGCCGTGGAACACCTGCGTGTCCACACCGACCAGAAGCAGCAGGGATGCGTCGCGCCCGGTGATGTGCTCGGCAGCGTAAGTCAGCGCCGCGCCCCCGCCGAACTCCTTGAAGCCGACGAGATTGGCGTGACGCGCACGCAGGTCGAAAAACAGATCGGCCTTGGTCTCGTAGCCGTAGTAGGGGCTGTTGTAGATGACGGCGGGCAGGCCTGCGCCGGCCTCGAGCACCGCCTCGAAATGCGCGCGCTGCGCGGCCACCGAGGAGCCACGGGACAGGACGCGCGGGATCACCATCAATCCCGCAGCGCCGACCTTGCGGGCATGCGCCGCGAAGGCGGCGGCACGCGCCGGGCTCTGCGCACCGGTACCAACGATGACGGGAACGCCCGCCGCGACGAGGGCCTCAACGCCGCGCATGCGGGCCTCGTCGCTCAACAGCGGCCAGTCCCCCATCGAGCCGCAATAGACAACACCGCTCATGCCGATGTCGACCAGTCGCCGCCCGGCGCGGGCGAGGGCGCTGAAATCGGGTTCACCTGCCGCCGTGCAGGGGGTCATGAGGGCGGGCACTGTGCCGCGGAAGACGTTCGTCTGCATTGGGGCGGGATCCCCTCCTCACCTGCTGGGCCGGCCCAATCCCGGCTTCCGACCAAATGTAGATTTTATAAAATCTATTCGTCAATGGCTCTCTTGCGCGCGGAACGCTATCCTTTGCCCCATGCGCGTCCCGCTTCCCCACCGCACCCTGTCTGCCGCGATCACCGATCGCCTGCGCACCGCGATCCTGGACGGTGAGCATGCCGCCGGCGCGCAGCTCCGTCAGGACGCGCTGGCCGAGGCCTTCGGCGTCAGCCGCATCCCGGTACGGGAGGCGCTGTTCCAGCTGGAGGCCGAGGGCCTTGTCCAGCTGGTGCCACACAAGGGCGCGCTCGTGACCGGGCTGTCGAAGGAAGAGGTCGATGACGTCTTTGACCTCCGCGTCATGCTCGAGCCGCGCCTGCTCCGAGACGCGATCCCACGCCTGACGGATGAGGATTTCCTGCGCATCGAGGCAGCGCAGCGCGCTTTCGAAGCCATGGTCACCTCGGGCGGGATCGCCGGATCCGGCACGCTCAACGCCGAGTTCCACATGGCGCTCTACGGCGCCGCTCGCCTGCCCAAGAGTGTGTCGATCGTCGCGGGCCTGCTGCAGACGAGTGAACGCTACACGCGCTTGCAGCTTGCGTCGTCGCGCGCCTTTGCAAAGGCTGCGCGCGAGCACCGCGAGCTTCTCACTGCCTGCCGTGCCGGCGATGCGCGATCCGCCTGTGAATTGCTCGCCGCGCATATCGAGGGCGTGCGCGCCGATCTCGCGGCGGTGTTGCGGCGCACATCCGGCATGGCCGCTTCAGCTGGCAGGCCGGTTGCCCTCCGCCCGCAGGAGAAGCCTGTATCGGATACAGGCCGCGCTCGGCGCTTGCGGCGATCCTGATCGGATCAGGTCCGGTTTGACGGAGGGTGCCTGACCTGGATCACGCCATCAGCGGTGAACCCTGCGCACAGCGCGGCAGGATCGCGTGCGGCGGCCTTGGCAGCCCGTCGCAGGCTGGAGGGCGCGGCCGGCGCGCGGGTGATGGGGACCATCCCAGCGTGCCGGGCTCCACCAGCGGCTGTCGATTCCCTCCGACGGCACGGCAGCGCTCGAGAACAACGGGGCGCGCCGGTGCGCTGGTTCCGAAGACGCCGGGTCAGTGTGCATAGGCGGAGATGATCGCCTGCGTGCCGGCCTCGCCGCCGAGCGTTGCGGCAACACGCTCGAACAGCCGGCGCGCCTGGGCGAGACCGGGCAGGTCGAGGCCCATGGCCTCGGCCTCGGCGACCGCGATCCCAAGGTCCTTCAGGAAGTGCTTGACCATGAACCCTGGCGCGAAGTCGCCGCCCAGCATCTTCGGCCCGAGCGCGGTGAGCTGGAAGGACCCCGCGGCGCCCGGCGCGAGCGCGGCGATCACGGCCTCGCCATCCAGCCCTGCCCGGCGCGCGTAGGAGAGCCCCTCCGCGACGCCCATCACGGTGGAGGCGATGGCGATCTGGTTCGCCATCTTCGTGTGCTGCCCAGCGCCGGGGCCACCCAGGTGGCGGATCGTCCTGCCCAGGCGCGCGAAGACGGGCTCCCCACGCGCGAAAGCCGCCGCATCGCCACCCACCATGATGGAAAGCGTTGCGTTGCGCGCGCCAAGCTCGCCGCCCGACACCGGCGCATCGAGTGCCGCGCAACCTGCCGCCGCGGCCGCCGTTGCAAGGCGCACGGCAAGGCGCGGCGCGGAGGTGGTCATGTCGATCAGCAGCGTCCCGGGCCGGGCGCCGGCCAGCAGCCCGCCGGCGCCGAGCCACACCGCCTCCACATCCTGCGGGAAGCCGAGGATGGTGATGACGATGTCGCTCGCGGCCGCCAGTTCGGCGGGCGTCTCCGTCCAAGCCGCGCCCGCGTCGAGCAACGCCTGCACGCGCGGCCCGCGGGAGCGGTTGGCGACAGTCAGCCTGTGGCCCGCGGCCAGCAGGTGCCCGGCCATGGGCGCACCCATGATGCCGATGCCCATGAAGCCGATGCGGGGGAGCGTATCCGTCATGTGATGCCTTTCGCCGCCTGCAGGGCGGCCCAGATGCGCGCCGGCGTGGCCGGCTGGTCTTCCAGTCTTGCGCCGGCCTGGGCCAGCGCGTCGTTCACGGCATTCATCAGCGCGCCGATGCCGCCCATCGTGCCGCCTTCCGCCATGCCCTTGATGCCGGCTGGCGTCGACGGACTGGGCGTGTCGTGGTGCGACAGGACGAAGTCCGGCAGGTCGGCAGCGCGCGCCATGGCGTAGTCCATGAAGGAGCCGGCGATCGCCTGCCCGTCCGCTGCATAGGCCGCGTGTTCCATCATCGCGCCGGACAGGCCCATGGCGGTGGCGCCATGTGTCTGGCCTTCGACGACGAGCGGGTTGATGCGCATGCCGCAATCCTCGGCGACGACGTAGCGCAGGATGGACAGCGCGCCGGTAGCGCGGTCGATCCAAACCGCGCAGGCATGGGTGGAGTTCGTGTAGGTCATCGCGGGCGGATCATAGGCGAGCACCGTGTGCAGCCCCGGCTCCATTCCCGGCGGCAGGCGCAGCGGATCGAGATGCGCGGTGCGCGCAACCTGCGCCAGGGTCAGCCCGGTCTCGACCCGGCCGCCCTCCATCTGCCGCATCACCCTGCCCTCGTGCAGGTCGAGGCTGTCGGGGCTGTTCAGGTCGAGCATCGCGGCCGCGATGGCCAGCACCTTCGCCTTCAGCCGCTGCCCGGCCATGTAGAGCGCACCACCGCCCGCGGTCGCGCCGCGGCTGCCGCGGCTGCCCATGCCATAGGGCGCGATGTCGCTGTGGCCGATCTGGATCACCACATCCTCGAAGGCCGCGCCGAGGCCGCTCGCGGCGGCCTGGGCCAGCGTCGTCTCGTAGCCCTGGCCGGACCCCATCAACCCGCAGGAGGCGATGACGGCGCCGGACGGCTCGACGCGGATCGTCGCCACCTCGTGGCCGGATCCCGGGATGCCGGCCGCCTTGTAGAAGGCCGAGCCGTAGGTGGTGCTCTCGACCACCGTGCAGAGCCCGATGCCGAGCAGCGTCTCGCCCGGCTTGCGCTGCTGTGCGCGCAATGCCGCATAGCCAAGGCGATCGGCGGCGGCATCCAGCGTGGCGCGCGGCGTCAGCGCGTCGTAGCGCTCGCCGGTGGCGGTGACGAAGGGCAGGTCGGCATCGGCGATGGTGTTCAGCCGCCGTACCTCCAGCGGGTCGAGGCCGAGTTCGCGGGCGATGGCGTCCATCGTTCCCTCCATGATCCAGGAGGTGACGGCCATCGGCGCCCGCATCGGGCCTGCGGGACATTTGTTGGTCAGCCAGACCTGCACGTCGTAGCCGTAGTCCTGCACGCGATACGGCCCGGGCAGGATCATCGCGACGACGCGCGCCATGTAGTTCGCGGGAAAGAAGGACCAGGCGCCGAAATCCGCCTCCATCGCGCAGGTCAGGCCGAGCAGCCGCCCCTCGGCGTTGACGGCGGCACGGGTGGTGACGATCTCCTCACGCGCCATCATCGCCGCGGTCAGGTTCTCGCCGCGCGTCTCGCGCCAGCGCACGGCGCGGCCCAGCAGGCGCGATGCGGCGGCAAGGCACAGATCCTCGCGCAGGGGGATGATCTTCTGGCCGAAGCCGCCGCCCATCTCCGGGCTCTCGACCGTGACCTGGAATTCCTTCAGGCCGAGCCGGGCGGCAACGGCGCTGCGATAGGGATGCGGCGCCTGGGTGCCGACGCGCATCGTCAGCTGCTCGCGCCCGGCATGCCAGATCGCCAGCACGCCGCGGGTCTCCATCGGCGCATGGGTCTGGCGATGCTGGCCGAAGCGGGCCTCCACCACGCGATCCGCTCGCGCGAAGGCGGCATCGAGCCCCGGCGTGGCGAAAACCTGGTGCGAGACCCGGTTGCCCGGCACGGCCGGGTCCACCAGCACGGCGGCCGCCCTGGCCTGGGCGATGTCCGCGATGGCCGGCAGAGACTGCCAGTCCACCGCGACAAGCTCGGCCGCGTCCTCCGCGGCGCTGCGCGTCTCGGCGAGCACGACGGCCACGGGGTCGCCCACGAAGCGCGCGGCCTCGATCGGCAGCACCGGCATCTCCATCGGCAGCAGGCCCTCGATGGGGGGCGCCATGCGGAGCGGGGCAACGAGACCGGCCAGGTCGCGCCCGGTCAGCACCGCCACGACGCCAGGCAGCGCGCAGGCTGCCACGCTGTCGATCGCGCCGATGCGCGCATGGGCGTGCGGGCTGCGGACGAAGACCGCGTGAAGGCACCCGGGGGGGGAGGCGATGTCGTCGAGGAAGCCGCCCTGCCCAACCAGCAGGCGCCGGTCCTCCCGCCGCCGCAGCGCCTTGCCGAGCGGGCCGCCCGGCTCGGGGGGCGGCGGGACGCTCACAGCCGCGCCTCGGTCTGCCTGTCGAACAGGTGCAGCCGCGACGGATCGATGCCGAGCGCGATGCTCTCGCCCGCCTTCGCGCGCCATTCCTTCGGCACGCGGAGCGTCAGCGCCACGTCGCCCGGCGCCACCACCTCGAGCAGCGTCTCCGAGCCCAGCGGCGAGACGAGATCGACGCGCACCTCCAAGGTGGCGAGGCCCGGCGACGGGGCGGCCACATCCTCAGGGCGCAGGCCGAGGATCACCTGCCGGCCGGGCGCGGCGGCACCGTCAGGGAGCGGCAGGCGCAAGGCGCCGCGGGTGAAGGCGCCATCCGTTGCGACCTCGCCCTCGACCAGGTTGATCTGCGGGCTGCCGAGGAAGGAGGCCACGAAGGTGTTGGCAGGGCGCGAATAGATGCCCTCCGGCGTGTCGAGCTGCTGGATCAGGCCACCGCGCATCACGGCGATACGGTCCGCCAGCGTCATCGCCTCCGCCTGGTCGTGCGTGACGTAGACGAAGGTGGCGCGCAGCCGCTGGTGCAGGTGCTTGATGAGGCTGCGCATGGACAGCCGCAACGCCGCGTCGAGATTGGACAGCGGCTCGTCCATGAGGAAGACGCTCGGCTTGCGCACGATGGCGCGGCCCAGCGCGACGCGCTGGCGCTGCCCGCCCGACAGCTGCGACGGTCGCCGGTCCAGCAGATGCGCGATCTCGAGCTGCGCCGCCACCTCCGCTACGGCGCGTTCAACCTCGGCGCGCGGCGTGCGGCGGAGCTGCAGGGGAAAGGCGATGTTCTCCCGCACCGTCTTGTTCGGATAGAGCGCGTAGGACTGGAACACCATCGCCACCTCCCGCTTGTGCGGGGGCTGCCAGGTGACGTCCGCCTCGTCGAAGCGCAGCACGCCGTCGCTGATCTCCTCGAGGCCAGCGATCATGTTGAGTGTCGTGGTCTTGCCGCAGCCCGAGGGGCCGAGCAGCACCATGAACTCGCCGTGCCGGATCGTCAGGTCCAGCCGGTCCACGGCGACGACGCTGCCGTAGCGCTTGGTGAGCTGTTCGCAGGTGATGGTGGCCATGGTTATCCCTTCACCGCGCCAGCCGTGAGGCCGGAGACGATGTAGCGCTGGAAAAGCACCGCCATCAGCACCGGCGGGATGATGGCGATGACGCCCGCCGCGTTGACGAAGGAGAAGCTGGTGGTGAAGTCCATGACGAAGCCGGAGATGACGATCGGCAGCGTCTGTGCCGCGACGTTCTGGGTCAGCACCAGCGCGAAGACGAACTCGTTCCAGGACGTGAGGAAGGCGAAGGTGAGCGAGGCCACCAGCGCCGGCAGCGAGAGCGGCAGGTAGACATGCCGCAAGGCGCCCCAGTGCCCGCAGCCGTCGATGCGCGCGGCGCGGTAGAGATCGCGCGGGATTCCCTCGAAATAGGAGATCAGGATGAAGATGGTGAAGGGCACGGTGATGGCGAGGTAGGTGACGACCAGCGCGCCGAGCGTGTTGATCAGGCCGAGGTTCCGGATCACCAGGAACAGCGGCACGATCAGCGCGATGTCCGGCACCACGCGCGTGGCGAGCACCGTGTAGAGCGTCGCGCGCCGCCCGCGGAAATCGATCACCGCGATGGCATAGGCCGCGGTCACCGATAGCAGCAGGTTCAGCGCCGCGACCCACAGCCCGACCGTCAGGCTGTTCCACAGCGAGGGAATGAGGTTCGCAGCGCCGGAGGGCAGGAAGCCGCCCGTGGCCGGGTCGCCCTGGCGGCGCGTCTCGTAGGTCACCTGCCGCTCGGCGGCGTTCAGGATCGCGTCGAAATTGCCGAGATTGACCTCGGGTGGCAGCCAGTTCGGCGGGATGGCGGTGATCTGCGCCTCGGTCTGGAGCGAGGAGGAAACGAGCCACCCCACGGGGCCGGCCACGTACAGCACGAACAGCGCCGAGAAGAAGGCCAGCAGCAGCGCGCGGCCGATGCGGGGTGCGACGGGACGGCCGGCCATCAGATGCGTCTCCCCAGCCAGCGGATCACCGCCCAGGACAGCAGGAAGGTGGCCATCGCGAGCACGTAGCTCATGGCGGCACCGGTACCGAAGCGGAGCGAGCGGAAGGTCTCGACATAGATCAGCCAGGACAGCGTGAAGCTGGCATCGCCGGGCCCGCCCTGGGTCATGATCAGGAAAAGGTCGAAGTGACGAATGCTGATCATCGTCTCGTACACCAGCACGAGCATGAGCCCCGGCCGAAGCGCCGGCAGGGTGACATGGACGAAGCGCTGGAAGACGTTCGCCCCATCCACTTTCGCCGCGCGGTAGAGATCGTCGGGGATCGCCTTCATGGTGACGATCAGCAGCAGCGCGGCCAGCGGCATCTGCTTCCAGATCGCGGCGTTGGCGATCAGCAGCAGCGTCAGGTCCGGGTCGCCCAGCCAGGCACGGTAGCGCTCGATCAGGCCGAGTTGCAGCAGCAGCGCGTTGAGCAGCCCGTAGGTCGGGTCGTAGATCCACTTCCACATCAACCCGTTGACGACCGAGGGCGTCGCCCAGGGCACCAGCAGCAGCGCAGAGAGCAGCCGCTGCCCCGGGAAGCTCTCGTTCAGCAGCAGCGCGACGAGCACCGCGAGCACGGTCGTCACCACCACCGTCACCACGGTGTAAACGGTGGTGCGGGTGACCGCGAGCCAGAACCGCTCATCGCCGAAGATGCGGAGATAGTTGTCCGCGCCCACGAAGGGACGGCGCAGCGGGCGTGTCAGCACGATGTCGTGCAGGCTGACCCAGAAGGAATAGAGGATCGGATATGCCGCCACGACGAGCAGTACCGCCACCACCGGGAAGACCAGGATGGCGGCGCTGCGCTCGTCGTATCCGAACTTGCGGTTCAGGGCGGCGAGCATGGGGAATGCCTGGTCACTCTGCTTGTCCTCATGCGGCGGCCCGGCAGTTGCGGTCGCAAGCCCCATCGCCCCTGCCGCGGTGCCACCACGGGAGGATGGGCCTTCCGGCCGCATGGCACCACGCTGCGGGCCAGTCCAGGCGACGCATCGCGCCGCGCGGACGGCTTAGCGGAAGGCGCGGCGCAGTTCGGTCCACTTCGCGGCCACGCCGCGCAGCGCCGCTTCCGGCTCCGCACGACCGAGACAGACCGCCTGCCACGCCTGGTTCGACGTCTCCACCCACTCGCCGAACCAGGGCGAGATGGTGTCCTTCTTCCTCGCAAGCATCGCCTGCTGCGCGATCACCGCGCCGCCGCCTGCCCAGCGATCCCAGAAGGTCTTCACATCCGCATCGTCATTCACCGGCATCGCGCAGGACGGCAGGCCGACATCGGTCAGCAGCAGCTTCTGCATCGAGTAGTTGCCGGCGGTGTCGCGCCCGCCGAAGAATTCCATGAAGCGCACGGCCCGCTCGCGCCGGGCACGATCGGCCTTCGCCGCCGGCGTCATGCCGTAGAAGCGGATCCAGCCAAGCGTGTTGTTGGTGCCGTCGGGCCCGCCCTTCGGCATCAGCGCGATCCTGATCTTGCCGGCGGCGGTGGCCTGCGAGGGATCGTTCAGCGCGCGGATGCGGTAGGTCGGCACGATGGCGAAGGCATGCTGGCCGCTGCCGAAGGCGCGCAGCCCGTTGATCTCGCCCGTCTCGACCGCGCCGGGGGACAGGATCCGATGCGTCGCGATCGCCTCGCGGATGTAGCGCGCCGCGCGCACCGCGCCGCGATTCGCATCCGCGACGACGGCGTTGCCCTGGTCGTCCACCATGCGACCGCCGAAGGCGTAGGTCAGCGCGCTGACGAACTCGATCAGCCAGGTGTCGGCGGCCAGGGAAAGCAGCAGCGGAAACTCCACGATCCCCTGCTGCTTGATGCGCAGCGAGAGTTGCACGACCTCTTCCCAGGTGGTCGGCGGGGTGGAGATGCCGGCGCGCTGCAGCAGCTCGGTGTTGTACATGAAGCTCATGTGGTCGCCGTAGTAGGCGAGGCCGTACTGCCTGCCGCGATAGGTCATGGACTGCGTGCAGTAGTCCGCGGCCTCGGCGTTGTAGCGCATGAGCTGGGGGATGTCGTTGACGTCGGCCAGCCAGCCCGCCTCGGCGAATTCCGGCAGCCAGGCGTCCGAGATCCAGGAGACATCGATGGGGGCATTGCCGACCAGTCGCGTCACGAGCGCCGTGCGGAACTGCGCCCAGGGAAAGTTCTCGTAGTTGACACGAATGCTGGTCGCACGCTCGAAGGCGGAGATCTGCGCCCGCACCTGATCCACCGCGGCCGACCAGCCGATGAAGTTGAGGTTGCCGGCGCCCTGCGCGGCAGCACTTCCGCCGCCGAGCACCGCCGGCGCACCGAGGAGGCCTGCCAGCACGCTGCGACGTGGCAGGGAATTGGCGGAAGTCTGCATCAACGCCTCCATGGCTTGTCGCTGGAGTATTCTGCAGGCCATGGCGGGTGTCCAGGGTCGCACCCGGCCCGCGATCCAACTGTGCAAGGCGCGATGCCGGGCCTGCATCGTCGCACGCCCACCAGCGCGACGCGCGCGGCCAGGCTGGTTGACGCGCGGATTCCACGCCGATGGCGTCGCTTCCACGCCGGATCAGCCTTGTGCCGGCCTGGCCGGAACGGCGCGACGGCGGTTCGTGGCGATGCGGGATGGCAGCGCGCCCATGCGGTCGCTGGCATGTTGCTTGCTTTCCCGGACAGGCAGAGGCTGTACAGGCAGAGGCTGTCGCCTGAGACAAGACACGCACGGACGCTGGCGCGCGCAGCCAGTCGACTCGTCGTCGCCGCCCGCGGCACGGCGGAAAGGGGAGGGAACGGCAATGATCACGCGTCGCAACGCGATTCTGTCCGGCATCGGGACCGCCGCGGCGGCCGCTTCGCCCCCTGCCTTCGGCCAGGCGCGCGGGAGGGAGGTGCGCGTCGGCGTCGCCACGGATGTCCTCACGCTCGACCCCGCGAACCACCGCAACCGCGACACGCAGAACGTCATCCGCAACATCCACGACGGACTGCTGACGCGCGACGCCGACATGCGGATCCAGAACGAGATCTCCGAATCCTGGCGGCAGGTGGATTCGCGGACCTACGAGATGCGCATCCGCTCCGGCATCCGCTTCCATTCGGGCGACGTGCTCACCGCCCAGGACATCAAGTTCACCTTCGACCGCCTGGTGAAGGCCAATGCGATGGGCGGCCAGACCAGCCCGCGCCAGGGGCTGCTCGGCCCGCTCGAGGACACGATCGTCGTGGACGAACGCACGGTGCGCATGGTCCTGCGCGAGCCCTGGCCGATCCTGACCGCGATGCTGCCCTTCCAGGAGGTGGTGAACCGCCGGCATGTCGAGCGCGTGGGGCAGGAAGGGATGCAGAGCCGCCCCGACGGTTGCGGCCCCTTCCGGCTGGCGGAATGGCGGCGCGGCGAGGCGGTGATCATGGACCGCTTCGCCGAGTATTACGGCGGCAGCACCGAGATCCCGGGCGCCGGCCCGGCACAGGTGGACCGCGCGATCTTCCGCGTCATCCCGGAGAATTCGGCGCGCATCGCCGCATTGCTCGCGGGCGAGGTGGACATCGTGAGCGAACTGCCGCCCTCCGCGATGCGCCAGGTGCAGGCCTCCCGCAATGCCCAGGTCATGCAGGTGAACGGCACGCGCACCTTCTTCGTGGCGATGAACAACGCCAAGGCGCCCTTCACCGACGTGCGGGTGCGCCGCGCGCTGAACCACGCCCTCGACAAGAGCGTGATCATCAGCCGCATCCTCAACGGCACCGCGACGCCGCTGCGCGGCGTGATGAGCCCCGACGCCTTCGCCTTCAATCCGGATCTGCCGGACTATGCCCATGACGTGGCGCGCGCCCGCACCCTGCTGGCGGAAGCCGGCGTGCCCGAGGGCACCGAGATGGTGATCGACACCGTCGCCGCGCTGCGCGAACTGGCCGAGGCGATCGCCGCGCTGCTGTCCCGCGCGGGCCTGCGCGTGCGCGCGCAGGTGTGGGAAGGCGCGGTGCTGACACCGATGTGGCAGACCGCGGAACGCCGGCGCGAGCGCGACATGTTCCTCACCTCCTGGGGCAACGGCGCGCTCGACCCGTCCGACATCATGGTGCCGACGCTGCGCAGCGGCGGGCGCGGCAACAGCGCTGGCTTTACGAATGCCGAGGTGGACCGGCTGCTCGACGCAGCCGAGACGGAACTGGACGGCGCTGCGCGGGCGCGGATGTACCGCGACGCGCAGCGCATCGTGAGCGAGCAGGCGCCGTGGATCTTCCTGTGGCTGCCGCAGGACATCTACGGCGTGTCACGCCGCATCGCGAACTGGCGCCCGCAGGCGGACAGCCGCATCAACCTCCACCGGGTGCGGATCGCCGGCTGAACCACGGCCATGACCGCGTCGCGGCTCGTCGAGCGACTGCTGCAGACGCTGCCGGTGCTGTTCGGCATCAGCGTGATCGTCTTCCTGATGATCACGCTCACGCCGGGCGATCCGGTCGAGATCATGCTCGCCGATTCCCGCGCGACGCCGGAGCAGGCCGAGCAGCTTCGCCGCGACCTCGGCCTGCACCTGCCGCTGCATGAGCGTTTCCTCGTCTTCCTCGGCAATGCGCTGACCGGGGATTTCGGCCTTTCCTTCTTCCATCGGCGGCCTGTGCTGGACGTCATCCTGGAACGTCTCCCGGCCACCATCGAGCTGACACTGGCCGCCATGGCGGTCGCGCTGCTCGTTGCCATCCCGCTCGGCGTCGCTGCGGCCGTGCACCGCGATGGCTGGATCGACCGCGCCCTGTCGGCATTGTCGCTGTTCGGCGTGTCGCTGCCGGGCTTCTGGTTCGGCATCCTGCTGATCCTGCTCTTCTCCGTGACTCTCGGCCTGTTCCCCGTCGGCGGTCGCACCGCCTTCGACCTCGAGGTCGCGCGCGTCACCGGCTTCCTGCTGGCGGATTCGCTGCTGGCCGGGCGGCTCGACGCCTTCGGCGCGGCGCTCCGTCACCTGGCCCTGCCCGCGATCACGCTCGGCCTGCCAACGGCCGCACTTCTCGCGCGCGTCGTGCGGTCCTCGATGGCGGAGGTGCTGACCAGCGACTACGTGCTGTTCGCGGAAGCCAAGGGGATCTCTCGCCGGCGGGTATTGCTGCGGCACGCGCTGAAGAACGCGCTGATCCCGGTGGTGACGGTCGCGGCGATCGAGACCGGCTCGCTGCTCGGCGGCAACATGATCGTCGAGACGGTGTTCGGCTGGCCCGGCCTCGGGCGGCTCGTGGTCGAGAGCATCTTCGCGCGCAACTATCCGCTCGTGCAGGCAGCCGTGCTGCTCTACGCCGTGACCTATGTTACGCTGAACTTCCTGGCCGATGTGGCCTACACGGCGCTGAATCCGAAGGTCCGGCTGTGAGCGCAACGCTGGCGGAGGAACGCGCGGTCTCGCCGCTGCGCCTCGGGCTGGAACGGTTCGCGCGCAACCGCACCGCGCTGGCCGCCGCCGCGGTCGTGCTGCTGTTCGTCCTGGCCGCGCTGTCCGCCCCCTGGATCGCGCCGCACGACCCGGCGGAGGCCGACCTCTTCCGCCGCCTGCAGCCGCCCGCCTGGCAGGAGGGCGGCGAGTGGGCCTTCCCGCTCGGCTGCGACGGCCTCGGGCGGGACATCCTCTCACGCCTGCTGCACGGCGCGCGCGTGTCGCTGCTCGTCGCGGCGCTCGTCATCTGCATCGCGGCCGTGATCGGCACGCTGCTCGGGCTTGCCGCAGGCTACCTGCGCGGCTGGACGGACACGGTGATCTCGCGCCTTGTGGATACGCTGCTCGGCTTCCCCTACCTGATCTTCGCGATCGGGCTGATGGCGATGATGGGGCCAGGGCTGCACAACATCGTGCTGGTCCTGGTCTACAAGGAATGGGTCTTCGCCTGCCGCGTCGTGCGCGGCGAGACACTGGCGGCGCGCGAGCACGACTATGTGGAAGCCGCGCGCGCGCTCGGCTGCGGGCCGGTCCACATCATGCTGCGCGAGATCCTGCCGAACGTGCTCTCGCCGGTGCTGGTCGTGGCGACCTTCCGCATGGCCTATGTCATCATCCTCGAGGCCTCGCTGTCGTTCCTTGGCCTCGGCGTCCAGCCGCCGGCCTCGTCCTGGGGCAACATGGTCGCCGATGGCCGCGACTTCCTGGTGGATGCGTGGTGGGTGTCCACCCTGCCGGGCCTCGCCATCCTGGCGCTGGTGCTCGCGATCAACCTGGCGAGCCAGGGTCTGCGCGACGCCTTCGACCCGCGGCTGCACCAGGCATGAGCCCGCTGCTCGAGGTGCGCGGCCTGCGTACCGTCTTCCCGACCCGCCGAGGCCCCGTCGCTGCGGTGGACGGGGTGGACCTGCGCATCGCGGCCGGGGAGGCGCTCGGCGTCGTCGGCGAGAGCGGGTCGGGCAAGAGCGTCACCTTCCTCTCGATCCTCGGGCTTGTGCGCCCGCCGGGGCGTGTCGTCGCCGGCGAAATCCGTTTCGACGGCCGTGACCTCCGCGCCTTGCCGCAGCGCGAGATGCGTGCGCTGCGCGGCCGGCAGATGGCATTGGCGATGCAGGATGCGCTGTCGGCGCTGAACCCGGCCTTCACCATCGGCCAGCAGCTCTGCGAGACGCTGGTGGCGCACGGCCTGGCGCGGCGCGGGGCCGATGCGCGGCCGCAGGCCGCGGCGCTGCTCCACAAGGTCGGCATCCCCTCCGCGGCGCAGCGGCTGGACGACTACCCGCACCAGTTCTCGGGCGGGATGCGGCAGCGGGCAATGATCGCGATCTCGCTCGCCGGCCGGCCGCGGCTGCTGGTGGCGGATGAGCCGACGACGGCACTCGACGTCACGCTGCGCGCGCAGGTGCTCGACCTGCTGGACGACCTGCGACGGGAGGACGGGCTGGCGGTCGCGCTGATCACGCATGACCTCGCGGTGGTGGCGGAGCGCTGCGCGCGCGTCGTGGTGATGTATGCCGGACAGGTTGTCGAGAGCGGCCCGACCGCGGAGGTCATCGCGGCCCCTCGCCATCCCTACACGCGGGGCCTGCTCGACAGCCTGCCGCGGCTGGAGGATCCGGACCGCCCGTTGCACCCGATCCCGGGCCAGGTGCCCGACCTGGCGCGCGTGGATGCGGGGTGCCGCTTCCGCAACCGCTGCGCGCTGGCCATCCCCGCCTGCGCCGAGCCCTTGGCCCTGACGGAGGTCGGGCCGGGACGCCAGTCGCGCTGCATCCGCGCCGCGGAGGTGGTGTGATGGCGCCCCTGGTGGAGGCCACCGGCCTCGAGCGCCGCTTCCACCTGCCCGCACCGCTGCTGGACCGCCTGCGCGGCCGGCCGGGGCGCGACGTGCGCGCCGTGGCGGGGGTGGACCTGTCCATCGCGCGTGGCGAGACGCTCGGCCTGATCGGCGAGTCCGGCTGCGGGAAATCCACGCTCGGCCGGCTCCTGATCCGCCTGCACGCGCCCTCGGCCGGCACGATCCGCTTCGACGGGCAGGAGATCGCCGGGCTGCCGGAACCGGCGCTGCGGCCGCTGCGGCGACGGATGCAGATCATCTTCCAGGATCCCTACGCCTCGCTGAACCCGCGGCGGACGGTGCGGGAGATCCTCGCCCTGCCGCTCGCGCTGCATGGCGGCGGCACGGGCGCGGCGGCGGAGACGGCGATCCTGTCCATGCTGGATCGCGTCGGCCTCGCGCGCGGGCATCTCGACCGCTATCCGCACCAGTTCTCGGGCGGGCAGCGGCAGCGCATCGGCATCGCCCGCGCACTGATCCTGAAGCCGGACTTCGTCGTCTGCGACGAGCCGGTCTCGGCGCTCGACGTGTCGGTGCAGGCGCAAGTGCTGGCGCTGCTGCGGGCGTTGCGCGACGAGCTGGGCCTGACGCTGCTCTTCATCAGCCACGACCTCGCGGTCGTCGCGCATCTCGCGCGGCGCGTGGCGGTCATGTATCTCGGCCGCATCGTCGAGGAAGGCCCGCGCGACGCGGTCACGCGCCGCCCGGCGCACCCCTACACGCGCGCCTTGCTCGCCGCCGTGCCGCGGATCGCCGCGCCGGGCGCCGTGCCGCAGCGTGCGGCGCCGGGCGACCTGCCCTCGCCGCTCGCGCCGCCGCCGGGCTGCGCCTTCCATCCGCGCTGTCCCCTCGCCGGGCCGCGCTGCCGCACGGAGGCGCCGGTGGCGGTGGATCTGGGCGATGGCCATCGCGCCGCCTGCCACCTGCATGCGGGAGGCGTCGGATGAGCGCGCTGCTCGTCACCCTCGGAGGCGATGCCTTCACGCGCGGCCGCGGCCAGGCGCTGGCCTGCCCCGGCATGGCGCCCGCCGTGCGGGAGGCGATCCGCGGGCGGCTCGCGCAGGCGCCGGCGCGGGATGCGCGCATCACGCGCTTCCTGGACGCGCAACGCGCGGCGACGGCACGCCTGGCACCCGAGGCGCTGGCCGAGATCGAGGGCATCGCCGAAGGCTTTGGCCTCGCACCGGCCGAGGTGTTCGAGTTCCTGCATCTCGGCTGTCTTGCCGATCTCGCGGCGCTGCCGGCGGACACGGACGGATGCTCGGCCTTCTCAACGGGCGGGATCGTGGCGAAGAACCGCGACTTCCGGCCGGAGCACAAGGCGTTGCAGCGGGTGTTCCTGCACCGCGATCCGGCCTGGGGCGGGCGGGCGGTGCTGTGCCTCGGCTCGCTCGGCGCGCCGGGCGCCTGGTCGTCAGGCATGAACAGCGACGGCTTCGCGCTGGCCGACACGCAGATCGCGACCGCCGACCATGGCCCCGGGATCCTGCGCTACTTCCTGATGACGCGGCTTCTGGCGCGCTGCGGATCGGTGGCGGAGGCGCTGGCCGACATCGCGGCGCTGCCCCATGCGGGCGGCGGGTCGCTGGTGCTTGGCGATGCGACGGGCGCAGCCGCCTGGGTCGAGCTGCGCCACGCGCGCGTGGATGTCGCGCAGGGCGCGTGGGTGGCGCACACCAACCACTACACCGCCGCGCCGGATGCGCTCGCCCCGGTCATCCATTCGGCCGGGCGGCTCGAGGTGCTGCGGGCGGCGCTGGCCACCGACGCCGCGTGCGATCCGCGCGCGCTGCTCGCGACCCACGCGCCGGAGGCCGTCTGCCGCCACGCGCCGGACGCCTCGCCCACCCTGGCGGGGGCGGTGTGGGACTGCCGCGACCGGTCCGCGCTGGTGGCGGACGGGCCGCCCTGCTCCACGGCATGGGTCCGCTTCGTCGCGGACGGGCCGGGATGGCGCGAAACGCACGCCTCGGCGTAATCTCCACGCCGGGAGGAGTCCCGGCGATGGCCTATGCCGACCTGCTCGGCGAGCATGAGAGCATCCGCGCGATGCGCGACCTCATCGCGCGCATCGCGTCGAGCCCGGCGCGCACGGTGCTGCTGTATGGCGAGACCGGGACCGGCAAGGGCCTGGTTGCCCGCATGTTGCATCGCCTCTCGCCGCGCGCCCGGAAGGCCTTCGTGGACGTCAACTGCGCGGCCATCCCGGCGAGCCTGATGGAATCCGAGCTGTTCGGCCATGAGCGTGGCGCCTTCACCGGCGCGGCCGGTGCCAAGCAGGGGTTGGTCGAGGCGGCGGAGGGCGGCACGCTGTTCCTCGACGAGATCCGCGAGATGGACCTGCAGCTGCAGGCCAAGCTGCTCACGCTGATGGACACCCGCGCCTTCCGCCGGCTCGGCGCGGTGCGACAGACGGCGGTTGATGTCCGCTTCGTCGCCTCCACCAACAAGGTGCTGCTGTCGGAGGTGAAGGCCGGCCGCTTCCGCGACGATCTCTACTGGCGGCTGCAGGTTGTGCCGGTGAACATCCCGCCGCTGCGCGAGCGTGGGGACGACGTGCTGCTGCTGGCCGAGGCCTTCCTGAAGCACCACGGCGCACGCTGCGGCCGCGCAATCCAGGGGCTGGAGCCGCGCGTCGCCGAGGTGTTCCGCCGCTACTCCTGGCCGGGCAACGTCCGCGAACTCGAGAACCTGATCGAGCGCATCGCCATCCTCGAGACGGATCCGCTGGTGCGGGTGCGCCACCTGCCGGATCGCATCCTGCGCGAAGTGGAAGGCCGCGCGCCCGCCGTGGCAGTTCCGGCGGAGGTCGCTGCGCCGGCGGTGGAGGATTTCCACGCCGCGACCGACCGCTTCCAGGCCTCGCTGATCGAGGCTGCGCTGCGGGAGGCGAATGGCCGGCAAGGCCGAGCGGCGGCGCGCCTCGGCCTGTCGCGCCACGCCCTGCGCCACCAGATGCAGAAACTCGGCATGATCGCGACACCCTGACCGGGGGTGCGGACCGTCCTGGCACGCCGCGTGCAACGCCCTGACCGACGCCAGAACCACGATCGGAAAGGTCGGACCGCATGGTCGAGGTCACCATTCTCTGCCCGACAGGGCATCTCGGATTCACGCCGCTCGAAAAGGACAGCTTCCTGGCGGGCTGCGAGCTGAAGCCCGATTTCATCATTGCCGATTCCGGCTCCTGCGATATCGGCCCCTACCCGCTCGGCGCCGATGGCCAGGCGAGCCCGGAGGCGTGGCAGCGCCACGACCTTGAGGTGATGCTGCTGGCGGCGCGCCGGCTGGGCGTGCCGATGATCGTCGGCTCCGCCTCCGACACCGGCACCGACCGCGGCGTCGATCAGTATGTGCGGCTGATCCAGGACATCGCGGCGCAGCACGGCCTCGCGCCGTTCAGGCTGACGGCGATCCATTCGGAGCTGTCGCGTGAGGCGGTGCTGGCGCGCATGGCGGCGGGGGCGAAGGTAGCGGGCCTCGACGGCCGTGCCGAGGCCGATGCGGCGCAGATCCAGCGCACCGACCGCATCGTCGCGGTGATGGGCGCGGAGCCGATCGCGGCGGCGCTGCGCGACGGCGCGGATGTGGTGATCGCGGGCCGCGCCTCTGACTGCGCGCTGTTCGCCGCCCCGATCCTGAACGCCGGCATGTCGGAGGCGACGGCCTACTACGCCGGCAAGCTGATGGAATGTGCCTCCTTCTGCTGCGAGCCCTTCATGGGCAAGGAGAGCATCTTCGGCCGCATCGCCGAGGACGACATCCGCGTCACCGCGATGCATCCTGGCCAGCGCTGCACACCAGCCTCGCTGGCGAGCCACGCCATGTACGAACGCCGTGACCCGTATCGGGAGCACGTCGTCTCCGGCTACGTGGACATGTCGGATTGCCGCTACGAGCAGTTCGACGAGAAGACGACGCGCGCCACCGGCGCCCGCTGGGTGCCCGCCGCGCAGCCGATGGCGAAGCTCGAGGGTTCGGGCAAGGTCGGCGAACGGCGGCTGGCCATCGTCGGCATGCGCGAGCCCTACATGATCGCCAACATCGACAAGGCGATCGCCTGGGCCCGCGCACGGCTGAACGAGCGCTTCGGCACGCCCGAGGACGCCGGCTGGCAGGTGTTCTACCACCTCTACGGCCGCGACGGCGTGATGGGGCCGATGGACCCCACGCCGCCCGCGAACCCGCACGAGCTCGGCATCGTCGTCGAGACGCTCTGCGCCGACGGCCAGCGCGCGGAGGAGATCTGCGCGCTGGCCGCCCGCAACCTGTTCTACGCCCGCCTGCCCGAGGTGAAGGGCACCGCCGGCGCGGCGGCGCTGATGTCGGACGAGGTGATGGTCGGCAAGCCCGGCTACGAATGGACGCTGAACCACATCATCCCGGTGGCGAGCGCGACGGAGCTGTTCCGCCCGCGCTCCCTCACCGTGGACGGAACCGCCCGGAGGGCCGCATGAGCATCCGCAACAGCGCGACGCTGCGCGACCTGGCCTCCACCGTCCGCAGCAAGAACGCGGGCGTGGACCACATCACCTTCGACATCATCTTCCGCGACCGCGCGAACTTCGAGCGCGTGCGCGACGCGAAGGTCATCACGCGGGAGGTGGTGTGCGAGTTGCTGCGCCTGCAACCCGACCGCATCACGGATTTCGTGGTGTTCGACCCGGCAAACGCGATCAAGTTCACCATCCGCCGCGAACGCCCGTCCGGCTCCCCCGGCGAGCGCGACGTGTTCGGCAGCCAGCAATATTCGCCGCTGCTCGACCTGCACGTCCCCTGACTCCGCCGCGCTTGAGGTCATCCGCGGCCTGAACGGGCGGATCGAGGCCGCCGACGGTTCGGGCCCGGTCGCACTCGCCGGTGCCGGGAATCTCGCGCCGCGGATCAGCGCGATCCTGCCCGGTCTCCCGCCTCCAGGCAGGCGAAGGACCCGCCGACCAGCGCCGCGCGATCACCGAGCCGCGCGCCCTCGGCCGCGATGCCGGCTTCGGCGGCGAAGGCCGGTCCGAACCAGTCGAACAACTGGCCAAGCCCCCCGCCCAGCACGACCAGCCGGCAGTCGGCCCAGGTCGCATAGGGCCGCACCCAGCGCCCGAGATCCGCGCCGAAGCGCGCCAATTCGGCCGCGAGCCCACCGCCGACGCGCCCCGCGGCGGCAAGCGCGGGCAGGTCGGCGCACCGGACCGACAGCGACGCCAGCCGGGCATCGAGGCCGCGGATGGAGAACACGTCGTCCGCGCGCGCCTCCAGGGCCGGCTCGGCGAACAACTCCCCGCTCGGCGATCAGGGAAAGCGCTGGGTCGAGACCGCCATCCCGTCCAGGAAGGCCGAGCCCAGGCCCGTGCCGAGGGTGAGCATCAGCGCCGGCACGGCGAGTTGGCGCGCCAGCGCCTCGCCCAGCGCCGCGGCCGCCGCGTCGTTCAGGAACAGGATCGGCAGGTCCCGGCTGAGCCGCCGGGCGAGGAGCGCCTTTAGATCGACGCCGCACAGCGCGCCGAACTTCGCCAACCCCGCAAGGCGCGGGATGCCGCGCGCATAGTCGCAGGGTCCGGGAAAGGCGAGCACCACGAAGGCAGGAGCGCGGCATTGCGTGAGCAGGCCGTTGGCGATGTCGGCCAGCCGATCGGCGATCGCCGCCGCACAGGCTGCGCTGTCGATCGGATGGCGCGCGACGCACCGCACATCCGGCAGCGCGACGCCATCGCCCGCGCCCTGCACGATGCCGCACTTCACCGCCGTGCCCCCGACATCGAGGGCGACGATCTCGCCCTTCGGCCAGGCGGCTGGGCGCGGGAGGCTCATGCGCGGTTGGAATCGTCGGCTAGGCGCTCGATGTCATCCTCGCTCAGCAATGCGCCGGTCTGCACCTCGATGAACACCATCTCCACCGCGCCGGTGTTCGCGATGCGGTGGATCGTGCCGGCCGGGATGAAGGCCGTGCTGCCCGCGGCGAGGGCGATCGACGCCTCGCCCAGCGTGGCGAGGCCCTCGCCGGCGACCACGATCCAATGCTCCGACCGATGCACATGCCGCTGCAGCGACAGCCGCGCCCCGGGACGCACCTGGATGCGCTTGACCACGCAGCCCGGCTCCGCCGAGAGCACGCGCCATTCGCCCCAGGGCCGCTGATCGGACTCGCCCAGCCGATAGGTGACGATCGTCATGGCGTGTGACGGGGCACGGGACGGGCAGGCAGGTGGCGCCGCAGCGCCGGGGCTTCGCCTCGGGCCTGCCAGGCAATCGGCAGTCTTCGCATCCGGCACCACCCCCTGATCACGCTCCGCGCCGATACTGGATCGGCCCTTCCCCCCCGATCAACCCGTGCCGGCGGCGTCCGCGCAGCATGTCGCGCTTGCGCCCAAGCCCGCGGCATGACAGGCTCCAAATCGATTTGGGAAAGCGGCCGTTCAAGGCCGCTCCGAGGGGGAGGAGGCAGCAGGGCGCCGGCGGCGCCTGCGGCATCATGACGAAGCTCAAGGATCTCGCCCGGGAGCTCGGCCTCTCGGCGACCACCGTCTCCCGCGCGCTGGATGGCTATTCGGAAGTCGCCGAGGCCACGCGCGCGCGCGTTGCCGCCGCCGCCCGCCGCGCCGGCTACCTGCCCGACCCCGCCGCCCGGCGGCTGCGTCGCGGCCGGGCCGACACCATCGCCGCCCTGCTGCCGGGCGGCCCTGGCGTGGAACTGACGGCGCTGATGGAAACGCTCGGCGCCTGTGCCGGCGCGCTTGCGACGCAGGGCCTCGACCTGATCCTGGTGGCGACCCGCGACGAGCAGGAGGAGACGCGGCGCCTCGCGCGCCTCGTCGCGCGGCGGGAGGCCGATGCCTTCGTCATCCTCCGCACCCGCCGTCGCGACGCGCGGGTGGATTGGCTGCTCGCCAAGGGCGTGCCCTTCGTCACGCATGGCCGCACCGATCGCGCGGCGGAGCACGCGCATCTGGATGGCGACGGCTTCGCCGGTTTCCGCGACGCGGTTCGCCGGCTGCATGGCAGCGGGCATGCCAGGATCGCGCATATCGCCGCCCCCACCGTCTACGCCTTCGGCCATCTGCGCCTCGCCGGCGCCACTTCCGGCGCGGCGGAGGCAGGGGTCGCGCTGGCGGTGGCCGAGGCCGCCGCGCCCGACGCCGCCGGCGGATATGCCGCGGCGCGCGGGCTGCTCGCGGCCGGGCCGCCGCCCACCGCCCTGCTCTGCGCCACGGATGCCATCGCCCTCGGCGCCGCACGCGCGCTGCGCGAGGCGGGGCTGATGCCGGGCCGGGATGTCGCGCTCTGGGGCCATGACAACATCCCCGCCGCGGCCTTCCTCGATCCGCCGCTCGCCAGCATGGAGATCGCCGACCGCGACATCGGCGGGCATCTCGCGCGGCTGCTGGTCGCGCGGCTTGGCGGGGGTGATCCCGCAACGCTCGGCACCGTCCTGCCGCTTCGCCACATCGCGCGTGCCAGCCTCGGCCGCGGCTTCGATCAACAGGAGGAAACCCCATGAACCGACGCAGCCTGCTTGCCGCCGGCGCCACCTTGGTCGCCGCGCCGCCCCTCGCCCATGCCCAGTCGGGCGATGTCGTGTTCCTCTCCACGCAGCTTCGCCCGGTGGAGGAAGCGACCCGGCTGCGCGAGGCCATCCTGCGCCCCGCGCCGGTGCGCGCCACCTTCGTGACGGAAGAGCCGCAGAACCTGACCACGCGCCTGCGTGCCGAGGCGCAGGCCGGGCGGCGCACCGTCTCGCTCGTCGGCGCGCTGCATGGCGAATTGCAGCCGCTCGCGGCCGAGGGGCTCGACCCGCTCGACGACCTGGCGCAGCGCCTGGCCGACCGCGGCATCCCGCGCAACCTGCTCGAGCTCGGCAAGCTCGGCACGGCGCAGCAGCGCTACATCCCGTGGATGCAGGCGACCTACATCATGGCCGCGCATCGCCGCGCGCTGGAGTTCCTGCCGGCCGGCGCCGACATCAATGCGCTCACCTATGACCAGCTCCGCGCCTGGGCCGCGGCGATCCAGCAGCGGACGAACCAGCGGCGACTCGGCTTCCCGGCCGGCCCGCGCGGGCTGCTGGCGCGCTTCTTCCAGGGCTACCTCTACCCCTCCTACACGGGCGGCGTGGTCCGCAGCTTCCGCTCGCCCGAGGCCGAGCAGGGCTGGGCGGCGTTCCGCGCGATGTGGGCCCATGCGGCGCCGGCCTCCACCACCTACAATTTCATGCAGGAACCGCTGATGTCGGGCGAGGTGTGGATCGCCTTCGACCATGTCGCGCGGCTGATGGACGCGCTGCGCGCAGCCCCCAACGACTACGTCACCTTCCCCGCGCCCGCCGGGCCGATGGGGCGCGGCTACATGCCGGTGATCGCGGGGCTCGGCATCGCGCGTGGCGCCCCGAACCGGGATGGTGCGGCGTCGCTGATCGAGTATCTCTCGCGCCCCGCCGTGCAGCTGCGGCTCGCCGCCGAGACGGGCTTCTTCCCGGTCGTGCAGGCCGAGCTGCCGCCGGACCTGCCGCCGGCGGTGCGGCTGGCCGCGAATGCGATCGCCGCGACACAAAGCGCGCGCGACGCCCGCGTCTCGCTGCTGCCGGTCGGGCTCGGCGACAAGGGCGGCGAGTTCAACAAGGTCTACATGGACACCTTCCAGCGCATCGTGCTGCGCAACGAGAACATCCGCGCCGTGCTGGATGCGGAAGCGGGCAATCTGCGCAGCGTGATGAACGCGACCGGTGCCCCCTGCTGGGCGCCCGACGCCGCATCCGACGGCGCATGCCCGGTGGCATGAGGGATGCCATGCAGGCCTGCGTGAGGCGGATGTGACCGGAGGCGGCGCGTGACGCAGAAACGCTGGGTTCCCTATGCCCTCATCGCGCCGTCGGTCCTTTTCCTCGGCGTGCTGTTCATCCTGCCGCTGGTGCAGACCCTGACGATGTCGGTGCAGGGGGCGGAGGGGATCTCGCTCGCCAACTACACGCGGATGTTGGGCGACCTCAACTTCGCCGACGCGCTGCGTAACACCTTCGTGCTCACCCTGGTGGTGGTGCCGGCGCAGATCGCGCTGGCGCTGCTGATGGCGGTGATGATCGCGCGCATCGGCGCGGGGCGCGACCTGGTGCTGTGGGTGTGGGTGATCCCGCTGGCGATCTCGGATCTCGCCGCCGGGCTCGCCTGGCTCGCCATCCTGCAATCGACCGGGTATCTCAACTCTGTCCTTTTCGCCTTCGGCCTGCTGGAGGGGCCGACGCCCTGGCTGACGCAGGAATCGCCGCTCGCGCTGTTCATCGGCATCGCGCTGGCGGAGATCTGGCGCGCCACCGCGATCGTGCTGGTGATCCTGGTCGCGGGAATGCAGCTCATCCCCAAGGAATTCGGCGAGGCGGCGGAGGTGTTCGGCGCATCGCCCTGGCAGCGTTTCCGCCGCGTCACGCTGCCGCTGCTCAAGCCCTCGATCCAGTCGGCGCTGATCCTGCGCACCGTGCTGGCCTTCGAGGTCTTCGCCGTGGCCTATGCGCTCGGCGGGCGCAACTTCCCGGTGCTGGTGGGCGAGGCCTATGTCTGGCAGGGCGAGAACCAGAACACCGGCGTCGCCGCCGCCTATGCCGCGCTGATCATGGCGATCTCGATGCTCGCCACCTTCGTCTACCTGCGCCTGCTGCGCACCCCGCGGGAGCAGATGGCGTGAATCCCGCGATGGCGCCCGCACGACGCTTGCTGTTCTGGGCGCTGGTGGCGGTGCTGCTGCTCTGGGTGCTGCTGCCGATCTGGCTGGTGGCGATGGGCGCGCTCGGCGGACGGCCGGCGGTGTTCCAATGGCCGAAGACGCTGGTGCCGCCCTCGCTTTCCCTCGACCACATGGCGGCCTTCCTGGCAGTGGAGGGTGTCGCCAACGCCTTCCTCAACTCCGTCATCGCCGCACTCGTCACGGTCGTGCTCTCCGTCGCGCTGGGCGCGCCGGCGGGCTATGCGCTCGCCCGCTACGCCTTCCGCGGCGCCGACGCGTTCAAGCTGCTGGTGCTGCTGACGCGCGCCTTTCCGCTGGCGATCCTCGCGCTGCCGCTCGCCGTCGGTTTCATCCGCGTGGGCCTCTACGACAGCCCCTTTGGCGTCGCGTTGATGCACACCGTGCTCGCGCTGCCCTTTGCGGTGCTGGTGACGCAATCGCTGTTCATGGGCATCCCGCGCGAACTCGAGGAAGCCGCCTGGGTCTTCGGCTGCTCGCCGCTGCAGGCCTTCTTCCGCGTGGTCATGCCGCTGGCGCTGCCGGGCCTCGCGGCGACGGCGATCTTCGCCTTCGTGATCTCGTGGAACGAGGTCTTCGCGGCCTCGGTGCTGACGGTGCGGGAACGGACGCTGACCGCCTATCTGCTTGCGGTGCTGTCGGAATCGCCGCTGCACACGCGCTTCGCCGGCGGGCTGCTGCTGATCCTGCCCTCCGTGCTGTTCGTCTTCGCCGTGCGGAAGTGGCTGTTCACCGTCTGGGGAATCTCGGGGAAATGAGGCGGGCATGGCCGACATAACGATCGACCGCGTCGCCAAGACCTTCGGCGCCGCGCGCGCGCTGGCCGAGGTCTCGCTCGCCGTCGCCGATGGCGAGTTCGTGGCCCTGCTCGGCCCCTCGGGCTGCGGCAAGACGACGCTGTTGCGCATCGTCGCGGGGCTCGAGACCGCGACCGGCGGCACCGTGCTGATCGGCGGGCGCGATGTCGGTTCGCTGCCGCCGCGTGCGCGGGGCATCGCGATGGTGTTCCAGAACTACGCGGTCTTCCCGCACATGACGGTCGCGGACAATATCGGCTTCGGCCTGCGCATGCAGAAGCGACCGCAGGACGAGATCGCCCGGCAGGTCGGCCGCGCGGCGGAGATGCTCCGCATCTCCCACCTGCTGGATCGCTGGCCGGCACGGCTTTCCGGGGGGCAGCGCCAGCGCGTCGCCGTGGCTCGCGCGCTCGCGGTGCAACCCGCCGTGCTGCTGATGGATGAGCCGCTGTCGAACCTCGACGCGCTGCTGCGGCTCGAGATGCGCGCCGACCTCAAGGCGATCCTGCGCGAGGCCGGCACCACCACGCTCTACGTCACCCATGACCAGACCGAGGCGATGGGCCTCGCCGACCGTATCGCCGTGATGCATGGCGGCGTGATCGAGCAGATCGGCCCGCCGGGCGCGATCTATGCGAAGCCCGCGACGCGCTTCGTCGGCGGCTTCCTCGGCAGCCCGCCGATGAATTTCCTCAGCTGCACCGCGGCAGGCGGCCACGTTGCCTTCGGCGCCATCACCCTCGCCAGCCCGCGCGAGGGCGCGGTGATGCTCGGCCTGCGCGCCGAGGACGCCGTGCCCGTCGCGGCCGATCAGGGCATTCCCTTCGACGTGCGCGTGGTGGAACCGATGGGCGCGCATCTGCTGCTGACCGGCGAGGTCGCCGGCCAGCCGCTGCGCGCGATCGCCCCGCCCGATGCGCCGATCGTGGCGGGCGCGCGCATCGGCCTGCGACCCGATCCCGCGCGCCTGTCCTGGTTCGACCCTGCCACCGGCCATCGCCTGGAAGCCGCCTGATGCAAGACGCCCTGATCCAAGACACCGGGCCCGATGAGGCGCTCGACGCTGCCGCACGCGCCGTCCTCGCCGCGAATGACCGCGGCGGCTACACGGTGCCGACAGCCGCGCTCTATCCCTTCCAGTGGAACTGGGATTCCGCCTTCGTCGCGATGGGCTTCGCGACCTTCGATGTCGACCGCGCGCTGCGCGAACTGGAACGGCTGGTCGAGGGGCAGTGGGATGACGGGATGATCCCGCACATCGTCTTCCATGCGCCGGCCGACACCTATTTTCCCGGTCCCGAGGTCTGGGGCACGCGCCACCGCATCGCGACCTCGGGCATCTCGCAGCCGCCGGTCTTCGGCACCGCGCTGCGCTTCGTCGCCGCCCGCGCCGGCGCGGCCGAACGGCCGCGCATCGCCGCCCTCGCCCGCGCCGCCGCCCGCAGCCACGCCTGGTGGCGCGCCGCGCGCGATCCGGAGGGCATCGGCCTCGTCGCCATCCTGCATCCGTGGGAGACGGGCAGCGACAACTCGCCGGCCTGGGATCCGGCCCTCGCGCGCGTGCCGCAGACCACGACGACCGTGATCCGCCGCCGCGACACCGGCCATGTGGACGCCGCGATGCGCCCGCGCGACGAGGATTATCGGCGCTACATCCATCTGGTGGACAGCTACCGTGCGCTGGACTGGGCGCCGGCGGCGATGTGGCGTGCGGCGCCCTTCCGCATCGCGGAGGTTCAGATCAGCGCCATCCTCTGCCGCGCCGCGCAGGATCTCGCCGCGCTGTTCGACGCGCTCGGGGAGGCCGAGGCGGCGAAGGCCGAACGCGCGCTGGCCGCGCATCTCGTCGCGGGGCTCGAGCGTGCCTGGCGGCCGTCGCTGTCGCGCTTCGTCTCGCGCGACCTTGTCGCCGGCGCGGATATCGCCGCGCCGACCCAGGCGGGCTTCCTGCCGCTGCTGGCGCTCGATCTCGATCCCGCGCGGCGCGATGCGATGGCGGGCGAGATGGCGCGCTGGACTGCAGGCTGCGTGCTCGGTCTGCCGACGACGCCACCGGGCGATCCGAGCTTCGACGCGAAGCGCTATTGGCGCGGGCCGGTCTGGGCGGTGGTGGACTGGCTGCTGGCGGAGGGGCTTGTCCGCAACGGCCGTCCCGACGCCGCCGAGGCACTGCTGCGCCCCCTGCTGGCGGCGATCAGGCGCCAGGGCTTCGCCGAGTATTTCGACCCGCTGACCGGCGCCGGCCTTGGCGGCAACCGCTTCTCCTGGACCGCCGCCGCATGGCTCGTGCTGTCCCGCAGGGACGGTTCGGCCGCCCCGATGGCGGAGCCCGCGGCGAGGAGGATGGTCAGGGGGTGACCCTGCCCCCTTGGATGCACCCGCAATGAGGTGAGTCCGTCGGATGGCGGCGGATGATGAAACGTTCGGGGTTCACGCAGGAGCAGATCATCGATGTGCCGAGTCGGCCCCAGGCGGGAAGGACGGCGCCGGATCTGTGCCGCAGGCACGCGGCACGCGCGCGCCGATGGCGACACCTCATGGCAGGCGCATGAAGGTTTCACCTTCGTGCCCCTCGGATGCCAGGCGGGTCGCATAGGCGCCGGGCGCCATTCGGCGCCCCGGCCCTTCGGGCCATGGGTCGGAACTTCGTGCGCTGGGCATCACGGGCGACGCTGCGCGCCAGGCATGGGCTTGACCGGATCATGGTGGTGCCTGGCCGCCCGGCGATCCTGGCGGGCGGACCGCCACCGACCTGCAGCGGTCATGCGCTTGCGCGTGGTCCGGGCTGGATCAGCCCCCCAACTGGCGGGTCACCGATGCAGCGGCTTGGCGCACGATGACCTTGTACTCCGGCACATGCGGTTCGAAACGCCCGAGAATGCCGGCGAGGGTGAGTGCACCGAGGAACTCGCGGTTCGGGCCGAACACCGGTGCCGACACGCTGCCCACGTCCGGGTCCCGTTCGCCGAGCGTCGCGAGCACGCCCTCGCCGCGGATCTCCTTGGCGTGCGGCGTGGGCCCGCCGGTGTGGAAGGCGATGACGTGCCCGCCCGATCCCCGATCGAGCGGCGATGCCTCGCCCTCGTCCACGTGGCTCCGCGCGCTGCGCGGCGAATTCACGCGGAAGAGGCAGATGCGCTCCGCCCCGCGCGCGATCCAGAAGGACGCGCTTTCCTGCGTCAACGCGACAAGGGCCTGCAGCGCCGGCCGGAGAAGGGGCTCGAGCTCCAGGTTCTGTCGATACACCGAGCCGAGCCGCCACAGCGTCGGTCCCAGGCGGTAGCGTCCATCTGACCCTCGGCCGAGATAGCCGAAACGCTCCAGCGAGACCGAGAGGCGCAGTATGGTCGGCTTGCTCAGCCCGGTCTTCAGGGCGAGCTCCTTCAGCGAGAGCGATGCTTCCACGGAGCCGAGGGCGTCGAGCAGCACCAGGGCGCGTTCGACGGATTCGACGCCGGTGCGCTCGTCGCCGGGATCGCGGTCGGGTTCGGTGATCGAGGTCATGGCGATTCCGCTGGTGTGGACCCGCTGCCTTGCTGCGGGAGGAGCAGATAAGCACGCAGCGCCTCGAGGAGAAGCCGCGCCGCGATCCGTTCCGATCGGCCGCTCGGGTCGAGCGGTGGCGACACCTCGACGAAGTCCATGCCGCAGAGTGGCGCCGGAGAGAGCGCGCCGAGCAGGTCCAGGTATTGCCGCGGCGTGATCTCGCTGTGGACGATGGATCCGGTGCCGGGCAGGAAGCCGGCATCCAGCGCGTCGATGTCGATCGAGAGATACAGCCGGTCGCAGCCACGCAGCGCATGCGCCAGCGCCCGTTCCGCCGTCGCGCGGGCGCCATCGCGGTGCCACTCGGAAGCCGGGATGACCAAACCGCCCATCGCCTCGATCTCGGCGACGTCCTCGCCGTCCACCCAGCCATGGATCCCGATCCACACCATGTTCGGCCGGAGGATGTTCGGCAGTTCGGAGACGCGGCGGGCATTCGTCGCGTGATTCAACGCACCCCAGGCGCCGAGCCGGTCACCGAAGTCGAGATGCCCATCGATCTGGATGTAGCCGAAGCGGGTCCCGGGGTCGGTCGCGGCAAGGGCACGGGAGACGCCCAGGCAGGCGGGGTAGCTGTTGAAGTGGTCGCCACCTATCGCGACGGGCAGCGCCCCGGCGCGCGCGGCGCGCTCGGTCATCGATGCGATGGCCTCGACCGTCGCGCCCACATCGGTCTCGTCGATCGCGGCGTCGCCGAGATCGAAGAGGCGATCCGGGGCGGCCGGATGCCAGGCCTGGCCGGTCCGCATGTCGCGCAACCCGCCTCCGTCGGCATCACGGCGCAGGCGGCGCATCAGCGCCGTCGTCTCGTGCCGCAGCGCCCGCGGGCCGAAGCGCGTGCCGATCCGGCTGGTATGCGTCGCGTCGGAGGGCATGCCGATGAAGGCCGGCTGCCCGGGCGCCACCGCGGTCGCGCCTGCATCGAAGAAGCGCGCCAGCGGGCTCTCGAAGACAGGATCAGACATGGTCGGGCTCCCGCAGCACGCCGAGGCGCGCGTAGAGAAGGTCGAGCAGGGCCGTGACCAGCAGGCGCTGCCCGGTCTTGACCGTGGACATGCCCTGTCGCGTGGGGTCGAGCCCGGTGACGGCGATGCCCGCGACCTCCATCGCACCGGCCTCGCGCAGCCAGGCGCGGGCGGCCGAGAGGCTGAGGCCATCGAAGGGCGCAACGGCGCTGCCCCCGTGCCACTGCCCCGCGATGCCGGCGAGGTCGATCGCGACGACGACACGCCGGCCCGCCGGCAGCGGTGCATCCTGCCCGGGGCGGAGCAATGCAGGCTCATCCGCCGCCCGCGAAAGCCCCCTGCGGAGCGGCTCGGCGAGCCAGGCGCCGCCGCCGAGAAGCAGCGGCAGCGCACCCTTGGCCTGGATCGCGCGCACCAGCGCGGGCACGGCGGCATGCGGATCCGCCACCTGGAGGTCGATGTCGCCGAGGTCGACGAGACGGCCCGCGACCGATGCCGCGTCCAGCACGCGGCGCTGGTCCACGTCCATCGCCGCCTTCATGTTCGCGCTGAAGTGCGAACCGAAATAGCTCGAGGTCTCACGCAAGGCGCGCGGACCGTCGCGTTCGCCGCCGGTCCCGGCGGGCACGCCGAAGGCAGCAACCATGCCGGGTCGCAGCGCATCCAGCCCAACCATCAGGCCGCGCATGAAGGGCAGGAAGCCGGCCATGCGCGGCAGGGGCGCGTCGCGCGGCCTCATCGGCAGGCGCCCCGCATGTGCCGGACAAGCGTCTGCAGCACGTACAGGCCGCGCGCCGTCTCCACGGCGCCGGATTCGTCGAGTTCCGGCGCGAGGCCCGTGACATGGGCGGCAGCGATCGCACCGGACGGCACGGCCTGCAGTGCTGCGAGCAAGCCGGCCAACGGCCGAGGCGTCGCGCCCGGCCAGCGCAAGGCGTCCAGATCGAGGCTGATGGCGAGCGGGCCGGCGGGCGCCGGCTCCCCCGGCGACCAGCCCGTCAAACCCGGGAGCAGCGCGGAGAGCGCGCAATCCGGGGGCAGCCTGCCGCCGACGAGCACGGGCCTGCCGCCTGCCGCGCGCACCAGCCCAAGCTGCCTTGCGAGCGCGGTGCGGTTGCGCGCGGGCTCGAGGGGGAAGACGTTGAGGTCGCCGAGATCGCGGCAGCCGCCCGGCGGATCGAGGCGTGCGACCGCGCCGGCATACCGGATCTGCCGCGCGGCGAAACGGGCCCCGAAGCGGTTCCGGTCGCCATGGTCGAGGAAGAGGCCGAGGAGGGCCACCTCGCCCGGGCGCAACGCGTCCAGCTCGGCGGCCGGCGCGCCGAGCAGCGTTGGGATCGACAGCAGGACGACGTCGCTCATGCCAGCGCCGCTACCGCCTGCGCGGCGAGGCGTTCGGAATGGCCGCGCGGGTCGCGCGCCGGGGCCAGGCCACAGATCGCCAGCGCCGCCACCTCCATGCCGGCACGCAGGGCCGCCAGCACGGCGGCGAAGCCGACCGGCGTCAGCCCGCCGACATTGACCGTCTCGGTACCGGCGGCGTGGCCGGTATCGACGACGCCGATGTCCAGCAGCACGACGCCGCGCCGCAGGCCGAGCCGTGCCAGGGCCTCGGTCAGCGGCGCCCCGCCGGCTGTCTCCACCTCATCGGCCGTCACGATGATCCCGCCCGCGCCGGTCCAGGTTGCGACATCGCGGACGGGCAGCAGATCGTGGGCGCCGATCGCAAGGCCGGGTCCGGCCGGACCACAGGCATCGAGGCGCGCGGAGATCAGCACCGTCCCCAGCTCATGCCGCTCCCTTGCCGCCCCCAGCAGCGCGCCGGCCTCGATCGCCGAACCGGCGCACAGGATCGGTCGCGCGCCGCGGGCCAGGACCCAGGCGGCGGCCGCACCGACGGCGTCGCAGGCGACGTCGCCGAGATCAACGAGGCGTCCGGGCGGCGGCAGCGTCCAACTGGCGTCGCGCAGGGCGCGGACAGCCTCGCCAGCGACGCCGAGCAGGACCGACATGCCCGGATGCAGGTCCGCGGGCGTGGCGGTGTCGGCGCCATGGAACAGTCGGTCCGAGGCGCCGAAGCGGTGGATGGGCCTCGCCACCATGCTCAGCGCTCCCGTCGCGAGCGGTTGCCCGCCAGCTGCACGGCGACCAGGGCCAGGACGGACACGGCGATGAGACAGGTGGAGATCGCCGCGATCGTCGGGTCGATCTGGTCGCGCAGGGAGTTGAACATGCGCCGCGTGATCGTCGCGTTCTCCCCGCCTGAGACGAACATCGCGACCACCACCTCGTCGAGCGAGGTGATGAAGGCGAGGAAGGCGCCGGTCAGCACCGCGAAGCGCACCTGCGGCAGCGTCACGGTCAGGAACGCGATCACGCGCGATGCGCCCATGCTGCGCGCCGCCATCTCCTGCGCCATGTCATAGTTCTTCAGGCTGGAGAGGACGGTGATGATCACGAAGGGGATCGCCAGCGCGGAATGCGCCAGCACGACGCCGGCCAGCGTGTAGTTGAGGCCGAGCACGGCATAGAGGTGGAAGACCCCGACCGCGACCAGGATGGAGGGCACCACCACCGGCATCAGCACCAGCGGCTGCAGGGCGTTCCTCACCCGGTCGGATGAGCAGTGCATCCCATAGGCCGCCAGCGTGCCGAGCGGCGTCGCGACCAGCGTGGTCAGCACAGCCGCCGCCAGCGACGTCCAGGTCGCGTCCATCCAGGCCGCCGAGCCGAAATAGGCCCGGTACCATCGCAGCGACCAGCTTTGCGGCGGGAACTCCAGGTACTGCGAATCCGAGAAGGACATCGGGATGACGATCAGCGTGGGCAGCATCAGGAAGAACAGGACCAGCGCGCCGTAGAAGGCCAGTGCGCGCTGCGTCCAGGGGTTCTCGCCGGGCATGCGGTCCATGGCGCTACCGTACGAAGAGCCGGTCGAGGCCAAAGGCACGATGGAGCACAGCGACGAGGCCGAGGGCGATGAGCAGCAGGACCACGCCGAGCGCGCTGGCCGCACCCCAGTTCGAGAAGATGGTGATCGTGCTCTCGATGCGCTGTGCCAGCATCTGCACGCGACCGCCGCCGAGCAGCGCCGGCGTGATGTAGAAGCCGAGCGAGAGGATGAAGACCAGCACGACCCCGGCGAAGAGCCCGGGCAGCGACATCGGCACGAAGACGCGCCAGAAGGCGCCGGTGGGGCTCGACCCCAGTCCGATCGCGGCGCGCACCAGGTCGCCGTCGATCGCCTTCATCGAGGCGTAGAGCGGCAGCACGAGGAAGGGCAGCATGATGTGCACCATGCCGATGATGCTGGCCGTCAGGTTGTGCGCGAGCTGCAGCGGCGCATCCACGATCCCCAGCGACAGCAGCGTGTTGTTGATCAGCCCGTTGCGCTGCAGCAGCACGAGCCAGGCGTAGGTGCGCACCAGCACGGCGGTCCAGAAGGGAAGCAGGACGCAGATCAGCAGCAGGTTCGCGCGACGCGGCGGCTGTCGCGACAGCCAGTAGGTCAGGGGATAGCCGAGCACCACGCAGAGCAGCGTGACCGCGGCGCTGATCTCGAAGGTGACGATGAAGGCCTCGACATAGAGGTCGCCCGTCAGGCGCCGGTAGTTCGAAAGCGACCAGTCGCCCGCGCGGTCCTGGAAGGAGAGAACCGACAGCCAGAAGACCGGCAGGAAGACCAGCACCATGATCACGACCAGGGCAGGCTGGCTGAGACCGAGGAAGAGGCGACGCTCCCGGGTGCGGAGCCGCGCGAGCGCCGCGGCGTTGGTCGCCCCGCTCATGCGCGGTCCTGGGCCAGCACGACGGTGTCGTCGCGGTGCAGGCCGAGCCTGATGGCGCGACCCGCTTCCGGAATGGCGCCCTGCGCCGCGCGGCTCGCGGGGATGCGGACGCTGACCTCTCGGCCCTCGCCGACCTCGACCAGGAGCAGCGTGGAATCGCCCTGGTAGATGGATTGGCGCACCTGGCCGGCGATCAGGTTGTGGGCGCCGTCGTCCAACGCATCGGGCACGAGCAACTCGGGCCGGATCATGAGCTGCAGCGGGCCGGTCGCGGGCGGTGGCTCGGCCAGGTGCAGCGGGCGGCCCTGGAGGGTCACCGTCGCGCCATCGCGGTGGACTGGCAACAATACCGATTCGCCGATGAAGTCGGCCACGAAGAGCGAGCGCGGGCGGCGGTACAGCGCCTCCGGCCGGTCGAGCTGCGCGATGCGTCCCTTGTCGATCACCGCGATGCGGTCGGACATGGTCAGCGCCTCACGCTGGTCATGCGTGACGTAGACGATGGTCGCGTCCACCTTGCGGTGCAGCGCCTTCAACTCGATCTGCATGTGCTCGCGCAGCTTCTTGTCGAGCGCGGAAAGCGGCTCGTCCATCAGGATGATGCGCGGCTCGAACACCATCGCGCGCGCCAGCGCGACGCGCTGCCTCTGCCCGCCGGAGAGCTGGTGGATGCGCCGCTCCCCGTAGCCGCCGAGCTGCACCATCCCGAGCGCCTGCTCGGCCCGGCGCTTCTGTTCCGCCTTCGGAACGCCCCGGATCTTGAGCGGGTAGGCGACGTTCTCGGCCACCGACAGGAACGGGAACAGGGCGTAGCTCTGGAACACCATCCCGATGCCCCGCTTGTGCGGGGAGGTGGCGATCATCTCCTCCTCGCCGAAGCGGATGCTGCCGCTGTCGGGGCTGACGAAGCCGGCCAGCGCCATCAGCAGGGTCGTCTTCCCCGATCCCGAAGGCCCGAGCAGCGTCATGAACTCGCCGGCTTGGATGTCGAGCGAGACGTCGTCCAGCGCCCGCATCGCGCCATAGGTCTTCACCAGGCCGCGGACGCTGATCGGCAGGGAGCGCTGCCGGGCGGCGCCGCCGTCCATGCTCAGCGCCGCGCCTGCATGACGCGGTCGAAGCGTTCGGTCAGCTCGTCCAGCCGGCCGATGTAGAAGTTCGGGTCGATCAGGAGCTGCTTGTCGATGTTGGCCGGATGCGTGTTCACCTGCAGCGCCTCCTCCTCGGTCAGGATGCCGGCACGAAAGGCGTTGGCATTGACGGGCCCAAGCGGCATCGCCTTGGCCAGGCGCGCCTGGGCGTCCGGCTTCAGCATCTCGTTGATCAGGCGCATGGCGTTGGCGCGGTTCGGGGCGCCGCGCGGCACCATCAGCGCGTCGATGTCCATCGTCCCGCCGTCGAAGCGCCAGCCGACCTGGCGGCCGGAGCCGATGACGCTGACCACGCGGTTGTGGCCCATGTGGATGATGTCCACCTCGCCGTCGCGCAACAGCTGCGCCGCCTGGCTGCCGCCGCGGTACCAGACCGTGACGTGCGGCGCGATCTCCGCCAGCCGCGCCCAGGCGCGATCCATGCCCTCACGGGTCCCGAGGACTCGATAGACTTGGTCGATCGGCACGCCGAGCGACATGGTCGCGGCCTCGAGGTTGTAGTTCACGCGGTTGTAGAGCGAGCGCTTGCCGGGGAAGCGGCGAACGTCCCAGAAATCGGCCCAGGTCTGCGGTCCGTTGTTGCCGTAGGTCGAGCGCTGCCACGCGATGACGCGGGTGAAGTTGATGAAGCCGACATAGTGGCTGTTCACCAGCGCGCGCGGGATGCCGTCGGTGTTGATGACAGAGTAGTCGAGCGGCTCGAGCGCGTTCTCCCGCTTCAGCGTCTCGGCGGTCGGCAGCTCCTGCTCGGTGACATCCCATGTGACGCGGCGAGCGGTGATCTGCGCGCGGATATCCTGGATGCCGTTTGTGGTGTCCTCGCGCACGGTGAGCCCGAGCGCCTGGGCCGCCGGGGCGAGCATCGCCTGGCGGAGCGCGTCCTGGAAGGCGCCGCCCCAGGAGGAGAAGAGGACCTGTCCCTGCTGTGCCTGGGCCATGGTGGTGGACAGGGTGGCGATCGCGGCGCCGGCGGAGAGCAGGCCGCGGCGGGAAAGGTCGAGGGAGCGGCTCATGGGGCCTCCGTGCCGAGAGAGTTTGTTCCGTCTAACAAAATCATGTTCCATTCTTGGCGCGCCTTCGTGGAAGGTCAAGAAGGAAATTCGGCAGATGATCAGGCATGCTCCCATCTGCAACCTGCTTGCACAATCTGCAAGCTGGCCCGAATATTCTGCACCATGAAATGAGCAGTCGAGGTTTGGAACGCCAATGCCCCGCTTCGTCGGGCTGAGGGACTTCGGTTCCCTCCGCTTCAAGGGCCATGCGCTACCGCGCGCCCAGCGCCCCTGGCTGGTGGATGTCAGCATCCTCCGCCCCGTCCCGGGGCTGACCAATGGCGACATCGCTGAGTTCGAACCAGCGCCGGACTTCGCGCATTGGAGCTTGAGCGACACGCCGGAGCCGCCCGAGAACAGGCTCCGATGGATCGCCATCGAGGACCGCGGCCGGGAATTCATGATCTGCGACCGGGTGATCCTCGTCAGGGTGAGCTGGGACGACCTGGATGCGGCCGGCTACGTTGCCGGGCGCGAGGTGACGATCGACGGCCGCCCCTTCCTATGCCGGCTGATGACCGGCGGCGCCGCCTTCCGCGCCGCGGAAGACGGGCATGCTGGCGCCTCGCCCGCAAACGAATGGGACCGCCTTGTCGGCGGCGACGAGGTCGTGGAAGGTCTGCCCCCGCCCTCGCCGCGCGCGGCGCGACCCCTGCGCCTCAGCGACATGGATGATCCTCACAACCGGATCTGGCACTGGTTCGGCGCCGTCAGCTGGACACAGGAGCCCTACCGGCATCGAGCCACGGCCCGCTGTTGCCGCGGCTTCCATGCTGCTGGCTTCTTCTACCTCAACACCCGGTCGCACCGTCACGAGGACATCGGCTGGCGGCCGGTGCTCGAGCCGCTGCGCTAGAGCAATATGCGTTCAGATGGGTCGCGGCGCTGCCGCGACGCTGAACGCGTTTCTTGCTTTGGATGCAATGATTTCCAGAGCACGGGCTGCATTCATGAGAACGCAGCGTGCTCTAGCGCAGCAGCAGCATCAGCCCCATCAGCGCCCAAAGGGCGACGGCGGCCGCACCCACCCGCTCGGCATGCCAGAGCAGGCGGCGGCGCAGCGTCGCCGCCAGCAGGCGCTGCGCCTCGGTGCGGCGCAGGCCCAGCGCGTATTCCGGCTGCATCGCGCTGAACAGGGCCCAGGTCTCGCTGTCGCGCGGATCCGTGCCTTGGGCGCGCCAGGCCATCACCAGCAGCACCACGGCGGCAAGGGCCATGAGATCCGCCCCGCTGCGCAGCGCCAGCGGCAGGTCATAGGACAGCGCCAGCATCACCGTGCCGATGGCGAGTCCGGTGAAGCCCAGCGCGCGGCGGATGCTGCGATCGGCGGCGTGGTCGAGAGGTTCCATGCACGTGATCCTCCTGGCCCCAATCATGGGGGGGCCGCCCGCCTCATGCCAAGCCGCGTTCGTCCTCGGCCTTCCAGGCCTGCAGCTTGCGGTAGATGGTCGAGGGGTTGATGCCGAGCATCGCCGCCGCCCGCGGGATATCCTGCCCGGTGTGGTCGAGCGCGGCCAGGATGTAGCGGCGCTCCACCACGGCCAGCTTCTCGAAGACCTGCGGCGCGGGGTCGAGCGCGGCCAGCGCCGGCAGGGGGGCGGCGGGCTCAGGGGGCGGCGCTGCCCAGGACGGGGATGGGGGCGCGGGTGGCGGCTCGGCCGTGGTCTCGACGACATGCAGCGGCGGCGCGGCTTCGGCCTCCGGCGCGCGGGAGGTGCCCAAGGCCGGCGCAGGGGCCGGCGCGGGGGCGTGTCCGGAGGCGCGCAGCAGCATCGGCGGCAGCATGGCGGGCTCCACCCGCGCGCCATCCTGCAGCACCACGATGTTGCGGATCACGTTCTGCAGCTGCCGCACATTGCCCGGCCAGGGATAGGCCAGCAGCGCGCGCTCGGACTCGGGCGCGAAGCCGCGGAAGGATTTGCGTTCCTCCCGCGCGAAGCTCGTGAGGAAATGGCGCGCGATCAGCAGCACGTCGGTGCCACGCTCACGCAGCGGCGGCATCTCCACCGGCACGACGTAGAGCCGGTAGTAGAGATCCTCGCGGAACCGCCCGGCCTCGACCTCCGCCCAGGGGTCGCGGTTGGTGGCGGAGACGAGGCGCACATCCACGCGCTCCACCTTCGAGCCGCCGACCGGCTGGAAGGTCCCGGTCTGCACGAAGCGCAGCAGCTTCACCTGCATCTCGAGCGGCATCTCGCCGATCTCGTCCAGGAACAGCGTGCCGCCATCGGCCATGCGCGCGGCGCCCAGGCGGTTCTCGGTGGCCCCGGTGAAGGCGCCCTTCACATGGCCGAAGATCTCGGATTCCAGCAGGTCGCGCGGGATGGCGCCGCAGTTCAGCGCCACGAAGGGCTTGGCGCGGCGCGGGCTGGCCTTGTGCACCGCCTCGGCGGCCAGTTCCTTGCCGGTGCCGCTCTCGCCCGTGATGAACACATTGGCGCGGCTGGCGGCCACACTCTCGATGGTGCGGTAGACCGCCTGCATGGCCGGGCTGGCGCCGATGAAGCCCAGGAAGCGATCGCGCGCGAGCTGCGCCTTCACCTCCGCCAGCTCGCTCACCAGGGCACGCTTCTCCAGCGCGTTCTGGAGCGTCACGGTCAGCCGTGCCTTGGCGAAGGGCTTCACGATGAAGTCGACGGCGCCCTCGCGCATCGCCTCCACCGCATGGTTCACGCTGCCATGCGCGGTGACGACGATGATGGCCGATTCCAGCCCCTCGGCGCGCAGCCTCCGCATCGCCTCGAAGCCCGAGAAATCGGGCAGCTCGATGTCCATCAGGATGGCGTCGGGCCGCCAGGACAGGGCCTGTTCCACGGCCGAGGCGCCGGTCTCGGCCAGGCGGATCTCATGGCCGAGGTCGCGCAACAGGGCGCGGGCCACCTCGGCCTGGGTCGGCGTGTCCTCGACGAGCAGGATGCGCGCGCCGGCCGCCGCCATGATCCGCTAGCGAGAGCCCGGCGGGTTGTCGGCCAGGGCGGCGAGTTCGGCCAGGGCCGCCGCGGCTTCCTGGCGCACGCTCACGGCCAGCGCGCGCGGATCGGCCGGGTTGCGGTGATCCATGGCGATGCGCGCGACACGCTCGAGCCGCGTCGCGCCCACCGCCGCGGCCGCACCGGCCAGGCTGTGCGCGGCGCGGCGATAGCCATCCTGGTTGCCCTGCGCAACGGAAGCCTCAAGCTCCTGCGCCAGGCGGCCCAGATCGGTCTCGAAGGTCCGCAGGATGCGCACGAAATCCTCCCGCGGGAGGTCCGCGGCAAGCTGTCCGGCGATGTCAGGGTCGATGACGCTCACGATCCACCTCTCGCATCCCGCGCGATGCTGGTCAACGCAAGCCTGCGGTTCGACAAGGTTCGACGCCCAGCGCGGTGTGAAGTTCATGACAGGCGCTGCCCGACGAGCGGCGTGCGCAGCGCGGCGCGGGGCTCGCGCGCCAGGGCCGAGAGGCGCAGCAGCGCCGCCTGCACGGGCCGGCCGGCCAGCGCCGCGTGGTCGGCCTGGGTCGCGAGCTGGCTGCGGCGGTAGAGCCGCGGCGCGGCCTGGTCCAGCGCGCTGACGGCGGGCGCATAGGCCGCCGCGACGCGCGCCTCGGTGACGCGGCGCATCAGCATCTCGGGCGCATCCGGGTCACGCGCCCGCACCAGCCGGTCCGTCAGCGCCTGCGGCACGCAACCCACCGGCGCGCAGGCCGCGAGGTGCAGCCACAGATCCCAATCCTCGCTGCGGCGAAGCTGCTCGTTGAAGCCGCCCACGGCACGCAGCAGGTCGGTGCGGACCATGACGGTGGAGGTGGCGACCAGCGGTTCGGCATAGATCGTGGCCTGGGCGTCGCTGTCGAGCAGGAAGGCCTCGCGCCGCATGGCGTGGCGGGCGGCGAAGGCCGGGCAGCGGGCGAAGCCGGTGCCAAGCTCCGTGCCGTCCTCGGCGAAGCGGCGGTGATCGGTGAAGGAGAAGCCCATCTCCGGATGCAGGCGGTGCAGTTCGAGCTGCCGCGCCAGCTTGGCGCGCCGCCAGCGGTCATCGGCGTCGAGGAAGGCGATCAGCGGCGCGCGGGCCACGGCGAGCGCGGCGTTGCGCGCGGCGGCCGGGCCGAGGCCGGGGGTCGCCAGCGGGCGGATGCGCCGGTCGGTCGCGGCGATGGAGGCCAGGTAGTCGCCCGTGCTGTCCGAGGAGCCGTCATCGACCACCAGGATCTCCAGATCCGCCATGCCGCCCAGGGAGGCGATGGCGCCAGGCAGCCAGCGCAGGGCGTTGCGGGCGGGGATGACCACGCTGAGCCGCGGCTGGGCTTGGGTACGGTGGGACACGGCGGACCTCGTCGATCTGCTGACTGGCGGCCCCGGAGGAGCCCCTTCTGGGTCCGTGGCAGCAGGCGCCGTGCCGGCAATCTGCGCTGCAAAATGCAAAAAAACCGTGTCCGAGGGGTCGTTCCGGTCCCGTCCCGCGCGACGCGGGCCGCAATCTGCATGGCATGGCGCATGCGACAGGCCGCCCCAAAACAGAGCGGAGACCTCTACGATGCCGTTCGACTCGGAAGGCCCTGTCGCACCGCGCACCACCCAGGCGCGCACGCCCCTGCTGTACCTGTTGCCCGACCAGCCCGACGCGGATGGCGGCGATGCCGGGCTGCTCGCGGCCGAGATCGCGGGCCTGCGCAGCCTGGGCCGACCCATCCTGCCCTTCCTGCTGGGCCCGCAGGGCTATGGCGCCGACCCGGACCTTGTGGCCGAGGCGCAGCGCGTGGCGGCGGTGGCGGCGGAACGCCCCCTCAAGCGCAGCTTCGCGCGCCCGCTCGGCCTGGCCCGCGCGGTGCGGCTGGCGATGCGCCAACAGGGCATGCCCGCCGGCAAGGCGCTGGCGCTGGGCGCGCGGGTCGCCGCCGCCGCGCTTCGGCATGGCTGCGCGGGCATCCATGCGACCACCGGCGATAGCGGCGCCACCGCGGCGCTGATCGGCGGCCGGCTGGCGGGGCTGCGGGTCTCGCTCGCGGCCAGCCCGGCGGCGGATGCGCCCGACCTGCCGCTGCATCTGGACGCTGCCGACATCGTCCTGGCGCCGAGCCGGGAGACGGCCGGGGCGCTGAGCGACCTTGCGCCGCAGGCGCGCATCCATGTCGTGCCGCAGGGCCTCGACGCCCGGTGGTTCCGCCCCGAAGCGGCGCGGCCGCGCAACGGGCGGCTGCTCTGCCTCACGCCGCTGGTCCCCGAATCGGGCCTGATGGCGCTGATCGGCGCGCTGGCGATCCTGCCGCCGGCGACGCGGCCGGTGATCGACGTGATCGGTGCCGGCCCGATGCTGGAGCCGCTGCGCGCCACGGCGCTGGAGACGGGCGTGTCGGACCATCTGCGCTTCCTGGGCGCGCGCGGGCGCGACTGGGTGGCGGCGGAGGCGGCGCAGTATCTCGGCCTCGTCGCGCCGAACCTGCCCGGCCAGAGCACGCAGGTGCCGATCGCGGTGCTGCAGGCCATGGCGCTGGAACTGCCGGTGCTCGCCACCGCCCTGCCCGGGCTGCGCGAGATCCTGCCCGCCGAGGCCGGGCATCTGGTGCCGCCGGGCCACGAGACGGCGCTGGCGCGCGGGCTGCACTGGCTGGTGATGATGCCGGAGGAACAGCGCCGGCATATCGGCCGTGCCGGGCGGGACCGCGTGCTGCACGGGCTGACGGTCGAGGACCGCGCCGCGGCCCTCGCCCAGCTGCTGCCGCGCGGCGAGGGCTGAGGAAGAGCCGGTTCAGCCCTTGATGCGGGCAACCGTGGCGGTGGTGCTCTGGCCGGGCAGCAGCTCGGCCAGGCGGACCACGCCGCCCCAGCCGGTGACGAGATCGGCGCCCACCACCGTCTCGACCGTGTAGTCGGCGCCCTTCACCAGCACGTCGGGGCGCAGCGCGCGGATCAGTTCCACGGGCGTGTCCTCGTCGAAGACGCTGACCAGATCGACCGAGGCGAGGGAGCCCAGCACGGCGGCGCGCGCCGCCTCGCCCTGGATCGGCCTTGCCGCGCCCTTCAGGCGCTTCACGGAGGCATCGCTGTTCAGCCCGACCACCAGCCGGTCGCACCAGCCGCGCGACTGTTCCAGCAGGTGGACATGGCCCGGATGCAGCAGGTCGAAGCAGCCATTGGTGAAGCCCACGCGCCAGCCGCGGCGGCGCCAGCGTTCCACCTGCTCGATCGCGCCGGCGCGCGAGACCACCTTGCGCAGCGCGCCGCGCTCGGGGGTCAGGGCCTCCAGCAGCTCGGCCTCCCGCGCCACGGCGGTGCCGACCTTGCCGACGACGAGGCCGGCCGCGATGTTCGCCAGCCGCGCGGCGACGCTGAGCGCGAGCCCGGCGGCGAGGCCAGCGGCCACCACCGCCACCACCGTATCGCCCGCGCCGGAGACATCATGCACCTCGGCCGCCTCGGCCGGGAAATGGCGCACGCCGCCGGCCTCGACCAGCGTCATGCCGTCCTCGCTGCGGGTGACCAGCACGGCGCCGAAATCATGCTGCGCCCGCAGCGCCTGCGCGGCCTCGACCAGCGCCGATTCCGCATCGCTCTCGCAGCCCGTGGCCTGGCGCAGTTCGGCGCGGTTGGGCGTGATGAGGTCGGCCCCCGCATAGCGGGCATAGTCGGTGCCCTTGGGGTCCACCACCACGCGCCGGCCCGCCGCCCGCGCCGCGGCGATCAGCTTCTGCGCCGTGTCGCCGGAGAGCACGCCCTTGTTGTAGTCGGAGAGCACCATCACCGAGGTCGCGGCCACCGCATCGGCGGCGATGCGCACCATGCGCTCGGCGAGGCGCGGATGGATCGGGCCGGCCATCTCATGGTCGGCGCGCAGCAATTGCTGGCCGGCGGCGATGAAGCGCGTCTTGGTCGTGGTGGCGCGCCCGCCCTGGACCAGAAGCCAGGGCTCGACATTCGGCTGGCCGCCGATCAGCCCGGTGAGGTCGCTGCCCGCCTGGTCGTCGCCGACCACCGAGACGAAGGCGACGGCGGCACCCAGCGCGGTGAGGTTGCGCACCACATTGCCCGCGCCGCCCGGCATCGCGACCTCGCGCTCCACGCCGAGCACGGCGACGGGGGCCTCGGGGCTGACGCGACTGACCTGGCCGTAGACGTAGCGGTCGAGCATCGCGTCGCCCACCACGAGCACGGAGGCGCGTTTGAGCTGGCGGATCGCCTCCGCCAGGTCGCCCCTAGGGGAAATTGGGGGGATTTCCGGCGTCGGGCGGTCGGCGGGCTCTGGGCCTTGCATTTCGCTTGGCTAGCGCAACCCCACCCCACCGCGCAAGGCAGCCGCGTGACAAAGCCGCCACGGGCCGCTGCCGCGTTGAGGTTTCCTCAACCCCTGCGGCCGCAAGCTCGGGCCGGGCCGGCGCCTCCGCCGCCCCGTGGCCATGAGAATCATGCACGCTTCACCCAGCCTCGCGGCGGCCCTGCCGGCCAGGACGGCCCCCCGGAGCGAACGCCCCGGGAGCGAACGTCCCGGGAGCGAGCCTCCGGCCGCCCCGGCCGACGAGGCGCCCCTACAGGTCGCGCTGCGCCAGGCGCTGCGGCAGGGGGCGGGGCGTGTCGCGCTGGGCGTGACCCCCGCCGCCGCGCACCAGCGCCGCGTCGCCCGCGCCCTGCTGCAGGAAGGCGCCCAGGCCGCAGGCGGGCAGGTGGTGGACGGTCCCGGGGGCGATCTGGTGCTGGTCGGGGCCGAGGCCGGACGCGCCGCCCGGCTGCGGCAATTGCTCGACCGGTTGCTGGGCGGCAGCCTGACCCAGCTCTGGTCGCTGGATGGCGACCTGCCGGCGCTGCGCCGCTACGCGACCGGCGAGGCCGGCGAGGCCGGGCCGGACCTTGCCGGGCTCGATGCCTGGCTCGCCGCCGTGCCGCTGCCGCCGCTGCTGGGCCGCAGCCTGGGCCGGCGCAGCGGCGGGCCGGGCTTCCTGCGTATCGAAATCGCACGCGGGGCGCTGCAGGCGCGCCTCGGCGGGCTCGGCACGGATGCGGACCTGCTGCGCCACGCCGCGCAGGCCCTGGCGGCGCGGCTGCTGCGCGGCATCGCGGACCCCGGCCAGGCGCGATCGCTGCTCGGCATCCCGCCGCCGGGCGGCGGGCCGCTGCATCTGCCCGTGCCGCCCGCCCTGCTGGCCCCAGGCGGGGAAGGCCCCGGCGCCGGGCCGCGCCGGCTCATGGCGACGCTCACGGTCGAGGAACTTGCCGATCCCCCTTCCCTGGCGTTGCGGCGCGCTGCGCTCGCCGCGCGCGGCTGGGGCGTAGAGCTGGACGGGCTGGCGCCCGCGCTGCTGCCGCTGCTCCACACCGATGCCCTGCCGGCCGACCTGCTGCGGCTGCACTGGTCCGAGGCGCTGACCGGCCCCGCCGCCATGCTCGCGCTGCGGCGGATCGACCCGGCGCGGCTGGTGCTCTCGGGCGTGGAGACGCCCGCCGCGCGGGATTGGGCGGGCGCGCTGGGCATCGCGGCGCTGGAAGGCAGCGCGGCATGAGCGGGCTGGGCACGGATGTCGAGCGCCGGGCGCTGGGCACCCGCGCGGCCGCGGAACTCGCCGCGCTGGTGCGCGACAGCGTGGCCGCCAATGCGGTGCGCGACGTGCTGCACCTGCGCATCGGCGCCCTGGCGCCGGAGCTGCGCCGCCCGCACCACCAGCGCCTGCTGCGCGACGTGCTGGAACCGCTGATGGCGGCCGGGCGCACCCGCGTCTTCGACCTACCGAACGGCGATGTGGTGGCCGTGGCCCCGCCGCCCGCCCTCGGGCTGGAAACGGCGCGCATCGCCCTGCTGCGCGCGCTCGATGCCAGCGCCACCGAGGTCGTGCGCGCCATGCGCCTGCCGGAGGAGGCGGCGCAGTTGCTGGCCGCCACGGCGCACAGCCTGGGGCTGGACCCCGACCAGGCGCCCCCCCCGCCGGCACGGCCGCGCGGCGTGCCGATCGCCAGCACCGACCTCGTCGCCGCCGAGCGCGCCATCGGCCAGGCGGATCTGGAACCCGTGACCACCCTGCAGGCGGTCTGCCGGCTGGATCCGGAAGGGGGCCCGGCCCGCCTCGCCTGGGAGGACCGGCGCCTCAAATGGGACGCCCTGGCCGAGGCCGTGCTGCCGGGCATCGACATCGCCGCGGCTCCCGAATTGCAGCGCCGCCTGGCGCGCAGCGCGGAGCAGCGCCTGCTGGCCGAACTCGTCCGCCCCCTCGCGCAGCGGCACTGGCGGCCGACCGGGCTGGCGCTGCACCCCGCCACCATCCTCAGCGGCGGCTTCGGCCGCTTCGAGGCCGCGCTGCCGGCCGGGCGGCGGGAGAGTGTGACCATCGGCATCGCCCCGCGCGATGCGCTGGCCGACCCGGCCGGCTTCGTCGCGGCGCGGGACCTGGCGCGCGGGCATGGCTTCCGCCTGGCGCTGGACGATGCGCCGGCGACGCTGCTGCCGCTGCTGCCGCCCGCGCGGCTCGGCATCGACGTGGTGCGGCTGCGCTGGTCGGCCGAATTGCCGGGCATTCCCGGCCCCAGCGTCGCCACGCTGCTGGGCCAGCCGGGCCAGGCGCCGCTGGTGGTGCTGACCGGCGTCGATCGCCCCGCCGCCATCGCCTGGGGCTGGGAGATCGGCATCACCTTGTTCCAGGGCCCGCTAGTCGAAAGGCGCCGGGAGGGGTAAGGCCGAGCCATGCCCGTCACGCGCTTCTTCCTGGTTCGCCACGCGCTGGTCGAACCCTCCGCCCGCACGATCATGTATGGCAGCATGGATGTCGCGCTCTGCGACCTTGCGCTGCAGGAGGAAGCCGCGAGCTATCGCTGGCTGGCGGCACGGCTGCCGCCCGGTGCGCGCTGGGTGGTGACGCCGCTGTCGCGCACCCGCGCGACCGCCGCCGCCATCTTCGCCGCCGGCTACCCGGAGGCCCCCCTGGCCGTCGAACCCGATTTGATCGAGCAGGGGCTGGGCGAGTGGCAGGGCCTGTCGCATGAGGCCTTCTCGGCCCTGCTGCGCCATCCGCCGCATCCCTTCTGGCCGCATGGCGCGGCCGAGAAACCGCCGGGCGGCGAGAGCTTCGACGATGTGGTGGCGCGCGTCGGCCCGGTGCTGGAAGCCCTGGCGGACGCCAACCCCGATGGCGATGTGGTGGTGGTGGCGCATGGCGGGTCGATCCGCGCCTCGGTCGCCCATGCGATGGGCCTCTCCGCGCACCAGGCGCTGATCTTCTCGATCAAGAACCTGTCGATGACGCGGCTGGAACGGCATGACCGCGACTGGCGCGTGGCGGCGGTGAATGAGGAACCCTTCACCACCGCGTCGGAGACCCCCCGCCGGCGCCACGAAGGCGCCGTTCTCTAGCCATCGACTCGCCCTTGGACTCGGGGGGCGGCAGGCTGTAGAGTCAAGCCCATCCGTAACTTGCCGGGGGCGCTTCATGTTTCGTCTCACATGCCTACGCCTTGCCGGCCTGCTGCTCGGGGCGGCGATGCTCGCCAACCCCGCCCGCGCCCAGCAGGCGCAGCAGACCCTGGTGGACCGCGCCACGCTCGCGGTGCAGGAGGTGCTGACCACCGGCGAGGGCAATGCCGACAGCATCGCCTGGCTGAAGCGCGCCCGCGCCGTCATCATCTGCCCGCGCGTCTTCCGCGCCAGCTTCATCTTCGGCGGTGAGGGCGGGGCCTGCGTGCTGGTGGCGCGCGACGGCGGCGGATCCTGGTCCTCGCCCGCCTTCTACGGGCTGGGCTCGGGCAGCGTCGGGCTGCAGATCGGCATCCAGGACGCCACGGTGATGATGATGATCATGACCGACCGGGCGCTGCAGGCGGTGATGACGAACCAGTTCACGCTCGGCGCCGATGTCTCCATGACGATGGCGACGGTGGGGGCCGGGCTGCAGGGTGGCACCACCTCGGCCGCCGGGGCGGATATCGTGACGGTGGCACGCTCGCGCGGGCTCTTCGCGGGGCTGTCGCTTGCGGGCTCGGTGCTGACGCATCGGCCGCAGGAGGCGGAGGCCTATTACGGCCGGCCCTACTCCGCCCAGCAGATCGTGGTGCGGATGGAAGCGCACAACCCGGGCGCCGATCCGCTGCGCGCCATGCTGATGCGCTTCGGCACGCCCTGAGGCCAGGCGCCCGGCGCCTGAGGACCATGACAGGGCGCCCGCCGTCGGCGGGCGAGCGGCCGAATGGCCGCCGCGCCACGTGGCGCGAAGGCAAGGCGGCGGATGCCACCGCCCGCCGTCTGAGGGCAAATAAAGTCTAATCCTTCGCCATCACCTTCACATACTCGCCCGGCGCATCGCCCAGCGCGGGCAGCGCGCCGGTGCCCGGGATGCGCGCGGGCACCTGGGTGCGGTCCTCGGCCAGGATCCAGCGTTGCCAGTCCGGCCACCAGGACCCGGCGAGCTCGGTGGCGCCCTTGAACCACTCATCGGGGTCGGCGGGCAGGTCGGTATTGACCCAATGGCTGTACTTGCCGCTGCCGGGCGGGTTCACCACGCCGGCGATATGGCCCGAGGCGGCGAGCACGAAGCGCACCTTCCCGGCATAGACCTGCGTCGCGCGATAGGTGGATTTCCAGGGCGCGATGTGGTCCTCGCGCGTCGAGATCAGGTAGCTCGGCACCTTGATCTTCCGCAGGTCCAGCGGCACGCCGTCGATCTCGATGCCGCCGGGCTTCACCAGATCGTTCTGCTGGTACATGCGCCGCAGGTAGAAGCTGTGCATCTTCGCCGGCATGCGCGTGGAATCGTCGTTCCAGTAGAGCAGGTCGAAGGGAAAGGGCTCCTGGCCCATCAGGTAGTTGTTGACCACGAAGGACCAGATCAGGTCGTTGGCGCGCAGCATGTTGAAGGTGGTCGCCATCTCGCGCCCGTCGAGGAAGCCGCGGCGCTGCATCTTCTCCTCGAGCCCGGCGAGCTGTTCCTCATCGATGAAGACGCCGAGTTCACCGGCCTCGGCAAAATCCGTCATCGTCACGAAATAGGTCGCGGTCCGGATCCGCGTGTCCTTCTTCGCCGCCATGTAGGCGAGCGTGGTGGCCAGCAGCGTGCCGCCGAGGCAGTAGCCGATGGCGTTGACCTGCTTCTCCCCCGTCGCGGCCTCGATCGCCTCGAGCGCGGCGAAGACGCCCTGCTTCATGTAGGCGTCGAAGCCGTATTCCGCGAGCGTCTCATCCGGATTGACCCAGGAGACGACGAAGACCGTGTGCCCCTGCTCCACCGCCCAGCGGATGAAGCTGTTCTTCGGGCGCAGGTCGAGGATGTAGAACTTGTTGATCCAGGGCGGCAGGATCAGCAGCGGGCGCTTGAGCACGCTCTCGGTCGCGGGCGCATACTGGATCAGTTCCATCAGCGCGTTGCGGTACACCACCTTGCCGGGCGTGACGGCGATGTTCTCGCCCACCTTGAACTTGCTGTCGTCCGTCATGCGGATGCGCAGCGATCCCTTGCCGCGCTCGAGGTCGGAAAGCAGGTTCGACAGGCCCTTGAGCAGGTTCTCCCCGCCCGTCTCGGCGGTGCGGCGCAGCACCTCGGGGTTGGTCATCAGGAAGTTGGAGGGGCTCATCGCATCGACGAATTGCCGCGTGTAGAAATCCACCTTCTGCGCCGTCTTGTTGTCCAGCCCCTCCGCACCCTGCACGACGTTGGTGAAGTAGCGCGCGGAGAGCAGGTAGGATTGGCGGATGAAGTCGAAGACCTCGTTCTCGCGCCAGGCGTCGTCCTTGAAGCGGCGGTCGGTGCGGGATTCCTCGATCACCGGGGCGATCGGCTCGCCCAGCATGCGCCGGGCGGTGTTCTGCCAGAGCGTCAGGTAGTCCTGCCAGAAACCGATCTGCGCCTGCATCAGCCGCGCGGGGTTGCTCATCAGCCGCGTCGTCATGTCGAGGAAGGCGGTGCCGATGTTGAGCGGATCGGGCCCCGCATTGCCGCCCTCGGCCTGGCGCTTCAGGAAATCGCCGACGATGCGCTGCCCACGCTCGGCGACATCGGCCATGGTCCGGCTGACCACCGCGGGGTCCGGCATGCGGAAATTCGGCCCCTCCCTGTCGCTGCCTTCGCCCTGGCTGGCATTGCCCTGGCTGGCATTGGCCTGACCGTTCTGCGCCATGCGCCGTCTCTTCCTTGATCCGCCCGGCCTGGATCCCAGGCCCCGATGGCGCTTTCGCCGCATCACGGTTCGGGGTAACCCTCGACCGCGAAAGAACGGGAATGCCATGAGCCTGGGTGCGAAGCCTGTGCAGGGTAGGAGGGGCGGCGGGCGCGATCAAGCGCGACACCGGCTGCTGGTCCTCGCTGCCCTGCTGCCGCTCGCGGGCTGCGCCGTGCCGGCGGATATCGACCCGCGCATCACCATCGCCAATGTCTTCGGCGCGCATCTGGAAGGCCGCCTGCCGCCGCCGGGGCTGGAACGGCCCTTCCCCACGCTGGGCAGCCTGCCGCCGCGGCCCGAGCCGGTGGACCGCGCCGCGCTGACCGCGCTGTCGGACCAGCTCGCCGCCGATCGTGCCCGGGCGGCGGAACCCCAAACGGCGCAACCCTTGGCGCCGGCCTTGACCCGCAGCCTGGCCGAGGGGCCGCCCGGCGCGCCCGATCTGCGCCTGCCGCGCGGTGCGCCCGCCCTGGCACCGGCCGTGGCCGCGCCGGAAGCGCCCGCACCCACCTTGCCCCCCGCCGGGCCGGCCGATTTCCTGGGCGTACCCGCCCCGCCCAGCGCCGACCTTCTGGTGCCTCGCCGCCCGTGAAGGGCTGCGGTATACCCGCCCCCCCTGCCTGCCACGATCCACCTCCCACTTTGGACAAGACGACGATGACCGAGGAGTTCCACCGCATCCGGCGCCTGCCGCCCTACGTCTTCGCCGAGGTCAACTCGGCCAAGGCCAAGGCCCGCGCGGCGGCCGAGGACATCGTCGATCTCGGCATGGGCAACCCCGACAGCCCCACGCCGCCGCACATCGTCGCCAAGCTGGTCGAGGCCGTGGCCGATCCGCGCACGCATCGCTACTCGATGTCGAAGGGCATCCCCGGCCTGCGCAAGGCGCTCGCCGGCTATTACGAGCGGCGCTTCAACGTGAAGCTGAATCCCGAGACCGAGGTCGTCGCCACGCTCGGCAGCAAGGAGGGGCTCGCCAACCTCGCCGCGGCCATCACCTCGCCGGGCGACACCATCCTGGTGCCCAACCCCTCCTACCCGATCCACCAGTTCGGCTTCGTATTGGCGGGGGCTTCCGTGCGCTCTGTGCCGCATACGCCCGATGACGACATGCTGAGCGCGCTCGATCGCGCGGTGCGGCATTCCGTGCCCAAGCCGACCGCGCTGATCGTGAACTTCCCCTCGAACCCCACGGCGCTGCTGGCGGATCTCTACTTCTACAAGCAGGTCGTGGCTTTCGCGAAGAAGCACGGGATCTTCATCCTGAGCGACCTTGCCTATTCCGAGATCTATTTCGGCTCGCTGGTGCCGCCCTCGATCCTGGAGGTCGAAGGGGCGAAGGATGTGGCGGTGGAATTCACCTCCATGTCCAAGACCTACAACATGCCGGGCTGGCGCATGGGCTTCGCGGCGGGCAATCCGCGGCTGATCTCGGCGCTCACGCGGGTGAAATCCTATCTGGACTACGGCGCCTTCGCGCCGATCCAGATCGCCGCCGCCGCCGCGCTGAACGGCCCGCAGGATTGCGTGGCCGAGATGCGCGACCTGTACCGCGAGCGCCGCGACGTGATGGTGAAGGGCCTGGCCGGCGCGGGCTGGGACGTGCCCTCGCCCGAGGGCTCGATGTTCCTCTGGGCGCCGATCCCGGAACGCTTCCGGCACCTGGGTTCGGTCGATTTCTCGAAGCTGCTGCTGGCCAAGGCGAAGGTCGCGGTCGCACCCGGCATCGGCTTCGGCGAGCATGGCGACGGGCATGTGCGCATCGCGCTGGTGGAGAACAGCCAGCGCATCCGCCAGGCGATGCGCGGCATCAAGGCCTTCCTCACCGCCGACAATGCCGGCCCGGTCGAGGCCCCCAACGACGCGATGGATGTGGACGCCGCCTGACATGAAGCCTCTCTCGATTGGTGTCGCCGGGCTCGGAACTGTTGGCGCCGGCGTGCTTACCCTGCTGCGCGACAACGCCGCCACCGTCGCCGCGCGCGCGGGCCGGCCGATCATCGTGACCGCGGTGGCGGCGCGCGACCGCACGCGCGATCGCGGCGTCTCGGTCGCCGGGCTGCGCTGGTATGAGGATGCCGTCGCACTCGCGCACGACGCCAATGTCGATGTCGTGGTCGAGTGCATCGGCGGCACCGAAGGCCCGCCCGCCGATCTCGTGCGCGCCGCGCTCAAGGCCGGCAAGCCCGTGGTCACCGCGAACAAGGCGCTGCTCGCCACGCATGGCGCCGAGCTTGCCGCGCTCGCCGACGCCAAGGGCGTGACGCTGGCCTATGAGGCCGCGGTGGCCGGCGGTATCCCCGCCATCAAGGCGCTGCGCGAGGGCCTCGCGGCCAACGACATCTCCCGCGTCATGGGCATCCTGAACGGGACCTGCAACTACATCCTGACCCAGATGCGCGAGCGCGGCATCGAATTCGCGCAGGCGCTGAGCGAAGCCCAGAAGCTCGGCTACGCGGAAGCCGATCCCAGCTTCGACGTCGATGGCATCGACGCCGCGCACAAGCTGGCGATCCTGGCCGCGCTGGCCTTCGGCCGGCCGGTGGATTTCGGCTCGGTGCATGTCGAGGGCATCCGCTCGGTCTCCGCGCTCGACATCAAGCTGGCCGAGGAACTCGGCTACCGCATCAAGCTGCTCGGCATCGCGCGCCGCACCGAGGCCGGGATCGAGACGCGGATGCATCCCTGCATGGTGCCCATCGCGCACCCGATCGCGCGCGTCGATGGCGTGTTCAACGCCGTGGTGGCGGAGGGCGATTTCGTCGGCCGGCTCGTGCTGGAAGGCCGCGGCGCCGGCGCGGGGCCGACCGCGAGTGCCGTGGTGGCGGACCTGATCGACATCGCGCGCAACCGCGCGACGCCGGTCTGGGGCGTGGCGCAATCGGCGCTCTCGCACCTGCCTTCCGTGCCGATGGCGCGGCGCGTGGGCGCCTATTACCTGCGGCTGATGGTGGTGGACCGCCCCGGCGTGATCGCCGATGTCACTGCCGCGCTGCGCGACAACGCGATCAGCCTGGAATCCATGCTCCAGCGCGGCCGCGCGCCGGGCGAGGCCGTGCCCGTCGTGGTCACCACGCATGATTGCGAGGAAAGCCAGATGCGCGCCGCCATTGCCCGGATCGAGGCGCTGGAGGCAGTGGTCGAGAAGCCGGCGCTCATCCGCATCGAAACCCTCTGACGTCCAAGGAAGAACCGCAATGTCCGATTCCCAGCAGGTGCATGTCGATCGCAACCTCGCGCTCGAACTGGTGCGCGTGACCGAGGCCGCGGGGCTTGCCGCCAGCCGCTGGATGGGCCGGGGCGACAAGAACGCCGCCGATGGCGCCGCCGTGGAAGCGATGCGCCGCGCCTTCGACACGGTGGCCATCTCCGGCACCGTCGTGATCGGCGAGGGCGAGATGGATGAGGCGCCGATGCTCTACATCGGCGAGAAGGTCGGCCTCTACGCCAAGGCCGGCGGCGGGCCGGAGGTGGACATCGCGGTCGATCCGCTGGAGGGCACGACCATCACCGCCAAGGGCGGGCCCAACGCCATGGCCTGCGTGGCACTCGCCTCCAAGGGCGGCTTCCTGCACGCGCCGGACGTGTACATGGACAAGCTCGCCGTCGGCCCGGGCCTGCCCGCGGATTGCGTCAGCCTCGAGGCCAGCGTCGAGGAGAACCTGAAGAACCTCGCCAAGGCCAAGGGGCGTGACGTCTCCGACCTCGTCGTCTGCCTGCTCGATCGCGACCGGCACAAGGAGATCGTGAAGCGCGCCCGCATGGCCGGCGCGCGCATCATGATGATCCCCGATGGCGATGTCTCGGGCGTCGTCGCCGTCTCCCAGCCGGAGACGGGCGTGGACATCTACATGGGCAGCGGCGGCGCGCCCGAGGGCGTGCTGGCGGCCGCCGCGCTGCGCTGCATCGGCGGGCAGATGTGGGGAAGGCTGCTGTTCGAGAATGAGGAGCAGGTGGCCCGCGCCCGCGAGATGGGGGTCACCGACCCCAACCGCATCTACGGCATGACCGACATGGCCAAGGGCGATGTGATGTTCGCCGCCACCGGCGTGACCACGGGCCCGATGCTGCGCGGCGTGCGGCATTTCGGCTCGGGTGCGGTCACCCATTCCATCGTCATGCGCAGCAAGTCGGGCACGGTGCGCTATGTCGAGGGCCACCACAATTTCGCGCTGAAGCCCGCGGCCTTCGCCGGTTGAGCGCAACGGCGGAGAACGACGCCGGGCTGGTGCTCGGCGTCGCGCGATCGCTCACCGGGCGGCGCTGGATCTGGCGGCAGGGCGAGGCGCGCACCGGCCTCGCCATCGCGCAGCGCCTCGCGGTGCCGGAACTGGTGGGCAGGCTGCTCGCCGGGCGCGGCATCACGCTCGACACGGCGGCGGATTTCCTCGAGCCCACGCTGCGCGCGCTGCTGCCCGACCCTTCCGTGCTGACCGACATGGATGACGCCGCCGTGCGGCTCGCCGATGCGGTGCAGCGCGCCGAGACGGTGGCGGTGTTCGGCGATTACGATGTGGATGGCGCCTGCTCCGGCGCGCTGATGGTGCGGCTGCTGCGCGAGCTCGGCTGCGCCGTGATGCACTATGTTCCGGATCGGCTGAAGGAGGGCTACGGCCCGAATGGCCCCGCCATCGCGGCGCTGTGCGATCGCGGGGCGAGCCTGATCGTCACCGTCGATTGCGGCATCGCCGCGGCCGGTGCGCTCGCCGCCGCCGAGGGGCGGGCCGACATCGTCATCCTCGATCACCACAAGGCCGAGGGCGCGGTGCCGCGCGTGCGCGCCGCGGTGAATCCGAACCGGCTCGATGACCGTTCGGGCCTCAACCATCTCTGCGCGGGCGCGGTCGCCTTCCTCGCCGCCGTCGCGACGGTGCGCGAGTTGCGCCGGCGTGGCCATTTCGCCGCCCGGCCCGAGCCCGACCTGAAATCACTGCTCGACCTGGTGGCGCTGGCGACGGTCTGCGACGTGATGCCGCTGACCGGGCTGAACCGCGCACTGGTCACGCAGGGGCTGAAGGTGATGGCGCGGCGCGAGCGTGCCGGCATCGCCGCCCTGCTCGCCGTGGCGCAGGCGAAGGACGCGCCGAGCGCGCATACGCTGGGCTACATGCTCGGCCCGCGCATCAACGCCTCGGGCCGCATCGCGCAGAGCGATCTCGGCCTGCGCCTGCTGGTCGAGGATGATGAGATCGAGGCCCGCGCCATGGCCGAGACGCTGGACGACGTGAACAAGCGCCGGCAGGAGGTCGAGGCCGATGTGCTGGGCGCGGCCTTCGCCGCCGCCGAGCAGCAGGCCCAGCGCGGCCACCCGGTGCTGCTGGTGGTGGGCGAGGGCTGGCACCCCGGCGTGGTCGGCATCGTCGCTGGCCGCATCAAGGAAAAGTTCAACCGCCCCGCTTTGGTCGCGGGGCTCTCGGGCGGGCTCGCCAAGGGCTCGGGCCGTTCGGTCGCGGGCGTGGATCTGGGCAGCGCGATCATCGCCGCGCGGCAGATGGGGCTGCTCGAGACCGGCGGCGGCCACCCGATGGCGGCCGGCTTCTCCTTCCGCGCCGAGCGCGAGGGCGAGTTCCACGCCTTCCTCGACGAACGGCTCAGCCATGCCGCGGTGCTGCCGGGCGCCGCCGATCTTGGCATCGAGGGCACGCTCGCGGTGCAGGGCGCGACGGTGGAGACGGCACAGCAGGTCAGCCGCCTCGCCCCCTTCGGCGCGGGCAATGAGGAACCGACCTTCGTGCTGGCCCGCGCCCGCGTGGTGCGCGCCGATCGCGTCGGCAAGGAGGGGGCGACGGTGCGCGCCTTCCTAGAGGGCGAGGGCGGCGCCCAGGGCGCGGGGGGGCGGCTCAAGGCGGTGTGCTTCCGCGTGAAGGACGGCCCGCTCGGCGCGGCGCTGCTCGGCGGCGGGTTGCTGCACCTGGCCGGACATCTGCGCGCGGAAAGCTGGAACGACAATGTGACGGCGAGCTTCCAGGTGGTGGACGCGGCGCCGGTATCCTGAGCGGCATCGGCGTACACGCTCCGTTGGCGCGGCCTGCATGCGAGCACGGCCCGGCACAATGCCAAGCGCAGGAAGTTCCGACCTGCGGCCCGAAGGGCCGAGCGCGCGAAGGCGCGCCGCGGCTTATGCGCCATGCGCGGAGCATGCCTTCGGCATGACGAAGCCAAGGGCCGCGGATGCGGCCCGCGTCACGCCACAGGCGTGCCTTCGGCACGACGCGAGTGAGGGGCACAAATCCGAACGGATCCGCCCTAACCGCGTCGCCGGAAGCGTTCGACTGCCGCGACCAGGGCGGTGCGCACGCCGGGTTCCAGGGCCGAGTGTCCCGCGTCCGGCACCATGGTCAGGCGGGCGCGGGGCCAGGCGGCGGCCAGGTCGAAGGCGGTGTCGCAGGGGCAGACCATGTCGTAGCGGCCCTGGATGATCTCGGCCGGGATATGGGCGATCTCCCCCATGCCGGCGAGCAGCCCGCCGGGGCGCAGGAAGAGGTCGTGCTTGAAGTAGTGGGCCTCGATGCGGGCGAGGCCCAGGGCGCTGCGGTCCTGGGCGAAACTGGCGACGGTTTCCGGGCTGGGCAGCAGGGTGGAGCAGGAGCCTTCGTAGAGGCTCCAGGCGCGGGCGGCGGGCTGGTGGATCGCCGGGTCGGGGTCGCACAGGCGCTTGAGGTAGGCGTTCAGCAGATCGCCGCGTTCGGCGGCGGGGATGTGTTCGGCGAAGGCGGCCCAGGCGTCGGGGAAGATGCGGCGCAGCCCGTAGAGGAACCACTCGACCTCGCTGGGCCGGCCGAGGAAGACGCCGCGCAGCACGCAGCCGGTGACGCGTTCGGGATGGGCCTGGGCGTAGGCCAGCGCCAGGGTGCTGCCCCAGGAGCCGCCGAAGAGCAGCCATTTCTCGATGCCGAGGAAGCGGCGCAGCGCCTCGATGTCGGCGACGAGGTGCGGCGTGGTGTTGTCGCGCAATTCGCCGAGCGGGCGGGAGCGTCCGGCGCCGCGCTGGTCGAAGATCACCACACGCCAATGCGCCGGATCGAAGAAGCGGCGGTGGATGGCGCCGGCGCCGGCGCCGGGCCCGCCATGCAGGAACAGGGCGGGCTGGCCGCGCGGGTTGCCGACCTGCTCCCAGTACATGACGTGGCCGGCCGAGAGCGGCAGCAGCCCGGTTTCGAAAGGGGCAATGTCGGGGAAGAGGTCGCCGCGGGGCATGGCGGTGGTTTACGGGGGGCGGGTGGCCCCTTGCAATGGGCGGATTGCACGGATTCGCCCGCCCGCCCCCTTCGCCCCGGCGCGCATCGTGACTAGGTTGTGACCATGGCCGAGACCCCTCCGGCCGGTTCCAAGGCCGCGACCGCCGGTACCATCCGGTGTGCCGTCTGCGGCACGGAGAGCCGGCACGCCCCTTTCCGCCCGAGCCCGCCCGAGCAGGCGCCGGATCTGGATCTGCGGCCGGGCGAGCCGGTGCGCTCCACCATGGCGCGCTGGCTGCAGCAATGCCCGGGCTGCGGCTATGCCGCGCCCGATATCACCCGGGCGCATCCGGCCGCGGCCGAGGCGGTGCGCGCCGCGCCCTTCCGCGCCCTGCTGGCGGACAACGCCATCCCGCCTTTGGCGCGGCGTTTCCTCGCCTGGGGGCTGGTGCTGGAAGAAACGGGGGCGATGCACGCGGCGGCCGAAGCCACGCTGCAGGCCGCCTGGGTGGCCGATGACCTCGGCCGGCCTGAACTCGCGCGCGCCTGGCGGCTGGATGCGGTGGCGCTGTGGCGCGGCGGGCCGCCGCTGGATGCCGAGCAGACGGTGCGGATCGTCGATGCGCTGCGCCGGGCCGAGGCCTGGGGCGATGCCGGCAGCACCGCGGCGTTGCTCGCGCAATCCGAACCGCCGGAGGCCGTGGCGCAGGTCATCATGCTCGAGCGGCGGCTGATCGAGGCGCAGGATTCGGGCCGCCATACGGTGGCGAGCGCCCTGCCCCCGCCCTCGCGCCGCCCGCATGTGACGCATGGCCGCGGGGCGATGCCGGCGCAGAGCGAGGGTGTCTGGGCGAAGCTGAAGCGGCTGTTCCGGGGGGGCTGAGCGGTCCCTCTTGCCGAACCGGGTCTGGGTGGGTAGCGTTATAGTATAACATTACCACTCGAGGCCCCGATGCGCCGGCGTTCCCTGCTCGCCCTGCCTGCCCTGTTGCTGCCCACGCTCGCCCGCGCGCAGGCGCCCCGCCCGCAAAGCCCCGCCCCGCAGACCCCGGCGGTGGTGGCCAGCTTCTCCATCCTCGGCGACATGGTCCGGGAAGTGGCGGGCGACCGCGTAAGGCTGCGCACCATCGCCGGGGCGAATGCCGATGCGCATACCTTCCAGCCCCGGCCCTCGGATGCCGAGGCGCTGCGCGGTGCGGCGCTGGTGGTGCGCAACGGCCTGGGTTTCGATGGCTGGTTCGAGCGGATGCTGCGCGCCGGCAATTTCCGCGGCCCGCAGGTGGTGACGACCGAGGGCATCACGCCGCGCCAGATGCCGGCCCATTCCCACGGCCATTCCCATGCGCATGGCGGCGGGGCGGAAAGGCGGCAGAACCACTCCGTCGGCCCGCGCATGGTGCCCGACCCCCATGCCTGGCAGGATCTGCGCCTGGGCGTGACCTATGTGCGTAACATCGCCCGCGGCCTCGGCCTCGCCGATGCGCCGAATGCCGCCGCCTATGAGGCCGCGGCTGCCGCCTACATCACCCGGCTCGAGGCGCTGGATGCCTGGGTGCGGGCCGAGATCGGCGCGGTGCCCGAGGCGCGGCGCAAGGTCGTGACCAGCCACGACGCCTTCGGCTATTTCGGCGTCGCCTACGGCATCACCTTCCTCGCCCCCCAGGGGGTGTCCACCGAGGCCGAGCCGAGCGCGGCCGAGGTCGCGCGGCTGATCCGCATGATCCGCGAGCAGAACATCACCGCCGTCTTCATGGAGAACATGGGCAACCCCGCCACACTCCAGCGCCTGGCGCGCGAGGCCGGCGTGACGGTGCGCGGGCGGCTCTATGCCGACGCGCTCTCCGAACCCGCGGGCCCGGCGCCGAGCTATGAGGCGATGTTCCGCCACAATGTCGGGCTGCTGGTCACGGCGATGCGGGGGAACCCGGCGTGAGGGCGCTTGTGGTCGGCGCGCTGCTGGCGCTGCCCGGCCTGGCCGCCGCGCAGGAGGTCCGGCCCTTTGCCGGCTTCCAGCCGCATGTCTCGACCGAGGTCTATATCGGATTCTACGGCGTGGGCACCACCAGCGCGACGGATCGCGACCGCGGCGGCACCAGCATGTTCCTCTATGGCGAGATCGCCGCGGGGCTGCACCTCGCGCCGAATTTCTCGATCCAGGCCGTGCTGGCGCTGGAGCCGATCGGCGAGGGCGATGCGCTGGGTGGCTTCCCGCAGGGCGGGACCATCGGCTTCCGCCGCCAATCCGCCTTCCTCGAGGCGCTCTATGCCGAGTGGAAGCCAGAGGATGGGCTGACCCTGCAGGGCGGGCGCTTCGTGGCGCCCTTCGCGCGCGGCCATCACGACTTCCCCGGCATCCTCACGCGCATCCGCGCGCATGAGGTCTCGGCCATCACCGACAGCCTGGGCGTAGGCGGCACCTATACCTTCCTCTCGGACCCGAGCCTGGGCGAGCACGACATCTCGGTCGCGGCCTTCACGCTGGACCGCACCTTCCTCTCCTCCACCTGGATGACGCGGCGCAGCTGCTGCGATGAGCGCTATGAGCGCTTCAACCGCAACACCCGCGCGCAGGGCGGGCCGGCCAATACCGGGCAGCTCGACAGCGCCGCGCTGGCGCTGGATGGCGATGGCTTCGCCTGGGCGCCGGGCCTGTCCTACCACCTGGGCGTGGTGACGCGCGGCCAGGGCATCGACGGCACGGCGCGCGAATGGGGCTATGCGGGCGCGTTGCGCTACCAGCAGCGCTGGAGCGCCGAGCAATCGACGCTCTTCTTCGCCGAGGCCGTGCAGTACCGCAACGCCGCCGCGCGCCCGCGCACGGAGATCACGCTGCTCGGCTTCGATCCCGACACCGGCGACGAGATCGAGGAGACGCTGGAGACCACGATCCGCGAGCGCCGCACCTTCACCACGCTCGGCGCGCAGCACCGGATCGGCGAGTGGCGCGGCACGCTTGCCTGGCAGCGCGACCAGCGCAAGCGCAGCATCGAGACCCTGCCGACCGAGAACTATGTCGAGGTCTCGGTGGGGCATGACCTCGGCTGGGGCTTCGGCCTCGATGTCGGCTACCAGTATGGCCGCTACGCGCGGGAGGAGGCGGGCGGGCTCGGCACCTCCCACGCCTTGCTCTTCCGCCTGGGCTGGCGCGGACCCTGAACCGGCGAGGCAGGGCCTTTCGTCAACCTCCGATCTGCTAGCATCCAGGTCTTTTGGTGGCCCTGATGGGATCTGGCGCATGAGGAAGCTTCTGGTTGGCATGCTGCTGGCCCTGCCGGGGGCGGCGATGGCGCAGGAGGTGCGGCTGGATGCCGGCTTCCGCCCCAGCCTGGAGAGCGAGCTGGCGGTCAACCTCTTCGGCGTGTCGAATTACCGTGCGACGGACCGCAACCGCCGCTACGCCGACCTCTACACCAAGACCGAGCTCGCCTCGACGCTGCGCCTGACGGAGAGCGTCTCGGTGCTGGGTTCCATCAAGTTCGAGCCGGTGGCGGGCGGGCCGACCGAGGGCCAGGACCGCGCCTTCCAGGACCAGGGCGCCTGGGTCGCCACGCTCTACGCCACCTGGCAGGCGCAGGAGCGGCTGCAATTCCAGGCCGGCAAGTTCACCGCGCCCTTCGGCTTCACCCATGCCAATGCGCCCGGCATCCGGCTGCGCGACTGGGTCTCGGATTACGAACTCACCGAGAGCCTCGGTTTCGGCGCCACGCTGACGCTGCTGGACGATGCCGAGGGGGTGGGCGTGCACCGCCTGGCCGCCGCGGTCTTCACCTGGGACACGACCTCGCTGGCGAATACCTACGTCACGCGCAAGCGCTTCGGGCGCGACGAGGCCGACCGCTATTCGCGCAACAGCGCGGGCCAGGGCGGCGCGGGCAATACCGGGCGGCTCGACAATGTCGCGGCCGCACTCTCCGGCGAGGAGATCGCCGCCCTGCCGGGCTTCACCTACATGGCGAGCGTGATGTCGCGCGGCGCCGGGCGGGACGGCACGGCGCGCGAGACGGCGGTGGGGCTCTCCCTGGCGCAGGAGATCCCCTGGAACGAGGATTGGCGCACGCTGCTCTTCGCCGAGGCCGTGCGCTTCTGGAATGCCGGCGGCCGCCCGCGCACCGAGGTCGCGACCGAGGACCCGGACGTCACCGAGCCCGCCCCCCTCAGCGAGCGCCGTACCCTGGCCACGCTGGGCGCACGGACCAGCTACGGCGATTGGCGCGCCACCGCCGCCTGGCAGACCGACCAGCGCAGCCGCACCATCAACCAGGTGCCGCGCGAGAGCTATGTCGAGGTGACGGTGGGGCGGGCCTTGCCGCATGGCTTCTCCATCGATGTCGGCTGGTCGCGCAACCGCTATGCGCGCGAGGAGGGCGGCCGCGGCACGGTGGATGCGGCGCTGAGCCTGCTCTCCTGGCGCGCGACATTTTGATGCCCTCAAGCGCCGGGCGCCGGCATCCGCCGGCTTGGCTCGCCGCATTGGCGGCGGGCCGCATTCGCGGCCTCGGACCACTTCGTGGTCCGCCAGTACCGGGAAAAAATGCGAGTACTGACCCCTTCTGACGCGCGGGCGGCGCAGCCCGAGCTTGCCGCGCGGGTGGTCGCGCGGGATGCGCTCGGCCCGGTGCGGGTGCTGGGGGGCGCGGATGTCTCGACGCTGCGCTTCGACGCCACGCGCAGCGTTCATGCGGCGATGGTGGCCCTCGATGCCGCCACGCTGGACCCGCTGGGCGAGGCCGGGGCGACGCATCGGGGCGGCCTGCCCTACATCCCCGGCCTGCTCGGCTTCCGCGAGGTGCCGGCGCTGGTCGAGGCCTTCGCTGCCTTACCGGTGCAGCCGGACCTGATCCTGGTCGATGGGCATGGGTTCGCGCATCCCCGCGGGTTGGGCGTGGCGAGCCATCTGGGCGTGGTGCTGGACCGGCCGACCATCGGCGTGGCGAAGTCGCTGCTGGTGGGTGAGGTCGCGGGGCTGGGGCCGGAGGCCGGGGCCACCGCGCCGATCCTCTGGCAGGGGCGCGTGATCGGCATGGCCCTGCGCAGCCGGGCACGGGCCAATCCGCTCTACGTCTCGGTCGGCCATCGCGTCGCGCTGGAGACGGCGCTGGCCTGGGTGCGCGCCTGCCTGCGCGGCCGCCGCCTGCCCGAGCCCACGCGCCAGGCGCATGACGCGGCCACGCGGGTGCGTCTGGCGGCGCAGGCCGGCGCGCGGTAACCACGCCGCATGGCACGACTCTGGATGGTTCTCGGCGCCCTGTCGGGGCTGGTGGCGGTGGCGATGGCCGCCTATGCCAGCCACGGCCTGCCGCCCGAGACGGCCGCCCTCGCGAATACCGGCGCCTCGCTCCAGGTCTGGCACGCGCTGGCGCTGCTCGGCTGCGGGCTGTTGGCGGAACGGCGCCGCGGGCCGCTGGTGCATGTCGCGGCGGGCTGCTTCGCCTTCGGCACGCTGGCCTTCTGCGGCGGCGTCTATCTGCGGGTGCTGAGCGATCTCTCGGTCGGCCTGGTGACGCCGCTGGGCGGCACAGCGCTGCTCATCGGCTGGGGCGTGCTGGCGGCGGCCGCCGCGTTGGCGCCCAGCAAGTGATCGCCTCCGCCTACCTCGCCGCCGAGGGTTTCGAGCAGCCGCTGGCGGAGGAGCTGGCGCGGCGTGGCCAGCGCGTCTCCGCCTGGCATGGCCGGCTCGCCCTCTCGCCCGACCCGCCCGCACCTGCCGCCTGGGCCCTGGAGGTCTGGACCGCCCCCCGCGAGATCGCCGTCGCCTCGGTGAAATCCGCCGCCGATGCGCTGCGCGCCATCCAGCGCAACTGGGCGCTCTACGACGCCGCGCATCACCGCCGGTGTGCCCTGATCGCCGAGCGCCTGCCGCCGGTGAAGGCGCGCCCGCTGACCTTCCCCGAACCCGCGCCGACCGGCCATCTCGGCGCCTGGACGCTGCTGGCGCCAGACCGGATGCTGGCCAGCCCGACCAAGACCAGCCCCTTCGTCAACGGCGCGGTGCAGTTCGTGGAGGACAAGGCAGGCCCGCCCTCGCGCGCCTATCTCAAGCTGTGGGAGGCGCTGACGCGGCTCGGCGTGCACCCCGGCCCAGGCGAGCACTGCCTCGATCTCGGCGCGGCGCCCGGCGGATGGTCCTGGGTGATCGCCAAGCTGGGCGCGCAGGTGGTGGCGGTGGACAAGGCGCCGATCGATGCGGGTGTGCTCGCCCTGCCGGGCGTGTCGCAGCGGCTGGAGAGCGCCTTCGGCATCGACCCCCGCACCGAGGCGCGCGTCGATTGGCTGTTCAGCGACGTGATCTGCTACCCGGCGCGGCTGCTCGCCCTTGTGCGGGCCTGGATCGCCGCCGAGGCCGCGCGCAACTTCGTCTGCACCATCAAGTTCCAGGGCGAGACCGACCACGCGGTGGCCGCGGATTTCGCCGCCATCCCCGGCGCGATCCTGTTCCACGGCGCGCACAACAAGCACGAACTCACCTTCGCAAGACTGGCAGGAGGCCCTTCGCCATGACCCTCTGGGTGCGCTTCTCCCATGCCGGCGCGACCGGCTTCGGCACGCTGGACGGCGAAGAAATCGCTGTCCACAGCGGCGATCTCTTCAACGCGCCGACACCGACCGGTACGGTGCTTCCGCTCGCCGAGGTCACGCTGCTCGCCCCCGTGCAGCCGGTGCGGTTCATTGGGCTGTGGAACAATTTCCGCGAGGCCGCGGCCAAGCAGGGCAACGCCATCCCCGACGTGCCGCTGTATTTCCTGAAGTCGCCCGGCAGCATCATCGGCCCCGAGGCCGCGATCCTGCCCCCCGCCAGCTATGAAGGCCGCACGATCTATGAGGGCGAACTCGGCCTGGTCATCGGCCGGCGCTGCAAGGATGTGTCGGAAGCCGAGGCCGAGGCCGCGATCTTCGGCCTGACCTGCGTGAACGACGTGACGGCGCTCGACCTGCTCAACGCCGATCCGAGTTTTCCCCAATGGGCGCGGGCGAAGGGCTGCGACAGCTTCGGCCCCGTCGGCCCCGCCATCGCCACGGGGCTGGACTGGCGCGATCTGACCATCAGCGTCGCGCTCAACGGTCGTGTGCGGCAGAACTACCGCTGCGACGACATGATCCTGCCGCCCGCGCGCATCGTCTCGCTGCTCTCGCGCGAAATGACGCTGGAACCCGGCGACCTGATCGCCTGCGGCACCTCGCTCGGCGCGCTGCCGATGCGCCCGGGCATGGTGGTGGAGGTCACCATCCCCGGCATCGGCACGCTGAAGAACATGTTTCAGCCCGGATAGAGCAATATGCGTTCAGATGGGTCGCGGCGCTGCCGCGACGCTGAACGCATTTCTTGCTCTAGATTCAATGGTTTCTAGAGCACGAGCTGCGTTCATGAGAACGCAGCGTGCTCTAGGCGCTGGCCCCGCGCACCGCGCGCGCCACCGCGCTGTCCCGCGCGGCCACCACCCCGCCCGTGGAGGCCCGCGCCGTGCCGAACACCACCCAGGCGTCATCGGGCGAGCCGATCACCTCCGTGACCTCGAACCGATCCGGATAGCGCTCGGCATAGTCGAGGTAGACCAGCGCGGAATCATAGGCGCCGCGCAGCAGCGCCTCGCCGACCGTGACGATGGAGCCGGCCTGTTCCACCACCACCTCCTCCCAGCGGCTGGTGTCCACATAGGGGCGGGTGGGGCCGAACAGGCCGAGCGAGCGCGGCCGCGTCACGCCGCGCCGGGTCAGCACCGCCAGCGTCTTGCTCGGCGAGATGAAGGTATCGACGATGAACAGCCGGCGGAAATTCTCGCCGGTGATCCGCGCCGCATCGGGGTGCACGCTGCACAACAGCAGGAAATCGGCCTCACCGCGCAGGATCATCGCGACGCCCGCATCGGGCATTGCCACGAAGGCGAGATGCGCGCCATCCAGCCCGTGCAGGCTGAGATAGGCGCGCGCGACGACATCATGGTTCGTGCCGGGACCGATGGTGACGAAGCGCGGCCTTGGCGCGGCCAGCGGGGCGGTGCTCATGCGCCCGGGATCCGCAGCCGGGCCTCGAAGGCCGCGAAGGCGCGCGTCAGCGCGAAGGTGAGGGCAAGGTAGATCGCCCCGGCCACCAGGAAGACCTCATAGGGCGCGAAGGTGGAGGCGATGACGTTGCGGGCCATGCCGGTCAACTCCAGAAGGGTGATGGTACAGGCAAGCGAGGTCGCCTTCAGCGTCAGGATGGCCTCATTGCCCAGGGCGGGCACGATCTGGCGGACCGCCAGCGGCAGGCGCACGTTCCAAAGCGCCTGCCAGCGCGAAAGGCCGAGGGCGAGGGCGGCTTCTTGCACGCCCTGCGGCAGGTTGCGCAGCGCCCCCGACAGCAACTGGCCGACATAGGCGGTGGCGTTCAGCCCGAGCGCGATGACGAAACACCAGAAGGGCTCGCGCAGGATCGGCCAGAGCGCGCTCTCGCGCACCGCCGCGAACTGGCCCGCGCCGTAGTAGAGCAGGAACACCTGCACCAGCGCCGGCGTGCCGCGGAAGAGCAGGATGTAGGCTTCGGCCGGCAGGCGCAGCCAGCGCCGCGCCGAGCGATGCGCAAGCGCGAGCGGCAGCGCCAGCACCAGGCCGACGGCCAGCACCGCCAAGGTCAGCAGCACGGTCAGGTGCAGCCCCTCGAGCAGTCTCGGCAGGGCCTGCTGCATCAAAGCGAGGTCGAGCATCGCGCCCTACCCCCGCGCCAGGCCGCGCGCCGCACGCGCCTCGGCCGCGCGCAGCGCCAGGGTCATGGCCATGGTGATCATCAGGTAGAGCAGTGCCGCGACCGCGAAATAGGTGAAGGGCTCATTGGTGAAGCCCGCGCCGATCTGCGCCTTGCGCATGATCTCCTCCAGCCCGATCACCGAGACCAGCGAGGTCTGCTTGGTCAGGATGATCGACTGGTTGCCGAAGGGCGGCAGCGCCAGCCGCCAGGCCTGGGGCAGGATGACGAAGCGGAAGGCCTGGGCCGGGCGCAGGCCGAGCGCGCGCGCGGCCTCCACCTGGCCCCGCGCGACGCCCAGGATGGCGCCGCGCAGGATCTCGGTGGCATAGGCGCCGAAGACGAAGGCCAGTGCGGCCACGCCGGCGGAGAAGGGATCGAGGTTCACCGGCTGGCCCAGCAGCCGCGAGAGCGACACCGTGCCGCCGAAATAGATCAGGAAGATCACCAACAGGTCGGGCACGCCGCGCACCACGGTGGTGTAGGCCTCCGCCACCATCCCGAGCGCGCGGCCGCCGCGCAGCTTCGCCAGCGCCATGACCAGCCCGATCAGCGTGCCGACCAGGATGGCGGCCAGCGCCAGCGCCACCGTCAGCCCCGCGCCCCAGAGCAATTGCAGCGCGAAGCCCTGGCGCAGCGCCTCCATCGCCGATCAGAGCAGGCGGAAGGGGATATGGCGCCCATACAGCCGCGGCAGCGTGCCATCGGCCACGATCTCGGCCAGCACGCGGTTCAGCCGCGCCAGCAATTCCGTGTCCTCCTTGCGCAGCGCGATGCCGGCCCCGTCGCCCAGGTCGCCGCCGAACAATTCGGGGCCGACGAATTCCAGGTTGCGCGCCTCGGGGCGCTGCATCAGGCCCAGATGGGCGGTGATCTTGTTCATCACGATCAGGTCGAGCCGCCCGGCCAGCAGATCGAGTTCCGGCCCGCCCACCGTGTCGTAGAGCACGATGGTCGCGGTCTGCTCATAGCCGGCGCGCTGCATCCAGATGTGCTGGGAGGCGCCGCGCTGCACGCCGATGCGCCGCCCGCGCAGCGCCGCCGGCGAGACATCGGTGAAGCGCCCGCGCTGGGCGATGAAGGTTGAGATGATGCGGCGGTACTGGTCGGTGAAGGCCACGCGCTCGCGCCGCGCGGGGGTCATCGCCATGCCCGCGATGATGGCGTCGAAGCGGTTCGCCAGTAGGCCGGGGATGATGCCGTCCCAGTTCTGCGCCATGACCTCGCAGGTCACGTCCAGGCGGCGGCAGATCTCGTTGGCGATCTCGACATCGATGCCGGCGACCTGGCCCTGGGGGGTGACGAAGTTCCAGGGCGGGTTGGCGCCCTCGACCGCGAAGCGCAGGCGCGGGCGGTTCTGCGCCCTGGCCCCGGGCGCCGCCAGCGCCGTCGCCACGCCGAAGGCTGCTGCGCCGAGCGCACGCCTGGTGCAATGATTGCCCTGCATGTCCTGTTCCCCCCATTGCGCCATGCCTGCATGGGCTGGCTGCTTACGAGGGAAGGCTGGTGTGGTGGCGCGGATGATGTCAACAGAATTCAACTATTTTGCATGTGATGCAAAATTTTCGGTCCGGCGTCCGACTCAGCTCCGCAAATTCATGCAGATCGACAGATAGACGATCGGCCGCGCCAGCAGGGCCTCGGGCCCATGGATGGCGTTGGCGTCGAACACCAGCGTATCGCCCGGACCCAGGGTCAGGACACTGCCCTGGTAGCGGTAGGTCATGCGCCCGCGCAGCATGTAGAGCAACTCGGTCCCGGAATGCTGGAAGCTCGGATGCGGCTTCGCCAGATCATCGAGCGTGACGATGTAGGGCTCGACCACGACCGGGCCGGAGAGCGCGTGGCCGAGAAGTTCATAGGTATGCCCCGCCCGGCTGCCCTGGCGCGCCACGCGCACGCCGCGACCGGCCTGGACGTAGGAGACATCGCGCTGCCGGTCATGCTTGGCGAAGAGCCGCGCGACCGGCACGCCCAGCGCCTCGGCCAGGGCGGCCAGGCTGGCGAGCGAAGGCGCGGCGGCGCCGCTCTCGATGCGCGAGAGCATCGCGAGCGACAGCCCCGCCTGCTTCGCCAGGTCCGTGGAACTGAGAGCCAGGTTGCGCCGCAGGGCGCGCACTTCGGCCCCGAGTGCGACGCTGATCTGCGCGGCGGTGCCGGGCGGGGCATCTTCGGCCGCGGCGTCATCCGGCGCCGCGGCGGCCGGGTTGCGCCGGCGCTGGGCGCGGCCGCGCCCGGGCGGTGGTGCCGCTTGCCGTTCCGGCGCGGCCCGCCGCCCTGCCATCAATAGCAACCCGCGCTGCGTCCGCGCGCGCGCACCAGCGCCAGCACCGTCTCGCAGGTCGGCGCGGGGATGCCGGTGAGGGTCGCGAACTCCACGATCACGCCGAGCAGCGCGTCGATCTCCATCGGCCGGCCGCGCTCCAGGTCCTGCAGCATCGAGGTCTTGTGCGCGCCGACCTCCGCCGCGCCGGCGATGCGCTTGTCCACGTCGATGCCGAAGCGCACGCCGAGCTTCTCGCCGATCGCCTGCGCCTCGAGCATCATCGCGCGCGCGATGCCGCGCTGGCCGGGGTCCGAGGTGATCACATCGAGCGTCGCCCCCGTCAGCGCGCTGATCGGGTTGAAGGCGAGGTTGCCCCAGAGCTTCACCCAGATCTCGTCGCGGATCTTGGGCCGGATCGGCGCCTTGAAGCCGGCGCTGATCAGCGCCTCCGACAGCGCGGTGATGCGCGGCGTGCGCTCACCCGAAGGCTCGCCCAGCGTGAAGCGATCGCCATAGGTGTGCTCGATCACGCCGGGCTCCGGCACGTCGGCGGCCGGATAGACGATGCAGCCGATGGCGCGCGCGGGCGGGAGCAGGGCGGAGACGACGCCGCCCGGATCCACGCTGTGCACGCGCCGCCCGGCATGTTCGCCCGCGAAGGCGTGGAAATACCACCAGGGGATGCCGTTGACGGCCGAGACGATCGCCGTCTCCGGCCCCAGCAGCGGCTGCATCTGCTGCGCCGCGCCGGGGAGCGAATGCGCCTTCAGCGTCACCACCACATAATCCTGCGGCCCGGCCTCCTCGGCCGTGGCGACGCAGCGCGGATAGACGGTGGTCTCGCTTCCTTCGCTGCGCAGCTTCAGCCCATGCGCCTGCATCGCCGCCAGATGCGGCCCGCGCGCGATGACCGTGACCTCGGCCTCGCCCTTCGCGGCGAGCTTCGCCGCCATCAGCCCGCCGATCGCGCCGGCGCCAAAGATGCAGATCTTCACAGCGACAGCCCCAGCTTCTCAGCGAGGCCGATGCGCATCAGCTTGCCGGTCGCACCCTTCGGGATCTCCGGCAGGAAGACGACCTTCCGCGGCACCTTGAAGTCGGCCAGGTGCTGGGCGGCGAAGTCGCGCAGCTCGCGCTCGGTCAGCGCCATGCCCTCGCGCAGCACGACGGCGGCGCCGACCTCCTCGCCCAGCTTGCTGTGCGGGATGGCGAAGGTCAGCGCCTGCGCCACCGCCGGATGGTCGGAGAGGATGCCATCGACCTCGAGCGGGCTGACCTTCTCGCCGCCGCGATTGATCAGCTCTTTCAGCCGGCCCGTGAGCATGAGGAAGCCGTCCTCATCCAGCATCCCCTGGTCGCCGGTGCGGAACCAGCCCTTGTGGAAGGCCTTGGCGTTGGCTTCGGGGTTGGCCTCGTAGCCGGGCGTGACGTTGGGGCCGCGGATCACGACCTCGCCGATCTCGCCCTGGGGCAGGATCTCGCCATCATCGCCCATGATCGCCACTTCCGGCCCGGCCGGCAGGCCCACCAGGCCCGGCTTGCGCGGGCCGGCGAGCGGGTTGGAGGCCATCTGGTGCGAGGCCTCGGTCATGCCGTAGCTCTCGACCAGCGGGCAGCCGAAGGTCTCCTCCATCTGGCGCATCACGGGGCCGGGGAGGGAGGCGGAGGAAGAGCGGATGAAGCGCAGCCGGGCGCGCGCGATGATCTCGGCATTGCGGCCGGCGCGCGTCAGGATGGTCTGGTGCATGGTGGGCACGGCCGTGTACCAGCTCGGCCGTTCCTCATCGAGCCAGCGGAAGAATTTCAGCGCGTCGAAGCCCGGCGTGCAGATCACCGCCCCCCCCGCGCCGACCGAGGAGAGCACGGCGGCGATCAGCCCGTGGATGTGGAACAGCGGCATGACGTTGAGGCAGGCATCGCCGGGCGAGAGCGCCAGCGTCGCGCCGATGTGCCGGGCGGAGGCGGTGATGTTGGTCTGCGTCAGCGGCACGATCTTGGGCCGCGCCGTGGTGCCCGAGGTATGCAGCACGAGCGCCACGTCATCGGGCTGGGCCATGCCCGGATGCGCCGCGGTGCCGGGCGAGCCGCCCTCCAGCGTGAAGGCGCCGGCCGCGGCGCCGGGGACGAGTTCCAGGATGGTGATGCCGAGCTTCTCCGCCGCCGCGCGGGCCGGTGTCTCAACCCCCTTGGCGACGACGAGGGCGGAGGCCTTGAGGTCGGCGAGGTAGAATTCGAATTCCTCGAGCCGATAGGCCGGGTTGAGGGGGGCGGTGGTGGCGCCGGCGGCGATGGTGAGGAAGGCGGTGGCCATTTCCGGGCTGTTCGGGAGCACGATGGCCACCCGGTCATTCCGCCCGATGCCGAGCGCGTTCAGCCGGGCGACGGTGCTGGCGGCGAGGGCGCGGAGCGCGGCGAAGGAGAGGCTCTCGCGCCCTTCAGTGGCGCGGATGGCGGGCCGCGTGGCCTCACCGGTCTCGAGCAGGGCGCCGACGGTCCTGATGTTGCTCACGCTGCGACCTTTCCTGGGAACCGGTTTCCTGGCGATGAATGCCGATGTGGCGCGTCTTGCGCAAGGCGGGAGGCGCTGCCGGGCGGTTGCATGGCGCCCGTGCTGCGATTATAGGGCGGGTCCCGCCTGCGGAGAGGTGGCGGAGTGGTCGATCGCGTCGGTCTCGAAAACCGAAGTAGGTGCAAGCCTACCGTGGGTTCGAATCCCACCCTCTCCGCCAGAGATCCTTTTACATCAGTGGCTTGATGGACTGTTCAGTCCTGTTCCCACACTGGTTCCCACACCCTCGGCGCGATAGCCCATGCACCTGTGCAGTCCAGCTATCGCGCCGTCGGCATGTCGCGGGTCCACCTGCAACGTGGGAACGTCGTGCAGCCGAGGAAGTAGGCGCCCGTTTCTTTGACCTCCCGGACGACAGAGGGCTTGCCGCAGCGAGGGCAGGTCTCGTGCCCTAGTGGCGGCATAGAGTGGCGTGAGCCCTCAGCTTTGGCGGCATCCTCCTGCTCTTTCACAGCAGGGACGCAAGTGGCACAAACGCGCGTAAGCGGGCGCGCCCTCAACTCGGGCAGCAGGCGCGGCAAACCGCACTCCGGGCACTCCTGCCGCTCGTCAGCCGCCAATAGTTGCTCGCCGCCTGCCCCCGCCGACCACGCATCGAAGATTTTGCCGCGGCAGCGCGCGCAGGAAAGCTTGGCCAACACCCTGCGGACATTCCGCATTGTCAGCGGCTCCTCCAACCAGGTCTCAAGCCTCTCCTTCGCGACCTCAGCTTCGTGGTTGCATCCGCGGCAGACGGCACGAAGCCCTGCGACGCTGCGCGCCACGTTGGTCATGGGCCAGGGTGCTCCCCTTCGCATCTGCATGTTCGTTGGCCCGTCGCCCCCCGCGATTGGTAGCCACTGGCCTGCACTAGCCGGCGCTGCTTATTGTTTGGTCGCGGGCCACCCTCCGGCGGTCGACAATCCGAAGCAGATGATTCGCCAGCATGACGACTTCCAATGCTTCGGTAGGATCGTCGAGATTGACCGTCCGATGCGATGCCGGATTTTTGTAGGCACCGAATACTCCACCAAACAAATCACGGACCGATTCTTTTTCTGCTCTCTCTGCAGAGGGATCAGTGAGAGGGCCATTCTCTGGATTGAAGGCCCGTGACGTGCTCCCCGGAAACGGCGCCATTTTTCGGTAGAGTCCGATCCAGCGAAGGACGGACGAATGAAGCGCAGTAGGTTCAGCGATGAGCAGATCATCGGGATTTTGAAAGAGCAGGAGGCCGGTGCGGCTACGGCGGATGTGTGCCGGCGGCACGGCATAAGCGGCGCGACCTTCTACAAGTGGAAGGCCAAGTTTGGCGGCCTTGAGGTGACTGAGGCCAAGCGGCTGCGGACGTTGGAAGAGGAGAACGCCAAGCTCA
>NZ_JBXVVR010000004.1:0-377981 GCF_057219975.1 Roseomonas sp. TF40 | reverse complement strand
TGAAGAACCTGGCCCATAGCGCGTCCTTCCATGCCTGGGAAAAGACTGCACCATCAAACCCTGGGATCAAACACCTAGAGCAGGCTGCGTTCTAATGAACGCAGCTCGTGCTCTGGAAATCATTGAAGCTAGAGCAAGAAATGCGTTCAGCGTCGCGGCAGCGCCGCGACCCATCTGAACGCATATTGCTCTATGGCGCGCGGTTCGCGCGCGCCACCACCGCCTCGAACAGCACCTGGCAGCCGGCCTCGGCCTCCTCCGGCTCGATGCTCTCGGCCTCGTTGTGGGAGAGGCCGTCCTTGCAGGGGGTGAAGATCATCGCCGCCGGGATGCGCCGCGCGACATAGACCGCGTCATGCCCCGCGCCCGAGACCATGCGCTGCGCGGAGAAGCCGAGCCGCGCCGCGGCCTGCTCGACCAGGGCCACGCAATCGGCGTCGAAGGGCTGCGCGTCGTAGTGCAGCACGGGGGTGAGGGTGAGGCGGCACCCGCTCGGCGCCACAGCGGCGGCGGCCATCGCGGGGAAGTCCCGCGCGAGGGTGGCGATCACGGCGCTGTCGGGGTGGCGGAACTCGATGCTGAACAGCACCTCGCCCGGGATCACGTTGCGGCTGTTCGGCAGCACCTGCAGGAAGCCCACCGTGCCGCGGCCTTCCGCGCCCTGCGCGCGCATGGTGCGATCGACCAGGGCGATGACCTGCGCGGCCGCCACCAGCGCATCGCGCCGCGTCTCGGGCGGCGTGGTGCCGGCATGGCTGTCCTGGCCCTCGATCCGCGCATCCCACCAGACCTGCGCCTGCGCGCCGGTGACGATGCCGATGCGCTTGCCGGCACGTTCCAGGATCGGGCCCTGCTCGATATGCAGTTCGAAATAGGAATCGGCCGGGAAGGGCTCAGCGGGTTCGGGGCCGCGATAGCCGATGGCGTCCAGCGCCTGCTCCACGCTCACCCCTTCCGTGTCGCGCAGCCCGTAGGAACGTGCGAGGGGATAGACCCCCGCCCAGGTGCCGCTGCCCATCAGGGAGAGGCCGAAGCGGCTGCCTTCCTCATCGGTCCAGTTGACCAGTTCCAGCGGCGCCTCGGTGGTGATGTTGAGGTCGTGCAGCGTGCGCATCACCTCCAGCCCCGCCATGACGCCGAGCGCGCCGTCGTACTTCCCGCCCGAGGGCTGGCTGTCGAGGTGTGAGCCGAACAGCACGGGCTTGCGCGCCGGGTCGCGCCCCTCGCGCCGCGCGAACATGTTGCCGATGGCATCGACCCGCACCGTGAGGCCGAGCGCTTCGGACTGCGCGCGGAAATCCTCGCGCGCCGCGCGGTCGATCTCGGTCAGCGTCAGGCGCCGCACGCCCCCTTTCGGCGTGGCGCCATGCCGGGCCATCGCCATCAGGCTGTCCCAGAGCCGCGCCCCGTCGATCCGCTGGTTGGTGCCTGACATGCGCGATGGTCCCCCTGCGCGGGGCATCATGGCGGCGCTTGATCTCCGGGCAAGCCCTGCTCAGAATTGTTCACGAATTCGGGAGAATCCGTATGCAACGTTACGGCACTCGTCAGGCGGACACGCTGCTCGGCGGAGACGGTCAGGACACGCTGCTGGGCCGCGAGGGGGATGATGTGCTCATCGGGCGTGGCGGGGCGGACATGCTCTCCGGCGGACTGGGCTCGGACACGGCGAGCTATGCCGGGGCGACGACGGGCCTGCTCGCCAGCCTCACCCGACCCGCGCAGAATACCGGCGAGGCGGCGGGTGATCGCTATGCCAGCATCGAGAACCTGCAGGGCGGTCTTGGTGCCGATACGCTCATCGGCAGCGCCATCGGCAACCGGCTGGAGGGCGGCGCGGGGGCCGATGTCCTCTCCGGCCTCGCGGGCGATGACACGCTGAGCGGCGCCGATGCGCCCGGCGCCACGGCGGCGGACCGGCTGGAAGGCGGCGATGGCCAGGATTGGGCGAGCTGGCGGGGGGCGGATCAGGGGGTCATCGCCTCGCTCAACCCCCTCATCGTCAATGCCGGTGCGGCGCTGGGCGACACGCTGGTCGCGATCGAGCATCTGGAGGGTACCGACCACGCCGATCTGCTGGTGGGCGATGCGGGCCGGAACCATCTGCGCGGGCATGGGTCGGGGCTCGGCGTCGATACGCTGATCGGCGGGGCGGGCGCCGATACGCTGGAGGGCGGGGAGGGGCTGGATTTCGCCTCCTACCAATTGGCGGATGCGGGGGTGACGGCCCTGCTGGCAGACCCGGAAGGCGATCGTTCCAGCCTGCGGGGCGAGGCCAACGGCGATGTCTATATCGGCATCGAGGGTCTGGTCGGCAGCGCGCATAACGACATCCTGGGCGGCGACAAATTCGCCAACCTGATCCTCGGCGGCGCGGGCAACGACAGGATCGTGGCGGGCCACGGCATCGGCATCGCCGGCGGGGGCTTCGATACGCTCGATGGCGGGGAGGGATCTGACATTGCTTCCTATTCAGCCGCGGCCGAGGGCGTGCTCGTGCAACTCACCCCGGACGTCGAGAGCAGCGCCGGTGATCTGCTGCTGAACATCGAGGGCATCATCGGCAGCGACTTCGCCGATATCCTGATCGGCAATGGCGATGCGAACGAGCTCTACGGCCGGGAGGGCGATGACGAGCTGCTCGGCGACGATGCCTCGGGCGCCGGCAATGACCGGTTGCACGGCGAGGCCGGCGACGACGTGCTGATCGGCGGCGGAGGCGATGATCGGCTGAGAGGCGGGCTGGGCGCCGATATCCTCGATGGTGGGGAGGGTTTTGACGTTATTGAGTACGGCGTTTCTACGGCTGGGGTGCATATCGATCTTTTCCTCGGCACGGCCTCAGGCGGCGAGGCCGAGGGCGACCAGTTCTTCGGCATCGAGGCCGTCAGTGGCAGTTCGCATGGCGATACCCTGATCGGTGGGGATGGTGCCGATTCCCTCTATGGCGCCCGAGGCAACGATTTCTTCCGGGGCGGACTTGGCCTGGACACGCTGTATGGCGATGAAGGCGACGACACCTACGACCTTACCGACGATCTGCAGCATGATGTCATCGAGCAGGAAGGATACGGTATCGACACGATTATCGTCAACTACGATTACGCGCTGCGCGATGGTCTCGCTCGGCACATCGAGAATCTCAGCAGCAGCGGAACGCGGCTGACCGGCAATTCGCTCGACAACCGCCTGGTCACCCTCGCCGATCAGCAGGAGACGCTGAGTGGCGCCGCCGGCAACGACACGCTGATCGGCGGGCGCCTGGGGGATGTGCTGACAGGGGGCGCGGGGGCGGACCACTTCGTCTATCTGCGCATCGAGGACAGTCCCGACGCCTCGCGGGACCGCATCACGGATTTCGAGCGCGGCCTGGACCGGATCGACCTCTCCGCCATCGATGCCGGCACGGCGAGCGGCGACCAGGCCTTCCTGTGGCGCGGCACCTCCGGCTTCGTGGGCGGCGGGCAGGGATCCGTGCGCGTTTCTGTCAGCAGCGGCACCACCCTGGTCTCGATCGACATCGGCGATGGTGGCGCGGCGGAGATGCGCATCACCTTGAGCGGCATCCATCCGCTGGGGGCCTCGGACTTCATCCTGTAGCGCGCGGCGGCTTGCCGGATCGGCCGGGGCTTGCGATGCAGGCGGCGACGCTGAAGGAGTTCGCCCATGGCCAAGGCCCAGGCCGCCACCGCCGCCCCGGCGCTGCTGCGCAATTCGGACCTCGACGCCCCCGCGGTGCGCCAGGCGCGCATCGACCTCGCCGCCTGCTTCCGCATGGCTGCGCGGCTCGGGCTGCATGAGGGCATCTGCAACCATTTCTCGCTGGTGGTCCCGGGGCGCGACGACCTCTTCCTCGTGAACCCCTATGGCTGGGCCTTCAGCGAGGTCACCGCCAGCCGCCTGCTGATCTGCGATTATGAGGGCAAGGTCGTGGCCGGGCAGGGCGTGCCGGAGGACACGGCCTTCTTCATCCATGCCCGCGTCCACAAGAACCTGCCGCGCGCCAAGGCCTGCTTCCACACCCACATGCCAAACGCCACCGCGCTCGCGATGACCGAGGGCGAGCCGCTGCTCTATGCCGGGCAGAGTGCCCTGAAATTCCTCGGCCGCACCGTGGTGGACGACGAATACAACGGCCTCGCGCTCGACACCGATGAGGGCGACCGCATCGCGGCCTCCATCGGCGAGGCCGAGATCGTCTTCATGCGCAACCATGGCGTGATGGTGGTGGGCCCGGACTGCGCGCGGGCCTGGGACGACCTCTACTATCTGGAGCGCGCGGCGGAGGCGCAGCGCCTCGCACTCTCCACCGGGCGCCCGCTCAAGCCCGTGCGGCCCGAAGTCGCGGCCAAGACGGCGGCGCAGATGCGGCTGGGCGATGGCGAGAGTGCGCGGCTGCACCTGGAGAGCATCAAGCGCATCCTGCTGCGGGACGAGCCGGATTTCTGTGAGTGAGTTTGCGTCAGGCCCGGCTTGATCCACTTGGGCTGGTCCTGCTGCTGCTGACCGTGACCGGCTGGGGCCTCAACTGGCCGGCGATGAAACTGCTGCTGGGCGAATTGCCGCCCTTCTCCATCCGCATCCTCAGCGGCAGCCTGGGCGCGGCGGTGCTGCTCGCCATCGCCCTCGCGCGGCGCGAATCCCTCGCCGTGCCGCGGGCCCTCTGGGGCCGACTGATGCTGGCGAGCCTGCTCAACGTCACGGCCTGGATGGGCCTTGCCTCTTTCTCCCTGCTCTGGCTGGCGGCGGGGGAGGCGACCATCGTCTGCTACACCATGCCGGTCTGGGCCGGGCTCTTCGCCTGGGTGATCCTGGGCGAGCGGCCGAGCCCGCTGCGCCTCGCCGCCCTGGCCGTAGCCCTCAGCGGCCTCGCCGTGCTTGTGCTCGGCCGCGGCTGGCAGGCGGGGATGGAAAGCCTGCCCGGCGTGGGCTTCGCCCTGGCGGCCGCCACGCTGTTCTCGCTCGGCACGGTGGTGGGCAAGCGCTGGCCGCTCGGCCTGCCGCCGGCGGCGAGTGCGACCTGGCAGATCGTGCTCGGCATCGCCCCGCTTGGCCTGGGCGCCGCGCTGGTGGAGCGGCCGGACCTGGCGGGCCTCTCGGGGCTGGGCTGGGGGCTGCTGGTCTATGGCGGGGTGGCGCCGCTGGGGCTTTGCTACCTGGCCTGGTTCGGCGCGCTGAAGCGCCTGCCGGCGGCGGCGGCGGCCTCGGGCACGCTGCTCACCCCGGTGGTGGGCGTGCTGGCGGCGGCGCTGCTGCTGGGCGAGCCGCTGGGCTGGCGGGAGGTGCTGGCGCTGAGCCTCACTGTCTCGGGCGTGCTGCTGGCGCTGCGCTGAGCGGCGTTGCATAGGGGGGGCATGTCCGAGACCCGCCCGCTGATCCGACTCAACCCAGGCGCCGACCGCCGGCTCAAGGCCGGCCACCCCTGGGCCTTCTCCAACGAGATCGCCATGACCCCCGCGCTGCGCGCGCTGTCGCCCGGCGCCGTGGTGCGGCTCGAGGGTGATGACGGCGTGAAGCACGGGGCGTGGCACTTCAACCCGCACAGCCTGATCGCCGCGCGCCGGCTGGACGCCGACCCCGCCGCGCCCTGCGACGCCGGCTGGTTCACCGCGCGCCTCGGCGCCTGCCTCGCGCTGCGCCAGCGCCTGTTCGACGCGCCCTTCTACCGGCTTGTCCATGCCGAGGCCGATGGCCTGCCGGGGCTGATCATCGACCGCTACGGCGACGCACTGGCGCTGCAGGCCAATACGGCGGGGATGCAGCGCGCCACCCCCGCGATCCTCGAGGCGCTGCAGACCCTGATCGCGCCGCGCGTCGTGGTGGCGCGCAACGACAGCCCCGTGCGCAAGCTGGAGGGGCTGGCGGGAGAGGTCGTCGCCCTGCACGGCAGCGACGGCACCGCGCTGGTGGAGGAGAACGGGCTGCGCTTCCCGGTCGATCTGCTGGGCGGGCAGAAGACCGGCTGGTTCTTCGACCAGCGCGCCAACCGCGCCCTGGTGGCGCGCTTCTGCGCCGGGCGGACGATGCTGGATGCCTTCTGCCACACCGGCGGCTTCGGCCTGGCGGCGGCGGCGGCGGGGGCGGCCTCGGTCACGCTGCTGGATCGCAGCGAACATGCGCTGGACCTCGCGATGCAGGCCGCAGGGCTGGCGGGCTTCGCGGATCGCGTGACACCGCTCAAGGCCGAGGCGCTGGAACATCTGGAACGGATGGCCGCGAGCGGGCGGGTCTTCGACGTGGTGGTGGCGGACCCGCCGGCCTTCGCCAAGACGCGCAAGGACCAGCCGGCGGCGCTGCGCGGCTATGCCAAGCTCGCGCGCCTCGCGGCCGGGCTGGTGGCGCCGGAGGGGGTGCTCTTCATCGCCTCCTGCTCGCACCATGTCGCGGTGCCCGACTTCGCCGAGGCCGTGGCCTGGGGCGTGCACAAGGCGCGGCGCGAGGCGCGGATCCTCGCCACCGTCGGCGCCGGCCCCGACCACCCTGTGCATCCGGCCCTGCCCGAGAGCGCCTATCTCAAGGGCCTGCTGCTGCACCTGCGATGACGCCGCGGTTGGAGCGTGCCTTCCGCGCCACGCGCTATGAGGCGGCGGGCCGCGTGGCGCGAATCGGCGCGCGCCATGACCTGCCCCTGGCCGGCCCGGCGGCCTTCCTCACCGCCTGGAACCCCTTCAGCCGGCGCATGCCCGAGGGCTGGAACAGGCGCATGCAGCACAGGCTCCGCGGGGCGCTGCGCGGGCGCGTGATCGCCGAAGGCTGGGGGCGCGGGCAGGGCTGGGCGGAGCAGCATCTGCTCGCCGCCGGTGACCCACGCCGCCTTGCCGTGCTGGCGCGGCGCTTCCGCCAGCATGCGATCGTGCTGGTAGCGCCGCGCCGGCCGGCGCGCCTGTTACGGCTTAGCCGGCCGGCGCGCTTGTTGCGGCTCAGCCGGCCCGCCCGGCTGCTGGGCCTCACCCGGTGAAGAGAATCCGCTCCATCCCCGTGAAGTAGAGCGTGTTCCCACCGATGGTCAGCGTGCCGCTGACCCCCGCCAGCGAAAGCGCGCCGGTCGCATCGATGCTGGGGGCCGGGCTGCCCGGGCCGGGCTGGATCGCGGCGAGCAGGTCTTCCAGCGACATCGGCGGGCCGCTGATCACCAGCGAATCCGTGCCATCGCCGCCCAGCACCGTGTCGTTGCCCATCCCTGGCGACCACATCACCCGGTCATCGCCCGAGCCGAGATGGATCATGTCGTCGCCGCCGCCGCCGGCGACGAGGTCATTCCCGCCGCCGGCATTGATCGTGTCATTGCCCTCGCCGCCCGAGAGCATGTCGCGCCCCGTGGTGCCCCAGATCTGCCCCCCGCCGCTCACCTGGTCGAGCGCGGCGGGGTTGAGCGGGCGAGGGGCCTGGCTGGTGGTCATGCTACCTCTCCGGCGCCGTGGCGCGTCAGGCGTTCACGAAGATCCGCTCGAAGCCCGAGAAGGTCAGCGTGCTGTCGCCGATGGTGATGGTGCCGGAGACGCCGTCCAGCACGATCATGCCGTCCTCATTCATGTAGGGCGCCGGGCTGCCCGGATCGGGCTGGATCGCCGCCAGCAGGTCCTCGAGCGAGATGTCGTAGCCCTGCAGGATCAGCGTATCCATGCCGTCGCCGCCCAGGACGGTGTCGTTGCCGGCGTAGGGGCTCCAGTTCATGCGGTCATTGCCCGCGCCGAGGTCGATCTGGTCCGCGCCCAGGCCGCCGCTGACATAGTCGTCGCCGGCGCCGGCGTTGATCGTGTCATCGCCCCGGCCGCCGGAGATCCAGTCGGCCTGGTCGGAGCCGTTGATCTCCTTGCCCGGCTCGGGCGGCGGGGAGCCATCGCGGCCCGGACGGTCGAACCCGCCTGACACGCGCTCAAGGCTGGAAAGGTCGAGCGCAATCGGGGCGCCGGGGGTGCGAGGGGTGCTCATCGGGGTCGGGCCTCCAGGCTGGTGGTCTCGTCTTCGTGAGCAAACCACCGTTGCGCCCCCGGCCGCCAGCGGGAAGTGCCGATGGCGCGGATCGGGCCTGCCTATAGGAAGCGTTCGCGGATATCGACGCTGCTTTCGCGGCCCAGCTTGTCGAAGCTCTGCGCCAGGAAGCGGTCCGCGGCCTCGCGCCCGTACTGCTTCAGGATCATCAGGAAGTCCCAGTCGCCGTTGAACTTCGTGCTGAGCTTGAAGTTGCGCATCCGGTCCTCGTCCTCGATGCAGTGCAGGAACAGCCGGCGATAGCGCGGCTGCTCCAGCCGCCCGGCATCGAGCAGGCGCTGCACGAAGTCGATGGCGCGCATCTCCGCCATCAGCGAGGCGTTGAAGCTGATCTCGTTCAACCGGTTCACGATCTCGGTCGGGCGCGTGGGCAATTCGTCGCGCACGATGGGGTTGAGCTGCACCAGCACGAGATCCGGCGCGCCCCCTTGCTCATAGAGCGGCCAGAGCGCGGGATTGCCCAGATAGCCGCCATCCCAATAGGCCTCGCCGTCGATCTCCACCGCCTTCATGAATTGCGGCAGGCAGGCGGAGGCGAGGATGACATCCACCGTCACCTCGTTGCGGGCGAAGACGCGCGGCTTGCCGGTGCGCACCGAGGTGGCGGAGATGAACAGCTTGGGTCCCTTGCCATTCCGCAGCACCTCGGGATCCAGCGCCGCCGCCATCACCTCCCGCAGCGGATTGAACTCATAGGGCGTGGGATTCATCTGGTAGGGGGAGAGGATGCGCGTCATCGTCTCGAAGGTCTGGTAGGCCAGAGACCAGGTCAGGTCATGGCCCCAGATCGCCTTCTCGAAGGGCGTGTTCTGCAGCGGCGAGACGGCGAGGCGCGCGGCGGCGTCGCGCCAGACGCGATCGAGCGCGGCGCGCGCACCATCGCGCCCACCCTCGCAAAGCCCCTGCACGAAGACGGCGGCGTTGACCGCGCCGGCCGAGGTGCCGGAGACGGCATCGTATTCCAGCCGCTCATCCTCCAGCAGGCGCTCGAGCACGCCCCAGGTGAAGGCGCCATGCGTGCCGCCGCCCTGAAGCGCGAGGCTGATGCGCCGGGTGGTCGGCCGCGCGACGGCGGGGCGGGCGAGCGGGGCGGTGCCAGCGGCAAGCGTCTCGGCCGCTTCGGCCTTGAACTCATGCTCGATCAAGAAGCGCTACTCCAAAGCCCGCGAAGCGGGCACGCGCACAGCGAACCCGATGGCACCAGTGCGCCAGCGCGTCGGCGCGCAAGGCAAGCGCGCGGAGCGCGCGCCCGCCGTTTGAGGGCAAATAAATTCACTGCGCGATCCAGCCGCCATCCACGGAGAGGCTGGTGCCGTTGATGCCGCCGCTCACGGGGCCGACCAGGTAGAGCGCGGCGGCGGCGATCTCCTCCACTTCGATCCAGCGCTTGGAGGGCTGGCGCTCGAGCAGGTGGTCGGTGAGGGCGACCGCCTCGCTCACGCCGTGCTTCTCGGCCAGGGGCTTCACCTGGCGCTCGGCGAGGGGCGTGCGCACGAAGCCGGGGCAGATGGCGTTGCAGGTGATGGGCAGTTTCGCCACTTCCAGCGCCACCGACTTCGTCAGCCCCAGCACGCCGTGCTTGGCGCTGACATAGGCGGTCTTGAAGGGGCTCGCGACCAGGCCGTGGGCGGAGGCGATGTTGATGATGCGCCCATAGCCACGCGCCTTCATCCCCGGCAGCGCCGCCTTGATGGCGTGGAAATTGGAGGAGAGGTTGATCGCGATGATGCGGTCCCACTGCGCCTCGGGGAACTCATCCACCGGGGAGACGAACTGCACACCGGCATTGTTCACCAGGATGTCGCAGGCGCCGAGGCTCGCCTCGCAGGCGGCGACCATGACGCGGATCTCCTCCGGCTTGCTCATGTCGGCGCCGGAATAGGGGGCCTCCGCCACGCCCATCAGCGCGCCGACGGCGGCGCGGGCGGCGGCGATCTCCTCGGCGGTGCCGAAGCCGTTGAGCATCACCTTCGCGCCCTGCTCGGCGAAGCCGCGCGCGATGGCGAGCCCGATACCCGAGGTCGAGCCGGTGACGAGGGCGACGCGCCCTTCCAACATTCTGGTCATGTTAGTCTTCCACGATGGCTTGTGCGGCGGAGCCTTGCTCAGGGCAGCCGCTTGAGCAAGCCGACGAGGCGCTTCACGGGCGCGGAAAGGAATTTCGGCGCGTAGAAATCGCTCGCCGCGCGCTTCGCCGCCTCGGCCAGCGTCGGATAGGGCAGGACCAGCCCGGCCAGTGCCGAGAGCTTCATGCGCTTGCTGATCATCAACGCGAAGAGCCCCGCCATCTCGCCGGCATGGGGCGCGAGGAGGGAGGCACCCAGCAGCCGCCCATCGGGGGTGGCGACCAGCTTCACCAGCCCGGCCTCGACGCCCTCGGCGATGGCGCGGTCGGTCTCGCCGAGCGGGAAGCGCAGCAGGCGCACCGCATGGCCGGCGGCGCGGGCCTCGGCCTCGGTCAGGCCGATCTGGGCGCATTCCGGCTCGGTATAGGTGACGCGGGGCAGGGCGGCGTAATCGACCTTCGCCGGCAGGCGGAACAGCATGGCCCGCGCCAGGATGCCCGCATGTTGCGAGCAGACATGCGTGAAGGCGCGCGGGCCGATGCCCTGCGGGTCCGCGATGTCGCCCACCGCATAGACGCGGCGGTTGGTGGTGGAGCGCAGCGACGCATCGGTGGTCACGCCCCGCGCGGTGAAGGCGACCTGCCCGGCCTGGAGGTCGAGCCCGGCGAGCCGCGGCGCCCGGCCAGTGGCGAGCAGCAGATGCGAGCCCCCGATGGTCCGCCCATCCGCCAGCCAGGCGATCAGCCCCCCACCGGCGGCGGTGAAGCGCGTGACCTCCACCCCCTCATGCAGCACCACCCCCTCGGCCAGCAGGGTGCGGCGCAGCCCTTCGGCCAGTTCGGGGTCCTCGCGCGCGGCGATGGTGCCAGTGGTGAGCAGCGTGACCTGGACGCCGAGGCGCGCATGGGCCTGCGCCATCTCAAGCCCGATCGGCCCGCCGCCCAGGATGACCAGGTGCTCGGGCTTCTCCTCCAACTCGAAGATGGTCTCATTGGTCAGCCAGGGCACGGGGCCGAGGCCGGGAATGTCCGGCACCACGGCGGCCGAGCCGGCGGCGATGACGCAGCGGCGGAAGGAGATGCGCCGCCCGGCGGCCTCGACCACGTCGGGGGCGGCGAAATGCGCCCGGGCGGCGATCACCTCGATCCCCATGGCGCGGAAGCGCGCGGCGGAGTCGGTGGGGGCGATTCGCGCGATCGCGCCCTGCACATGCGCCCGCACCGCCGCCCAATCGACCTCCGGCTCGCCCAGGCGGATTCCGAAGCGCCCCGCCCGGCGCGCGGCGGCGGCGGCATGGCCGGCGGCGAGCAGGGCCTTGGAGGGCACGCAGCCATAGTTCAGGCAGTCGCCCCCCATCGCGCCGCGCTCGATCAGCGCCACCTTCAGGCCGAGCGCGGCCGAAAGGGCGGCTGCCGAAAGCCCGGCGGCGCCGGCGCCGATGACCACCACGTCGAAGTCTGGCATGAAGAGGTTCCGTTGCCTGGGTCCGTTTGGGCGCGGCACCTTACCGCCGCGGTTGACGGGGGGGCCATGCCCTCCCTATACGTCGCCGCCTTCGCCAGGGCACGCCCCGGGGTTACCCCCGAGGTGCGTTCAGGCTTATGTCACCAGATCGCAGCCGGGGCGCCGGCGCTGGCAGGATTGCCAGGACCGCGCGGGAGTTTTTTGTCGTGAAGCGTACCTATCAGCCGTCCAAGCTCGTCCGGAAGCGCCGCCATGGCTTCCGCGCCCGTACCGAGACCGTCGGTGGCCGCCGGGTGCTGGCGAATCGCCGCGCCAAGGGCCGCAAGCGCCTCTCCGCCTGACGCGCGGGCGGGCGAGGGCATTGTCATGCCGGCGCGCCCGCCGCGTCTGAAGCGCCGTCGGGAGTTCCAGCGTGTTGCCGCGCGGGGTCAGCGCGCGTCGCGACCCGGCGTGACCGTGCAGGCGCTGGCCGTGCCGGAGGCGCCGCTGCGTGTTGGTTTCACCGCCACCAAGAAGCTCGGCAACGCCGTGGTACGCAACCGCACCAAGCGGCGGTTGCGGGAAGCGGCGCGCCTGCTGTTGGCCGATGCCCCGCCGGGTCATGAGATCGTGCTGATCGGCCGCGACGCCACCCGCACAAGGCCCTTCAAGACGCTGCTCGGCGATCTTCGCGGCGCGCTGCGCCAGGCGGGGCTGCCGCTGGAGCCCGCACCGTGACGCCTCAGCAATACCTCCTGCGCGGCGCGATCCGCACCTATCAGCTTACGCTGCGCCCGATCATCGGCTGCAATTGCCGCTTCTACCCGCATTGCAGCGAGTACGGGCTGGAAGCGGTGGCCGAGCACGGGGCGCTGAAGGGCGCCTGGCTCACCGGCCGGCGCATCCTGCGCTGCAACCCCTGGCATCCCGGCGGCTTCGATCCCGTGCCGCCCCGGACGCCTTTCGCATGCACCCCCGCCCAGCCGCGCGACACCAGCGCCGGCCTGGGCTGAATCAAGGCTGTCATGGACCAGAAGCGCCTCTTCGCCGCCATCGCCCTTTCCATCGGCATCCTGCTGATGTTCGAGCTGTGGAACCGCCCCGCCAAGGAGGCCGAGCGCGCCCGCATCGCCGAGCAGCAGCAGGCGCAGCAGGCCGCCACGCCCGCCCCGTCCTCGGCCGCGCCGGTGCCGCTGGCGCCGAGCGCCGGGGCCGCGGCGCTGGGCGCGCCGGGTGCCACCGCGGTCACCGCCACGCCGCCCGCCGCGCCGGAACGGCGCGTGGAGATCGATGCGCCGCGCGTGAAGGGCTCCATCAACCTGCGCGGTGCGCGGGTGGATGACATCACCCTGCGCGACTACCGCGAGACGGTGGAGCGCGACAGCCCGCTGGTGCGCCTGCTCGCCCCGCGTACCCATACCGACCCCTATTTCGGCCAATGGGGCTGGACCGCCGCCGACCCCGCCACGGTCGTGCCGGGGCCGGAGACGGATTGGACGGCCGAGGGCACCACGCTCTCTCCCACCAGCCCGGTGACGCTGCGCTGGGACAATGGCGCGGGGCTGGAATTCCGCCTGCGCTTCGAGATCGACGCCGACTACATGCTCAACGTGACGCAGAGCGTGCGCAACAACACGGGCGCGCCGGTGCAGCTGCTGCCCTGGGCACGGGTGCGCCGCGACCGCACGCCGCAACTCGCGGGCTTCTTCATCCTGCATGAGGGCTTCACGGGCGTGCTCGATGGCCGCCTGCATGAATGGACCTACAGCGACGCGCGCGAGCAGGCGCAGAAGACCCGCGGCCCGGCCTTCGAGACCGAGAGCACGGGCGGGTGGATCGGCTTCACCGACAAGTACTGGCTCACCGCGCTGACCCCGGTGGACCAGGCGACGCGCGTGCGCTCCGCCTACCGCCACATTGCGGAAGGCGGGCAGGATCGCTGGCAGATCGACATGGCCACCCCCACGCCCCAGGTGATCGCGCCGGGCGCGGAAGGCACGCTGGCGATGCGGCTCTTCGCCGGCGCGAAGGAAGTGAACCTGCTCGACTCCTACGCCGATCGCTACGGCATCGTCGATTTCGACAAGGCGGTGGATTTCGGCTGGTTCTACTTCCTGACCAAGCCCTTCTTCCACGCGCTGCATTTCCTGGGCGTGCTGTTCGGCAATTTCGGCGTGGCCATCCTGGTCTTCACGCTGGCGATCAAGGCGGCCTTCTTCCCGCTGGCCAACAAGGCCTATGTCTCGATGGCGCGCATGAAGGTGCTGGCGCCGAAAATGACGGAGCTGCGCGAGCGCTACAAGGACGACCCGGCCAAGGCCCAGGCCGAGATGATGGCGCTCTACCGGACGGAGAAGGTGAACCCGGCCTCGGGCTGCCTGCCGATCCTGATCCAGATCCCGGTCTTCTTCGCGCTCTACAAGGTGCTCTTCGTCACCATCGAGATGCGCCACGCGCCCTTCTTCGGCTGGATCCGCGACCTCTCCGCGATGGATCCGACGAATCTGTTCAACCTCTTCGGCCTGCTGCCCTTCGATCCCATGCAGTGGTCGGCGCTGTTCCACATGCCGGTCTGGGCGATCCTGATGGGCATCACGATGTTCCTTCAGTTCAAGCTCAACCCCACGCCGCCCGATCCCATCCAGGCGCGCATCTTCGCCTGGATGCCGCTGATCTTCACCTTCATGCTGGCCTCCTTCCCCGCCGGCCTCGTGATCTACTGGACCTGGAACAACCTGCTCTCCATCGGCCAGCAGGCCTGGATCATGAAGATCGACCGGAACCGCCAGGCGCGTGCGGCCGCCGCACCGCCGCCGCCCAAGCCGGCAGCGGTCGCGAAGACGAGGAAGTGACCTCTGGCGGACTGCTTGAGGCGCGCAACGAGGAAGAGCGTGCGGCGCTGATCGAGGCCGGGCGGCTGCTCTTCGCCCGGCCCTGCGCCTTCTTCTATGCCTCGCAGAGGATCGACCAGCTGCCGCCCGTGGCGGGGCCGGAGGTGGCCTTTTGCGGCCGCTCCAATGTGGGGAAGTCCTCGATCCTCAACGCGCTGACGGGGCAGAAGGCGCTGGCGCGCGTCAGCCACACGCCCGGTCGCACGCGGCAGCTGAACTTCTTCACCCTCGACCAGCGCCTGTCGCTGGTGGATATGCCGGGCTACGGCTACGCCCAGGCGCCCAAGGCGGTGAAGGAGGATTGGCAGGGGCTGATGTTCGACTTCCTGCGCGGCCGACCCACGCTGCGCCGCGTGATGCTGCTGATGGATGCGCGTGTCGAGACCAAGCCCGCCGACCGCCAGGCCATGGATCTGCTGCGCGAGGCTGCCGTGACCTACCAGCTCGTGCTGACCAAGGCGGATGACGTGAAGCCCGCGCAGCTGGCGAAGCGCGTGGCGGAGGTCGAGGCGCTGATCAAGAAGCGCACCGCCGCGCATCCGCTGCTGATCGTCACCAGCAGCCAGACCGGCCAGGGCATCCCGGAGCTGCGCGCCGAGATCGCAAGCCTCGCCGAGCCGGCCGCTCCGGCTTGACCCGCGCGCGCCGCGCCCCTATCCGCGCCCCGTTCCAGGGAAACCACGCCATGACCGACGCTCCCCTCGACCAGATGGCGATCCTCGCCGGCGCGCTGCCCTTCCTGAAGCGCTATGACGACCAGACCGTGGTGGTGAAATACGGCGGCCACGCCATGGGCGAGGAGGAGACGGCGCTGCGCTTCGGGCGCGACATCGCGCTCCTCGAGCAGGTGGGGGTCAACCCCGTGGTGGTGCATGGCGGCGGGCCGCAGATCAATGCCATGCTCAAGCGGCTCAACGTGAAGTCCACCTTCGTGCAGGGGCTGCGCGTGACCGATGAGGAGATGCTCGACGTCGTCGAGATGGTCCTCGCCGGGCCGGTGAACAAGCAGGTGGCGGAGGCGATCACCCGTGCGGGCGTGCTGGCGGTTGGCATCTCGGGCAAGGATGGCGGGCTGATCCGCGCGCGCAAGCTCAACCGCACCTATCGCGACCCCGACAGCAACATCGAGAAGGTGCTCGACCTCGGCTTCGTGGGTGAGCCCGAGCATGTGGATCCGCGCGTGCTGCGCCTGATGATCGGCGCCGACATCGTGCCCGTCGTCGCCCCCGTCGGCGTGGGCGCGGATGGGCAGACCTACAACATCAACGCCGACACCGCCGCGGGCGCCATCGCCGGCGCGCTGGGCGCCGAGCGGATGCTGATGCTGACCGACGTGCCCGGCGTGCTCGGCCCGGACAAGAAGCTGATCCCGGAGATGAGCGTGGCCGAGGTGCGCGCGGGCATCGCCGCGGGCTGGATCTCCGGCGGCATGATCCCGAAGGTCGAGACCTGCATCTATGCCGTGGAGCGCGGCGTGAAGGGGGCGGTCATCCTCGATGGCCGCGTGCCGCACGCCGTGCTGCGCGAACTCTTCACCGATGAGGGCGCGGGCACGCTGATCCGCGCCTGACTGATCCGCGCCTGAGGCGGCCTACCAGGGCTTTGCCTCCGGCTTGAGGATCGCCTTGGTCGTGGTCGCCAGGTTGCGCGGCGCGGGGGCGGGCATTTCGGGCCGCTCGAGCCGGCCCCAGCCCGGCGCGTCCTGTACCACGCCGTCCTGCATCACCACGCGGCCGCGCACCACCGTCACCACCGGGCGGCCCACCGTGACCATGCCCTCGAAGGGGGTGAAGCGGCTGCGCTCGCTGTGCAGTTCCTCGCCGCGGATCTCGGCGCGCGCATTCGGGTCCACCACCACCAGATCGGCGTCGGCGCCGGGCTGCACCACGCCCTTGCGCGGATAGAGGCCGAAGGCGCGGGCCGGCGCGGAGGCCGCCATGCGCACATACTGCTCCATCGTCATGCGCCCCTCATGCACCAGGGTCAGCATCAGGCGCATGGAGGTCTCGACGCCGGGGAAGCCGCAGGCATTGTCCCAGAAGCTCTCCTGCTGCTTCTCGACCATCGCATGCGGTGCGTGGTCGGTGCCGAGGATGTCGATCGTGCCATCCAGCAAGGCCTCGAGGATCGGCTCGCGCTGCCGGCCCTCGCGGATCGGCGGGTTGAGCCGCGCGATGCGCCCCTTGTCGCCGGTCAGATCCTCGGCGGCGAGCAGGACATATTGCGGGCAGGTCTCCACCGTCATCGGCACGCCGCGCGCCTTGGCGTCGCGGATGATGGGGATGGAGCGCATGCAGCTCTCATGCACGATGTGGATGCGCGCGCCCGTCCACTCGCTGAGCACGATGGAGCGCTGCAGGCTCTCGATCGCCACGATGTCGGCGCGGGCGGAGAGATGCGCGAAGGCGTCGTCGCGCCCGGCCGCCTTCATGCGGTTCTCGCGCCAGAAGAGCATGGGCGAGTTCTCGGCATGGATCGAGCAGCGCAGGCCGAGTTCGGCCAGGATCTCGAAGCCTTCCAGCACGGCGCCATCATTGGGGGCGGGGTTGTTGCCGGTGGTGTTGCCGAGGAAGAGCTTGAAGCCGATCACCCCCGCCGCGGCCAGCGCGCCGAGATGGTCGAGCGAGCGTTCATCGAGGATGCCATACAGCCCGTAATTCACATGCGCCTGGCGCGCGGCGGCCTGCTTCTTGGCTTCCAGCGCCGCGACGGTCGCGATGGCGGGCTCGGTGTTGGGCATGTCGAAGACGGTGGTGACACCCCCCGCCGCGGCGGCGCGCGTGCCGGTGGTCCAGTCCTCCTTCTGCTCCATGCCGGGTTCGCGGATATGCGTGTGCACGTCGATCGCGCCCGGGATCACGTATTTCCCGCGCGCCTCGATGGTGGTGCGCGCCTTGGGTGCGAAGGCCGCGTGGCCGACGAAGACGACCACGCCATCCTTCACCGCGACATCGGCGACGAAGCGACCGGTTTCGTTCACCACCGTGCCGCCGGTGATCAGGAGATCGGCCAGGAAAGCAGTGTCGCTCATCGTCAGATCACCCAGCCGCCATCGACGGTGAAATCCTGCCCCGTGGTCTGCCGTGACAGGTCGGAGGCGAAGAACAGCACCGCATTCGCCACATCCACATCCGTGCTGATCCGCCGAAGCGCGTATTCGGAAGCGTGCTTCACGCGCGCCGCGGCGATGTCGATGCCTTCCTTGCGCGCCATGGTGGCCAGCACATTCTCGAAGCGGTCGCCCTCGACCATGCCGGGGGCCACGCAATTGACGTTGATGTTGTGCGGCCCGAGTTCCAGCGCGGCCGATTTCGTCAGGCCCCGAAGCCCCCATTTGCTGGCGGAATAGGCCGAGCGCCCGGCCCGGCCGCGCATGCCGAAGGTGCCGCCGACATTGACGATCTTGCCCGCCCCGGCGGCGATCATCGCCGGCGCGAAGGCGCGCATGGTCAGGAAGCAGCCGGTGACGTTCAGGCGCAGGATCTCGTCGAACTCCTCCGGCGTCGTCTCCCAGAAGGTCTTGCCGAGCGGCCCGCGGCCGCCGGCGATGTTCACCAGCGCGTCGCAGCGCCCGAAGCTGGCGAGCACGGCCTCTGCCATCGTGGCGACGCTCGCGGCCTGCATCAGGTCGCACCCGAAGATCTCGGCGCGCCGGCCCATGGCGCGCACCTCCGCCGCGACGGGCTCGATCGCCGCCGTATCGCGCCCGACCAGCGCGAGATCCGCGCCGTGCTCGGCCAGCAGACGGGTGCAGGCGGCCCCCATGCCCTTGGCGGGGCCGGTCACCACCACCACGCGATCCTTCAGCAGCATGTCTCTTCCCTATTCCGCGCGCAGCAGGCGCTTCGAGCGTGTCCAGCCGCGGGCCAGCGCGCGGCAATGGCAGGCGACATGCGGGGCGACCTCATGCGCCCATTGCCGGGCCGGCCCGTTCACCTCGCGCAGCCGGTCGGCGGCCGCCTGCGCGTCGCGCATCAGCTTCGCCTCATCGAGGCCGAGCACCTTGCGGTCGCGCAGCTTCCACTCGCCACCGATCATCACGTCGACAACCGCGCTGCCATCCTCGGTCCAGACCAGCTGGTTGGCCGCATCGTTGAAGGGCATCCAGTTGATGTGGGCGAGGTCGAGCAGCACGAGATCCGCTTGCTTGCCGGCCTCGATCGTGCCGCCCTCGAGCCCCAGCAGCTTCGAGGAGCCCTGGGTCGCAAGCCGCACCGTCTCGGCCGTGCCGAGCCAATCCGCCTCCGCCGCATCCTCCCACAGGCGCGAGGCGAAGGCGGAAAGGCGCATGGCCTCGAACATGTTCTGGTTGTCGGAGGAGGAGGAACCATCCGTGCCGATGCCCACCGTGACACCCGCGCGAATCGCCGCGCGCACCGGCGCGATGCCGGAGGCGAGGCGCATGTTTGCGCCCGGATTATGCGACAGCCCGCCGCCGCGATCCGCGAGCAGGGCGAGGTCGCCCTCGGTCAGCCACACGCCATGCGCGACGCTGAACCAGGGCCCGACGAGGCCGAGGCGGTCCATATGCTCGAGCAGCGTCGCCCCGCCATAGCGGATCTCCCCGCCCGCGGCCTGGTAGCGCGCCTCGCCGACATGGGTCTGCATCGGCAGGTCGTAGTCGAAGGCGAGCTTGCGGCAGGCGCGCAGGAAATCATCCGTGCCGTGCAGCGGAATCGTGGGCGCGCAGCCCAGCGTGATGCCGCGCGATTCATGCGACCACGCCTTCGCGGCGCCCGCGATGGCATCGATGGTGGTCTGCGCAGGGGCGGTGCGCATCGCCGCGGCGCGGGCGCGGTGCGGCTCGGGCAGCGATTCGATCAGCCCCGGCGTCGCCTGGAAGAAGGTGAGGTCCGCCACCATCGGCGCGAGCACGGCGCGCAGCCCGACCGTGGCATAGGCCTCGGCCATCGCGCCCAGCCCCTCGACGGTGGGGGCGGGCAGTTCGACCGGCAGGTCATAGACCGCGGTGCAGCCCTTCCTGAGGTTCTCCACCGCATTGAGCGCGGTGGAAAGCCACTTGTCCTGCAGCACGCGCCCGCCGCTGATCCACCCGCCATGGGTCAGCAGCAGCGCGAGATCCCATTTGTCGCCGCTGCCCTTGGCGAGGCCGCCATGGCTGTGCGTGTGGCCGTTGACGAGGCCCGGCATGATGAGCCGGCCCGTGGCGTCGAAGCCCTGCGCATCCTCGACCGTGCTGCCGGGCGGCAGCACGGCGCGGATCGTGTCGTCCTCGATCAGGATCTCCGCGAAGGGGGCGGCGAGCGCATCGGGGGCAAGAACCCGCGCGCCCTTCAGCAGGAGACGCCGCACGCTCAGAGCATCCGCTCCGAACGCGGCGGCAGGAAGCGGTCGGTGAACATGCTCTCGACGCTCGGCGGATTGGCCACGCCAAGCGCCTCGGCGTTGACGGAGACAAGCTGCGCGGCGCGCGCCATGTCCACATGGCCAAGGCCATTGGCGCGGCTGTTGGGCGTGATGATCGAGCGGTCGCGCGTCATCGCGAAGCGGCGCGCTTCCAGCGCCTCGTCGAACAGCGGCTCGCGGCGCTTCAGCGCGGCCATGCCGCCGGGGATGTCGTTCAGCAGCAGTTTCAGCCCCTCGATCGAGGCCTTCACGAAGCGCGCCGCGACATCGGCGTTCTGCTCCAGCCAGGCGGCGCGCACGAAGACACCCGAGCCGTAGAGATCCAGCCCATGCTCGGCGTAGGGCCAGCTCAGGATCTGGTCCTCGGCGATGCCCAGGCCCACCAGGTTGAAATGCACGGTGAAGAGGAAGCCCGTGACGGCGTCCACCTGGTTGGTGCGCAGCATGGTGTCGCGCAGGTTCGCCGCCATGGAGGTCCACTGCACGCGGCTGGTGTCGATGCCCGCGACGCGCGCGAAGGCGGGGAAGAGCAGGCGCGAGCCCTCGCCCTCCGGCGCGCCGAGCCTGCGGCCGGCGACATCCTGCGGCCGGTTGATGTTGCGCCCGCGCAGCGTGACGATGGCGGCCGCCGTGCGGTCGAACACCGGATAGAGCATCACCAGGCGGTTCTGCGGGTTCTCGGCGTTGAACTTCACCGCGCCGGAGAAATCCGCGAAGCCGATGTCATAGGCGCCCGAGCCGACCTTCACCAGCGCATCGCCCGAGCCGAAGCCGCGATCCATGCGCACATTGAGCTGCTCGCGCCGGAAGATGCCGCGATCCTCGGCCAGCGCCCACATGCCGTGATTGCCCTGCAGCGCCCAATCGAGGGTGAAGCGGAGCGGGGATTGCGCCTGCGCCGTGCGGATGGCGGGCAGGGTGAGCCCCGCCGTGCTGGCGGCGAGCAGGGTGCGGCGAGCGATCATCGCAAAATCCTTCCTGGGGAGGGGCATGAAGCGCAGAGCGGGCAGAATAGCGCACAATCCGCCCCTGTCACGCGCCCTCCCTCAGCGCCCCGCCCCGCGGGCCAGGTAGAGCGTGGCGCCCACCATGATCAGCGTGCCCCACAGCAGCGCCCAGCCCGGCGTCTCCGCGAAGGCGAGGAAGCCGATCAGCGCCGAGGCCGGGATCTGCACATATTCGATCGGCGCGAGCAGCCCCACCGGAGCACGCCGTGTCGCCCAGGAGGCGCAGAAATCGCCCAGGATCGCGAGCACGGAGCCAGCCACCAGGAAACCTGCCGCCGTCAGGCTCGGCGTCTGCCACACCAGCGCCGAGATCGGCCCCCACACGATCACGCTGACCACCGCGTACCAGAACACCACGCGCGCGGGCGGCTCGGTGCTCGAAAGCTTCTTGACCGCGATCAGCGCCAGGGCGCCGGAAAACCCCCCTGCCAGCGCCGCGATCAGGCCCGGGGAGGGGGTAGTCTGGAAGGCGCCCTGCGGCAGCGCGATCACGATCACGCCGGCGAAGCCCACCGTCGCCGCGATGGCGCGGTCCCAGCCGATGCGCTCGCCCAGCAGCAGGAAAGCCAGCGGCAGTGCCCAGAGCGGGCGCGCATGCAGGATCGCCACGGCATCGGCCAGCGGCATCCACAGGATCGCCAGCATGTGGATCAGGAAGCCGGCGAGCCCGGCAGCGCAGCGAAAGGCGTGGGCGCCGGGCCGGCGCGTCGCCAGCGCCTGGGGACCGGCCTGCAGCGCCCAGGGCAGCATGACCAGCACCGTGAAGAGCCCCCGCGCGAAGGGCACTAGGGGCACCGGCAGCCCTTCCAGCATCGCCGCCCGGTAGCAGGCCCCCATGCCGGCGAAGAACAGGCAGCAGGCCAGCATGAGCGCCATGCCCGTAAGGGCGCGGCTGCGGGTGGATTCGGGCGGGCCCACGCCGCTTCAGCGGGTCAGCGGCGCTCGGCCGCCAACTCGCTCTCAAGCTCCTTGATGCGGGCCACAAGCGTGGTGCGCAACGTGGGCGAGTGATGGGGCTTGAGCCCGGCCAGCGTCTCTTTCAGCTCGGCCAGCAGGCGCTTCTTCTCCTGCGGGCTGCGTCGGATGGGACGGTTGTCGGAAAATTGGCCTTCATGCGAACGCATCGCGAAACTCCTCCCGGCGAGGTTGTGTTGCACCCGGGTTAGGGGTGCGCGGCGCCAAGGTCAACGTCGCCGGCCTGGCGCGTCTCTTCGCAAAGTGGTGCGCGGTTGTCCGGACAATCCCTTGCCCAAATCGACGCCACGGCGCATCTAGGAGCCTCAGGGACGAACCGGGAGACCGACAATGATGCCGACCGCCTTCACCCCCTCGCGCCGCGCCGTTCTGCTGGGCGCAGCCGGTGCGCTGGCCGCGCCCGCCGTGCTGCGTGCCCAGCCGGCACCGGTTCGCCTGGGCATCCTGCAGCCCGTCACCGGTGCGCTGGCGCAGGATGGCGAGTATGGCCGCCTCGGCGCCGAGCTCGCCATCGCCGAAATCAACGCCACGGGGGGCATCCGCTCCATGGGCGGGGCGCAGATCCAGATGGTGTTCGGCGATGCGCGCTCGAACCCCGAGGGTGGCACCGCCGAGGTCGAGCGCATGAACAGCGAGGGCGTGGTCGCCGTGGTCGGCGGCTTCGCCAGCCCGATCTGCCTTGCCGCCTCCCAGGCTGCGTCGCGCTATGACCTGCCCTATGTGGTCGATGTCGGCGTGGCTGACAGCATCGTCACGCGCGGGCTGCGCAACACCTTCCGCTTCGGCCCGGGCTTCGGCGCGGTGACCTCGGCGGCGCTTGACAACCTCGTGGCGCTCAACGATGCCGCCGGCAAGCCGGCCCGGACCGTCGTCGTGGTGCATGAGGACGGGCTGTTCGGCTCGGGCATGGCGCGGCTGATGGCGGCCGAACTGCCCAAGCGCGGCTTCGAGGTGCTGGAGAGCATCAGCCACCCGACGCCGGCGCGCGACATGTCCAACATCGCGCTGCGCATCCGCTCGCTGAACCCGGACCTCATCATCCCCTCCAGCTACTATGCCGAGTTCGTGCTGCTCAGCCGCACGCTGCAGCAGCGCCGCATCCGCCCCAAGGGCATCTATTGCGTGCTGAACGGCGCGGCGTCCAACTTCCGCTTCGTGCGCGAATTCCCCGACGCCGCGAACCTGGTGATGGACGTCAACCATTGGGCCGATCCGCGCAAGCCCAAGACCGCCGAGCTGCGCGCGGCGGTCGAGGCGCAGAACCGCTTCTGGCTCTACAACACGCCGCTGAACTACTCCGCGGTGATGCTGGTGGCCGATGCGCTCGAGCGCGCCGGCCGTGCCGACCGCAACGCCGTGATCACGGCGCTGGCGGCGACCGACGGCGCCTTCACGCGCCACATCATGCCCTATGGCCCGACGCGCTTCGTCAATGGCCAGAACCAGGCGGGCCAGGCGGTGAACACCCAGGTGATCGACAACGACATCAAGGTGATCTTCCCCACCGACTTCGCCAATGCGCGCCCGGTCTTCCCCTGGCCCGTCTGATAGATCTTGCGTTCCTTTCCGCTTGAGATCGTGCTGGAGGCCGTGGCGAACGGCCTCCTCACCGGGGCTGTCTATGGGCTGGTGGCGCTGGGCCTCACGCTGGTCTATGGCGTGCTGCACATCATCAACTTCGCGCATGGCGCGCTGCTGACGCTCGCCATGTACGCGGCCTGGGTGGCCTGGAGCGCCTTCGGGCTCGACCCCTATGTCGCGATCCTGCCGCTGGTGCCGCTGTTCTTCGCGCTCGGCTACGGCGTGCAGCGCTTCGTCATCGGCCCGGCGAGCCGGGGCGAGGATTCGAACATCCTGCTGGTGACGCTGGGGCTGTCCATCGTCATCGAGAACACGATGCTGGCCATCTTCCGCTCGGACACGCTCTCGGTGCAGGTGCCCTATGCGATGGAGGTGATCGAGGCCGGGCCGATGCTGCTCTCCTTCCCGCGGTTGGTCGGCTTCGGCGTGGCCTTCATCGTCGCGGCAGTGCTGTTCGTGGTGCTGACCATGACGGACACCGGCCGCGCCATTCGCGCCGTGGCCAAGGAACGCACCGGCGCGGCACTGGTCGGCATCGATGTCAGCCACGTCTATGCCGTGACCTTCGGCATCGGCGCGGCCTGCCTTGCCGTGGCTGCCTGCCTGCTGCTGCCCTCCTTCTATGTCAGCCCGCGCGTCGGCAACGCCTTCGTGCTGGTTGCCTTCACCATCGTCGTGCTGGGTGGCATGGGCAGCGTGCCCGGTGCGCTGCTGGGCGGGCTGTTCATCGGCGTGGTGGAAAGCCTCTCCGGCCTCTATCTGGGCGACAGTCTCGGCCAGCTCGGCATCTTCGTGATCTTCATCCTCGTGCTGCTGTTCCGTCCCACCGGCCTGTTCGGGGCGAAGGCATGAGCGCGAAGGACCTGCTGCCGATCGCGATCTTCGCCGCGCTCGCGGCGTTGCTGCCGGTCTTCGTCACCGCCGGCACCTGGCTGAACTTCGCGGTCTTCACGCTGATCCTGTGCCTCGCCGCGCAGGGCTGGAACATCCTGGGCGGCTATGGCGGGCAGTACAGCTTCGGCCACGCCGCCTTCTTCGGCACCGGCGCCTATGTCGCGGCCATCCTGCAGACGCGCTTCGGCATCAACCCCTATCCGGGCTTCCTCGCGGGCATCGCGGCCGCGGCGACGATCGGCTGGATCATCGGCTTCCTCTCCTTCCGCTCGGGGCTTCGCGGCAGCTACTTCGCGCTTGTCACGCTGGCCTTCGCGGAGGTGCTGCGCGTGCTGGCGAATGCGGCGGAGTTCACCGGCGGCGCGGCGGGGCTCCTCATCAGGCTCGATGTGCGGCCGGAGAACTTCCAGTTCGCCTCGCGCGGCAGCTTCTTCTGGGTCGCGCTGGCGCTGGTCACGCTCGCGCTGGTGATCACCCGCGCGCTGGAACGCTCGCGCCTGGGCGCGCAACTCGTCGCGGTGCGGGAGAATGAGAACGCGGCCCGCGCGCTGGGCGTGGACGTGCTGCGCGTGAAGCTTTCCGCCATCACGCTCTCGGCCGCCATCACCGGCGCGGCGGGCGCGCTCTATGCCCAGTACTTCCTCTATCTCGACGCCAACATCGCCTATGGCACCTGGATCAGCGTCGAGGCCCTGCTGGCGCCGATCATCGGCGGCGCGGGCACGGTGTTCGGCCCGATCCTGGGCGGCGTGATCCTGCACAGCCTCAGCGAGTTCACGAAATCCCTGGTCGGGCGCATCCCGGGCGTGGATCTCGTGATCTTCGGCGTGCTGCTGATCCTGGTCGTGCGCTTTCCGCCGCGCGACATTCCCGGCCTGATCCGCGCCTGGAGGCGGCGATGAGTTTCCTCGAGGTCCAGGGCGTGTCGAAGCGCTTTGGCGGGCTGCTCGCTGTCTCCGACGCCAGCTTCACGGTGCAAGAGGGCAGCATCACCGGGCTGATCGGGCCGAACGGCGCCGGCAAGACCACGCTCTTCGCCATCGTCTCCGGCTTCGAATCGCCCACCACCGGCGAAATACGCTGGCGTGGCGAGCGTATCACCGGCCGGCCGCCGCATCTGCTCGCCAAGGCCGGCATCGCGCGCACCTTCCAGATCGTTCAGCCCTTCGCGGGGCTGAGCATTCGCGAGAACATCGCGGTGGGCGCCTTCCTGCGCCATGCCAAGCGCGCCGAGGCGATCGCGGTGGCCGAGGCGGTGGCCGCGCGCGTCGGCCTGACCGAGGAGCTCGACAAGCCCGCCGCGGCGCTGACCGTGGCCGGGCGCAAGCGCGTGGAACTCGCCAAGGCGCTGGCGACCCAGCCCAGCTTGCTGCTGCTCGATGAAGTGCTGGCTGGCCTCAACCCGAGCGAGGTGCGCGACATCGTGCCCGTGGTGCGCGCCATCCGCGATTCCGGCATCACCGTGCTGATGATCGAGCACGTCATGCAGGCGGTGATGAACCTGTGCGAGAGCGTGCATGTGCTGGCGCAGGGCCGCATCATCGCGAGCGGCACGCCGGCCGAGGTCGTCTCCGACCCCGCGGTGATCGAGGCCTATCTCGGCCATGGCGCGGCCACGCGGCTTGCGGGGGGCGCGCATGCTTGAGGTGCGTGACATCGTCGCCGGCTATGGCCTGACCAGCGTGCTGGAAGGCGTGTCGCTCGATGTGGGTGCGGGCGAGATCGTCGCGGTGCTCGGCTCCAATGGTGCGGGCAAGACCACGCTGAACATGGTGATCAGCGGGCTTGTCCGCCCACGCCGCGGCGAGGTGCGCTTCGGCGGTGAGCGCCTGACCGGGCTCTCGCCGGCCGAGGTGATGGCGCGCGGGCTGATCCAGGTGCCGGAAGGGCGCAAGATCTTCCCCAACCTCACGGTGCGCGAGAATCTCGAGCTTGGCTCCTATCGCCGCGCCAAGGCGAACCGCGCGCGCAACCTCGAGCGCGTCTTCGCAACCTTCCCCCGGCTGCGGGAGCGGGTGGGCCAGGCCGCCGGCACGCTTTCGGGCGGCGAGCAGCAGATGCTCGCCATCGGCCGCGGCCTGATGGCCGAGCCCCGCATGCTGATCCTGGACGAGCCCTCGCTCGGCCTCTCGCCCCTGCTGGTGGAGGAGATGTTCACCCTGATCCGCAAGCTGCACGGAGAGGGCTTGGCGATCATGCTTGTCGAGCAGAACGTGGCGCAGTCGCTCGACCTGGCCGATCGCGCCTATGTGCTGGAACATGGGGGCTTCGTGCTGGCGGGTGATGCGGCGACGGTGCGCCAGGACCCCGCGCTGCGCCGAGCCTATCTGGGCCTGTAGAAACACAAGGGGAAACGCCATGGCCATGGTCACCGCGGGGGTCGAGCCGGCCTCCACCCTGCTCGCCGCCCCGCCCTCCGCCTGGCTCGCCGAATGGGCCGGCTTCGCTGCGCGCCTGCGCTACAGCGACATTCCGGCCGAGGTCACCGCGCATGCCCGGCTGGTGCTGCTGGACTGCATCGGCGCCATCGCCGCCGGCGCGCAGGAGGCCGAGGTGGCCGCGCTCGCCACGCGCATGATTGCGCGCGAGGGCGGCGGCGACGCGCCGGTCATCGGCCTCGCCATGGCGGCGCGGCCGGGCACGGCCGCCTTCCTCAACGGCACAGCGGGCACGATGCTGGAGCTGGATGAGGGCAACCAGTATGCGCGCGGCCATCCGGCGATTCATGTGGTGCCTGCGCTGCTCGCCGCCCCGCGCGCCGATGGCGCCGCGCTGCTGACCGCGCTCTGCCTCGGCTACGAGATCGGCGCGCGGGTGGGCATCGCGAGCAAGCTCAACGTCGCGATGCATCCGCATGGCACCTGGGGCACGCTGGGTGCCGCCATCGGCATCGCCAAGATGCATGGCGCCACTGCAGGCGAGTTCGCCCAGGCCATCACCATGGCCAGCACGCTCGGCCTCGCCACCTCGCGCAAGACGATGCTGGAGGGGGGCACGGTGCGCAACACCTATGCGGGCGTGTCCAACATGCTCGGTCTCACCTGCTGGGACCTGGTGCGCGCCGGCTTCGAGGGCGAGCGCGATGGTGTGGCGACGATCTTCGGCCATGTCAGCGCGAACGACTTCCGGCCCGAGGAAATGACGCTCGATCTCGGCATGCGCTGGGAGATCGCCCGCAACTATTTCAAGCGCCACGCCGCCTGCCGCTACACCCATGGCGCGCTGGATGCGATGGCGCTGATCCTGGCCAGAACAGGCAAGCTCGCCCCCGAACAGGTGCGCGCCATTTCGGTCGACACCTATGTCTGGGCCGCGCAGCTCGACAGCCCGGCGGCGCCGAACATGCTCGCCGCCAAGTTCAGCATTCCCTTCGCCCTCGCCACGCTGGTGGCGCATGGCGCGGCGACGGTGCCGGCCTTCCGCGGGCCAGCGCGTGAGGATGCGGCGATCCAGGCGCTGGCCGCGCGCGTGACGGTGAACGAGGACGCGGCGCTGACCGCGATGCTGCCCGGCCTGCGCCCCGCGCGGCTGCGCGTGGAACTCGCCGATGGCAGCGTGCATACCGCCGAGGTCACCACCAATCGCGGCGACATCGAGGATCCCTTCTCCCCGGCCGAGGTGCGCGCCAAGTTCCACGAACTGGCTGAACCGGTCTATGGCCGCGCCCGCGCCGCGGCGATCGAGGAGGCGGTGCTGGCGCTGGCCCCGCATCGCGAGTCCAGCGCGCTGGTGGAGTTGCTCGCCCGATGACGCTCGACCCTGTCACGCTGGCCGTTCTGAAGGGGCGGCTCGAGCAGATCGCCGACGAGATGGACGCGACGCTCTATCGCAGCGCCTTCAACCCCATCATCGCCGAGGCGCGCGATGCCTGCCATGGCCTCTACCATGCCGAGACGGGGGCGACGCTGGTGCAGGGCACCAAGGGCCTGCCGATCTTCGTGGGCGCCATGTCCTTCGCCGTGCAGGCGGTGATCCGGCGCGTCGCACAGGGCGCGGGGCTGGAACCTGGCGACACCTTCCTCTTCAACGATCCCTATGAAGGTGGAACGCATCTCAACGATTTCCGCCTCGTGCGTCCGGTGTTCCGCGGTGGCGAACTTTTCTGCTGGCTGGCGAGTGTGGGCCATTGGCTCGACATCGGCGGCAATGTGCCGGGCAACTACAATCCGCGCGCGACGGAGAGCCACCAGGAGGGCGTGCGCATCCCGCCGGTGAAGCTGATCCGCGCGGGCGTCATGCAGCAGGACATCCTCGATATCCTCGCGGCCAATTCGCGCGTGCCGCAATCCAACTGGGGCGACCTCAACGGGCAGCTCAACGCGCTGGATCTGGGCGAGCGGCGGCTGCTCGAACTGCTCGACGATACTGGCGATGCGGTGGTGGCCACCGCCTTCACCGCGCTCGCCGATCGCGCGGCGGCGCTGATGGCGGCCGAGATCGCGGCCCTGCCCGAGGGCGACTACGCCTTCGAGGACTACCTCGACAATGACGGCGTGGTGGATGAGAAGCTGACCATCGCGCTCGACATGACGGTGCGCGATGGCCGCATGCAGCTCGATTTCTCGCGCTCCTCGCCGGCCTGCCTCGGCCCGATCAACATCAGCGAGGCGACCACGGTCGCCGCCTGCTATGTCGCGCTGAAGCACGCCTTCCCCGACGTGCCGGCGAATGCGGGCGTGCTGCGGCCGATCGACTTCGTGATCCCGAACACCTCGCTGCTCGGCGTCGGGCCACCGCGCCCGGTGGCGGGCTATACCGAGACGATCCTGCGGCTGATCGGCGTGATCTTCGGCGCGCTCGGCAAGGCCGTGCCCGAACGCGCGACGGCCGCGCCCTTCGGCACGATCAACGCGCTCTCGCTCTCGGGCCAGCGCCAGGATGGCACGCGCTGGGTGATGTTCTCCTTCTTCGGCGGCGGGCTCGGCGGCAATCCGGAGACCGATGGGCTGCACCACGCGAACAACCCGATCTCCACCGCGACGATCCCGCCGGCCGAGATCATGGAGGCCGCCTATCCCGTGATCTTCACGCAATGGGCGCTGCGCCCGGACAGCGGCGGTGCGGGGCTGCATCGCGGCGGTGTGGGTGCGGTCTATGAGATCGAGGCGCTCTCCCCGGGTACGACGGAAGTCGCGCTGCTCGGCGAGCGTGGCCGCTTCGCGCCCTTCGGCGTGTCGGGCGGTGCCTCGGGCGCGCTCAACAGCTTCGCCTGGCAAGCCGAGGGCGGCTGGCAGAGCCCGCCCATGGCGAGCAAGATCGTCGGCGTGAAGCTGCAGGCCGGCCAGCGCCTGCGGCTCGAGAGTCCGGGCGGCGGCGGCTGGGGCGATGCGCGGCAGCGCCCGCGCGAGGCCGTGGCGCGCGACATCCGGCTCGGCTTCGTCAGCGCCGAAAGCGCGGCGCGTGACTATGGATATTCGGCATGAGCAGCAAGCCTATCGTTGGCGTCGATGTCGGCGGCACCTTCACCGATCTGTTTCTCTTCGATCCGGCGCAGGGCGCCTTCCGCACCGCGAAGGTGCCCTCCAACCGCGGCGATGAGGCGGTGGGCTTCATGGCCGGGCTGCGCGCGCTCGGCGGGCCGGCCGGCTTCGAGGCCATCGTGCATGGTACGACGGTGGGCACCAATGCGCTGCTGGAGCGCAAGGGGGCGAGGCTCGGCGTGATCACCACCGCGGGCTTCCGCGACGTGCTCGAGATGCGCCGCCGCGACCGCCGCCACACCTGGGGCCTCTGGGGCGATTTCCTCCCGGTGACGGAGCGCGACCTGCGCGTCGAGGTGCCCGAGCGCGTGCTCGCCGATGGCACGATCCGCGAGGCGGTGGACATCGCCGCCGTCCAGGCCGCCGCGCGCGACCTGCTCGCGCGCGGCGCCGAGGCCTGCGCCATCGTCTTCATCAACAGCTACGCCAATGCGGCGAATGAGCGTGCGGCCGCGAAGGCGGTGCGCGCGATCTGGCCCAACCCGCATGTCTCCGTCAGCAGCGAGATCCTGCCCGAGATCCGCGAGTTCGAACGCGCCTCCACCACCGCGCTGAATGCCTATCTGCAGCCCGGTGTCGCGAACTACCTCGGCAAGCTCGAGGATGCGCTGACGGCGGCGGGATTCGGCGGGCGATTCCACATCGTGCAGTCGAATGGCGGCATCATGTCCACCGCCACGGCGCGCGGCGTGCCGGTGCGCACGGCGCTCTCCGGCCCGGCAGCAGGGGTGATCGCGGCGGCGGCCATCGCGCGCGCGGCGGGTTTCGAGAACGCCATCACCTGCGACCTCGGCGGCACCTCCTTCGATGTCTCGCTGGTCTCGCGCGGGCGCATGGAATTGGCGGCGCAGGCGACGATCGATTTCGGCCTCGTCATCCGCAGCCCGATGATCGAGATCACCACCATCGGCGCGGGCGGTGGTTCCATCGCGCATGTCGATCGCGGCGGGCTGTTGCAGGTGGGGCCTGAGAGTGCCGGCAGCCGGCCCGGGCCGGTCTGCTACGGGCAGGGCAATACGCGGCCCACGCTGACGGATGCCAACGTCGTGCTCGGCCGCATCAATGCGGACAAGCCCATCGGCGGCGCGCTGGCGCGGCTGGATGTGGAGGGGGCGAAGGCGGCGCTGCTGGCGCATGTCGGCGCGCCGCTCGGGCTTGATGCGATGGCCGCGGCGGAGGCCGTGGTGCGCGTGGCGAATGCCAAGATGGCCGGTGCCATCAGGCTCGTCTCCATCGAGCGCGGGCATGATCCGCAGAAATTCGTCGCCCTGCCTTTCGGCGGCGGGGGCGCGCTGCATGTCGGCGCGCTGATCAAGGAAGTCGGCCTGCAGGCGGCGCTGGTGCCGCGCTTCCCGGGTGTCACCTCCGCGCTGGGCTGCGTCATCGCCGATGTGCGGCACGACCAGGTGCGCACGCTGAACCTCTCGCTCGAGGGCGTGGACGCCACGGCGCTTGACCGCCGCATGGTCGAGGAAGCCACCGCCGCCCGCGCGGTGGTGGAGGCCGCCGGCCTGCCGGTGGAGCGCATCGAGATCCGTTTCGAGCTCGACATGCACTATGCCGGGCAGACGCACACCGTGGGCGTGCCGCTGCCTTTGCATGTCATCGGCGGCAGCACGGGCGTGAGCGAGGCGATCATCCGCACTGCCTTCGAGGCCGCCTACCAGACCGCCTTCTCGCGCCTGCTGCCCGGCCTGCCCGTGCGCATCGTGACGCTGCGCACAGCTGCCATCGGCATCCGCCCGGATTTCGACCTCGCGGCGCTGGCGCCGCCGCCCGGCGCGACGCTGGAAGCGGCGGCGCGCGGCGCGCGGCAGGTGTGGTTCGACGGTGCCTGGCAAGCGGCCGGGGTGTGGTCGCGGCTTGACCTGCCGGTGGGCGCGCGCGTGCATGGCCCGGCCATCCTCGAACAGCCCGACGCGACGGTGGTGGTCGATCCCGACCTCGTCGCGCGCGTCGATCGTTTCGGCAATCTGATCATCGAGCGCGAATGATGCAGGACATCCCGATCAGCCAGACCGCCCTGCTGCTCTGCGATCTGCAGAACGACTTCATCCATCCCGAAGGCGCCTATGGCCGCGCGGGGCAGTCCGCCGCCTCCATCGCCGCCCTGCCGGCGCGGCTGAAGCCGCTGGCGGAGGCGATGCGCGCGAAGGGCGGCTGGATCGCCTCCACCCATTTCACGCTTTTCACCGGCAAGGGCGGCGAGCCCTTCATCGATCCGCATCTCAAGGCGATGCGCCCCTTCCTCAAGCGCGGCGATTTCGTGCAGGGAAGCTGGGGGCATCAGGTGGTCGAGGAACTCGCGCCCTCCGACCTGCCGGTGGAGAAGGTGGGCTATGATGCCTTCTATGCGACGCGGCTGGAGTGGATCCTGCGCAAGGTCGGCATCCGCAAGCTGCTCGTCGCCGGCATCGTCACCAATGGCGGTGTCGCGAGCACGGTGCGCGGCGCGCATGTGCGCGAATTCCAGGTGACGGTGCTCGAGGATGGCTGTGCTGCCTTCACGCAGGAATTGCACGACACCGCCATCGCCGCGCTGCGCCCCGTCGCGCGCATCAGCAATGTCGCGGCCGAGCTTGCGGCGCTGGGATGAGCACGCCACGCATCCTGGTCGAGGCGGATCCGGTCTTCGACATTGAAGTTCCTGTCGCGATCATCGGCGCTGGTGCGGCGGGCCTCACCGCGGCGCTCGCCTGCCGCGAGGCGGGCGTGGAGCCGCTGCTGCTGGAGCGTGACGCGGTGCCGCGGGGCTCGACCAGCCTCTCCGCCGGGCTGATCCCGGCCGCCGGCACGCGCTTCCAGCGTGCGCATGGCATCATCGACGATGCCGCCACCTTCGCCGCCGATGTGCAGCGCAAGGCGCATGGCCAGGCGGAGCCCGCATTGGTCGCAACGGTGACGCGTGAGGCCGGGCCGGCCATCGAGTGGCTCGCGGACCGCTTCGGCCTCGCCTTCTCCGTGGTGCACGATTTCAGCTATCCCGGCCACACGCACCGGCGCATGCATGGGCTGCCCAGCCGCAGCGGCGCGGAGCTTGTGGACCGTCTGCGCGCGGCGGCCGAGGCGGCGGAGGTGCCGCTGCTGACCGAGGCGCGCGTCACCACGCTGATCCGCGACACGCAGGGTGCGCTGCGCGGCCTGATCGCCGAGCGCCCGGATGGCAGCGCGGAGCGCATCGGCGCCGCCGCCATCGTGCTCGCCTGCTGCGGCTATGCGGGCAACAAGGCGCTGGTGCGCCGCTACATCCCCGACCTCGCCGAGGCTGTCTATTTCGGCCATCCGGGCAATGAGGGCGAGGCGCTGTTCTGGGGCGAGGAGCTCAAGGCCGAACTGCGCGACATGACCGGCCACCAGGGCCATGGCTCGGTCGCGCATCCGCAGGGCATCCTCGTCTCCTGGGCCGTCATCATGGAAGGCGGCTTCCAGGTGAACAACGCCGGTGCGCGCTTCTGGAACGAGAGCAGCGGCTATTCCGAGGCGGGCGTCGCCGTGATGGGCCAGCCCGGCAGCGTCGCCTGGGACATCTTCGACGCGCGCATCGCGGGCATCACGCGGCAATTCGAGGATTTCCGCCAGGCCGAGGCGCAGGGCGCGGTGCTGACCGCCGACAGCGTCGAGGAGCTCGAACGCATCACCAGGCTGCCGCTTGCCGCCACGATGGCGAAGGTCGCGGCGTTCAAGCGCGACGGGGTGAAGGATTCCTTCGGCCGCAACTGGGCGGGCGTGGCGCAGCTTGAGGCACCCTTCTGCGCGGTGCGCGTCACCGGCGCGCTGTTCCACAGCCAGGGTGGGCTCGCGGTGGATGACCGGGCGCGGGTGCGCCTTGCGGCGGGCGGGATCATCCCGAATCTCTTCGCGGCCGGGGGCGCGGCCTGCGGCGTGAGCGGGCCGGAGGCTTCGGGCTATCTCTCGGGCAATGGGTTGCTGACGGCCGTGACGCTGGGGCGGATCGCTGGCACGGCGGCGGCGGAAGTGGGGGGCGTGCGCGCGTGAACTCGGAAAAATTCGGCATCGGCCAGCCGGTGCGGCGCAAGGAGGATGTGCGTTTCCTCAATGGCCGCGGGCGCTACACCGACGACATCGACATGCCCGGCCAGGCGCATCTTGCCATCCTGCGCAGCCCGCATGCCCATGCGCGCATCGCCTCCCTGAATGTGGAGCCCGCGCGTGGTGCTCCGGGCGTGGTCGCGGTGCTGACCGGCCATGATGCCGCCGCCGACGGCATCGGCCTGTTCCGCGTGCAGATCGAAGTGCCCGCGCGCGCCGGCACGCCACCGCTCTACTGCCCGCCGCGCCCGATCCTGCAGACCGAGGCGGTGCGCTTCGTGGGCGATCCCGTGGTCGCCATCGTCGCCGAGACGCGCGCCCAGGCCGAGGATGCGCTGGAACTCGTCGAGATCGAGTACGAGATGCTGCCCGCCATCACCGAGACGGGCCGGGCGCTCGATGCCGCGGCGCCGGTGATCTGGCCCGAGCGCGGCAGCAATCTCTGCGTCGAGTGGACCAATGGACGCGAGGCCGAGGCCGACGCCGCCTTCGCGAAGGCCGCGCATGTCGCGACCATCGAGCTCGTGCAGAACCGCGTGGTCGGCAACCCGATGGAGCCGCGCGTCGCCATCGGCTACTGGAACGCGGCCGAGGAGCGCTACGAACTCACCAGCCCCTCCCAGGGCGTGTTCCGCGTGCGCGATCCGATGGCGAAGGACGTGCTGAAGGTGCCGCCGGAGAAGCTGCGCGTGATGTCGCCGGACACGGGCGGCGGCTTCGGGCTGCGCAGCAAGTGCTTCGTCGAATCCGGCATGGTGCTCTGGGCGGCACGGCGTCTTGGCCGGCCGGTGAAGTGGCGCTCGGGCCGCACCGAGACCTTCCTGTCGGACCCGCATGGGCGCGACCATGTGACCAAGGCGGAGATGGCCTTCGACGCGCAGGGCAAGGCGCTGGGCCTGCGCGTGCGCACCACGGCGGCGATGGGCGCCTATCTGTGCGATTTCGGTCCGCGCATCCCGACCGTGGCCGGCGCGCGCATCGCCGGCACGGTCTATGACCTGCAGGCCGTGAACATGCAGGTGCGCTGCGTCTTCACCAACACCTGCCCGACCGACGCCTACCGTGGCGCAGGGCGGCCCGAGATCGCCTACACGATCGAGCGGCTGCTCGATGTCGGCGCCGCGCAGCTCGGCCTGACGAAGGATGAGATAAGGCGCCGCAACTACATCCGCGCCGACCAGATGCCCTATGTGAACTGCGTCGGCAACGCGCTCGACAGCGGCGATTTCGCGGGCACGCAGAAGCTCGCCCTCGACCTCGCGCAATGGGAGGGCTTCGCCGAGCGTCGCAAGGCGGCCGAGGCGCGCGGCAGGAAGCGCGGCATCGGCATCGGCTATTTCATCGAGGCCTCGGGTGGGGCGCCGCAGGAATGGGCGCGGCTCGCCATGACCGAGGAAGGCCGCGCGCAACTCAGCGTCGGCACCTTCAGCCACGGCCAGGGGCATGAGACGGCCTTCGCGCAAATCGTGCACAGCCGGCTCGGCATTCCCTTCGAGGCGGTGGACCTCGTGCAGGGCGACAGCCTGGTGATCGAGATGGGCGGCGGCACGGGGGGCTCGCGCTCCTCGCAGATGGGTGGCGTGGCGACGCTGCGCGCCTCGGATGCCGTGCTGGCCAAGGCGCGGCGCATCGCCGCCCATCTGCTGGAAGCCGGCGTGGCGGATATCGAGCTCGAGGATGGCCGCTTCCGTGTGGCCGGCACCGATCTCGGCGTGACCTGGAAGCAGGTGGTCGCGGCCGCGAAGGACCCCGCGCGCCTGCCCGCGGGCGAGACGCCGGGGCTGGACGAGAAGGTCGTCTACAAGCGCGACACGGAGTGCAACTTCCCCAATGGCTGCCATGTCGCGGAGGTCGAGATCGATCCCGAGACGGGCGTGCTGGAAGTCGTGCGCTATGCCGCCGTGGACGATGTGGGCAACGTCATCAACCCGATGCTGGTGCATGGCCAGTCGCATGGCGGCATCGCGCAGGGGCTGGGCCAGGCGGTGCTCGAGAACGCCGTCTATGACCCCGAGAGCGGCCAGTTCATGGCGGCGAGCTTCATGGACTACGCCATGCCGCGGGCGAGCGACCTGCCGGACCTCGCCATCGGCTTCAACATCGTGCCCACGCCGGTGAACGAACTCGGCGTGAAGGGCGCGGGGGAGGGTGGGGCCTGCGGCGCGCCGCCGGCCATCATCTCGGCCGCCTGCGACGCGCTGGGCGTCACGCATATCGACATGCCGCTGACGCCGGAGAAGGTGTGGCGCGCCCTCAACCCTTGAGGGCCGCGGCCACCTTCGCGCAGAAGCCGCCGACCTTATCCGGGTCGATCCAGCGCAGCACCGCCACCACGCGGCGCTCGGGCCAGATCCAGGTGACGTTGCCGCCCGCGCCCATGGCGAAGACGCTGTCGCGCGGCGCGCCGGGCCAGCGATCGGCGCCGTTGAGCCACCACAGGAAGCCGTAGCTCGGGTTCAGCGCGCAGGGCGCGAAGGAGTGCGCGATCCAGTCGGCCGGCACCAGCTGCTTGCCGCCCCAGGCGCCGCCCTGGAGCACCAACTGCCCGACCAGCGCCTGGTCCTCGGCATGGATGCGCATGCCGCCGCCCCAATGCGACCCGCCCGGCACGGAGGGCAGGCGCTGGCCCTCCACCTCCACGATCGAGGTCTCATAGGGATACCAGACCCAGTCGCGGCTGCCGCCGATGGGGTCCAGGATGCGCTCGGCGAAGACCTCGGGCAGCGGGCGGCGGAACAGGCGCAGCAGACAAAGGCCGAGCCGGTTCACGCGGACATCGTTGTATTCCCAATAGGTGCCCGGCGCCTGCAGCACGCGCTCCCCCCGCTTGGCCGTGCCCTCGCGCGAGAGGTCGCGGCCGCGGTCGATGCGGTCGGACTTGCCGAACAGCTCGCCCTCCCATTCCGAGGTGTTGGTCAGCAGGTGGCGCCAGGTGATGGGCGCGTTCTGGTCGCTCTCGAAGCCGCCATCGCGGATCAGGTCGCGCACCGGCGCGTCGAGGTCGCGGATCAGCCCATCGGCCACGGCGATGCCGGTGAGCAGCGAGAGATAGGATTTCGCCACGCTGAAGGTCATGTCCGCCTGGCGCGTATCGCCCCAGGCGCCGATCCGCTTGCCGTCCTGCAGGATCAGCCCGTTCGGCGCGCCGCGCGGGAAGATCGGGCCGATCACCGCATTGTCGGGCGGGGCCTCGAAATAGCCGCTCTCCAGATGCGCGCGCAGGTCGCGCGGGAAGGGGCTTTCATGCGCCTGGGCGAAGGCGATGGCGTCAGCGAGGGTGGCTTGGGTCATGCCGCCAGCCTGCCGAGTTGTCGGCGGCAGCGGAACCCCCCATGCCTAATCGGCGTAGACCAGCCGCAGGCTGGGCCGCCCCGGCTCGGTGCCGCGCTCCACGCGCACGGCGCCGCGGGTGGCGAGCCAGAGGGCGAAACGCTCCTGCGCCTCGATGCTGCCCTCGAGATCCGCGGCCTCGGGCCGGGCGGCGGGGGCGGGCAGGGGGGCGCCCTGCCAGCGCAGCAGGATCTCGGTGCTGTCCTCGCCATGGCGCGCCGCCACCTCCAGCGCCGGTGCGCCGCGTGCGGCGAGCACCTCGCCCACCTCCAGCACGGCATGGGTGGCGCGCGCGATCATCGCCGGGCGCGCACCCCAGGCGCCGCCCAGCGCCTCGAAGCGCGCGGTGACGGCATCCGGCAGCGTCGCGTCCGCCGCCAGGGTGAAACTGGCGCGCTGGGCGACCAGCGGCAGGGTGAGCAGGTGCAGCGCGATCGCCACCAGCGCACCCCCCGTGACCGGCGAGCGCAGCAGGTTCGGGAAATCCGCCTCCAGCACCGAGACGCCGAGCAGTGCGCCAAGCCCCACCGCGATCCCTATGCCCACCACGAAGGTGCGCCGCGCATCCAGCATGCGGCTGGCCATCAGCTGGCAGCCGGCGGCGATCATGAAGCAGCAGACATAGCCGAGCATCGCCGCCTCCACCGGGGCGGGCAGCAGCAGCAGCAGCGCCAGCGCCTTGGGGCAGCAGGCCAGCGCCAGCAGCAGCCCCGCCGCAACCTGCCCGACCCGGCGCGAGAGCACGCGCGTGCCGATGGCGAGGCCCACACAGGCCGAGGAGGTGCCGGGCGGCACCGCGCCGATCCCCCCCGCCAGCACCACGGCCAGGCTCTGCGCGGCCAGGCCACGCCGGAGGGGGGCGGAATCGGGCCGTCGCCACTGCGCATCCGCCGCGCGCTGCATCGCCACGAGATCGCCGGTCCAGGAGGCGAAGGAAGCCAGCAGCGCCACCAGGAAGGCGGGCAGCAGCCCGGCCGGCGGCAGGGCGCTGGGCAGTTGCGGGATGGGCAGGGACAGCCAGGGCGCGGCATGGAGCAGCGCGGCCTCCTTCGTGCCGATGCCCGCCGGCAGCGCGATCGCCGTGCCGAAGGCCGCGCCGATCAGCACCGCGAAGCGCGCCGCGCGCCCGCCCGCCAGCGCCACGCCGATCATCACCGCGAGCGTCGCCAGCGCGAGGCCCACCTGCGGCAGGCGCATCGCCGCCTCCGGCGCGCTGGCGGCCGCGAAGGCCCGCGGCAGCAGGCTCGCGCCGATCAGGAACACCACCACGCCCGCCACCTCGGGCGGCACGAGGGTCGCGAGGCGCTTCAGCCGCGCCGCCAGCAGCAGGCCAGCCAGGCCGGTGGCGATGCTCAGCGCCGCCGCCGCCGCCAGCCCGCCCTGCGGCACCGCCAGCAGATAGACGGCGACGAAGACCGGGGAGGGGATGGAGGCCACCGGATAGCCCGAGCCGAGCGGGCCCTGCGTCGCCATCTGCAACAGCCCCGCCAGCGCCACCGCCACCGCCGACAGGGCCAGGAAGGTCACGAGGTCGAGGGCCAGCAGCCCCGCCTGCACGCCCAGCACGCCCGGCAGGATCAGGTAGATGGCCTGCACCGCGATCTGCTGCAGCGCGAGCAGCAGGGTCTGCAGCCGCGGCGGAACCTCGTCGAAATCCTGCAGCAGGCCGGGAGGCCGGGTGAGGGGCTCGTCCTGGCGGGGCCATCGCGGCGCTGGCGTCATCCCGCCTCCTGAATCCATGCGCGCCACCATGCGCAAGGACTCGCCGCGGGTGAAGCCCGCCCCGCACGATCGGCGCGGAACCCCCTGCAAGCCGGCAGCGAAGGGACCATGTGACCCGCAGCAAGGAGAGACCGGCCATGACCACGCCAACCCCCAACCTCGAGACCGCCACGCTGGGTGGTGGCTGCTTCTGGTGCATCGATGCGGCGCTGCGCGACCTCCAGGGCGTGACGCGCGTGCATTCCGGCTATGCCGGCGGGCACCTCGCGCACCCGACCTATGAACAGGTCTGCGCCAAGAACACCGGCCATGCCGAGGTGGTGCAGGTGGAATTCGACCCCGCCGTGCTGAGCTATGCCGACCTGCTGCGCATCTTCTTCACCCTGCACGACCCCACCACCAAGGACCGCCAGGGCAATGATGTCGGCCCGCAATACCGCAGCATCATCCTGCACCACTCGCCCGCGCAGGAAGCCACGGCCCGCGCCGTGATCGCCGAGATCGACGCCAGCGGCATCTGGGGCCGCCCCGCCGTGACCGAGGTGGTGCCCTTCACCACCTATTGGCCCGGCGAGGCCGAGCACCAGGACTACTTTGCCCGCAACCCCTGGTCCGGCTATTGCCGCGTGGTGGTCGCGCCCAAGGTGGCGAAGTTCCGCAAGAGTTTCGCCGCGCGCCTGAAGCCGGCCGCGGCCTGAGGGGGAGACGATGAGCATCTTCGGCAAGACCAGGCCCGCGGAAGAGAGCTTCCCCGTGCAGAAGAGCGAGGCCGAGTGGCGCGCCGCCCTCTCGCCCGAGGCCTTCCGCGTGTTGCGCCAGCACGCTACGGAACGCCCGGGCACCAGCCCGCTGAACGCCGAGAAGCGGCCGGGCACCTTCGCCTGCGCCGGCTGCGGGCATGAGCTGTTCGCCGGCTCGACCAAGTTCGAGAGCGGCACGGGCTGGCCGAGCTTCTTCCAGGCCCTGCCCGGCGGCATCGCCACCACCACGGACCGCAGCTTCTTCATGACGCGCACCGAGGTGCATTGCGCCAATTGCGGCGGCCATCTGGGCCATGTCTTCCCCGACGGCCCGCCCCCCACCGGGATGCGCTACTGCATGAACGGCGTCGCGCTTCGGTTCGAGCCCGCCGAATAGCGCCTTCACAGCGCCATGAAGCCGGTGGAAAAGGGGGGGCCGGGCGGGGGGCTCGCCCGGCCCTTCGCCCTCGCCCGCTGCAAGGCCTAGACGCTGTGCGTATCCTTCCGGTTCTGGCAGTCCTGCTGCCTGCCCTGCTCGGCCCCTCGGCCGCGCGGGCTGACCTGCTCTACGTGCTCAATTCCGGCGAGGCCTCCGTCAGCGTCATCGACGCCACGACCCGCACCGAGGCGCGGCGCATCCCCATGCTGCGCGAGCCGCACCACCTGGTGCTCACCCCCGATGGCCAGCAGCTCGTCATCGCGGATTCAGGGGGCAATGAGGTGCTCTTCGTCGAGCCCAAGACCGGCGAGGTGCTGCGGCGCGAGCGGGTCTCCAACCCCTATCACCTGGAATACAGCCCCGATGGCCGCTTCCTGGTGGTGGCGAGCCTGCGCCGCGACCAGGTGGACCTCTACGACGCGGCCTCGATGCAGCTCATCCGCCGCTTCGCGCCGGGCGACATGCCGAGCCACGTGGCCTTCAGCCCCGACAGCCGCTTCGTCTATGTCACGCTGCAGGGCGACCGCGCCGTGGTGGCCTTCGACCTCGAAGCGCGCCAGCAGATCTGGACCGCCGAGGTCGGGCCCGAGCCCGCCGGCATCATCTGGCATCGCGGCCGGCTGATCGTGGGCATCATGGGCGGCGACTATTTCGTCTCCCTCAACCCCGAGACGCGGGAGGTGACGCGCGCCTTCTCGCTCGGCCGCGGCGCCCACACCATCTATCCGCATCCCAACGGCACCGCGCTCTACGCGACCAGCCGGGTGGACAGCCGCCTGGCCGAGATCGACCCCGAGACGCTGGCGGTGCGCCGCGTCTGGCCGATTTCCGGCGGGCCGGACTGCCTGACCTTCGACCCCGAGGGGCGGGTGTGGATGACGCTGCGCTGGGCCGGGCGCGTCGCGATGCTCGACCCGCAGAGCGGCGATGTGCAGACCATCCGCGTCGGGCGCAGCCCGCACGGCATCTTCTTCAAGCCGCGCCGCGAGAATCTGGGCGGCGACTTCGCCAGCTTCCTGCCCGGCGCCGTCTCCGGCAGCCGTCCGCTGCCCGCGCCGCTCGTCGCCGGTGGCGCGGGCGCGCCGGCCCGCAATGCCGCCGCCCCCGCGCTGCAGGTGGTGCCCCTGCCCGCGACGCCGGCCGCGCTCCGCCGCCTGCCATGAGGCTGCGCCGCCGCGCCCTTCTGGCGGGTGGCTTGGCTGGCCTCGCCGCACCGGCCCTGGCGCAGACCCCCGCGCGCTGCGCTGGGCCGCTCTATCTGACCATCGACACCGGCTGGTCGCGGGAGGCCGAGCAGATCGCGGAGGTGCTGCGCCGGCGCGGCGTGCGCGCCACGCTGTTCATCGCCAACGAACCCACCTTCCGCGGCGACCGGCAGCTGACGGAGGGCTGGGCGCCCTTCTGGCGTGCCCGGGCGGCTGAGGGCCATGTCTTCGCCACCCATACCTGGCGGCACTGGTATTTCGTCGGCGATCCCGCGCCGGGCCGCACCACCTACCGCTCCCGCCGCAACGAAGGCCAGGAGGTGCTGGACCAGGCCGCGCTCTGCGCCGAGCTCGCCCGCCCGGTGGAGGCGCTGCGCCGCATGGTGCCCGAGGCCGTGGTGCTGCCGCTCTGGCGCGCGCCGGGGGGCATCACCACGCCCAATGCACGGGCCATGGCGGCCGCCTGCGGCCTGCGCCACCAGGGCTGGACGCGCAACGGCTTCCTCGGCGATGAGCTCGACAGCGCCGCCCACCCCAACGCCGCCCTGCTCCGGCGCAACCTGGCCAATATCCGCGCCGGGGAAGTGTTGGTGATGCATTGGGGCGTGGGCAGCCGGCGCGAGCCCTTCGGGGCGATCATGGATGACCTCGTCGCCGGGCTGCTGGCGCGGGGCTTCTGCTTCGAAACCCTGCCAGCTGGTGGTATCAGCGCCTGATGTTCGATTTCCTCATGCGACTTTGGGTCGATGTCTCGGGCGAGATCTATGAATCCGCCGTGCAGCCCGCGCTCTACTGGGCCGGGCTGATGAACTATGCCGACCGCACGCAGGAATGGCTCGATTTCGCGCTGCTCGGCATCGTGCAGATCGCCCTGGTCTATGCCGTCTGCCGCCCGCTCGAGGGGCTGCGCCCGGTCGAGGCCGTGACCGACGGCAAGGCGGTCTGGACCGATGTGATCTACACGCTGATCGCCCGGCTCGGCCTGCTGCCGCTGATCGCCTTCGTGCTGCTCTCGAGTGCCGAGCGCTGGTTCAACGGCGTGCTCGCCGATGCCGGGATCGTGCCGCCCACGCTCGAGACGCTGATCCCCGGCCTGCGGGAGGCGCCCTGGCTGGCGCTGCTGCTCTATGTCGTGATCCTCGATTTCGGCGAATACTGGCGCCACCGTTTCCAGCACATGTTCCCCTGGTGGTATGCGCTGCACAGCGTGCACCACGCGCAGCGCCAGATGACCTTCTGGACCGATGACCGGAACCATTTGCTCGATGATCTCATCGCCGCCGCCTGGTTCGGCGCGCTGGCGCTGCTGATCGGCGTGCCGCCGGTGCAGTTCGTGCTGATCGTCATGGTCCGCCAACTGGCCGAGAGCCTCAGCCATGCCAATGCGCGCCTCGATTACGGCGCGGTGGGGGAGCGGCTGATCGTCAGCCCGCGCTTCCACCGCCTGCACCATGGCGAGCTTTCGGCCGGCCAGCATGGGCGCAACTACGCGGTGCTGCTGCCGGTCTGGGACTGGATCTTCGGCACCGCCGATTTCGACCGGAAGCACTACCCGCGCACGGGCGACCCCGAGGCGCCGGAGAGCCTGGCGACGGGTGGCTGGCTGCGCCAGCAGATCGAGGGCTTCCGCGCCCTCGGCCGGGTGCTGCGCGGGCGCTGAGCGGCGGGCTTCAGTGGGCGCTGAGCGCGCCTGAGGGGGCCTTGCTGCCGATGCGGCGCAGCAGCGCGTCGAAATCCTCCCGCCGCGTCGGCTCGCTCGAGGCCGGCACCGCGGCCATGCCGCGCCCGGCCAGGGCGGAGGCGCGCGCCTCGCTCGGCGTGTAGCCGAAGCCGCTGCGGAAGGCGCGGCTGAAGGCGGAGGCGTCGAAGAAGCCGGCGCGCTCGGCCAGGGTGGCGACGGGCAGGGCGGCCAATTCGGGGTCGGCCAGCAGCGCATGCGCGAGGTTCAGCCGCAGCGTCTGGATGTAGTGCGCCACGCCGCCATGCGGCTGCATCAGCCGATACAGCGAGGAGCGCGACATGCCCGCCATCCGCGCCAGGCGCTGCGCGTTGAGCGTGGGGGAGGCGATGTGCCGGCGCACCAGGGCGCGCACGCGCTCCAGCTGGGCGACGCCGATATCGGCCTCGCCCACCCGGCCCGGGGCCACGTCGCGCAGCAGGCAGGCGGCGACCATGGCGCGCGTGGCTTCGGCGAGCAGGGGGCGCTGCTCGGCGGTGGTGGCGCGCAGATGGCGCTCGAGCATGAACATGTAGTCGGCCAGCAGCGGCGCGCCGGGGCCGCGCAGGGGCCCCGGGCCGAGCGCGGCAAGGCCGGCCGAGAGATCCGGGAAGGCGTCGCGCGGCAGGCAGAGGGAGAGCCACTCGGCCTCCGACCACTCGCTGGTCCAGTCGCGGTCCAGCGAGAACAGGAAGGGCTGGCCGGGCGCCAGCACGTCCGCGCGGTCGCGTTGCGCGACCCGGTTCTCGCCGCGCCGGAGCACGCGGATCACCCAATGGTCAACGGCGCTGGCGCGCACATGCTGGGCCGTGCGCTCGAAGCGGCAGGCGCTGACGTCGTTCCAGCTGAACAGCAGGCCGCTGAGCAGCCAGTTCTCGTTGCGGCAGGTGAGGGGGCTGGCGGCAGGATCGGCCACGCGCACCGTGTTCAGGCCGCGGAACTGGGCGTTCCAGGCCTCCAGCCGGTCGCGCCGGGGCAGGGCGTCGGTCGAGAAGGCCAGGCAGGGCGCGGGCACGGCGGCGGGCGCCGCGGCGGGCGTGGCCGCGCGGGCGTCAGGATCCGTTCGTTGCTTGTGTGCAAACGTCATGTGGAGCGAGTTAACGAGGTCGCCGGAGCAGGGCAAGGCAATTATCCGCCAGCCGCGGCGCGGCTTTCCGAAAGGTTACCGCCTTGCTATTTCCCCGGGGTCCCTTGCAGGAGATCGCTCATGAATCGCAGGTCCATGATTGGCGGTGCCGCAGCGCTCTTGGGCGGTGCGGGCCTTGCCCGGGCACAGACCGTGCCGCATCACGGCCTGCCCATCCCGCCCGAGCGCATGGCGCCGCTGCGCGGGGCGGGGCCGGTGCAGCTCACCCCGGCGCAATACGCGCAGCGTTTCGTGGACAGCCCCGCCCCGGCCGGCCCTGCAGGGCGCTGGGTGCAGCGCGCCCCGCTCCCCCTGCCGCGCACCGAGATGGCCTGGGCCGCCGAATGGGCCGGCAAGCTCTATGTCGTGGGCGGCTATGCCGAGCAGCAGGTGAACAACACCTGGAACCATGCCTATGATCCGGTGACCGACAGCTGGACCGAACTCGCCCGCCTGCCGCGCGGGGCGAACCATGTCGGCGTCGTTGCCGCGGCCGGGAAGGTCTATGCCTTCGGCGGCTTCTCCAACCAGAACCGCGACGCCGATACGCTGGCCTTCGCCTATGACATCGCGGCCAATCGCTGGGACGCCATCGCCCCCATGCCGCGCCCGCGCGGTGCCGGCGCGCTGGCCGTGGTGGAGGGCAAGATCCACCATATCGGCGGCGCCTCGAACCCGGATACCGAGCGCGCCTCGGTCGGCTGGCATGAGGTCTATGACCCGCAGACCGATCGCTGGGAACGCCGCAAGGCGCTGCCCGGCGCGCGCGACCATGCCGGCGTGGTGGTGCATGAGGGGCGCATCCACATCGTGGGCGGGCGCTTCAACACCTTCGAGTACAACACGCCGCTGCACCATGTGTACCTGCCCGCGCAGGACCAGTGGGAGGTGCGCGCGCCGCTGCCCACCGCGCGCTCGGGCCATGGCCTCGTGGTCTATCGCGGCCGCTTCTTCGCCATGGGTGGGGAGAGCGGCTGGTTCGTGAACCGCGTGCTGACCGGCCATGTGCATGGCCAGATGGAGAGCTACGACCCGGTCTCCGACACCTGGCAGCACCATGCGCCCATGCCCACGCCGCGCCACGGCATGGGGGCGGTGACGATCGGCGACTACATCTATGTCGCGGGTGGTGGGCCGGTGGTGGGTGGCGGCATCAAATCTGCGGTGCATGAGGCCTTCACGCTCGGCTGATGCGCCGTCGTCTCCTGCTCGCCGCCCCACTGCTGCTGGCGCGGCCCGCCCGCGCCGCGACCGCGCAAGGGCAAGCGGCCGCCGCGCTGGTCGCGGCGTTGCGCGCGGGCGGCGTGGTGGTGGTGCTGCGCCACGGCATCACCGATCGCAGCCAGGTCGATACCGGCGACCTCGCCAACCGCGCTGGCCAGCGCAACCTCAGCGAGGCCGGGCGGGCGCAGTCGCGCCGGCTTGGGCAGTCCTTCGCCGCGCTCGGCATCCCGCTGGGCGTGGTGCTGGCCAGCCCGGTGTTCCGCGCCCGCGACACGGCGGAACTCGCCTTCGGCGCCCGCGCGGCGGTGGAGCCGCTGCTCACCGCCGATGACTACACGCCCGATCCGGCGCAACTCGCCCGCCAGATCGCCTGGCTGCGCGAACGCGCGGGCCGCCCCTCCGCGCCGGGTGTCACGGATGTGCTGGTGGGCCACATCGTGCCGCTCGGCATGGCGCTAGGGCGCAGCCTTTCCCAGGCGGAGTTCCCGGAGGGTGGGCTTGCGGTCTTCGCCCCGGGCCCGGCTGGCAGCGCCCGCCTGCTCGGCGTTCTCAGTGCCGAGACACTCGCCGCTGCCGCGGGGATCTAGAACCTGAGGACAATCGGGTTGCGGGCGCATCCGGCGGCGCTTTTTCGCGCCGGGTGCCTTGGCCATGCTCGCCGATGGATCGCCATCGGCCCCGCTGTCCTGCTTCCCAGCCCGAAAAATCCCTCGCCGGCTTCATCCCGGCCCCCACTGTCCACAGGCCCCCGGCCACGCCGCGTTCACAGGAAGGTGCCGATGCCTGTAAATAATTGAAAATAAATAGAAAAAAGCGTCCAGATCGACTCGTGGTAGCCGCCTCTTGCGACTGACCTGCTGTGATTGACCATTGCTATCCTTCGGGATGGCGACCGCGGCGCGCTCCTTGGGCGACCGCATCTGTGCCGCTATAGGATAAAATGCTTGTATTCGCCCGGAGTTCGGGCTAGATGATCACTGCCGACGGGAGTAATTTCCCTTTTTGCGGCTGACGAGGCCGGGCCGTCTTTCGTGGTGCGCCCTGGGACATCCCCCTTCATACATCGTTCGTGCCAGAAATTTCTTGAACTTTCAGCCCGGCAGCCACGCCTGCCGCAGGCGGCGCCGGCCTGCGCCCATCCCCCAACCAGGATAGGAATGAACGCCATGCTGCTCCAGATCCGCCAAGCCTTCTTCGCCGCAGGAGAAGGCCGATGACCGCCGTGCTTGCCGCGATGGGTGCCCTGCAGCGGCCTGGCCGGGCGCTGGTGGAGCCGGGCCGGCTGCTCGGCGGCATCACGCTGCAGCGGGCCCAGATCGGCACCCGCAGCACCGTGCTGGGCGGGGATGGCGCGACCTGGACGGACCTGGGCGCCAATGCAGCCCGCTTCAGCGGCGCGTCCCGGCGGCTGCTGCTGGAAGGCCAGCGTACCAACGCCATCCGTAACCCGCGTGGCGAGGGCATTGCCGGTGGCGCCGCGCCGACCCACGCGATAGCCCTCGTCGCGCCGGGGCTGACCGCCACCTACGCCGCTGCGGGCAAGGTCAATGGCGTGGATTGCTGGGACGTCCTGATCAGCGGGACGACCAGCAGCACCAGCGGCTCGTTCTTCTTCGACAGTTTTCCCGTGCTTGCCGGCGACGTCATCCGCAGCCAGGTCTTCGCGCAGGTCGTCGGCGGCAGCACGGCGGCGTTCAGCTCGATCAATCTGCGTACCGTCATCTCGGGTGGCAGCGGCAGTGCCTCCAGCAACCTGCTGTCGCTGGGTCTCGATGGCACCTTCCGGCGTTTCGTGCCGGCGGCTGGTGTCACGGCCGGGGCGGGCGCCACCGCCGCCCAGGTCGGCATCTCCTTCGGCTATGCGTCAGGCGCGGCGATCAACGTCACCCTGCGCATCGGCTGGCCACAATCGGAAATCGCGAGCTTCCCCTCGACACCGATCCTTCCTGCCCTGGGCGCCCCGGCGTCCAGCACGCGCGGCGCGGATCAGTTGAGTGCCACGCTTGCCAGCCTTGGCGTTGGCGGCAATGGGGCCTGCACGGTGCTCGGCACGGTGTTGCTCGGCCAGGCCGCGCCGGCCGGGGCCGAGCAGACCATCCTGCAGATCGATGGCGGCAGCGACACCAACCGTTTCCTCCTGCGCAACCCGGCCGGGGGCACCACGCTGCTCGCCGGGGATGTGCTGGCCGGGCAGGCGACGGACGCGCCGGCCCTGGGCAGCCTGACGGTCGGCCTGCCGTTCCGCTTCGGCATCACCATGAACGGGACCGGTCGCATCGCTGGTTGCCTCAATGCCGGCACGGTGCAGGCGGCAACCGGCGGGCCGGCCAGCGGTCTCACCACCCTGCGCATCGGCAGCAATGCCGCCGCTTCCGCCCCGGCCTTCATGGAGCTTGCGGCGCTGCAGCTGGTGCCTTTCGCGGTCTCGGATTCCGGGCTGCGGAGCCTCGTGGCGGGGCTGCCCGGCTGAGTCTCGGTTTGCTCTTGCTCGCCCCATTGGCGTGCCGACCGGTCGGACGCAGACTGCGGCCCTGCACGGGGGGGGTCTGCCGATGGGTGAGCATGTGGTGGTGATCGGGGCCGGGATCGTCGGCGCGACGACAGCGACGCTGGCGCTGCGCGCGGGCTACCGCGTGACGATCCTGGAACCCGGCCCGCCGGGTGGCGAGCAGGCGGCGAGCTACGGCAATGGCTGCTGGCTGAGCCCGATGTCGGTGATCCCGCCGGCCGGGCCGGGCCTGTGGAAGAAGGTGCCGAAATTCCTCGCCGACCCGCTCGGCCCGCTCGCCATTCGCTGGTCCTACCTGCCGCGCGTGCTGCCCTGGCTGCTGCGCTATCTCTGGGCCGGCTGGACCGAGGCGAAGGTCGAGGCGGCGGCCCGCGCGCTGCGCCCGCTGCTGATCGACGCGCCGGCGCTGCACAAGGCGCTGGCCGAGGAGGCCGGGGTGGGCCACCTGATCGAGCGCCGCGGCCTGATCTACACCTACGAGAACCGTGCCCAGTTCGAGAGCGAGGCCATGGCCTGGCGCATCCGCCGCAAGGTCGGCATCGAATGGCTGGAGCTGGATGCCGACCAGATGCGCCAGCGCGAGCCCGACCTCGACCGCCGCTACACCTTTGGCGCGCTGGTCGAGGAGGGTGGGCATTGCCGCGACCCCGGCGCCTATGTCGCGGCGCTTGTCGCCCAGGCGCAGGCCGAGGGCGCGGCACTGCAGGCCGCGCGCGCCACCGGCTTCCGGATCGAGGGGGGGCGGCTCAAGGCCGTATCCACTGATCAGGGCGAGATCCTTGCCGATCGCGCGGTGATCTGCGCGGGCGCCTACTCCAAGCCGCTGGCCGCGGCCGCGGGCTCGCCCGTGCCGCTCGAGACCGAGCGCGGCTACCACGCGATGGTGGCGGATGCGGAGGCCGGGCCGCGCACGCCGATGATGCCCTATGATGGCAAGATGTCGGTCACCTGGACGGATCGCGGGCTGCGCTGCGCGGGGCAGGTGGAGATCGCGGGCCTTGAAGCGGCGCCCAATTGGAAGCGTGCCGAAATCCTGCGGGACCATCTGCTGCGCAGCTTCCCCGGCCTGCCACGCGACCTGCCGGCCGAGCGCGTGAAGCTGTGGATGGGCCATCGTCCCTCCATGCCCGATGGCCTGCCCTGCCTCGGCCCGGCCGCGGCGAGTGGCGACGTGCTGCTGGCCTTCGGGCATGGCCATGTCGGGCTGGTGGCCGCGCCGCGCACGGCGCGGGTGGTCCTGGCCATGCTGCAGGGCCGCCCGCCGGAGATCGATGTGGCGCCGTTCAACCCTTCGCGATTCGGCGCTTAGCTTTTCCTCTGGTTTTCCTTGCACCAAGGTGCCACATTGAAAAGTGGCGGCCCTGCATCGTGTCGGGTCGTGTCCACAGTTACGGATCGAATATCATCGTGTTTCCCGATAACGAACAGGGCGGCGCCGGGTCCGTCGAGGCCGAAGTGAAGTGGTACAACGCCCGCAAGGGGTTCGGCTTCGTCCTTGGTCCCGACGGGCAGGACGTCTTCTTCCACGCCTCGGCACTGACCGAGGCGGGAATCGAACCGCCGGACACCGGCGACAAGCTGACGTGTGAGATCGGGACGGACCGGCAGGGCCGGCGCCTCGTCACGCGCATCTACGCGGTCATCAAGGGACCGGGTGGTGGCGCCGGTGGCGGCATGGGCGACCGCCCGCAGCGTCCGGGCGGTTTTGGCGATCGTCCCCCGCGCCGTGAGTTCGGTGGCGGCGGCGGCTTCGGCGACCGTCCCCCGCGCCGGGATTTCGGCGGCGGCGGCGGCTTCGGCGATCGTCCCCCGCGCCGTGATTTCGGCGGCGGCGGCGGTGGCTTCGGCGATCGTCCCCCGCGTCGCGACTTCGGCGGTGGTGGCTTCGGCGGCCCGCCGGGTGGCGGCTTCGGCGCCCCGCGCGGTGGCTTCGGCGACCGTCCGCCGCGTCGCGATTTCGGGCGCGATGAAGGGGGGCCGACCTATGCCGTCAATGGCACGGTGAAGTGGTTCGATCAGGTGCGCGGCTTCGGCTTCGTCACCCCGGACGATGGTGGCCAGGACGTGTTCCTGCACTCCTCCGTCCTGCAGCGCGCCGGCAAGGCGGATGTCCAGCAGGGCGAGAAGGTCGCGCTCGACGTGCGTGACGGCCAGCGCGGCCGCCAGGCCGTGAGCATGAAGGAATAAGGATCGGCGCCGCGGCGCCGCCTTCCGTCATGAACCCCGGTTGCCGCAGGGCAGCCGGGGTTTTTCTTGGGCGGTCTGCTCCCCTGGCGATCGAATTTTGTGAAAGGTAAACGAGATTCCGCGCGGTGCCGGCCAAGCCGGCTGTTGCATTAACTGATCGTTTACCTCGCAGGGCGGAGTGTGGGCGTGTCGAGCCCGGTTCGACGCGTCCCGCCAGAAGAGGCCATCGGCCATGTCCCCACTTTCCTCAGCGTTGCCTGAAATCGCCCTGCCGCAGGGTTGGCCCTTTGCCGGGCTCGATGCCGGCCTTGGCTGGGCGGAACGCCTGGTTGCCGGGAGCCTCGCCTCCCAGCGCGGGGCCTGCCACGCAAGCAGCGTGCTGCCGGGCACTCCGGACCTGACACCCGGGCGCGCCCCCTCCGGCACCGCCAGCCTGACCGCCGCCCTGGCCGGCATCGTGGTCATCGCGGCCCAACGCGCCCTGGCCGCCGGCGACCTGCCGAAGCTGCGCGCTGCCATCGACCGTGCCTTCGACAGCGTGTTGGGCGAAGCCGAGGCGGGCGACCCGCGCGAGGACGGCATGGGCGAACTGCCCTGCATCGCCGATGCCGAGCCGGCCAGCGAGGCCCGGCGCCTGCGTCACCTTCTTCGGCGCCAGTCCATTCTCGGCTCCTGAGCCATATCCCTTCTGATGTCGCTGCGGTGCCGCGACCCGTCAGAACGGATCTCGTGCTGAAGAAACAACAAGTCACGGCGCACGAAATCGATCCTCCCGGATCCGTGTCGCGCACCGGGCACGGACGGATCTCCGGCATGGCATCGGCAAGCGCAGGTTCAGGCTTTGCTGATGCGGCCCTCGTCACGGCGCGCAGAAGCTGCGCGGGGCGGGCGCCGTGCCCCGCCCGCAGGACGCTGTCGGGGCAGGTCTCAGCCGAAGCGGGCCGGCCGCAGGCCGCCGTGGAACCAACTCACCAGCGTGTAGATGTCATAGACCGGCAGACCCAGCGCCGCCTGCAGCGCCGCCGCGTAAGGCGGCATGTTCGTGCACTCCAGCACCACCGCGCCCAGTTCAGGGTGCCGCGCCTTCAGCCGCTGCCCGGCCTCCAGGATGTCCTGCTCCGCCAGTGCCACATCCATGTCCGGCTTCTCGGCGCGGATCAGCACGCGGAAGAACTCCCGCCCCCCTTCCGTTCCCTCGACCGGCACATCCGCCGGCACTCCCGCCGCGGCCAGATGCGCAGGCGTCAGCGAGCCGCGGCTGACCGTGATCACGCCCACGCGCCGTCCGGGCGGCAGCGTCGCCTGCACCCAAGGCACCTGCATCAGGCTGCTGGTCGCCACCGGCACGTTCACCGCGGCCGCGAGTTCGCCCTGGAAGAGGCTGAGAAAGCCGCAATTCGTGGTGATCGCCTCGGCCCCGAGATCCACCAGATCACGTGCCGCGGCGATGAAGTCGGGCAGCAGCCCGGGCGCGCCCTGCAGCACCACCCGCTCGGGCGAGGCGCCGCGCACCACCCGGTAGAGCACGGGAAAGGGCCAGGTGGCGGCGTTGCCCATGTCGCCGGGAATCCGCGGGAAGCGCGCTTCGAGCATCAGGATGCCGAGCGGCGCGCCATAGATCGCCTTGCCGCCGCGAGCGATCCGCGGGGCGATGGAGGAACTGCTCATTGCCCGAGCTTACGGCATTCGACGGGGCCGTGGAATGACGCCCGTGCCGCGACCACCGCTGCGGGTTCCGGCCCAGGCCGGCTTCCGCTACTGTCTTGCACTCATGCATGAGATGCCTCGATGAGCCCCCCGACCCGCGATGCCGCCCAGATCCTCGTGCCGACCTCCTTCGGTGAGTTGCTCGACAAGATCACCATCCTCGAGATCAAGGCCAGCCTCATCACCGCGCCCGAGAAGCGTGCGCACGTCCACCATGAACTCGATCTGCTGGGCAGCGTGCTCGCCGGGCTCGGCGTTACCCGCGACGGGCCCTTCGCGCCCCTGGTCGCGGCTCTCGCCGCGGTGAATCGTCAGCTCTGGGACATCGAGGACGACATCCGCGACTGCGAGCGCCAGCGCGATTTCGGCCCTCGATTCGTTGAGCTTGCCCGCGCCGTCTACATCACGAATGACGAGCGCGCGCGGCTGAAGCGCGAGCTGAACGCCGCCTTCGGCTCCGACCTGGTCGAGGTGAAATCCTATAACCCGTATTGAGGGGCGCATGATCGCTTTCGCCCCACCACGCCGGCCATGAGCGCGCCGGGCAACCCGGGCTGGGCCCCGGCCATGGCCGGTGCGCTCCTGCCGCCGCTTGAGGGCACTCTCGGCTGGGCGGGCGGTGGGCGTGTCCAGGGTTGGCTGCGCGATCCGGCGCGCCCGCTCTGGCCGGTCAGCTTCGCCCTGATGCGCGGGGCAGGCTGCCTGCTGCGCTGCACCGCGGCCCAGCCCCTGGGTGAGGGCCGCCATGGCTTCACCGTGCACCTCCCGCCCGACCTGGCCGCCGGGCTGCCCGGCCTGCTGGACGAGGTGCACCTGATTGAGCCGGGCAGTGGGCGGGTCCTGGCCCGTGCGGTGACGGCGGCGCCGGCGCAGGCCGCGCCCGTGCTGCCCCACATCCAGCCCGTGCCCGGCCCGCCGGCGCCGCCGCCCCCGGTGAGCGCCCCTGATCCCGTCGCGCCCGTGGTCCCGGTGCCAACCGATCCCGTGGCCCTGCGCAGCGCCGTCGAGGCCGCCTTCCAGGCCAGCGACTGGTCCCTGGTCCTGCACCTTACCGAGCGGGCGGTGCGCGATCTCGGCCCGCGCGCCGAGCACCGCATGGTGTCGCTGCGCGGCCGTGCCTTTCTCTACCAGCGGCGCTTTGCCGAGGCGGCCGAGACCCTGGCCTGGTTCCAGCAGCGGATGCCGCAGCATCACCTCGCCTTGTTCTTCCTGGCGCAGGCATTGGCCGGGCTGCAGCGGCTGGAGGAGTCCTGGGCCGTCTTCGCCGCCTGCCTGGCCCTGCAGCCGGATGAGCCACGCTACGTGCTGGAAGCCGCGCGCGTCGCCGTGCGGCTGGTGAACGGCGACTATGGCGCGCTCGAACCCCGGCCGGAGCTGCTGCCCGAGGCGCTTGCCCTGCTGCGGCGGTCCACCGTGCTGAGTTCGGAGGATCCTCGTCCCTGGCGCGAACTCGGCCATCTGCTGCTGCAGACCGAGGCTGTGGAAGAAGGCATCGCGGCGCTGGAAAGGGCGGGCGCCCTGGCCCCGGACCAGGCCGTGCCGCAGCTTGACCTCGCGCGTGCCCTGACGCGGCTGGGCCGGCTGGAGCCGGCGCTGGCGGCAGCCCGTGCCGCCCTGGCGCGGGAGCCGCAGCGTGACGGCGCCGCCTTCGCCGTGCGCCTGCTGGAACGCTGGGCGGAGGCGCGCCGTGCCGGCCCCTTCTCGGCCGCCATCATCGGCCCCGAGGACTAGCCGCCCGATGCCGGGCACCCCCGTGCCGGACCCGCTGGCCACCCTGCCAGGCCTTGCCGGCACGACGGCCGATTGGCTGGCCTTCGCCCCTGCCGAACTGCCAGCGCCGGGCCTGCTCGACCGCGTGCCGGAGCGCGCCGCGCTTCTGGACCTCTCCGCCCTGCGCGGCCACCCCGTGCCGCCCTTCTGGCGGCGCGCCTATCTGGCGCAACTCCTCGGCAGCGGCGTCGTCGCGCCCGAGGCCGGGCGGGCCGCGCTGCTCGCCGCGGCGCAGCGCCACCCGCTGGTCCACCACCCGGGCCGCGCGCTGCACGCCCTGCCGCCCGCCCCCCCCGCCGGACGGCGCGTGCTGCTCATTTCCCGTTTCGGGGTGGAGAGGTTCGGCGGCGCCGAGCATTTCGTGTTCCAGATGGCCCAGCTGTATCGCGACATGGGCCATGTACCGCTGATCCTTGGCACACGCGCCGAGCGCGCCGGGGAGCGCGGGGTGGCGGAGGGCATCGACTATGCGTTCGTGCCCGAGACACCCGAGGCCCTGTTCCGCCTCGCCTGGGAGGAGCGTGCGGCGATCGCGCATGTCGTCTCGGGCCTGGGCTACGAGGTCGCGCTGGCGCTGCGATTTCTCGATGTGCGCCTGGTCTTCGGCGCGCATTTCTGGCGCGAGATGTTCCACGCCCCGACCATCAACCCCGGCTATTTCCCCGACTGCCCCGAGGGCCATGCGCGCCGGCCGGAGTTCGAACTGCTGTTGGCCGAGATGGACGCGATCTACAGCAACTCAGCCTTCACCCGCAGCGTGATGGCCACGCATTTCGGGCCGCTCACGCCGGTCGTTCCCTCGCTGCCCGATGATCTCGCGGCGCCGCCGCCGGCCGAGCCCGAGGGGCGGGAGATCGTGCTCCTGGCCAATGCCCGCGCCGACAAGGGCTTCACCCTGATGCTCGCCTTGGCGGCGCTCTGCCCGGGGCGGCGCTTCGTGGCGGTGGCCAGCCAGTCCAACGCCGCCCAGGCCCGCGCCGCCGCCGCGCACCTGCCCAATGTCGAGGTGCGGGAGCGCGTGCCCGACCTCGCCCCCCTCTACGCGCAGGCGCGCGCCGTGCTTGTGCCGAGCTATCGCTTCGTCGAGACCTTCAGCCGCGTGGTGGTGGAAGCGCAGCGCCAGGGCGTGCCCGTGATTGGTTCCGACCGCGGCAATGTGCCGCTGCTGCTGCGCGGCAGCGGCGTCAGCCTGCCGCCCGATCCGGTGGCCTGGGCCGCGGAGCTGACACGGCTGTTCGAGGAGCCTGGCTATTGGCGCGCCCGTGCCGCGCGCGCGCGCCATGCCGCCGCCCGGAGCGGCTTCGCCCCCCAGGCCGGGCGGCTCGAACGCCTGGTCGCGGGGCTGGAGGCGCCGATCCTGGTCGGCGTGGGCTCGGGGCTGGGCAACGTGATCCACGCGACGGCGCTGCTGCGCAACCTCGCGCGCCGGCTTGGCCGGCCGGTGGATGTGGTCGTGGCGGGGGACCAGCCGGGGGCCGCGGCGGTGGTTGCCCATCCGCTCCATGTGCGCCACGTCTTCCCGCTGACCGACATGGTGCTGCGCCGGCGCTACCAGAGCGTCTTCCTCACCCACAGTTTCGGCGACCTCGTGCCCCCCTTCCGGGCGGAGCGCGTGCTGCGTTCCCGCGACTGGGCGAATTTCCACGCCGGCCATCCGCTGCATGAGGCCGAGTTCAACCTTGCGGCCGCCGCCGCGCTGCTCGGCGTGCCGTATGACGCCGCGGATGTGCGCGCCTGCCATGTCGGCGAGGTCACGCGCCGCCCCCCCCCGGCGGTGCCGCTGGTCGGGCTGCATGCGGGCTCCAAGACCGGCATCTGGGCCGCCAAGCGCTGGCCGCATTTCGCGGACCTCGCCGCACGCCTGACGGCGCGGGGCATCACCGTCGCCTCCTTCGGCACGGCGGATGAATACGTGCCCGGCACGCGGGACATGACCGGTGGCACGATCATCGAGATGGCCGAGGCAATGGCCGGCTGCAGCGCCTTCGTCGCCAATGACAGCGGGGTGATGAATGTCGCCAATGCGCTGGGCCTGCCGCTGGTAGCACTGTTCGCGCCAACCGAGCCGCGCACCCGCGGCCCGCTTGGCCCCGCAAGCCTGACCTTGGCCCTGGCCAAGCCCTGCGCGCCCTGCGAGCTGGCAGGGATGGCCGGCCCCTTCGGGCGCCAGACCTGCCGCTGCATCGGCGAGATTGCGGTCGATGCGGTGGAGGCCGCCGTGCTTGAGCGGTTGGCCGCCGCGCATGGTTGAGCCGGTGGAGATCTTCCGCTCGGCCAACCTGCTGGTGCGCCACCTCCGTCACGCCGGCCGGGGCACGCTGGTGATCAGCTTCGGTCCCTGGCGCAGCAAGCCCGCGCTGGACGTGGAGGGCTTCGGCGAAAGCTTCCTCGCCGAACACGGGATCGACGCCGTCTTCGTCACCTGCGCCGACAATGCCTGGTACCAGTATGCCGAGATGCCGTCGGCCCTGGCCGCGATCGGTGCCGTCGCCGCAGCCTATCGGCGCCGGATCACCTATGGCTCCAGCATGGGCGCCTTCGCTGCCCTGGCCTTCTCGCGCGCGCTGCGGGCCACGGGGGTGATCGCGATCTCCCCGCAATATGCGATCGGCGCCCAGGTGCCCTTCGAGACCCGCTGGCAGGCCGAGGCCGCCGCCGGCATGGTCTGGCGTCATTCCCTGGCCGAGGGGCTCTCGACCGAGGCCGGGATCGTCGTGATCTACGACCCGCTGCACCTGGACCGCCAGCATGTGGAGCTGCTGCGCCGGCATCGCCCGATCACCCCCTTCGCGCTGCCCTTTGCCGGCCATCCGGCAGGCGAGATGCTGCGCGAGCTTCGGCTGGTCTCGCGCATCGTGCTCGGGCTGATCCGCCGGCCGGAGCGCCTGCCGGCCTATCAGGGCCTGGTGCGGCGCGCGCGGGGGCGCAGCGGTGTCTACTGGGTGGAGCGCTCGCGCGCGCTGGCGGCGCGCGGTCGGCTCGACCAGGCGATGGCCGCGGCGGAGCGGGCGGTGGCGCTGGCGCCGGGCAACCAGCGTTTCCTCCAGGCGCGCGGGCAGATGGCGCTGCGCATCGGGGATACGGCCCGGGCGGTGGACAGCTTCGCGCGCGTGGCCCGCCGCGCGCCCGACCAGTTCGACGCCCGCCTGGCTCTGGCGCGGGCGCTCAATCGCGCGGGCGACCTGCCCGCGGCGCTGCAGGAGGTGGAGGCGGCGCTGGCCCTTCAGCCCACGGAGCCGCGTGGCCTTGCCTTGTTGGCGGGGCTGCAGGCGCGCCTGCACAAAGGCTCCTGAGGCAGGTTCCGGTCAGATGGGGGTATCCGGCCATATCCGGCGCCACCTCAGCCAGGGCGTTGCCGGGCGAAGATCGTGGCGCCATCCGGCAGCGCCGGGGGCGGGGGCACGGCGGCGCCGGCAAGCTCCTCCGGGCTGAACAGTTCCGGCCCGCGAAAGGCGCGAAAGCCGCGCGCCACCAGCATCGCATCGAAATCCCGGCCGAAGATCCGCAGATGGTCGGACTGGCCGAAGCGGCGGGTGCGTTCCTCCGGCGGCAGTTCGCCCAGATCCTCATCCGTGCGCGCCACGTTGCGGAAGGGCACGGATAGAAGGTGCCAGCCGCCGGGTGTGAGCAGCCGGTCGAACTCGTCCAGCACCGCTGAGACCGCGCAGGGCAGGTGCTCCAGGACGTGGTTGTGCAGGATCAGGTCGAAACAGGCGCTGGGCATCCGTGCGAGATCGCGGCAGGCATCCAGCTCGAAGACCCGGTAGGCCTTGCTGCGATAGAGCGCGGGAGTGAGGTCGCAGGGATGGTAGAGCGCCCCGCTCGCCGCGTGGAAGCGCTCGCCCAGGCTGCGCTCGGGGGCCAGGTGCAGGATACGGCTGCCCGGCCGCGGCAGGCCGAGATGGCGCAGCACCATCCATTGCTTGCGCGTGCGCTCCACCGCGCCGCAACCCATGCAGCGCGCCAGGGGGCGGCGATTATAGGTGCCGAATTCGCGGCCGCCGCAGATCGGGCAGGTCGGCGCGGGCGGCGCGCTCATGCGCCGATCGCGGCGTAGAGGGCGCGGTAGGCCTCGGCCATCGCCGCCACGTCCCAGCGGCGGCCCTCGCCCAGCCGCCAGGCCTCGACGGCGGCGACCCGCGCGGCGTGGTCCTGCGGGTTGGCCCCGATCGCCAGCAGCGCCGCCAGCACCGCGGGCGGCGAGGGGTCGTCCAGCAGCCAGCCCCCGCCGGTCTCGCGCAGCCGCTCCCCCACCGCGCCGCGCTCGAAGCCCAGCACAGGAATGCCGCAGGCCCAAAGCTCGGTCAGGGTGTGGGAATAGGTCTCCGGCCAGAGCGAGAGCACGGCGCCCAGATGCGGGCGCACCTGCGCCACCACCTGCACGAAATCCTCCCGCGCATAGGGGCCGTGCAGGAAGGCGCGCGCGGCGCGCAGCTCGGCGCCGATCTCGCCGGCGACATGCAGCTCGATCCGCCCTTCCGTATCCAGCTCAAGCACCCGGGCCAGCAGCTCGGCCCCCTTGGCTGGGCCGATATTGCCCAGCACGAGCAGACGCAGCTTTTCGCCCGGTGTGGGCGTGGCGACCAGCGGCGCCGCAAGCTCCGGCAGGTCCCGCCCATGCGGGATGACCGGGAAGGGGCGGCTGGCCAGGCCCGGGAAGCCCCGCTGCAGCAATGCCTTGGCTCCGGTCGATGTGGTGACGAAGCCGTCGCAGGCGTCCAGCGCGGGCTGCATCAGCGCACGCCAGTTCGCGACCCAGCGATTGCGCAGCGGCGGCACGCCTTCCCGCGGCCACAACTCCGCGCGGCACTCCCCCGGACCCTGGGTGCACACGCCGCCGCAGGGCGTGCCCTCGGCGTCCAGCAGCTTCACCGTGGGGCAGAGCGTGTAGAAATCATGGAAGGACAGCAGCACCGGGATGCCCAGCGCGCGCGCCGCCTCCGCCACGCCAAGCCCGTGCCGCGCGAGGTGGCGCAGATGCACCAGCTCGATGGCATGCGCGCTCAGCCATTCCCCCACCACCGCGTCATAGGCGGGGGAGCGGTGGTGCAGGATGTTGACCGGCTCGGCCAGCTCATGCGTTTCCAGCACCGTCTCCACCCCCGCTTCCACCCGCGCGAGGGTGAGCAGCCGTGAATCGCTGTGCAGCAGAAGGGTCTCATGCGTCGTGCCGAGCGCGCGCATGAGGTCGGCATTGGTCTGCGGCATGCCCCCGGTGCGGGAGCTGATGACGAACAGCGCGCGCGGCCGCGGTGCCGGGGCTCCGGCGGCGCGCATCGCGAGGCGATGGGCGATGGTGGCGGGGGCCGGATCGGCCGCTTGCGCTGCCAGCAGGCGCGGCAGTTCGGGGTAGCGATGGCCGAGCAGGTCGGCCGGTGCGGCGTCGGCAGCCGGCGGCGCGCGATCGACCAGGCAGCCTTCCTCGACGAGGTGGCGGAAGCCCAGATAGAGGCCGCGCAGCGACCAGTCCGCGCGCCAGGCGGCGGTGCCGGGAAGGCCTTCCAGGTCGAAGGGGCCGACCGCCGTCAGGGCCTCCCGCCGCAGATACACGCAGCCCGCGCCCATCACCGGGGTGTCCGCCAACAGCCCTGGCGCCGCCTGGGCGACGAAGCGCGCCACCGCCTCGGCCGGCCAGTCTTGAGGCAGGGGCGGCAGGGCGGTGGCGGGCAGGGCGCTGACCGAACCGACGCGATCCTCGGCCAGCGCGGCGAAGCGCAGGCGTTCGAGCCAGCGGGGGCCCGGCAGGCTGGCGGGGTCGAGCAGCACCACATCATCCGCGCCCGCCGCGGCGATCGCCGCATTGAGGTCGGCGCCGGCAAGCAGCTGCGTGCCCGGGCGCGCCAGGGCCTGCGCCAGCAGGGCCTCGGCGGCGGGCGAGGTGCAGCCCTGGTCGAGCAGGATAAGGCGCGCGGGCATGCGTGTATGGCGCGCCAGCGCCGCAAGGCAGGCCGCGGCGGCCGTGGCGGTCTCATCGCGGAGCGGCAGCACCAGGCTCACCGCCGGCGCCTGGCGCAGCCGGCTGCGGGCCAGGCGCGCGCGGTGTCGGTCCTGTCGCCGCGCCGGCAGCCCGGCGAGGCGGCGTGGTTCGCCGATCGCGCTGCCGGTGGCCGCCTCACGCAGGGCCACGACCTCGGCTTCGGCGCCGGAGCCGACCAGGAGTTGCGTCTCGAAGCCACCCGCGCCCTGCGGGTGCAGCCGCGGCAGCCCGGCCGGCAGCGTCAGCAGGGGCAGGCCATTGACCAGGACCTCGACCGCCACCGGTGGCGCGACCCAGCCGCGGATGCGTGCGGGCGAGGCCTCCTCCAGCGCGCCGGCGACGTCAGGGACAACCCAGGCGAGGCTGCGCCGTTCCACCAGGAGCGACCCTGCCAGCAGCAGCACGTCGAAAGGCGCGCCGTCCGCCAGGCCCGCCTCGACCAGGAAGCGCCCCAACCGCATGGGCTCCAGGCCGAGCCGGGTCTCGCCGCCCGGCAGGGTCTCCTGGAAGGCCGGGACGGTGAAGTGACGATCGCCCCGGCGGAGCGCCAGCGTGGCGCCGCGCGTGCCGGGGGCGAGCCGCGCCAGGATCCCGGCGAGGCTGTCGCAGGCCTCGAAGGCCCCCAGATGCGCCCCGAGGCTGACTTCGCTGCGGCCCAGGCGCACCAGCCCCGCGCCGGGGGCGAATTGCAGGGTCAGGTAAGCGACCGCGTCTTCGGCCATCGGCGGCATGACCGCGGCATCCCACCGCGCCGCGCCCGCCGTGGCGGCCAGACGCTTGGCGATCCAGCTGTGCAGCGCGACGTCGAAGGGCGAGGTGCCCTGCGTCAGCGCGGCCCAGAGCAGGCCGGGGCGGGACTCCGCCGGGATGTCGAGGCTGAGCCGCAGCGGCAGGGCCAGCCCCTCGGGCAGGCTGTGCAGCCGGGGCGCGAGATCGGGCAGCGGGCGGAGCAGGCGCACCTCGCCCTTGCAGCCGCGCAGGTCGATGGCGATCCGATACGGCGCATCGTCCTGCGCCGCTTCCTCCGCCCAGTGGCACGCCTTGGCGTCGGCGGCCGTCTTGAACAGCAGCAGGGCGCCGTCGGGCAATGCCCTCAGCCGATCGGCGCGCCCGGCGGATGCCGGCGGCGCTTCCGGTCGCGGCGCGGGTGAGGCCGTTGGCGGTTCCGGCGGCGGCGCGGCGGGCGCCGGCGCGGCGGGGGGCTCGGCGGCGGCGGGCGCCGGAGCGGCCCCGGCGCCATCGCAGGAGAGCCGCAGCGCCACGGTGCAGGCTGGTGCCTGGGGCAGGAATTGCAGCGCGAAGAAGAGCCGGCCCTGATAGGCACCCAACTCCGCCAGCGGGACCACCCAGCTGCGCTGGCGCGGGCGCGTGCCGAAGACCGGCAGGCTCTCCAGGCGCTTCAGGAAGGTAAGGCTGCGCGCCGTGGCGCCGTGCAGCAGCGCCACCCACTCCACCGGGCGCCTCTCCGCCACCCGAGCGGCGCTCAGGGTCAGCTCGAGCGTGGCCTCGCCGGCGATGGCCTGCGCGGCGTCGCGCAGCAGCGCATCGAGGGGGAAGAGCAGGCGGGAACTGCCCTCGCAGGCTTCCGCGTCGAAGCGAATCGCGTTGTCCTGGTCCGGCGCTGGCTCGGCCAGGCCGCGCGCGGCGTCGGGCTCCGACCGCCAGACCGCGAGCCAGGGCGAGCGCCCGATCACCCGAACCAGTGCCATGCGAAGCCTCCAGTCCCGGCGATGTCTCCGGGGTTGTATGTCTCGGCTATTGGTCCCCCGGGCGCGCCCTGAGCCCGGCCCGGCCAGCGACGCGCCCTGCATCTCCGGCCCGGAGCGGCGCCGGAAACTACACCTTGCCCGGTGCCGGGCAAGGCGGGCAGCGAGCAACCCTTGGGCGCAAGGCTCGGCCAGGGGCAGGCCGGCGGCCTTTCGTTGCGACATTGGATGGCCCGGGCGGCAGGGAGATCCTTCACGATCCTGCCGGCTTCGTCATGACTTGCCGGCGCTTGCTGGTGGATCGGATTTCGCGCATGACCGGCACGACCTGTGGAGTAGAGAATAGATGGGCATCCGCTTCCGGCTGAAGGGCTCGGCCATCCAGATCGTCCGCGTCGAGGACCCGACCGGCGCCGATCGCGTGAAGGAGGTGGCGCTGGGGTCGTTCTCCATCACGCCCCTGAAGGTCCCGGAAAGCCTGCTCGCGCAGCTCTCGGCCGAGGAACGTCAGGAATTCGACGCCTATGTCTCCGCCCGCGCCGTCGCCCCCGCCCTGCGCGCCAGGCTCGCCGCACTCGAGTTGCAGCAGACCATCGCCGAGGCCACCCGCCATGTCACGGGCGTACAGGACCCGCAGGAGAAGGCTGTGCTGGTCGCCATCATGCGGGAATCGATCGCCATGCTCCGCGCCAGCCTTCAGCGCATGACCCGGGTCGAGTAGCGGTGGGGCGGGGTTGATTCGGGAGCGTCTTCGGCGGATAGGCTGCGCGCCGCGGGTGCGTAACGCGCCGATCCACCGGGAGCGCAGATCGAGGACATGGCTTCTTCTCGCGTGACGGACCAGGCGGCCGAACTCTGTGCGACGATGGTCGGCCGGGCCTTCCTGCTGCTGCTCGGCCGCGCGCCGAGCCCGCCACGGGTGGTCGAGGAGATGTCGCGCATGGAGCCGCAGGCGCTGCTCCGGCGCATCGCGGCCTCCGACGAATTCCTCAGGGCGACGATCGCCCGGATCGCGGCCGGTGACGTTCTGCCGCATGCCGCCCGCGCGCCCGAGCCGCCGGCACAACTGGTGGCGTGGGTGATCGAGGTGCTCCGCCCCGACGCCGAAACCATCGCCGCGCTGCAGGGGGCACGGCGCTGGGAAGACCTGATCGCCGCCATCTTCCTCGACCCCGAGGCGGGGCCCGCGCTGCTGCGCGCCGAGCGGCAGGAGGAAGTCCAGACCCTGCTTCGCCAGCGCCCGGCGCCCGACGCGGCGGTTCCCGACATGTCGGCGCGCACGCCAGAGGAGGCGATCCGCCAGGCGAAGGAGATCTTTGCCCAGCTGCCGACCGATCAGTTCCTCTCGGCCTGGCGCACGCTGGAGGAACAACTGCTGTTCGAACGCGCGCGCCTGCTGTTCCAGGCGAAGCGTTGGCCCGAACTGGCAACAATGTTCGAGCGGGCCGAGAAGGCCGATGCAGGGCGGCGGGAGATGATCAAGCGCGTTGGCCGCGCGCAGATCTATGTGAAGGACTTTGCCTCGGCCGCGCGGCTGCTCACCCGCCTGGCCGAGGACGCGCCCCGCGATGCGGAAGTGCAATTCTACGCCGCCGTCGCGCTGGGCCGCATGGGTCGCCTCGCCGAGGCATCGGCGCTGCTGCGCGCCGCCATCCGGCTCAAGCCCGAGAGCGCGCAGTATCTGGCGGAATCCGCCGACATCCAGCGCCGCCTCGCCGGCGAGCGCGCCAGTGATCCGCCAGCGCGCGAGGCGCTGCTGGAGGCGAGCAACGCCGACTGGATGGCGGCGCTGGAGCGCGATCCCAACCTCGCCCCGCGCGCCCACACGCGCATCGCGCGCAACCTGCTCGACCTGGGCCAGACCGGCCCGGCGCTGGCGCATGTCGATGCGGCCATCGCGCGCAGCGGCGCCTCGGTCGATCTGCTCATGCTGCGGGGCCAGGCGCTGCTGGGGCTGAACCGCATCACCGAGGCGCTGCGGGTTGCCGAAGAGATCTGCGCGCGCGAACCGGCGCACCAGGGCGCGCGCTTCCAGCTGCGCACGCTGCGAAGCCTGGCCGAAGGCGAAGGCGATGCGCGCGCCTTCACCCTCACGCTGATCGTCCTTTCCGACGGGACAGGCGCGGCAGCCCGGCTGCGGCTCGATGTCACGGACGACGCGTTGCAGGCGCACGCGGTGCAGCAGGACCCGGCCGGGTCGCTGGACCTGTCGCGCTTCCTGGAGCGCGAGGCAGGGGAGTGGATCGCCTTCGCCCCGACGCTGCCAACGCCGGCGCAGACCGAAGGCTGGAGGGCGACCTTGCACCGGGCGCGCCAGGCCGTTCCCGGCTGGTGCGGGCGCCTCATCCTGCCTCTGCCCGAGTCCGGTACGCTGGAACTGTGGCGGCGGGACCTGGTCCAGGCCCTGCAGGAGAGCGGCCTGCTGGAGGGTTTCGCGAGCCTTCCGGCCCGGCTGGAGGCGCACGCCGATGTGGTCGCCACCTGGCACATGGCCGCGTCTGCACCCTGGACCTTCGCCAAGGCGGCTGCCCGTGCGGGTCGGGCGCGCACGGGGCTGGTGGTGGCGATGTCGCGCCACGGCATCGTCAAGTTCGGCGGCGGCGAGCAGTTCCTGGACAGCATGGCCGAGCATTACGGCGCGATGGGCCATCGCGTGGTGATCGCAGGCACGCGGCCGGAAATGCTCGGCCGTTCCGGCACCGAGGGCGGGCGCGACTTCGTCTTCATCGATGAGTCGCCCGCCGCCCTGCGCCGCTACTTCCTCGAGGCGCGGCCCGTGCTGGTGCATGTGCTCTCGGGCCTGGGCATGCAGGTGGCCGCCGCGCTCGACTACCTCAACATTCCCTTCGTCTACGGGGTGCATTTCTGGCGCGACTGCCTGGGCCTCGGTGAGGACGCGCAGGGCTTCTTCGCCAATCTCGACCGCGACCCGATCCCCAAGCCGACCTTCCGCTACGTCGTGCAGCGCGCCGCCGTGGTCTACAGCAACTCCGAATTCACGCGGGAGGTGCTTGAGGAAGCCTTCCAGATCCGCACGCCGATCCTCTACTCGCTGCCCCGCGCGGTCCGCCAGGACGAGGAACCCGTGCGCGAGCGCGAGGCGCAGGCCCTGTTCGGCGACCTCGCCGATTTCGTGCTGCTGGTGAATGCGAAGGGCGACAAGGGCTTCGACCTGCTGGTCGAGACCGCGCGACGCTGCCCGGAGATCCCCTTCGTCGCCATTGCCAGCCAGTCCGAACGCGGCGAGGCCGAGGCGGCGGTCGCCGGCTTGCGCAACTTCACCATCCTGCCGCGCACCGACCGCATCGAGCTGCTCTACCAGCGGGCGCGCGTGGTCGCAGTGCCGAGCTACCGCTTCATCGAGACCTTCAGCCGCGTCTGCATCGAGGCCCAGCGCTTCGGCAAGCCCGTGCTCGGCTCGGACCGCGGCAATGTGCCCTACCTGCTGCGCCGGTCGGGCGTGATCCTGCCCGAGCAGCCGGAGGCCTGGGCGGAAGAACTGCAGCGCATCTACACTGATCGCGACTATGCGGCCGACCTCGCCGCCCGCGCCCGGCGCAATTCGGACGACTACGCCTATGACGGGCAGCGCCGCGCGCTCACCCATGTGGTCGGCGCCGCCACGTCGCGCATTCTCATCGGGATCGGCTCCGGCATCGGCAACATGCTCCATGCCGGGCCGATGATCCGCAACATCGCGCGCCGCCTGGGCAGCCCCGTCGATATCGTCGTGGCCGAGGACCACGAGCGGAGCCTGTTCCTGCTGCACAACCCCGACTACGTGAACGCCACCTACGCGCTGCGCCAGCAGGTGCTGCGCAAGCCCTACGATCTGGTCTTCCTCACCCATTGCTTCGGCGAGGCGCGCGTGCGCTTCGAGGCGCGCAGCGTCCTCAACTCGCGCGACTGGATGCGTTTCGAGCCGGGCGGGCCGCATCATGAGACGATCTTCAACCTGGAGGCGGCGAAAGCGCTGCTCGGCGTGCCATACGCGCCGGAGGATACGCTCGGCTACTTCGTGTGTGACTTTCGCTACACGCCGCCCCCGGGCGGGCGGCGCGTGGGCTTCCATGGCGGCTCGAAGGAGGGCTTCTGGACCAGCAAGCGCTGGCCGGGCTACCCGGAACTCGCCCAGGCGCTCAGCGCGCGCGGCTTCGAGGTGGCCTCTTTCGGCATCGATGACGAATATGTCGAGGGCACGCTGGACCTCACCGGCGGCAGCATCGCCGAGATGATCGAGAAGATGCTGACCTGCAGCTACTTCGTCTCGAACGACAGCGGGCTGATGAACATCGCCAATGCCCTCGGCATTCCGGTGACGGGCCTGTTCGGGCCGACCAACCCGGCCACCCGCGGGCCGCTGCGGGCCAGCAGTTCGTGGCTGGCGCTGGAGAAGGCCTGCGCGCCGTGCGAGATCACGCCGACCGGCAGGCCGATATTCCACGCCGGGGAATGCCGCTGCATCGCGGAACTGCCCCTGCCGCGCGTGCTCGACCATGTCCTGGCCGAAATGGCGCGCCACGGCCTGCGGGCGGAATAGGGGCGCGGCTGGGGCGTTTCGTCGCCGGGCGCGGTGCGATAGTCTCACACTGCGTCAGGGGGGTTAGGGAAGCGAGATGGGCTTGCGGGTTCTGTGCCTTGGCGCCTACGCCAATGGGAATGTCGGGGACATGGCGCAGGCGGAAGCCCTGGCCACCCTGGTTCTGGCCGCCCGGCCGGATGCGGAGGTCGTCTCCGTCTCGCCTTCCGCGCGCGCCAGCGGCTACCCGACGCGCAACCACGTCGCGGGCCCGGCGAACGGCGCCTTCGACCATGACTACATCAACAGCTTCGATGTGATGCTGGTGGGCGGCGGCGGGCTGGTTGCCGCGCCGCACCGCCCGCTCAACGATCCCGAGTGGGTGGCGGGGCTCAAGCTTCCCTGCGTGACGGTCGCGATCGGCGCGGCGGGCGACACGCCCGGCCTCACGGCGGATTTCCTGCGCAAATGCCGCATGGTGTCGGTGCGCGACGAATTCTCCCAGGCCGCGGTGGCGGAGATCCGCCCGGATGCGGAGATCGTGATGGACCCGATCCTGCTGGCCGGGCCGAGCAGTGAGCCGCTGGCACCCGCGTCCGAGCGACGCGGCATCCTGTGGGTGCCGGGCAAGCTGGTGCCCGGCACCGTGCCGCTCTACGACGACCTGATGCTGCGCCTGCTGGCGCCCCGGAGCGACCTGATCGTCTCGCTCAACCCCGAGACGGACCGGCGCAGCGGCTTCCCCGACGTCTTCGGCGACAGCGTTGTTCCGCTCGATTCGGCCGAGGATTTCCAGGCCAAGGCGCAGCGCTATGCCTTCGTGGTGAGCGAACGCTACCATGGCTGCATCCTGGCGCTGACGGCGGGCGTGCCCTGTGTCGGGCTCAGCCTGCGCAGCCGCACCGTCACCTCCAAGATCGATGAATTGTTCCGCCGCATCGGCAAGCCCGATTGCACGGTCCGGCTAGGGCCTGCCATCACCCGCCAGTCGCTGCGCGGACTCGCGATGCAACTCGATCTCGCGCATGTGCGCGGCTACCTCGCGCAGGAACGCCAGCGCCTTCAGGAATTCGTCGCCCGCGCCCTCATGCCCTGAGCGCCCCGGGCGGCGGCGCGGCTTCGCGCCATGGGTGGGGGCGTGGTAGCCTCCGGCGGATCTTCGAAAGGCGGGCACCGCCATGGCCAACCCCTACGATGCGCTCCCTCCGCCGGCTTTCTGGCGCCCCGCGGTGGGGGCGCGCAATCCGCTCGAGATCAGTGATCTCTGGGCGGCGCGGGCGCCGATCTCGCGCGCCGACCGCTTCGTGACGGCCGGGTCCTGCTTCGCCCAGCACATCAGCCGCGCGCTGGTGCACAACGGCTTCGACTGGATCGACGCCGAGCCCGGCATCGCGGGGCAGGAAGCGCTGAACCGGAAGTTCGGCTACGGCGTGTTCTCCTTCCGGACAGGCAACATCTACACCGCGGCGCTGCTGCGCCAGTGGGTCGAGTGGGCCTGTGGCGAGCGGCCCCAGCCGGACGAGTACTGGTGCGCCGAGGGTCGCTTCCATGATCCCTTCCGCCCGGCGATCGAGCCTGGCGGCTTCGCCTCACTTGCCGAGATGCGCGCGGCGCGGGAGGTGACGCTGGCGGCGATCCGCGCCGCGATCGAGCAGGCCAGCATCTTCGTCTTCACGCTCGGCCTCACCGAGGCGTGGCAGAACGCGGCCACGGGCGTGGTCTATCCGATGTGCCCGGGTACCCTGGCCGGGGTGTTCGACCCGGCGGTGCACCGCTTCCGGAATTACCGGCATGGCGAGATCATGGCCGACATGGGCGCCGTGCTGCGGCTTGCGCGGCAGATCAACCCGCGCCTGCGTTTCCTGCTCACCGTATCGCCCGTGCCGCTGACCGCCACGGCCAGCGGCGCGCATGTGCTGGTGGCCACCACCTACTCGAAGTCCGTGCTGCGCGGCGTCGCGGGGGACCTGCGCGACGACCACGATTTCGTCGACTACTTCCCCTCCTACGAGATCATCACCGCCCCCTGTTTCCGCGGCATGTTCTACCTGCCCAATGCGCGCGAGGTGTCGGTGAAGGGTGTCGAGTTCGTGATGACGCATTTCTTCGCCGGCATGGGCGTGCAGCCGGCTGCCGAGCCTGCCGCCGCGGGGCCACCCGCCCGTGCCGCCCGGCCCGTGGAGCCGGAAGAGGCCGGCGCCGAGGACGTGACTTGCGAGGAGGCGATGCTGGAAGCCTTCGGGGAGCGGTGATGCGGCTGCTGGTTGTCGGCAATTCCCATGCGAGTTGTCTGGTCAATGCCTGCCGGGCGGCCCCGCCGCAGGGTCGCCTGGCGGTTGAGTTCTACGTCCATCCCGGCCGAATGGCGCCGCAGGTGCTGGTGCGGGACGGCCGGCTGCTGCCGGCGCGCCCGGACTTTCGCTTTCGCAGTTCCGTCCCTGGCGCGGAGCGCGAGGGGATCGCGCTCGCCCAGTTCGATGCGGTGGCCGTCATCGCCCTGGGGGTGATCGCCGCGCGCGATGCGCATCTGGCGAGCGGGCTGCATCCGCTGGGGCAGGCGACCTGCTTCGGCTGGCCGGTGCAGGCGGCGGGGGAGGGGCCACCGCCGCGGCCGATCTCGCGCCAGATGATGAAGGCGCTGCTGCTGGAGAGCGTGGCCCGCGGCGGCGCCTATGCCGCCTGCCGCGACCTGGCCGCCGCCTTTCCGGGCCGCGTGCTGGTCGAGCCCGTGCCCCGGCCTTCGGAGGATGTGGTGACGCAGGATTGGCTGCTGGCGCGGCGCTACGGCGCGGCCACGCCCGAGGTGATGGGCGAGTTCCTCGCCCTGAGCGAAGAGGTCTTCCATGCCGCCCTGGCCGCTCTCTCGCCGCGGCTGGAAGCGCTGCGCAGCCCGACCGAGACGCTGGCGGCCGGGCTTTTCCTGCAGCGCGCCTATGGGCGGGAGGGCGACCCCTGGCACGCCAATCGGCGCTTCGGCGCATTGATGCTCGAGAGGCTGGCGGAGCGGCTGGGCGTCTGACGACGCGCCCGACGCTTTGGCCATGCACGCCGATGGGGTGCCATCGACTCCGTTTCCTGCCTTGACGGCCCGGAATGGTTTTCGCCGGTGACCTTCCGGCTCCGGCTGTCCCCAGATCCCGGAGCGCTGTCTGCCCTGCCGGGCAGACGGCCTGTCATATATAACATTGTTTTTATTGAAAAACCCTGATCGGGCCACACCATCTCATCGGAAAGGCCACTATTACTTTGGGGGGGGATCGGATGCCGGCGGGGGCGGGTCGGTGATCGCGGCCACGGCCTTGTATTGTGCAATGCTCGTCGCCTCGTCATCGGCGCTGGCTCTGAGGTTCTGCGTCAATGTCCAGTGCGGCGGATAGATCTCCACGGCCTTGCCGCGCAGCTTCTGCACACCGGGAGAGCCGGCAATCGCGCCCAGGACCTCGAAGCGCCGATAGGGCGGGCGGTCATCACCCTTCAGCCGGCGCAGCAACAGCCGTGTGCCGACAGCCGCACTGACTGCCTTGCCGTCCCGCAAAAGGCGCGTCCCGGCGCGTGCGGTCGCGAAGCTCAGGTCGGTCTTGTAGAAATGCAGCTTCATCCAGTCGCCGAGCGGGATCATGTTCGCACCTGTGAGTGACACGGCCTCGAAATCGCCGGAGCGGAATTCGAGGCCGAGGGCGCGCGCCACGTAGGGAAGGATGGGCAGTTGAAGGCCCGGCTGAACCTCCTGCGCGGTCTCGTAGAAACTATGGTCCACCCGGCAGCCGATCGCGGATTCGATCATCCGGACCAGATACTGGTAGAGCGGCGTCGAGGGATGGTCGGGTGTACGGAACAACCGCCGCTGCCGGTAATTCGCCAGGATGTAGTCCGAGACGGGCAGGTCGACATCGGCCTCCAGCCGACGGAGGAACCTGTTCGTCATGTCCAGGTGTTCCTGCGCCTGCTCGACCAGCGCCTCGCCCTGGAAGACGGCCTCGCGAAAGCGCTCGAAATCATCGGTGGCGCCGGGCAGGCCCTCGAGGTTGCTCGGCCACCACCCAGTGTACCAAGGGAAGATCGCCTTGGTGAACTTCGGGAAATACCCCTCCCATTGCAGCCAGGGGTATTTGAGGAACTTCACGCCATGCGCCTTGAGGAAGGCCTCGAGATGCGTCGTGTTGTAATCCTCCTTGTTGAGGATCGGGTTGAAGATCACCCAGTCGAAGGATTTGAAGTCCTCATAGGGGACAGGGATCCGGTCGCGGATCAGGCGGAAGTTGGTCAGATGCGCGACCTGTTCCACATCCTTGCCGAATTCCTCGAAGATGCGCCGCAGGGCGGAGGCGTGACAGCCTCCATAGAACAGGATCCGCATGATCGATTCCTCCGCACGGCGCCGGACCGCGATTCTGGCATAAGGGCGCTTGCGGGCCCTTGGCAAGGCCGGGCGCCGCGGCTTGGCTGGCCGCGCGCCAAGGAGCCATCAAAGCTTAGGCCGCGCGCGGTGTAGTTCCTCGCGCAGCGCGTCCCGCCAATCGGGGGGTACGCAGAGGATCACATCGTCGAACACCACCGCGAAGCGTGAAGGAGCGGTGCAGGCGTGACGCAGCACCGTCTGCAGGTCCGGCCAGAGCCGCCAATCGAAGGGCGGCGGCGGGGGGGAGAGGAAGCCGCGCGCATCGTCGATCAGCACCAGCGCCGGCAGACCCCAGCGATTGATCGCCGCAAGTTCCTCGAGCAGGGGGCAGTCATCGCCCGCGCCGAAATAGCCCCCGCCCTTGTGGGCATCGAGCCAGAAGACCGCGGGGCGGTCCGTCATCGCCAGGATCGGCGGCAGGCAGGCACGGCTGTCGCCGAGATGCAGCGTGACATGGCTGAGGTCCCGCAGCGCCGCGCCGGTCGCCGCATGCGTCTCCGGCACGATCTCGATGCTCTCCACCCGGGCGAAGCGTTCGGCTGCCCAGCGGGTCGTGTCGCCACGCCAGGTGCCGGTCTCGATGAAGCTGTCGAGGCCGTATCGTGCCGCGAGGCGTTCCACCACCTGCGCGAGCGTCTTCGAAGGCAGCGTTCCCATGCGGTGATCCTGATTCAGCCTGCGGGCGGCGGGAAGGTGATCTGCCCGATGTAAGGGGTAAAGCTGCGCTTCGACCCGGTCGTGGTGAGGCGCAGCAGCGTGCCGCCGGCTTCCTCCATGGCGGCCATGATCCCGGAGAGGGTGAAGTCGCTTAGCCAGCCCATGCGAAGCCGCGCCTCGGTGCTGGTTGCGCCCGACTGGGCGCTCACGCTGTAGGTGAAGATCAGTTCCGGTCCGCAGCGCCGCGTGCCCGCCATGAAGGCCCGCACGTCATGGATGTATTCCAGCAGCCCCAGCGCCACCACGACATCGGCCGTCACCGCCGGCCAGAGCCCCTGGTTCAGGTCGATCAGATGTGTGTCCTCGGACCGCTTGACGAGATCCGCCGGGATGTAGGTGCAGCCCTCGGGCAGGAAATGCCGCAGGCTCATCGTGCCGCAGCCGAGGTCGAGCACCCGGCTGCCCGGTCGTATGAGGCGTGCGGCCCATCGCGCCCGGTGATCCCAGGCCATGCGTGCCGGCGGCGCGGTGGACCATCGCGCCATATCGCTCTGGCCCGTGGCGATCAGGTTGAGCAGGCGCGCGCGTTCCTCGGGCGAGATGCCGGCCGCGCTCGGTCCGACGGGAGGCGTGCTCACCCAAGCCCGCCTTGCGCCGTGCGGACGCTCAATCCTCCTCGCCCTTGCGGCCGGCATCGCCGGCACCAGGCTTGCCAGGTGCGACGACCTGGATGGACTGGATGCAGACCGTGAGCGGATCCTCCAGCACCCCGACATTCAGGGAGGCCGGGGAGACCGCATGCTTCGCAACCGACTCGATGCGCAGGAAATGGTCCTCGAGCAAGCTCTCATCGATCGGCACGCGCACGACGCGGCTTTCCACGTCGCCCTTCGCCCAGCGCAGCTTGAACTGCATCCGCCCCGCAATGGTCAGGTCGATCTGCTGCGGGCTGGGCAGGCTCGGGTGGTTGAAGGGGCGCACGGTCAGCGCAAGGCTCATGCCCTTCGCCCCGTCCAGCGCCACCCGCAGGCCGCAGCCGGACTCGCGGCCGAGCAGCCAGAAACCGTCCGAGCCGATGCGCCCCGACCCCTCGCGCCAGCCGATGATGTTGGGTACCGGCACCTCGCTGCCGCGCACCGGCAGGTATTCGTTGCCCGCGCGCAGGCCGAAGGCCTCCACCGTCAGGCCTGCCAGTGCGTCATGCGGAAAGGTCGCCAGATAGGCATCGGGGCGCAGCACGGGCAGCGGCATCGGCGTGCCGCGCATCGCATCCTGCACGGTGTCGAAGCATTTCACCTGGTAGCGGCCCGTGCCGTAGTAGTAGTCGTAGAACTTGTAGTCGTTCTCGCCGCCGATCGACTTCAGCCAATAGGCCGGGATGCCGAGGCTTTCCGCGAAGATCACGCCGTGCAGCGAGCTGGAATAGACCGCCTCCGCCCCCAGCATGCGCTCCACCATTTCCTGTGGCGTGCAGTCCACGGTCAGGAAGCAGTGGTGCAGGTCCTTGTAGATGCGCCGCATCAGCAGGTCGTCGCGGTAGTGCGGGATGATGCGGAAGGGGCCCATGCGCTGGTTGCGCGCCACGTCATAGGCGGCGATTTCCTGGGCGTAGAGCTGCTTGACGAGGCAGCCCGGGTCGAACACCTCGACCACCTTGCTCACGTCGAACTTCGCCTCGCGCAGGAAATCGAGCGTCAGCGGGCCGCGCACGGCGCGGATGTCGAGCGTCTTGACGGAGGGGTGCATGGCGCGCGCCGTGCCCTTGACGCCCGAGCCCCAGATCACGTCGCCATTGCGCGCTGTGTGCAGCACCGAGCCGATGGAGACGACCTTGCGCCGGCCCGCCGCGGGCTCCGAGGTCTTGACCCCGCCGACGCGCTCGAAGATGTCGCGGGAGGCGATGTCGCCAAAATTCCCCGTCTTGAAGCGGCGTGAGCCAGCATCGCCGTCGAAGCGCTTGTCGCGCGTGTCCCACCAGAACAGCGGCACGCCAACGGCCTCATGCTTGCCGAACAGGCCCTCGGCCGGCGGGCGGTAGTCCACCGGCGTCATCTGAAGGCTCAGCGCGCCGGTCTGCACCGGCTTCAGCTCGGCCTCGATGGTCGCCAGCGGGATGCGGGCGATGGCCAGGTTCTCGTCGTTGATGCCGTAGGAGATGACGGCGTCTGTGCCCTCCAGCACCAGGCCGCAGGGATAGACGACGGAGTAGACCTCCTTGTTCAGCGGCTTGAACTCGAATCCCTCGATCCCGGCCATGCTGAGCTCGATGGGGCGCGAGACGCTGCGCAGGACCTTGAAGGGCGCCTCGGGGCTGAATTCATAGACCGCCATCTCGTAGCGGCGGCCCTCGGGCAGCTTGAAGCTCGAATGGATGACCGAAAGCATCGTGCGCCGGCCGTCGGGGCGGGTGTAGGCCACCGGCTGCGCACCGCCGCGCATCACGCCGAAGATGTCGGAATACTCGTTCTCCCAGTCCAGATCAGCGACCGGCTGGCAGGGCACTTCCGCGGGGTTCGACAGGTCGGCGAGCAGCACGACATGCGGCCAGATGGAGTAGACGACATAGACCCGGCCATCGGCCTCGAAGAGCATCCAGTTCTTCTCGGTCGAGCGGCGGTCCATGCCATAGAGCACCAGTTCGCGCGCCGGGCCGGCGGGGGTGGTGCCGTCCTCGTTCATCTCCATGATGAACTGACGGTTGATCGGGCGGTTGCCGCCATCGTTCCAGGTGACGTAGAGCCGCCCCTGGAGCCGCTGGTAGCGCGGGTCCGCGTGCCAGGTCAGGGACCGTTCGTTCAGGCCTTCCGTCCGCGCGAAGGTGATGTGCTCGCTCAGCGCCACGACCGAGCCGGGCACGACGCGCATCTCCTGATCCAGACGGCAGGTCGCGAGACCGCGGAAGCTGCCATCCGGCGGGGCCATGCGGTAGCACATGGCATAGCCGCCCGGGCGCTCGACCAGGGTCGGGTTGAAGACGAGTTGCCCGTTCGGCACGTGATGGCGCCAGGCCTCGGGGACCAGATCTGCCTTGTCGAAGCTGTAGAGGGCCTTGTCGGGACCAGACATCATCCAGGGCACCGTCTCTGTGTGCTGGCGCCAATCGCCATGCCTTAGCGGAGCGACCTCATAGGGGGGTGATCCAGGCAAGTCGAGGGGGCAATACAACCGCAGATCCGGGACCCGGTCCCTTCTGCTCCCGAGCAACGCAGGCCTGCCCAGGCAGGCGGCAGAAGTTGCTGGCAGGTGCAGAAGCGGGGTTCACTTGAACGCGACGTGCTGCATCAGCAAGTGATTGAAGGGGGCGGGGTCAGCAGACACCGCTCCGGTGCGTGCCGATCGGGCTGCCAGGCCGCATCCTCCCGCTTGCGCCGCGATCTGGTAAGCTGTCCCGGCGGGACGCTGGCCGCACCGGCCTGCTCAAGCTTCGTCAATCACGCCATGGGAACAGGTGGGCCGCATACGAGATGGGTGACGCCGTGACCGAAGAGACAGGCCAGACCGAGGCGCCGGCGGGCGGCTTTCCCGTGATCGTCAGCTTCTATGCGGGTGCTGCCTACTATCATGAGTCGGCCGCTCGGCTGCGTGCGCAGTGCACGGCGCTGGGCATTGCCCATGACATCCGCGAACTGACGGCGGACCCCGGCGAGGATTGGCTCGACATCTGCCGCCGCAAGGTTGCCTTCATGCGCGCCATGCTGGACGCCCATCGCCGCCCGGTGCTCTGGGTGGATGTGGATTGCCAGATCCTGCGCGCGCCGGAGATGTCCTTCGGCGCCGGCATCGACCTCTTCGGGCTGCTCCGCCAGGGTGCCTACCTGCCGGAGTTCGACCCGGTGCTGCGCCCGCGGCTTCTGGTGCCGAGCGTGCTGGGCTTTGGCTATACCGAACCGGCGCGCGCCTTCCTTGCCCTGGCGGAAGAGATCGCGACGCAGGAGGCCGGCAAGGTCACCGACGACTGGGTGTTCCAGGAGGCGCTGAAGCGCTTCGGGCCGCGGCTGCGCTTCGCGCTGTTCCGGCCGGGCGACGTCGATATGGGTTATGGCCCGCCCTACGTGGCGCCGGCGGAGGCCTTCGTCGCACTCGGCCACAGCGGCAATGTCGGCCAGTTCCGTGACCAGGCGCTGCAACATAGCGCCCCGATGTTCGAACTCGGCCGGCAGAAGGCGCTCCTGGCCGAGGCTGCGCGCGCCGCCGCCAAGTCCAACGACCGCGACGCAGCGCTGGCGCTCTACCGGCGCATCCTCGCAATCGACCCCGAGGATGCGCCCGCCTATGAGCGCGTGCTCTCGATCCTGCTGCGCAACCGCGACGAGCGGCGCTTCACGCATCTGGTCCGCCGTGGCCTCGACTCGCCGGGGCTGCGCGCCATCGCGGAGGAGATGCGCCTGCGCGCGGCCATCGAGGCGGGTGACGAGGGGCGCACGCAGCGGCTGTTCAAGCTGGCGCAGCAGGAGAAGTCCGCCGCCTTGCCCCGGATGGAAAGCCGCATGGTGCGCGCCGACCTCGATTTCCGTGCCGCGCGCGCCGGGCTGACGGATGCCGATCGTGTGGCGATGTGGTGGATGGAGACACCCTATCCGGGCAATCTCGGCGACATCATCAACCCCTACATCATCGAGCGCCTGAATGGCCGCCCGCCGCGCTTCGTGGCGAAGGGGGAGCGGCTGTTGGCGGTGGGCTCCATCATCAAGTTTGCCGATGCCGAGGCCACGGTCTATGGCGCCGGCGCCTCCCGCGAGGCGACCGAGGTCAGCCCCCAGGCACGCTTCTGCGCGGTGCGCGGCCCGCTGACCCGCAAGATCGTTTTGGCGAGCGGGGCGAACTGCCCGGAGGTCTATGGCGACCTCGCCTGGCTGTTGCCGCGCCTTTACGCGCCGGCGGTCGCCAAGCGCCATCGTCTGGGGCTGATCCTGCACCACGTGCATGAGGACCTGCCGGCCCGCATCGGCCGGGGCGTGCACCAGATCTCCATCCGGCGTTGCGGCTATGCGCAGATCGAGAAGTTCATCCGCCAGATGCTGAGCTGCGAGGCCATCATCTCAACCTCGCTGCACGGAGTCATCATCGCGCATGCCTATGGGATTCCCGTGCGCTTCGCGACCTCCAGCGGCTCGGCCGGGCAGATCGCGGGCGATGGGCTGAAGTTCCAGGACTATTTCCTCTCGGTCGGGCGGGATTGTCCCGAGCCGCTGGATCTTTGGCCCCTGCAGGAGATCACCACGGAACTCGCCGCGTCCTGCGTGGACAACCCGGCGCGGCCGATCGATGTCGAGGCGCTGGTCGCCGCCGCGCCCTTTCCCACACCCGGCTGGACCAGCCGCTGACGCGCGCGCCGCGCGCATTCGGTAGGGATGCCTGAGGCGCTTCAGGCCCGCGACGCTCAAAACAAGGTGTGGACTGTGCCGGATCGGCGGCGGTGGCTGGGGGACCTGGATTCGAACCAAGACTGACCGAGTCAGAGTCGGTAGTTCTACCGTTAAACTATCCCCCAGCAGGCCACCGGGCCGCGCGGGAGGCGGGAGCTACCATGCTCGCCCGTGGCAGGCAAGAGGGGGCGCCCTGCGGTGTCGCCTGTCATCGATCCGTCCGAAATGGCTTGCTCGCGGCACGCGCGCGACCAATCATGGCGCTCGGGGGGCCTTGGCCCCTGGGAAATCCCATGCCTGACGATGCCGCGCCGCCGACCGCTTGCCCTGCCGTGACGCCCAGCGCGTGCGCGCAGGTTCTGGCTGCGCTGGATCTCGGCACGAATAATTGCCGGTTGCTGATGGGCGTGCCCGCCTCGGGCGGTGGGTTTCGCGTGGTGGACAGTTTCAGCCGGATCGTGCGCCTCGGCGAGGGGTTGGCCGCCACCGGCCGGCTCAGCGAAGCCGCGCAGGAGCGTGCGTTGCTCGCCCTTCAGGCCTGCGCCCAGAAGCTTGCCCGCCGCCCCGTCCGTGCGCTGCAGGCGGTGGCGACCGAGGCCTGTCGCCGCGCCGAGAACGGGCCGGCCTTCCTCGATCGCGTGGCGCGCGAGACCGGGCTGCGCCTGCGCGTCATCTCGCCGCGCGAGGAGGCGGAGCTGGCCATGGAGGCCTGCGCCCCGCTGCTCGGCCCCGAGGACCGGCGCGCCCTGCTCTTCGACATCGGCGGCGGCTCCACCGAGATCGCCTGGATCCGCCGCGCCCCGGGCGCCGCCGTGCCGGAACTGGTGGGCTACATCTCGGTGCCTGTGGGCGTGGTCACGCTCTCCGAGCGCGGCGGGCCCTCCTGCTTCACCGAGGCCGGCTTCCACGCCGTGGTCGATGAGGTCGCCGCCCGGCTCGCGGATTTCGATGCTGTCCACCGAATCGCGCAGGAGATCCGGGCCGGCGGGGTGCGGCTGATGGGCACCTCGGGCACCGTCACCACGCTGGCGGGCGTGGCCATGGCGCTGCCGCGCTACCGCCGCCCGCTGGTCGATGGCCAGACGCTGGAGGCCACCGCCGCCGATCATGCGCTGGGGGAGCTCTTCGCCCTGGGGCGGGAGGGGCTGGCGGCGCATCCCTGCGTCGGCCAGGACCGGGTGGAGTTCGTTCTGCCCGGCTGCGCCGTCTATGCCGCCATCCGCCGGATCTGGCCGGTGCCGCGGCTGACCGTGGCCGATCGCGGCCTGCGCGAGGGCATCCTGATGCGCCTGCTGCGCGCCGAGCGCGCCGCCCCGCCGCGGCGCACCGTGGCGCGTGTCTAGAGCACGCTGCGTTCTGATGAACGCAGCTCGTGCTCTAGAAATCGTTGAATCTAGAGTAAGAAATGCGTTCAGCGTCGCGGCGGCGCCGCGACCCATCTGAACGCATATTGCTCTAGGGCCTGTGGACAGTTGGGGCCGGGATGCGGCCGGCGAGGGATTTTTTGCGCTGGGAAGGCGGACAGCGGAGCCGATGGCTATCCATCGGCGAGCATGGCCAACGCACCCAGCGCGAAAAAGCGCCGCCGGATGCGCCCGTAAACCAATTGTCCACAGGCCCTAGCCCGGCAGAGGCGGATCAGGCAGAAGCGCGCGACTGATGACAAAGCCCCCCAAGCCTTCCGGCAACCGTCCGCTCGCCGAGCGCCTGCGCAGCGCCAAGGCGCGCACGCCGCAGAGCCAGCGCTGGCTCGAGCGCCAACTCAACGACCCCTACGTGAAGGAAGCCAAGGCGCGCGGCTTCCGCTCCCGCGCCGCCTTCAAGCTCGAGGAGCTGGACGCCAAGTATCACCTGCTCAAGCCCGGCGGGCGGGTGGTCGATCTCGGCGCCGCGCCGGGGGGCTGGACGCAGGTCTCGCTGGCGAAGGTGGGGGAGCGTGGGCGCGTGGTGGGCATCGACCTGCTGGCGATCCCACCCATCGCGGGTGCGACGCTGCTGCAGGGCGATTTCCAGGACCCCGAGCAGGAGGCGCGGGTGATCGCGGCCCTCCATGGCCAGGCGGACCTCGTGCTGTCCGACATGGCGCCCAACACCACCGGCCATGCCGCCACCGACCATCTGCGCATCATGGGCCTTGCCGAGATCGCGCTGGATTTCGCGCTGCGCGTGCTCGCACCCGGGGGCGGCTTCGTCGCCAAGGTCTTTGCTGGCGGGTCGGAGAAGGCCTTCCTGGATACGCTCAAGCGTAGCTTCGCCGTGGTGCGCCACGCCAAGCCGCCGGCCAGCCGCAAGGATTCGGCCGAGCTCTATGTGGTGGCGACGGGGCTGAAGCCACGCCCGCCGGGTTGAGCGGGCGGCATCGCCACAGGGCAAGCGCGCAGAGCCTGCCCCATTTTCAACTTCTGGTTTCCGTTTCGCTTCAGGCTGGTTAACCTCCGCCCTGTCCCCGCGCCGTGGCGCCGGGAGAGGAGGTCCGCGTCATGCCCGTCATCCTCGGCACCCCCCTGGCCGATACGCTGCGCGGCAGCACGGCGGCCGACACGCTGGCCGGCGGCGATGGCCATGACACGCTCTTCGGCGCCGCCGGCGACGATGTGCTCGAGGGCGGGGCGGGCAACGACATCCTCAACGGCCAGACGGGGGCCGACCGGATGGAGGGCGGGCTCGGCGACGACTACTACAACCTCGCCGAGGCCGGGGATTCGGTGATCGAGCAGGCGGGGCAGGGCTTCGATACGGTGCGCGTCACCGGCCTCGCCTCCTTCATCCTGCCCGCCCATGTCGAGGCGCTGCTGGTGGTGGGCGTGGCCGCCTTCCTCGGCGTGGGCAATGGCCTCGACAATGTGCTGACCGGGGGGACGGGTGCGGACCGGCTGATGGGGCTGGAGGGGGCGGATACGCTGCTGGGCGGCGCGGGCTCCGACCAGCTCGAAGGCGGCGCGGGCGACGATGTGCTGAACGGCAACGCCGGCGCGGATGTCATGCAGGGCGGCGCGGGCGATGACTTCTACAATGTGGACGATGCCGGCGACCAGGTGGTGGAGAGCGCCGGCGAGGGCACGGACAAGGTCCGCGTCACGGGCCTGGCCGCCTTCACCCTGGCCGCGGCGGTGGAGCACCTGCTCTTTGTCGGCGGCACCGGCTTCCAGGGCACCGGCAATGCGGCCTCCAACCTGATCGAAAGCGATGCGGGCGCGGATGTGCTGCGGGGCCTGGAGGGCCAGGACACGCTGCGCGGCGGCGGTGGCAATGACGTGCTGGAGGGCGGGGACGACCGCGACCGCCTGCTGGGCGAGGCCGGCGCCGATACGCTCGATGGCGGGGCGGGCGAGGATGTCGCCTGGGGCGGGGCGGGGGCGGATCTGCTCCTGGGTGCTGCGGGGCGGGACACGCTGCTGGGGGGCAGCGAGGCCGACACGCTGCTCGGCGGCAGTGAGGCCGACAGCCTGCTCGGTGAGGCCGGCGCCGACCTCCTGGCCGGCGAGGCGGGCGAGGACCGGCTCGATGGCGGGGAGGGCGATGACACGCTGCGCGGCGGCGAGGGCCAGGACGCGCTGCGCGGCGATCTCGGCGATGACCACCTCGAGGGCGGGGCGGGCAACGACACGCTGCTGGGCGGTGCGGGCGCGGATACCATGGCCGGCGGGGCGGGCGACGATTACTACCAGCTCGACGACCTCGGCGACCGGGTGATCGAACTGGCGGGCGAGGGCTATGACCGCGTCACCATCGCCGGCATCGGCGCCTTCACCCTGCCGGACGCGATCGAGGCGCTGGTGGTGGCCGGCGCCAGCGCCGCGACCGTGATCGGCAATGCGCTCGACAACCGGCTTGTCGGCGGGGCCGGCGCGGACCGGCTGGAGGGGCGGGACGGGCAGGACATGCTCAATGGCGGCGCGGGGGCCGACACGCTGCTGGGCGGGGCGGGCAACGACCAGGTCTTCGGCCTCGACGATGCCGACCTGATCGAGGGCGGCGCGGGGCTCGACGTGCTGCGCGGCGGCGCCGGGGGCGACACGATCCGCGGCGAGGCCGAGGACGACGACATCGAAGGCGAAGCGGGTGACGATTGGCTCGACGGCGGGGAGGGCGTGGATGTGCTCCGTGGCGGGCCGGGCGCCGATACGCTGCAGGGCGGGCTCGGCGCGGATAGGCTGATCGGCAATGAGGGGACGGACATCTTCCTCTTCGCCGCCGCGGCCGAAGGCGGCGACCTGATCATCCGCTACGAAGGCGCGCAGGATGGCATCGCCATCTCCGCCGCCGGCTTCGGGGGGGGCCTGGTGGCGGGCGAGGCGCTGGTGATGGGCGAGACCTATATCGAGAACACCACGGGCCTGGCCAATGCGCTCGATGGCACGGCGCAGTTCATCTACGAGTCCGATGCGCGGATCCTGCGCTGGGATGCGGATGGCGCGGGTGGGGCGGCGGCGGTGGTGATCGCGAGCTTCTCCCTGCCGAGCGGCTTCGGCATCGGCGAGATCGCGATCGTGGCGTAGGCCAGCGCCCCCTTTCACGCGATCGCCGCTTGCCCGGTTGGGGCCATCGGGTCTAGGGAGGGCCGCCAAGGCGGCGTGTCCCCGGCGCGCCCCGATCCCCCGACGAGGTTCGCGCCATGGCCCCCGACAGCATCGCCCCCGCCACCACGAATGCCCCCACGGACGCCCGGGCGAGCCGCATCACCTTCGAGGAAGCCTTCGCCTTCGACGACGTGCTGTTGGTGCCTGCCTATTCCACCGTGCTGCCGAGCGAGACCGAGACCCGCACGCGCCTCACTCGGGAAATCTCGCTCAACATCCCGCTCATCGCCGCGGCGATGGACACGGTGACGGAAGGGCCCATGGCCATCGCCATGGCGCAGTCGGGCGGCATCGGCGTGATCCACAAGAACCTCTCGCCGGAGGACCAGGCCGCCCAGGTGCGCCGGGTGAAGAAGTTCGAGAGCGGGATGGTGGTGAACCCGCTCACCATCCATCCCGACCAGACGCTCGCCGAGGTGCGCGCGCTGCAGGAAAGCCAGCGCATCAGCGGCATCCCGGTGGTCGAGCGCGGCTCGGGCCGGCTGGTCGGCATCATCACCAACCGCGACGTGCGCTTCGCCACCGACCCGAATCTGCGGGTCTATGAGTTGATGACGCGCGAGAACCTGGTCACCGCCCATGCCGATGTGACGCCCGACGCCGCGCGCGCCCTGCTGCACAAGCACCGGATCGAGAAGCTGCTGGTGGTGGATGACGCCTTCCGCTGCGTCGGCCTCGTCACGGTGAAGGACATGGACAAGGCGCAGGCCAACCCCAACGCGGTGAAGGATGCGATGGGCCGCCTGCGCGTCGCCGCCGCCACCGGCGTGGGCGAGGATGGCTACCGCCGCGCGAGCCTGCTGGTCGAGGCCGAGATCGACGTGATCGTGGTCGATACCGCGCATGGCCATTCCGGCGGCGTGCTGCGCGCCATCGAGCGCATCAAGCGCCTGTCCAACGCCGTGCAGGTGATCGCCGGCAATGTCGCCACGCCCGAGGGCGCGCTCGCGCTGATCGAGGCCGGGGCGGATGCGGTGAAGATCGGCATAGGGCCGGGCTCCATCTGCACCACGCGCATCGTCGCGGGCGTCGGCGTGCCGCAGCTTACCGCCGTGATGGAGAGCGCCGCCGCCTGCCGCGAGCGCGGCGTGCCGGCGATTGCCGATGGCGGCATCCGGTCCTCCGGCGATGTCGCCAAGGCGATCGCGGCGGGGGCTGATTGCGTGATGATGGGCAGCGTCTTCGCCGGCACGGATGAGGCGCCGGGCGAGGTCTTCCTCTACCAGGGCCGCTCCTACAAATCCTATCGCGGCATGGGCTCGCTGGGGGCGATGGCGCGGGGTTCGGCGGATCGGTATTTCCAGGCCGAGGTCGCGGACAAGCTGAAGCTGGTGCCCGAGGGTGTGGAGGGCCGCGTGGGCTACAAGGGCCCGGTCGGCACGGTGATCCATCAGATGGTCGGCGGGCTGCGCGCGGCGATGGGCTATACCGGCAGTGCCACCATCGCCGACCTGCAGAAGAACGCCCGCTTCCGCCGCATCACCAATGCGGGGCTGCGCGAGAGCCATGTGCATGATGTGGCCGTGACGCGCGAGGCGCCGAACTACCGCCTGGAAGGGTAGGCGCTACCCCGAGACCCAGCAGGACGGCCCGCGGGCGCGCAGGGCCGCGCACCAGGCCTGCGCCGCCTCGACCGAGGCGAAGCCGCCCAGGCGCAGGCGGAAGATGGTGGGCTGGTCCGGCCGTTCCAGCGTCAGCACAAGGGGCGTGCGCCCCTCCGTCAGCTCCGGCACCTGCTGGGTGAGGCGCGCCCAATGGCGCATCGCCTCGGCCTCGCTGCCGGCCGCGACCAGTTGCACGCGCGGCCCCTCGCGTGCCTCGCGCGGCGGGGCGGGTACGGGCGTGGCGAGGGGGCGCGGGGCCGGTTCGGGCGGCGGCGCAACTGCGACGACGATGGGCGGGGCGGGCGGGGGTTCCGGTGCGGGCGCGGGGGCAGGCGCGGGTGCGGGCGCCTCGGTGACAGGGGCCGGGTCCGGTGGCGGCGGGGCCTGGGCGACAGCCGCGACGATGACCGGGGCGACGGCCACAGGGCTGTTGGCCGCGGGCGGAACGGCGACGGGGGCAGCGGCCACCGCAGTGGCCACCGGGGCAGGGGCGGGGGCAGGCGGCGCGATCGGCTCGGGCTCCGGCGCGGGCGGCGGCGCTGCGACCGGCAGTGTCACCGGCGGGGGCGCCGGCTCCGGGCGCGGCGGGGGCTGGCTGAGATCGGGCAGGTTCAGCGCGGCGAGGCGGCCGGGCAGGGCGGGGGGCATCACCATGCGTTCCACACCGCGTTCCACTGGCGCCGTGGCGGCCGAACCCAGCACCGGCGCCTGCCCGTCCACGGTGCAGGCCGCCAGCAACGCCAGGAGGCCAAGGCTCGGACCGGGTCGGATGGCGCTGACGCCCATGCAGTCGCTCCGCGGGCTCGGCTTGCGCAACCAGAGCGTCGGCGCGAGCATCCCCTCCGCATAAGGAATTTCGCCGCATCATGCCAGCGCCTGCCGTGACCACCCCGACATGCGACGCATGGCAGGCCCCCGCCGGCCGCGGTGGCACCCCGCGCCCGGCCGCCCCACCTGTGCCGCCTGCTTGACCTGAATCGGATCCCTGCATGACCCCCGCCGCGCGGCTCGCCGCCGCGATCGAGCTCCTGGCCGCGGTCGAGGCCGCGCCCCGCCGGCCGGCGGACGCCATCGCCCATGATTTCTTCCGCGCCCGCCGCTTCATCGGCAGTTCGGACCGCCGCAACGTCTCGGAACGTGCCTGGGGCGCGATCCGCCAGCGGCTGCGCCTCGCCTGGCATTTCGCCGCGCTCGGCGAGCCCAACCCCTCGGCGCGCCTGCTGCTCGCCGCCCATCTGCTGCTGGCCGAGGGCTGGGTGCTGGCCGGTGTCGAGCAGAACTACTCGGGCGAGCGCTTCGCCCCCACACCCCTGCTGCCGAGCGAGAAGGCGCTGCTCGAGCGCCTGGCCGGCCGGCCGCTGCTGCATCCGGACATGCCCGAGGGGCCGCGGCTGAACCTGCCCGACTGGGCGCTGCCCGGCCTGCGGAGGCGCTTCGGCGCCGACCTCGCCGCCGAGGCGGCCGCGATGGAAGAGGCCGCGCCGCTCGACCTGCGCGCCAATCTGCTGCGCGGGCCGCGCGAAGAGGCGCTGGCGGCGCTGACGGCGGCGGGCATCCCGGCCACCGCCACGCCCTATTCGCCCTGGGGCCTGCGCGTCGCCGACCGCCGCCCCGTCACCGCCACCGCCGCCTATGAGACCGGCCTGATCGAGGTGCAGGATGAGGGCAGCCAGCTCATCGCCCTGCTCACCGAGGCCCGGCCCGGCATGCGCGTGGCCGATTACTGCGCCGGCGCGGCGGGCAAGACGCTCGCCCTGGCCGCCGCGATGGAGAACAAGGGCCATATCGTCGCCTGCGATGTCTCCGCCACGCGGCTCGAAGGCGCGGTGCGGCGGCTGCGCCGGGCGGGCGTGAACAATGCCGAGCGCCACCTGCTCGAGCCCGGCGACAAGTGGCGCAAGCGCCAGGGCCGGAAGTTCGACCGCGTGCTGGTCGATGCCCCCTGCACCGGCAGCGGCACCTGGCGGCGCAACCCAGATGCGCGCATCCGCACCACGCCGCGCGACCTGGCCGAGCTGGTGGCGAAGCAGGCGATGATTCTCGAGGACGCATCAGAATTGGTGCGCGTCGGCGGCAGACTGGTCTACGCTACCTGCTCGCTCCTGCCGGAGGAGGACGAGATGCAGGTCGAAGCCTTCCTGCTGCGTCACCCCGACTTCGCGCCGGTACCGCTGCCGGCGCTGTGGGAGCGGCTTGTGCCCGGCGTCGCGGCGCCGGGAGAGGGGCCCTTCATGGCATTGTCGCCGGCGCGGCATGGAACGGACGGCTTCTTCGCCGCGGTGCTCGAGAGACGGGCGGCATGACCATGCCCACGCCCGCAGGCCTCGGGGCCGCGCGATGATCTCCATCCGCCGCGCCCGGCCGGGCGATGCGCTGGCGATCGCGCGCGTGCATGTCGCCGCCTGGCGCAGCGCCTATGCGGGCATCCTGGAGGATCACTACCTCTCCAACCTGTCGGAGACGCGACTCGCCGCCTTCTACCAGCGCGCCATCCTCGACCGGCGGGAGGGCCATGCGGTCTTCGTCGCCACCGCCGCGGGGCAGGACCAGCCCGGTGACCAGCCGGGGCCCGAAGCCGGGATCGTGGGCTTCGCCTCGGGCGGGCGCGCCCGGCGCCGCGGCCTGGGCGAGGGCGAGGTCGAGACCCTCTATGTGCTGGACGATTACCGCGACATCGGCGTGGGCCGGCGGCTGATGCGTGCCATGGCGGCGCATCTGCGCGCCATCGGCTGCAATTCGGCCATGGCCTGGGTGCTGCAGGACAACCCTTCCCGCTTCTTCTACCGCCACCTCGGCGGCCGGCCCGCGATGCATGAGGCGATCCGCGTGGCCGGGCAGGGGGTGGAGCAGATCGCGGTGCTGTGGGACCCGATCGACACGCTGCTGGCGGCGACCGCGCCGGTGAAGGAGAGCTGAGCGGTCCGATGATCGCAGGGCCGTAGGGCCCGGAGATCTGAATCGGACCGGCTGACAGGTCCGATGATCGCAGGGCCGTAGGGCCCGGAGATCTGAATCGGACCGCCTGACAGGGACTTGCGACTTGTGCGGGCGGGCGCGTTGTGGTCATAGCCCGCCATGACGCACGCCCCGACCGCCCGGCATGACCGGATCCTGATCCTCGATTTCGGCAGCCAGGTGACCCAGCTCATCGCGCGCCGGCTGCGCGAGAGCGGCGTCTATTGCGAGATCTGGCCCTTCAACGCCGCCCCCGAGGCGCGCATCCGCGCCTTCGCGCCCAAGGGCATCATCCTCTCCGGCGGGCCCGCCAGCGTGACCGAGGGGCAGAGCCCCCGCGCGCCGGACTACGTCTTCGCCTCCGGCCTGCCGATCCTGGGCATCTGCTACGGCCAGCAGACGCTGGCGCACCAGCTGGGCGGCACCGTCGAGGGCGGGCATGCGCGCGAATTCGGCCGCGCCTTCATCGACGTCACCGGCGACTGCGCCATCACCCAGGGCCTCTGGGCCAAGGGTGCGCGCGAGCAGGTCTGGATGAGCCATGGCGACCGCATCACCCAGCTTCCCCCCGGCTTCCGCGTGGTCGCCAGCAGCGAGGGCGCGCCCTTCGCGCTGATCGCGGATGATGCGCGCCGCTACTACGGCACGATGTTCCACCCCGAGGTCGTGCACACGCCGCATGGCGGGGCGCTGCTGCGCAACTTCACCCATGGCATCTGCGGCTGCACCGGCGATTGGACCATGGGCGGCTTCCGCGCCGAGATGGTGCAGAAGATCCGCGCCCAGGTCGGCAGCGGGCGCGTGGTCTGCGGGTTGTCGGGCGGGGTCGATTCCTCGGTGGCGGCGGTGCTGCTGCACGAAGCGATCGGCGACCAGCTGACCTGCATCTATGTCGATCACGGGCTGATGCGCGCGAATGAATCCGAGCAGGTGGTCCGCACCTTCCGCGACCGTTTCAACATCAAGCTGATCCACCGCGACGCGTCGGACCTGTTCCTCGGCCAGCTCAGCGGCGTCACCGACCCCGAGATCAAGCGCAAGACCATCGGCCGGCTCTTCGTCGAGGTCTTCGAGGAGGAGCAGAACAAGCTGGGTGGGGCGGATTTCCTCGCCCAGGGCACGCTCTACCCCGATGTGATCGAGAGCGTGTCGGCCACCGGCGGACCCAGCGTGACCATCAAGAGCCACCACAATGTCGGCGGCCTGCCCGAGGGCATGCGCATGCAGCTGGTGGAGCCGCTGCGCGACCTGTTCAAGGACGAGGTCCGCGTGCTGGGCCGTGAGCTTGGCATCCCCGAGGAGATCGTCGGCCGCCATCCCTTCCCGGGGCCGGGCCTGGCCATCCGCATCCCCGGCGAGGTGACGCGCGAGAAGGCGGACCTGCTGCGCAAGGTGGATGTGATCTACCTGGAGGAAATCCGCGCCGCCGGGCTCTACGACGCCATCTGGCAGGCCTTCGCGGTGCTGCTGCCGGTGCGCACCGTGGGCGTGATGGGCGATGGCCGCACCTATGACATGGCCTGCGCGCTGCGCGCCGTGACCAGCACGGATGGCATGACGGCGGATGTCTACCCCTTCAGCATGGAATTCCTCTCGCGCGTCGCGAACCGCATCGTCAACGAGGTGCGCGGCATCAACCGCGTGACCTACGACATCACCTCCAAGCCGCCGGGGACGATCGAGTGGGAGTGATGCGATAGGCTTCGGCATGGTTCGCCATCTATTGCTCGAACTGAACTAACTATCTAAAATTATTGAATATCGCTGGTGTAGTGCTTCGCGGTCTATCGCGCGCAAGCGCGTTGATCTGACGGCATAACCGACGGTATCGTCTTCCAGGCAGCGCCGGCAATCTCGGATTTGCCCGCCTGGAGGTCCATCAACGGCAATCCCGCTTTTCGCACCCAATACGCTGAATTGATTGGTCATTTCTGCACGACTGACGGTATCCTGTTCGACGGTATCTGAGCCTCTGAAGAGGGCTTACCGTACGCGCTGAGGAGGGCGTCATGCTCACCGATATCGCCATCAAGCGGCTGAAACCAAGAGAGAAATCGTACAAGGTTGCTGACCGTGACGGTATGTATGTCGCGGTCCTGCCGTCAGGAGCGATCTCGTTCCGCTACGACTATCGGCTGAACGGGCGCCGCGAAACGCTGACCCTCGGCGCCTACGGACCTGGCGGACTGACGCTCGGCGAAGCCCGCGAGCGCTGCCTCGTTGCTCGGAAGACCGTTGCGGGCGGACAGTCGCCCGCGCAGGAGAAGCAGCGCGCGAAGCGCCGCGCCGCAGAAGCACTCACCATCGCGGCGGCCGGAAAGCGCTGGTTCGAGGGCGCGCGAATGGCCGAGAGCACGCGAGCGATGCGGAAGGCGATCTTCGACCGGGACATCCTGCCGACGTGGAAGAACAGGCTCCTGTCGGAGATCAAGCCCGACGATCTGCGCGGGCTCTGCGCTAAGGTGAAGGAGCGCGGCGCGCCCGCGACCGCGATCCATGTCCGCGACATCATTAAACAGATCTACGGCCACGCGATCCTGCATGGCGAGAAGGTTGCGAACCCAGCCGACGAAGTGGGGCCGGCATCAATCGCCACCTTCATGCCGAAGGATCGCGCGCTCTCGCCATCGGAAATCCGCATCCTGTTCGACCAGATCAAACACGTCGCAACCCTGCCGACCATTCGGCTCGGGCTCCGCCTAATTCTCCTGACCATGGTGCGCAAGAGCGAGCTGCTCGATGCAACCTGGGACGAGGTGGATTTCGAGAACGCTGTCTGGACCATTCCGAAGGAGCGGATGAAGCGCTCGCGTGCACACAACGTCTATCTCGCGCGACAGGCACTCGACATCATGGTCGCGCTGAAAACCTGCGCTGGCAATTCGCCCTATGTGTTGCCCTCTCGCTATGAGGCCGACCAGCCGATGTCTCGTGCGACCTTCAATCGCGTCATCTACGCGGTTGTCGGGCGTGCGAAGACCAGCGGGCTGCCGTTGGGCGCCTTCACGGTGCACGACCTGCGGCGGACTGGCGCGACGTTGCTGAACGAGCTCGGCTTCAACAGCGACTGGATCGAGAAAAGCCTTGCCCACGAGGACAATCGATCGTCGCGCGGTGTCTACAATAAGGCGGAGTATGAGCCGCAGCGTCGACACATGCTCCAGGAGTGGGCGGACATGATCGACGCATGGTGCAGCGGCCAGAAGCGGGTGCCCACGCTCTATCCACCGGCGATGCAGCTTGGACCCAAGGACGTCATACCTTCACAGGCCGCGTCCTCCGCATCCTGACATCGGGTATGGGCGCGCGCGTTGATCGGCCACTGTCAGCGCCGTACCGCCGCTCCGCGAGCCAGGCTGCGATTTCTGCGTAATCCCAGGCCACGCAACGCGGCGTCAGGTGGAAGCGTCGTGGAAACTCGCCCCGCTGCTCCATCTCGTAGATCGTCGTGTCCGATAGCGGGACGAGCTCCCTTAGCTCGTGCCGGCGAAGAGTGCGGCGAAGGGGGGGAATGCTGGGCTGATTTCCGGACATGTGCCGCTCCGTGACGATCGCTATCGCCATGCAGCGGCATCTATCGAGCAGAGAAAAGACGAGAGTGAATGCCGTAGTGCTGCGTCGCGTCGCTGCGCGCAAATCGGATGACGTGACGCTGGCGAGGTGAGCGTCTGACCGCGCCGGCGAGAGTGAGAGTTTGGCGGCAGTCGCCGTGACGGGTTTCGGGGCCGAGAGAGAGGCTCGCGGCCGGCCCGTCATGGAGAACCGCCATGACCCGCTCCGCGACGCGGCCGGCCCCGAGCGGCCGAGCCTCGGGTGACCGCGCAAATCTCTACGACGAGATCACCGACAGGATCATCGCTGAACTCGAAGCCGGCCACCTGCCCTGGGTGCAGCCCTGGGGAACCTCAGGTGTCGCCGCACCGCTCGCCCTGCCGAAGAACGCCGCGACCGGCCGGCGCTACTCGGGCATCAACGTGCTGATCCTCTGGGGCGCCGTCGTCCAGCGCGGCTACGCCGGCCAGAGCTGGCTCACCTTCTGCCAGGCGCTCGCGCTCGGCGGCAGCGTGCGCAAGGGCGAGCGCGGCACGACCGTCGTCTATGCCGACCGCTTCATCCCCGGCGAGGAACGCCAGCGCGCGAAGGAGACGGGGAAGGACGCCCGCGCGATCCACTTCCTCAAGCGCTTCACTGTGTTCAACGTCGAGCAGTGCGACGGCTTGCCGCCCGAGCTCGCTGCGACGGCGCCGCCCGCTGACACGTCGCTCATCGAGCCGCAGGTGCAGGCGCTGATCGCAAGATCGGGCGCCGACCTCCGAATTGGCGGGGAACGCGCCTACTACGACGTGCTCGGCGACTTCATCCGCGTGCCGCCGCCGCAGGCCTATTTCAAGCCGATCGACTGGCACCGGACCGCGCTGCATGAGCTCGGCCACTGGACGGGGCATGCGTCGCGCCTCGGCCGCGAGATCGCCAACAGTTTCGGCTCAAAGAAATACGCGCAGGAGGAGCTGGTCGCCGAGATGACGGCAGCCTTCACCTGCGCCCCCCTCGGCATCGTGCCGACGGTGCGCCATGCCGACTACATCGGCTCCTGGCTGGAGGTGCTGCGCGAGGACAATCGCGCGATCGTCCGCGCGGCGAGCGCCGCGTCGAGGGCGGCCGACTTCCTGCTCGCCTTCGCGCCCGAGGCCAAAGCAGTCACCGATGAAGCTGATGTAGCGGAGGCTCTGTCGTGACCCGTCAGAGCAACGCCACGGCTCCGCTCATCGCACCAGAGGCGGAGGAGCGCTACGGCCACTACATCCGCGAAGCATTGGCCACAGAGGGTGGCCACCTCGCCATCGGCCGCGGCGGCTTCACCCTGTACTTCGCCCGCGGTGCATATCTCAGCGGGCACGACTGCGAGACCATCAAGACGGCCTGCATCGCCGCTGGCCTACCGGTCATCGACAGCCGCGCGCTCGCCTTCGAGGTCGTCTGCGATTTCGCGGTGCGCGGCCCGATGGTCGCGGTCGGCGAGCCCCCCAGCCCGCCGCCCTGGGGTGCCTTCTCCTATGCGCCACTCGCGGCTGTCGCGGATGCCTATCGCGCGGCCGGCGCGGAGGTGTGGAACATCCCCGCTGCGGCTCCAACGGCGCGCAGAGAGTGAGAGGGCCGAGGCGGTCTTCGTGACGGGTTGAGGGTCGGGAGAGAGGCTCCCGGCCGGCCCGTCATGGAGAACCCCCATGTCGAAGTCCGTCCCCAAGGTCGCGCTCTCCGCCTCGCGCGACATCCCCTTCAACCGCCTCGTGCTCAGCCAGGCGAATGTCCGGCGCATCAAGGCCGGCATCGCCGTCGAGCAGTTGGCCGAGGACATCGCTCGCCGCACCCTGCTGCAGAGCCTCACCGTCCGCCGCGTACTGGACGATGACGGCCGCGAGACCGGCATGTTCGAGGTGCCCTCGGGCGGCCGGCGCTACCGCGCGCTCGAGCTGCTCGTGAAGCAGAAGCGCCTCGCCCGCACCGCGCCGATCCCCTGCATCATCCGCACCGAGGGCATCGCCGAGGAGGACAGCCTGGCCGAGAACGTGCAGCGTGCGCCGCTGCACCCGCTCGACCAGTTCCGCGCCTTCCAGGCCCTGCGCGAACGCGGCCGCTCGGAGGAGGAGATCGCCGCGGCCTTCTTCGTCTCGGTCGGCGTGGTCCGGCAGCGGCTGCGCCTCGCCGCCGTCTCTCCGCGCTTGCTCGACCTCTACGCCGAGGACAGCATGACGCTCGAGCAGCTGATGGCCTTCACCGTCAGCCCCGACCACGAGCGCCAGGAGCAGGTGTGGGAGGCGCTGCAGCGCTCCTACACGAAGGAGCCCTACCAGATCCGCCGCCTGCTGACCGAGGGCGCCGTCCGCGCCTCCGACAAGCGCGCCCGCTTCGTCGGCGCCGAAGCCTACGAGGCGGCGGGCGGGCTGATCCTGCGCGACCTGTTCCAGCCCGACGACGGCGGCTGGTGGCAGGATGCCGGGCTGCTCGACCGGCTCGCGCGCGAGCGGCTGGAGCGCGAGGCCGAGGCGATCCGGGCCGAGGGCTGGCGCTGGGCCGAGGCCGCGCCCGACTTCCCCTACGGCCACACCTACGGCCTGCGCCGCCTGGCCGGCGAGGCGCAGCCGCTGAGCGAGGAGGAGACGGCGCGGCGCGAGGCGCTCCAGGCCGAGTTCGACCGGCTGGAGCAGGAGTGCGCGGAGGCCGACGAGGTGCCGGAGGAGACCGACCGGCGCCTCGCCGAGATCGAGGAGGCGCTCGCCGCCTTCGAGGACCGGCCCGTCGCCTACGATCCCGACGAGATGGCGCGCGCCGGTGTCTTCGTCAGCATCGATGGCTCGGGCGCGCTGCGCGTCGAGCGCGGCTATGTCCGGCCGGAGGACGAACCACCGGTCGCGGGCGAGCCGGAGCAGGAGCAGGTGGAGACCGACCAGCCCCAGGCCGGTGCGGAGCCGGAGGGCGAGACCACGGCCGAGCCCGAGACCGATACCGACCCGACTGCCCCGCCCGCCGAGCCGCCGGAGGAGGACGAGGGCATCCGCCCGCTGCCCGACCGGCTGCTGACCGAACTCACCGCGCACCGCACCCTCGCGCTGCGCGATGCGCTCGCCGCCGATCCGCAGACGGCCTTCCTCGCCGCGCTGCACGCGCTCTGCCTGCGGCTGTTCTACCGCTACGGCCTCGACTCCTGCCTGGAGATCGAGCCGAAGAGCGCGCTGTTCTCCGCCCAGGCGCCGGGCCTGGCCGACACCGCCTCCGCGCGCGCCATCGAGGCCCGCCACGCGCGCTGGCAGGCGCAGATGCCGACGGAGCCTGGGGAGCTCTGGCCGGTCCTCGCCGGCTTCGACGCCGACAGCCGCGAGGCGCTGTTCGCGCACTGCGTCGGCTTGACGGTCAACGCGGTGCACGAGGCCTACAACCGCCGGCCCAAGGCGATCGCGCATGCCGACCGCATCGCCGAGGCGATCAGCCTCGACATGGCCGCGGTCGGCTGGCGGCCGACGGCGGAGGCCTATCTCGGCCGCGTCACCAAGGGCCGCATCCTCGCCGCCGTGCGGGAGGCGCGCGGCACGCGGGCGGCGGAGCGCATCGCCAGCCTGAAGAAGGCGGAGATGGCGACGGCCGCCGAGGAGTTGCTCGCCGGCACCGGCTGGGTGCCCGAGCCGCTGCGCACGCCGGGCCAGGTCTTCGCGGCGGTGGAGCCGGAGACCGAGGCCACGCCGGAGGGCGAAGCGGAGTCGGCGGCTTATGGCGGCGAACCGGCCATCGCCTCGGCGCCGCCGGCCGAGGACACTGAGGCGGCGGCGATCCCCACCGCCGCGATCGCCGCCGAGTAACCGTCCTCCCTGCACCTCGCGGGCCCGTCGCAAGGCGGGCCCGCATCTTCATGGAGGGACCGATGCGCGAGGATGCCGCCGCGCTCGCGCGCCGCCTGGCCCGCAACACCGAGGCGGTCTGCCGCCACTACCTCTCCAACGGCCGGCGCGAGGGGCGCTGGTGGACTGTTGGCGATGTCGCGAATACGCCCGGGCGCAGCCTGTTCGTGCGGCTGCACGGGCCGGAGGCGGGGCGCGGCGCCGCCGGGAAGTGGACCGACGCCGCGACGGGCGAGCATGGTGACCTGCTGGACCTGATCGCCCGGGCGCGCGGCCTCGACAGCCTGCGCGACGTGCTGGAGGAAGCGCGTCGGTTCCTCAGCCTGCCGCCGCCGCAGCGGCCTGAGCCGCGCGCGCCTGTCGCTGCCGGCTCGCCGGATGCGGCGCGCCGGCTGTTCCACGCCGGGCTGCCGATCAAGGGCACGCTGGCCGAGACCTATCTGCGCGCGCGCGGCATCACCTACGTGGACGACCTGCCCGCGCTGCGCTTCCACCCGCGCTGCTACTACCGCGCGGACGAGAACGCGCCGGTCGAGACGTGGCCCGCGATGCTCGCCGCGGTGACGGATCTCGACGGCACGATCACCGGCGTGCATCGCACTTGGCTCGCGCGCGACGGCCGCGGCAAGGCGCCGATCGCTACGCCGCGGCGCGCGATGGGGCGGCTCCTTGGGAATGGTGTGCGGTTTGGCGTTGTGCAGGACGTCGTCGCAGTAGGCGAGGGCATCGAGACGGTGCTGGCGCTGCGGTGCTTGCTGCCCAGGCTCCCAATGATCGCCGCGCTGTCGGCGAGTCACCTCGTCGCGCTCTCGCTGCCGCTTAGTCTCCGCCGAATCTACGTTGCCCAAGATACTGATCGCGCTGGAACCCGCGCTGCCATAGTGCTGGCCGAAAGGACAGGGCGAGCCGGCACGGAGCCCGTGTTGCTGAGCCCGCGTTCGGACGACTTCAACGAAGATCTGCGCCAGATCGCCCGTACGGAGTTGGCTGCTCGGGTGCGCGTCCAGCTTGCACCCGAGGATGCAGCCTACTTGTTGGCTAGCGGCACCGCCTGACTTAACCCAAGGCATTCAGTGTAGCGGCTCGACCGCTCTCGTCTGCTTCGCGCCCGTCCCTGCCCAGTCCGGATCGGTGGCACTTTACGGTGACTATCTCGCCCCCTGACGCTGGTCAGAACATTCCCGCTTAGCTATTCTCGCCCAAGAATAATCGGAGGATACAATGGCGCAAATTCGCCACATCGAGATTGTTCATTTTCGTTGTATTGAGAAACTCGAATGGCATCCCACTCCCGGTATTAACTGCCTGATCGGCCCCGGCGATGCCGGCAAGTCATCGATCCTCGACGCGATTGATCTATGCCTCGGCGCGCGCCGCACCATTCAATTGAGCGATGCCGACTTCAACGCTCTCGACGTGTCACAGCCGATCCAAATTCGCATCACCATCGGTGACCTCTCGGACGCGCTCAAGAGCATGGAGACCTACGGCGCTTACGTCCGCAGCTTCGATGCCGCAAGCGAGACGATCGACGACGAACCTGAAGCGGGCAAGGAGACAGTGCTCACGATCGAGCTCAGAATCGGCAGCGATCTCGACCCGGTCTGGAGCTTGGTGTCCGATCGCGCTCGGGCCCAGGGCCAGTCGCGCAATCTGACTTGGGGCGACCGGGTTCGCCTCTCGCCGACGCGGATCGGCGCCCTTGCAGACCAAAATCTCGCGTGGCGGCGCGGCTCGGTGCTCAACCGCCTGACGGACGAGAAGGCGGACACTGCTGCAGCGCTGGCGAGCGCGGCGCGTGACGCGCGATCTGCATTTGGTGATCTCGCCGATAAGCAGTTGGGCGAGACTCTCAAGATCGTCGCCGAGACAGCGCGCGAACTGGGAATTCCCGTCGGCGACAAATTGAAAGCGATGCTGGACGCCCACTCCGTTTCGTTCAGCGGCGGCACGATCGCGCTGCATGGCGACGATGGCGTGCCGTTGCGCGCGCTTGGTGTCGGTTCGACACGTCTTTTGGTCGCTGGCCTGCAGCGTCAAGCTGCAAAGGAATCCAGCGTTCTGCTCGTCGATGAACTCGAGCACGGCCTTGAGCCGCATCGCATCATCCGTTTGCTCGGAGCAATAGGCGCCAAGGAGAAGCCCGCGCCAATCCAAGCGTTCGTGACGACCCATTCGCCTGTCGCCCTTCGAGAGCTTAGCGGTGATCAACTGTGGGTGGCGAGGAAGCGTCCGGGTTTCCACCACCTACAGCTAGTCGGCACCGAGGATGCGATCCAGGGAACGATTCGTGTGCAGCCTGATGCCTTTCTCGCGCGATCGGTGCTCATCTGTGAAGGTGCCAGCGAGGTCGGGCTCCTTCGTGGTCTCGATCTGCACAGAACGACCGCAGGCCAAGTATCCCTTAATGCCCATGGCGTCGCGCTGGTCGACGCGGGCGGCGTTACCAAGATCTACGTCCGCGCGAACGCGCTAGCGTCGCTCGGTTACCGTGTTGCAGTGCTACGCGACGACGACGTGAAACCCGACGCGGGCGAGGAAGGTGTCTTCGAGGTTGCGGGCGGTGATCTGTTCAAATGGCAGGACGGGCAGGCGCTGGAACAGGCGCTGTTCGCCGGAGTTAGCGACAATGGGGTCCACCTGTTGCTGGAAAGGGCGGTCGAAATCCACGGCGAGGAGCTGATCGCCGCGCACATTGATACCACCTCGTTTGGGATCATGAGCCTCGCGGATTGCCGCGGACCGATGACAGACCTTATCAGGACTACCCTCGCCGACGCCGCCAAGTACAAGAAGAACAGCTGGTTCAAGACAGTGAGCTGCATGGAAGAGGCCGCGCGCGACATCATCGGCCCGGACCTGCCGAATGCGCGCCCCGAGTTTCGCGCAGCGATCGAGGCCGTGTTCAACTGGTGTGCGGATGCCTGAGGTCGATCTTCTCTCGATCGCCCGTGGCACCGTGACGGCGCCCGCTGGATGCGGGAAAACACATCTGATTGCTCAGGCGCTCGCGCGCCACGAGAGCTCGAAGCCAATCCTTGTCCTCACGCACACCAACGCCGGTGTGGCGGCTCTCCGCGCGCGGCTCGACTACGCGGGGGTCAGGCCGTCGCAGTACCGGCTGTCGACCATCGACGGCTGGTGCATTCGCCTGCTGACCATGTTCCCCAAGCGGGGTGGGCACGATCCGGCGATCCTGTCGATTCAGAATCCGCGCACTGATTATCCGGCAATTCGCCGCGCAGCGGCCATCGTGCTGCGCGACGGCCATGTCGCCGATGTGCTCGCCGCGACGTACGCTCGGCTTATCGTCGACGAATATCAGGATTGCTCGGACATCCAGCACGCCATCGTGGCCTTCGCGGCGCGAAGTCTCGACACCTGTGTTCTCGGTGACCCTTTGCAGGCGATCTTTGGCTTTCAAGGCAATGCGCTCGCAGACTGGGACAAGCATGTCTGCGCGTATTTTCCGATTGCAGCCGAACTCGATACGCCTTGGCGATGGATCAATGTCGGGGAGGAGGGCTTCGGCCGTTATCTTCTCGATGTTCGCCGCGCGCTGATCGCAGGGCAAGGCATCGATCTCGCGGCAGCACCACGAAATGTTTCCTGGATCCGTCTCGACGGCGCCAGCGACCATCAGGAACGCTTGCGTGCAGGCGGCATAGCGGCAGCCGAGGGCGAAAAGGTTCTGATCATCGCCGACTCGCGCAACCCGGCTGGCCAGCGCCAGTTCGCCAGCCAGATTGTTGGGGCGGTCGCGGTCGAGAACGTCGATATGCGCGATCTCGTCGCATTCGGCGAAGGGCTCGATCTTGCCTCGCCGGGGGCCCTGGAGCATGTCATAAATTTTGCCAGCAATGTAATGACCAACACCGGGGGTACCAACCTGCTCGCGCGCGTGGCCACCCTGCGCCAGGGCCGCGAGCGTAAACCGGCCTCGCCGGCCGAAGCCGCTGCTGTGCGATTCGCGGAAGCGCCCTGCTACCGCTCCGCTGCGGATCTTCTGGTCGAAATCGGCAAGGAGGCCGGCGTCCGTACCCACCGGCCAGCAATCCTACGCGGCGCTTTGCGCATGCTCAAGAATTGCAGCGACGACGCCACCTTGGCTCCTGCCGAAGCAGCGGTTCAGGAGCGCGAGCGATCGCGGCTGGTCGGACGACCTTTGGCGCGACGGACCGTCGGCAGCACGCTGCTGCTCAAAGGACTTGAGGCGGATGTCGCAGTTGTCCTCGATCCCGCCGAGATGGACCGCAGGCATCTCTACGTCGCGATGACACGCGGCGCAAAGCGCCTGGTCATCTGTTCGCGACATAACCGACTCACGCCCGCATGAGGCGATGTCCGTATAGAGGCGGCCCAGCGCGAATAGGCGGACTGTCCAGTCTCCGCCAGAAGCAGCCGTTCAATTGCGGCAAGGCGCGAACGTCGACGCGATAGACATGCTCGGATGCCTGGGGCTCACTCGGAATTCTTGCGCGCTGAACTCATCCAAGCGGCTCTCCTCGTACATGACCGCGTCCACGGCCTTCTCTCCGGCGATCGGGCCGGAGCCGGTCCCTCCCCGCAACGCCGTCGCGCGGATTTCTTCCCCGCGGCCCTGACGGGCCGCTTCCTCGCGAGGCAAGAAAGCCGCGCGCCGCCGTCCTCCGCTGCGCTGCGGCCCTCCGGCTTCGCCTGCGGGTGCAGGTCCGTCCCACCCCCGGCCGGGTGATCGCCACGAAGGCCGCGATGGGCGCGGCCCGTGACAGCGAGGACCCGGCCATGACCGACCGCTTCGACGCCGCCGAACCCACCCACGCCGCCTCCGCCACCGCGCATCTGCTCGACGAGCTCCAGCTCCACGGCTACCGCCCCTTCGCCGACGAGCCCGACCCGCGGCCATTGCCCGATCCCGACCGCCTCTCCGGCGCCGTCGCCGACATCGTCGACGCCTTCGTCGCCAGCCTCGGCGAGACGCGCCTCGAGCCCGATCTGCCCGACCTGCTCTGGTCGCTCGTGAACCTCTTCCATCGCGGCATCGACCGCATCGGCCGCGAGCTCGACACCAACGAGGCCGCGCAGCAGCGCTCCCAGCGCGAGCAGGACGGCTCCGAGGTCCGCTCCGTCGAATTGGAACGCCTCCTCGCCCAGGGCCTCACTCTGATCGAGCGCCGCAACGCCTTCGAGTTCCTCCGCGATGCCGCCGCCGAGCATTTCGAGCACCACACCGGCTCCGCCTGGCGCCCGCGCGCGGGCTCGATGGTCAGCCGCCGCACGATGACTGCGGCGATGATCGACAGCCGCGATTTCCTCGCCGCCAGGCGCCACGCCGAGACCGAGCCGCTGCTGCCCCCGGGCGTCCGCATCGCCTTCGCTGGCGGCGTCGAATGCAACGATCACCAGCGCATCTGGGCCGCGCTCGACCGCGTGCATGCGAAGCACCCCGACATGGTGCTGCTGCATGGCGGCACGCCGAAGGGCGCCGAGCGCATCGCCGCCTGCTGGGCCGACCAGCGCAAGGTTCCGCAGATCGTCTTCAAGCCGGACTGGCACCGGCACGCCAAGGCCGCCCCCTTCAAGCGTAACGACGCGCTGCTCGAGACCCTGCCGATCGGCGTCATCGTCTTCCCCGGCTCGGGCGTCACCGACAACCTGGCCGACAAGGCGAAACGCCTCGGCATCCCGCTCTTCGACTTCCGCGGGGGCGGCGGGTAACGCCCCCCGCACGACAATGCGCTCGCGCAAAGGCGAACCGCTGCGCGCCCGCGATCCGCTACAATCGCGGCGCATCATCGCGCCTCGACCGGGGAGGGTCGCATGACGCTCGGTGTCATCGTCAGCCTGTTCGGCCTCGGCACGATGCTCGTGCTGCTGTTCACGCTCGCCATCTACGCGGTGCCGTTCTTCGTCGGGCTGACGGTCGGCATGTGGGCGTTCGAGACGGGCGCGGGCGTGATCGGCGCCGTGCTGGTCGGGCTTGTTGCCGGCGCGGTCGCTCTGGTCACCGCTCAGGTGCTGTTCGCGTCCGTCCGCTCGCTTGCGCTGCGGGCCGTCATCGCACTGCTGTTTGCCGCACCGGCAGCCGTCGCCGGCTACCACGCAGTGCTGGGGATCTCGGCGATGCTCGTGCCGTCGGAAGCCTGGCGGCACGTGTTTGCGGCGATCGGCGGCCTGGCCGTGGGTGTCTCTGCGGCAGTGCAGCTGGCTGCGTTCGCGGGCGCCGGCGCCCAGCCGAGGCAGGTCACCGTTGGCCGTCCCGACGCCGAGTTCGCTGAAGGGGCGGGACCGGATCAGCCTCGCCTGCCATCCCCCTCCGCGGCACGCCTGCCCGCGCCGTCATCGGAATCGCGCGGCTGAACCGAAGCAGGGCGGCCCTCGGCGGGAACATCCACGCCACGTCCCACCGAGCCGGGATGATGGGTCACCTGTCCAGCATCTCGCCTCCCCCGTTCCGGCCGGATCCTCCCTTGTGCACGTCATGGGCGCCGGGACCGCGATGACTGGTTCATCGCCCTTGTGCCGGGCGCAGCGACAGTCGACTGCTGTCTCCGTGGTCCGTCCGGTGTCGCGCTGCCACGCTGCCTCGGATGGCCTGATCTGGCCGACGGACGGCTGACGCCTCGGGCGCCTCGGCCGCAACGGCGCCGGTGCGACTTTCTTCCCCTGCGCGTGCCGCGCATTCCTCGCGAGGCAAGAAAGTCTCCCAGCCCCGTCCTCCGCTGCGCTGCGGCCCGCAAGCGGGTGCGTCGGCGCCCGCCCCCGGCCGGACGATCGCCACCGAGGCCGCGATGGGCGCGGCCCGGCCAACAGACAGGAGACCATCATGGCGACCATCGGCACCTTCACCCGCACCGAGAACGGCTACACCGGCACCGTCTCAACGCTCACCCTCGACGCCAAGGTCCAGGTCCGGCCGGCCGAGAAGAGCAGCGACAAGGCCCCCGACTTCCGCATCTTCGCCGGCCGCGCCGAGATCGGGGCGGCGTGGAAGAAGACCTCGAACGAGGGCCGCGACTACCTCTCGGTCAAGCTCGACGACCCGTCGCTGCCCGCGCCGATCCTGGCGAACCTCTTCGAGATGGAGGGCGGCGAGTTCGAACTGATCTGGTCCCGCCCCAACGGCAACCGCAGCAGGGAGTGAACGGCCAACGGCGCCCCGCCCGGGAGGGCGGGGCGCCCCCCACCCGCCACAGTCGCGCTACCGCCAGCCCGAATCGCCGCATCGTGCTATCCGATCCATGAAAGCGCCGCCCAGCGTGCCCGTGTCGACACACGGTGCGCCCCTTCCAGCGGCCTGCTGGGACATCATGGCGACGATCTTCTTTTCCTACTCCCACGCTGACGAGGCACTGCGCGATCAGCTCGAGAAACATCTGTCTGCGCTCAAGCACGAGGGCCTGGTCGAAACCTGGCACGATCGGCGCATCCCAGCCGGCGATGTTTTGGACGACGCGATCAGTGCCGAACTTGAGCGCGCCGATGTCATCCTGCTTCTCGTCAGCGCGGATTTCCTCGCTTCGAGATACTGCTTCGACATCGAGATGCGCCGCGCCATGGAGCGACATGCGGCAAGGGAGGCGCGGGTCATCCCTGTCATCCTGCGTCCTTGCGACTGGCACGGCACGCCGTTCGGCAAGATCGCTGCAACACCGGATGACGGAAAGCCAGTCCGGTCGTTCGCCGATATGGACGAAGGCTTTCTCCAGGTTGTGCGCGCTATCCGGCGGGCCCTGCAAGCCAGCGCGCCGACTGCGCCGCCGGCGCCGCCGAGCCGGACGGCGACCAAGCCGCACCCACAACAGCCCGTTCGCCCGGCACCCAGATCCAGCAATCTTGGGTTGCCGCGACGCTTCACCGATATCGATCGTGACCGCTTCCGTGACGAAACCTTCGAGTTCTTTGCCGCCTTCTTCGAAAACTCCTTGAATGAGTTGGCGCAGCGACACCCCGACGTCGAGGCGCGCTTCAAGCGCATTGATGCCGAAGCGTTCACGGCGGCGCTGTACCGCGGCGGAAAGAAGGCGGCATCCTGCCACATCTTCCTTGGAAAGCTGCCGGACGGAATTGCCTATTCGTCGTCAGAAAGCCAAGCTCGCAACAGCTACAATGAAATCCTCAACGTCGAAGCTGATGAACACGGCCTGTTCTGGCGTCCGATCGGCATGAACATTCGCAGCCAGGATGCGGCACGTCTCATGCCGCAGGCGGCTGCCGAGGCGTACTGGGAGCTCTTCCTGCGCGATATGCGGCGGTGACGAGGGTAGGACGCCCATCGGTAGCATGAAAGGCAGCGCATGCATTTCTGGCCGCCCGTGACTCTCCGTCCCATCGAGGAACTCTCCCCAGGCGACGCATTCCTATTGGTCGACCTGCCATCACCCGCCGTGGGCTTCTGCGCGCAGGACGCTGCGGGTGGAGCCATAGCGGACGGCGCGCTGCTCGTCCTGCTGAACAGCAGCACAGACGGCCTGCCCGAGTTTGTTTGGCCGCATGGGCTTCAGGCGTCGTCCGTCCTCTCGTTCGGCGCCGCTGTCCGCTTCCACTTCGACCCGACAAGTCCTCGCATCCGGCTCGCGGCGTCCGGCCGTAGCTGCGAGGGCTGCCTGATCGTCCGCCGATCCGGCGTCGTCCTGCGCGTGCCTCGACGGCGCGGGGGCATGCGGTTGGGGTCGCGCGATGTCGACATCTCAACCGGCAAGATCACTTCCGGCGGGACTGGAAGTGGGGATGTCGCCATCACTGACTGGGACCTGCGGCTGTCGCCGGCCGACCCTGGTGGACAGCCTCTCGTCCTGTTCCGGTTCGCAGCGCCGACCTGAGCCGAGTTTCGGCTGCGGTGCTGGCAATCGGCCACCGGGTCCCCTAGCCTGGGCGGGATAGCAACAATAGCCGAGGTTCCCCGCGCGTGCCCGTGATGACGCTCGCCGACGCCGTTTCCCGCTTCGGTGCCTCGCTGAAAGCCAAGCTCTCCGGCAAGGCCGCCGTTGGCGCGCCCGAAGACCAGCTTCGCGCGCCGTTGGAGACGCTGATCACCGACCTCGCGGCGATCCTGCTGTTCAGGGGCGGGGATGTCGTTGCCATCGGCGAGACGACACTCGCCTCCCTCAAGACCCGTCCCGACTATGCCGTGCGCGCGCGCAACGCCCTTGTCGGCTTCATTGAGGTCAAGGCCCCTGGCAAGGGTGCCGACCCGCGCCGCTTCAAGGACGAGCACGACCGGGACCAGTGGACTAAGCTCAAGTCGCTCCCGAACCTCATCTACACCGACGGCAACGCCTTCTCGCTTTGGCGCGATGGCGTGCTTCAGGGCGAGATCGTGCGGCTGTCCGGCGACGTGGAAAACGCCGGCGCCGCGCTCACCGCGCCGGACGCGCTGACGCGCCTGTTCGGCGACTTCCTGCGGTGGGAACCCATCCCGCCGACCAATGCGCGCGCGCTCGCCGCGCTCAGCGCCCGCTTGTGTCGCCTGCTGCGGGACGAAGTCACCGAGCAACTCGAACAGAAGGTCCTGGCGCTAACCGGTCTCGCCGAGGATTGGCGCCGGCTGCTGTTCCCCGAAGCGAGTGACGAGGACTTCGCCGACGGCTACGCGCAGGCCGTCACCTTCGGCCTGCTGATGGCGCGCGCGCAGGGCATCGTGCTCGCCGATGGCCTGGACCGCGTCGCCCGGGCGCTGGCCAAGACCAACACCGTGATCGGTGGCGCCTTCCGTGTGCTGACCGATGATGTCGACGGGCAGGAAGCGCTGAAGACGTCGCTCGGCACCCTGACGCGCGTGCTCGATGCCGTGGACTGGGCCGCCATCGGCAAGGGCGACCCGGAGGCCTGGCTGTATTTCTACGAGCACTTCCTGGAGGCCTACGACAACGACCTGCGCAAGCTCACCGGGTCCTACTACACGCCGCCCGAGGTGGTCACCGCGATGGTGCGCCTGGTGGATGACGTGCTGCGTGACCCGGTGCGCTTCGGGCAGCCGGAGGGCCTCGCCTCGAACGAGGTCACGCTGGCGGACCCGGCCGTCGGCACAGGCACGTACCTGCTCGGCGTCCTGCGGCGCATCGCGGAGACCGCGCGGGCCGACGGCGCCGGTACCGTGCCGGGCGTCATCCGCGCCGCGCTGAAGCGCATCATCGGCTTCGAGTTGCAGTTCGGCCCCTTCGCCGTGGCGCAGCTGCGCCTGCTGGCCGAGGTCGCCGACCTGCTCAAGGTGAAGGGCACAGTGCCGTCCGACGTGCACCTGCGCCTCTATGTCACGGACACCCTCGGCAATCCCTATGCCGATGAGGAGTACATCCCGCAGATCCTGAAGCCGCTCGCGGAATCCCGGCGCGAGGCGAACAAGGTGAAGCGCGAGGAGCCGATCACCGTCGTCATCGGCAATCCGCCCTACAAGGAGAAGGCGAAGGGCCGCGGCGGCTGGGTCGAGGCCGGCAGCGCGAATGCGACTGAGGCCGCGCCGCTCGCGCGCTGGATGCCGCCGCCCGAATGGGGCGTCGGCGCGCATTCCAAGCATCTGCGCAACCTCTATGTCTATTTCTGGCGCTGGGCGACGTGGAAGGTGTTTGGCGATGCGACGGCCGCGCCGCAGGCGCGGGCGGATCGGCGCGGCATCGTGTGCTTCATCACCGTGGCGGGGTTTCTGAACGGGCCGGGCTTCCAGGCGATGCGCGCCGATCTGCGCCGGACGGGGGATGAGATCTGGGTGGTGGATTGCTCGCCGGAGGGGCATCAGCCCGCCGTCGGCTCGCGCATTTTCCAGGGCGTGCAGCAGCCTGTGTGCATCGTGCTGGTGGCGCGGACCGGCAAGGCGGATGCGAAGAAGCCTGCCCGTGTGCGGTATCGCGCGCTGCCCGTCGGGCGGCGGGAAGTGAAGTTCGAGGCCCTGGCGCAGCTGACGCTCGACGGCGCAAGCTGGATCGAGTGTCCGGAGGAGGCGCGTGCGGCGTTCCTGCCTGCCGCGACCGGTGGGTGGGCGACCTATCCGACGCTCGATGCGCTGTTCGACTACAACGGCTCGGGCGTCATGCCGGGGCGCACCTGGGTGATCGCGCCGGATCGCTGGTCACTGGAGGAACGCTGGAAGCGGCTCGTTGCCGAGCGCGATCCCGAGCGGAAGGAAGTGCTGTTTCATCCGCACGGGACCGAGGAAGATCTAGGAGATCGCCACACCGGCAAGGTTCTGACCGAGGGGCTGCCCGGGTACGACAATCGCCCGCTGTCCATCGCGAAGGACAAGGGGCCTGTCGTCCCGCCGACGCGCTACGGCTTTCGGTCCTTCGATCGCCAGTGGATCATCCCTGACAATCGACTGTTGAACCGGCCGAATCCGAACCTCTGGCGCGTGCACTCGGAGAAGCAGGTCTACCTCACCGCGCCGCATGACCGCACGCCGAGCGGAGGCCCGGCAGTGACCTTCTGCTCGCTCATCCCCGATTTGCACCACTACAATGGTCGCGGCGGTCGCGCCTTTCCCTTTTGGGCCGACAGCGCTGCGGCAACGCCAAACATCAATGCCACGGTGCTGGCCGCGCTCTCCTCGGCGATTGCCGCTCCCGTCTCCGCACCCGACCTCCTCGCCTATATCGCCGCCGTGGCCGCGCACCCGGCCTATGTCACCCGCTTCGCGCCCGACCTCGTGCAGCCCGGCCTGCGCATCCCGCTCGCCACCGACGCCGCGCTGTTTGCCGAGGCCGCACGCCTCGGCAGCCGCGTCATCTGGCTTCACAGTTTCGGCGAGCGCTTCGTCGATGCGGCCGAGGGCCGCCCCGCCGGCGCGCCGCGCCTGCCCGCCGCGGACCGCCCGACCATCCCGGAAGACGGCGCCATCCCGACCGACCCTGCGGCAATGCCGGACGCGATCCGCTATGACGACGCCACCCGCCGGCTGCATGTCGGCCAGGGCCATGTGGACAATGTCTCGCGTGCCGTCTGGGACTACGAAGTCTCCGGCAAGCAGGTGCTGACGCAATGGTTCAGCTATCGCGGCCGCGACCGCTCGCGCCCGATCATCGGCGACCGCCGCAAGCCGTCGCCGCTCGGCGACATCCAGCCGCTCGGCTGGCTGCCGGAATACACGGCGGAACTGCTCAACGTGCTGAACGTGCTTGGCGGCCTGGTGGCGCTTGAGGGCGCGCAGGCCGACCTCCTGGAGCGCATCTGCAACGGCCCGACGCTGCCCGCGTCGGCACTGCAGGCCGCGGTTTCGGCTGAAGCGGCGAAGGCCCCCGCTGCACGTCGCGGTCGCCGCCGCGTCGCGGCGCAGGGCGATCTGTTGGGCGGCGGCGACCCCTGACGCGCTGACGGCGCGCCGCTCAGCCGTTGCGCTGCGCGTTGCGCCAGGCCGTCCAGTCGACGATGCCGTGGTCGCGCACGGCCTCGACCGCCTCCGGTCCGGCGACGCCGCAGAACACGACTAGGTTGGGATGGGTGGAGCGCGCGCTCGGCACGAACAGGCCGTCGCGGCCGTGGAAATGCGCGGCCTCGGCGATCTCCTGCGTGCGCGGATATTCGAGCTGCCGTTCGCTGTAGGACAGCTGACCGAACGCGTTGGTCTTGAGACCCAGGCTCGCGAGCACCTCCAGCGAGGCGATGCGAACGCAGGCATCGAGCGTGACGCGAAGCTCGTGCAGGCCGTAGCGCACCTGCGACGGCATCACGGGCTGGCCGCGGCTGAGATGGAAGAACATCTCCGCCCGTGCGCCGTCCTCATGCGTCGAGGTGTAGAGAACCTCGAAGCTGCGATCGTCCCAACGACCGCCCACCGCGCTGCATTGCGTCGGGTCGCGCCCTTCGCGCACGACGCGCCAGACCGGGCCGCTCCAGGCCTCCCGCGGCAGCGCCTCGACGGCGTCGAGCAGGTGGTTGTCGCGGGGGGAGCGAGCCGCGGCCATGCGTCAGAGATACACGTCCGAATCCAGCCGATCGAGGATGCGCAGGATGTCCTCGGACCGGTTCTGGTTGATCAGGTCGATGGCGCGCTGGCCATCGAGCTGCGGATGACGCGCGTAGAGCCAGGTGCGGATTTCATCTGCGCTGTAGTACTCGGTGAGACGCTGGACGATGAAGTGCAGGTCGGACAGCACCAGCTGCGTGTCCGGCTGCGGCTTGACGGTGCCGGCTTTCCAGCGAGAGACGGTGGCCTTGGAGACATCGGCGATATTGGCGATGTCGGTGCCTGACAGGCCGCCGAGCGCGTTCAGATCCTCGATGTAGCGGGGCATCGCCCCTGAGCGTGCGTTCATGGCTTCCCCGTTGCCGACTTGGGTACGCCTCCACTTCGAAGGGTGGCCACGCGCGCGCGTGGCACGTCGTTGCCACGGGTCTCGTGAATTGTTTCCAAGGTCGTGCGTATCTTCTCGGTCGTCCGGCTGTGGTCCGCGAGCCGTTTCATCAGGGCTTTCGGGTCGACGTTGTGGCGCGCCGCTTCAGCGGCGTCTGGCCGCAGAGCCTTGATCTCACGCGCCGTCCTGTCCGCCTTCGCCATGGGACCGTCGTGGCCGAGGAAAAACGTCTCGCGCCGAAGGTCCGGCACGGCCTCCAGCCTCGCGATGCTGCTGAAGAACTGTCGCGCCGCATGCCCGCGCGGATCGGCGACCATGCTGTCGTAGCCATGTTTGCAGCACGCGCGATCAGCGCACCCGCAGATGCGGCGGCCATTCTTCGCGCTGGCGAGCACGTCGAGCTCGGCGCGTGTGAGCGTGCGGTTGAGGCCGGATATCGAAACCCGGACGGCGCGGCCGAACTTCGCGTCGTCGGTCCGTGGTTTGACTGGCTTGTGCCAGTCGCCCGTATCGAAGCGCTCGCGTTCGCCGATGCCCTGCGCGATTCCCGAGACCACGCCGAACGCCAATGCAGCCTGGCCTGGCAGCCCGCCCAGGTGATCCGCGATCACGGGCTTGCCGAGATTGTGCAGCCCTGCCACGGCCGAGAGGTAGCGGCTCATCTGCAAGGGGCCGGCATCTGCGCCCAAACCCACGACCCGCAGCCAGACGTGGTCGATGGGTAGCCTGCCAAGCATCGCAACCAGCAATCCCCGCTGGCTCGGGTCGTTCAGCATCGCGCTCGGAACGATCAATGGGTAGTCGATCGGAATGCCCTGGCCGCCCTCGCGGTCCAGCGTGCGCCGCAGGGCGATGCACGCTTCGGAATCGACGCTCAGCCAGTCGCGGAACCCCGGGTCACCGAGATGATGCGCCGGGGACAACACAGCGGTGACGCCGGACGACACCGCCAAACGTGCGATCTGGCCGATGACGTCGGTCGCCGCGTCCGCCCGGAAATGATCGGGGCCGAGGGGGCCGGTGCCTTCTGGCAGTGCCCACGGTGCACCCCGAGCCCGCCCGGCATGCTTCCCGAGGCTTGCAAGCTCCGCCACCTCGGTATCGAGGACGATCTCGCCACCAGCGTCTCGGACCGCGGCGATGATCTCTCGCTGATGACGTAGGCGGGAGGCTTCAACGACCAGCCGGCGGGCCGGCAAATGGCCTGCGGCGTGCAGATCCGCCAGCTTCCGATGGGCCTCACCGACCCAAAGATAGGTCGCGATGGGCGACGACGGTACCGCGGCGGGCTTCGGGAAAGGGAGGATCTGGGCAGCCAATGCACACCCCACACATCGACGTTTCACAGATAGCTATTCCTGAAACACCGATGCGTCAAGCGGAACCTATGTCGCGGCACGTCGCCTTCGATGTTGGAACGTCACGGGCACTCAGGTGCGGTCGTAGTCTTTCTTGAGCGACCCCCACGGCGAAGCGGTGCGGCCGCGCCGCTTTCGCCGTCCGGCGCGACGAGCGCGACGTGACTGACGCCCAGGGCGGACGCCAACTCGAAGAGTGTGACGATGGTCGGGTTACGGCGGCCGCGTTCCAGGCTGCTCAGATACTGCTGGCTGAATCCGGACCGCTCGGCGAACGCCTCCTGCGTCAGGCCCTTCTCCAGCCTGATCCGACGCACGTTCCTCCCCACCAGCCGGCGCATGTCCATGCCGGCACGGTTGGGCTGTTACATACTTTGAGTTTATCTTCTATAGTGTGTAAATCGGACGCCCGCGCTCCCATGTAACGCACCGTCTGGCGCTCGCGGCCCGGATGGGTGACCTTGCGGCGACAGCGCGATGAGACGCCGGCAGAGGGGGCGCCCGCATGACCGCCGCGAGGATCCTCGAGACCCCACCCGACGAGCCGCGCGTCACGTCCTATGACCTGGCCCACAAGATCCTCTACCTCCGCCTGCTGGATGCCGCGGCCGAGGGGGCCGACTGGCGGGAAGTTGCACGCATCGTCCTCGGCCTCGACCCTGATCGCGATCCTGACCAGGCACGGCGAATCCACGACAGCCATCTCGCCCGCGCCCGCTGGATGACCGAATCCGGCTACCGCGACCTGCTGCGGCAGGGCTCGACCAGCTGACCGGCGTTGCGCCGACGGCAACACGTGTTGCCCGGCGCGCGCCTCCATAACACACCGAATAGACGCATATCTCGGCATGCTGCGCGCGGAGCGTGCGCTCCGCCCTGTGCCGGAGCCTTGCCATGCCGTCGCGAGACTGGCGGTCGGCCGCCGCCTACGCAGAGCTGGAGAACGCCTCGGCGCGCGATCTCGCCTGGGAGTTCCTCCGGCGCAACCCGCGCTACGTGCGGGACTGGGAACAGCTCGACGACCGGCGGCCCGATGACGCGGCCGACGCCGTCGCCGAGCGCTGGGGGTTGCAATTTCCCGGCCGATCCGGAACTCGACGCACGCACAGCGGGCGTCGTCTGGATGCCGGCGCTCTGCACCGCCACCGTGGCGCTCTCGGCCTTGCCGCCGTCATTCTCGCTACGCTCTCCGGCTGCCCTGCCGCCTGTGAACTCGCCGCGCCAGGCGAGTGACGGCCTGCATGGCGTCATTGGGACACAGTCGCAGCCGGTCTGGCAGGTAGGCGATCCTCCGCCCGACGCGCCGCTTGGCATCCTCATCCCTCTTGATGACCTGGCGCCCAGACGGATGGCTGCCGCGCTGCGCCTGTGGCACGCGCTGCATGGCCGTCCCGAGCGAGAGCGCGGCATGACGCGCGACCAGCGGCGGCAGTTGATCCTCCGGCTTCGCGCGCTGGATGGGCACGCCGAGGGTACGACCCTCCGCGACCTGGCGCGCGGGCTGTTCGGCGCCGATCGCGTCCCTGACGGCCCTGCGTGGGAGGCCCACGACCTGCGCAGCCGCACACTGCGCCTCCTCGCCACCGCCCGCGCGCTGCGTGATGGCGGCTACCGGGTGTTGCTGACGGCGGGGCCAAGCGTCCGGCTCTGACCTCCGCACAGGGGGTCCGCTTTCTCCGCTGCAGTCTTCGGACTCCCCCGTCGCGACCCCGCTTCGCCAGCCTCCGATGCGACCGCCGCGCCCCATGCGCGGCATCCGACAGCATCACCGGAGGCTCCCGATGCCCGACCCGAATGCCGGCCTGCCGCCGCGCTACCTTCGCACGCCCGAGGCCGCGCGCTTCCTCGGCCTTTCCGGCCGCACCCTCGAGAAGCACCGCACCTACGGCACCGGCCCGCGCTACTCGAAGCTCGGTGGCCGTGTCGTCTATGCCGTCACCGACCTCCAGGCCTGGGTGAACCGCGGCACAAAGGCCTCGACCAGCGACGACACTGGCGAGACAGTGCTGCCCGCCAAGCGTCATGCTGCCATCTCGCCGGCCTATGCCGGCGCAGCACGGCGCTGACCCGACGATGCACGGCGAGCGAACCCCCAGCGAGCGGCTCAGGCTGAGCCCGTTCGACGCCCTGCCGGACGAGGGACCGCCGCGCCGCGACCAGCGGGATCTCATGGAGCGGCCGTTCTTCTCGCTGGCAAAGGGTCGTCGCGTCGCGCCGATCCTCTACCGCGCCGGCGACATCGAGGTGCAGGTCCATGCCGTCCCCGAGCATGGCATGGCCACCATCTGGGACGCCGACGTGCTGATCTGGGCCGGCTCGCAGATCGTCGAGGCCGCCGACCGCGGGCTCGCAGCCTCCCGGTTCATGCGGTTCGCGCCCCACCAGCTACTGACTGCCATCGGGCGCGGCGCCGGTCAGCACCAGTACCTGCTGCTGAAGGCGGCGCTCGCCCGCCTCCAGTCCACCGTCATCCGCACCACGATCCGCCACGGCGCGCATTGGCGGCGCCAGCAATTCTCCTGGATCAACGAATGGGAGGAGCGGGTCGCCGCCTCCGGCCGCGCCGACGGCATGGAGTTCGTGCTACCGGACTGGTTCTACCGCGGCGTCCTCGACCGCCAGCTGCTGCTGACGATAGACCCGGCGTACTTCCGCCTGTCGGGTGGCATCGAGCGCTGGCTGTACCGTGTTGCGCGCAAGCACGCAGGCCATCAGCCGTCCGGCTGGGCGTTCGAGTTCCGGCACCTGCACGCCAAGTCCGGCAGTCTGGCGCGCTTCGCCGACTTCGCGCTCGACCTCCGCCGGATTGCCGTCCGGCAGAGCCTGCCAGGCTATCGGCTCGCCATCCGCCGCGATGCCGGCGGCACCGAACTGTTGCGGATCACGCCGTGCAGCCGCAACGCCGGCTCTGTGGATAACTTGTGCAGGCCTGTGGAGCCGCACGGCAGATCAGGCGCAGAGGATTCGGCAGATCAGGCGCAGCCGACACGGCAGATCAGGCGCACGAATCACCCGCAAGCCGTTGCAGCACAGACGGAATTCTGGCCCGTAAAGACTCTAATTGAGTCTAATTCTAATGAAGGCAGGCCCAGTCCGGTCGGTGGAAAACGCGACCGGGACGGGGAGCGGGGGGCGGCGCCATGGCGGCTCTGACCCGCGTCGAGCTGCTGTGGCTCGAGGGTCGCGTCGAGCGCTGGATCCGCTTCGGGCGGATCGCCGAGGAGACGATCCTCGACCGCCGCCGCCGCGTCGTCGCCTTCGCCGCCGGCGAGATCTTCGCCTTCGTCCGCTGGGCGTCCAACGGCTACGGAACTGTGGTCAGCCGCATCGACATCCTGCGCGCGGTCGCGCCCGGCGAGGCTTACAGCACGATCGGCTTCGTGGAGCCGGGGGCGGAGATCCTGCTGCGCATCTCCGGCTGGCCGAAGGTCAACGAGGTACTGCGCGCGATCGACGCTCTCGATCAGACCGGCGTCGCGCCGGAGGAGGCCTGCCCCGACCACTGGCGGCACGTGATGAACCGGCTCGCGGCCGGCGAGCAGCCTAGGACCTACACACGCGAGCGCCACCGCGCCTGGCTGCTGCGGCGGAGGATCGACGCATGACGGCGCGGCGGAGACGGAGTGCGGTGCCGGTCGTAGCGATGCTCGCCGGGCTAGGCCTGATTGCTGTTTCAGCGGTCACGAGTTGGCAGCCGCGCATCATCTGGAACGCATCGGCGAGCGTGCCGCTCGGCGTCTATGCCGCGGCACCGGCTAACGACATCTCGCTGGGCGATCTGGTCCTCGTCCGCCCGCCCGAGACGCTTGCGGTGTTGCTCGCCGAGCGAGGCTATGTCGCGCACGGCGTGCCGTTGCTGAAGCATGTCGCCGCCCTGCCGCCGCAGGTGGTGTGCGCAGAGGGCACAGCGATCATGGTCGACGGCGAGACGGTGGCACACCGTCGCATGGCTGACCGCCTGGGCCGAGTACTGCCCGCCTGGCAAGGGTGCCACGGGCTCGAATCTGGCGAGGTCTTCCTCCTCAATGCGGCCGAGCCGGACAGCCTCGACGGCCGCTACTTCGGGCCTCTACCGCGCACGAGCATCGTCGCCCGCCTGCGTCCTGTCTGGATCACGGAGCGCGGACCATGAGCGCGACGAGTTCCATCCACGCGGGCACGCCGATGGCACGCGATGCTCAGGCAGAGCGCCGCGGACCACACGCACTCTTCCTCCCGTCCTGGTCATGGTCCTGCATCGCCACCGTGCTGTTACTAGTCAGCCTTCCGCTGTCCGGGGTAGCGGCGCAGACGATCCACGCTGCCGAGATCGCAGCTGCCTCGCAGCGCTTCGGCATTCCGGAGCCCTGGATCAGGGCGGTGATGCGCGCGGAGAGCGCCGGAGATCGGCATGCCGTGTCGCACCGCGGCGCCATGGGGCTGATGCAGGTGATGCCGACGACCTGGGCGGGCCTGCGCGCCCAGCACGGCCTCGGCGCCGATCCCTTCGCGCCGCAGGACAACATCCTGGCGGGCACCGCGTACCTGCGCGAGATGCTGGACCGGTTCGGATCGGTGCCTGTCATGCTGGCGGCCTACAACGCGGGGCCGCGTCGGGTAGAGGCGCATCTGGCGACGGGTCAGCCATTGCCGGCGGAGACGCGGGCCTACGTCGCAGCCCTCGCGCCACTGCTCACCGGTGACGGCGGCACCGCTGCGCCTAGCCAGCTTGCGGTGCGTACTGCGCGCAACGCGGACAGCATCTTCGCGCGGCTCGGCGGTGACGATACGGCCTCGACGCGGTCACTCTTCATGCCGTTAGCCGGTGCGACAACCGCAGGCGATACATCAGCCGCGCAGCCATTCGTCGACCGAACCCGAGCAGCCGAGGCGCGCGAGGCCGAGGGTCATGCGGTCCATCACGGCTCTATCTTCTCCATCCGTCGCAGCTCGGCTGGTGCACCGTGAGCGACTGCGTTGGGATGCAGGGCATCGCGCGGCCCTGTAGTCTCTCCGATGTCGCACGTGCGCGCATGCTCGGGTGCTTCTTTCGTGCTGCCGGCTACTCCAGGGCCGACCACCAGAGCGGAGGAGGCGGCGAACCGAGGAACCCCGACCGCAGATCGCAAGATAAAGGCCGCGATGTGCGGGTCGGCGGTCGGGGCAACGGAGGCACGGAACACCGCGCTCTCGCGCGAGGTGCGCCTAGGACGCGCAGCCTCCGCGATTTCCCCAGACACTGCGCCGCCAGGACTTCGCGCGATGTGCGGGCGACACGCACATGACCCGCGACGATGACCTGCACGTCCGACCCGGCCGCATCCGCGACGCGAAGCCACCGCGACGAGCACGGACCTTCCTCGCTCAGGCGCTCGCGGCAACAGAGAAGGCCGGCGGGTTCCAGCGCGGCGGCGAACGTCGGACTTCCAGCCGCAGCACCTTCGGCCGCGGCCGCGCCGCCACCGTGCAGGCCCGCGCGCGGCTGCGACTTCACAGCCGCGTCGTCGCCATCAAGGCACGCGTCGTCCGGCACGGCGCCCGCGCCGCGCCTCTCTCTGCCCACCTCTCGTACCTCCGGCGCGACGGCGTCACGCGCGACGGCGCGCCAGGACAGATGTTCGACGCAACCGGCGAGGCCGACCACCGCGCCTTCGCCGAGCGCTGCGAGGGTGACCGCCACCACTTCCGCTTCATCGTCTCACCCGGGGATGCCGCCGACCTGGCCGACCTCCGAGCCTACACGCGCGACCTGATGGCGACCGCGGAGCGTGACCTCGGCACGAAGCTCGACTGGGTCGCCGTCGACCACTGGAACACGGAGCATCCCCACATCCACGTTCTCGTCCGTGGTCGGGCCGACGACGGGGAGAACCTGGTGATCTCGCGCGACTACATCAGCGACGGGCTGCGCGCCCGCGCCGCGGACCTCGCCACCCTGGAGCTGGGTCCGAGGACGGAACAGGATATCCGTCGAAGCATGGAGCGTGAGACCCAGGCCGAGCGGTGGACGAGCCTGGACCGCGACCTGACGCGATATGCGACCGATCGCGTGGTCGACCTTCGGCCCATGCCGGGCGCCAGCGGTCGGGCCGACTCCGCACGCCGGATCGGCCGCCTTCGAACGCTGGAACGCCTCGGCCTCGCCGAACCGGTCGGGCCGGCGCAATGGCGCCTTGCCGACGACCTTGAGCCGCGCCTCCGCGCGCTCGGCGAAAGCGGAGACATCATCAAGCGCATGCACCGGGAGCTAACCAGTCGAGGATGGGATCGCGGCGCCGAACGCTATGTGCTTGACGCCGAGCGCAGCACCATCGTCGGGCGGCTGGTCGCACGCGGCTTTGATGACGAACTCACCGGCACGGCCTTTGCGATCGTCGATGGGGTCGACGGTAGGGCACACCATCTTCGCTTCGGCGATCTGGATGACACAGGCGACGCAGCACCCGGCGCCGTGGTCGAGCTCCGGCACTTCACCGACGTCAGGGGCCGGCAGCGTTCTGCGCTTGCAATTCGCTCCGATCTACCGATCGAGGCGCAGGTCACGGCGCAGGGAGCAACATGGCTCGACCGCCGCCTTCTTGATGGAGCAACTGGTGTCGTCGATGGGGACGGCTTCGGCGGCGAGGTTCGCGCCGCCATGGCGGCAAGGACCGAGCACCTTGTCTCGGAGGGCCTCGCCCGCCGTGAGGGCGCGCGCCTAACCTTCGCGCGCGACCTCCTGGAGACATTGCGCCAACGCGAGCTGACGGTGGCCGCGGCACAAGTGACGGCGGCGACGGGGAAGACATGGCGGCCGAGGCATGATGGTGCACCTGTCTCTGGCGTGTTCGCCCGGCGGCTGGACCTGGCGTCGGGTCGCTTCGCAATGATCGACGACGGGCTCGGCTTCCAGTTGGTGCCCTGGAAGCCGTCGATGGAACGAGAGCGGCAGCGCAGACAGCGCGCGCGCCACGATGCGCTCGCCCTGCCGGACATGCAGCGACCGCGTGCCCGCAAGCTGTCCATCTAGACGGTGCCGCATCGTCCAGGTCCGGCGTCGCCGCCGGCCGGGCCGGCGCCACCCCACCATCCGGCCGGCATTCACATCAGCCGCGACCCAGAAGCAGCCGCAGTTTCTCCAGCGCCACCCTTTCACTCTCCTTGTAGTCCAGCGTCCCCGCGAATCGCCCCTCGGCGTCCAGCAGGAAGACGCTGGCCGCGTGATCCATCGTGTAGCTCCCGCTCTCAAGCGGCACGCGACGATAATAGACGCGGAAGGCGCGCGCAGCGGCGGCGATCTGCTCTTCGGTACCGGTCAGCCCGGTGATACGGTGGTCGAACGCCTCCAGGTAGCTGGCCAAGGCCTGCGGCGTATCCCGTTCGGCGTCCACGCTGACGAAGACCCACTGGATGCGGTCGGCGTCGGGGCCAAGCGCCTCGATGAAGCCCGCCATTTCGGTCAGTGTCGTCGGACATACATCGGGGCAGTAGGTGAAGCCGAAGAACACCGCCATCGGACGGCCGCGGAAGTCACGCTCGGTGACGGCGCGGCCACGGTGATCGGTCAGGCTGAAGGGGCCGCCGATGGCCAGCGACTGCGGTCCGGTCGCGACTCGCCGCGGTCCCAGCGGCCCATCCGACACCAGCCAGCCACCGGTGGTCGCCAGCAGCACGAAGCCCAGGATGCCGACGGCACCCCAGGCCAGCCAGCGGATGGTTCGCAGCATCGCTCGCCTCAATGGCCCTGATGCGGCGCGGGGCCGCGCGCGCCCCCAGCCTCGACCGCAAGTTCGACCTCCACACGTCCAGCGCGCTCGAAGACCAGCGTCACAGGCACGCGAGCACCCTGAGCGAAGCCACCCTGCGGCGCGATCAGCATGAGGTGCTGGCCGCCCGGCGCCAGGCGTACCTCCGCGCCAGGTGGCAGGGCGATGCCGTCCGTGATCGGGCGCATGCGCATGATGCCGTCCGTAACGGACATCTCATGGAGCTCGACGCGCGACGCGCGCGGCGTCTCCGCGGCGATCAGCCGGTCCGGCGCAGCACCGGCATTGCGGATGACCATGTAGCCGGCCGCGGTCTGCGCGCGCTCGCCCACCGCCCGGGTCCAGGGATGCTCGATCAGAAGGTCGGCGACACGGAACTCGTGCGCGGCAAGAGAGCTGGGCAGCGAGATGAAGGCGACGCCGGTCGCGAGGACCGCGCGCAGGATGTTGCGACGCATGCAAAGAAACTCCGACAAGGAATGGCGCAGCCCCGCACAAGCGGGAGACGTCTCAGTCGAGGTTCGGAGCGGCAGGCGGGGCACGGGCTGGCGGTGGCGTGCGCGGCGATAACGGCGGCGCCGCATCGGCAATGACGACACGCAGCGCGGGTAGCGCGGTCCAGGCGATAGCAGGCAGGACATGCGCGTGTGCAGGCGGCGCATCCGCGGCATCGGGCAGCCGACACAGGGGGCAATGCGCGCCGGCCGCCGTCTGCGGCGCCTCGTTGGGCGCATCCGGCGCCGGAAGGCCCGAGGGCAGGCACAGGCTGGCGCGGAGTGCAGCGTCGAAGGCCGCCCCTTCCACCGCCGCGAGTGCTGGCAGCGGCGCCAGCAGCCGCGCCAAAAGGCCGAGCAGAACGAGCACGGAGACCGGCGTACGCAACTCGGTCCAGGCGCGCCTCATGCGTTGCGCGGCCCCCACAGGATGATTGCCGCACCGGCCAGCGCCACCGCGCCACCGATCAGGTCCCAACGATCCGGGGCGAAATCCTCGACCATGCGCAACCAAGCGAGCGTCGCCACAATGTAGACCCCGCCATAGACGGCATAGGCACGGCCGGCGTGCTCCACCTCGACCAGCGTCAGCAACCAGGCGAAGGCGATCAGCGAGATGACGCCAGCGGCGGCCCAGATAGCTGGCTTTCCCAGCCGCAGCCACGCCCAGAACGCGTAGCATCCAGCGATCTCGGTCACGGCCGCGGCCACGAAGATCGCCAACGACCTCATCGGCGCGGCGGCGCCTCCGCCACTTCCATCATGGGTACGCAGGCGATGGCGGTGAGCCAGGGCCAGGGATCGACAGCGCGCCCGTCCCGGCGCAGCTCGACATGGAGGTTGGCGCCCGTCGTGCGTCCCGTGCGGCCCACATCGCCGAGGCGCTGGCCGGCGCGTACCGCGGCGCCCGACACGACTCCCGGCGCGAAGCGGGCGAGATGGGCATAGCGCGCGCGCGATCCGTCGGCGTGCTCGATCTCAACCATCAACCCATAGTCGAAATAGCGACCTGCGAAGACGACAGCACCTCTGCCTGCCGCCTCGACCGGGGTGCCGATCGGCGCGCGGATGTCGACGCCCGGATGCGGTCGCCCATGGCGCATCCCGAAGCCCGAGGAGAACTCCCCCGCAACCGGCAACGCCGCCGGGCATGGCGCGGCGACGACGGCCGACGGAGCGGCGAGCACGCCCGCAAGGGCGCCGAGGATCATGCGGTGTCGGATCATGCGCGATCCTCTGCCCCGACGAGCGGCGGGAGGCAAGCACCGGCGCTCAGCCACGAGGGACGGCGCCGGCCGGCAGCAGCGGCCGCACCAGGGCGGAGAAGCGCTCGAAGCTCTGCACGCCGCGGTGCACTTGCCCGTTGATGACGAAGGACGGCGTGGCGTCGACGCGGAACTCGCGCTCTCCCTGAAGCCGCATCAGCAGGATCGGGTCGGTGAAGCCGCGGTCGGTCATGCAGGCATCGATACGGGCGGCCGGGATGCCCGCCACGGTGCCGGCACGGCGCAGCCAGGCGCGCGCATCCGGGCTGTGCGCCCAGCTCTCCTTATTTGCATAGAGCGTGGAGATCAGCGCCTCGTAGCGCTCGGGCCCACCGCAATGGACCATGGCGGCGGCCTCAAGTGCCACGCGGTCGAGCGGGAAGTCCCGCATCACGAAGCGGACCAGGCCCGGCTCGATGAAGGCCGAACGGATGCGCGGAAAGATCTCGGTGTGGAAGCGCGCGCAGTTTCCGCAGGTGAGGGAGTGGTACTCGATGACTGCCACCGGTGCGTCGGCGCGGCCGATGATGCGCTCGCCGGGCAGCGGCCGCGGCGTGTCCGGGCCGGGCGCGGTCGGCTCGAAGGGCTGGGCTCCGGGCGCTTGCGCCAGCGCGGCCGCGCCTGGAAGGGACAGTCCGGCGGCAATGGCCGTACGGCGTTGAATGGCATGGGGCATCGTTGGTTCCTCCTGCGTTGAGATGGTCATCACGAGGGTGTCGGCTGCCGGTCCGTTGCGCGGAAGCTGAAGAGCACCAGCAGCGTGACGCCGCCGACGATGGCGACATCAGCGAGATTGAAGGTCGGCCAGTGCCAGCCCTTGTAGTGAACATCGACGAAGTCGGTGACCGCGCCAATGCGGAGCCGATCCAGGATGTTGCCGAACGCGCCGCCGATGATCAGGCCGATCCCCAAGGCTTCGATCCGCGACGTGGCGCGCCAGAGCCAGTGCAGCAGCCAGGCGACGATCGCGACCTTGATGCCGACCAGCAGCCACACCGCGCCGGCCGCGCTGTCGGCGAACATCCCGAAGGTCACGCCCGTGTTGAAGCCGAGCCGGAGGTTCAGCACCGGCAGCAGCACCACGCCCTCGCTGTAGGGCGGCCAGAGCGCATCGAGGGCCCACGCCTTGCTGGCTTGGTCGATGACCGCGGCGATCGGCGCCGCGACGAGGCCGAAGCGTCGCGCCGGGCCGTCGGCGACCGCGGTCATCCGAGCCGTGCCAGCCATGGGAAGGCCTCCAGGATCCAGATGGCGAGACGCGTCATCTCGCCGGTTGCGATGGCGAGGCCGGCGGCGAGCATGACCACACCGCTTACGACCTGGAGGATGCGTCCGAGCCGTCCCAGGTGCCGCGCCCGGGCCATGGCGGCCGGCAGGTAGAAGGCCGCCAGCAGGAAGGGCACGCCGAGGCCGAGCGCATAGGCCGCGAGCAGTCCCGCCCCCGCGCCAGGCGTGACCGCGGCGGCCGCCAGCACGCCGGCCAGCACCGGTCCGATGCACGGGGTCCAGCCGAATCCGAAGGCGATGCCGATCAACGTTGCGGAGGCCGGACCGCCGCCTTCCCCCGGGGGCCTGAAGCGCAGGTCGCGCATCAGGGGTGCCAGGCGCAGCAGGCCCATCTGCACGAGACCCATCGCCGCGATCAGCAGGCCGCCGGCGATGGTCAGCTCATACGACCAGCGCCGCAGCAGGCCGCCCAGCGCGGTGGCGCCCAGGCCGAGCAGCACGAAGACCAGCCCGAAGCCGAGCACGAAAAAGGCCGCGAGGCGCAGCGCCCGCCAGCGCTCGGCGCGTGCCGTGGCAAGGTCGGTTCCCGCGACCCAGGCGACGTAGCCCGGCACCAGCGGCAGCACACAGGGCGAAAGGAAGGACACGAGCCCGCCGCCGAAGGCGAGGAACAGCCCGAACAGGGTGAAGTCGAGCGTCACCCGCGACGCCGCCCGACGACCGCGAGCCCCGCCAGCGCCGCAACGCCCAGGCCGAAAGGCAGGTCGCCGTGCCGGGCGTAGACTGTGCTGCCGGCCGCCGCCGCCGGCAGCGACACATCGAGCACCCCCTCGGTCGCGAGCGGCAGTCGCGCATCTTCGCGTCCCATCGCGTCCGTCACCAGCGTGATGCCGCTGTTCGCCACGCGCACCAGCGACAGGCCGAGCTCGATGGCGCGCAGGCGGGCAGCCAGCGCATGCTGGTACGGACCCCAGGAGGTGCCGAACCAGGCGTCGTTCGTCACGTTCAGGATCCAGCCCGGCGCCGGCGCGTCCACGGGCAGCGGGCCCGGGAAGACCGCCTCGTAGCAGATCAGCGGCCAGAAGGACGGCACCCCCGCGACCCGGACCGGCTGGCGCGGCGGACCCGGAATGAAGTCGACGGTGCCGACGGTGAGTTTCGGCAGGCTCGCGAACAGCGCCCTCAGCGGCTGGTACTCGCCGAACGGCACCAGGCGCACCTTGTCGTAGGCGGCGACGATCCCGCCCGCATCGTCGAGCGCGAGCAGGCTGTTGAGCAGCGCCGGCGTGCCATCGGCCGTCCGCGTGCGGCGGACCGCGCCGGTCAGCAGCACGCCGCCGGGCGGGATGACGCGCGCGATCGCCGTGCGGATCGCCGGCGCTTCCGCGAGGAGGAAGGGCACCGCGCTCTCGGGCCACACGATATGCGTCGGCGCCGGGCCGTCGGCCGGCGGTGTCGCGCTGAGCGCGAGCAGCCGGGCGAGGATGCGGTCGCGCTCGCCCTCCGCCCATTTCAGGTCCTGGGCGATGTTCGGCTGCACCAGGCGCAGCCTTGCGCCCGGCACCTGCGCCGGTGCGGTATCCGCCAGCCGCGCTGCGCCCCAGAGCCAGGGCAGCGCGAGGATCAGCGCGCTCGCGGCGGCGGGCCCGACGCGGCGCTGCCGCAGGGCGACGGCGGCCAGCACCGCCGCGAGCACGGCCAGCAGGCCGAGGCCATGGACGCCGATCAGCGCCGCCACCTGCAGACCCGAATCGCTGACGCCCCAGGCATAGCCGGCGATGTTCCAGGGAAAGCCGGTCAGGATGGTGCCGCGCAGCCACTCGCCGGCCACCCAGGCCGCTGCCAGGGCCAGAGCGAGCGGCAATCCGCCGGCCGGCCCGGCGATGAGACGCGCGGCGGCCAGGGAGATCGCCGGGAACAGCGCAAGGCCGGCGCTGAGCGCGAGCAGTGCGGGCATCGCAAGCGCACCGAAGCGCGCTGCGTCCACGCTGAAGGCCTCGGTGATCCAGGACAGGCCGAGCAGGAACGAACCGAGGCCGAACAGCCAGCCGAGCAGGAAGGCGCCGCGCAGCGAAGCTGTTCGTTCCAGCAGCAGCCACAGGACGCCGAAGGCGACGAGGACCGCCGGTGCGACGTGCAGCGGCGCCAGCGCCGTGGCACTGAGGGCACCGAGCCCGACCGCCGCGGCGCCCGTGGCGGCACGTCGCTTGAAGCCCGGGATAGGCGCCCGAGCGACCGCTGGCGGCCACGCCGGCGCGGCCTGTGATGCCGGCGCGCGAGCGCAGGGCGCCTCTTCCCTGCGGACCATCGTCAGTGCCAATGCGCGCGGAACGGGACGACCACCATCCCCGCCCGCTCGAAGCGCAGCGTCACGCGGATCTCGTCGCCGAGTCCGAGCGGGACCTGCGAATCACGCAGGAGAAGATGGAGCCCGCCGGGTTCCAGTGCCAGCAGCCCGCCGGCCGGGATGGCGAAACCCTCGGTGACGGCACGGGCGCCGCCGCGTGCCGACGCATCCGGTTCGCGCAACTCCACCGCGGCACTTGCGGAAGAGGCGCCGAGCAGCCGATCGGCCTCGGGCCCGCGATTGCGGATCGTCAGGAACGCAAAGGACAGGCGCTGGTCGGCTGCTTCCGCCTTCGCCCAGGCACCGGTGAGGAGGAGGCCGCCGGCCTGGATGTCCTGCGCCGTCGACGGGTTCGATGCGAGGAGCCGCCAGGAAAGGACCAGCGCAGGCATGAGCCAGCGCCGACGCATGGCGGCGCCGGCCCGCGTCCGCCTGCCCGCGCCGCGGGGCACGCCATCGCCCGGCGGCCCGGGTCGCGAGCCGTCACAGGTTCCAGGCATCAGGCGGGTGGCCTCGGCACCGCCGGCGACCACCGCAGCAGCCGAAGCGCGTTCAGCGTCACCAGCACCGTCGCGCCGGTATCCGCCAGGATCGCCGGCCACAGGCCGGTGATGCCGAGCATCGTCGTCACCAGGAACACGCCCTTGAGCCCGACCGCGACAGCGACGTTCTGCTTCACATTGGCCATGGTCGCGCGGGAGAGCGAGACGAGCTCGGCCACGCCCGTCACGCGGTCCTTGAGGACGGCGGCATCCGCGGTCTCCAGCGCCACGTCGGTGCCGCCCCCCATCGCGACGCCAACCGAGGCCGCGGCGAGCGCCGGCGCGTCATTGATGCCGTCGCCGACCATGACGACGGCGCCGCGTTCCCGCAGCCGGCCGATCTCGCGCAGCTTGTCGTCGGGCAACAGCTCGGCCTTGGCGTCGAGGCCGAGGGAGATGGCGATCGCCTCGCCGGTGCGGCGATTGTCGCCGGTTAGCATCACTGGCCGGACGCCGAGCGCGCTGATCGCGGCCACGCCCGCGGCGGCATCCGCGCGCGGCTCGTCGCGCAGCGCGATGAGCCCGACGACCACGCCACCCGCCAGCACCACCGAGACCGTCTTGCCCTCGCCTTCGAGACGTTCGAGAGACGGCACGAGTGCACCGCCATCAGCGCCGGATTCGCGCGCGTGGCGCGGGCTGCCGACGCTGACCCGCAGCCCCGCGACGGTGCCGACGACAGCGCGCCCGGGGACGGCGGATTGCGCCTCGGCCGCCGGCACGGTGACGGCGCGCGCGGCCGCTTCCGCCAGGATGGCCTTGGCCAGCGGATGGGCGGACCCCTGTTCGACCGCGGCGGCGAGCGCCAGCACCTCCTCCGCACCACGTCCCTCGGCCGGAAGCACGTCGGTCACGCGCGGGCGCCCTTCGGTCAGCGTGCCCGTCTTGTCGAAGGCGACGGTCCGCGCGCTGCCGATGGCCTCCAGCGCCGCGCCGCCCTTGATCAGCAGCCCACGCCGAGCGCCCGCCGACAATCCGGAGGCCATCGCCGCCGGTACCGAGATCACCAGCGCGCACGGGCAGGCGATCAGCAGCACCGCGAGGCCGCGATAGAGGCTCGTCCACCAGTCCCAGCCCAGCGCGAAGGGCGGGATGCAGATCACCAGCAGTGCGACGATCATCGCGCCCGGCGTCCACCAGGCCGAGAAGCGCTCGATGAAGCGCTGGGTCGGCGCGCGCGAGGCGGTCGCGTCCTCGACCATGCGGATGATGCGGGCGATGGTGTTGTCGGCCGCGGCGCGCGTGACGCGCACGCGGATCGCGCCCTCCGCGTTGATGCTGCCGGCCAGCACGTCCTCACCGGGGCCGCGCGCGACCGGCACGCTTTCGCCCGTCACCGGACTTTCGTCGAGGGCGGAGGTGCCTTCCTCGATCACCCCGTCACAGGGCACGCGGTCGCCGGGGCGCACCAGAACAAGATCACCGACGGCAAGCCGGTCGGCCCCGACCTGTTCCGTCGTGCCGTCGGCACGCAGCCGAAGCGCGCTGCGCGGCATCAGGCCGGCAAGTGCGCGGATGCCGGCCCGGGCGCGGCCGGCGGCGACGTTCTCCAGCAGCTCGCCCACCGCGAACAGCAGCACGACCACGGCCGCCTCCTCGGCCGCGCCGATGATTGCGGCGCCGATCGCGGCGGTGCACATCAGCGTCTCGATGCTGAACGGGCTGCCGGCTCGGGCCAGCGCGATCGCGCGGCGCCCGAAAGGCACGAGAGCAACGAGCGTCGCGGCGAGGAAGAGCGGGTAGGTCAGCCGCTCCGGCAGGGCGAGTGAGAGGGCGTAGGCACCGAGCACCAGGCCGCACAGGATCCAGACCAGCCGCGCCTTGCCGGTGGCCCACCAGGCCTTCTCGGCATCGGCCGGGTCGTCGTGGTCGGCATGGCTGTGGGCATGCCCGGCGGGTGCGGCCGCCTCGGCCGCGGCCGCGGCGGCGCCGTTGCGGTCGTGGCCGTGCTGGTGGTCATGCTCATGATGATGATCATGCGCATGCACGTGCCCGGACGCGCCTTGCGGCTCGCCGGACGGCGCTGGCGCCCCGCCGCCGTCGAGCCGCGTCGTCGCGTAGCCGAGCGCCGCAACCTGAGCCTCGACCGCGTCCGCCCTGCCGTCGACGCCGAGTTGCAGGGTCAGCCGCTCGGCCATGAGGTTGACCTCGACGCCCGAGACGCCCGGAAGGCGCTCGACCGCCCTGGTCACCTTGGCGACGCAGGAGGCGCAATCCATGCCCTCCACCCGCCAGGTCAGCTTCGGCGCTGCGCCCATGATGCCCGTCCAAACCGTTGCCAACCGGACTTATGAAACTTCCAGCCACTGGAGGTTCAAGAGGCATTCCGATCATCGGGGCACACGATCAGCGGACCGGCGGGCGCATCGGACCGCGCGGGTTTTCCCCCTTGCGCGTTCGCCGCGTTGTTTGGGACAAGAAATGTCCCCCCTGATCTCCCCCCACCTCCAGGGCATAGGGCATGTGCCATGCCACGCTTCGCTTCAATTGACTCCGCACTGCGTCGCCGTGTCGTCATCGGCGCTGCGCTCGCAGCGCCGCTGGTTGCGGCATCGCGCGCAGCAGGCGGCCAGACGCCAGCGTCGTTGCCGCTTCCGCGGCAGGCCGGATCGCTGTTCGTGCTGAACTCGCTGGACGCGAACGTGCAGGTGCTGGACCCTGCGGGCACCGGCGAGCAGCGCCGAGTCCCGGTCCTGCGCGAGCCGCACCACCTCGTCCTGACGCCGGCGCGAGACCTCATCCTGGTCGGCGATTCGGGGGGAAACGAAATGTTCCTCATCGACCCGCGCAGCGGCGAGGTGCGGCGGCGGGAGGCGATCAGCAACCCCTACAATCTCGGCTTCACGCCTGACGGGCGGCGGCTGGTCGTTACCAGCCTGCGGCGGAACCAGGTGGACGTCTACCGGTGGGATGGCACGGCGCTCGGTTTCGAGGGCCGGCTGCTCGCGGGCCGCAAGCCGAGCCATGTCTCCTTCTCCCCGGATTCCCGTCATGCCTTCGTCACGCTGCAGGGCGACGATGCGGCGATCGCCATCGACCTCGAAACCCGGACCGAGGTCTGGCGCGCGGATGTCGGGCGCGAGCCCGCCGGCATCCTCTGGCATCGCGGCCGCATCCTGGTCGGCGTGATGGGCGGGGACTTCGTCACCGTCATCGACGCGGCGACGCGACAGGCCGACCGGCGCATCCCTGTCGGCCGCGGCGCCCATGCGGTGTTCGAATCCCCCCAGGATGGCCTGATCTATGTCACATCGCGCGTCGACAGCCGGATCACCGCCCTTGATCCCGTGACCCTCGATGTCAGGCGCGTCCACGAGATCGGCGGCGGGCCCGATTGCCTCACCTTCGATGCGGACGGATCGATCTGGGCGACGCTGCGCTGGACCGGCCGTATCGCGAAGCTCGACCCGCGCAGTGGCGCGGTCCAGACGACGCGGGTCGGGCGGTCGCCGCATGGCATCCTGTTCACGCCCGGCGCGATGGCGTGAGACCCGGCTCCGGCCCCGCGCGGATCGCGCGCGGCGGCGCTGGCCTCAGACGGGATGCGGTCCGCGGAACCGCATGAAGGGCCGGTGCGGACCCGGGCCGAAGGCGATGACGTCGTAGGCGTCGACCGGTGCGCCGGGCACTTCCATGCCGGGCGAGCCGACCGGCATCTCCGGCACGGCAAGGCCGCGGATGCCGGCAGGACGTTCCGCCAGAAGGCGCCGGATTGCGGCGGCGGGAACATGCCCTTCGAGCACGAAGCCCTCGACCTCGCCCGCATGGCAGGACAGCAGGTCGGAGGGTGTGCCGAGCCGCCGCCGGACCGGCGCGACCGAGGGCACCACCTGATCCTGCACCGCAAACCCTTCGGCGCGCAGATGCGCGACCCAGCCCGAGCAGCAGCCGCAGTTCGGGTCGCGCCAGACGCTGACGCGCGGCCCCGCCTGCGCCAAAGCCGCAATCGGCTGGACCGCAACGCAGATCGTGGCGAGCAGGCTACGGCGGGTGGTCATGGGCGCGCTCCGATCCTCCGCTGGAATGCCCTTCTACTCGATGACGATCTCGCCCACCATGCCGTGCTCGGCATGGGTGCGACGATCGGCGGCGACGATGCCGCAGCGCAGGTCCGTGATGCGTCCCGTCGCGACCGGCACGAACCACCATTCCGCGGCATGGCCGGGATAGACCTCGATTTCCCGGATGCTGCCCTTGAATTCCGCGAGCGTGACCTCCCGGCCATCGGGCTGGCGCTGCGTGACCTGGACCTTGCGCGTGAAGACGCGCGCGGCGAATTCGTCCGATGTGAAGTAGTGCGGATCGCGGCTGACGTTGCGCAGGACCAGCCGGTAGAGCCGGCCGGTCTCGAAGCGCAGCCGGTTGGGTTCGAAGGCATGACGCCCGTCGGGGCGGCCGAGCTCGACCGTCACCACGATGGGCTCCTGGCGCGACAGATCGCCTGCCGCGGACGCCCGTCGTGCGGCCATCAGCGAAGCAACGGCAAGAAGTCCGGCCACAAGGCGTCTGCGGTGCGTCATCTGCAATCTCCCGCAAAAGATCCGCACGTCAGTCTCCGAACGCCGCGTCGAAGAGAAGCTTGAGGTTGAGGCCGACGATCACCGCCGCGATCAGCCAGCCGAGTGCCAGCTGCCAGGCGGGCGCGGCCAAGGTGCCGAAGCGTTTCCTGTCGGATGCGAACATCATCAGCGGGATCACCGCGAAGGGCAGCTGCACCGACAGGATCACCTGCGACAGGATCAACAGCTGCGCCGTGCCGGACGCGCCGTAGAGCCAGGTCACGACGATCGCCGGTATGATGGCGATCAGCCGCGTCACGAGGCGGCGCAGGACCGGCGGCAGGCGGAAGCGCAGGAAGCCCTCCATCACCACCTGGCCGGCCAGCGTCGCGGTGACCGTGGCGTTGAGGCCGCACAGCAGCAGCGCGATCGCGAAAAGCTTGGCGGCGAGGACGCTGCCGAGCAGCGGCGCCATCAGCTGATACGCCTCGCCGATCTCGGCGACCTCGGTGTTGCCGGCGGTGTGGAAGGTCGCCGCCGCGGTGATGAGGATGGCCGAGTTGATGAACAGCGCCAGAGTCAGCGCGATGGTGCTGTCGATGGTCGCGAACTTGATGGCTTCCCGCTTGCCCGGCTCGTCGAGCGTCCAGGCGCGCGACTGGACCACGGCGGTGTGGAGGTAGAGGTTGTGCGGCATCACCGTGGCCCCGAGGATGCCCATGGCGATGTAGAGCTGCGTCTCGTTCGTCACGATCGAGACGGCGGGCACGTAGCCCCGCAGCACCGCGCCCCATTCGGGGTCGGACAGCGCGATCTGCACCGCGAAGCAGCCGAAGATCAGCACGATGAAGCCGAAGATGAGCGCTTCGAGCCAGCGCACGCCCTTGTTCTGCAGCCAGAGGATGAGGAACGCGTCGAGCGCGGTCAGGATCACGCCGTAGAGAAGCGGAATGCCGAACAAGAGTTCGAGCGCGATCGCCGTTCCGATCAGCTCGGCCAGGTCGGTCGCGCAGATCGCGACCTCGGCGAAGAACCACAGCGGATAGGCGACGGGCTTCGGGAAGCGGTCCCGGCAGAGCTGCGCGAGGTCACGCCCCGTCGCGACGCCGATCCGCGCGCAGAGCGCCTGCAGCAGGATCGCCATGAGCGAGGAGGTCAGCGCGACGGCGAGCAGCGTGTAGCCGAAAGCCGATCCGCCGGCGAGCGACGTGGCCCAGTTGCCCGGGTCCATGTAGCCGACCGCAACCAGGTATCCCGGCCCCATGAAGGCGAACATCTTGCGCAGGAAGCCGCCCGCGTTCGGCACGGCGACGCTGCGATGGACCTCCGGCAGGCTCGGCGTGCCCGTCGCGGGCGCGGCGGCGGTATCCGGGGGTGGGTTCATGGCACGCCTCCAAAACTTAGCATAGGCTATAGAGTGATTGTGCGGCTATCAAGAGCGCCGAGCCCGGAGACCCGAACGCCGCATGCGACGCACGCCCGCCCTGGAGCGACTGCCGTCCGAGGATGATCACGCCGCCCGTTTCGCGCGCCAGCGCGAGGCGGACCGGACCGCCGTCGCCGAGGACTATGTCGAGCTGATCGCCGACCTGCTCCGCGCCGAGGGCGAGGCGCGGGCGGTCGATCTCGCCCGGCGCATGGGCGTCTCCCAGGCGACCGTCGCGAATACGATCGCCCGCCTCCAGCGCGACGGTCTGGTGGAGACCAGGCCCTATCGCGGCCTGTTCCTCACAGAGGCCGGAGCGAACCTGGCCACACGGGCAAAGGCGCGGCACGAGCTTGTCGTGCGCTTTCTCATCGCCGTGGGCCTGGATGGGGAGACCGCCGAGGCCGACGCCGAGGGCCTCGAGCACCATGCCAGCGAGAAGGCGCTGGCCGCCTTCGCCCGTTTTCTTGAAAGGCAACAGAGGAAGGGCCGATGAGCGCTGCCTACTCGATCGGCGACCTGGCGCGCGCGACCGGCGTCAAGGCCACCACCATCCGATGGTACGAGCAGGAGGGCTGGCTGCCGTCGCCCGCCCGCACGGAGGGCGGCCACCGCGCCTATTCCGAGTCGCATCTGCGCCGCCTCGGCTTCATCCGACACGCGCGCGAGCTCGGCTTCGACAGCATGGCGATCCGCGCCCTGCTCGACCTCGCCGATCACCCCGAGGCCGATTGCAGCGCGGCGCACCGATTGGCGACGGCACAGATGCGCGAGATCGATGCCCGCCTGCGCCGGCTCGAAGCGCTTCGCGCCGAGCTGGATCGGATGGCCGCGACCTGCGCCGGTGGGGTGATCGGAGAATGCCGGATCATCGAGACGCTGGCCGATTTCGAGCACGGGCATTGTGACGACCCGACCCATGGCGGGGAAGGCGGACCTGTCTGACGTTCTTCGCGGTGCGGCGCCCGCCCGATCCGGCCCGCGGGTGACGATGCGCCGCCGATCGTCTGCGCAGGCCAACGGGCAATCGCGATCGGCCGACCATCGTTTTCGCGAGCCGCAATGCGCCGACGCCGGTCAGCACCCCGCGCGGGCCAAGAGTCGCACGGCCCCGCGCCCCTCCCGCCGCACCAGCCCCTCGCGCTCCAGCCGCGCGAGCGCGCGATAGGTCGCCTCGTGCGTCAGGCCAAGTTCAGCCGCGAGCGCCTTCCAGGACCCTCCCAGATGGCGCATTCCGTCGTTGTGCACAGGCAGCGCATGCAGCGCGTCCAGCAGGCGGTCGGCGGCGCGCGGCTGCACAAGGCGTTCCGCGCGCGCCCGTTCCGCGACAAGCCGCGCCGCCAGATGCGCGGCGAGCCGCCAGCCGATCGACGGGTCCGCCGCCGCGGCACGACGCATCGCGGTCGCGGCGTGCACCGTGACGAGGCTCGGCGCGATGGCGATGGCGTCGCAATGGTGGCGCGGCTCGAACAGGGAGGCCTCGGCGAAGCTTTCGCCAGGTCCGGCCCTGTGCAGGATCAACAGCCGACCTTCGGCCGAGACACGGCGGAGTTCGACGGCGCCATGCCGGACGAGTGCGAGGCCGATCGGGCGATCGCCGGCACGGAACAGGGCCTCCCCCGCCGTGAGCAGGCGGTCCTGGCCCTTCGGCAAGGCGGCAAGCAGGTCCGGCGACATATGATCAAGATCATACGCGGGCATATGCCCGGCACGCTACTGGAACCTGCGCTGGAGGTTCCGATGCGTCTCGCCTTGGCCATGATTGTCCTGGCGCTGTGCGGCGCGCCCGCGTCCGCGCAGCATGCTCCGCCACCCGTTCACCACGGGCCGGGCCATGGCGCGCCGCCCGTGGGACCCTATGCGGGACTGCAGGAGCGGCGCATCAAGGCGCTCTCGGCGGAGCGCGAGGCCGATCTGCGCGCGGGGCGAGGCATGGCGCTTGCTCTCGCCGCGGAACTCAACGGCTACCCGGGTCCCATGCACGTCCTGGAGCTTGCGCAGGCGCTTGGGCTTACCGCCGCGCAGCGTGCGACCGCCGAGATGCTGCGCGCCCGGATGCTGGCCGAAGCCCGCGTGCTCGGCGCACGCATCGTTGTGCTGGAGGATGAGTTGGACGAGCTATTCGCGGGCGCTGCTGCCGACGCCGGGCGCCTGGCGGCCATCACGACGGCGCTGGGGGCATTAAGCGGACGGTTGAGAGAGGTGCACCTCGCGACGCATATCGACATGCGCGACGCGTTGGATGCGTCGCAGCGCGAAGCCTACGCGCGCCTGCGCGGCTATCGCCCGACGCCGTAGGCGGGAGCCCGCATCGCCGACCAGTCTCTGACTGCTTTCGAATGATGGCGGAGGCCTCTGGCTTCGTGACGAGCCTGCATCCGGCGATCGTTGCAGCGCGCTCGCGGCAGGTCAGTCGCGGGCGAAGGGGCACCCATCGCTCCCACCTGTAGCCGGCACCAAAGTGGGGCCGCGTGCAACACGCACGCTCCGCCGTTTTGCGCGACATCGCCGCCGGTTCTGCACCGCGCGCCGCGCCCGCCTTGAGATCGCGAACCGAAATCGCGCACGTCCCGCGACATGCTCACTTTGCTCCCCATGTGCCCATGACAGCCACCAAGATTCTTTGGGGCCAGGTCCTGGTCGTCTTCTTGATCGTGCTGGCCGCGGTTTGGGGCGCGACGCAGTGGGTCGCCTGGCGCCTCGGCTACCAACCGCAGCTCGGGCAGCCGATGGACGTCTGGGCCGGCGTGCCGGTCTACCCGCCGCCGGCCTTCTTCCTGTGGTGGTACTGGTACGACGCCTACGCGCCACGGGTCTTCTACGAGGGCGCCATCATCGCCGCGGCCGGGGGCTTCGCGGCGATCGGCATCGCCATCGGCATGTCCGTCTGGCGCGCCCGCGAAGCGCGGGATGTCACCACCTACGGCTCGGCCCGCTGGGCGACGGAGCGCGAAGTGCGCGACGCCGGGCTGCTCGCCCCCGATGGTGTCGTGCTCGGCTGGTTCGCGCAGCGCTACCTCAGGCACGACGGGCCGGAGCATGTGCTGTGCTTCGCGCCCACCCGCTCCGGCAAGGGCGTGGGCCTCGTCGTGCCGACGCTGCTGACCTGGCCCGGCTCGGCCATCGTCCACGACATCAAGGGCGAGAACTGGCACCTCACCGCCGGCTGGCGGGCGCGCTTCGGCCGGGTGCTCTTGTTCGACCCTACCAATCCGGCGAGCGCTGCCTACAACCCGCTACTCGAGGTCCGCCGCGGTGACAGCGAGGTCCGCGACGTGCAGAACATCGCCGACATCCTGGTCGATCCGGAGGGCGCGTTGGAGAGGCGAAACCATTGGGAGAAGACCAGCCACTCGCTGCTGGTCGGCGCCATCCTGCACGTCCTCTACGCCGAGCAGGACAAGACGCTGGCCGGCGTGGCGGGCTTCCTCTCCGATCCCCGGCGTCCGATCGAGCGGACTCTTGCCGCGATGATGACCACGCCGCATCTCGGCGATCGGCCGCACCCCGTCGTCGCCTCGGCCGCGCGCGAGCTGCTCAACAAGTCGGACAACGAACGGTCCGGTGTGCTTTCGACCGCGATGAGCTTCCTCGGTCTCTATCGCGATCCCGTCGTCGCGCAGGTCACCCGCCGTTGTGACTGGCGGATCGCCGACCTGGTCGAGGCGCGCGAGCCGGTCACGCTCTACCTCGTCGTCCCACCCTCTGACATCGTGCGAACCAAGCCGCTGGTGCGGCTCGTGCTGAACCAGATCGGCCGCCGCCTGACCGAAGCGCTGGAGAACGAGCGGCGGCGCCATCGGCTGCTGCTGATGCTCGATGAGTTCCCCGCGCTCGGGCGGCTCGACTTCTTCGAGAGCCAGCTCGCCTTCATGGCGGGCTACGGCATCCGGTCCTTCCTCATCGCGCAGTCGTTGAACCAGATCGAGCGTGCCTATGGCCCGAACAACGCGATCCTGGACAACTGCCACGTCCGCGTTGCCTTCGCGACGAATGACGAGCGTACGGCCAAGCGCGTCTCCGATGCGCTCGGCACGGCGACTGAGATCCGCGACAGCCGGAACTACGCTGGGCATCGCCTGTCCCCGTGGCTCTGTCATCTAATGGTCAGCCGCCAGGAGACGGCGCGGCCGCTGCTGACGCCTGGCGAGGTGATGCAGCTGCCACCAACCGATGAGATTGTCCTGGTGTCGGGCTGCCCGCCGATCCGGGCGCGGAAGGCACGCTACTACGAGGACCGGCAGCTTCGCGCGCGCGTGGTGGCGCCGACGGAGTTGCGGCCCAGCGAGCCCATCGCCGTCCACGGCGACGACTGGAGTAGTCTGACTCCACCGTCACAGACACCACCAGAACCCTCGGCGACATCGGCAGCGAGCGACGACCAGGACGGAGGGGTGAGGCGCGAACCTGCGCTGCCGGAGCACGAGCAGATCGCGCCCGAGCTGGGCTCGCCGTCCGCGGAAAAGGAGCTGCCGCTGCTCGACGAGGAGCAGGAGGACGACGCAACTCGGGCTCGCGCGCACCGCATCCGGTCCGGACGCCTGGCGCGCCAGGCGGCGCTTGATCCTGACGATGGCATGGCCCTTTGAGGCATCGCCGTGAAGAAGGTCCGCCTTTCCGTCTATCTCGATCCAAAGCTCGCGAAGGAGCTTGAAGCCTACGCGAAGGAGCGGCGCCGGTCACTCTCCGTGGTCGCCGAAGCATCCATCGCGTCGTTCCTCTCACCCGACGCGTCCGACAGGATGGAGGCTGTGCTCACGAAGCGCCTCGACCGAATCGGCCGACAGCTCGAGCGCCTGAACCGTGACGCCGGCGTCAGCCTGGAGACACTAGCGCTCTTCATTCGGCACTGGCTGGTCGCGGTGCCGGCGCCGTCCGAAGCGCACTACGCCGCGGCGCAGGCCAAGGGGCGCGAGCGGTATGAGCGGTTCCTCGAAGCACTCGGCCGCCGTCTGTCGAAGGGTCCGACGCTACTGCGCGAGGTATCCATCGACATGATCGGCGGGGAGCAGGACGCGACTGCGAGCGAAGGCGACGAAGCCAGCTGAGGACGGATCGACGCGCCCGCTTCTCTCTGCACCCCAGGCCACTACGCCTCCGTCTCGCTTGTTGAACGCGCCCCGATCTGCCGCTCTCTAATCGTCCCCGCCCGCTGCGGCGCCTCTGCCGCGGCACAAACCCGGGGACCGCATGTCGCTGCATCCGCTCAAGGCCGAGACGACCGCGCGTGGCGCGCGGATGCTGCGTACGGCCTTCGGCCCCGGCATCGCGGGATGGCTTGAGGACCCGGCCGTCGTCGAGGTGATGCTGAACCCCGACGGCCGGCTGTGGATCGACCGTCTCGCAAGCGGCCTAGCTGACACCGAGCAGCGCCTCACCTTCGCCGACGGTGAGCGCATCATCCGCCTCGTCGCGCATCATGTTGGTGCCGAGGTGCATGCGGACCGCCCATGCGTCTCGGCGGAGCTGCCCGAGACGGGTGAGCGCTTCGAGGGCCTGCTGCCGCCCGTCGTCGCGGCCCCGGCCTTCGCGATCCGCAAGCCTGCCGTCGCGGTCTTCACGCTGGAGGACTACGTCGCCGCCGGCATCATGACGGCCGCCCAGGCCGCCACGCTGCGCAGCGCAGTCGCCGATCGTCGCAACATTCTCGTCGCCGGCGGCACCTCCACCGGCAAGACCACGCTGACCAACGCGCTGCTCGCCGAGGTGGCCCGCGAGGGCGGCCGCGTCGTGCTGATCGAGGACACGCGCGAGCTCCAGTGCCGCGCACCGAACCTGGTCGCGCTGCGTACCAAGGACGGCGTCGTCTCGCTGTCGGAACTCGTCCGACGCGCGCTCCGCCTGCGCCCCGACCGCATCCCCATCGGCGAGGTGCGCGGCGCCGAGGCGCTTGACCTCCTCAAGGCCTGGGGCACCGGCCATCCCGGCGGCATCGGCACCATCCATGCCGGCTCCGCCCTCGGCGCGCTGCGCCGGCTCGAGCAGCTGATCGGGGAAGCCGTCGTCACCGTCCCGCGCGCGCTGATCGCCGAGACGATCGACGTCATCGCCGTTCTCGCCGGCCGCGGCGCCGACCGCCGGCTCGCCGAGCTCGCACAGGTCCGCGGCCTGACCCCGACCGGCGACTACGACCTCACCCCAGCAGGAGACACCCCATGACGCCCACGCTGCGCACGCGCCTCGCCGGCGCGGCCGCCCTCGCGCTCTGCCTGGTACTCGCGGCGCCTGCCCATGCCGCCGGCTCCAACATGCCCTGGGAGCAGCCGCTGCAGCAGGTGCTGGAGTCCATCGAGGGGCCGGTCGCCAAGATCATCGCGGTGATCATCATCATCGTCACCGGCCTGACGCTCGCCTTCGGGGACACATCGGGCGGCTTCCGGCGGCTGGTGCAGATCGTCTTCGGGATCTCGATCGCCTTCGCGGCGTCGAGCTTCTTCCTGTCCTTCTTCCAGTTCGGCGGCGGGGCGCTGATCTGATGGCCGTGCCGGCCGATCCGGTTCCGGGCTTCTCGGCACCGGTGCACCGCGCGTTGATCGAGCCGATCCTGCTCGCCGGCGCGCCGCGCGCGGTCGCCATCGCCAACGGCACGCTCGCCGCGGCGATCGGACTCGGGCTGCGGCTCTGGATCGCGGGCGTGCTGATTTGGCTCGTCGGCCACCTCGCCGCCGTCTGGGCTGCGCGGCGGGACGCGCAGTTCGTCGAGGTCGTGCGCCGGCACCTGCGCTACCCGGCCTGGCTGCGCGCGTGAGGCGGCCATGCTTAACCTCGCCGAGTACCGCCGGAAGTCCCAGACGCTCGCAGACTTCCTGCCCTGGGCGGCGCTGGTGGCGCCGGGCGTGGTGCTGAACAAGGACGGCTCCTTCCAGCGCAGCGCACGCTTCCGCGGCCCGGACCTGGACAGCGCCACCCCGGCCGAGCTCGCCGCCACCGCCGCGCGGCTCAACGCCGCGCTGCGGCGCCTCGGCTCGGGCTGGGCGGTCTTCGCGGAGGCGCAGCGGGTCCCGGCCCGAGGCTACCCCGCCAGCACCTTTCCCGACCCCGTCTCGGCCCTGGTCGACGCCGAGCGCCGAGCCCAATTCGAAGAGGCTGGCGCGCATTTCGAGAGCGCCTACGTCCTCACCTTCGCCTGGCTGCCGCCAGCCGACGACGCCGCCCGCGCCGAGGGGTGGCTGTACGAGGGCACGCAGGGCGTCGACGCCGCGACCGGCCGCGAGGCGCTTAGAAACTTCATCGACCGCACCGACCGCGTGCTCGACCAGATCGAGGCCTTCGTGCCGGAGGCGCGCTGGCTTGACGATGCCGAGACGCTGACCTTCCTGCACTCGACGGTCTCGACCCGCCGCCACCTCATCCGCGTCCCCGAGACGCCGATGCATCTCGACGCGCTGCTGGCCGACCAGCCGCTGGTGGGCGGCCTCGCGCCGCGGCTCGGCGACGCGCATCTGCGCGTGCTCACCATCATCGGCTTCCCGAGCGCGACCTTCCCCGGGATCCTCGACGAGCTGAACGCGCTCGCCTTCGAATACCGCTGGTGCACCCGCGCCATCTGTCTCGACCGGCCCGATGCGCAGAAGCTGCTCACGCGCATCCGCCGGCAGTGGTTCGCCAAGCGCAAGTCCATCGCCGCCATCCTCAAGGAGGTGATGACCAACGAGCAGAGCGTGCTGCTCGACAGCGACGCCGCAAACAAGGCCGCCGACGCGGACGAGGCGCTGCAGGAGCTCGGCCAGGACATCGCCGGCTGGGCCTATGTGACCGCAACCGTGACGGTCTGGGACGAGGACGCCCGCGCCGCGGACGACAAGCTCCGCCTGGTCGAGAAAGTCGTCCAGTCCCGCGACTTCACCGTCATCCGCGAGGCGGTGAACGCCGTCGAGGCCTGGCTCGGCAGCCTGCCGGGGCATCTCTACGCCAACGTCCGGCAACCGCCGATCTCGACGCTGAACCTCGCGCACATCGTGCCGATCTCGGCCGTCTGGGCTGGGCCGGAGCGGAACGCGCATCTCGGCGGGCCGCCGCTCTTCCATGCGCGGACGGAGGGCGCGACGCCGTTCCGCTTCTCGCTGCATGTGGGGGATGTCGGGCATACGCTGGTCATCGGCCCGACCGGGGCGGGCAAGTCGGTGCTGCTGGCGCTGATGGCGCTGCAGTTCCGCCGCTACGCCGGCGCGCAGGTCTTCGCCTTCGACTTCGGCGGCTCGATCCGCGCGGCCGCGCTCGCCATGGGCGGGGATTGGCACAACCTTGGCGGCGCGCTGGCGGGCGAATTGGCCGAGCCGGTCGCGCTCCAGCCTTTGGCCCGCATTGACGCGCCGGAGGAACGCGCCTGGGCTGCGGAGTGGATTGCGGGCCTGCTCGCCCGGGAGAGCGTCGCGATCGACCCCGCGGTGAAGGATCATCTCTGGTCCGCGCTCACCAGCCTCGCCTCGGCACCGCCCCACGAGCGGACGCTGACCGGCCTCGCCGTCCTGCTGCAATCCCAGGCCCTCAAGCGCGCGCTGGAGCCCTATACCCTTGCCGGCCCCTGGGGCCGACTGCTGGACGCCGAGGCGGAGCGGCTCGGCGAGGCGGAGGTACAGGCCTTCGAGACCGAGGGGCTGATCGGCACCGCCGCCGCACCCGCCGTGCTGGCCTATCTCTTTCACGCCATCGGCCGCCGCCTCGATGGTCGGCCGACGCTGATCATCGTCGACGAGGGCTGGCTGGCGCTGGACGACGCCACCTTCGGCGCGCAACTGCGCGAGTGGCTCAAGACGCTCCGCAAGAAGAACGCGGCGGTGGTCTTCGCGACGCAGTCGCTGGCGGATGTGGACGGGTCCGCCATCGCGCCGGCCATCATCGAGAGCTGCCCGACCAGAATCTTCCTGCCGAACGAGCGGGCGCTGGATCCGCAGATCGCCGCCATGTACGCGCGCTTCGGGCTGAATGACCGCCAAGTAGAAATCCTCGCCCGGGCGACGCCCAAGCGCGACTACTACTGCCAGTCCCGCCGCGGCAACCGGCTCTTCGAGCTGGGGTTGTCGGAGGTCGCGCTGGCCTTCTGCGCCGCCTCCTCCAAGACCGACCAGGCCGCCATCGCCGAGACGCTCGCCACCCACGGCCGCGCCGGCTTCGCGCGCGCCTGGCTGCTGCGCCGCGGCCTCGACTGGGCCGCCGAGCTCCTGCCCGACCCTCCGGAGGATACCGCCCCATGATCCGCCGCCCGCTCCGCGCCGCGCTGCTCGGCGCCGCCCTCATCGGCCTTCCTGTCCCGGTCGCGATCCCGCCCGCCCAGGCGCAGTGGACCGTCTTCGATCCGTGGAACTACGCGCAGAACATCCTCTCCGCCGCCCGCGCGCTCGACCAGATCAACAACCAGATCGCCTCGCTCCAGAACGAGGCGCAGATGCTGATCAACCAGGCCCGCAACCTCGCGAGCCTGCCCTACTCCTCGCTCATGCGGCTGCAGCAGTCCTTTGCGCGGACGCAGCAGCTGATCGCCCGCGCCCAGCGCCTCGCCTACGAGGTCACCGACATCGAGCGCGCCTTCACGCAAGGCTACGGCAGCGCCGCCTCGCTCGGCTCCAGCCAGCAGATGTTCGCCAACGCCCGCGACCGCTGGCAGACCTCGGTGGCCGGCTTCCAGGACGCGCTGATGACCCAGGCGACCGTGGTCGGCAACCTGACCGGCACGCGCGCCGAGATCGAGGCGCTGATCGGCCAGAGCCAGGGTGCCACCGGCGCGCTCCAGGCGGCGCAGGCGGGCAACCAGCTGCTGGCCCTTCAGTCCCAGCAGATCGCCGACCTCACCGCGCTGCTCGCCGCGCAGGGCCGCGCCCAGGCGCTCGAGGCCGCTCGTGTTGCCAGCGGCGAGGAGCAGGCCCGCGAGCAGCTGGAGCGCTTCCTCGCCCCGGGCGCCGGCTACCAGCCGGGCTCGGCGCAGATGTTCCATGGCCGCTGAGCGGTGGTCGTGGCGCCGCATCTCCGCACATCTCGGGACGTGCCATGAACGGCACCGGCGTCATCGACCGCTTCCTCGACGTCTTCACCCGCTACATCGACAGCGGCTTCGGGCTGCTCGGCGGCGAGGTCGCCTTCCTCGCCGCGACGCTCATCGTCATCGACATCACGCTCGCCGCGCTCTTCTGGGCCTGGGGGGCCGACGACGACATCATCGCCCGGCTGATCAAGAAGACCCTCTTCGTGGGGGTCTTCGCCTGGATCATCGGCAACTGGAATTTCCTGGCCCAGGTCATCTTCGACAGCTTCGCCGGCCTCGGCCTGGTCGCCTCGGGCTCGACCATCACGGCGCAACAGCTGCTCCAGCCGGGCCGGGTCGCGCAGGTCGGCCTCGATGCCGGGCGACCGCTGCTCCAGGCCGTCTCCGGACTGATGGGCTACATCTCGTTCTTCACGAACTTCGTCCAGATCGCGATCCTGATGTTCGCCTGGGCGGTCGTGCTGCTGTCCTTCTTCATCCTCGCCATCCAGCTCTTCGTGACGCTGATCGAATTCAAGCTGACGACGTTGGCCGGCTTCGTGCTGGTACCCTTCGGACTGTTCGGCAAGACCGCCTTCCTCGCCGAGCGCGTGCTCGGCAACGTTGTCTCCTCCGGCGTGAAGGTGCTGGTGCTGGCCGTCATCATTGGCATCGGCTCGACGCTCTTCGCGCAGTTCACCGCGGGGTTCGGCGCCAACCAGCCGACCATCGACGAGGCGATGTCCATCGTGCTCGCGGCGCTGGCGCTGCTGGCGCTCGGGATCTTCGGGCCGGGCATCGCCAACGGGCTGATCTCCGGTGGGCCGCAGCTCGGCGCTGGCGCGGCGGTCGGCACAGGTCTCGCTGCGGGCGGGGCCATGGTCGCCGGCGCCGCAGCCGCGCGCACGGGTGCCGCGGCGGTCGGCGCGGCCGGCTCGGCCATCGGCGCCGGCGCGCGCGGCTCCGCCTACGCGCTCGGCGCTACCAGCACCGCGTATCGCAGCGGCGGCGCGTCTGGCGTGGCGATGGCCGCGGGCTCCGCCGCGGCCAGCCCGCTGCGCAGCGCGGCGGGCAGCCTTCGCGCGAGCCACGCCGCCGGCAGTGCGGCCGTCTCCGGCGGCGCCTCGCCACCGGCTGACCCGCCGCTCTCCTCCGGTGCCCCCGCCTGGGCCCGCCGCATGCGGCGCGGCCAGGCGCTGAGCCACGGCGTCACCACCCTCGGCCACGCCATCCGCTCCGGCGATGGCGGTGGCGCCGGCTCCTCCATTCGCCTTTCGGAGGATCGCTGATGTTCCGCCGTCCCTCCGTCCGCTACGGCCGCACGCCGGAGCCCGAGACGCCCTACCAGCGCGCTGCCCAGGCCTGGGACGAGCGCATCGGCTCCGCGCGCGTCCAGGCGCGCAACTGGCGGCTCATGGCGCTGGGCGAGCTTTTCCTCATCGCCGGCCTCGCCGGCGCCCTGGTCTGGCAGTCCGCCCGCGGCACCATCGTGCCCTGGGTCGTGCAGGTCGACCGGCTCGGCGAGGCGCAGGCGGTCGCCCCCGCCATCGCCAACTTCCGCCCGACCGACCCGCAGATCGCCTGGCACCTCGCGCGCTTCATCGAGCAGGTGCGCGGCATCGCCGCCGACCCGATCATCGTCCGCCAGAACTGGCTGCGCGCCTATGACTTCGCGACCGACCGCGGCGCGCTGGCGCTGAACGATTTCGCCCGCGCCAGCGATCCCTTCGGCCGCGTCGGCCGCCAGCAGGTCGCCGTCGAGGTTTCCAGCGTCATCCGCGCCTCGGAAGACAGCTTCCGCGTCGCCTGGATCGAACGGACCTACGAGAACGGTCAGCTCGCGCGTACCGAGCGCTGGACCGCGATCCTGACGATCGTCGTCCAGCCGGCGCGCGACGCCGAGCGCCTTCGCAAGAACCCCCTCGGCATCTTCGTCCACGCCATCAACTGGTCGCGGGAGCTCGGGCAATGAGGCACGCACACCCCACCGTGGCGCTCGTCCTGCTCGGCCTCGGGGCCTGCGCCTTCCGCCCTCCCGAGATCCGCTACGACGACGAGCCGATCCAGGCGACGCAGCTCCCCGAGCCGCCGCGCCCCGTCGAGATCGTGGAGGTGCCGACGCCACTGCCCCTGCCGGGCCAGCTTCAGCGCGTCCCGCCCTCGCGCCGCACGTCGGAGCCCCCCGATCCCACCGTGCGGGTCAACCAGGCCAATGCCGCTGCGCGCGTGCAGCCCGTCCGCGCGGGCTTCATCAACGCGGTGCAGGTCTACCCCTTCACGCCCGGCGCGCTCTATCAGGTCTATACCGCGCCAGGGCAGGTCACCGCCATCATGCTGCAGGAGGGCGAGACGCTGGTCGGCAACGGTCCCGTCGCCGCCGGCGACACCGTGCGATGGATCATCGGCGACACCGAGAGCGGCACCGGCCCCACGCGCCGCGTGCACATCATCGTCAAGCCGACGCGGCCCGACCTCACCACCAACCTCATCATCAACACCGACCGCCGCACCTACCTGCTGGAACTGCGCTCGACCGAACAGACGTACATGGCGTCCGTCTCCTGGCAGTATCCTCAGGATGCGCTGATTGCACTGCGCCGGCAGAACGCGGCGGCACTCGTCGAGCAGGGGCTGGATCTCGCGCGGCTGCGCTTCCGCTATGACATCGAGGGCGACAGCCCGGCCTGGCGGCCGCTGCGCGCCTTCGACGACGGGCGGCAGGTCTTCATCGAGTTCCCGCGCGGCATCGGCCAGGGCGAGATGCCGCCGCTCTTCGTGATCGGGCCGGAGGGCGAGGGGCAGCTCGTCAACTACCGCGTCCGCCAGAATTTTGTGATCGTCGACCGGCTCTTTGCTGCGGCCGAACTGCGCCTTGGCGACCGGCAGCAGCGCGTGCGCATCGTGCGCACCGATGGCCGGGCGCGATGAGCGGGACGGCGCCGGAACGGGGCGGGAGCGAGCGCGACATCGCCGCGGCGCTGCGCCTGCGCCCCGATCCGCCGCGGGTGGTGCGACTCTCCCGTCGGGTGCTGATCGGGCTCGGCGTCGTGGCTGGGCTCGGCATCGGGGCGGCGCTGATCCTGGCCCTCCAGGGCCGGAGCGGCGGCGAGGGGCCGCGCGAACTCTACAGCACCGATCGGAACCCGCAGGCCGATGGCCTCGCCACGCTGCCGCGTGACTATGCTGGCATACCGCAGCTGGGACCGCCGCTACCGGGCGATCTTGGCCGGCCGATCGTACGAGCACAGGAGCGTGGACAGCCGGTGGTGGCGCCGGCCACGCCCACGACCGCCGATCCCGCAGAGCAGCGGCGGATGCAGGAGATCGAGGCGGCCCGCACCAGCCGGCTCTTCGTGCAGGTCGAGGCACGCGGCGAGCCGCGCGGTGCTGCCCCCGCCGGATCGCTGGCAGCGGATCCGGGCGCGATGCCGATCGGTCCCGATGCAACCGACCGGCGGCTCGCCTTCCTGGGTGGCCCGGCAGACCGCCGCACGACCTCGCCGGATCGGCTCCAGGCGCCCGCCAGCCCCTTCGTCATCCAGGCCGGCAGTGTCATCCCCGCGGCGTTGCTGACCGGCCTCCGCTCCGACCTGCCGGGGCAGATCACGGCACAGGTCACGGCGAACGTCTTCGACAGCCCGACGGGGCGGCACCTGCTCATCCCGCAGGGCGCGCGCCTGATCGGCGCCTACGACAGCCGCATCAGCTTTGGGCAGCGGCGCATCCTGCTTGTCTGGACCCGGCTCATCCTGCCCAATGGCCGATCCATCGTGCTGGAACGCATGCCGGGCGCGGACGAGGCGGGCTATGCCGGGCTGGAGGACGGCGTGAACTACCACTGGGGGCGGCTCTTCCTCGCCGCGGGTCTCGCGACGCTGCTGAACCTCGGCCTGGAACTCGGCCGCGACGACGAAAGCGACATCGCCCGCGCCATCCGAGAAAGCGGCCCGGACACCGTCGGCCGCGCCGGCGAGGAGATCGTCCGCCGGCAGCTTTCCGTCCCACCGACGCTGACCGTGCGCCCCGGCTTTCCGGTGCGCGTCATCGTCCACCACGACCTCGTGCTCGAGCCCTACGGAGGCTGACCCATGCCGAAGCTGAAGCTCGGTCCGATCCTTGATGACCGTCCGGTGAAGCTCACCGTGGAACTGCCGGCGGAGCTGCACCGCGACCTGGTCGCCTACGCGGAGGCGCTCTCACGCGAGACGGGGCAGCAGGTCGAGCCCACGAAGCTCGTCGCGCCGATGTTGGCGCGGTTCCTCGCGAGCGACCGGGGCTTTCGCTCGGCACGCCGGCCCGCGCCTCGATCGCGCGCGCGAAATTCTCACCCAGCGCCGCCGCCGCGTGAACCCGCCGCCTGACGCGCACGCAGCTGCGCCAGGAACCTTCGCAGGGCCGGGTTGTCGCGCTTGGGGTCCCAGTACGCCGCAGCCTCCACCATCGTCGGACCGGTCTCATTGCCGACGGGCCGAAATACGACGCCTGGATAGGACGCACCTGAGGCAGACTCCGCGAGCACGGCGATGCCGAACCCGGCGCCGACCAAGTTGAACATGCCCTCCCGACTGACATGATGCGCTGCGAAGCGAGCTGTCGCCCCAGGCGGAAGCAGTCCCTGAACCGTGACGCGGGCCTCCGGTCCTGAACCGCGTGACGTGACGATGAATGTTTCGTCCACCAAGTCCCGCCATTGCACGAAGTCGGCGTCCGCGAGGGGATGGCGTTCTGGCAAGGCGACCATGCCGGCCTCTTGCCAAAGCGCCAAGCGGTCAAGCGCCGACTCATCCATCGGCCCTAGCAACAGTGCGAGATCCACCTCGCCGCCGCGCAGTGTCAACAGGAGCTCATCGCGGCTTCCTTCGCGAAGCCAGATCTCGATGCCCTGGTTCTGCTCCACGAACCGCATCAACTCCTCTCGGAACTGTCCCATTGAAGCCGAGAAATATGTGCCGATCACCAGTCGGCCCGTCGCAGCCGATCCAGCCTCCCGCGCACGCAATACGGCAGATTGCAATCCGCCGAGTACGCGGGTTGCCTCAGCAAGAAACTCGTCGCCGGCGGCCGTCAGCTTCATTCCTGACGGGCGCCGCTCGAAAAGCGACACCCCGAGCCCGTCCTCAAGTGCCCGAATGCTGCGACTGACGGCCGAAACAGTTCTGCCCGCCTCGCGTGCCGCCAAACGGATGCTCCCGGTGCGTGCGACCAAAATCGCCAGCGACATTCCACGCAGGTCGATTTCGCCCCGAAGTGGTTCGCCTCGTTTCGGCCGCTGTAGCCGTCGCGGCACCTGGCCCAGCCTCCAATGCCGGCCGACCCCGATCCCGGTCGTGCGCGAGCCTTGGAGCGCGCTCCAGGCGCGCAGGACCGGCCCTCTCTTCTACGATGACGGGAGCATGCCGAACTCAATTGCCCGCGTGCAATGACAAACGAGATGACATAGCCGTGCCCGAGATCATCCGCTCTCGGCCCGCTGCTGCGGTACTCGCCGCAGCGCTGGAACCCTGTCCGCTATTTCAACTTCGGAAAAAACACCGCCGACATCTTCACCCGCGCGTTTCAGCGCCGATCCCTCTGTGACGTAGCCCTTCTCTACGCCGTTCTGCGCGCCTCGCCGAGGGCGCCGCTGGCGGGTCTTGTTCGGAAAGACCCTCCAGGATCGGACACTCGGGCCGGCCATCTCCATGGCAGGCATTCGCGAGATGTCGCAGTGTGTCGCCGACCGCCTGCAGCGACCGGGCTTTCTGTTCGATCGTCGCGAGATGGACGAGGGCCAAGTTCTTCACTTCCGCGCTGCTTCGTTCCTTGTCTTGCCAAAGTCCGAGCAATTCCTCGATCTCGGCGAGCGGGAAGCCAAGATCACGAGCGTTGCGGATGAAACGCAGCGCGTGCACGTCCTCGGGCCGATAGATGCGGTATCCGCTCTCGGTCCGCGTCGCCGCCGGCAGCAGGCCGATCGCCTCGTAGTGGCGGATCATCTTCACCGAGACGCCCGAGGCCTTCGCCGCATCGCCAATGTTCATCACCGTCCCTCCCGCCTGGTGGCCGCGGCGGGTTGGAACCGCCGCAGCCGGAGTGCATTCGCCAGCACGAAGACGCTGCTGAGCCCCATCGCCCCCGCCGCCAGCATGGGCGAGAGCAGCGTGCCGCCGAAGGGCCAGAGTATGCCCGCGGCGACCGGGATCAGGGCAACGTTGTAGGCGAAGGCCCAGAACAGGTTCTGCCGGATGTTGGCCATCGTCGCCCGGCTGATCCCGAAGGCCGTCGCCACCGCGCCGAGGTCGCCCGACATCAGCACGACATCGGCGCTCTCGATCGCGATGTCCGTGCCAGTGCCGACCGCGAGGCCGACATCGGCGGCGGCGAGCGCCGGCGCGTCGTTGATGCCGTCACCCACGAAGGCGACCTTCCGCCCGCCCGCGCGCAGGCCCTCGACGGCGGCGACCTTGCCGTCCGGCAGCACCTCGGCGACCACCTCCTCGATGCCCAGGCTGCGGGCGATCGCTTCCGCTGTGCGCCGGTTGTCGCCGGTCACCATAGCGATGCGCAGACCCTGTGCCCTGAGCGCGGCGAGGGCTGCCGGCGTGCCCGGCTTGACCGGATCGGCAACCGCCAGCGCGGCAACGAGCCGCCCATCCACCGCGGCATAGAGCGGCGTGCAGCCCCGGTCGGCGAGCGCGGCCGCCGTGGCGGCGAAGGGCACGACATCGAGACCGAGCCGCGCCATGTAGCGGTCGGCGCCGACGGAGACGCGCTGCCCATCCACGAGCGCCGTGGCGCCGAAGCCGGGCACGGCCTCGAAGGCAGCCGCCTCGGCCAGGATCAGGCCACGCGTCCGTGCCGCGGCGACGATCGCCTGGGCGACGGGGTGCTCGGACTTCGCCTCGACCGCGGCGACCAGCGCCAGGACCGCTTCCTCCTGTTCGCCCGGCACGACCGCGAGGTTGGTCAGGGTCGGACGGCCCTCCGTCAGCGTGCCGGTCTTGTCGAGCGCGACCACCTCGACGTCCCGCAGGGCCTGCAGCGCCTCGCCCTTGCGGAACAGCACGCCGAGTTCGGCCGCCCGGCCGGTGCCGACCATGATCGAAGTCGGCGTCGCCAGGCCCATGGCGCAGGGGCAGGCGATGATCAGCACCGCGACCGCGTTGACCAGCGCGAAGGCGAGCGCGGGATCCGGCCCGAACACCAGCCACACGCCGAAGGTCAGCGCCGCGATGGCGAGCACCGCCGGGACGAACCACATCGTCACCTGGTCCACCAGCGCCTGGATCGGCAGCTTCGATCCCTGTGCCTGCTCGACCATGCGCACGATCTGGGAGAGCACCGTCTCCCCGCCAACCGCAGTCGCGCGGAAGCGGAAGGCACCGGTGCCGTTCACCGTGCCGCCCGTTACCTGCGCGCCGTTGGTCTTCTCCACCGGCAAGGGCTCGCCGGTGATCATCGCCTCGTCCACGAAGGAGGCGCCCTCGGTCACCTCGCCATCGGCGGGGATGCGCTCGCCGGGCCGGACCAGCACGATGTCGCCAGCGACGAGTTGCGCGGCCGGGATCTCCTGCTCCTGCCCGTCGCGCAGCACGCGCGCGGTCGGCGGCTGCAGGCCCATCAGCCGCCTGATGGCCTCCGAGGTACGACCCTTGCTCCGTGCCTCGAGCCAGCGGCCGAGCAGGATCAGCGTGACGATCACCGCCGCCGCCTCGAAGAAGACGTGGCGCGCGCCCTCGGGCAGCAGGGCGGGGGCGAAGGTCGCGACGGTCGAATAGGCGAAGGCGGCGCCCGTGCCAATCGCGACCAGCGAGTTCATGTCCGGCGCGCTGCGCAGCAGCGCCTGCCAGCCCTTGGTCTGGAAACGCAGGCCGGGGACGAACATCACCAGCGCGGCCAGCACGAACTGGATCTTCCAACTCATGGCGAAGCCGATGCTGTCGCGGATGGCATGGTGCAGCGCCATCGACAGATGCGCGCCCATCTCCAGCACCACCAGTGGCAGGGTCAGTAGCGCGGCAAGGCCGAGGCTGCGCGCCAGGCCGCGGATCTCGGCCGCGCGGGCGGCGCGCTCGCGGTCGCCGCGGTCGGCCGGGGCCTCCGCGCTGATGCGCTCGGCGCCGTAGCCGGCGGCCAGCACCGCCGCGATCAGCGCCGCGGCATCGACGGAGGGCAGGTGCGCGACGCGCGCGCGGTTGGTCGCGAGGTTCACCGCGGCATCGGTCACGCCGGGCACGGCACGGAGCGCGCGCTCGACGCGCCCGACGCAGGAGGCGCAGGTCATGCCCTCGATCGCGAGGTCGGTCGCCTCGGTGCCGACGCCGTAGCCGGCGTGGTTCACCGCGGCGATCACAGCCGGCAGGTCCGGCGCGCCGTCGAAGCGGATCTCGGCGCGCTCGGTCGCGAGGTTCACCGCGGCGGCGGCGACGCCGGGCACAGCCTTGAGCGCGCGCTCGACGCGGCCGACGCAGGAGGCACAGGTCATGCCCTCGATCGGGACCGAGAGCGTGGCGTCCGGCGCAGCGGGGATGGAGGCCGCGAGCGTTGGCATCCATTCCTTGAGGTTGGTGTCGGGGGCCATCGCGCGTGCTCCTGCCTCAGGCCTTGGCGATGTTCGCGTAGCCGGCGGCGGCGATGGCGGCCGAGAGGCTCGCCGTGCTCGCGGTGCTGGTCACGCTGATGCTGTGCGCAGTGAGGTCCGCCTGCACCTGCGCCTTCGCGTCGATCGCCTGCACGGCCTGCGTGATCGTCTTCACGCAGTGGCCGCAGGTCATGTCCGGAATGTCGAAGTGCTGCATCTCTGTCTCCTGTCGCAGCGTTGCGGGAGACGCTTCAGTCACCCCTCCAACGTTGGGAGGGTCAAGCGAATTCTCAACCTGGATGCCCGCGCGAGCGATCCAAGGCAGGTCAACGGCGATGATTTGATCGGCCCGCCGCATGGGTTTGCCGCCGCAAAAGCCACGGATCGTCACGCATTGCCACAAGGAGCTCGCGTCGCTTTCCCGTGCCGCCGTCAGCGGCCAAGCCGCCCGCTGCAATGTTTTGTCATGATCCGGAAAAGACCCGTTCGCGTCCGATGGTCATACCCAAGCGGTCAGGGGCGATGCGGAAGGGGTTCCAGTGCTGATCCGGTTGGTATTGATCGCCATCCTGGCGGGCGGCGTCGCATCGGCACATGCCGGCCCCCTGCGAGACGCCTTCGAGGCGGCTGCTGCGCTGAGTCCCGAATTGCGGACACTCGAGGCACAGCGTGCGGCCATAGACGCGCGGCTTCGCGGCGCCAACGCCCTGACACCAGGCGCCCCCAGCGTCGGGCTTGGCTACACAACCGATCGCTTCACCCAGAACCGTGGGTTCCGCGAGGCAGAGGTCGAGGTCGGGGTCCCCGTTTGGCTGCCAGGGCAGTCGCGCGCCCAGCGCGGTCTCGCCGACGCCGAAGGCACACGTCTCGCGGCGCAGATCGCGGCGCGGCGCCTCATCGTGGCTGCCGAGGTGCGTGACGCATACTGGGCCTGGGCCGCGGCGGACGCCGCCCTTGCGGCAGCCCGCGCACGAACGTCGAGCACCGCGGCGTTGACGCGCGATGTCGCGCGCCAGGCGCGGGCAGGTCAGGTGTCGCGAGCAGAGGAGCTGCTCGCGACCGCGGATGCGCGGGAGAGCGAAGGCGCTCTCCGCGAAGCGGAGGCTGCCGCTCGGGACGCTCAACTCGCGTTTCGCGCTCTGACCGGCCGGAACCCCGCGCCCGGATGGCAAGAAACTCTGCGGGACGGCGCCGCGCCCAGCGAGCATCCGCGTGTCGTCGCGGCCCGGCTCGGCCTGGATGTCGCGCGTGCCGGCATCCGGATCGCTGAGGTCGAGGACCGGGAGAGCCCAGAGATCGCAGCCTTCATGCGTCAGGAGCGCGACGACCGCGACTCCGGGTGGGATACCCGCTTCGGAGTGCGTGTTCGGATCCCGCTGGCGCATCCGCCGCGAAATGCGGAGCGACGCGCGACGGCACAGGGGGAACTCACGACCGCAACGGCCGAAGCCGGGGCTGCCGAACGCCTCGTGGCAGCAGAGCGTGATCGGGCGCGGGCGGCGCTTGCGGACGCGCGGGCAGGCGCCCGCCTCGCTGACCAGCGCCATGCGGCACTTGCCGAGGCCGCTTCCCTTGGGGAGCGCGCCTTTCGCGAAGGTCAGGCGACCCTCGCGGAGACGCTGCGGGTACGTACCATCGTCACCGCAGCGGACGCCGAACGTCGGCGTGCGCAGGTGGCGCTCCGCCAGGCCATTTCCCGCTACAACCAAGCGATCGGGGTCGAACCGTGAAGCAGCCCGCGTCCAAGATCCGTCGCCTCGTCCTCGCCGCCGCATTCGGCTTGCTCGCTGCCGCGCCGGGAGCGCTTGCCCATCCCGGCCACGGGGATGAAGCGCCGCCGCCTGCAAATGCGGCGCCGCGCGGCATTGCGCATTCGGACATCTTCGACGTCGTTGGCGTGCTTGGCCCCGATGCGCGGCTTTGGCTTTATCTCGACCGTTACCCGTCCGCCGAGCCCGTCGACAACGCAGAGATCACGGCAACCCTCGACGGGCAGGCCGTGCCTGTCACCCGGAACGCCGAGGCGACCTACGTCATTTCCCATCCCCTTCTCGGGCAGGCCGGTCCGCGCAGCCTGATCCTGACCGTTACGGCCGGGTCAGACATGGACCTGCTGCCGCTGGACATCGAGGTCACGGCCGCTGCGGCCGCTTCAGTCGCAACATCGGGTTGGCGCGAAACGGCCATGCGTGCCGCCGTCGAGCCGGTGATCTGGGCAGCCGGCCTGGCGCTGCTGCTGCTGGGCGTCCTGATCGGGCGGGTTGCGGCGCCGCGCAACCTCCCGCCCCTGGTCGCGGCGGATGCGATCCCCGTGAAGTCGCCAGCCGAGGCCCCGTCCGAGCCTTCGCACAAGGCGTCCGCCGGGCGGGTGCCGGCGCGCGCGGCAGCCGCGCCAATGGCCGTGGTTCTCGCACTGATGGCACTTCCCGCTGCTGCGCAGCCGATGGACCAGCCGCGCCGCCAGCCGGATGGCAGCGTCTTCGTGCCGAAGCCGACCCAGCGGCTGCTTGGCGTGCGCGCCGCCATCGCGGATCGCGCGGACGCCCCTGTCGCGCTCCAGCTGGTGGGACAGGTCATCGCCGACCCGAACGCGTCGGGTCGCGTGCAGGCGCCGCAGGCCGGCCGCGTGGAAGCACCGCCGTCTGGCTTTCCGACCCTCGGGAGCCGCGTTGAACGCGGCCAGACGCTGGCGTATGTGGTGCCGGTCCTCGGCGCGCAGGAACGCAGCGGCGTGCAGGCAACACTCGCCGAACTGGACTCGCAGATCGGCATCGCGCAGCAGCGCACGCAGCGACTCGCGGGCCTCGCCGGCAGCGTTTCGGCGCGGGAGATCGGGGAAGCCCGAGCGGAGCTGGAGGGCTTGCGTGCCCGTCGCGCGGCAGTAGCCGAGGGGCTGAATGGCAGGCTGGCCGTCCAGGCCACCGCATCGGGCTTCATCAGCGTGGTTGCGGCTGTCGGGGGCCAGATCGTGGATGCGCGCGAGCCGCTCTTTGAGATCGTCGAACCGACGCGGCTCTGGGTCGAAGCGGTCGCCTATGATGGCGGGATGGTCGCGGAGATCAGCGGGGCGAGGGCGGCGACCTCGGCAGGGACGAGCCTGGAGCTGGCGTTCCTTGGGCGGGGTCTCGCCCTCCGCCAGCAGGCGGTTCCGCTGCAGTTCCGCATCCTCGACGCGCCGCCCGGCCTGTCGGTCGGAACGCCCGTGACCGTCACCGTGCAGACGAACCGACGCGCGGCAGGCATCGTGCTGCCCGGCGAAGCCGTGATCCGCAGCGCGGAGGGGCCGCCCATCGTCTTCGAGATGACGACGGCCGAGCGCTTCGTGCCACGACCCGTGCGCGTGCAGCCGCTTGACGGGCGCAACGTCCTCGTCGTCGCTGGCCTCGAGCCCGGCAAGCGCGTCGTCACCGAGGCCGCCAGCCTCATCGCACAGATCCGCTGAGGGCCGCCGCGGATGTTCAACTTCCTTGTCTCCACAAGCCTGCGGAACCGGCTGTTCGTGCTCGCCGCGGCTGCGATCCTCGTCGTCTATGGATCGCTCACGTTGCGTCAACTGCCCGTGGATGTGTTTCCCGACCTCAACAAGCCGGTCGTCACGCTGCTGACCGAGGCCGAGGGCCTCGCGCCGGAGGAGGTCGAACTGCTGGTCTCGTTCCCGATCGAGACCGCGCTGAACGGCATGCCTGGCGTGACACGGGTTCGGTCGGTCTCGGGGGTCGGCCTGTCGATCGTCTTCGTGGAATTCGATTGGGGTACGGACATCTGGATCAATCGCCAGCAGGTCGGTGAACGGCTGTCGCTCGTACGCTCGCAGTTGCCGCCGAATGTCGTGCCGCAGATGGCACCCGTTTCCTCGATCATGGGCGAGATCATGCTCGTGGCGATGTCGACCGACGGCCGCGCGAGCCCAATGCAGCTGCGCGAACTCGCCGATTGGGTCGTAAGACCGCGGCTGCTGACCATCCCAGGCGTCAGCCAGGTGATCCCGATCGGCGGCGAGGTGAAGCAGTATCGCGTCACGCCGGACGTGGCGCGGATGCATGCGCTCGACATCACGCATGAGCAGATCGTCACGGCCTTGCGGCAGTTCGGCGCGAACAGCGGCGGTGGCTACGTGGATCAGGCCGGACGTGAATACCTGATCCGTAACATCGGGCGCACGACGCGGCTGGAGGATCTCGCCAACGCCCCGATCACGCTGCGCAACGGCCAGCCCATCCTGCTGCGCCAGGTCGCCGAGGTCGATTTTGCGGCACGCCTGCGGCGCGGCGAGGCCGGAAGCATGGGCAGGCCGGCGGTCATCCTGTCCATCCAGAAGCAACCCAATGCCGACACGGTTGTCGTCACCCGCGCGGTGGAGGAAGCGCTACGCGATCTGCAGCGGGTCATGCCGGCCGGAGTGACGGCGGACAATGTGCAGTTCCGCCAGGCCGACTTCATCCAGGCGTCGATCGGCAACGTCCAGACCGTGCTTCTGGAGGCTGTCGCGGTCGTCGCAGTCGTGCTGTTCCTGTTCCTGCTGAACGTGCGGACCACCTTCATCTCGCTGACGGCAATCCCCTTGTCGGTGCTCATCACCGTGGTGGTGTTCCATCTGCTGGGCCTGTCAATCAACACCATGACCCTGGGCGGGCTTGCGATCGCGATCGGCGAGCTGGTGGACGACGCCGTCGTCGATGTCGAGAACGTCTTCCGGCGCCTCCGCGAGAACCGGGAGAAAGGCAATCCACTGCCGGTCTTCACGGTCGTTGCGAAGGCCAGCCAGGAGGTCCGGTCCGGCATCGTCTATGCGACCATGATCGTCATCCTGGTCTTCGTGCCGCTGTTCGCGCTGTCCGGCATCGAGGGGCGGCTCTTCGCCCCGCTTGGTGTTGCCTACATAGTGTCCATCATGGCGTCGCTGATCGTGTCGATCACCGTCACGCCAGTGCTCTGCTACTACCTGCTGCCGCGAATGAAGCGGATGGACCACGGCGACGGCTGGATGGTGCGCAAGCTGAAGGCTGGCAACCAGCGTGCGCTGCTGTGGGCCTTCCGGCGGGAGCGCCTGATGTATGTCCTGGCCGGCGGTGCCGTTGCCATTGCCGTCTCGACGCTGCCCTTCCTGCCGCGCGCATTCCTCCCGCCCTTCAACGAAGGCACGCTGACCATCAGTCTGCAGTTCCAGCCAGGCATCAGCCTGGCCGAGGCGAACCGCCTGGGTACCGCCGCGGAGCGATTGATCATGCAGGTGCCCGAGGTGCGCTCGGTCGGCCGGCGGACGGGCCGGGCGGAGCTCGACGAACATGCCGAGGGCGTCCACTCCTCGGAGATCGACGTCACGCTGCATCCTTCCAGCCGCGGCAAGCAGGAGATCGCCGCCGACATCCGCGCCCGCCTTGGGATCATTCCAGGAAGCCTCAATATCGGCCAGCCGATCGGTCACCGGCTCGACCACATGCTGTCGGGCGTGCGGGCCGAGATCGCCCTCAAGATCTATGGCGATGATCTCGATACGCTGCGTACGATCGCAGATCAAATGCAGCAGCGCCTTGGAACGGTGGCCGGCCTGCGGGACCTCCAGATCGAGCGCCAGGTGCGCGTGCCGCAGCTGCAGGTGACCGTCAATCACGAACGCGCGGCGCTGCACGGCGTCTCGGCAGCAACCATCGGTCAGGCCGTCCAAGACATGTCCGGGGGCCAGGTCGTCAGCGAGGTGGTCGACGGTGCGCGCCGCTTCGATCTCGTGATGCGCCTCGCCGACCAAGACCGCACGGGCAGCGGGCTGTCGTCGCTGATGATCGAGACCCCGGGCGGGCGCGTTCCCCTTTCTTTGCTCGCCGAGGTCCGCGACACAGACGGCCCGAATCAGATCCTGCGCGAGAATGGACGGCGTCGCATCGTGGTCCTGGCCAATACGGACGGCAGCGACACGGCCGCGATCGTTCAACGCATCCGGTCAGAGATGGCGAATGCACCCCTTCCGCCGGGATATTTCTTCGCGCTGGAGGGCACCTTCCAGGCGCAGGAAGAGGCCTCCCGATTGATCGCCCTGCTGTCGCTCGTCTCGCTGACACTGATCTTCATGGTGCTGTACAGCCGCTACAAATCAGCAGTCCTGGCCCTGATCATCATGGGGAATGTTCCGCTGGCACTGGTGGGCGCGATCGCCGCGCTGTGGATCGCGGGGCAGCCGCTGTCCGTCGCCTCCATGATCGGCTTCATCACCCTTGCCGGTATCGCGACCCGGAATGGTATCCTGAAGGTGAGCCATTATCTGAACCTCGCCCTGCTCGAGGGAGAACCCTGGGGTCTTGGGCTTGTCGTGCGCGGCAGCCTCGAACGCCTGACGCCAGTGCTCATGACAGCCCTCTCGGCCGGCTTCGCTCTCATTCCGCTGATGATCGGCGCAAGCGAACCCGGCAAGGAGATCCTCCACCCCGTCGCGGTCACCATCTTCGGCGGGCTGATCACGGCTACCTTGCTCGACACCTTCCTCACGCCGCTGCTGTTTCATCGCTTCGGGCGGCCCGCGCTTGTGAGCCTGATGGACCGCCAGCAGGAAATGAAGGTCGCCGAGGCCTATTGAATGGACGAAAGGACGCCACGCATGAACCGACGTATCTTCATTGCCGCAGCCGCGCTTCTGCCCATCGCAGCGCCGCGGGCACGTGCCAGCATCACGCGCGGCCCCAATGGTGGGCAGCGGATCGACCTTGCCGGCGGCCATGCCGAGCTTGTCGCCGAGGGCAACGAACTCCGCCTCTACCTGAGCGACAACGCGTATCGTCCGCGCTCAGCCGAGGGCGCCAGCGGCCAGGCGGTTGTGCTGGCCGGCGGACGGCAGACCACCGTCGCTCTGGCACCGGCGGGCACCGACATGCTGCGCGGACAGGGCGATTTCGCCGCGGCACCCGGCATGCGGGTCGTGGTCACCCTGACCATGCCGGGCCAGCGCCCCGCACAAGGGCGCTTCACGCCGCGCGATCAGGGGTGAGTGGGAGGAGGAGCGAATGGCGCCGGACCTTCTTGCACCCGAGGCGCATCTCCTCGTCGTCGAGGACGATGGCGAGATGCGCACGCTGATCGCGAAGTTCCTTCGCCAGAACGGCTACCGCGTCAGTGGCGCGCGGGACGGGCGCGAAATGTGGGAGACCTTGGCGAACGCGCAGGTCGATCTGATCCTGCTCGACGTCATGCTGCCCGGCCAGTCGGGCCTCGACCTCACGCGTGCGCTGCGTGCGAAGACCCAGGTGCCGATCATCATGGTCACGGCACGCGGCGACGAGACCGACCGTGTGCTTGGACTCGAGCTCGGCGCCGATGACTACATCCCGAAGCCGTTTTCGCGCCCCGAGCTTCTGGCACGTATCCGGGCGGTACTGCGCCGCGCGCAGGGCAACGAGCAGCGGACATCAGGCCTTGTCGCCGATCGCCTGCTGTTCGCCGGGTGGGCGCTCGACACGCGCCGGCGGGATCTCACCGCGCCGGATGGGGTCGCGGTCGATCTGTCCGGCGGCGAATACGATCTCCTGCTCGCCTTCTGCGAGCACCCTCAGCGCGTCCTGAGCCGCGACCAACTGCTCGATCTCGCGCGCAACCGTGTCTCCGACACTCTTGACCGGACCGTGGACGTGATGGTGAGTCGACTGCGACGAAAGATGGAGCCGACCGAGGACAGCCCGACCATTATCAAGACGATCCGCGGGGCCGGCTACATGTTCGTGCCCGCGGTCATGCGCGGGTGAGCGACGGTTCACCAGGCCGGTTCCGGCTGCGCCTGATCCCCGACACCCTTGGCGGGCGCATCGTCCTTGTCCTCCTGGTGGGTCTGCTGACATTCCACGTCGGCAGCCTCTGGCTTCACCAGGTTGGAACGGACGCCCTGATCGGTTCTACGCGCGAGCGACAGACTGCGGAGCGGCTCGCCGCAGCAAAGCGTGCCGTGGCGGAGCTTCCGGTCGCCGACCGGGACAGGACGGCACATGCGCTGTCTTCCGCCAGCCTCGACATGCACTGGACGCCGGCACCGACAGTCCGTCTGATCGAGGAAACAAGCCCGCGCATCGAGGCGCTGCGCGCCCGGCTTGTCGAGCTGGTTCCCGAACTCCGGACCACCGGCCTCCGGCTGGGCTATGCGGAGGATGGAAACTCGCCGATGCCCGGGGGCGACCAGTTTCGCCATGTGATCATCGGTGCCGTCGAGTTGCCCGACGGGTCCTGGCTGAATTTTTCCGCCGGCCTGTTCCGGCCACCCACGGCCGAGCATGCGAGCCTGCTGTCCACCAGCGCCATGGCAGCGGGAATCCTGCTGCTCGGCCTGTTCGTCGTGCGTCTAATCGGCCGCCCGCTGCGGCAATTGTCGGATGCCGCCGATCGCATCGGCATGCCGGGCATCACCGTACGCATGCCGGAGACAGGGCCGCATGAGGTGCGTCACGCGGCGCTCGCGTTCAACCGGATGCAGGCGCGTATCAACAAGCTGATCGGTGATCGCACGCAGGCGCTTGCGGCGGTCAGCCATGACCTGCGCACGCCGATCGCGCGGCTGAGGCTGCGCGCCGGCTTTCTCGACGATCCCGAGGCGCAGCGCCAGATCGATGCCGATCTCGACGAAATGGATGCCATGATCGGCGCCACGCTCGCCTATCTGCGAGGCGAGGAGGAGCTCGAGCCCGAGCGGCCGACGGACATCGTCGCCATGCTCGAGACGCTGTGCGACGCGGCCGCCGATGCCGGCGCGGAGGCAAGCTACGAGGGACCCGGGCAGGCGCGGCTGACCTGCCGCCCGGTGGCGATCAAGAGGGCCTTCGCGAACCTCATCGAAAATGCCGTGAAATACGGCAGGGCTGCCCGTGTGCAACTCGATGACGTTCCATCGCGAATCCGCGTTCGCATCGATGACGACGGGCCCGGAATACCGGAAGCCGACATGGAGGTGGTCTTCGAGCCGTTCCGCCGGCTTGAGACGTCACGCAATCGCGGTACGGGCGGAACCGGGCTGGGGCTGACGATCGCGCGCCAGGTGATTTCGCAGCATGGCGGAACGATCATGCTCGCGAACAGACCGAGCGGCGGGCTGACAGTCATCGTGGAACTGCCGCGCTCACCCTGATCAGGCGTCGATCCTGCCGTCCAACATCCGGTGTCGGCCGGCGCGCTGCATTCATGTTTTGTCACACTGTGTTGATGCGCAGGACATGCGCGGGGCCGACCTTCAGGGGGTCACCGATCAGGTGCCGAGACCATGAAGGAGTTCGAGATGCGTCGTTCCATCCTCGCCGCGGCGGCAGTCGCTGCCCTTGCCGGCGGTGGCGCTGGTTATGTGCTCGCGCAAGGCATGCCGCCTGGCCACCGCATGCCTGGCGGGCAGATGATGCCTGGCATGCAGCACGGCCAGATGCCGATGCAGCAGGGCATGCAGCCGGCGGGTCCGGGTGCGTCCGCGCCGTCCTCGCAGGCCTTCGCTGCTGCCATGGACAAGATGCACCGCGACATGGCGATCCAGTACAGCGGCAACGCCGATCGCGATTTCGTCGCGGGCATGATCCCGCATCACCAGGGTGCGATCGACATGGCGCGGATCGTGCTCCAGCACGGGCAGGATCCCGAGATCCGGCAGCTGGCGCAGGAGATCGTCACCGCGCAGGAGCGCGAGATCGCCCAAATGCGTGCGATGCTGGCACGGCTGCCGGCGCGCTGACCGGACGCGAACGGCCCATGTACGCCCTCGAAGATCGGCTGACGGACTTGGCCGCACCGCCCACCGCGGACGCCGCCGTGCGTGAGGTACTCGTTGCCGACTTCGAGAAGATCCGCCGGTGGGTAGCGCGTCGCTGCGAAGGCGATGCGCAGTCTGCCGGCGAGATCATGGCTGCCTTCTGCCTTCGCGCGCTCGCTCGGGCACCACAACTCCGCGATGTCGAGGCGGTGCGTGGCTGGCTGGCAACCCTTCTGCGCAACACGGTCGCCGATCACTGGCGCTCGGCAGCGGCTGACCGCCGTAGATTTCGGTCGGATGATCCGTGCACCTTGTCGCAGCGGAGCGAGTACACGCTGCCGCAGGATCCGACGCTTCGTCGTGAGGAGCCTTGCGACTGCCTCCACGATGTCCTCGGACGGCTGCGGCCGGAGGACCGCACGCTCCTGCGCGCGATCGATCTTGACGGAGATGACCGCGCTACGCAGGCGAAGCGTCTCGGCGTGACAACGAATGCACTCGGTGTGCGGCTGCACCGTGCGCGGGCGGCCCTGCGGGCGGCGCTCCTCGCGCACTGCGACGCCTGTTCGGACAACGGACATTTCGACCCTTGGGCCTGTCCTTCGCCTGCCGAACGGAACGTGTAAGGAAGCGGTCCCGGCACCGTCTGTTCCACTGTGGCCCGGCAATGCTCCTGCCGGCCCTGTGATGGAAGGGAGTGTGCATGATGCAGCAGGAACCGAGGTTGCCAGCAGCGCCGGGTGATCTCCGGCATCTCGATCCGCTTGCGCTGACGCTGGACATTGCCGCGCGGCTCCAGACCATGACTGCGGCATTCTCAGACGCGCAGGCCGGCGTGACGCAGCGCGCGCTCGATCGGCTTGCCGCCTACGGCAGCCAGATCGCGGAAGCGCGACATCCACTCGCGGTCATGGCCATCCAAATGGAATGCTGTGCCAGCCTGCTGAATGCCGCGGCCGCGCCCTTCAAGGCGGCGGCGCAGGGAATCCCTGAACCGCAGGCGCGCATCCCGGGTCATGCGCCGGCGGTCCAGCCGTCGGCGGGCCAAGCGGTCCGGGCCGGCCCCACCGACAGGCAGGTGACGCAGCGTCCGCCACGCGCTGGCGATTCAGCCGGCGCATCCGGGCAGCCGGCGCCCGCGCAACGATCGGAGTGAGAGAGATGCCGCAGCATTCGCATGGACCCGCCGGCCAACCGACCGCGGAATCGTTCTGGCGCACCCGCACGGGTCTGGCCTTCAGCATATTCGCGGTCGCGGTCGCCGGTTACCTGCTGTTCAGCCACACCGCGCATGTGCTGCAGTGGTTGCCCTTCGGGCTGATCCTGCTGTGCCCTCTCATGCACATCTTCATGCATGGGGGACACGGCGGCCACGGCGGTGGCGGCGGTGCGGGGAAGCCGTGATGGTTCCGCCCACCGAGTACGGCTTCTGGCTCCTGGCAGCCGTCAATGCGGCGGTGTTCATCGGCTTCGCCTACAGCTTCGCACGCCCGCTTGACGTGCGCGACTGGCGCGGCTTCGGCGCGTTCTCGGCCTTCATCATCGCCCTGTTCGCCGAGATGTACGGCTTCCCCCTGACGATCTATCTGCTCGCGGGCTGGCTGCAGACACGCTGGCCGGAGGTGAACTGGTTCAGCCATGACAGCGGCCACCTGCTCGAGATGGTGGCGGGCCCCGGCATCAACCCGCATTTCGGTCCGTTCCACGTGCTCAGCACGGTGCTCATCGTCCTCGGGTTCTGGCTGATCGCTGCGGCCTGGCCGGTTCTGTACCGGGCGGTCCGGTCTGGCACGCTCGCGACCGCCGGACCCTATGCGCGACTTCGCCATCCGCAATACGCGGGCTTCATCCTGATCATGACCGGCTTCCTTCTCCAGTGGCCGACGCTCCTCACGCTGGCGATGTATCCGGTGCTGCTCGTCATGTACCTCCGCCTCGCTTCACGCGAGGAGGCACAGGCCGCAGCCCGGTTTGGCGCCCAGCACGCAGCCTGGGCGCGGCGCGTCCCGGCGTGGATCCCGAGGTGGAAGAACACTGCGTCCGGATCGCGGACCGCGCCATGACGGGGATGTCGCACAACCGACGTAACGGTGGATCGGGCATGAACGATCACGCAACGCATCACCACCACCACTCGGCGCATCCTGCGTCGGACAGCAGTCTTGCCGGCCATGGCGAGGCTGGTCACGACCACGGCGCGATGGTCGCCGATTTTCGTCGTCGCTTCTGGATATGCCTGCCACTGACCGCCGCGGTCGTGGTGCTGTCGCAGCACATCCAGATGCTTGTGGGCCTGCCTGGCATCGTGGCCTTCCCTGGCAGCGTCTGGGTCGAGGCGGGGCTGGCAAGTGCGGTCTTCTTCTACGGTGGTTGGCCGTTCCTCGCTGGCCTGTCGGGGGAGTTGCGGCGCGGCAAGCCCGGCATGATGACGCTTGTCAGCCTCGCCATCGTCTCCGCCTACGTCTATTCGCTCGCGGTGCTCGCCGGATTGCCGGGCGACGTCTTCTTCTGGGAGACCGCGACCCTCATCCTGGTGATGCTGCTCGGTCACTGGCTGGAGGCGAAGTCGGTGCTGGGCGCCTCCGGTGCGCTTCAGGCCCTGGTGCGCCTGATGCCGGCGACGGCGCCACGGCTTGGCGATGGCGGCACACAGGAGGAGGTGCCGATTGCGGCACTCCGGCCGGGCGACCTCGTACTGGTGAGGCCTGGTGCGAAGGTTCCGACCGATGGGGTCGTCACCGAGGGTCGGTCCTCGATGGACGAGAGCATGCTGACCGGCGAATCCCGCCCGGTTGAGAAAGCTGTGGGCGCGCGTGTCGTCGGCGGTGCGGTCAATGGCGAGGGCGCCCTGACCGTGCGCATCGAGCGCACCGGCGGGGAGACCTATCTGGCGCAGGTGATCCGTCTGGTCGAGCAGGCGCAGGCCACGCGGTCCCGCACGCAGGACCTCGCCAACCGCGCGGCCGCCATACTGACCTGGGTGGCGATCGGGGTGGGCGGCGGAACCTTCGTCATCTGGCTGCTGTTCGGCGCACCGCTGGCCTTCGCGCTTGAGCGGATGGTGACAGTGATGGTCATCTCCTGCCCGCATGCGCTTGGCCTCGCGGTGCCGTTGGTGGTGGCCGTGAGCACTGAGCTCACCGCGCGCAACGGCCTGCTGATCCGTGATCGCGCGGCCTTCGAGCGGGCCCGAGCGCTTCAGGTGGTTGTGTTCGACAAGACCGGTACGCTGACGGAAGGCCGCTTCGGCGTCGCGGCCGTAATCCCACTCGCTGCCGGATTCGATGAGGCTGCGGTGCTGCGTCTCGCGGCCGGGCTCGAATCGTCATCCGAGCATCCCATTGCAAAGGGGATCCTGCGCGGCGCCGAGGCGCGCGGCATCGTGCCGCCCGCAGCGACCGATTTCCGAAACCTGCCCGGCGAAGGCGCCCGGGCGACGATCGAGGGCATCGAGGTCGAGGTTGTCAGCCCCGGCACGCTCCGCCGTCGCGGCGTGGAGATCGGGGATGCCCGCGTTACGGCGGAGCAGGACGCGGGCCGGACGGTGGTGTTCGTCACGGCGAACGGGGCTCTTGCCGGCGCGGTCGCGCTTGCCGACGTCGTTCGTCCCGAGAGCCGCGAAGCAGTGCGCCAGCTGCGCGCACTCGGGCTGCGCTGCATGATGCTCACGGGCGATGCGCGGCCTGTCGCCGAGCAGGTCGGCCGCGCGCTTGGCCTTGACGAAGTGCGTGCCGAGGTTCTGCCGCACCAGAAGTCCGAGGTCGTGCAGTCCATCCAGGCCCGCGGCCTGACCGTCGCGATGGTGGGGGATGGCGTGAATGATGCGCCGGCGCTGGCGCAGTCCGACCTCGGTATCGCGATCGGTGCAGGCACGGATGTGGCGGCGGAGGCCGCCGACATCGTGCTGGTGCGCAACGACCCGCGCGATGTCGTCGCGATCCTGGCACTGGCGCGCGCGACCTATGCCCGGATGGCGCAGAACCTCGCCTGGGCGACCGGCTACAATGTCGTGGCGATCCCGCTCGCGGCCGGCATCGGCGTGCCTTGGGGCGTGCTGCTGACGCCCGCGATAGGCGCGGCGCTGATGTCGCTCTCGACCGTCGTGGTCGCCATCAATGCGCGCCTGCTGGGCCGACAGGGGGAACGGCGGCTGGCCGCGCTGCGGGCCGATGTCGCGCGTGGCGGCGCCGCGGCGTCATGATCGGACGGGCATTCGGCGATGTCGAACCACCAAGCGGCCATGCCTGCGCCGGGCTGGCTGGCCATGATGCGCGCGACGCTCGTCCGGATCGTGCCCGCAATGCTGGCGTGGGAACTGCTTCAATTGCCGCTCTACACGCTCTGGAGCGATGGCACGACGCGCGAGATCGCCTTCGCCGTGCTGCACTGTACGGCCGGGGACGCGCTGATCGTGATCGCGGCACTGTCCTCGTCTCTCGTACTTGCCGGCGAACCGAACTGGCCGGACCAGGGCTTCGGGCGGGTTCTGGCGGCTACTCTGGTGATCGGGGTCGCCTACACCGTCTACAGCGAATGGCTGAACGTCGAGATCCGCGGCAACTGGGCCTATGCCGCTGCGATGCCCCGCTTGCCCGTGGTCGGCACAGGCCTTGCCCCGCTGCTGCAATGGATTGTCCTGCCACCGCTCGCACTGCTGGCCGCGCGCCGGGCGCTGGGCGGCCGGGCGGGCAGGCGATGATCCGCTCGTCCAGCCTGTACACGCGCCCGAACCCGGATCGGCCGGGTCCGCCAGTCCCGCGCCAGAGAAAGCGCGCGGCTTCAGAGAGAAGGAATACACCATGACCAACCACCCAGTCCGCGCCGCCATCGCCATCACGGCCCTGATTTTCGCCGTGCCGGCTGTCGCCCAACAGGCGCCGCCCGCTGATCCCCACCACCCTTCGGGCTCGCCTCCCGCCGCCACCGCGCCATCGGCGCAATCGACCCCCGCGCCGGCGCCGGCGGCGCCCGGGGGCACGGGCATGATGGGGATGATGGGCATGATGGGCGGCGAGGGGCGTCCGCCCGCCATGGGGATGATGCGTCACCATGGCGCCTCTGGCGCGCCGATGAATGTCATCATCAATGTTGGACCCGGGATACATCTCCAGGTCGAGGATGCCGATCGTCCGGCCGGCGCGCCCGGTCCTGGCATGATGCGCGGCGCGATGCCCGGCGGCATGCAGGGCGGTCCGGCCATGGGCCGGATGGCGGGCATGGGCGGTGCGGCCGCGATGGCTGGCCCGCTTCACGAAATGCTCGCCGAACGCGTCGAGGGCGGACTGGCGTTCCTGCGCGCCGAGCTGCGAATCCGGTCCGAGCAGGAAGCGGCCTGGAACGCCTTCAGCGGGCGCATCCGCGACGCCGCGGCTCGCTACCGCGAAGCGATCGCGCGCATGCCCGGCCCCACCGCCGGGCTCGAGGGGCGCCTCGCCGCGGCGGAATCGCGCCTGGCGGCCGAGCTCGAGCGGGCGCGGACCTGCCGGGAGGCGGCCGGCGCGCTCCTGCCCGCGCTCGACGAGGCACAGCGGCGCACGGTGGATGCGCTCGCCTGGCTCGTCATTCCGGGAAACGGCCCCGGCCCGATGGCGGGCGCGATGGGGCGGTGACGGCGCAGCCACCTGCGCGGGGCGTCGCCAGGAACGGAAGGGCGCGTTGATGGCAGACCTCGACAGTACTGCCCCGAGCGAGGCGCCGACGGTCGCCAGCCTCGCGGATGCGGTCGGCTACGCGCTCGATGCGTGGCAGCGAACCATCCTGTTCTGGGACGTGCTGCGCGAGCGCGCCAACGACATTCTCGGGCAGATGAGTGCTGGCGCGCCCGACATCCTGGCCTTCCGCCATGAGACGCTGCTCGATGCGCGGCGCTTCGATCGCCCGGCGAACTACGCCCTGCTGCGCATCACGGCCTATGGCGAGGACGAGGCCGACCATTGCCTCGACCCCGCCAAGCCGCCGCTGATCGTGATCGACCCGCGCGCCGGTCATGGCCCGGGCATCGGCGGGACGCGGCGCGACTCCGAACTCGGTCTCGCGCTGCACGAGGGCTACCCGGTCTATTTCGTGAGCTTCTTTCCCGCACCCTGTCCGGGGCAGACCCTGATCGACGTGTTGCACGCGCTGCGCCGCTTCGTGGATGCCGTGTCGGCGCGGCACGCCGGCAGGGCGCCGATCCTGTACGGCAATTGCCAGGGTGGCTGGGCGGCGATGCTGGTGGCACTGCACTGCGAGGGACCGCTCGGACCCATCGTCCTGAACGGATCGCCGCTGTCCTACTGGTCAGGGGAGCCAGGCGTGAACCCCATGCGCCTCGCGGGCGGCCTTTCCGGTGGCCTCTGGCCGGTGCGGCTGCTCGCCGATCTCGGCGACGGCCAGTTCGATGGTGCCTGGCTCGTGCAGAATTTCGAGGGGCTGAAGCCCGATAACGCGCTGTGGGAGAAGTACCTCCCGCTGTTTCTCGACCCCGAAGGCGAACGTGACCGGTTCCTGACTTTCGAGCGCTGGTGGAACGCGTTCTATGCCCTGAGCCGCGAGGAGATCACCGCCATCGTCCGGCGGCTCTTCATCGGAAACGATCTCGAACGCGGCGTGCTCGACCTCGGTGATGGCGTCCAGCTCGACTTGCGGGCGCTGAGCAGCCCGCTGGTCGTCTTCGCATCGGAGGGCGACAACATCACGCCGCCGCACCAGGCACTCGGATGGATCACGCGCGTCTACCGCGACACCGGGGATCTGAAGCGAGCGGGGCAGCGCATCGTCTATCTGCTCAACCCGAAGGTCGGCCATCTGGGCATCTTCGTCTCCGCCGCCGTGGCGCGGTTCGAGCATCGCGCGATCCTTGAGGCGCTCGACGATGTGGCGCGGCTTGCCCCGGGGCGCTACGAGTTGACGATCGACAATCCGACGGGCGATCCCGATTGCCGCCGGCCGCAATACGCAGTCGGCTTCCTCGAGCGCCGGGTGGAGGATCTCCATTTCGATCCGCCGCCGGCAGCTTTCGAACGCGTGCGCGAGGTCTCGGCATGGAGCGACGCCGCCTACGGCGCTTTCGTCGCGCCATGGATGCGCGTGGCGGCGAATCCCGCGGGCGCTGCGATGGCGCGCTGGCTGCACCCGATGCGCACGAGCCGCTACTTGCTCTCGGAACGCTTCGCACCCTGGATGGGGGGCCTCGCCCTCGTGGCGGACGCGGTGCGGCAAGGGCGCATACGGGCCAGGCGCGATGTGGCGCCGGCGATGCGGCGTGCCGAGCAGGATACGCTTGCGGCGGTGACGCAGGTCCTGAAGGCCGGGCGCGAGGCACGCGACGCTTGGCATGAGTTCCTTTTTCGGATGCTCTATGGCGGGCTTCGGCCTCAGGGCCGGGAGGGCTCTCGGGGCCCTGGCTCTGTGCCGGACGCTGGCTCGGCGCCGACGGCCGGCCGATGCGGCGCCGCGAGGCGCAACACTTTGTAGCAGGCCGTTCAACTGCGGGTCTTCTGACGATGGACACACTGGGGCCGCTGTCCAACGGAGCCAAGACATGACCCTCTCCCGACGCGCCCTGATGAGCGGAGGCGCCGCACTCACATTCTCCGCCTGGAGCGCGCCTGGCCGCCCCTTGCAGGCCGCCACCGAGCCCACGGTCATCCGCGCGACCACCCGCACCCTCGACATCGACGGCCGCGCCGCGACGGTCCTGGGCCTGTTGCGCGCCGATGGCGGGCACGGCCTCGTTCAGCAGCCGGGCGAGCGCTTCCGAGTACGTCTTGAGAACAGGCTGGCGGAGCGCACGATCATACACTGGCATGGCCAGACACCGCCTTTCGCGCAGGACGGCGTGCCCGACGCGCCATTGCCGCTGATCGCGGCAGGTGCGGCGCGTGACTTCGACTTTGTCCCGAATACGGGCACCCACTGGATGCACGCCCATGTGCCGGACCAGGAGATGCGTCTCCTGGCGGCACCGCACATCGTGCGCAGCACCGAGGATGCCCGTGCGGACCGCCAGGAAGTCGTGATGATGCTGCACGACTTCTCCTTCGCCCCATTGGCCGAGATCCTGGCGCGGCTCGGGGCGGGCGGTGCCGCGCCCCACGCAATGGGCGGCGCGCCGCACGCGGGGATGCAGCCCAGCCCGGCACCGCATGCCGGCATGCCGATGGGGGCGCCCGACCTCAACGACATCGATTTCGACGCCTACCTCGCGAACGATCGGACTCTGTCCGATCCCCAGGTTGTTCGGGTCGAGCGCGGCGGCCGCGTGCTTCTGCGCATCATCAACGGCGCGGCGGCGACGGTGTTCTGGATCGATACCGGGATGCTGCCGGCGTCGGTGATCGCGGTCGATGGCCACCCGCTCCGTCCGCAGTCCACGACGCGCTTCGCGCTCGCGATGGCGCAGCGCGTCGACCTCCTGCTCGCTTTGCCCAGCGAGGGCGGCGCCTTCCCCATCCTCGCGCTGCGGGAAGGCGCGCGCGAGCGCACCGGGCTGATCCTCGCGACGGCCGGCGCCTCCGTCGCGCGGATCGCAAAGGATGCCGACGTATCGGCGCCGGCCTTCGACGGGCGGCAGGAGCTCGGGCTGCACGCCACGAACCCGCTGCCCTCTCGCCGCGCCGACCGCAGCCTGTCGGTCTCGCTCAATGGCGGGATGGCGCCCTATGCCTGGTCCATCGACGAGCGTCCCTGGGGGCGGCACCGGGTGCTGGAGGCACGCCGTGGCGAGCGCGTCGAGCTGACGATGACCAACGCGTCGATGATGGCGCATCCGATGCACATCCACGGCACGGTGTTCCAGGTCGTGGGATGGGGCTCGCAGCGCTTCGCCGGCGCGATGCGCGACACGGTCCAGGTCCCGCCGATGGAGCGCGTAACGCTCGCGATGGAATTCGCCACGGCAGGGCGGTGGATGTTCCATTGCCATCACATGCCGCATCTCGCGACGGGCATGATGACCGAGTTCTCGGTTCAAGGCTGAGCCAGGCCGCGCATGCGACGACGCCCTCCGGCACATGGGCGGAGGGCGTTGATCCAGACCAATCCGCGCGCTCCTGCGGGAGCAGCGTGATCCGCGTCGGCGATGCCCGAGCGATCAACGCTCGGGCATCGCCGCCTTCACCGGAGGGAACGCGGCAGCGAGTTGAGGTTCCACAGGGCCGCGTTGTGCCCACCGCCGACGTTGGGCATGGCATGCGGGATGTTCGCGCCGGCAGCGTCATCGTATTCCACGCTGATGTTTTCGCCGCTGCCCACGATGCGCGCGACCGGGCGGGACACCACCATGCGCGGGGCGGCCGAGGTGTCGTATTCGACCTCGACGTTCTCGCCGTTCGTGACGACGCGCCGGACCGGAAGCGTCACGACCGAGGACGGCCGGTCGGAGTAGATCATGAAGCCAGTCCGCCCGAGCAAGACGGGCTCAAGCGACACCACCGGCTGACCGTCCGCCTTCGCGGTCGTGGCGATGGCGCCGAGGATGGCGAGCGCCGTCGTGGCGCCAAGGGCGAAGCGGGAGTTGCGGTTCAGGGTTTGCGTCAAGGCGTTCTCCTTCTCGCCCGGTGCATGGGCGATGGGAGGAAGGTGACCTGCCCGCTTTGCTCCTGGGCGACAGGCGCATGACAAAGGTTTCGCTGAGCGTCGCAGAATGTCGCAGGTGAAGGACTCCTCCGATGGCCGCGCGACGTATCGCTTATGGCGAAGCCTCAAGGTCCGACGACGATGCCCTCGGCTCTGCCGGAAGAAGCGGGTTGGCATCCACGCGCATCGTCGCGCGACGGTTCCACGCCTTGGAATGATAGGACACATCGTGACCCTGTATCCGAAGGCGTGTGCGCTGCACCCGAACGGCACGGGCTCGCGCGTTATCCGTCCAGGGCTTCAGAGCGACTTCCTTTGTCGATACCCTCGGCATGGCGCTTTGTGTGATACCGTCGCTGGCATCATGCGTCGTCAGCCAGTGTAGGTGACGGTATCGATGACGGTATTGGGCGAATGTCGACCGAAAAAGGTAAATTATATCAAATTCCTGAATGCTCAATTTACGATCGAGTGGGAGTGACGGGCCGAAAGGCACCGCCGCTCATCCTCCGCGCTGCCACGGCGGCGGCAGCAGGTGGCCGCGGCGCTTCGCCATCGCCAGCATGACGACCCCCGCGCCCGTGCACAGCACCAGCGCAAACACCGATTGCTCCATGCCGAAGCTGCCGCCGGTGAAGAAGGCCGGCCCGTCGATCCGCGCCTGGAAGAGGCCCGGCAGCGCCACGCCGCCCGAGACGATCCCCGAGAACACCGCCGACTGCACGTAGTTCCACGCCATGTGGAAGCCGATGGCGATCCACAGCCGCCGCGTGACCAGATAGGCGGCCGCCAGCAACAGCCCGGCCTCGATGCTGATGTAGATCGCGCCGGCCAGTGTGGCGCCGGGGTTGATCAGATGCAGCAGCCCGAAGACCAGGGAGGAGACGATGATCGCGATCCAGCTTCCGGCCATCTGTTCGACCGAGCGGAACAGCACGCCCCGGAACAGCAATTCCTCGAACACCCCGGATTTCACCGCCATCGCCGCGGCAGGGATCATGTAGGTGATCGGGTTAAGCCCCTCGATCCGATACATGCCGAGCAGCATCAGCAGCACGACGCAGCCCGTGTAGAGCCCCGCGCCGATCAGCGCGCCGATCGCCCCTTCGCGCCACGCGCCCGGCAAGGCGAGTTCGGTCACGGCGCGGCCTTCGATCAAGCGCGCCCAGGCGCCATAGGCCGCCAGCACCGCCAGCGCCATGGCGATGGCGATGCCGAGCCCGAGGGCGGGGCGATCCGCGAAGGCCTGGATGCGGCTCTCGGTCCAGCCCATCAGGAACAGGATCAGCGTCCCGAGCAGCATCACCCGGGTCAGCGGAAAGCGCAGGAGACGCAGCCAGGGCGGCGCGGCCGCGGGTTCAGTGGCCATGCTGTCGCCTCCGTGACTCCCCGCCCTGACCAGCGCGGCGGGGCTCCTTGATCCTGGAATACCCGCAGGTGCCAAGGCAACCCGAAGCACGGCGTGACACAGCGTGACGCGCCGGCACCCTTCCCCCCGGCCCCAGCCATGCCAATGTAGGGCGTAAGGGTCGCCCACGACCCCGATGCCTCCTCCCTCAAGAAGGTTGCCCCCTTGCGCTTTGCCCCCGCCCTGATGGCTGCCCTCCTGGCCGCGCCGCTGAGCTTCGCGCCGCCGGCGCCGGCCCTGGCCCAGATCCCGCCGCCCGGCGCGCCTTCCTCCTTCGCGCCGCTCGCCCAGCGCCTGCTGCCGGCGGTGGTCAACATCCAGACCACCACCGCCCCGGCCGCCGCGCCGCGCCCCGGCCAGCGCCCGGACGCGCCGGATGTGCCCCAGGCGCCGCCCGGCAGCCCCTTCGAGGAGTTCTTCCGCGACTTCCTCGAACGCAACCGCCCGCCCGGCCAAGCCCAGCCCAACCAGCCCAACCGGCCGCAGCAGCCCGCGCCGCGCCGCGGCCAGTCGCTCGGCTCGGGCTTCATCATCGACGCCTCGGGCATCGTGGTGACGAACAACCACGTCATCGAGGGCGCCGACGAGATCAACGTGGTGCTGCAGGACAACACCACGCTGCGCGCCACCCTGGTGGGCGCGGATCCGCGCACCGACATCGCCGTGCTGCGCGTCACCCCCGAGCGCCCGCTGCCCTTCGTGAGCTTCGGCGACAGCGACACTGCCCAGGTCGGCGACTGGGTGCTGGCGATCGGCAACCCCTTCGGCCTCGGCGGCTCGGTCACCGCGGGCATCGTCTCGGCGCGCGGGCGCGACATCCGCCAGGGCCTCTATGACGACTTCATCCAGACCGACGCGGCCATCAACCGCGGCAATTCAGGCGGGCCCCTGTTCAACCTGGCCGGCGAGGTGGTGGGCATCAACACCGCCATCTACTCGCCCTCGGGCGGGTCGATCGGCATCGGCTTCTCCATCCCCTCGAACCTCGCGCGCAACATCACGGCGCAGCTGCGCGACCAGGGCCGGGTGCGGCGCGGCTGGCTCGGCGTGAACATCCAGCAGGTGACGGACGAGATCGCCGAGAGCCTCGGCCTGCGGGGGGGCGCGCGCGGCGCGCTGGTCGCCCGCGCCCAGGAAGGCGGGCCGGCGGCGCTGGGCGGCATCCAGAATGGCGACGTGATCCTGCGCTTCAACAACGCCGAGGTGCGGGAGATGCGCAACCTGCCGCGCATCGTGGCCGACACCAATGTCGGCACCTCGGTCCCGGTCGTGGTCTGGCGCGACGGGCGCGAGCAGACGGTGACGGTGACCGTGGCGGAACTGCCCTCGGAGACGCAGCAGGCCGCCGTGACGCCCACCCCGGCGGCGCGGCCCTCCACGCTTGAACTCTCCGGCCTCGGTCTCACCGTCGGCCCGATCACGCCCGAGATGCGGGACCGCTTCTCGCTGCGCGCGGAAAGCCGCGGCGTGGTCATCACCGAGGTGACGCCGAACAGCGTCGCCGCCGAGCGCGAATTGCGCGCGGGCGACGTGATCGTGGAAGTGCAGCAGGAGCGGGTGAGCACGCCGGCCGAGGTGCAGGAGCGGCTGGAACGCCTGCGCCGCCAGGGCCGGGCCACGGCGCTGCTGCTGATCGAAAGCGCGCAGGGCCAGCGCTGGGTGCCGCTGCGCCTCAGCCCGCCGCCCGCCCAGCGCGGCGCGCCGGGCTGATCCCTGCGCCTCGCTTGACGCTGCCGAAGGGCGATGATGTAAAGGAACGCTTCACAGGATTGTGAGGCGTTCCAACCTGCGCCCCGTCGGGGGGCGTGGGGCCAGCAGGCGGTACCGGCATGGATATGCCGAAGGCGGGGGTGGACGGCAGCCCCCGGCGCGCCCCGCAAGGCGATTTTGCCGTGCGGATCGAAGGCGAGATGGCGGGCCTGCTCGGCGGGCTCGGCGTGACCCTCGCCCTGGCCAGCTACCAGGCAGGCAGCGTCATTCTTGTCTCGGTGGCGGGCGGCGAAGTCTCCGTGCTCCCGCGCGCCTTCGACAAGCCGATGAGTGTGGCCTGCGCCGCCGGGCGCCTCGCCATCGCCACGCGCAACGAGCTGGTGGTGCTGGCCGCCGCGGACAGCCTCGCCCCCGGCTATCCCCGCGCGCCGGGGCGCTATGCCCGGCTGTGGCTGCCGCGCCGTGTCTCCTTCACCGGCGAGATCGACCTGCATGACATCGCCTTCGCCCCCGCCGGCGTGCTGGGCGTGGCGACGCGCTTCGGCTGCATCGCGCGGCTGGATGACGATGCGAGCTTCACGCCGCTCTGGCGCCCGCCCTTTCTGACCGACCTGGTGCCCGAGGATCGCTGCCACCTGAACGGCATGGCACTGGACCGGGCCGGCCAGCCGCGTTTCGCCACCGCGCTCGGCGCGACGGATACGCCCGAGGGCTGGCGAGACGGGCGCGCCAGCGGGGGCGTGCTGCTCGCGGTGCCCGAGGGGCGCGTCGTGCTGGGCGGGCTGAACATGCCCCATTCGCCGCGCCTGCTGGGCGATGCGCTCTACCTGCTCAATTCGGGCGCCGGCGAGGTGCTGCGCGTCGATGCGGCGCGCGGCACGGCGCAGGTGCTGGCACGGCTGCCCGGCTATGTGCGCGGGCTGGCCGCGATGGGCGACATTCTCTTCGTCGGCACCTCGCGCCTGCGCGACCGGCGCGGCGCGGGGGAGGCGCCGCTGGCGGTGGAGGCCGGGGGGCAGGCGCTGCTCTGCGGCGTCAGCGCGCTGGATCGCGCCAGCGGGCGGCTACTGGGCCGGCTGACCTTTCTGGGCGGGGCGGAGGAGATCTCGGATCTCGCGCTGCTGCCGGGCCAGGGGCGACACGGGATTCTCAACCATACGGATGCAGCGCATCGCGGCGCGCTGGCGCTGCCCGACCAGGGTTTCTGGGCGGCGATCGGCTGACAAGAAAGGGAAGGGACAGGGCGGTGGCGGACGAGATCCAGGCAAACACCACGACAGCGAACGACCAGCAGAATTCATCCGTGGCGATGGACGCGTCGGGTGATTTCGTCGTCGTCTGGGAGTCGCGTGGCCCGGTTCAATCGGAGGGCTTCGAGATCTACGGCCAGCGCTATGACGCGGCCGGCGTGGCGCAGGGCACCGAGTTCCGGATCAACACGACCATCCTGAGCGAACAGCGCCAGGTGCAGGTGGCGATGGATGCGGATGGCGACTTCGTCGTCGTCTGGCAGGGTGGGCTCCAGGACGGCGCGCTCTACGGGATCTACGCACAGCGCTACAACGCGGCCGGCGTGGCGCAGGGGGGCGAGTTCCGGGTCAACGCGACGACCGCCGATACCCAGATGTTGGCCCAGGTGGCGATGGATTCGGATGGCGACTTCGTCGTGGTGTGGCAGTCCCGTGGCCAGGATGGCTCAGGCGAGGGCACCTATGGCCAGCGCTTCAATGCCGCCGGTGTGGCACAGGGGGGGGAGTTCCGCGTCAACACCACCACCGCGAACGACCAATTTGCCCCGGCCGTGGCGATGGATTCGGATGGCGACTTCGTCGTGGTGTGGCAATCCATCGGCCAGGATGGCAACGGCGCGGGCATCTACGCGCAGCGCTACAACGCCGCCGGCGTGGCGCAGGGCGGCGAGTTCCTGGTCAACACCCGCACCGCCGGCGAGCAGCGCATCCCGGCGGTGGCGATGGATGCGGATGGCGACTTCGTCGTCATCTGGCAGTCGGGTTATCAGGATGGCTCGGGCCAGGGGGTCTATGCCCAGCGCTTCAACGCCGCGGGTGTGGCGCAGGGGGCAGAGTTCCGCGTCAACACCACCACGCGGGGCAGCCAGTCCACGGCCGCGGTGGCGATGGAGGCGGATGGCGACTTCCTGGTCACCTGGGTGTCCGAGGGCCAGGATGGTTCGAGTGGCGGCATCTATGGCCAGCGCTACGCCGCGAACGGGCGCGCGCTGGGGGGCGAGTTCCGGGTCAACGTGACCACGGCCGACACCCAGACCAACCCGGCCGTCGCGCTGGATTCGGATGGCGATGCGGTGGTGGCCTGGCAGTCGCGGGCGCAGGACGGTTCCGGCTTTGGCGTGTTCTTCGGCCGCTTCGCCCCACCGGTGAATACCGTGCCGAGTGACATCACCCTCTCGGCCACGACGGTGGTCGAGAACGCGGCCGGCGCCGTGATCGGCACGCTCGGCGTGGTCGATCCCGATGCCGGGGATACCCATAGCTGGGCCGTCTCCGACGCGCGCTTCGAGATCTCCGGCACCACGCTGCGGCTGAAGCCCGGCGTCAGCCTCGATTTCGAGGCCGGTGCCAGCGTGGCCCTCGACATCACCGTGACCGATGCGGGCGGCCTGTCGCGGCAGGAGCGATTCACCATCAGCGTCAGCGACGTGCTGGAGGCTGTGGTGCGGACCGGCACGGCGGGCCCCGATGGCCTGACGGGCACGGCGCTGGCCGACACGTTGATCGGGCTCGATGGCGCAGACACGCTCAATGGCGGCGCGGGCGCGGACAGCCTCGTGGGTGGGGCGGGCACCGATCTCTACTACGTCGACGACCCGGGCGATCAGGTGGTGGAAGTGCCCGGCAGCGAAGTGGATGCGGTGCTCACCTTCCTCGCCAGCTACAGCCTTGCCGCGCTTCCGGATGTGGAGAACCTGATCTTCCTCGATGGCGCGAACGCCACCGGCACGGGGAATGCCGCGGGGAACTTCATCGTCGGGCATTCGGGGGCCGATACGCTGGATGGCGGGCTCGGCAATGACAGGCTGCAGGGCAATACCGGCAATGACCGGCTGCTGGGCGGCGATGGCGATGATGTGCTGGATGGCGGCACGGGCGTGGACCGCATGTTCGGCGGGCTCGGCGATGACAGCTACACGGTTGACGACGCCGGCGATGTGGTGAGCGAGACCGGCGGTGGCGGGGTGGACACGGTGCGCTCCAGCATCGACTTCACCCTGGCCAATGGCTTCGAGGGGCTGGTCCTGCTGGACAGCGCCGTGAACGGCACGGGCAATGACGGCGGCAACACCATCACGGGCAATACCTTGGCCAATTTGATCACCGGCCTCGGCGGCGCCGATGTGCTGATTGGCGGGGATTCGGCGGATACGCTCCTGGGCGGCATCGGCGCCGATACGCTCGATGGCGGCACGGGCGCGGCGGATAGCCTCGTGGGCGGGGCCAACGACGATGTCTACGTCATCCGCGACCTGCTCGACATCGTCGTGGAAGTGGCGGGCGGGGGTACGCGCGATGAGATGCGCGCGTCGCTGAGCCTGACCCTGGCGGCGGAGGTGGAGATCCTGCGCCTGTTGGGCAGTTCCAACCTCACCGGTACCGGCAATGCGGGCGGGAACCAATTGCTCGGCAATGCCGGGCATAACCTGCTTGCCGGGCTTGGCGGCAATGACACGCTGAACGGCGCTGGTGGGGCGGACACGCTGCAGGGCGGCGATGGCAATGACGTGCTGAACGGGCAGGCCGGCGCCGACCTGCTGCAGGGGGGCGCGGGCAATGACCTGCTCACGGCCGGCGGCGACGGCGATACGCTGGAAGGGGGCGCGGGCGAGGATCGCCTGACGGGCGCGGCGGGCTTCGCCGACAGCTTCCGCTGGGCGAGCGTGGCGGAGGCGAAGGGCGACCGCGTGCTCGGCTTCGAGCATCTGGTGGACCGGCTGGAATTCGCCCGCACGGGCTTCGGCAACCTCGCGGCGGGGGCGCTGGGGGCGGCCAACTTCACCTCGAACACCACCGGCGCGGCGAATGCGGCGTCCGGCATGCCGCAATTCATCTACGAGACCGATTCCGGCCTGCTCTGGTTCGATGCCGATGGCAGCGGGGCCGGCGCGGGTGTCGCGATGATGCAGTTCTCCGCGCGCCCGACCGTCACGGCCGCGGACATCTTCCTGACCGGGTAACTCCGGTTCAGGCGAAGTCGGCGCGCCGGTAGCCCTGGGCGAAGAGCAGCGCGGTCAGGTCGCAATGATCCACCCGCGCCCGGGCGGCGGCGGCCACCACCGGCTTGGCGCGGAACGCCACGCCGAGCCCCGCCGCGCCGATCATGTCGAGGTCATTGGCGCCATCCCCCACCGCCAGGGTGGCGCTCATCGGCAGGGCGTTCTCGCTGGCGAGGCGCGTCAGCGTGGCGAGCTTGGCGTTGCGGTCGAAGACCGGCTCGCCTACGCCACCGGTCAGGCGCCCATCGGCGACCAGGAGCTCGTTCGAGACGTGGTGATCGAAACCCAGCTTCTCCTTCACGCGGCCCGTGAAGAAGGTGAAGCCGCCCGAGGCCAGGCAGGTGACGGCGCCCTGCGCGCGCATGGTCGCCACCAGCGTCGCCGCGCCGGGCATCATCTCGGTCGCTTCCCAGGTCGCCTCCAGCGCCGCGATCTCGAGGCCGGCGAGCATGCCCACGCGCTCGACCAGGGCGGCGCGAAAATCCAGCTCGCCATTCATCGAGCGCTTCGTGATGGCGGCGATCTTCTCCTTCAGCCCGGCATAGGCGGCCAGCTCGTCCAGCGTCTCGGAGGTGACGATGGTGCTGTCCATGTCGGCGACGAGCAGCTTCTTGCGCCGGCCCGCCACGGGCTGGGCGATGGCATCCACCGGCGCGCCGCCGATCGCACCCCGGATCGCGGCGTGGATCAGTTCCGGCGCCGCGCCGGTGAAGGGGATGTCCACCGCCTCCTGCGGGGAGAGCCAGTCCGGCGTGCCGGGGGTGGCGCCGATCGCGGCCATCGCGGTGCGGATCTGGGCGGGCAGGGCGGGGTCGAGCGCGCCGGGCGGCGCGATCAGCGTCAGGACATGGGGCATGGTGTGCGGCCTGTGCCATCCGCATGAGCGATAGGCAACCCGATCCGCGCCCGCGCGCGATCCTGATCGCCGGCCCGACCGCGAGCGGGAAGAGCGCGCTGGCGCTGGCCCTGGCCGAGCGCTTCGGCGGCACGGTCATCAACGCCGATTCCATGCAGGTCTATCGCGAGTTGCGCATCATCACCGCGCGCCCGACGCCCGAGGAGGAAGCGCGCGTGCCGCACGCGCTCTATGGCGTGCGCCCGGCGGCCGAGGCGGGCACGGTGGCCTGGTGGCGCGGCGCGGCCCTGGCCGAGATGGCGAAGGCGCGCCTGCCGATCCTCTGCGGCGGCACGGGGATGTATTTCGCGGCGCTCACCCAGGGCCTTGCCAACATTCCCGCCGTGCCGCCCTGGGCGCGGGAGGAAGCGCGCGCGCGCCTTGCCGCCGAGGGGCCGGCGGCGCTGCATGCGGCGCTCGATGCCGAGACGGCGGCGACGATCCGCCCCTCCGACAGCCAGCGCATCGCCCGCGCCTATGAGGTGCTGCGCGGCACCGGCCAGGGGCTGCGCGCCTGGCTGGCGGCGGGCGGGGAGGGGCCCGCGCCCTGGCGCTTCGCCGCCATCTGGCTCGACCCCCCGCGCGACACCCTGCGCGCGGCGATCGCGGCGCGCTGGGCGGCGATGCTGCAGGCGGGCGCGCTGGAGGAGGTGCGCGCGCTGGGCGCGCAGGGGCTCGACCCTGCCTTGCCGGCGATGCGCGCGCATGGCGTGCCGGAACTGCTCGCGCATCTCGCCGGGCGGATGCGGCTGGAGGAGGCCTCGGCGCGGGCGGTGCTGAACACGGGGCAGTACACGAAGCGCCAGGCGACCTGGTTCCGCCATCACGCCTTGGCGGAGGCGCCCTGGGCGCGGAGATTCGATGCGCGATACCTCAACAACGAGCAATATTCAGAAAGTTTGTTCGATTATTGCGCGGATTTTCTTGCCCTGGCGCGTTGACGCGGTGCAGCAGCGGGGCTAAGAGGGGCGCCCCGCGCGGCCTCCGGGCGGGAATATTGCGTCCATTCCAGGGAAGATCTCGCAACCATGTCCGCCTCCGCCCAGCACGCCGACACCGCCACCCCGACCATGACGGGTGCCGAGGTTGTCCTTCGCGCGCTGAAGGACCAGGGTGTCGAGGTCATCTTCGGCTATCCCGGCGGCGCGGTATTGCCGATCTACGACGCCATCTTCCAGCAGAACGCCATCCGCCACATCCTGGTCCGGCATGAGCAGGCCGCGGTGCATGCGGCCGAGGGCTATGCGCGTTCCACCGGCAAGGTGGGCGTGGTGCTGGTGACCTCCGGCCCCGGCGCGACCAACGCCGTGACGGGCCTGGTGGATGCGCTGATGGATTCCATCCCGGTGCTCTGCCTGACGGGCCAGGTGCCCACGCATCTCATCGGCAATGACGCCTTCCAGGAAGCCGACACCACCGGCATCACGCGCCCCGCCACCAAGCACAACTACCTGGTGAAGCGCAGCGACGACCTCGCCCGCGTGATGCATGAGGCCTTCCATGTCTGCCGCTCGGGCCGCCCCGGCCCGGTGGTGATCGACCTGCCGAAGGACATCCTGATCAACAAGGCGCCGTACCGCGAAGCGCCGCCGGCCAGCGAGCCGCATCGCAGCTACCGCCCGCGCACCGAGCCCGAGATGGGCCAGATCCGCAAGGCGGTGGCGCTGCTCAAGGCGGCGAAGAAGCCGGTGGTCTATGCCGGCGGCGGCGTGATCAATGCCGGGCCCGAGGCCTCGAAGCTGCTCGGCGACTTCGTGCGCATGACGGGCTTCCCCTGCACGAACACGCTGATGGGCCTGGGCGCCTTCCCGGCGAGCGATCCGCAGTTCATCGGCATGCTCGGCATGCACGGCACCTACGAGGCCAACCTCGTGATGCATGGCTGCGACGTGATGTTCAACATCGGCGCGCGCTTCGATGACCGCGTGACCGGCAAGCTCAGCCATTTCTCGCCCGGGTCGAAGAAGATCCACGCCGATATCGATCCCTCCTCGATCAACAAGAACGTCAAGGTGGACGTGCCGATCGTGGGCGATGCGGCGCGCGTGCTCGCCATGATGATCGAGGCCTGGAAGGAGGACACCCAGGCCCAGGACCGCGAGGCGCTGGCCGGCTGGTGGCGCCAGATCGATGTGTGGCGCGCGAAGGATTGCCTCGCCTACACGCAGCGAGGGCCGATCATCAAGCCGCAGCATGCGGTCAAGCGCCTGTTCGAGATCACCCAGGAGCTGGGGCGCGACACCTTCATCACCACCGAGGTCGGCCAGCACCAGATGTGGGCGGCGCAGTATTTCGGCTTCGACAAGCCGAACCGCTGGATGACCTCGGGCGGTCTCGGCACGATGGGCTATGGCCTGCCGGCGGCGATGGGCGTGCAGATCGCCCACCCCGACGCGCTGGTCATCGACATCGCGGGCGAGGCCTCGATCCTGATGAACATCCAGGAGATGGCCACGCTGTGCCAGTACCGCCTGCCGGTGAAGGTCTTCATCCTGAACAACGAATACATGGGCATGGTGCGCCAGTGGCAGGAATTGCTGCATGGCGGCCGCTACTCGGAGAGCTACTCCGAAGCGCTGCCTGATTTCGTGAAGCTGGCCGAGGCCTTCCACGGCGTGGGCATGCGCGCGACCTCGGCCGATGACCTCGACCGCGTGATCCGCGAGATGATCGCGATCGACCGGCCCGTCATCGCCGACATCTGCGTCGCCAAGGATGAGAACTGCTTCCCGATGATCCCCTCAGGCGCCGCGCATAATGAGATGATCCTCGCCCCCGGCCAGGAAGGTGGCGTCGCCGGCGTGACGGATGAGGGCAAGGTCCTCGTCTGAGGCCCTGACCCGAACTCGCCCTTTTCCGTCACCTGACAGTCAAAGCAGAACATCATGTCCGAAGCAGGAAACGCGTTCCGCACCGCCACCATCGCGGTGCTGGTGGAGAATGAGGCCGGCGTGCTCGCCCGCGTCATCGGCCTCTTCTCCGGCCGCGGCTACAACATCGACAGCCTGACCGTCGCCCCGGTGGACGACACGGGCCGGATCAGCCGCATCACGGTCGTCACCTCGGGCACCGAGATGGTGATCGAGCAGATCAAGGCGCAGCTCGACCGCCTCGTGCCCGTGCACAAGGTCAGCGACCTGTCGCTGGAGGGGCCGCACCTCGTGCGCGAACTCGCCCTGATCAAGGTGGTCGGCCGGGGCGAGCACCGGGTGGAGGCGCTGCGCCTGGCGGACGCCTTCCGCGCCCGGGTCGTGGACGCCACCACCGAGAGCTTCGTGTTCGAGATGACCGGCAATGCCGACAAGATCGACGCTTTTTGTGCCCTGATGCGCCCGATCGGGCTTGCGGAAGTGTGCCGGACCGGGGCAGTGGCGATCGCGCGCGGGCCGGCCGGCCTCGCCGCCTGAATTTTTCTTCAAGACCCAACGAGGGGAGTGCGCCAGCGATGCGCGTTTACTACGACCGCGATGCGGATGTGAATCTGATCAAGGCCAAGAAGGTCGCGGTCATCGGCTTCGGCAGCCAGGGCCATGCCCATGCGCAGAACATGCGCGACAGCGGCGTCACCGACGTCGTCATCGGGCTCCGCCCCGGCGGGTCCTGGAAGAAGGCCGAAGCGGCCGGCTTCAAGGTGATGTCCCCGGCGGACGCGGCGAAGTGGGCCGATGTGGTCATGGTGCTGACCCCCGATGAGCTGCAGGGCGACCTCTACCGCGAGCACCTGCACGCCAACCTCAAGCCCGGCGCGGCGCTCGCCTTCGCGCATGGCCTGAACGTGCACTTCAACCTGCTCGACCCGCGCGCCGACATCGACGTGTTCATGATCGCGCCGAAGGGCCCCGGCCACACGGTGCGCGGCGAGTACCAGAAGGGCGGCGGCGTGCCCTGCCTGGTCGCCGTGCACCAGAACCCGTCGGGCAATGCGCTCGAGATCGCGCTCTCCTACGCTTCGGCCATCGGCGGCGGGCGTTCGGGCGTGATCGAGACGACCTTCAAGGAAGAGTGCGAGACCGACCTGTTCGGCGAGCAGGTCGTGCTCTGCGGCGGCCTGGTCGAGCTGATCAAGGCGGGCTTCGAGACGCTGTGCGAGGCCGGCTACGCCCCCGAGATGGCGTATTTCGAGTGCCTGCATGAGGTGAAGCTGATCGTGGACCTGATCTACGAGGGCGGCATCGCCAACATGAACTACTCGATCTCCAACACGGCCGAGTATGGCGAATACGTCACCGGTCCGCGCATCATCACGCCCGCCACCAAGGCCGAGATGAAGCGCGTGCTCGAGGACATCCAGTCCGGCCGCTTCGCGCGCGACTGGATGCTGGAGAACAAGGTGAACCAGGCGAGCTTCAAGGCCACCCGCCGCCGCCTCGCCGAGCACCCGATCGAGGAAGTGGGCGAGAAGCTGCGCGCCATGATGCCCTGGATCAAGACGAACCAGCTGGTGGACAAGGCGAAGAACTGAGGCACGCGCCAGCGCGCCGAAGGGAAGGGGCGGCGGGGCAACCTGCCGCCCCTTTTTCGTGCCGGGCTGGCACCGGCCGCGCCCCGCCCCAGATAGGTGCCGCATGAGGAGTTCCCGATGCTGCACCGCCTGGCCGCTGGCTTCTCCGCGCTGCTGCTTGGCGCCTGCTCGGTGGTGGGCGTGAGATCCGGCACCGAGGAGCCGGCCTTCGAGGCGCTGGCCATGCAGGGCGCGGTGGAGATCCGCCGCTACGCCGCGCGCCTCGCCGCCGAGACCGAGGTCGCGGGCGATGAGATGGCCAGCCGCAGCGAGGGTTTTTCGCGTCTCGCCGGCTACATCTTCGGGGGCAATGAGGGCGCGTCGCGCATTGCCATGACGGCGCCGGTGGCCCAGGACCCGATGCGCATCGCCATGACCGCCCCGGTCGCCCAGGCGACCAGCGGGGAGGGGCATCGCATCCGCTTCTTCCTCCCGGCCACGCTGCGCCATCCGCCGCGGCCGCGGGACCCGCGCGTGGTGATCGTGACCGTGCCGGCCGAGACCATGGCGGTTCTGCGCTTCACCGGCTCCACCGGTCCGGCCGCCGTGGCCGAGCAGCGCGCGGCCTTGCTCGCCGCGTTGGCCACCGGCCCCTGGCAGCCGGTGGGCGAGCCGGTTTCCTGGTTCTACGACCCGCCCTGGACCCTCCCCGCGCTGCGCCGCAACGAGGTGGCCGTACCCGTCCAGCCGCGCGGTTGACCGCGCGCGCGCGGCTGGGCAGCCTTCGCGCATGATGATCCCCGATGACGGCTCCGGCTATCCGCGCGACTTCAAGGGCTATGGCGCAAGCCCCCCCGACCCGCGCTGGCCGGGCGGGGCGAAGCTCGCCCTCTCCTTCGTGCTGAACTACGAGGAGGGCGGCGAGAACACCGTGCTGAACGGCGATGCCGGCAGCGAGCTCTATCTGCATGAGGTGCCGGGCGGCAGCCCGACGCTCGGCGAGCGCAACCGCAGCGTCGAGACGCAGTTCGACTATGGCGCGCGCGCCGGCGTCTGGCGTGTCCTGCGGCTTTTCGCGCAGCAGCGCTTCAACCTCACCGTCTATGGCGTGGGCCGGGCGCTCGAGCTCAACCCCGATGTCGCGCGCGCCTTCGCCGATGCCGGGCATGAGGTCGCCTCCCACGCCTGGCGCTGGTTCGACTACCACCGCATGGAGGAGGCCGAGGAAGCCGCCGACATCGCCCGCTGTGTCGAGACCATCGAGCGCCTGACCGGCACGCGCCCGGTCGGCTGGTACACCGGCCGCTTCAGCCCGCGCACGCGCCGGCTCGTCGCCCGGCATGGCGGCTTCCTCTACGACAGCGACAGCTATGACGACGACCTGCCGCACTACGTGCAGGTCGAGGGCAGGCCGCAGCTCATCATCCCCTACACGCTCGACAACAACGACATGAAGTTCGCCGTGCCCCCCGGCTTCGGCGACCCGGACGGGTTCGAGCGGCATCTGCGGGACGCCTTCGACCTGCTGCTGGAAGAAGGCCGCGCGGGCAGCCCGAAGATGATGTCGGTCGGCCTGCATTGCCGCCTCGTGGGCCGGCCGGGTCGGGCGCGGGCGCTGCAGCGCTTCCTCGCCCATGTCGCGGCGCATCGTGAGGAGGTCTGGGTCTGCCGCCGCGCGGACATCGCGCGGCATTGGTGGAAGGAGCACCCGCCCAAATGATCCGCCTGGTCCTCGGCGCGCTGCTGCTCGCCACGCCCGCCGTCGCGCAGAACCGCGCGACCTGCGAGGACCACCGGGAGGCCATCGCGGCGCTGGTCGGCAAGACCGAGGCCGAGGCGCGCGCCGCGCTTGCCACGATGCCCGGCGTGCGCACCATCCGCCTGCTTGCGCCCAACCAGCCCGCCACGATGGATCTGCGCCCCGACCGCGTCACCGGGCTGGTGCGGGACGGCCGGGTCGCGCAGATCGGCTGCGGTTAGGGTCTGTTCGTCCGCAGGATTTCCGGATTCACCATCATCGAGGGATCCGGCCTGCCATCCAGCGCATCGAGGATGTTCTGCGCGGCGAAGCTCGCCATGCGGTTCAGCCCTTCCTCGGTGCTCGCGGCCGAATGCGGGCTGATCACCACATTCGGCAGGGAGAGCAGCGGGTTGCCGGGCGTGGCGGGCTCCACCTCCAGCACGTCGAGCCCGGCGCCCATCAGCCGCCCGCTCTCCAGCGCCGTGACCAGGGCGGATTGCTTCACCACCGGCCCGCGCGCCGTGTTGACCAGGATCGCACCCGGCTTGAGCGCGGCGAAGGCGGCCTCATCCATTAAATGATGCGTCGCCGGCGAGAGCGGGCAGTGCAGCGTCACCACATCGGACTCGGCCAGGGCGGCGTGCAGATCGCGCGCCGGGCGGAAGCCGTCGGCGGCGATCCGCTGGGGCGAGAAGCCCGGATCCATCACCGCCACGTCGAGCTTGAAGGCCTTCAGATACTGCGCCACGCGCGTGCCGATGCGCCCATAGCCCACCACCAGCGCCCGCCGCCCGGCGAGGTCGACCATGCGCAGGCCGCCCGGCGGCCACCAGCCGCCCGCCTTCACATGCTGGTCGATGTCCACCGCGCGCCGCGCGACCGCCAGCAGCAGCATCATGGCGTGCTCGGCCACCGAGAGGTCGTTCGAGCCGTTCGCGACCATCACGGGGATGTTGCGCTCCGTGCAGGCGGCGATGTCGACCGTGTCGTAGCCCACGCCGATGCGCGAGACGACGCGCAGATGCGGCGCGGCGGCCAGCGCCGGGCGGTCCATGCGCTCGAGCCAGCACAGCGTGGCATGGGCATTGGCGATCGCCGCGTGCCATTCGGCCACGCCCGGATCGGCGAGCTGCACCACTTCCACATCCGGCCGCGCCGCGAAGAGCGACATGCCGGCTTCGGGCAGCTTGCGGCCCAGAACAACGCGCCAGACCATGCGGAATCTCTCCTTCGTGAGGCGCGCAGGGTGCCCAGGGACGGCGCGCAGCACCAGTGCTTGCGGCCCGCCCGCAGCCCGGCTAGGTTCGGGGCAGCCATGACGCCCCGCGCGCCCCGTATCGAGCTGTCCGCCGCCCTCCGGGGCCGGCTGCCCGCGCGCGCGCTTCTCCTTCTTCGACTTAGCCACCCCTGGGCGTAACGCCCGGCCGCGCAAGGCCGGACTCGCTCAGGGGACCCTGAGGGCAGGCTTGCCCTCGCGCATGGCACAGTGACAACGAAGGAACGCCCCCATGGCCATCATCCATCCCTCTTTCGGGCAAATGGACCCCGACCGCATCATCGTGTTCGACACCACCCTGCGTGATGGCGAGCAATCGCCCGGCTTCTCGATGAACCTCGAGGAGAAGCTGCGCATGGCCGAGGCGCTGGCCGAACTCGGCGCCGACGTGCTGGAAGCGGGCTTCCCGATCGCGAGCCCCGGCGATTTCGAGAGCGTGCACGCCATCGCCCAGAAGTTCAGCAAGGACGGCCCCGTGGTCTGCGGCCTGGCGCGCACCGCGCCGGGCGACATCGCGCGCGCGGCGGAGGCCATCAAGCCGGCCGCACGCGGGCGCATCCACACCTTCGTCTCCACCAGCCCGCTGCACATGCGCGTGAAGCTGCGCATGGAACCGGCGCAGGTGCTGGAACTGGTGACCTCCTCCGTCACCGCGGCGCGCAACGCGACCGACGATGTGGAGTGGTCGGCCGAGGACGGCACGCGCACCGAGATCGACTTCCTCTGCCGCTGCGTGGAGGCCGCGATCAAGGCGGGTGCGACCACCATCAACATCCCCGACACGGTCGGCTACGCCGTGCCCGAGGACATGCACCGCATCTTCGCCACGGTGCGGGAGCGCGTGCCGGGTGCGGACCGCGTGATCTTCTCCACGCACAACCACAACGACCTGGGCCTGGCGGTGGCGAACACCATCGCCGCCATCCGCGCCGGCGCGCGGCAGGTGGAGTGCACCATCAACGGCATCGGCGAGCGCGCGGGCAATGCGAGCCTCGAGGAGATCGCGATGGTGCTGCGCACGCGCCATGACGCGCTGCCCTATGCCAATGCCGTCGCCACGCCCAACATCCTGCGCACCTCGCGCCTGCTGGCGACCATCACGGGCTTCGACGTGCAGCCGAACAAGGCGATCGTCGGCCGCAACGCCTTCGCGCATGAATCGGGCATCCACCAGGACGGGATGCTGAAGGACAGCTCGACCTACGAGATCATGACGCCCGAGAGCGTGGGCTGGACGAAGTCCTCCCTGGTGCTGGGCAAGCATTCCGGCCGCGCCGCCTTCAAGGACAAGCTGAAGGCGCTGGGCTACGAGGTCGGCGACAACGCCATGAACGACGCCTTCAAGCGCTTCAAGGACCTCGCCGACCGCAAGAAGGTGGTCTACGACGAGGACATCGTCGCCCTGGTGGATGACGAGGTCGTGCGCGCCAATGACCGCATCAAGCTGACCGGCCTCAGTGTCTCCACCGGCATGCACACCCGCCCCATCGCCTCCATCGCGCTCGAGGTGGATGGCGAGGTGAAGGAAGGGGTGGCCGGGGGCGATGGCGGGGTGGATGCCACCTTCGCGGCGCTGCGGGCGGCCTTCCCGCATGAGGTCAACCTCAAGCTCTACGCCGTGCAGAGCGTGACCGGCGGCACCGACGCCCAGGCGCGCGTGACGGTGCGGCTGGAGGAGGAAGGCAAGCTGGTGGACGGGCAGGGGGCGGATACCGACACCATCGTCGCCTCGGCCCGGGCCTATGTGCACGCGCTGAACAAGCTGCTGGTCAAGCGCGCCCGCACCGCACCGGCGGAGGTCTCGGCAGCCTGAGACCCAACAGGGCTTGAGCCAGGGGCGGGGGAGGGCTAAGCACCCCCCCTCGCGCCACACCCTCGCGCCCCTCGCGGAGCCTTCGGCCCGAACGGAGCATCGAACCCTTCGCCGGGCGCGATGTCGCCGGGCAGAACGGTGCTGCCAGGGCGCGATACGCCCTGCCTACGGAAGGTCCGCCGCCCCATGTTCTCCCGCCTGTTCGGCTTCCTGTCGGCCGACATGGCCATCGACCTCGGCACCGCGAACACGCTCGTCTATGTGAAGGGGCGGGGGATCGTGCTGAACGAGCCTTCGGTGGTCGCCATCTCCGATTTCCGGGGCAAGAAGCAGGTCCTGGCGGTGGGGGAGGAAGCCAAGCTCATGCTCGGCCGCACGCCGGGCAACATCTCCGCCATCCGCCCGCTGCGCGACGGCGTCATCGCCGATTTCGAGGTGGCGGAGGAGATGATCAAGCACTTCATCCGCAAGGTGCATAACCGCCGCTCCTTCGCCTCGCCGATGATCATCGTCTGCGTGCCCTCGGGTTCCACCGCCGTGGAACGCCGCGCCATCCAGGAAAGCGCCGAGAGTGCCGGCGCGCGCAAGGTGCTGCTGATCGAGGAACCCATGGCGGCGGCGATCGGCGCCGGCCTGCCGGTGACCGAGCCTTCGGGCTCGATGGTGGTCGATGTCGGCGGCGGCACCACGGAAGTGGCGGTGATCTCGCTGGGTGGCATCGTCTATGCGCGCTCGGTGCGCGTGGGCGGCGACAAGATGGATGAGGCGATCATCAGCTACATCCGCCGCCAGCATAACCTGCTGATCGGCGAGAGCACGGCCGAGCGCATCAAGATGGAGATCGGCGCCGCCGCCCCGCCGCCCGATGGCGAGGAAGGCCCGATGACCGAGGTCAAGGGCCGCGACCTGATGAACGGCGTCCCGCGCGAGGTCATCGTCAGCCAGCGCCAGATGGCCGAGAGCCTCTATGAGCCCGTGGTCGCGATCGTCGAGGCGGTGAAGGTGGCGCTCGAGAACACGCCGCCCGAACTCGCCGCCGACATCGTGGACAAGGGCATCGTGCTGACCGGCGGCGGCGCGCTGCTGCACCGGCTCGACGGGGTGCTGCGCGAAGCGACGGGCCTGCCTGTTGTGGTGGCAGAAAACCCGCTGGATTGCGTTGCCCTCGGCACGGGGCGGGCGCTTGAAGAGATGAAGCGCCTTCGCCACGTCCTCTCCTCCATGTATTGATAGGAAGCTTCGGGCAGGGGAGTGATCGGGTGCGGGAGGTCGCGGCGTGATTCGTCTCAGCATCCCCCTGCGCCAGGCCCTGGCCCGGCTGACCCTGCCCGTGCTGATCGCGGCCGCCTTCGGCACCATGCTGCTCGGCAAGGCGGATGCGATGCTGGCCGAGCGCGCCCGCACCCTGCTGGCCGATGCGCTCGCCCCCTTCTACGCCGCCTTCGCCGAGCCCGCGCGCTCGGTGCGCGACCTGATCGCGGATGCGCAGGATCTGCTGGTGATCCGCGAGGAGAACCAGCGCCTGCGCGAGGAGAATGAGCGCCTGCGCCGCTGGCAGGCCGCCGCCCTGTCGCTGGAGGCGGAGAACGCCATGCTCCGCCGGCAGTTGTCCTACGTGCCGGAGCGCGCCCCCGCCTTCCACACCGCGCGCGTGATCGCCGATGGCGGGGGGGTCTATGCCCGCGCGGTGCTGCTGGCCGTCCCGCCCGAGATCCAGGTGCGGCGCGGGCAGATCGCCCTCGATGAGCGCGGCTTCGTCGGGCGTGTGACGGAGGTCGGCGCGCGTTCGGCCCGGGTGCTGCTCGCCACCGACATGAACAGCCGCATTCCGGTGACGCTGGAGGGCTCCCGCGCGCGGGCCATGCTGGCCGGCACCAATGGCGCACGCCCGCGCCTGCAGCATTGGTCCGAGGGCAGCCGCCCCGAGGAGGGCGAGCGCGTGGTGACCAGCGCCGAGGGCATCGCCTTCCCCGCCGGCCTGCCGATCGGCGTGGTGCGCTGGACGGAATCCGGCGTGCCGGAGGTGGAACTCTTCGCGCGCACGGACCGGCTGGACGTGGTGCGGCTGTTCGATTTCGGCCTGGGCGGCATCCTGCCGCCGGAGGCCATCGCGCGGCCCGAGCCGCGGGCGCGGCGGTGAGCCTGATGGTCGGGCGGCCGGAACCCTCGCCCGGATTGCTGCGGCGGATCGACGCCCTGGCCCGCGCGGCGCTGCCCACCTTCACCACGGCGCTGCTGCTGGTGCTGGCGGCGGGGCCGACCGGCGTGCCGGCGCTGGTGCCGGCCACCGCGCTGCCCTGCGTCTTCTTCTGGTCGCTCTTCCGCCCCGGCGCGATGCCGCCGCCGGCGGTCTTCGCGCTGGGCGCGTTGCAGGATCTGCTGACCCTGGCGCCGCTGGGCATCGGCGTGGTGACGCTGCTGGTCGCGCATGGCCTGGCCGTGGCCTGGCGGCGCACCCTGGCGCGGCAGAGCTTCCTCTTCGTCTGGCTTGGCTTCTGCGGCTTCGCCGTGGGGGTGGCCGGGCTGAGCTATGTCCTGACCGCGGCGCTGTCCTGGCAGGTGCCGCCCCTGCCGCCGGCGCTGCACCACGCCGCCCTCTCCGCCGGCCTCTACCCTGCCTTCGCCTTCCTGCTGGGCCGCGCCCACGCGATGATGACGCGGGCGGAGGAGACGTTGTGAGGCGGCCCGCGCGACACAATGCTTGGGGCCGCATGGCGGCCCCCGCGCACAGACCGGATGCTTGCCACGGCGCATCAGCGCGTCACGCCGAAGGCGAGCCTTCGGCACGACGGCGCGAAGGCAAGCCGGCGGATGCCGGCGCCGGCCGCCTGAGGGCCAAGAAAAATGTCCCGTAAGCAGCGCGAGGAAGAACGCGTCCGCGGCATCTTCGCCCGCCGCGCGCTGCTGCTCGGCGCCGGGCAGATGGGGCTGCTGGGCTTCCTCGCCCATCGCCTGCACCAGCTGCAGGTGGAGGAGGGCGAGCGCTACGCCACGCTGGCCGAGGAGAACCGCCTCTCCGCCCGGCTGCTGGCCCCCCCGCGCGGGCGCGTGCTGGACCGCCAGGGGCGCATCATCGCGGGCAACCAGCTCAACTGGCGCGCCCTGCTGGTGGCCGAGCAGACGGCCGATGTCGCCGCCACGCTCGAGACCTTCAGCCGGATCGTGCCCCTCACCGAGCAGGAGCGCACGCGCATCGAGCGCGAGGTGCGCCGCCGCCGCCGCTTCGTGCCCGTGGTGGTGCGTGAATTCCTCACCTGGGAGGAGATGGCGCGCATCGAGCTGAACGCGCCCGACCTGCCGGGCATCAGCGTCGATGTCGGCACCACCCGCATCTACCCGGAGGGCGAGCACCTCGCGCATATGGTGGGCTATGTGGCGCCGCCCGCCGAGCGCGACATGGATGGCGACCCGCTGCTGGAACTGCCCGGCATCCGCGTGGGGCGCGCGGGGATCGAGCGGCACCACGACCTCGCGCTGCGCGGCCGCGCGGGCGCGGTGCAGCTCGAGGTCAATGCGGTGGGCCGCGTCATCCGCGAGCTTGACCGGCGCGAGGGCGTGCAGGGCCAGGATGTGCAGCTCAGCGTCGATGCCGAGCTGCAGAAATCCATCCGCGGCAAGATCGAGGAAGGCACCTCCGTGGTGCTGATGGATGCGCGCAATGGCGAGGTGCTGGCCATGGCGACGCAGCCGAGCTTCGACCCCAACGTGTTCAATTCCGGCGTCTCCGCCGCGCAATGGCGGCAATGGACGGCGAACCGCGCCACGCCGCTGATCAACAAGGCGACGAACGGGCTCTACGCGCCGGGCTCGACCTTCAAGATGGTGGTCGCGCTGGCCGCCCTCGAGGCGCGGGTGACCACGCCGGGTGAGCGCGTGAACTGCCCCGGGCACATGGATCTGGGCGATGCGCGCTTCCATTGCTGGCACCGCCCGGGCCATGGCGGGATGGACATGCGCACGGCGCTGAAGGTCTCCTGCGACGTGTATTTCTACGAGATGGCCAAGCGTGTGGGCATGGACCGCATCGCCGCCATGTCGCGCCGCTTCGGCCTGGGCGTGCCGCTCGACATCGAGCTGCCGGGCACGCGCGCCGGGCTGGTGCCGACGCGCGAATGGCGCCAGGCGCAGGGCAAGCCCTGGGCGCTGGGCGACACCGTGGTGCATGGCATCGGCCAGGGCTTCTACCAGCTCACGCCGCTGGCGCTGGCGACCATGACGGCGCGACTCGCCACCGGGCGCGCCGTGCAGCCGCATCTGACGCGCACCATTGGCGGCCGCCCCGTGCGCGGTGGCCGGCCGGAGGATTGGCCGAGCCTGGGCATCCCCGAACGCGACCTCCGCCTGGTGCGCGAGGCGATGTGGGCGGTGGTGAACGAGGCCGGCGGCACGGCCCGCACCTCCCGCCTGCCGAACGAGGTGGGGGCGCAGATGGCCGGCAAGACCGGCACGACGCAGGTGCGCCGCGTCTCGCGCGAGCAGCGTGAGCGCGGCTTCCGGGTGGAGCAGTTGCCGCGCGAATGGCGCCCACACGCGCTCTTCGTCGGCTTCGCGCCGCATGACAACCCGATCTTCGCCGTCTCGGTGATCGTCGAGCATGGCACCTCCGGCTCCGGCGCGGCGGCGCCGCTGGCGCGCGACGTGCTGGCCGAGGCCTTCCAGCGGCTGCGGCCGGGGGCAGGGGGCCTGCGCATCGCCGAGGCCGCGCGCCCGGCCGCGGAACCGCCGCGCAGCGCGGGAGCGCCCCGGCCATGAGGAGCGCGCCATGAAGTTCGAGCGGCGATTGCTGACGCGCGAGCGCGGCGCGGGCGTCTTCGAGAAGCTCTGGCAGATCCCTTGGCTCTTCGTCCTGCTGCTCTGCGCGGTGGCGACGGTGGGCTATGTGGCGCTCTATTCCGCGGGCGGCGGCTCGCCCGAGCCTTATGCGGGGCGGCACGCCATCCGCTTCGGCTTCGGCGTGGTGCTGATGCTCTCGATCGCGCTGGTCGATATCCGCGTGATCGCCCGCTTCGCCTGGGTGGGGTATGTGGGCGGCGTCGGGCTGCTGGTGCTGGTTGCGATGCACGGCAATATCGGCAAGGGCGCGCAGCGTTGGATCGACATCGGCCCGCTGCAATTGCAGCCCTCGGAGCTGATGAAAATCATGCTCGTGGTGGCTCTGGCGTCCTGGTTCCACAAGGCAAGCTGGGAGCGGATCGGCAATCCGCTCTTCCTCATCCCGCCCTTGATCGCGGTCCTGATCCCGGCAGGGCTGATCTTCAAGCAGCCAAATCTCGGCACGGCGCTGATCACGCTGATGATCGGCGGCGCGGTGTTCTTCGCCGCCGGCGTGCGTTTCTGGAAATTCGCGCTGCTGCTGGGCGGTGCCGCGGTGGCAGCGCCCATCGTCTACGACCACCTGCACGACTACCAGCGGGCGCGCATCACCACCTTCCTCGATCCCGAGAGCGACCCGCTCGGGGCGGGCTACAACATCATCCAGTCGCAGATCGCCCTCGGCTCGGGCGGTTTCTGGGGCAAGGGCTTCCTGCAGGGCACGCAGGGGCACCTGAACTTCCTGCCCGAGAAGCAGACCGACTTCATCTTCACCATGCTGGCCGAGGAATTCGGCCTGGTCGGTGCGCTGACGGTGCTGGGCCTGCTGGCGGGGGTGATCGCCTTCGGCTTCCTGGTGGCGCTGCGCAGCCGCCACCAGTTCGGCCGCCTGCTGGCGGTGGGGCTGGCGACGAACTACTTCCTCTACGTCTTCGTCAACATCGCGATGGTGACGGGCTCGATCCCGGTGGGTGGCGTGCCGTTGCCGCTGATCAGCCATGGCGGTTCGGCGATGCTGACGACGATGCTGGGCTTCGGCCTGTTGTTGTCGGCGCATGTGCATCGCGACGCAGAAATGGGCGCGGCGCAGGAAGGCCCCTGAGGGGGGCTGGACAAGCGCGCCGGTCCCTTCTAAACGGCGCCTCCCGGATGGGCGCTTAGCTCAGTTGGTAGAGCAGCTGACTCTTAATCAGCGGGTCGTAGGTTCGAGCCCTACAGCGCCCACCATCCGGATCAATCACTTAGCCGAAATGCACCCCGAACCGTTGCCCCCGGAAAATCGACGGGGGCAAGCCGGGGGCAAAATTGCGGGCCGCACCCCTCGACCGGCTCGCCGAAGGCGACCGGCAACAGATCGGCGCCCCTGCCGTCAGAACCGCGCCAGCCCGCGCCCGTCCCCGCCAGCCCCCACCCTAGGCTTTCCGCGGGTTCCGGACGCGCCTGACGCGCCTGACGCGGTTTTCCCTACTGCCAGACAACGCCTTGCGGCCGGCGCCCTCTGGCGCCCCTCTCTGTCGCCCTGTCTTTTTGAAAGGATAGCCGCGCCAGCCGCGCCAGCGCGACCGTAACCGGCCGATCTCTAGGGGTTGCCGAGGGTGGCACCCGCGCCAGCCCCGCGCCCGTCCCCGCCAGCCCTCGCGAAGCCGGGCCGATCCGCAACTCGGCCGGCAGGCGGCAGACACTCCGGAGGGGAGCGCGTGTTGCGGCGGTTGCGTGAGGGGCGCGCGGAGCGGGACACGCCGCGATGTGCCGAGACGCGCGGGGCGCGCGAAGCCGGAATGGCGTTGCGCCCGTTGCACCCGAATAGGTCCGGATCACTACCTATGTCGAGCGCTTGCGCTCACCGTATGTGCTGGAGGCGGGGAAGGACCCGAGGCCACGGCGGCGCGGATGAGCGGCCGGCGCCGATCCTCTGCGGGCGAGCGTGCGCTCAACCAGGGCAGGGCGCGGGAGGGGAAGCGGGAGGCCATGATGCCCCTCCAAAGCGAAAGCCGCCCCATGGCGCCAAGGCCATGGAGCGGCTGCACATGGTCGCCCGGAGAGGTCGCCGAGCCCATGTTGCCGGTGTTGTTGTGGACACCGCCGGCTGGTCCACTGCGGAGGGAGCCGGACAGGCCCAGCGCCCGCAGCCGCGCGCCTTTGTGCCTAGGCGCCGGTGGAGCGCACGGCCCCCACCCAGCCCGTCGGGGCAATCACGAAGTCATGGGTCAGCTTCATCTCGACACCATCGAAGCCGCCCGTCTCATGCTCGCTGAAGCGCGTCCCGCCGCCTTCGCCTTCCAGGGTGACGAAGGCGGCGATCGGCGCTTGCACCGGATCGGCGAACAGGAAGTAGGGGACACCCGAGAGGCGCGGCTCGAGCAGCATCTCGAGACGGTTGCCGAATACCGGCCTCGAGCTCTCGGCCGTGGCCACGGAAAGCTGGTTCAGCGCCTGCTCGGCCGCGGTCTCGTTTGCCGGCGACACCAGCAGGTAGCGCGGCGCGGGGGCAATCAGCGTTCCCGCCGCGTCGAGCTGCCCGCGCATCACCAGGCGTGCCGCACCCAGGCCCGCGGTGCCCATCGCACCCGTTGCCACGTTGCCATGCGCCGCGATGAAGAGCGGGTTGCCATCGCTCATCGTCGGGCCGAAGCCGCCGCCATTCGCGGCGAAGAGCTTCACGAATTCGGCGCCTTCCGTGGCGATGATGGCATTACCCAGAAGGTTGACCTGGGTCAGCGCGTCGAGGTCGTCATTCACCAGCGCCTGCCGCGTCCAGCGCATGCCGCGCGTGAAGGTCTTGACGGCCGAGGCTTCGCCACGCTCGGCCGGCGCTGCGTAGCGGATCGGGCCGCCCTCGGCGGTCTCGTCCAGGTTCTGCACCCCGGCGAATTGCAGCATCGTGAAGCTCTTGAAGTCCCGCACCGTGCGGGGCACGCAGAGCATCCGGGCCGCGCCGGGCTCGGCCTGCATCCGCTCGCTCAGCATCCGCTGCGAGGCGCTGCGCAGAAGCTGCGGGAAGTCGCTGGTCGTCATGGCCATGTTGATGGCCTGCGCGTCCGACATGCGACGGCCTGCAGGCACCATCCCGCGCGCCTTCAGCAGCGTCTCGGCCATGCCGGCGAGGGTCATGTCGGCGAAGTCCCGCGCCATCGGCTCCGGCTCGCGCCGGTGGAACCGGGCAACCACCGCGGCAGACATGCGGTCCGCGATGAAGCGCGGCGAGGTGTAGTCCCGCCCGATGGTGACGGTGGAGTTCTGCACCGGGGCGCGCCGCGCGGCGAGGATGTCGATGGCGGCATCGCGCGCCGCTTCGATCCCGGCGCCAGCGCGGAGCTGGTCCAGCACGAAGTCCGGCCCGAGTTCGGCGCGCGCCGCGATGCGTTCCAGCTCGCTCAAGCTCGCGGCCTGGATCGTCGGGACAGCGGAACCACTCGGGTCCGCGGGAGGCTGAGACATACGATTCTCCGTTGATGCCGCGACCAGCGCAGCGGGGGGGTTGAGAAACTTGGAAAGGTCGAGACAGGCGGCGATGCGCAGCGGCGCCAGCACGCGATCCGCCAGCCCGGCGGCGACGGCCTCATCGGCCGAGAACCACGTTTCCGTGGCCATCCATCGGTCGACCACCTCATCGGGCTGTTTGCTGCGCTCGGCATAGGCGCGGCGGAAGGTTGCCGAGACTTTTTCCAGAAGGTCCGCGCGCTGGCGAAGATCCTCGGCATTGCCCGTCGCCTCGGACCATGCGTTGTGAACCATCAGGAACGATCCCTGATGGATCAGGATTTCCGAAGCCGCCATGACGATCAGCGAGGCCGCGCTCGCGGCCACGCCTTCGATGATGGCGGTAACTTGGCCCTTATGGGCGCGAAGCTGCCCATAGATGGCGGCGCCAGCGAAGGCGCTTCCACCCGGCGAATTGACCACCAGGCGCACCGGCGCGCCCCTTGCCGCGCTCAGGAAGCTGGCAACTTCGCTCGGCGTGCCGTTGGTGATCTCGCCCGAAAGCCGCAGCTCACGCATCGGCGGCGCCCTGCGACGCGCAGATTTGCGCCAGTTGGTCGGCCGCGGTCGTGGCAGCCTTCGCCATATCCTGCCCGAGATGCTCGACCGCATAGGCCAGCAGCAGGGCAAGGCTCGCCATCTGGTCCAGGCTCAGGGTGGCACGCATCCCGCGCCCATCGAGGGAGAGGGACAGCCGGCCGAGGCTATCAATGCCGATGCCGTGAAGGTCCCGCAATTCATGCTCGACCGTTTCGATTCCGTCCGGGTGCAGGATCAGCAGCCGGCCGGTGGGCGGGAGGGGGGATGCGCTCATGCCATCCCTTTTGCGCGATCCGCTGCGGGCAATTCTTGGGCGGAACCACCCGAGAAATCGGGTGCGTTCTGCCACCCGCGCAACACGGCGCGCAGCCGATGGCGCGCGGCTTCCAGCGTCGGCGGGTTGTAGCGCGGCGATATCGGCAGATCGGCGAGCGTATCGTGAAAGGCCATGACAAAGCGCAGCGCGCGCCCGTTCTCCTGCCCGCTCGGCGGCCTGCCGAAGCCGCGCCAATAGAGCGCGGCCAACTCGCCCGCGATCACCAGCGGCAAGGCTGCGCCTGTCCGGTTCACTGGGCGTGGTGCCCTCAACCAGCGCCGCGCCTGGTCGATCCACACGGCAGGAAGGGGCGGAGGCGCATCCTCCCTGCGGGCCATATCCGCCTGAGCCTCGGCGAGCTCGATCAAGGCGGCGATCCATCGGCCACGCTGCGCGGCGGTTGCCGGCCCGCGGGTGACCGGCACGAACACGGCCACGTCGCCAAGGCGGCGAAGGTCCAGACGCCACCGGGCCGCATCCGCGCCGGCCAGCCTCACGCCACCGGCGACGGAGGCGATCAAGTCGGCCTGCGCATCGCTCAACAGCACCGGAAGGGGAGCGGATGGGAAGTCGGGAACGCTTGCCCCGGCGATTGTTGCCGAGCCCGTGCGCTGCGCTTGGTGCATGGTCCTAGAGTCTCCTGACGCTCCACCAGCGGCTGCCATCAGCGCCGCCTTTGCCGTGCGCCGCTTCGATGCCGTGAACCGCGCGCAGCCCCGGCGCGATGCGCCGCAGCTTCGTTCCCATGCCGGACGGGTTCTGTGGCCACAGTCTGCCGCGCGCGATGCGCTCGCCGGCCTGGTCGGACAGCTTGCGATAGAGCTCTTGCGGCGAGCCCTTCCACGCGGCGCCTCGGCCCTCGGCCTCCATCTCGGCGAGCAGTGCGACAATGGCTTGCGCCACGTCATCCACCTCAAGCGCGGCGCGATCCGCCTGGTTCCGGTTCGCGCGCCATGCGGCGGCGATGCGGCCCGGTTCGATGCCGAGCCCCGGCGCCGCAGCCTCGGCCCATGTGCACGCATCCATCATGCGCGGCGGATCGGGGATCTTCGTGGTTGCGACATTGCGCAGCGCGCTTGCCAGGCCATCGCAGAGCAGCCCGAGCAATCCAGGCCGCAGCCGCGCGAAATCGGCGGCGAGCTCGGCATCTTCGCGCCGCACGCGCAGCGGGCGAAGCTCGGCATTGATGGCCCGGTCGGCGAGGTCAGGCCGGCCGAGGATGGTGGAGGGGATGCCGTTCAACAGCAGCGGCCGAGTAACCGTGAAGATCACTTCGTCGCCGTCTGTGTGCAGCGCGCGCGCCGAGAAACCGCCAGATGTGGCGATGCGGCACAGCGCATCGCTGAATCCATCGCCGATGGAGCTCACATTGTCGCAGGCGAAAACATGACGGTTCATTGCCGAGATGAACACGTCGCGTTCCTCGCGGGGCAACGCGCGGCCGGTCAGCGTCGAAGGGTCAAGCAAGGCTTGCATGGCCCGCGCCGCGCCGGTCTTGCCGGAACCTTGCTCGCCATGCAGGAGCAGGATCGGATACGCGCCGGCCTCGGCGAAAGGCCGCGCTGCGCAGAGTAGCCAAGCCCAGAGCAGCGCCAGCGCATCGTCATCCTCGACATTGACGAAACGGCATAGGTCAGCAGCCTTTGCCGCATCGGCCTCCGGCTCCGGCAAGGCCAGCGCATCGGCCGCGCGCAGAAAGGCAACCGGCACCTCGGCCGCCTCCACCACGCGCCAGCCATGCGCATCAATGCGCACCGCGCGCCGCTCGCCGGCAGGATCACCGCCGCCGAGGTCCCACCACACCGCGCCATCCTCAAGCGCGAAGCGGCGCCACGGCTTGCGCACCTCCCCGGAGGTCATGGCCCGCGCCTCGGCCAGCGCTACCGTCTCGCCCTTCGCCTGTCCCGACAGGCCCGCGCCGTGCTGCGTGTAGAACCTCGCCACCAGCCAGGCGAGGAAGTCGCGGCTGGATATCCGCATGTGTTCGCGGTGCCGCGCGAAGGGCACGCTTGCGTGTGGCACGCCATCGGGCGAGCGCCAGAGGTCACAATCGCTCAACAGCAGCGCCAGCTTGTCCCGGCGCCGAGATTGCGGCGCCTTGCCTGTGGCTGGCGTGGCGGCCTCGCCATCGTCCATCGTGAAGCCTTCTCCGTCATCCACGGCGCGCGCGCTCCATGATCAGATCGGCGAAGTCGGCGCCTTCGCGCTGCGGCTTGGCGATGCGCACAACGCGGCCCTCGGCACGCCAGCGCGCCGCCGCCTTGGTCGCGGCATCCATGCCTGCGGCGTCGTGGTCCGCGGCGATCACCACCTCGCGCACCGCAGGGGGCAGCGTGAGCGTGTCGCGCATGTTGCCGGCCGAGACGGCAGCCCAACCCGACGCGCGCAGCATTGCAGCGGCGGCGAGGGTGCTTTCGATGCCCTCGGCAATCACCAGCCGCGCGCCGGCCTGGTGCAGCCGCAGGGCGGCGCCGCGCACCGGTCCGAGGGTCATCTTCGCCGGCTCCACCCGCGCCTTGCCGGCGCCTCCGGGGGCCAGGAAGGTGCGATGCAGGGAAGCCGGCCGGCCCTCGGCGTCGCGCAGCAGCGCCAGCATCGCGGGGAAGCGCGCGCCGCTCGGGTGTTTCGCCTGCGGCATGAAGCGCAGATCGGCGACGCCATCGAGCACGACACCCGGCAGGCGCTTGGCGAGATAGGCGGCGACCGGCGTCCCCTGCCAGGGCAGGCCGCTTTCCCATAGCCGCAGCGCAGCGGCCTTCCGATCCGCCACATCATCGCCTTGGATCGAAGGCCCCACCACCGGAGCCGGCGCCGCAGCGCCGAGGATCGCCGATGTGACGGCGGCCTGGTCGCGGCAGGATGCGCACCACCAGAGGGCGCGGCCGGCCTTCTCAGACAGCCGCAGGCCGGTTCTGTAGCCGCAGGCGGGGCAAGGCCCGATCCATCCACCAGCAGCCCGCTTTAGCCCAAGCCGCTCGGCGAGCTCGCGTGCCGATTCCGTCATCGGCGCACCAGCACTTGCCGGGGCAGATTGCGGGTTGCGTCACCCCTGGTCAGTGTCTTGAACAACAGCTTCACAAGCCGCCGCTCAAGGCGACGGATCGCGGAGCGGTTTTCCAGGGACCAATCCTCGGCCGCTTCCATCAACTGCCGCGCCGCGCGGATATGCGGCGCCTCGTAGGGATGGGGAGGGGTCGCGGCCAGATCAGCGGCGAGCGCGCGCAGATCGGCACGGAAAGTCATCGCTGCGGCGCTAGGCGCCGCAGGATTCGCACGGGGGGGCATGGCGCGGGTCAGGCCGCGCGGGCGTTCTTCGCGGCGCGTCGCGCCGCCTTGGCCTCGGCCGGCAGGGCGCGCGTGGCCTCAAGCGCGACGTGCAACTCGGAACGGCGCCACCGCGGCGCACGCGGCGCCGGGTAGAGCGGGGAGGGAAGCCGGCCGGAGGAGACGGCGCGCCAGAAGGCCGGCAGGGAAAGCCCCACCTCGGCGGCGGCATCTTCTGCAATCAAAAGCGGGTCGGGGTTCGCATGGTGGAGCATGAAAGCACCTCAGAGCGGTTGCGGTGCTTTCGGATCATCCACATGGATTGCGGGAATGCACGAGACTAAAGTCGGCGTTGCATTCTGTCTCGCGAGACAGATCATTGGCGCCTGCGTTCTATTCCCGCAGCCCGCTCATCATGCCCTTGAGGATGAGGTCCGCCAGAGCTTTGTCCGGCTCGCTGAGGTCACGAAATCTCTTGTCGATTAGAGCGCGAATCACTCGCGCCTCATCGCTCGCCCCCCGTCTCAAGCAATCATCAAGCGCATGTCGCAGAATCAACTTGCCTGTTTTGCTGCCAGCGAATCCCCCATCGCGCCGTGCCCGAACAATCCGTTGCCGTAGGGCATCGGTGTTGGGTGAATACGTGTCGCGGACGATTTCCCACATGCGCTCCGCCACCTTTGGCGCCGGCTCATCAGGGAATGCCATATCGATCAAGAAAAGCATCACCAGGAAATCGAGCTCTACCGCGGCGGGTATGGGGCGGCGTCCGATAGGCGGAGCTTCGTCCTTGGGAAGCCGCGCCGCTTCTTCAGCCAGCAGGCTTGATGCTCTGGGGGCAGATATGGCCGCAAGAGCGCGAATTGCCTCGACTGCCCTTGCTTCAGCTTCGTTCAGCCGCCGGATATCGTCCTCTGTGGCCAGACCGAAGCCCGGAAGCAGCCACTTTCGATCCAGACCGGATGGGGTTTCCTCTTCCATAATCACGCCTCCGCACGCTCCGCGGCGATAGTCGGCGGGGCAACCCGGCGCGGAGGGTCCGGGCGTTCGGGGGCCAGCCTAGCCCCGCCGATCTGGTCACGCCTTCAGCGAAGCCTCGCCACCTGGAAAGAGCCGGAGCAGATCGCACACCACGTCCCAGGCCCAAGGCTCAGCCATGCTGCCACGCGGATTATCGTCGCCGTGGAGCCCGACAGCCTCGGCCTTGGCGGCGCGGCATTTCGCCAGCACTCCGGCCAGCGTCACGGGCCGCGCATCGCTGATCAGGTCGGCGGAAGCGTTATATGCCTCCATTGCAGCGGAGTAGCCTTCGCCGTCGAGTTCGTCCGCGTTCACCAGGGCGATGCGCCCGGCGTGCAGGTCGGCAGCAGCAATCAATGCTCCATCGGGTTGCAGTTCCGGCACACGCGCCGGCATCGTGGTCTCAGCCTCAGACATGGAATCACCCTTCCGTGTATGGGGTCAGGCGGGCCGGGTGTTCCAGCACCCGCGCCCGCTGCCCTTCGATGCCGGGGAAACCGCCCCGGCGCGGATCACTCGCCGGCGCCGCCGCGTCTGCGGCCCGCTAGCGTCACCACCTCGGCCGCGCGCCCCACCAGGCCCGCCACATGCCCCTGCCAGAGCTTGAGAGCGGCGATAACCTCCAGCGCGTAGTCGTGGCGGTCATAGGTCCGCTCAAGCTTGGAGCGGCCCGAGACGTGATTGATCGCGGCCTCGGCATGGTCGCGCGACACCCCGAGCCGGGTCATGCCGGTTCGCGCCGTGCGTCGCAGATCATGCCAGCGCCAGGCGGGGAGCTTCGTGGCGTCATCCACCCGCGCCTTGAGCTTGCCGAAGCCCCGAAACCCGCTTCCCTGCACGCGCCCGAGCAATCGAAGATCCTCGGCCGGTTCTTCGCTTGGCCAGACGGCGCGGAGCTCGGCCACCGCCAGCGGCGAAAGTGGCACCGTATAGCCGATGCCGTTCTTCGTCCGCGCACCGGGGATCGCCCATCGGCCGGCATCGAGGTCGAGCTCGCCGGCGGCGATATCGGCAACCTCAAGCTCCCGCGCGCCGGTCAGGATCAACAGCCGCATGAAGGCGCGCAGCTTCGGAGCCTCACGATCCGCCGCCTTCCACACGGCGGCGAGCTCGGCATCGCTCAACACCCGCTCACGCGGCGCCGGGGGCGGGGCGATCTTCGCCGAGCCCTTGCGGGGCAACAGCGCCTCACCCACCCAGCCCATGGCCTCGGCGTGCCCGATGAAGGAGGAGGCCACGCGGTAGAGCAGCGCCGCCATGGCAGGCGCGCGCTTCGCCTTGCCCGAAACAAGGCCGGTCCAATCCTCGCGCGTCGTCTCGCCGAGCTTCCGCTTGCCGAGGGCCGGCTCGATATCGCGCCGTGCTATCCGCGCCACCTCGGCGGCGTAGCGCGGCGACCACGGTTCCTTGGTGCGGGTCACGCCATGCGCCTGCCAGGCGGCGAGGGCATCGGCGACGCTCAGGGCGGCAGCCTCGGCCTTCCGCGCTGCCCGCGCCTCTTGCTTCGCCTGGATCGGATCGGCGCCGCCCTCCACCGCCGCCAGAGCGGCCCGCGCGGCCTTGCGTGCATCGGCGATGCCCATGGCGGGCCATGTGCCGAGCTTGGGGCGGGTGTGCTTGCCGTCCGCAGTCTGGGTCCGAAGGCTCCATGTGGCGGCGCCGGTCGAAGTGATGCGCAGCACCAGGCCCTTGGTGCGGGTGTCGCGGAGCTCGATGCGCCCCTTGGCCGGGGGCTTCACCGTGCGCAGCCAGGCGTCGTTGAGGTCGTGCTTCATGGCCCATCCACTGATTGCCGTTGCCCCCGAATTTGCCCCCGAGAGTCGCCGGGGGCAAGTCGGGGGCAAAAATATCGCGCGGTGTGGGGAGGTCAGGGGAGGCTTGGGGAGGCTTCTGGCGGCGATAAATCCAGGAAATGCCTCAATTTCTCGCTTCCGATGCCACGGCGGGCCTAGCCGAAACACCTACTCTTAATCAGCGGGTCGTAGGTTCGAGCCCTACAGCGCCCACCATCCAACACTTCAGATTTTGGCAATTGGCCCGGCGAGACGCAGCGCGCGTCCCCTGCCATTCCCCTTTTTCGACGCCGACATCCGGCGGTGGACGCCGGGGGAACGCGCGCCTTGCCGGCTAGAGCAATATGCGTTCAGATGGAATCATCTGAACGCATTTCTTGCTCTAGATTCAATGATTTCCAGAGCACGAGCTGCGTTCATCAGAACGCAGCGCGCTCTAGCGGCGACCGAAGTGGTCAGGCCATGAAGCCGACGACGCCGACGGCCCGGGCATGGCCGAGTGCGGCGAGGGCGGCGAGCATTTCGGCCATCTTCTCGCTCCGTAGCGCGCCCGTCAATCGGCGGGCGACGTCCTATGCAGTGGCGGGGCCGCTGGTGAGCGCGAAGCGCTGAGGATGGATGCGGAAGGCACGTCCTTTGACCAGGGCGCGGCGCCGGACAGGGTGGCTTCGGCCACCGCCAACGCGGTCTGCATGGACTTGCGGGAGGTCTCTTCCGGCGCCGGGAACTCGGGGCGGAGCCAGCGGACGGAGCCGACAGTTTCCTCTTCACGCGCTCGGCGTTGTGCGCAATCACGTGCGTACCGATGGCAGACTCGTGGAGGACCGCGGGCCTGTCGTAACCATCCGGTCGACGGGCCCTAGCGCATTGCAGGTTCATCGCAACGGGCCTGCGCAGCCGCCAAACCGCGGCAAGCGCGGTTTAGGCTGAAGGCGGGTCAGCGCTGGCCTCGCATTGATCAAGCGTGCCAGTTACCATCACTTTTTCAGCAATTAGGGCGCTGCTTCCTCTGCTGGACGCAGCAGAAGGGGGAAACGCGCATCATGCATCGCCTTACCGGCTTCAGCCCGACCCTGACCTTCGCCGAGAACTCGGCCAATGCGCGGCCACAGCGACTGGATGGCGATGTGACCTTCACCGCCATAGGCAACGATTGGACTGGCGGACGGATCAGCCTGAGCGGGCTATTGGCCGAGGACCGTGTCTCTGTGCTGCACACCGGCAACGGGCTGGGCCAGATCGGCGTCTCCGGCAGCACGATCAGCTATGGCGGGGTCGCCATTGGCACGGCCTCGGGCGGGGTGGGGAAGCCTTCACGGTCACGCTGAACGACGCGGCCACGGCGGCGGCGATCGAGGCGCTGGTCGAGAACCTCGCCTATCGCAACGTCAGCAACACGCCGACGGCCAGCCGCACGCTCAGCCTCGCCATCGTGGATGGCGCGGGCGAGGGGCTCGTGCCGACCGCGCGGCCGACCTTCAGCGCGGCGAATCCCTTCGGCGCCATCAGCGCCGACAGCTTCGCGAGGCCGGCCTTGATCGACGTGACAGGCGACGGCCTGCTCGATCTCGTTCTCGCCAGCGGCGATACCACCAGCCTCAATAACCTGCCCATCTACCGCAACACCGGCACCGGGTTCACCGAGCTGACCACCCCGGTTCCGGGCTTGCCGGGGCCATTTGTCTTCACCGCGACAAGAGCCGTTGCGCTGGATTTCAACAACGACGGCAGGCTGGATCTTGATGTAGCAAACAGGATTTTTCTGAAGACCGATTCGGGATTTGTCGAATCAACGGATTATCTGATCCGAGAAGTTCAGGGACCGAATATCGGTTTTTCTTCCCCGTCCCGTCTTTTCGACGTTGACAAGGACGGAAGAACGGATGCGCTGATAGGTCAGGTGTGGTATCACAACACAGGATCCGGCTATCTCCGTGATAGTCTTGGCCTGGACATTCCCTTCTCCACAGCCGGCAGCATCCTGCAGACGATAGCCCTTACAAATGAATTCCGGCCGATTTTCTTTCATGACGTGAACTATGACGGCCTGATTGATTTCGTCGCCTCCAGTATCGAAGCAGGCCAGACGCGGATGAGCGTGTGGCTGAATGACGGACTTCAGTTCAACAGGCTCTCAGCCGCCGAAAATCCCTTGTACGATGTCATTTCTTTCACGCCTTTCAGCGCGGGGAACAGCTCCGAGTTCGCGCTGGGCGACATCAACAATGACGGCTTGTATGACGTCGTCATCGGCAATAGCCGAGGGCAGCTCGTCACCTGGATCAACACGACACCCCGGACGGTTGACATCTCGGTCCGCGTTCTCCCGCAGACGGACGCACCGACCGGCCCCCGCACCACGGCCCTTCCGGCGCTGCCCGAGGACGCGACCGGGCAGATCACCACTGCCCAACTGCTGGCGGGCTGGACGGATAGCGATGGCGACACGCTCTCGGTCACGGAGCTGGTCCAGCTCTCAGGCGCACCCGGCACGCTGACGAACAACGGCAACGGCACCTGGAGCTTCCGCGGCGCGCCGAACGACGATGGCAGCGTGAGCTTCCTCTACACCGTCAGCGATGGCGAGTTCGAAGTGACGAGAGCGGCCACGCTCGATCTGCTGCCCGTCAACGACGCGCCCGTCCTGTCGAACGATGCCACCCTCACCCTGGCCGAGGACGCCGCGGCCACGCCGCTCGGTCTCGGGGCGCCGACCGACGTCGAGAACGCGCCGCTTGCCATCACCGTCCTCGCGATCCCGGACCCGACCATCGGCAGGGTCTTCCTCGCCGATGGCGTGACCGCGCTCGCGGTCGGCGCCCGACTCGATGCCGCCAGCGTCGCCGGGCTTGTCTTCATCGCCGCGCGGGATGCCTCCGGCACTGCGGGCGCCTTCCGCTACAGCGTCAGCGACGGCACCACGACCGTGACGCGGCAGGTCGCGATCAATGTCACGCCGGTGCTCGATACCTTCCTTGGCACGGCGCAGGCGGAGACGCTGGTGGGCACGATCGGCGCCGACAGCCTGGCCGGGTTTGATGGGGCCGACAGCCTGCTGGGCGGCGCGGGCGCGGACACGCTGGATGGCGGGCTGGGCGCCGACACGATGGAGGGGGGCGCGGGCGACGACACCTATGTCGTCGAGAATGCCGGCGATCGCGTGGTCGAGGCGACGGGCGCCGGGACCGACCATGTGCAGTCCTCGGTTGCCTTTTCGCTGGTGGGGCAGGCCATCGAGCACCTGACGCTGACCGGCGCGGTTGCGATCAACGGCACGGGCAATGAGCTTGGCAACCGCCTCATCGGCAATGGCGCGGCGAACCTGATGCAGGGCCTCGACGGCGCGGACACGCTGGATGGCGGGCTGGGCGCCGACACGATGGAGGGCGGGGCGGGCGACGACACCTATGTGGTGGAGAACGCCGGCGACCGTGTGGTGGATGCGGCGGGCGCCGGCACCGACCTTGTGCAGTCCTCGGTGACCTTCAGCCTTGTGGGATAGGCCATCGAGCACCTGACGCTGACCGGCGCGTCTGCGATCAACGGCACGGGCAATGAGCTTGGCAATCGCCTCATCGGCAATGGCGCGGCGAACCTGATGCAGGGCCTCGACGGCGCGGACACGCTGGATGGCGGGCTCGGCGCCGATACGATGGAGGGCGGGCTCAGCGACGACCTCTATATCGTCGAGAATGCCGGCGACCGCGTAGTCGAGGCAGCGGGCGCCGGGACCGACCATGTGCGGTCCTCGCTTGCCTTCTCCCTCGTGGGACAGGCGATCGAGCACCTGACGCTGACTGGGGCGGGCGTGATCAATGGCACGGGGAACGAGTTCGCCAACCGCGTCATCGGCAATGGCGCGGCGAACCTGCTGCAGGGCCTAGACGGCGCGGACACGCTGGATGGCGGGCTGGGCGCGGACACGATGGAGGGCGGGACGGGCGATGACACCTATGTCGTCGAGAATGCCGGCGACCGCGTGGTTGAAGCGGCGGGCGCCGGCACCGACCATGTGCTGTCCTCCGTTGGCTACTCCCTTGCGGGGCAGGCCATCGAGCACCTGACGCTGACCGGCGCGTCTGCGATCAACGGCACGGGGAACGGGCTCGCCAACCGCCTCATCGGCAATGGCGCGGCGAACCTGCTGCGTGGGCTGAACGGCGCGGACACGCTGGATGGCGGGCTGGGCGCCGACACGATGGAGGGCGGGGCGGGCGACGATACCTATCTCGTCGAGAATGCCGGCGACCGTGTGGTGGAAGCGCCGGGCGCCGGGACCGACCAGGTGCGGTCCTCCCTTGCCTTCAGCCTTGTGGGGCTTGCCGTCGAGAACCTGACGCTGACCGGCGCCGCGGCGATCAACGGCATGGGGAATGAGCTGTCCAACCGGATCATCGGCAATGGAGCGGCCAATGTGATCGACGGGGGGCGGGCGCGGACACGATGGAGGGGGGCGCCGGCGACGACACCTATTTCGTCGAGTCTGCCTTCGACCGCGTGGTGGAAGCGCCGGGCGCCGGCATCGACCATGTGCTGTCCTCCGTTGGCTACTCCCTTGCGGGGCAGGCCATCGAGCACCTGACGCTGACCAGCGTGGGGGCGTTCGGCGGCTTCGGCAACGAGTTGGCGAACCGCATCATCGGCCACCTTGGGAATAACCTGCTGCGGGGCTTCGACGGTGCGGATACGCTGGATGGCGGGCAGGGCGCCGACACGATGGAAGGCGGGCTCGGCGACGACACCTTTGTCGTCGACAGCACTGGTGATGTTTTGGTCGAGGCAGCGGGCGCCGGGATCGACCATGTGCTGTCCTCGATTGCCTGCAATTTGGCGGGAACGGAAATCGAGCACCTGACGTTGACAGGCGCGGCGACGATCAACGGCACCGGAAACACGGTGGCCAACCGCATCATCGGCAATGGCGCGGCGAATGTGATCGACGGCGGGCTGGGCGCCGACACCTATGTCGTGGACGATGCCGGCGACCGCGTTGTGGAAGCGACGGGTGCCGGCATCGATCATGTGCAGTCTTCCGCCACCTTCAGCCTTGCGGGACAGGCGATCGAGCACCTGACGCTGACCGGCGCGGCGGCAATCAACGGCACCGGCAATGAGCTTGCCAACCGCATCACCGGCAATGGCGCGGCGAATGTCATCAACGGCGGCACTGGCAACGACACGGTGATCGGTGGCGGTGGCGCGGACACGCTGAACGGCGACGGGCCGGGAGGAGGCAGCGACATTTTCTGCTACGGCGCGGCGTCCGAAGGGGGCGATGTCATCACGGGGTATCTGTCGGCAGAGGATACCATCGAGGTTTCGGCCAGCGGTTTCGGCGGCGGACTGGTCCTTGGCATGTCGTTGAGTTTGACGGGTCGCTTCTTCATGAATGATACCGGCGCGGCGGTAACCGCCGGGGTTGGGCAGTTCGTGTATGTGACCGACGCTCAGCGCCTGTGGTGGGATGTGGACGGCACCGGCGGCGTTGGCGGTGTCTTGATCGCGACGATATCCGGTTCCACCGGCGGCTTCGGACACCACGACATCGTCGTGATCGCGTAGGCGAGCGTGCCGTGTGGCACGCTCAGCCGGCGCCTCGCCTCAGGCCTGCGATGTGTTCTGCCGCACCGCACCTGCGACGAAAGCATCCACCGCGCTGTCGGAATAGCGGACGGTCTTGCTGGTGATGACCTTGCCCCTTGGATGCCCCCGGAATGAGCTAGGGTCCGTCGGATGGAGACGGATGATGAAGCGATCGAGGTTTACGCAGGGTTGAGCCGCAAAGCGGATCAACAGCATCGCGGTGCTGAAGGAGCACCAGGTGGGAGCGACGGCGCCGGAGCTGTGCCGCAAGCACGGTATCAGCGAGTCGACGTTCTACGCCTGGCGATCGAAGTACGGGGGCATGGAGGTGTCGGATGCCCGCAAGCTGAAGAGCCTTGAGGAGGAGAACGCGCGGCTGAAGAAGCTGCTGGCGGAATCCATGCTCGATGTGTCGACGCTGCGGGAGATGTTGGCGAAAAACTTCTGACGCCCGGCTCGCGGAGGAAAACCGTGATCTGGGCGATCGAGGAGAAGGACTATTCGCAGCGGCGCGCCTGCCAACTCGTCGGTATGGCACCGAAGACGTACCGCTATGTCTCGCGACGCGCTGACGACGGCGAAGTCCGCGTTCGGCTGCGGGCGCTGGCGAATGAGCGTCGACGGTTCGGCTACCGGCGCCTGGTTCGATCCAGTGGATCGAACCCTGCTGGCGCGGGAGGGACAACGGCTGCACCACAAGAAGCTGTTCCGCCTGTACCGGGCGGAACGCCTCGGGGTGCGGCGGCGCGGCGGACGCAAGCGCGCGCTGGGCACGCGGGCGCCGATGGCAGTACCGCAGGGGAAGAACCAACGCTGGTCGCTGGACTTCGTCTCCGATGCGCTGGCCTGCGGGCGGAGGCTCCGCGTGCTGGGAGTCGTGGACGACTTCCCCCGAGAGTGCCTGGCGCTGGTGGTGGATACCTCGCTGTCGGGGCTGCGCGTCGGGCGTGAGCTCGACCGGATCATGGCGCTGCGCGGCCGTCCGGCGCTGATCGTCAGTGACAATGGCACCGAGCTGACCTCGCACGCGATGCTGCGCTGGCAGCAGGAGCGTGGCGTCGGCTGGCACTACATCGCGCCGGGCAAGCCACAGCAGAACGGCTTCGTCGAGAGCTTCAATGGCCGGTTCCGCGACGAGTGCCTGAACGAGCACCTGTTCGGCAGCCCGCCCGCGGCGCGCCGGATCATTAAGGCATGGAGGAGCGACTACAACACGACCCGCCCACACACGAGCCTGAACGGGCTCACCCCAGCAGCCTTTGCAAGCCGCCCCGCATCGAGGCAAATGCAGAACCTGCTCTGCTTAGGAACGAGGGCAATTAGGGGGCAGGGTCACTGGCACGTCAGGTTCAGGGTTGGGGCCGTCGCGCGCGCGGCGGGCGACGCCCTCTGGCGGCCGGATCTAGATCACCAGGAAGTCCGCCGCCGTCACGCCGAGGCCGGGCGTGAGGGTGGCGAACTGCACGGCCCCGATCGCGCCCGTTCCGTCCACGTCATGCCACAATGCGCCGGTCGCGCTGTTGTAGATGATGCGGCTGGCGCCAGTGGTGGCCGAAGAGCCGGTGACGAAGGCAGCGGCCGCCAGCACACCGACACCCAACCCGCCGAAGACCGCGGCGGACAGGACGATGGTGTCGTCCACCGCCGTGAAGTCGGTGAGTTGGTCGATATTCGCCGCGCCGGCTGCGGTGGTGAAGAGGAAGCGGTCCGCGCCCGCCCCGCCGGTCAGCGTGTCATGGCCGAGCCCGCCACTGAGCGTGTCGGCGTCGAGCCCGCCATTGATCACATTGGCCGCGCCATTGCCGAGGATGCTGTTGGCGTAGGAGTTGCCCGTGCCATTGATGGCCGCCGTGCCGGTGAGGGTGAGGTTCTCGATGTGCTGCCCGGCGAGGCTGAAGGTCACCGAGGCGCGCACATGGTCGGTGCCCGCCCCGGTCGCCTCGATCACGCGGTCGCCGGCATCGTCCACGATGTAGGTGTCGTTGCCGTCCCCGCCGCGCATGGTGTCGGCGCCGAGCCCGCCATTGATCACATTGGCTGCGGCATTGCCGAGGATGCTGTTGGCGTAGGAGTTGCCGGTGCCGTTGATGGCCGCCGTGCCGGTGAGGGTGAGGTTCTCGATGTGCTGCCCGGCGAGGCTGAAGGTCACCGAGGCCTGCACATGGTCGGTGCCCGCCCNTGCCGTTGATGGCCGCCGTGCCGGTGAGGGTGAGGTTCTCGATGTGCTGCCCGGCGAGGCTGAAGGTCACCGAGGCCTGCACATGGTCGGTGCCCGCCCCGGTCGCCTCGATCACGCGGTCGCCGGCATCGTCCACGATGTAGGTGTCGTTGCCGTCCCCGCCGCGCATGGTGTCGGCGCCGAGCCCGCCATTGATCGCATTGGCAGCGTCATTGCCGAGGATGGTGTTGGCGAGGGAGTTGCCAGTGCCATTGATGGCCGCGCTGCCGGTCAGCGTCAGGTTCTCGATGTACTGCCCTGCGAGGGAGAAGGTCACCGAGGATCGCACGAGGTCGGTGCCGGCGCCGCTCGCCTCGATCACGCGGTCACCGGAATTATCCACGATGTAGGTGTCGTCACCGGCTTCGCCGCTCATCGTGTCGGCGCCGAGCCCGCCATCCAGCGTTTCACTGCCGGCACCGCCGAGGAGGGTGTCGTCACCGGCGCCGCCGATGGCAACCTCGAAGCCGATGAGGCTGTTCACCAGGCCACCCGCCACAGCGAATTTGCCGTTGCGGAGGTCGATCAGCACGTCGCGGTCGCCGATTCCGGAGACATCGAACCTGTCGGTGCCCGCGCCGCCGCTGAAGGTGTTGGCTGTGATGCGGATTGAACCACTGGTGAGCAGGGTGAGCGACAGCAGGTCGTCGCCCGCACCCAGGTCGATCGCGTTGTTGGAGATCGCGCCCGAACCAGAGTTGAAGGGCGTGCCTGTCACGCCTAAGGAGATCGCCACCTTGTCCGCGAAGCCGCCGGACAGGAGTGCCCCCTGGACGGTGTTGAACGCGATGGTCGCGCTGGCCCGCCCGTCGCTCAAGAAGCCCGTGCCGGCGACGGCGATGGCTTCGAGGCGCAGGTCGAGCGCCCCTGTCGCGATGATGGTGTTGACGTCGACGAAGGCGACAGCGTCCCCGCCCACGTCACCTTCGGATCCATCGTTCCCGTATGCCCCGTCAGAGCCAAATGGGGCATCGTCGACAGGACCCAAGCCATAGCCGCCCCGGCCGCCCTGGCCGCCCAGGCCGCCCCAGCCTCCCGCGCCGGCATTGCCGCCGATCGCTTCGGCCTTCAGCGTCACCCTGCCGTGGCCGAGCGAAATGGTCGTGTTCAGGATCGAGGAGGTTGCCCCGCCACCGTCGCCGCCGTCGCCGCCGTCACCCCCATCGCCACCATCGCCACCCGGCTCGGGGTAGGAAAAGACGATCCACTCATCAAAGTCGAAGTCGTAATAGATGTCTCCATCCATCCCATCGCTGCCCCAGCTCCCCTCGCCGCCTTCGCCGCCCCGGCCGCCCTGGCCGCCCTGCGCCTTTGCCACCAGCGTCAGCGTGTCGCTGGCCGCCTGGCGCAGATCGAAGCCCAGTCCATCGATGAGACCAGTGACGGCATCGCCGTCGGCGCCCCTGCCGCCTGCTGCGCCTGTGCCGCCCCAGCTGCCCCCCGCGCCCTCGGCGCCCACGGCATGCACCGTGTAGGAGAGGCTGTCGGCGAGGGTCGATCCGTCGACATGGGGGAAGGCGGCTGGCGCCATCGCAAGGTTTCCGGTCCCCGCCGGCGCGCCGCCCAGCACGACATCGCGCAGCAGCGCGCTCGGCGCGACCGTCAGGGTGAAGTTGGTCGTGAGGAAAAGTCCGCCCGGGTCCGTTGCCGTGATGGCGAGGTTGAGGGAAGGCGGCGGCGCATTGCCAAGGTCGAACAGCGCCGTGGTGTAGAGTTTGTTGTCGACCACGGCGAAACGCGCGTCGGTGACCGAGAAGGTCAGGGCATCACCCTGCGGGTCGGTGCCCGACAGGGTGCCGATCAATCTCCCGCCTTCCCGGGCCGCGAGGGCCGTGTTGCTCAGTAGGATGCTGGTCGGTGGTGCATTGCTCATCGCGGTATCTTCACAGGGAAACAGAAGATTACATGCCGAGGCGTCCTGTTATCAATAAATTACCCGTCGGAAGGCGTTGAACGGCCCATGTCTGCCCCCCGCGACCTGGGCGGGGCGCTGAGGGGGGCCGGGTCCAGGTGGCCCTGGCCGCCGGATGCCGGTGGCAGGTGGTGGCGTCGCGCCGATCGGCCTGGGCGCCGGGCCGCGGGTTCAAGCCCGACAGCGCCCACCAGCCAGACCCGTCCAGAGTCCCCGCACGCGCCGCCCAGAGGCTTCCCGCCTTGGTCGTCAGGTCCTTGCGCCCCGGGCATGACCGCCTCCGGTGGGGAAGCGGCTGCGCGGGACAGGTCGGGTCGTCTGGCGCCGCGGCGTCCGGGACACGCCCGCGGAGGAGGCCCGCAATCGCTTCCGGCGCCCGCGTGTCGGGTGCCTGCCCGGGCGAGGCGCCGGGAGAAGCGGGCGGTCAGGTCAGGCGAGGTCTGGCGTCGCCCAGCGACCCATCCAGCGTCCTGAAGCGCAACTCCGCCTCCACGCCATCGTCGCGCCCCGGCACGGGTGAGCGGAGCGTGAGCTGCGCGCCGACCTGCCCGGCGATGGACTGCACGATGGACAGGCCAAGCCCGGATCCCCTGCCGCCATGTGAGACGAAGGGTTTCGCGAGATGCGCAAGCCGCGTGGCCTGCACGACGGGGCCGCCATTCCTGACGCGCAGGACGCCCTGCGCCGTCACCGAGACCTCGACGCGCCCATCGGCCGGGCCATGCGTCAGCGCGTTCTCCACCAGGTTGCGCAGCAGGATCGCCAGCGTGTCGAGATCCCCGGCCACCATCAGTCGCTCCAGCCCGCCATCGTCGATGTCGAGCCGCTCTCCGACATCGACCTGCGCGGCGAATTCCTCCACCACCAGATGCAGCGGCACCAGCAGGTCCACCGGTTCCAGCCGCAGCGCCACGCCGGCCTCCGCCCGGGCGAGCTGCAGCAGCTTCTCGATGCGCCGGGCAAGGCGCCGCAGGCCCTGGATCATCGCCTCGGCCTGGGCTTGTCCGTCATGGCCCGGCGGCAGGCGGGCCGCGAGCCATTGCCCCTGCGCCAGCGCGGCGGCGATCGGCGTGCGCAGTTCATGCGCCGCCGTGGCGCTGAAGTTGCGCTCCGTCTCCAGCGCCTGGCGCAGGCGGCGCAGCAGCAGGTTCACGTCGTCGCGGATCGGCAGCAATTCGGCCGGCAGGCCCGGATCCTCGATCGGCGCCAGGTTCGCTCCCCCGCGCGCGGCGATCTCCGCCTTCAGCTTCGCCACCGGCGCGAAGCCCCGCCGCACCGCCCAGGGCACGCCGAGGATCGAGAGCAGCGTCAGGCCGAGCAGCGGCAGCATCAGCTGCTCGACCGTATGCTCCATGGTGTGGTCGCGGTGGTCCGGCGGCTCGGCCACCATCAGCAGCCAGCGCCCATCGACCGAGGGCTCGGTGTAGCTGCGCGTGCCCGTCGCATCCGAGAAACCCGGCGCGGGCGCCGTGGCGAGCGGCGCCGCCGCCGTGCTGTGGGAGCGCAGCAGCACCCGCCCGGACGTGTCGAACAGCCGGTAGGTGATGTATTCGTCATGCGGCAGCGCCTCGGTCACCACCGGGCCGTCGCCGGGGCGGAGGGCGGCGATCTGCTCCGACTGCCGGGCGGTGATGTCGGACATCAGGCGCTGCGCGGTCTCCTGCAGGATGGAGTCGAAGACCTCATCCACCTCGCTACGCACCGCCCACATCGCCGCCACCACCGCGACCAGCCACATCGCGATGAGCCCGGCGACGAGCGAGAGCGTCAGCCGCCCCGCCATGCTCCGAGGCATCATGTCCGCACCCGATAGCCGACGCCGCGCAGCGTATCGATCACCCCGGAGCCGAGCTTCTTGCGGATGCGGCTGATGCGCACCTCCACCGCGTTGCTCTCCGCCTCCTCGCCATAGGCGTAGAGCGCCTGCTCGATCTGCTCGCGGGAGACGATCGCGCCGGGCCGGCGCAGCAGCCGGTCCATGATCGCCCACTCCCGCCCGGTCAGCGGCACGTCCTGGCCGGCGACGCTGGCGCGGCGGTCGGCGAGGTTGAGTTCGACCTCGCCCAGCATGACGGAGGGCGCGGCCTGGCTGCGCGCGCGCCGCGCCACGGCATCGACGCGCGCGGCGAGTTCATCAAGGTCGAAGGGCTTCACCAGATAGTCATCGGCGCCCGCCTTCAGCCCGGCGATGCGGTCCGTGATCTGGTCGCGCGCCGTCAGCACGATGGTGGGCCGCCAATCGCCGCGCCCGCGCATGGCGCGCAGCAGCGTCAGGCCCGAGCCATCCGGCAGCCCGAGATCGAGCAGCAGCAGCCCGTATTCCACCGTGGCCAGCGCCGCCTCGGCCTCGTCGAGATTGCCGACAAGATCGACGGCATGGCCCGCGAGGGAGAGGTGCCCCTGTACCCCGCCGCCCAGCGCCGCGTCATCCTCGACCAGCAAGATACGCATCCGCGTCTCATGTCCCCGCCATGGCGCAAGTGTAACGCAGACACGACACTTCCGTCAGTCTGGCGTCAGCTAGGCGGCCTACCCCGGCACCAGGTGCGGCGCGCTCGCACCGCCTGCTGGAGACTGCCCGATGCCCATCCCCGTGACCAAGATCTTCCTTGCCGCTGCTGCGACCGGTGTCGGTGGCTACACCTTGCTCCCGCAGGAAGGTGGCGACTTCGCCCTGCCCGGCATGGGCGTCTTCGTCGCGGCGATGGGTGACCTGAACGGGGATGGCATCGCCGAGATCGTCGCCGGCGTGCCCGGCAATTCGGACCAGTCGCCGGGCGGCGGGCGGGTCTACATCACCTTCGGCAGCGCCTCCGGGGGCGGTGCCATCGGCCTGGGTGACGCGCTGAGCCAGATGCGCATCGACGGTGCGGTGGCGGGCGACCATGTCGGCTTCGCCGTCGCCGGCATCGCCGACCAGAATGGCGATGGCCTGCCCGATCTGCTGATCGGCGTGCCGCTGGCCGAGCGCGGCACGCTGGTGGATGCCGGGGCCGCCTATGTGGTCTTCGCCAGCGCCACGCCGGGGAGCGTCGATCTCAACGACCTGGGCAGCGCCGGCTCCGGCGAGGGCTTCGTGATCCGCGGCGAGGCGGCGGGCGACAAGGCCGGCGCCGCCCTCGCGGCCATCGGCGACCTCAACGGCGATGGCCGGGCGGAGATCCTGGTCGGCGCGGCGGGCAGCAACGCCGGGGGCGCCGATTCCGGGGCCGCCTATGTCGTCTGGGGCCGGGCTACGGACAGCCCCGTGCTGCTCAGCGCCGCCACCGCCGGCACCGCGGGCTTTCGCATCCGTGGCGAGGCGGCGGGCGATGCCGCGGGCACCTCGATCCTGGCCATCGCCGACCTGAACGGCGACGGTCTGGGCGAGATCCTGCTCGGCGCGCCGGGCAATGATGCGGGCGGGCGGGAGGCCGGCGCGGCCTATGTCGTCTTCGGCAAGGCCAGCGGGACGGAGGTGAATCTCGACGACGTCGCGATCGGCGTCGGCGGCTTCCGCATCACCGGCGCGCGCGCGGGCGACCTTGCCGGGATGCGCGTCGCCGCGCTGGGCGATGTCAACGCCGATGGCCTCGCGGACATGCTCATCACCGCCAGCGAGGAGGCCTTCGTCGTCTTCGGCCAGTCCGGCACGGATGAGATCAAGCTCTCCAAGGTGCGCGACGGCATCGGCGGCTACGACATCCGCGCCGAGGCGCCGGGCGACATGCTCGACATGGTGGTGGCGGGCGGCGGCGACCTGAACCGCGATGGCGTGAACGACCTCGTCATCGGCGCGCGCCACAACGACGAGGGCGGCGGCGAGGCCGGGGCCGTCTATGTCGTCTGGGGCGGCGCGAGCGCGCGGGTGGATCTCTCCGCCGTGGCGATGGGCGCCGGCGGGGCGAAGATCGTGGGCGCGGCCGGTAGCGGCACGGGCGCCAGCGTGGCCGTGGTCGCGGACATGAACGGCGATGCGGCCGCGGATCTCCTCATCGGCGCGCCCGGTGCGGGCACCGAAACGGTGAGCGTGCTCTACGCGCCGCTCGCCTGGCAGCCGGATGCGAACATCTACGGCACCAATGATCCGGACATCATCGATCTCGGCTATGGCGGCCTGCATGTCGTGGGCGCGGGGGCCGACAGCATCTACGCCCTGGATGGCGCGGATTCCGTCTTTGCCGGCGCTGGCGACGATGTGATCGATGGCGGCCAGGGCGCGGATACGCTGGCGGGCGGCGCGGGCAACGACCTCTATGTTTTGGACTCGCCGCTCGATGTGGTCATCGAGGCTGCGGGCGAAGGTGCGGACACGGTGGTGTCCGGGGCCAGCTACACGCTCGGCGCCGAGATCGAGGCGCTGCGCCTGACCACCGCCGGGCGCATCGGCACGGGCAATGACGGCGCCAACACGATGCTCGGCAGCACCGGCGCCGATACGCTGCGCGGCGCGGGCGGGGCGGATACGCTGCTCGGCGATGCCGGCAATGACCGGCTGGAGGGCGGTCTCGGCGCGGACAGCCTCCTGGGCGGCGCGGGCAATGATGTCTATGTCGTGGACGAGGCCGGCGACGTGGTGGTGGAGGCCGCCGGCGGCGGTGCGGACACCATCCTCAGCGGCATCGACATGACGCTCACCGCCGAGGTGGAGGCGCTGGTGCTGACCGGCACGGCGCACCGCGGCACCGGCAATGCGGGCGCGAACCTGCTGGTCGGCGGGCTGGGCAACGATACGCTCGATGGCGCGCTTGGCGCGGACACGATGCTGGGCGGTGCCGGTGACGACCGCTACCTGGTGGATGACGCGCTGGATCGCGTCACGGAACTGGCCGGCGGCGGCGCCGACACCGTGGTCGCCTCGGTCGCGCATACGCTGGGCGCGGAGGTCGAGACGCTGGTGCTGACCGGCGCCGCCCGGCGCGGCACGGGCAATGCGCAGGCCAACCGCATCCAGGGCACGAGCGGTGCGGACACGCTGGACGGCGCCGGCGGGGCGGACACGCTGCTGGGCGGCGCGAACCACGACACCTACATCATCGATTCCGCCGGCGATGTCGTGGTGGAGCTGGCCGGTGGCGGCCGCGACACGGTGATCTCCGCCCTCGACATGACCCTGGGCGCGGAGCTCGAGGCGCTGGTGCTGACCGGCGCGGCCCGGCAGGGCACCGGCAATGCCCAGGCCAACCGGATCACCGGCAGCGACGGCCATGACAGCCTCTCGGGCCTCGATGGCGCGGACACGCTGCTCGGCGGCCTGGGCAACGACCTGCTGGAGGGCGGCCTCGGGGCGGACAGCATGGCAGGGGGCGCGGGCGATGACCGCTATTTGGTCGATACGCTCGGCGAGCGCACCATCGAGACCGCGGGCGGCGGCATCGACACGGTGGTCGCGACGCTCGACTGGACGCTCGCCGCCGAGGTCGAGCATCTTGAGCTTGCGGGCGCGGCGCATCGCGGCATCGGCAATGCCGGCGACAACAGCCTGCGCGGCGGCGCGGGCGATGACCGGCTGGATGGCATGGCCGGCGCCGACACCCTCGATGGCGGCGCGGGCGCGGACACCATGGCCGGCGGCGCGGGCAACGACACCTATGTCATCACCGACCCCGGCGACCGCGTGATCGAAGGCGCGACGGGCGGCTTCGACACCGTCATCGTCTCCACCGACTGGACCCTGGCGACGCATATCGAGGCCGTGCAGCTGCTGGGCTCGGGCCATCACCTCACCGGCAATGCGGCGGCGAACCTGCTCAGCGGCAATGCCGGCGCCGATACGCTCGATGGCGGCGACGGCGACGACGTGATGCTGGGCGGCGATGGCGAGGACGTGCTGATCTGCGCCGCGGGCGCGGACACGCTCTCGGGCGGGGCGGGCGATGACCGCTTCGAGGTGCATGGCGGGCGCGCGCATGTCGAGGATTTCCTCGGGCATGACACGATCGACGCCTCGGATGCCGCGGGCAACAGCTACATCGATCTCTCCGGTGAGACGGAGTCGGAGATCGAGCTGGAGATCTGCGATTTCGGCCAGGGCGGCAGCGCCGCCGGGCCGCTCGACCTGCAATTCCTGCAGGACCTCACCGGCTCCTTCGCCGATGACATCGCGACGGTGCGCGCGCTGGTGCCACAGATCGTCACGGCGCTGACCACGGTGCAGCCCGACAGCACCTTCGGCGTCTCCACCTTCCGCGACAAGCCCATCGGCGCCTTCGGCTCCGTGGGCGACTGGGTCTATCGGCAGGATGCCGCGCTATCGAAGAATATCCCCGCGCTGACCGCGGCCTATACCGCCATGTCCGCCGCCAATGGCAATGACGGGCCGGAGGCGCAGATCGAGGCGCTGATGCAGCTTTCCCTGCATGTCGCCGATATTGGCTTCCGCACCAATTCCGCGCGCTTCGTCGTGCTGTTCACCGATGCGCCCTTCCATAGCGCGGGCGATGGTGCGGCGGCGGGCATTCTCACGCCCAACAATGGCGATGGCGTGCTCGACGGCACGCCGCCGGGCACGGGCGAGGACTACCCTGCCATCGCGCAACTCCGCACGGCGCTGGAGGCGGCGAACATTATCCCCATCTTCTGCGTCGCCGGCGGCAATGACGCGGCCTACCAGGCCCTGGTCACGCAGCTCGGCCGGGGTGCGGAGGTGACGCTCAGCGCCGACAGTTCCAACGTCGTTGCCGCCATCACGGCCGGGCTCACCGCCGTGACGCGCACCAGCATCGAGGATGCCTGGGGCGGGGCCGGCGCCGACACGCTGCGCGGCAATGACGCCGCCAATGCGCTCGAGGGCCGGGACGGCGATGACAGCCTGGTGGGGGGCGCGGGCGCCGATACGCTGGTCGGCGGGGCCGGCAATGATTGCTACGTCGTCGAGGATGCCGGGGACGACATCGCCGAGGACGCGCTCGGCGGCAATGACCGCGTTGAGGCCTGGGTGGACTGGACCCTGGAGGCCGAGGTCGAAACGCTGCTGCTGCGCGGTGGTGCCGTGCATGGCATCGGCCATGCCGGGGCCAACCTGCTCGCCACCACGGATGCGGGCGGCTGGCTGGAAGGCCTCGACGGGCGCGACACGCTGCGTGGCGGGCTGGGGGCGGATACGCTCGATGGCGGGCTTGGCGCGGACAGCATGGCGGGCGGCGCGGGCGACGACACCTACCGGGTGGATGACGCGCTCGACCGCATCCTGGAAGCGGCGGGGGGCGGCATCGATACGGTGATCAGCACCATCAGCCTGACGCTGCGCGCGGAGCTGGAGGTGCTGCGCCTGGAAGGCGGCGCCCTGAACGGCACCGGCAATGCCGCCGCGAACACGCTTTATGGCACGGCCGGGGTCAACGTGCTCTCGGGCCTGGATGGCGACGATGTGCTGCTCGGCGATGCAGGGGCGGATGTGCTGAAGGGCGGCAATGGCGCGGATACGCTCGAGGGCGGCGCGGGCGCCGACAAGCTCTATGGCGGGGCCGGGGCGGATGTCTTCCGCTTCGCTGCGCTGCCGGATGCCGCCGACCGGATCTACGATTTCGCGGCGCCGGACGACACCATCGCCGTCTCGGCAGCAGGCTTCGGCGGAATGCTGGTGGCCGGGGCCGATGTGGCGGCCGGCAACCTGCTGGTGTTCGGCGCCACGGCGACGGCCGCGCATGGCCAGTTCCTCTACGAGCAGGCGCTCGGCCGGCTCTCCTGGGATGGGGACGGCACGGGGGCCATGGGCCGCGTGGTGGTCGCGGTGCTCACCGGCGCGCCGGCGCTCGACGCGGCGGACCTGACGATCATCGCCTGAGGCCGCGGTGATCGCGGGGGCTCGCGGCGGGGCCGCCCGGTCGCGCTTGACCGGGCCCGAACGCGGCAGGATCGTGAAGCCCGCGACCTAGAGCAATATGCGTTCAGATGGAATCGTCTGAACGCATTTCTCGCTCTAGATTCAAGGATTTCCAGAGCACGAGCTGCGTTCATCAGAACGCAGCGTGCTCTAGGGTCGAACCGCCCAGCGGATCGGGAAGAGCAAGTGCATGCAGGGCAACCGAGAGGGTGAAGCGAGGGCCGCGGCGGCGGCGCAGAGGCGGGACGCTTCTGGGGCCGAGGTCGCGCAGGGCAACAACAGGAGCGTCGTGTAGCGCCATGGCCGCCAATCCACTCGACGGATTCGTCGTTGACCCCGCAAGGATCCGCTATGTGGGGGAGGGTCTGCAGCGTCCCGAATGCATCCTGGCGGAGCGCGATGGGTCGCTCTGGGCCGCCGATGCGCGGGGCGGGGTGATGCATATCCGCCCCGACGGCACGCAGGGTCTGGTCGCCCAACGCGCCGAAACAGGTTTCGCCGAAGCCGCCGACGAGGCGGCGCGCTACGTCTCGGGCACGCTGCCCAATGGGCTGGCCTTCGCATCGAACGGCGATTTCCTCATCTCCAATTTCGGCACGGATCGCCTTGAGCGCATGACGCGGGCCGGCGAGACCCGCGTGATCGCCGATACGCTGGACGGGCAGCCGATCGGCAAGGTGAATTTCGTGCTCCGCGACAGCCAGGACCGGATCTGGCTCACCATCTCCACGCGGACGAAGAACTGGATGCGGGCGATGAGCCCCGCGATCCGCGATGGCTTCGTCGCGCTGTACGACAAGGGGCGGCTGCGCATCGTGGCCGACGGCTTCGCCTTCACGAACGAGATCCGCCTCGATGCGCGCGAGGAGTGGCTCTACGTCGCCGAGACCTGCGCGCGGCGCGTCACGCGCCTCAGGGTGCGTGCCGATGGCGAGCTGACGGACCGCGAGACCTTCGGTCCGGAGGATCATGGCGCCTTCATCGATGGCATCGCCTTCGACGCGCACGGCAATCTCTGGGGCACGCATGTGATGACGGATCGCATCTTCGCCATCACGCCCGATGGCGATCTGCGCATCCTGCTCGACGACGATCGAGGCAGCGTGGCGGGCAGGGCACTCATGGCCGCCTTCGCGCAGGACGCGGCGACGCCGGACCTCATGCTCGCGGCCGGCGGAACGATCGCACCCTGGTTCGCCAGCGTGACCTTTGGCGGTCCCGACCTGCGGACGGTCTATGTCGGCTCGCTTCGCGGGACGCGGATCCCCTGCTTCCGCTCGCCCATCGCAGGGCTGCCGATGGTGCATTGGTAGCCGCTGCCGAGGCCGTCGCCGACGCGCCGAGCGACGCCGCGGCCCAGACCGCCCTGCTCGGCGCGCCCGGTGCGCAACATGCGCGCCGATGACGGGGCCGGCCTGCGCCCGGTGGGGGCATCGCGCCCGCCGCTACACCCCGGAGGCCCGCGTCGAGGCGGGCACCTCTGCCCTGATCCCCTTCACCCTGGATACCGACTCGGCCGTCTGGGGGGCATCGGCCAAGCCTCATCGGGGAGCGCCTTCCGGACCGGTGGGCGTGGAACTGCAACATCGCCGGCATTGGCCGGAACACCGGCGGGGCCGAGGCCGGCGTGCTGCCGGCCGGCGCGCACCACATCGAGGTGTCCAGCAACACCCACCACAGCGAAGGTCCGCCGCTGAACCTGCGCTTCGACATCACCGAGATCGCGCGCGTCTGCCGCATCGCCCATGGCACCTTCCGGCCCGAGGCTTGCGACAGCCAGTTCCGCAAGACCGCCAACGGCGCGGTCGGGCGCAACGCCCTCGAGCGCGAGCGGGACCGGGTCCAAGACCCGCTGCTGTTCCGCCCCACGGCACCGGCCCCCGGTGGCGGCGGCCTGGTTCCTGCCATGAAGGGTGCGACCCTCGGCTTCGGCGGGCATGCGGCGGCGACACGACCCCGCGGGCCGCGGCGCGCCTTCGCGCGCTCGGCCCTCTGGCCGCAGGTCGGAACTTCCTGCGCTTGGTCTCAGGCCGCGATCGGAAGCGGCAGGGGCGCCTTGTGCAAAGGCTGGCCCTGCATCTCAGCGAGGCATTCGAAGAGGAAGACGACCTCGATCCGGCCCTTGGCCGGTACGGGAACCGCGCGCTCTCCCACGAAGCCAAGCCCGCATTCCTCAAGAACGCGGATCGACCGCTTGTTCCCCTGCATGGCGTAGGCCCCGACCCGGTGCGCCCCCAATTCGGGCCAGGCGATGCGCAGCGCCTCGGCGACCGCGCCCTTGGCGGCGCCGCGGCCCTGGAACGCGGTCCCGATCCAGCAGGTCATCAAGGCGAGGTCACGATCATCGGGGGCCAGGCGGAGCCGGAACCAGCCTGCGACCACCGGGTCGCACCCTTCATCCGTGACCTCGATGACCATCGGCAGCGAGGAACCGTCCGCCGCTTCCGCCAACTCGCGGCCGATGCGCTGGCGGGCGAAGGCCTCATCCATGCTTTGCGGCCACTCGGCAAGCCAACAGCCGATCTCGGGGCAGAGGAGGTCGGCGAGTGCCCTTGCGTCATCCAGCCTTGCGCGACGCAGCGTGATCGGCGACGCCACTGGTGAGATGTAGCTCATTGTCTTCCATCCTCGAAGGTCGCAGCCCGCCCGGCTGCCGGGTAAAGATGTGTTGACGATCCTGGCACCTTCATTCAATGGAGAAAGGCGGCATCAGCACAACCGCGCGCAAATTTGCCGGGCTTCACGCCCCGAACGCCCCATCCGCAGGCCTGGGTAGGGCCCGGGCGCCGGCCCTGGTGTCTTGCGATCTCGCAACGCTGTGCGGATCAAGGCCGCGCCGCGGGACCGTCGGGTGGCGTAAGACGATGAGGAGGCCTATGCGTCGAAGGGACAAGCACGGCCAGCAGGCTCGGGTGCTGTCCTGCTGGGCAGGGGGGGTGCCGCAGCGCCCGCCAGCCACCCTCCTGGTCACCACCTGCCGGCGCGCCCAATGACCCAGCAGGGCGATGACCTGTCCGGTAGCCTCGGGGCTGCCGCCTGCGACCACGCGGCCGCTGCCACCGAAGCTGCCCCGGTGCCGCGGGGGACGCTGCATCTGGCCGGCGAAAATCTGGCCGCGGCGGTGGAGCACATGCCGCTCGGGCTCGCCTTCTTCGACAGCGATGTCCGCCTCATTCTCTCCAACAGCCGTTATCGGACCATGCTGCGGCTGCCCGCGCATGCGGTCCGGCCCGGTGTCAGCCTGCGGGAGGTGATCGCCTGCGCCGTCGCCCATGGGCAACATCCGGGGCGGGCGGTGGATGACATCCTCGCCGAGCGACTTGCCATCTTCGCCGCCGGGAAGCCGGCCTCCCTGCTCACGCAGTTCGGCGACGGGCGCACGCTGGAGACGACCTACAGGCCCATGCCCAAGGGCGGCTGGGTCGCGGTCTATCAGGATGTCACGAAGAGCGAGCGGCGGATCGCCGAGTTGCGGCGCGCGGATGCGGAGTTGCGGACCCAGAACCTGCTTTTCGACGCCGCGCTCGACAACATGTCCCACGGCATCACCATGTGGGATGGCAAGGAAAGGCTGGTTGTCGTCAACCGTCGCTACTACGAGCTGACGGGCGCGAGCCCTGCCATGGTCTGGCGCGGGATGACCTATCGGGAGATGGCCTCCTCCTTCGCGGATGCAGGCTACTTCCCGTCCCAGATGGCCGAGCAGGTCTATGCCAGGCGGCGCGAGCAGGTGCGCGCCGGGGCCGGGGTGCGCCACCTCGACCAGCTCGCCTCGGGCGTGATCCTGGCGAGCCGCCATCAATTGCTGCCGGATGGGGGCTGGGTCTCGGTCTTCGAGGACGTGACGGATCTGCAGCGGGCGGAGGCCCGCATCACCCACATGGCGCTGCATGACGCGATGACGGGCCTGCCGAACCGCGTGCTGTTCCGCCAGAAGCTGGAAGAGGCGCTGGCCGGCGCGCGGCGCGGCGCGCTGTGCGCCGTGCTGTGCCTCGACCTGGACGACTTCAAATCCGTCAATGACACGCTGGGCCACCCGATCGGCGATGCGCTGTTGCGCTGCGTCACCGAGCGGCTGCGCTCGGCGCTGCGCGAATTGGACACGGTGGCGCGCCTCGGTGGCGACGAGTTCGCCATCATCCAGACCTCCGTGAGACAGCCGGAGGATACGACCTCGCTTGCCGAGCGTCTCGTCAGGCTGATTTCGGAGCCTTACGCCATCGGGGGCCACCAGGTGGCCGTGGGCGTGAGCATCGGCATCGCCATGCCGCCGGCGGATGGCGATGACCCGGATACCCTGCTCAAGCACGCGGACCTCGCCCTCTACCGGGCGAAGGACAATGGGCGGGGGGGCTATTGCCTCTTCGATGCCGAGATCGGCGCGCAGATGCAGGCGCGCCACGCGCTGGAGATGGATCTGCGCCACGCCATCACGGCGCAGGAGTTCGAGCTTCACTACCAGCCGCTGGTCAGGATCCCAGGCCGGCAGCCCATCGGCTTCGAGGCGCTGCTGCGCTGGCGTCATCCCACGCGTGGCCTGGTGGCGCCTGCGGACTTCATCCCGCTCGCGGAGAATATCGGGCTCATCGTGCCGATCGGCGAATGGGTGCTTCGCACCGCCTGCACGGAGGCGGCCGGCTGGCCGGCCGGCATCAAGGTGGCGGTGAACATCTCGGCAGCGCAGTTTCGTGCCCCTGGGCTGGCCGACAGCGTCATCGCGATCCTGCGCGAAACCGGCCTGCCGGCGGAGCGGCTCGAGATCGAGATCACGGAGACGGTGCTGCTGCACGACAGCGCGGAGATGCTCGCGACACTCCATCGGCTGCGGGCGGTCGGTGTCTCCATCGCGCTGGACGATTTCGGCACCGGCTATGCCTCCCTGGCGACACTGCGTCGCTTCCCGTTCAACCTGGTCAAGATCGACCGCAGTTTCGTCTCCGATGCCGGGGTGGGGGGGGATGCGAGCGGTGCCATCGTGCGGGCGGTGGCCAATCTCTGCACCGCGCTTGGCATGACCGCGACGGTCGAGGGGGTGGAGACCGAGGCCCAGCTTTCCTGGCTTACCGCCGAGGGCTTCACCATCGCCCAGGGCTACCTCTTCGGTCGGCCAGCGCCGGTCGATGCCGTGCGCCGGCGCCTCGGGCTGCAACCCCTCGAGCAGGCCGCACCCGACTGAATTCGGGCCGAGCCCCATGGATCACGGGCGTGATGAGCCCAGGTCTGCGCAGGCGTCCGCCTCGACATATCGTGCAGGCTGTGCGGGGCGGCTGGCGTCCGCGATCCGGTGTCCCGCAGACTCTCCATTTGCGTGATCCGCAGCCGGCCGGATGCCGGAGCGGCACGAAGGTGAAACCGCCCTGCGCGCGAACGGCGTCATCCGGTTGTGCCGGCGGGCCTCGCGCCGCTGCTTGCCGGGCGGCCCGCCCCGGGACGGGGGGGCGCTGTCCCGGCGTTTCAGCTTGCGTAACGCACCGCGAGCGCCGTGATGTCGTCCGCCTGAGGCGCGCCGTCCGCGAAGCCGTGCACGGCGCGCAGCACCGCCTCGACCACGGCCTGCGGTTCGCTGCCAGCCTGCGCAAGGGCGCTCATCAGCCGCGGCTGGCCGAAGAAACCGCCCGCATTGTCCTCGGCCTCGGACACACCGTCCGAGTAGCAGAACAGGGTCTCCCCGGCGCCGAGGGCGAAGTCATCGGCGCGGTATTCGATGCCTTCCATCACGCCCAGCGCGGGCTGGCGGCGGATCGGGCCGAGCAGGCGGGGCGCGCCCGCGCCCAGCACCACGGGCAGGTCATGCCCGGCGACGGCGATGCGGCCCTGGCCGGTGGAGCCATCCAGCACGCCGAGCACGACGGTGACGAAGGTCTGCGATTCATTGTCGGCCGAAAGGTCGTCATTGGTCATGGCCAGGATCGCGCCGGGGTCGGGCGGCCCGTCCTCGGGCGTCAGGCGCTTGGCGGCGGCGCGCATCAGGCCGAGGGTGCGCGCCATGGTGAGGCCGGCGGGCGCGCCCTTGCCCGAGACATCGGCGACGCAGAACAGCAGGTGCCGCGCATCGAGCTGCAGGCAGTCATAGAGATCGCCCCCCACCTGCCGCGCCGGCACCATCGCCGCATGCACGCTGAGCCGGCCCGTGGCGGCCGCGCCGAAATCCCGCGGCACCAGGGAGAGTTGCGCGGCACGCGCCGATTCCAGCTCGGCCTCCAGGGCCGCGAGGCGCGCATCGGCAAGGTCGCGCAGCCGTTTTTTCTCCAGCACCGCGCCGAGGCGGGCGCGCAGCAGCGGCGGGTCGAAGGATTTCGGCAGGTAGTCCTCGGCGCCGAGCTCGATGCAGCGCACGATCTTCTCCATCTCCGTCAGCGCGGAGATGACGATGACCGGCGGTGCGGCGCCGCGCGTGGCGTGCAACTGCTCCAGCACGCCGATGCCATCGAGGTTGGGCATCTCGAGGTCGAGCAGCACCACGTCGAAGCGCCCGCGCTCCAGCGCGGCCAGGCCCTGCAGGCCATCCTCGGCCATGGTCACGTTGTCGTAGCCGAGTTCGCCCAGCCGGCGCTTCAGCACGAGCCGGTTGAAGCTGCTGTCGTCGACGACGAGGATCGCAACCTTCTCGTCGGTCAGGCTGGTGCTCATGCGCGGCCCTTCTCGCCGGCCATGCTTTCCACCGCGCTGCGCGTCTCGGTGGCGAGCTTGGACAGGTCGATCATGGTGACGGTGATTTCCTCGGCGGCGGTGGCGTTGGACTGGCCGATGCGCGACAGCGTGCTGACGCGATCCGCGATCGAGGCGACGGTCGCCTGCTGTTCCTCCATCGCCACCGCGATGGCGCCCGCGAGACGCGCGGATTCGGTGACGAGGGATTCGAGCTCGTCCATCGCCTCGCCCACCGCCGCCGCGGTGCCGCTGCCCTCGCGCGTGCGGCGCCCGGCGACGAGCACGACATCGGCGATCTCCTGCGCCAGCGTCTCGGAACTGGCGGCCAGGGCGCGCACCTCCTCGGCCACCACGGCGAGGCCACGGCCATGTTCGCCGGCGCGGGCGGCCTCGATGGCGGCGTTGATGGCGAGGATGTTCGTCTGGGTCGCGATCTTCGCGATGGTCCCGGCGATGCGCGTCACGCGCTCGGTGTCCTCGGCCACGGCATCGACCAGCTCGATCAGGCTGCGCAGCTGCACAAGGCTGGTGGCGAGCAGCTTCTTCGCCTCATCGGCGCGGTCGGAGCTATCTTGCGTGGTGCGGCCCACCTCGCGCACCGCATCCTCGGTCTGGTCGAGCGCTTCCTCCACCTGCCGCAGCTCCGCAAGCTGGGTCATCGCACCATCGGAGACCTGGCCGATGGCCTCGGACGCCTGGGTGGTGGCGATGGCGGTGCGCCGCGCATTCTCCAGCGCCGTCTCGGTCAGGTTGCGCGTGGCGATCAGGTTCTCGCGGAAGACCAGCACGGCGCGCGCCATCTCGCCCACCTGGTCGGCGCGCTCCGCGCCCGGCACCTCGGTCTCCACAGCGCCGCGCGAGAGGCGCTCCATCGATCCGGCGAGGCGCGAGATCGGGCGCGCGATCAGGCGCACCAGCACCACCCAGACCAGGGCGCAGCCGACCAGCCCCGCGGCACCGGCGCCGAGCACGATTCTGCGCGCCTGGGCCTGCAGCGCATGCGCCTCGGCCAGCGAGGCGTCGGAGCGGCGCTTCACTTCCACGCGCGCGGCGCTGATCACGTTGTGGAAAGCGGTGGCGAAATCCAGCCATTCCTCATGCAGGGGGGCGAATTGCGCGCGCTGGCGGGCGGCGAAGGCGGCGCGTACCTGCTCGGTGAAGTCGGGCAGGCGGCGGGACATGTCGACCGCGCCGCCGAGCACGATGGGGTCGATGTTGGCGGCCAGCAGCGTCTGCATCTGGGTGAAGGCTTCCAGCACCAGCTCGCCATTGCGGACCATGCGCTGGGCGGTGGGACCGGGCTGCAGCACGCCGGCGATGACCGAGGCGAAGGCCGAGGAGAAATCCGAGACATGCAGCGCGAGCTCATCCACCGCCGCATCCGCCGCGCGGTCGCGCAGGCCGAGCTGCTCGACGATCACGACCTGCCGGGCGGAGATGATGATGGCCGAGCCGGCCAGCAGGCCGACCACCATGAGCATCAGCAGGCTGATGAGCCCGGCGCGCACGCCGATGCGGCCCAGCCAGCCGGCTAGGCCGCCGCCATTCTGCGGGGTCGCGGCCTGCGAAGCGCCCTCGGCCATGTTCAGCCTTGTCCTGCCATGCGTGGGTCCGGCCATCCTTCTGACGGGGCTGAAGGCTACAGGCCGCCCGCCCGCGCAACAAGCGCCGCGGGATGGACAGGCGGGCCGCGCCGGCGTGAGACTGCGCGCCTCTGCAAGGGAAGAGAAACGACATGGCCGAACACCCGTTCAACGCGGCGGATCTCGAGGCGCTGCGCCAATGGGACACGCCCACCATCTGCAATGCGCTGGAGATCGTGGTGCCGCAGCGGCGCGGGCATGGCTTCACCGTGCGCCCGATGGTCGCCGCCGATCCGAAGCTGCCGCCGATCTGCGGGCTGGCGCGCACCGGCAGCTACCGCGCCGCAGCACCCTCCGGCCGGCCGAAGGAGGTGGACCGCGCCATCCGGCTCGGCTGGTACGAATATGTCGCCAAGGCCGCGCTGCCGACCGTGGTGGTGATCCAGGATCTGGACGACACCCCCGGCATCGGCGCCTTCTGGGGCGAGGTGCATTCCAACGTCCACAAGGCGCTGGGCGCGCAGGGCGGCGTGACGAATGGCTCGATCCGCGACCTCGACATGCTCGCCCCCGGCTTCCAGCTCATCGCCGGCGTCGTGAACCCGAGCCACGCCTATGGCCATCTGGTGGCCTATGGGCAGGAGGTGACGGTGCATGGCATGCATGTGGTGCATGAGGATGTGATCCACGCCGACCGCCACGGCGCGGTGGTGGTGCCCCATGCCGCGGTACGCCAGATTCCGGCGGCGATCGAGCTGCTCTCGCGGCGGGAGAAGGTGATCCTCGACATCTGCAAGGATCCGGACTTCAACGTCGCCAAGCTGCATGCGGCGATCGCGCGGATGGATGAGATTCATTGAGGCCAACGCTGTGTCGCGTGCGCCCGGAATGGGTCGACCATTACGGGCACATGAACCTGGCCTATTACCTGGTGGCCTTCGACCTCGCGACCGATGAGCTGTGGCCCCGGCTTGGCCTGGGCGAAGCCTTCAGGGCGCGGGGCCTTGGCACTTTCGCGGTCGAATCCTGGCAGGGCTATCGGCGGGAGGTGCTGCTCGATGCGCCGCTTGCGGTGGAGAGCGCGGTGCTGGGCTTCGATGCGAAGCGCATGCTGCTCCGCCACCGGCTCTACCACGCCGAGGAGGGCTTTCTCTCGGCGGAGAATGAGGTGCTGTTCCTCTGCGTGGATCTCACCACGCGGCGCGTGGCGGGTTGGCCGGAGGATACGCTGGCGCAGTTCGCCGCCGCACGGGTTGAGGAGGGGCCGCAGCGGCTCGCGCTTCAGCGCCGGCCTGCGAGCTGACGATTCTCGAGCCGCGAGAGCAGCCGCACGCAGGGCCAGAGCAGGATGAAATAGGCGAGGGCGGCGACCAGGATGGGGGTCGCGTTGAAGGTCACGCTCTGCGCCTGCCGCGCCTGGAACAGCAATTCCGGCAGCGCCACCACAGAGGCGATGGAGGTGAGCTTCACCACCTCCAGCGTGTTGCTCACCAGGTCGGGCAGCACGTTGCGCACGGCCTGGGGCAGCACGATGAAGATCCACACCTGCCAGCGCCGCAGCCCGAGCGCGCGCGCGGCTTCGGCCTGGCCCTTCGGCACGCTTTCGATGCCGGCGCGCAGGATCTCGGCGTAGTAGGCGCCGGTGTTCAGCAGGAAGCCGAGCGCCACCGCGCCCCAGGCGCCGAGGTCGAGCCCCGCGAAGGGCAGGCCGGCATAGAGGAAGATCAGCAGCACCAGCGGCGGGATCGCGCGGAAGAAATCGACGAAGCCGATCAGCGGCCAGCGCACCCAGCGGCTCGGCTGTGCGGAGAGGATGGCCAGCACCAGCCCCGCGGCGATGCCGAGTGGGACGGTCATCAGCGCCAGCAGCATGGTCTGCACCAGGCCCATCCAGAGGATGGGCGAGGCGGCCAGCGCGATCTCCAGATTGAAGAAGGCGTCCAGAAACTCGCTCATTTCTGAGCCCTCAGGCGCCGGGCGGCCGCATCCGCGGCCTTGGCTTCGCGGCACTTGCCGCGGGCCGCGTTCGCGGCCTCGGCATACGCGAAGGGCGTATGCCGCATGGCGTGCCTGAGACGCGCGGTTGCGCTCATCTTTTCCACGCGAATTTCGTCTCGACCCAGCGCCCCGCCACCACCACCGGCAGGAACAGGATGAGGTAGGCGATGGCCCCCAGCGTCAGCGGCGTGGGGTTGCCCGAGAAGGCCATGCCCGATTGCGCCGCGCCGAGAATCTCGGACACGGCGACCACCGAGCCGAGCGCGGTGCCCTTGGTGATGGCGATGGTGCGGTTGGTCAGCGGCGGGATGGCGATGCGAATCGCCTGGGGCAGCACGATCCGCCGCAACGTGGGCAGGAAGCGCAGGCCGAGCGCGCGCCCGGCCTCCCACTGGCCCTTGGGCACGGCGCAGATGCCGGCCCAGAAGATCTCCTCCGCGAAGGCCATGAGCACCAGCGTGAGCGCGAGCCAGGTGGCGCCGAAGCCCGAGAGATCCACCCCCGCGGCGGGCAGGCCGAAATAGATCAGCACGATCAGCACCAGCGGCGGCAGGGCGCGGAACAGGTCGACGATGAAGATGATCGCCCAGTTCAGCACGCGCAGGCCCGCCGCGCGCAGCACGGCGAGCACGAGGCCGAGGAACAACCCGCTGACCACGACCAGCAGCGCCAGCCAGATGGTCAGCAGCAGGCCTTCGGCGATCTTCGGCGCGTATTCGGCCGCGACGCGCGCATTGAAGAAGGAGAAGACGAAGCCGTCCCAGCCGGACACTGTGTTTGCCTCAATCGCCGGCGCCCGCATCCGCGGGCTTGGCTGCGCGCCTACGCGCTGAATCGCGGGGGCAAAAGGGCGCTCTGTGCGCGGCCGCCCTTTGGGCGAGCGGCCGGCGCGACGGGGCGCCGGCCGATTTCTGTGGGGCTAGCGTCAGCAACGCGGGGCGCGGGGGGTGGGGTCGTAGCCATTGAGGCCGGGGACGCCGGTGCCGGGGAACACCGTGTTCTCGGCGTCGTCGGCCGTGGGCGCCACGCCGAACCATTGCTGGGAAAGGCGCGCGATGGTGCCGTCGCGCTTCATGCATTCCAGCGCGTTCTCCAGCTCCACGCGCAGCGCCGTCGCCCCCACCGGCAGCACGGCGGACCAATGCGCGCGGGTGTCGGTCATCACCAAATCGGGCACGAATTGCGGGGTGCGCGTGGCGGCGTAGCGCACCACCGTGTTGCCGCCGAGATTCGCATAGGCGCGGCCCGAGACCACGGCCTGCACCGCATCGGTCTGGGTGTCATAGGTCTGCACCGTGAAGCCGAGCCGCGCGGCATTGGCCTGCGCCCAGGCGTCATAGGCGCTGCCCTTGTTCACGCTGATCGCCTTGCCGCGCAGGTCATCGACCGAGCGGATCGGCGCCGAGCCGCGGCGGATGCCGAACTGGAAGGCGGTGTAGAGATAGCCCTCGGTGAAGAGCATGTTCTGTGCGCGCTCGGCGGTTGCGGTGACCGGCGCGCAGAGGAAGTCGTAGCGCCCGGCATTCATCGCGGGGATGAGGCCCGAGAAGCTCGCGCTGTCCACCGTCAGCTCGCGGCCCATGCGCTTCGCGGCCTCGCGGAAGAGGTCGATGTTGAAGCCCTGCACGCCGCCCTGCAGCGTGGGGAAGGCATGCGGGGCGAAGGTGCCGTCCACGGCGCAGCGCAGCGGCGCGGGCGCCTGCGCCTGGGCCGAGGTGGCGCCGAGGGCGAGAAGGGCGGCGGCGGCGAGAAGGGAGCGCATGATGCGGGTCTCCGGGTTCGGGGTGGCGTTACCCAAGCCTCCCACCCTCCGCGTCGTGGCGCCACCCCGTGCGGGTCGAAAATTGCGCGCAGGGCAGCCCGGCTGGCGCCATCGCGCGCAACCGGTGATGCCGGAGCGGGCGCTACAACAGCAGATCCGCAAGATCGAGCGTGGCGGCGCCGCGGATCTGCACGGCGAATTCGGCCGTGGCATCGGCATCCGTATTGGCGAAGAGGAGGCAGCGCGTGGCGTCGATCCCCACCACGCGCAGCTCGCCCGGCCGGTTGGCGGCGAAGGGGCCCGTGACCAGCACGAAATCCTGCATTCCGGCCAGGGTCTCATTGGCGTCGAAGTCGAAGCGCAGCCGGTCCTGCCCGCGTGCGAAATCCAGCACCACGTCGCGCGCGGCGCCGGGCTGGAAAGGGCTGTCGGAGGTGGCGAGGAAGGCGAAGATGTCGGCCTGCGCCCCGCCGGTCAGCCGGTCCGCGCCCGCGCCGCCGATCAGCAGATCCGCCCCCGCGCCGCCGAGCAGATGGTCATTGCCCGCGCCGCCCGCCAGCGTATCGCGATCCGCCCCGCCCCAGAGGCGGTCGATCCCGTCGCCGCCCTCCAGCTTGTCGGCCCCGGCCTCGCCCTTCAGCCGGTCCGCGCCATCGCCGCCCATCATTGTGTCGGAGCCGGCGCGCCCGGTCAGCGCATCATCGCCCGCGCCGCCCAGGATGCGGTCGCCGCCCTGGCTGCCGTTGAGCGTTTCACCCGCCGCCCCGCCCAGCATCACGCGCCCATTGGCGAAGGCCAGCGGGTCGCGCGCCTCCCACCAGGCGGGGTTGGCGTCGTTGAAGGCCTGCATCGCATCCCAGCGCGCCGAGCGCGACTCATAGACCGTGTCGAGCATCCCCCAATGGCCGAAGACCGAAGGCCCGCCGAAAGAGGAGAACAGCTCGAACAAGGCCCCGCCCGCGGCGCGGAACAGCTCGAGGTTTTCGACATAGAGCGCGCCCATGCGCGGGTCGTTCACCAGCGCGGTGAAGAAATCGGTCAGCGCCGGCGCCGAGGTCGAGACCAGGTGCTGCCCGCCCTCATAGGCGTAGAGGCGCAGCCCGTACTGGTCGGCGATGGCGGCGTGGTAATTGTAGAGGATCGGGATGTCGTCGAGCCCGAAGCTGCCGGGCAGCAGGTCGGCATGGCGCAACTGTTCGAAGGCGAGGTCGATGCCCGCCGCGCCCATGCCCGCCCATTGCAGCACGGTGGCGAGGTTCTCGGGCTCGTAGAGGCTGCCGTTGAAATAGCCGGTGATGGCGTAGCTGTCGAAGAAGGTATGCGGCGCGGCATTGCCCTCCGCCACCCAGAGCGGGGCGTTCAGCAGCGGATCCTCCAGCCCGAACCAGGCGGTCTGCGTCGCCACCACGCGGTCGAGGCGGGTGGCGGTCTCGTCGCCGAAGACCTCGGTCCAGATCTGCGCATTCTGGGCGGCGCGCATGCCGTTCCACTGCATCCAGCCATCGCCGATATGCTCGGCACCCTCGATGCTGCCATTGCCGTCGGCATCCACGGCCCAGCGCTCATTGGCCAGGCGCAGCGCGTCCTGCGATTGCTGGAACTGCCAGTTCCAGGCCTCGTTCGAGAATTCGACATGCGCGACCAGGCGCGGGTCCAGGTTGTCGCGCACATATTCCGCGAAGCGGCGCACGTAATCGGCATCCGCCAGATGCGGCATGCAGAACCAGGGATCGGTGCCGGTGCGGTTGGCAAGCTCGACCATCGCCTCCATCGGCACGCCCGACCACGCCCAGGAAGCGTCGGTGGGCTCAGGCCGGCCTTCCCAGCCGGTGATGGTGGAGTTGTTGGTGAGCCCGAAATCCATGAAGCGCAGGGAGCGGAAATCCTGGATCTTCTCGAGGAAGTCCGGGCTGAAGGTCTCCCCGGCGGCCAGCAGATGCGCCTGGTCCTCCCGCACCACGCGGATGTGGCGCACCGGGTCATCGGGGTCGGAGGCGCGGATGGAGAGGAAGAGCGGGTTGTAATCCTCGCCCGGCGTGCCCGGGCAGATGATCACCGCGCTGCCGCCGGTGCTGTCGCCTTCGACGATGGCGGCGGTGAGGATGACATCGACCTCGCCCGTGCCCTCCCAGGTCATCAGGTAGCGGCCCGTGGGGTTGGCGCCATGCGGGTCGGCGCCGAGCACCGTGGTCAGCACCGTGCCGGGCGGCACCGCGGTCGGCCAGTTATTGGCGTCCAGCGGTACGGGCACGCCGCTGTTCCACTGCGTCTCGGTGTTCGTCACCCATTCGCGGGACGTGAGGAAGCGGTCGAGCAGCGGGAAATCGCCCGACCAATCGACATTGCCGGCGAGATTCAGGCCGAGCGAGGGAGTCCAGTTGGGCGGGCGGGGCATGGGCGGGCACCTGGGTGGGGCGGCGCAGCTTGGGCCGCGCCGGCCGCGCGGTGCAATCGGCCATGCGTTTCTGTTGTGTCAGACCTTCGTGTCATCTGTTGCACTGCCACATTTGTGCCTTGCGGGGGGCAAGGCCGCGCCGCATCGCGGGCCTATCAACCGGGTCAACGCCATCGCATCCGGACCGGGAACCATGCCCCGCCTTGCCCTTTTCTCCGTCTTTCTCGGCCTGCTCGCCATCCTCGCCACCGTCGTGCTGGTGCTCGGCGATGCGAACCTCACGGGCCGCGTGCCGCCGCTGCTGACGGCAGGCCTCGCGGGGCTGGGCGGGCTGTTGCTGGTGCTGGGCCTGTGGCGGATCGAGCCCAGCGCGGGGCGTCACACCTTCTCGGGGTAGAGCCCGGCGATGCCTTCTTCCGTCGCGGGCGCGCGCCCGCGCTCGGTGATCAGCCCGGTGACGAGGCGCGCGGGCGTGACATCGAAGGCCGGGTTGGCCGCGCCACTCCCGGCGGCGACCACGCGGATCGTCTCGATCCGCCCCTCGGCGGTGCGGCCGGTGAGGTCCGTGACCTCCGCCCCCGAGCGTTCCTCGATCGGGATCTCCCTCACCCCGTCGCGCACGCGCATGTCGAGCGTGGAATGCGGCAGCGCCACCCAGAAGGGCACGCCATTGTCGGCCGCCGCCAGCGCCTTGAGGTAGGTGCCGATCTTGTTCGCCACATCGCCGGTGCGCGTGACGCGATCGGTGCCGACGATGACGATATCCACCTCGCCATGCTGCATCAGATGCCCGCCGGCATTGTCGGCGATGACGGTGTGCTTCACGCCATGCGCGCCGAGTTCGAAGGCGGTCAGCGCCGCCCCCTGGTTGCGCGGGCGCGTCTCATCCACCCAGACATGCACGTCCAGCCCCGCATCATGCGCCTGGTAGATGGGTGAGAGCGCGGTGCCGTAATCGACGGTGGCGAGCCAGCCGGCATTGCAATGCGTGAGGATGTTCACCCGGCCCTTGCGCGCGGCGATCTCCTGCAGCAGGGGCAGGCCGTGCTGGCCGATCAGGCGGCAGGTCTCGGCATCGTCGTCGCAGATCGCCGCGGCCTCGGCATAGGCGGCCGCTTCGCGCGCGGCCTCGGGCAGCGGCGCGAGGGCCGCCACCATGCGCTCCAGCGCCCAGCGCAGGTTGATCGCGGTGGGGCGGGTTTCGCCCAGCATGGCGGCGATGGGGGCGAGGTTGCCGGGGTTGGTCCGCATCTCCAGCGCCACGCCATAGGCCGCGACCGCGCCGATCAACGGCGCGCCGCGCACCTGCATGGAACGGATGGCATGCGCCGCCTGCGCCGCATCGGTCAGGCGCAGCTTCTCGACCTGCCAGGGCAGCTTCGTCTGGTCGAAGATGCGCACCGACCAGCCATCGCTGTCGAGCCAGATGCTGCGGTAGGCGATGCCGTCGATCTTCATCCGTCCGTCAATCCACAATGAACAGCGTGGCGCCGGTGGCGGTCGAGGAACGATGCGCGGCGTCGCCGAAATCCGAGACCTGGTAGCTCATCCCCGGCGTCAGCGTGAAGCGCCGGCCGTCCCGCAACTCGGTGTCGAGTTGCCCGGCCACGACGAACAGTACATGGCCGCGGTCGCACCAATGGTCGGCAAGGTAGCCGGGCGAATACTCCACCATCCGCACGCGCAGCTCGCCGATGTTGAGCGTGCGCCAGCGCGCCTCCCCGGTCTCGCCGGGGTGCAGCGTGGGCTCGACCTTCGACCAGTCGGTGACGGTGAAGGGCAGGGGCGGGATCTTCATGGCGGGTGCTGCCTTCAGATGCGCTGGTGCAGCGCGCAGACCAGGGTGAAGAGCCGGCGCGCCGTCTCGAAATCGATCTCGATGCGCCCTTCCAGGCGCTGGGTCAGCAGGGTGGCGCCCTCGTTGTGCAGGCCGCGCCGTCCCATGTCGATGGCCTGGATCCGCACCTCGGACCCGCCCTCGGCCACGGCCTTCTCATGGCTTTCGACCACGAGGTGATAGTCCTTGATCAGCCGTCGGAAGGGGCCCAGGGCCAGCACCAGCGCATGCAGCGGCTGATCCTCGGCGTTGCGGATGTCCAGGATCAGCCGCCCGTCGCGCACCGCGATGGCGACCACGAAGGGCCCGGCGAGGCCCTTGGGGCGGAACATGTTGCCGGCGAGCAGATCGGCCACCGCCTGGTTGCGGTCGGCCTCGGCATAGGGGCTGGGCAGGGGCTGCGCATCGGGCAGCACCACGCCGATCAGGTCGCGCTCAGCCATGGCCGGGGTCGGGCTTGCGCACCGGCAGCACGGCGGGCGCCAGGGGCGGCTCCGGCTCCGACCCGTGCTCGGCGCCGGTGATGCCGAGCCGCATCATCCAGCCGAGGGTCGCGCCCTTGATCGGGCGCAGCAGCAGGATGCAGATGATGGTGAACAGCGGCAGCCAGAGCACCATGTGCAGCCACATCGGCGGCATCCAATGGCGCTCCACCATCAGCACCAGCGGCACCAGGATGTGCCCGGCGATGAAGATGGTGAAATAGGGCGGTGCGTCATCCGCGCGCAGGCGCCCCAGCGGCGCGCCACAGGCGCTGCACGCCCGCACCACGCGGAGATAGCCGCTGAACACATGGCCCCCCCCGCAGGCCGGGCAGCGATTGGTCGCACCACGAGAGGCCGCGATCCAGAAGGATTCCGGCTTGGCATAGGGCAAAGCGGGTGCCGAGCGATCGGGCTCCCAGCGCATGGCAGGCGTTCCTTTCGGCAGTCCCGCTGCCGTTGTGCGCTGCATCATGAGACTGTCGCCGTCACGGATCAAGGCTTGCGATGCCGGCGCCGCCCGGCCCATGCTCAGCGGCATGAGCGAACGCATCCTGGTCGTGAACCCCAACAGCACGCGCAGCTGCACGCAGGGGATCGAGATGGCCCTGGCCGGCTTCCGCGCGCCGGGCCTGCCCCGCTTCGAGGTGACGCAGCTCGACGGCGGGCCGCCCGCCATCATCACCTGGCGCGACTGGTCCGGCGTGGCCGAGCCGCTCTGCCAGATGGCCGAGCGCGAGCGGGCCGATGCCTGGATCATCGCCTGCGTCTCCGACCCTGGCGTGGATGCGCTGCGCACGGTCACGCGCGCGCCGGTCTTCGGCCCGCTGCGCAGCGCCATCGCCGCTGCCATCGCGCGGGCGGACCGCTTCGGCATCATCGCCTTCGCCGATCCCTCGATCCAGCGCCAGCGCCGCACCCTCGCGGCGATGGGGGTGGAGGGGCGGGTCGCCGGGCATCTGCCGCTGAACCTCTCGATGGACACGCTGACCGACCCCATCGCCGCCCGCGCGCCGCTGATCGAGGCCGCGCAGCGCATCAAGGCCGCGGGGGCGGAGGCGGTGATCCTGGGCTGCGCCGGCATGGCCGGGCACCGCGCGGCGGTGGAGGCGGCGGTGGGCCTGCCGGTGATCGAGCCCTGCCAGGCGGCCGCGGCCCTCGCGCTTCAGGCGGTGCTGGCCGCGCGCGCCCCCCTGGCCCAGGCGGCTGAATGAGGGCGGCGCTGGCCGCGTTTCTGCTGCTCGCCGGCGCGGCCCGCGCCCTGCCGCCGGGGGCGAGCGACGATGCGCAGGTGATGGAAGCCGCCCGGATGCAGGAGGCCGGGCGCTACGAACTCAGCCTGCCCCTGCTGCGCGGCGCGCTGGAACGCCTGCCCGGCGACCCTGACATCCTGGTCTACATCGCCTTCGCGGAACGCCGCCTGGGGCGCCGGGACGCCGCGATGGACAGCTACAACGAGGCCCTGGCCCGCGACCCGCTGCATGCGGGCGCCCTGGCCTATCAGGGTAGCCTTTTCCTGGAACTGGGGCAGCGCGGCCGGGCGGAGGCGAACCTCGCCGTGCTGGCGACGCATTGCGCCTTCTGCCCGGAGCGAGAGACGCTGGCGCGCGAGATCGCGCGCCAGCGTTGACGGTCACGGCAGCTTGGGCGCGCCCGGCTTGCCGTCCCAGCTTGCCACCATCCAGGTGAAGGCGCTGGTCCAGCTCGGGTCGTCGCAGGGCGGTACGCCGCCCGCCTTCAAGGTCGCGGCGTCGAAGCCGGCGAGTTGCAGATGCGGGCGCTCGCCGGGGCGCGAGACCAGGCCTTCTTCCTGGCCGATGACCTCAAGGCGGTCCCACATATGCGCCTGCGCGTCATCGCCATCCCAGGACCAGCGGCCCTCCAGCGAAAGCACGAAATCCGCGGCGAGGCCGTATTGGTGCAGGCTTTCCCAGGCCTGCACCGGCGTCAGGATGCGGCCCATGCGGCCACGGCCCGAGGCGTAGAGGTTGTTCTGCCGCCAGGGGCCGCGCATGCCCTCATAGATGCCGAAGGGCATGCCCTCGGCATTGAGGCGTGCGACCACCCGCAGCGCCTTGTTGCGGAAGGCGGGGTGCAGCATCTTCGGGTCGCGGTTCACGCGATCCACATTGCGCCAGGGGAAGGTCTCGGTGACGTGCTGCGGCGACTTCGCCCCGGCCACCTGGCGGCGCAGGTTGCGCGCCGGCGCATAGCCGCGCTGGCCCGAAGGCGCCTCCACCTGCAGCCAGCCCTCGGGCGCCTCGCCCACCAGCACCACCACCTGGTCCAGCGGCAGGCCACGGACCGCCTTGTGGTCGAGGCTCGGCTCCTCGCGCAGCTCGGTGGCGGAGGCCACGCGGTAGAGGACAGGGTAGGCGGAGGGCTCGGTCATGCGGCTGGCCTTCGAAGGAGGGGCGCGGCTGTGTAGCGCGGGCAGGGGGGCCGCGCCAATCGGGTCTCAGGCTTTCGGCGTCCAGACCGCCGGCGCCTCGCTGCCGGTCTGGGCCGTGATGCGGGTGTAGTGCTCCGGCCGGCGATGCCGGGCGAAGTTGAAGATGGTGGTGCGGCCCAATTCGCACATGCCGAGGTCGCACTCGGCGACGATCACCTCATCCTCCCAGCTGGTCGCCATGGCCATGATCTCGCCCTGCGGGTTGACGATGATGGAGTGGCCGAACAGCTCGTGCCCGTCCTCGGTGCCGGCCTTGGCGACGCCGACGCCGAAGCAGGCATTCTGGTAGCAGCCCGCCTGGATCGAGAGATGGCTGTGCGCGACGCGCAGGTGATGCGCCTCGAAGCCGCGGTTCTCCATGTTCAGCGAGGGCGTGTTGTAGCCGAGCATCACCAGCTCGACCTGCTGCAGCCCCAGCACGCGCCAGGATTCCGGCCAGCGGCGGTCATTGCAGATCATCATGCCGACATTGACCGGCCCCGCATTGCCGACCGGCGCGCGCACCACGGGAAAGCCCAGGTCGCCGGGTTCGAAATAGCGCTTTTCGAGGTGCTGTACCTTGCGGATCGGGTCGTATTCCGCGTGGCCGGGCAGGTGCACCTTGCGATACTTCAGCACGATCTCGCCGGAGGGATGCACGAAGACGGCGGTGTTGTAGCGATGCCCGTCGGGCGTCTTCTCGGCATAGCCGAGGTGGAAGGCGATGTTCAGCCGGCGCGCGGCCTCGAACAGCGGTGCCGTTTCGTTCGAGGGCAGGGCGTGCTCGTACCAATGGTCCGCCTCGGCCAGGTTCTCATGGTACCAGCGCGGGAAGAAGGTGGTCAGCGCGAGTTCGGGATAGACCACCACCTCCGCGCCGCGGCGCGCCGCCTTCTCCATCAGCGCGACCATGCGCGCGACGGCGACATCACGCCCCTCGGCTTTCTGGATCGCGCCCATCTGCGCGGCGGCGACAACGAGGCGGCGGGACATGGCGGCACTCTCCAAGCGTGGCGCGCGCCAGATGCCAGAGGCGGAGGCAGGGCGCCAGCCCTCGGCGGGCGGGGGCGTTGCCCGCAGGCGCTGCACAGGCTAGGTCCGTTACACAAGGATTTGAGGGAAAGGGGCCGCCGTATGGCCGGGGTGCGCGAGACGACGGCGATGGGGGTGGTGCTCGGCGCGATCCTTGCGGCGCCGGTATTGCTGGCGACATCGGAGTTCCCACGCAGCGCCGAGCCGATGCCGGTGCCCTTCGCCGATCTTCCCGCCGAGATTCCCGACCAGCTTGACGCCGAGCCTCTCCGCCTCGCGCAGGCCCCTGCCGAGACGCCGCCCGAGGCTGTTGCGGACCCGGCGCCGCCCACCGCCCTGCCTGCCTTGCTGGCGACGGAGCTCCCGCCGCCGCAGGTGCCCCTGCGCCTGACCTTGCAGCGCCTGCCGGACCTCACCGCCCTGCCGGCACTCGATCGGCAACCGCTCGTGCCCAGCCGTGTGATGCTCGCCGGCGCCGATGCGCCCCTGTCCGTGGCGACGGGCGCGGCCCCGCTGACCGGCGCCGTGCTGCCGCGAAGCGCGGCCGAGGTGCTGGCCGAGCGCCGCGGGCTCGCCCTCGACGATGTGCGCGTGCAGATCGACCTGCGCCCCACCGCCGTCACCTTCTGGGTCGGCTCGGCGGCGAAGGATGGCATCCTGCGCGACATCGCGACCCAGCCCTGGAACGCCGATTGGGGCGCGGATGTCTTCTACGGCGTCAGCTTCAGCCAGCGTCTTGGCCGGCTGTGGACCGACATCGCGGTGGATATCGAGGGCGGCGGCGGCTACCGCGCCGGCGACACCAACTCGCCCGAGGCCTGGGTCGCGCTCTATGGCCGCTATGACGGCTTCCCCTGGCGCAACCGGCTCTACACCTCGATCGCCTTCTCGACCGGCATCCACTGGATGAACAACCTGCCTGAAAGCGAGACCGGCACGGCGGCGCAGCCCGAGCCCAACCAGAGCAAGGTGCTGCACTACCTCTCGCCCGAGATCACCTTCGCCCTGCCCAACCACCTCGAGCATGAGGTGGCGATCCGCTACGCGCACCGCTCGGGCGTCTTCGGCATCTTCAACGGGGTGTGGGAAGGCTCGAACGTGCTGACGATCGGGTATCGGCGGCGACTGTAGGCCCTATTCGGGCGCAACGGCGCCGACCTGCTCGACGATCCGCCCGTAATGCTGCGGGCGGCGGTGGGCTGCGAAGTTGAACATCTTCTCCTTGCCCTGCGCGCAGGCGTCGAAATCGATCTCGGCCGTGATCACCTCATCGGCCGTGGTCTTGGCCTGGGCCACGATCTCGCCATTCGGGCTGACGATGCAGGAGCCGCCGATCAGCCCCGCGCCATCCTCCACGCCCGCCTTGGCCACCGCGATGGCCCAGGTCGCGTTCATGTAGGCGTTGGATTGCGCGGCGAGTGTCGAGTGGAAGGTGCGCAGTTCCGCACTCTCCCCATCCCCGCCATTCGGGTCATAGGCGGCGGAGTTGTAGCCGACCATCACCAGCTCCACCCCCTGCAGGCCGAGGCAGCGCCAGCCTTCGGGCCAGCGGCGGTCGTTGCAGACCAGCATGCCCAGCACCGGGCGCCCCCAGGCCTCCGGCCCGCGCTGCACGGGGAAGCCGAGGTCGCCATACTCGAAATACATCTTCTCGAGCTGCTGGTAGCGCTGGCCGGGCTTCACATGATCCGAGCCGGGCAGATGGATCTTCCGGTACTTGAACAGGATCGCCCCGTCCGGCCCCACGGTGATGGCGCTGTTGAAGCGCTGCCCTTCAGGCGTGAGCTCCGCATAGCCGATATAGAAGCCCACGCCGAGTTCGCGCGCCCGGTCGAACAGCGGCTGCACGGCGGGGTTCGGCATGGCGGCTTCGAAACTGCCGAGCAATTCCGGCGCGTCGCGCTCCATCGGCCAGCGCGGGAAGAAGGTGGTGAAGGCGAGTTCGGGGAAGACCACCAGCTTGGCGCCCCGTGCGGCCGCCTGCTCCAGCAGCGCGACCAGGCGCGCCAGCGTGGCGGGGCGGGCATCGGCGCGCTGGGTCGGGCCCATCTGCGCGCCGGCGATGATCAGCTTGCGGCTCATTTGAACACCTCGCGCAGGTCCTGCAGGCGATAGCCGAGCCCGCGCCACATCACCATGAAGCCACCGGAAAAGCCGAGCCCGGTGAACAGCCCGGCCATGCCCGGGCGCTGCGTCACGAAGGGGGTCAGCACCGCCGCGATGATGCCGCAGGCGATGCCCGTGCCCAGCGCCATCAGGATCGGCTCCATCCCCGGCTTGCGCCGCTTGGGCAGGACCAGCGGCGCCGCACCGGCGCGCGAGGGGCGCGGCGGGCGCTTGATCCAGCGTTGGCTCGGCGGGCGGCGCGGCTCGGCGCGGCGGATCTCGGGCGGCTTCATGCGCGCCCTATGCCGCGTCGCGGCCGATCGGGCAATTCGCCTCCCGGCTCACCAGGTCGAAGGTGAAGAGCATCTTCGCCATGCCGGTCAGCACGGCCGCCACCATCGCCAGTTCCACAACCTCGGCGGCGGAGAAATGCGCATGCAACTCGGCCGCGTGCGTGGGCGTCACCTCGCCCTGCATGTTGGCCAGCGCCATCTGCTCGGCGAGGCGCAGCACCGCGCGCTCCCGCGCATCGAAGAGCGGGCTTTCGCTGTCCCAGATGGCGTCGATCTGGGCGTCGGTCACGCCGGCCTCGCGCGCCGATTTCGTGTTGCCCTTGTTGCAGAAGGCGCAGCCATGCAGCGTCGAGAGCTTGAGGCGCAGCAGCTCCTTCACCCGGCGTTCGACCCGCCCCTTGAAGAAAACCTCGGCGTAGAACCCGTCATAATACCAGCCGAGCAGCTCGGGCGCCTGGGCAAGCACCTCGATCAGGGTGGATTCGCCGCGCACCGCCTCGGCGGTCTCCGCCACGGCGCGCCAGCGCGGCGTCATCTCGTCGCGGGGCAGGGGGGCGATGGCCGGGTTGGGCATGGCTCAGCCTTCGAGTTCGGGGCGAATGGCGTCCACGATGGGGCGGTAGCGCTCGGTCTCGGCCGCGATGAAGGCCGCGGCACTGGCCGGCGTGCCGGGCTGCGAGGCCTCGATGCCGGCGGCCGTGAGTTGCGCGCGGAAGGCCGGGTCGGCGAGCGCGGCGTTGGTCGCCTGCGACAGCCTGTCGAGGATCGGCGCCGGGATGCCGGGCGGGGCGAAGACCGCATGCCAGAGCACGGCGGTGAACCCCGGCCGGCCCAGCGCCTCGGCCGCGGTGGGAACCTCGGGCGCCTGGGGCGCGCGCGCAGCGGAGGCGACGGCGAGCATCCGCGCGCGTCCCGCCTGGTGCAGCGGCAGCCCCGCGCCCAGCGTGTTCACCGCCATGGCCAGCGTGCCGGCGACGAGGTCGTTCATCGCCGGCGCGGCGCCGCGATAGGGCACATGGGTGATGGTCCCGGCATTGCCCTCGCGCTTGAGGATCTCGGTGGCGAGATGCATCAGCGTGCCCGTGCCGGGCGAGCCGTAGGAGAGCGGCGGGTTCGCCCCGCGCGCGGCGACCAGGAACTGGCTCAGCGTGCCCGGCTGGCTCGGATTGACCAGCCAGCAGAGCGGCCCGCCGCCGAGTTCCGCCACCGCCACGAAGTCGCGCACCGCGTCATATTGCGGCTGGCGGGTGACGAGGTTGTAGAGCGCATGGGTGGAGGCCGTGCCGAACAGCAGCGTGGTGCCATCGGGGGCCGCGCGGCGCACTTCCTGCGCGCCGATCGCGCCCGCGGCGCCGCCGCGATTCTCGGTGACCACCGCCTGGCCAAGCTCGCGGCCCAGGCGGTCGGCGTAGAAGCGCGCATAGACATCGGTCGGCCCGCCGGCGGGGAAAGGAATCACCAGCCGGATCGGACGGGTCGGGAAGCTTTGCCCGAGTGCGGGCGCGGCCAGCAGCGTGGCGCCGGTTGCGAGGAACATGCGCCGAGAGAGGGAAGGCGCAGCGCCTTCGGTCGCGCAGCGACCGCGCGCGCAGACCGGCTGTTGGGCTGGGTGAACCAGCGCGTCGGCGCGCAAGCCAAGCGCGCGGAGCGCGCGCCCGGCGCCTGAGGGCGCGCTAAAGTCCAGCATCTTTCCAAGTCTCCACGGGGGCTTCGGGGTGGGGCGTCAGGCCCGCGGCGCGCACGCCCTCGATCGCCGCATACTCATCCTTGTCGGAGGCATCGCCGCTGACGCCGACCGCGCCGATCACGGCCCCATCCGCGCGGCAGATCAGCACGCCCCCGGGGACGGGGATGAAGCGCCCCTCACTCGCCGCGGCGATGGCGGATTGGAAGGCCGGGCGTTCGCGCAGCCGGTCGCGGATCACGCGGCTGCCGATGCCCATGCCGAGCGCGCCATGCGCCTTGCCGCGCGCGATCTCGGCCCGGAGGATGCCCGAGCCATCCTCGCGCTTCAGCACCACCACATGCCCGCCGGCGTCGAGCACCACCACCGTCAGTGGTAGCAGCCCCGCGCCGCGCCCGGCGGCGAGCGTGGCATCCGCGATCACCTCCGCCACCTTCAGTGGCAGGTCGACCGCCAGATGCTTCACATAATAGTCGTGGCTCATGCGTCCAAAGCCGAGCGGCGATGCTGGCGCGGCACGAAGCGGCCGCTGCCGGGCTTCGCCTTCACCTCGGCCCCGTCCCAGATCTCGACGCCGCGCAGATAGGTCGCCGCCACGCGCGCCTTCATCGGCCGGCCGTGATAGGGCGACCAGCGCGCATCCTCGCGGTCCACGATGATGCGCTCATCGAAGATGAAGTCGCCCGTCTCCAGCACGCAGATATCGGCATCGCCATCGATGCGGATGCCGCCCTTCTTGGGGTCGAGCCCGTGGAAGCGCGCCGGATCCTCCGAGCATTGCTTCGCCATCACGCTCGCGGGCAGGCCGCGCTCGACCAGCAGCGTGTACATCAGCGGCGCGAAGGACTGCATGCCGGTCAGCCCCGCGCCGACCGCGAAGATGTCGCCCGCATATTCCTTCCTGGGCTTCGGCCAGGGCGCGTGGTCGGTCGAGACATAGGCGACGATGCCGTCGCGCATCGCCCCCCACATGCGCTCCACCTCCTCGGCACTGCGGAAGGGCGGGTTGCATTTGCCGAAGCCCTGGAGGCGCACGATGTCCTCCTCCGTCATGCACAGATACTGGATGCAGGCCTCGCCCGAGGTCTTGGCCCCCTGCGCGCGGTAGAGCTTGGCGAGTTCGAAGCCGCGGGCGAGGGAGGAATGGGCGATGTGCACATGCGCCCCTGTCTCCAGCGCCATCTCGAAGATCTCGAGATCGGCCATGGTCTCGGTGATCGGCGGGCGGGTCTTGCAGTGCCAGATGGGGGAGGTGTTGCCGGCGGCCTTGGCGGCCTCGGTCAGCTTCACCACCAGCTCCTGGTCTTCGTTGTGCACGCCCACCATCAGCCCGGTCTTCGCGATCTCCGCGAAGGCGCCGAGCATGGTGGGGTGGTCGATGCGCGGGAAGCGGTGGGCGTCATATTCATAGGTGGAGACCTTGAAGGCGGAGGCCCCGGCCTCGGCGAGCGCGGCGATGTCGTCGGCCCCGCCGGTCTTCTTGATGGTGGCGTAGAGCGCCATATCCACATGCGCCCAGCGATGCACGGCCTCGACCTTGTCGGCGAAGATGGCGGCGGTGGTGACGGGGTTCGGCACGTCATAGGGCATGTCGCAGACGGTGGTCACACCGCCCGCGGCGGCGGACATGGTGGCCCCCTCGATCCCCGGCCAGCCGGTGCTGCTGGACGTGTGCATGTGCCCATCCACCAGTCCCGGCATCAGCAGCTTGCCGCGATGATCGGCCAGGCGCCTGGCGGGCGGCGGCGCGCCCGCGCCGATCGCCGCGACCGTCTCTCCCCGCACCGCGACATAGCCGCCCGCGATCACCCGATCCGACAGGACGACATCACCGAGGATGACGAGATCATAGGGGGCGGCGGTGTCGGACATGCGGGTTCTCTCTCCAACTGGCGTCCAGGGGAGGCTAGGCCCAGCCGGGCGCCGCGCCAACTCTCGCCCCTAGAATTCCCAGATCGAGGCCGCCATCGGCAGGGCGGGGGCGTCGTCATTGGCGATGGTGGCGATGGCGCGCGGCACCTCCACGCGCAGGCCGCTGCTCGGCGCGAAAAGCCGCACCAGGAATTGCTCCGCGCCTTCCACGGCCGTATCGCCGGCGACGAGCACGCTGATCTCCGCACTCGCCTGGCCGGGCGCGAAGGCGATTCGCCCGGCCGGCAGCACGCCGCCCACGAAATCCTGCGCAGTGGCGCGCACGGCGCCGATGCCCGCGACCGCCCAGCTCACCTCCTGCGCCGCATCGAGCCGCCCGGTGCGGCTGAGGGTGAAGGTGAAGGCGGTGCTGCCCGAATCGCCCTCCGCCAGCGGGGCGGAAGGCGCGGCGATGGCCACGGCGGTATCGTCGTTCAGGATGGTGCCCCGCGCCTCGCGCGTGCCGAGGCTGAGCCCGGCGCTGGGGGTGAAGAGCCGCACCAGGAATTGCTCCTGCCCTTCGGCCAGGGCATCGCCGGCGACGGGCACGCTGATGATCGCGCTGGCCTGGCCTTCCGCGAAGGTGATGCGCCCCGCCGGCAGCGTGCCGCCGACGAAATCAAGCGCATTGGCGCGCGGGGCATCGCCGCCGGCCACCACCGCCCAATCCACGCTCTGCCCGTCCGCGAGCAGGCCCGTGCGCGTGAGGTCGAACAGGAAATTGGTGGTGGCGCCGATGCCGCCCTCGGCGCGCGTCGCGGCGCGCGGTGTCAGCGCCACCTGGCTGTCGTCGTTCAGGATGGTCGCACCCGCGCTGCCCGTGGCGATGCTGAGCCCGCCTGTGGGGTTGGCGAGGCGCAGCGCGAAGGTCTCGGCCGGCTCCACCGCGGCGTCGCCGCGCACCTCCACCGTGACCAGCTGCGTCAGTTCGCCGGGCAGGAACTCCACCCGGCCGGCGGGGAGGATGCCGTCGCGGAAATCCGACGCCCCCGCCTGGCCGCGCCCGCCCGGCGCGAAGACCGACCACTCCACCGCCTGGGCCTGCGCCGTGCTGGCGTCGCGCGTGATCTGGAAGGTGAAGGGCGTGAAGCCCGCCGCGCCCTCGGCCTTCGAGGGCTCCAGCGCCGTCACGCGCAGCCGCGCATCATCGTTGAGGATGCTGCCCTGCATGGACGCGGTGCCGAGCACGACGCCGCTGCCCGGGTTGCGCAGCAGCAGCTGGAAACCCTCCTCCGTCTCCACGGCGAGGTCGCCCGCGATGTCGATGCCGATGGTGGCGGTCGCCTCACCGGGGGCGAAGGTGACGCGGCCCGAGGGCAGCACGCCGCCCAGGAAATCCGCCGCATCGGCGCGATTAAGCCCGGCGCCCTCCAGCACCCAATCCACCGTCTGGCTGAGGCCGAGCGCGCCCTCTCGCGCCAGGGTGAAGGTCAGCCGCGTCGCACCCGTCTGGCCCTCGGCGGCGCTGAGCGGGGCGCCGGTGAAGCCGATGCGGCTGTCATCGCTGAGGATGCGCGCGCTGGCCCTGGCATTGCCGAGGGTGAGGCCGTTGGTGGGGGCGCTGAGCTGAACCCAGAAATCCTCGTCCGGCTCGAGGAAAAGGTCGCCGGCAACGGGGACGACGATGGTCTTGCTCGCCTCGCCGATACCGAAGGTGAGGCTGCCGCCGGGCATCACGCCGCCGACGAAATCCGAGGGGCGGGACTGGCCGCTGGCGGTCACTGTCGCCCAGCTGACGCCCTGCACCCGGTCGAGCGCGCCTTCGCGCGTCACGGTGAAGGCGAAGTCGGTGGCGCCTGCATGGCCTTCATGCAGGTGCAGCGGGGTGGTGGTGAGCGAGACCTGGGTGTCGTCGTTGGCGATGACGACCTGCGCCGTGTCGATGCCCAGGCCCAGGCCGGCCGAGGGGTTGAACAGGCGCAGCAGCAGTTGCTCATCGGGCTCGAAGCGCGTGTCACCGGCGATCTGCAGCGTCACCGTCGTGCTCGCCGCGCCGGCGGCGAAGGTGGCGATGCCGCTGGGCAGCGCGCCACCGACGAAATCGGCACCATCCACCGGGGCGGTGAGCGCGGCCTCGGTCGCCACGCGCCAGTGCACGCTGGCGGCCGGGGCGAGGTTGCCCTCGCGCGTCAGGGTGAAGGTCACGAGGCGCGCGCCGGCATCGCCCTCGGTGATGCGGGTGTCGCCGGACAGCGAGAGCAGGGCGTCGTCATCCGTGACCGCGACCGTGGCGCTGCGGGTGGCGAAGTCCACGCCACCGAAGGGGGCGGAGAGCGTGACGGTGAGGCTCTCCGTCGGCTCGACCACGGCGTCGCCGCGCAGCTGGATATGGATGGACTTGCTGGTCTCCCCGAGGCCGAAGGCCAGGCGACCGCTCGGGACGTGACCGGAGGCGAAATCCGCGGCGCTCATGCCGCTCGCCACCCAATCCACCACCTGCTCCGTGGTCGCGCTCACGCGGTCCACGCGGAAGGTGAGGGTGGTGCCGGTGCCGCTGCCCTCCACTACCGGGCCGGGCGGGGCGGTGATGGAGATGACATTCGCATCGTCGTCGCGCAGCGTGGCGGTGAGGCTGGCGGGGGTGGCATTGGCGAAGACCGGCTCCAGCAGGATCCGGAAGGCCTCGTTCGCCTCCTCCACCGCATCGCCGGCGAAGGTCACGGTGATGGTGAAGGCCGCGCTGTCGGCGCTGAAGCGCACGAAGCCGCCGGGCAATTCGCCATTGGCGAAATCCGCCGCATCCACCGTGGCCGGCGCGCCGGGCTCGGCGCTGGCGGGGCGGACCAGCCAGCGGGCGGAGAAGCTTTCCTCCCCCTGGAGGTCGGCGCGCAGGGTGAAGGTGAAGCTGCCGCCCGCGCCCGTGCCCTCGCGCGCTTCCAGGCTCGCCGCGTCGATCCACATGCGCCAGGCGGGGTCACCACCGCCGCCACCCGGTGGCGGCGCATCGAGGATGCTGGCGCTGGCGCGCGCGACCAGCTGTTCCGGCTGCTGTTCCTCGCCCGACCAGAGCGAGATGGTGAAGGATTCGCGCCCTTCCTCCAGCGTGTCCGCGGCGATGGGGATGAAGAAGAAGGCCGAGGCCTGGCCCTCGCGCAGCACGATGCGGCCCGAGGGCTGCACGCCGCCCGTGAAATCGGCCGGCCCGGCGCTGGCCCCGCTCTCGGCCGCGCCGACGCTCCAGCTGCCGCGCCAGACGGAGTCGAGGCCCTCGCTGCGCGTCACCGTGACCATGAGCGCCGCCGAGCCGTCCGCGCGCTCGACCACGGTGGCGGCGGAGAGGGTGAGGCGATAGCCCGTGTCGTCGGTGGCGATGATCCCGGTGGCGCTGCCGGTGCCGATCCCGAGGCCGGGGCTCGGCGCATGCAGGCGCAGCTCGAAGCTCTCCGCCTGCTCGATCTGCGTGTCGCCCCGCACCTCGATGGTGATGGTGGCACTCGCCTGGCCGGCGGCGAAGGTGACCCGGCCGGACAGCGCCGCGGGGTCGGCGAAATCCGCCGCATCGGCCGGGTTCTCGCCGCTGCCGGCGACGAACCAGCCCACGCTCTGCTCGCGGGAGAGATCGCCGCTGCGGGTAAGGGTGAAGCTGTAGCGCGTGCTGCCCGCATCGCCCTCGACCAGGGCGAGGCTGGCCGGGGAGAGGGTGACGCTGCTCGGCGCGGGGCGCAGCCGGTTAGCGAAATCCGCGCCGAGATCCTCCCACCCCTCCAGCGCGAAGCCGCTGAGGAAGGGCCAAGTGGCGTAGCGGATGTTGAGGTAGTAGGTGCCCGAGACCTCGGGCGCGAAGAGGATCAGCGAATCCGTGTCGGCATCATCGGCGCCGGGCTGCAGGTCGTCGGCATCGATCGCCTCCAGGCGGTAGCCCGCGCTGTCATAGATCTCGAGGGTGGGCGTGCCGGGCATGTTCTGCGCCGTCTCGGCCCAGAAATGGTAGAGATTGCCGGCGGTGAGGGTCACCGTGACGAAGGCGTTGCGATAGGCCTCGCCCAGATCGCCCAGCACGAAGCCGGCATTGTCGGCGATGAGCAGCGCGGGCTCGGCGCGGAAGGTGAGCGTCGCCTCGGGCTGGCGCCAGGCCGCGCTGGCCAGCACGCGCGCGGCGTCGCTTTCGGTCCAGTTCGGGTCCCGGTTGCTCAACGCCCGATGCTCCACACCCAGCAAATAATTACGTATAGTTTATCTGATCAGGGGCGGGCGGGCAAATCCTCCGCCCCGGAGCAAGCGGCGGGAAACAGCCCCTCGGTCAGTTCCAGGGCCAGGCGCGTGGCCTCGTTTTCCCGCTCGGCGTTCCAGGCCAGCGCCACGCCCACGGCCGGGATCGCCCCTTCGAGGTCGCGGAAGGCCACGCCGGGCGGGCGCAGCCGGGCCATGCCGGTGCTGACCAGCGCCACGCCCAGCCCCGCCGCGACGAAGCCGAGCTGCGCCATGGCGCTGCTCACCTCCCGCACCGCGCGCGGGGTGAAGCCGGCCTCGCGGCAGGCGGCGACCATGGCGTCGGAATAGGCGGGGCTGATGCCGCGCGGCAAGACCAGCATCGGCTCATCCGCCAGGGCCGCCAGCGGCAGCGGCGCGGCGGATTGCGCGAGGGGATGTTCCAGCGGCAGGGCGGCGGCCAGCACGTCGCGCCCCAGGGGGCGCAGGCGAATCGGCGCGCGATCGCGCTCGAGCCGCAGCAGGGCGAGATCCACCTCGCCGCGGCGCAGCGCCTCCACCGCATCGGCCGTGTCCATCTCCCGCACATTGATGGCGGAGGCAGGGCGCGCCGATTGCAGCGCGCGCACCAGCGGCGGCAGGTAGTCGAACAGCGCGGAGGTGACGCAGGCGAGGGCCACCGGCGCGCTGCGCCCCGCGCGCAGGTCACGCGCGAGGGATTCGAGCTGGCCGGCATCCTCCGCCATGCGTCGCGCCAGCGGCAGCAGCGCCTCCCCCGCGCGGGTCGGGCGCGCGCCCTTGCCGGTGCGTTCCAGCAACTGCACGCCAAGCTCGCGCTCCAGCGCCTGGATCTGCGCGGTCAGCGGCGGTTGCGAGATGCCGAGCCGCGCGGCGGCGCGACCGAAATGACCTTCCTCGGCCACGGCGAGAAAATGCCCGAGACGGCGCACCAGACGGAAATCCATACGAAAACCATATCGCGCCACCGCGCCAATCGGAATGGACGATCACGCGCGCGCGGCGCAAAACAGCGCATCACGGCTTTTTTTGGTGAGGAAGAGAAGAATGAAGCTGCATCCGGTGAAGGTCCACGCCTCGAAGGCGCTGCTGCCGCGTGAGGAACAGCTGGCCTGGAAGATGGCCGGCGTCGCGGTGGACAAGGTGGCCGTCCAGAAGGACGTGCAGGCGATGATCATCAACCGCATCATCGACAACGCCTCGGTCGCCATCGCCGCGATCAACCGCCGCCCTGTCGTCTCGGCGCGCGGCATGGCGCTGGGCCATCCGAAGAAGGCGGGCGGGGCCACGGTGTTCGGCGTGAAGTCCGCCACCACCGTCTCCCCCGAATGGGCGGCTTGGGCGAATGGCACGGCGGTGCGTGAACTCGACATGCACGACACCTTCCTCGCCGCCGACTACTCCCACCCCGGCGACAACATCCCCCCCGTGCTCGCCGTGGCGCAGGCCATGGGCAAGTCGGGCAAGGACCTGATCCGCGGCCTCGCCACCGCCTATGAGCTGCATATCGACCTGGTGCGCGCCATCTGCCTGCATGAGCACAAGGTGGACCACATCGCCCATCTCTGCCCGGCGGCGGCGGCGGGCATCGGCACGCTGCTCGGCCTGAAGCGGGAGGTGGTGTTCCAGTCCATCCAGCAGGCGCTGCACACCTCGATCAGCTTCCGCCAGTCGCGCAAGGGCGAGATCAGCTCCTGGAAGGCCTATGCCCCCGCCCATGCCGGCAAGCTGGCGATCGAGGCGGTGGACCGCTGCATGCGCGGCGAGGGCGCGCCGAGCCCGATCTATGAGGGCGAGGACAGCGTGATCGCCTGGGTGCTCTCGGGCCGCACGCAGGCCGACAGCAAGGGCCGCAAGACCGTCTACGAGCCGGTGTACTACGAGGTCCCGCTGCCCGAGGCCGGCGAGCCCAAGCGCGCCATCCTCGACAGCTACACCAAGGAACACTCGGCCGAGTACCAGTCCCAGGCGCTGATCGACCTCGCCTTCCGGATGCGCGAGAGCATCAAGGATTTCGAGGCGATCGAGAAAATCGTGCTGCACACCTCCCACCACACCCACTACGTGATCGGCACCGGCGCCAACGACCCGCAGAAGATGGACCCGAAGGCGAGCCGCGAGACGCTCGACCACTCCATCATGTACATCCTGGCGGTCGCCCTGCAGGACGGGCGCTGGCACCATGTGGACAGCTACGCGCCCAAGCGCGCCGCGCGGCCCGACACGGTGCGGCTCTGGCACAAGATCGAGACGCGCGAGGACCCGGCCTGGACCGCGCGCTACCACTCCAAGGATCCCGAGACGCTGGCCTTCGGCGGGCGGGTCGAGATCTTCTTCAAGGATGGCACGAAGCTGGTGGATGAACTCGGCGTGGCCAATGCCCACCCGAACGGCGCGCGCCCCTTCGCCCGCGCGCAGTACATCAACAAGTTCCGCATCCTGACGGAGGGCATCCTGACGGCGCGCGAGCAGAACCGCTTCATCGCCGCGGCCGAGGACCTGGCCAACATCCCGGCGGGCGAGCTGGGCGCGCTCAACGTCGTGCTGCCGGCCGGCGCGCTGGCCGACGCCAAGCCCGGCATCTTCTGAGGGAGGGGCACGCAGATGAGCGAAGCGACCCCCACCCTCTACAAGGGCCTCGTTGGCGTCTACGCCGATGTCTCCGCCGTCTCCAAGGTGATGCCGGAGACCAACTCCCTGACCTATCGCGGCTATGCCGTGCAGGATCTGTGCGAGGAGAGCGACTTCGAGCAGGTGGCCTACCTGCTCTGGCATGGCGAATTGCCGAACGCGGCGCAGCTCGCCGCCTTCCAGGCGGAGGAGCGCGCGAACCGCGCCCTCTCGCCCGCGTTGCTGCGGGTGCTGGCCGAGATCCCGGCCAATGCCCACCCGATGGATGCGATCCGCACCGCCGTCTCCTTCATGGGGGCGGAGGATCCGGAAGCGGGCGATGTCTCCGACGCCGCGCAGCGGCGCAAGGCGATGCGCCTGCTGGCCAAGCTGCCGACCGCGGTGGCGGCGACCAACCGGCTGTCGAAGGGCCTCGCCCCCATCGCGCCCGATCCCTCGCTGCCTTTCTGCGAGAACTTCTTCCACCTGGTCTTCGGCAAGGTGCCGGCGCCCGAGGTCATCAAGTCCTTCGACGTCTCGATGATCCTCTACGCCGAGCACACCTTCAACGCCTCGACCTTCACGGCGCGGACGGTGACCTCGACAGGGGCGGACCTGCACGGCGCCATCGCCGCCGCCATCGCCGCGCTGAAGGGCCCGCTGCATGGCGGGGCGAATGAGGCGGTGATGCACATGCTCAAGGAAGTGGGCAGCCCGGAGGCGGCGGAAGCCTGGCTCGAGGGCAAGTTCGACCACAAGGCGCTGGTCATGGGCTTCGGCCACCGCGTCTACAAGAACGGCGATTCCCGCGTGCCGACGATGACCAAATATGCCGAGAAGATGGCGGAGGTGGTGGGCGACCGGCGCTGGATGGAGACCTCGCGCGTCCTGGCGGCGAAGATGCTGCGGGTGAAGAACATCCACCCCAACCTCGATTTCCCCGCAGGCCCTGCCTACTACCTGATGGGTTTCGACATCCCGATGTTCACCCCCATCTTCGTCTGCTCGCGCATCACCGGCTGGGCCGCGCATGTCTTCGAACAGGCGGCGGACAACCGGCTGATTCGCCCGCTGTCGCACTATGTCGGCGCCGAACAGCGCCCGGTGCCACCGATCGGCGCGCGCTGAGGCGCGGCACATCCGCCCGCGCCGCGCGCGCGGGCGGATGTGAAGTCTGCTTGCCAGCACGCGCATTCCTGCATCCGGCACTGCGCCTGGACTGTGCAGCCGCACATCCTCTGCGCACAATGCGCACCATCGCTGTGCGAATATGTTTGACACTGACGTTGCATGAACGGATAGCGTTGCATCGCTCGCACCGCTTGACGCGATTCGCGCATCGTCGTTGTCGAAAACAGACACCACACGATACGCATCACGCCGGCGGGGCGACAACGGGAAGGGTCGGTTCATGGACCGCAGTCTCGTGGAGCGAGGGATCGTGCAGCGCACGCCGCGTTCCGCACCGCCGCCTGGCACCGGATGGGTGCCCGATGCGCGCGGGAGAGAGGCCAGGAAGCGTGCGACGCGGCGAGACGCCGCGAGCCTCGTGCAATTCTCCGGCGGCTGCGTGAGACGGACTGCGGATGGCCCGGTTCGGCGCGAGACGGGATCCGCGCGAACCAGGCCAATCCGCACGCCCCCGCCCGCAGCGTTGTGCGTTGCGCGGTGACTGCCGCGAAGGCGCGCCACCATCGGAACACCAAGCACCGGAAAAGACGGAGATCCTGACGAACATGACCGACACCAAGCTCACTGCCGAGACCGAGGAAGCCGCGCCGCGCGCCCAGGCGATGGCGATGGCCTCGCCGCGCGCCAAGGCCGCGCGCAAGTCTTCCACCGCCGGGCGCAAGCCCGCCGCGAAGAAGGCCGCGCCGAAGAAGGCTGCCGCCGCGAAGAAGCCGGCTGCCAAGAAGGCCGCGCCGAAGAAGGCTGCCGCTGCGAAGAAGCCGGCCGCCAAGAAGGCTGCGCCCGCCAAGAAGCCCGCCGCGAAGAAGGCCGCGCCGAAGAAGGCCGCTGCCAAGAAGGCTGCGCCCAAGAAGGCCGTAGCCAAGAAGGCCGCGCCGAAGAAGGCCGCCGCCGCGAAGAAGCCGGCTGCCAAGAAGGCCGCGCCGAAGAAGGCTGCCGCCGCGAAGAAGCCGGCTGCCAAGAAGGCCGCTGCCCCCAAGAAGGCCGCGCCGAAGAAGGCCGCTGCCGCCCCGGCCGCGCCCGCGAAGAAGGCCGCCGATCCGAAGCGCGTCGAGGCCGCGAAGAAGGCTGCCGCCACGCGCGCCGCGAAGAAGGCCGCTGCCGCCGCTCCGGCTGCGCCCGCGACCGAGACGTCTTCGTAATCCCGGCCAGTCCATCGGAAGGGGCGTCGTCCGCGCAGGCGGGCGGCGCCCTTTTCATGTTCGGGATGCCCCGATGACCCTGTCGATCCGTGCCGTTCCGCCCGAGGGGCGGCTCGCCCTGGCGCCGCTCTTCGCCGCCTATGCGGCCGAGATGCGCGCGGTGCTGCAAGGCGCTGCCATCGCTACACCCGAGGCACAGGCCACGCTGCTCGCGCGCCACCCTGCGGCCGAGGTGCTCGTGGCGGAACGCGACGGCACATGGCTCGGCTTCGCCATCCTGCTCGACCTGCCGGAGGTTGTCTTCGCGCGCCGCTGCGGGCAACTCGACGATCTCTTCGTTCTGCCGGAGGCGCGCGGCCAGGGCATCGCGCGCGCGCTGATCGAGGCGCTCTGCGAACTCGGCCGTGCGCGGCAGTGGAGCCATCTGCGCTGGTTCGTACCCGAGGGCGACGCCGCCGCCATCGCGCTCTATGAACGCATCGCCCTGCGCGCCGAGTGGCGCAGCTACATCATCCGCCTCGACCCGGCCTCATCCCTTTGAGGGTGTGCGGGTCAGCATCACGCTGCTCAGGAATATGCCGAGGGCGCGCGGCGCGCGCGCGCCCACCGGCTTGCCACCCGGCCTGGGCGGGCTCGTGGGCTCGGCAATGTCGAGGATCAGTTCCAGCGCGCCTGCTTCCAGCACCGCGCCGCGTAGGGGGACGCGCAGGGTTTGCATCGCGGCATCGGTCAGGCGCAGCACGGCCAGTTCGCGCTTCTTCGTGCGCACGGTGACCACCTGCGGCCGGCCTGGGCCGGGCAGCATCGGGCGCAGCGTGAGCACGGCCTCCAACTCCTCCGGCGCCCGCTCGCCCAGATGCAGGGCGAGCCGTGCCTGCCTTCCGTCGGTCCAGGCGCCATCTGCCCGTGGCGTCTCCCAGCCCATCAGAAGGCCGATCCAGGCGCCTTGGCGCGTGGTGATGGCGCAGGGCGCCTCCAGCGGCGCCGAAGGGCGGCGCAGCAGCACGCCATGCGCCTGCAGCGCCGCCATGCTGGGAAAGGTCGCGAGCATCGCCGGACCATCGAGCCGGGGAAGTTCCATCGGGGTGGCGCGGATCGCCTCGGCCAGCGTGTCTACCCGGAGGATCCGCCAGCGATCGGTGCCGAGGTAGTAGTCCGTGAACTTCAGCTCGTCCTCGCCTTTCATCGGACGATGCCAGATGGCCGGCACACCGAGCGCCTCCGCCAGGATCAGCCCGTGCAGTGAGGAGGAGACGACCAGTTCGCTGCGAAGGATGCGCGCCACCATGTCGAGTACCGCGCAATCGGGTGTCTGGATCCGGGACAGGTGCTCGGGATAGCGCTGGCGCATGGCCGCCTGGTCGCGGAAATGCGGGATGATGACAAAGGGCTCGCGCGGCGCCGCAGCGGCTGCTGCACGCATCGCCGCGATCTCGGGCGCGAAAAGGTGGGGCAGCAGGCTCGCCGGATCGAGGAAGCGGGTCGCGCCGCGGGTGTCGATGCCGTGCCGGCGCAACAGTTCGAGGGAGATGGGGCCGCGCGTCGCATAGACGTGCAGGTGCCGTGGCGCGTGGCGCAGCGTGGCGCGCGCCCCGTTGCAGCCGCTGCCCCAGATGACGTCGCCATCCCGCGCAATGCCGAGGATGGAACCCACGGTGAGCAATCGCCGGCCCTCCGCCGCAAGGTGGTGCAGCGTCACGCCAACGAGGCGCGCGAGGAGGTGCCTGGCCGTGATGTCGCCGAAATTGCCGAAGGCGAAATGGCCGCGCGGGCGATTCTGCTCCAGTGCCGGATCGCGGCAGGAGGCAGTATGGCCGAGCCACCAGAAGCTACGCAGTTCGAAGGCGGCAAGTTCCTCCGCACTGGTCGCAGGCGCAGCCTCGCCCGGCGGTGCCTTCACCATGGCTGGCAGGTGCGGCATGAGGAGCGCGGGCTGCATCGCTGCGTCGAGTCCCGCGAAGGCAAAGCGATGCAACCCGGCGCTTCGACCGTGCAGAGTGATGGAGACGATGAGGTTCTCACCATCCGCCACGGCGCCACTGGGGCGCAGTTCCTCCGCCGGGTGGGTGTCTGGCAGGACGGGCGCCTGTGCCTCCACGGGCGAGGCCTGCAGCACCGGATGGGCCGAGAGTGCGACGGGCGCGAAGGGCGGGTGGGCCTGCAGCGCCAGAGCGGGGACAACCGTATGCCGGCGAGCCGGCGCGTCCATCACCGGCCCGGCTCGCGTCTCGAAGGCCGATTGCGGCAGCAGGTAGAGGCGCGCACCATGCCGCACCGGGGGCGCGCCACCGCGCAATGCGCCATAGGTGTGCACATAACCCTCCGCGTCCCAGCGATGCAGGAAGCCATCCCGGCACGGCACATGGTCCGGCTGGTCGAGCGCGGCCTTGAGGATGACAAGCGGGACGAAGCACGCGATCGCGTAGAGATCGGCGCCCTCGGCGAAGAGGGTCCAGGGCACAGCGGGGTCGTCATTCGGGCCCTCCCGCCGCAGGGGCCGTGCCGGGCCCAGCGGGAGCAGGCGGACCGGGTCAAGTTCCAGCAGGTGGAGACGCGCGGGTGATGGTGGGCGCTCGCACAGCAGGGAGAGAAACAGCCGCTCGCCCAAGGAGACGAAGCGCGGCTCGCCCGGACAGGCGCTCGGCCGGTCGGGCGTCCGCCCACCATCGGCAAAGGTCAGGTGATCGCTAAGCGACAGCAGCGAGCCGGGAATGGGGTGGAACCGGTCATCGAGCCGGCACAGCGCGATGCGCCCCTCTGCCCCTTCCGTCGCCAGCAGCAGCGACGTGCCATGGCGGTGGATGGCGGCGTCACGGATGCAGAGGGCGCCGCCATCTGGCGATCGCCATGCCGCTGGAACCAGGATGTCGGGGTCGAAGAGGCGCGTTCCGTCCGGTGGCATTGCGCCTTGCCCCCCTCAACTCATGCGGCAAAGGTCTTGAGCAGATCATCCACCCGCGCCGCATCCAGCGCGCGCACGCCGGGCACGCCGCGCAGCAGCAGCGCGAGGCGCGCGGCTTCCTCCAGCTCCTCGGCGGCATAGACGGCATCCGTCAGGCTCGCCCCGCTCACCACCGGGCCGTGGTTGGCGAGCAGCAGCGCGCGCGCTTCACGCGCCGCCGCGTGCACGGCGGGTTCCATCGCCGCATCGCCGGGCCGGTAATAGGGCACGCAGGGCAGGCGCCGGCCGATGCGCATGACGAAATAGGGCGTGAGCGGCGGGATCTGCGCCTCCCCGCCCTCTTCCGCAAGGCAGGAGATGGCGGTGGCGTAGGTCGAGTGCAGATGCACCACAGCGCCTGCCTCGGGCCGTGCCGTAAGCACCGCGCGATGCAGGAAGACCTCCTTCGAGGGCTTGTCGCCCGACAGATGCGACCAATCCGGGCCGAGCTTGCTGATCCGCGCGGGATCGAGCCGGCCGAGACAGGAATTGGTCGGTGTCATCAGGTAGCCATCGGCGAGGCGCACGCTGATGTTGCCGGCCGAGCCCACCGAATAGCCGCGGTCGAACAGCGAGGCGCCCAATTGCGCGAGCTGCTCGCGCGCCTGCGCCTCATGCATCGGCGAAGGCCTTCAGGAAGAAGTCGCGCGCGCCGAAATTGCCGGACTTCAGCGCGAGGTGCAGCCCTTGCGGATCGGCATAGGTCCAGGGCACGCCGGGGTCGATCTCGGCCCCGATGCGCAAGGAGGCGACGCCGAGCCGCGAGACGACCGCGCCCGAGGTCTCGCCGCCCGCCACCACCAGCCGCCCCACGCCGCGCGCGACGAGGCCCGCGGCGATGCTGGCCATCGCCTCTTCCACCAGCGCGCCGGCCGCATCGCGCCCGAGCTTCGCCTGCAGCGCCGCCACCTTCTCCGGCGTGCCGCTGCCCGCGATCACGATGGGGCGGGTGGCGGCGAGCTTGTCGCCGGCCCATTCGAGTGCCTGCGCGGTCAGCGCGGCGGCATCGGGGGTGGCGAGTGCATCCAGTTCCAATACCGGGGCATGATCCCGGGCAAAACCGATCTGGCCCAGCGTGGCGCGCGAGCAGCTGCCCGCCACCACGGCGCACATCCCCTGCACTGGCGGCAGGCTGGCGGCATCGGCGCGTTCGGGCAGCAGCCCGGCACGGCGGAAATTCTCCGGCAGGCCCATGGCGACGCCCGAGCCGCCCGTGATCAGCGGGTGCTGCGCGGCGGCGGCGCCGATCTCCATCAGATGCGCATCCGTCACCGCATCGACGATGGCATAGCGCCGCCCGCCCTCGGCCAGGCGCGTCATCGCATCGCGGATGGCGTTCGCGCCCTGCGCGACCACGGCGAAGGGCACGAGGCCGACCGCGCCCTCGGTCTGGCGGCCCAGCACGCGCACGAGATTAGCGTCCTTCATCGGCGTCAGCGGGTGGTTCTCCATCCCGCTCTCGTTCAGCAGGTTGCCGCCGACGAAGAGGTGGCCCTGGTAGATGCTGCGCGCATTGGCCGGGAAGGCGGGGCAGGCCAGCGCGAAGCCCGCGCCGAGCCGCTTCAGCAGCGCATCCGCGACGGGGCCGATATTGCCCTCATCGGTGCTGTCGAAGGTCGAGCAGTATTTGAAGAAGAGCTGCTTCGCGCCCGCCGCCAGCAGCGCCTCGGCCGCCGCCAGCGATTGCGCGCGCGCTTCGGCCACCGGGATGGTGCGCGACTTCAGCGCGATGACGATGGCGTCCGCCTCTGGCAGCGGACCGGTCGGCACGCCGATCACCTGCACGGTGCGCATGCCGTTGCGCACGAGCATGGAGGCGAGGTCGGTAGCGCCGGTGAAGTCGTCGGCGATGCAGCCGAGCAGCAGGGGCATGGGATCAATCCTTCATGGGCGGTCGGCGTTCTTCACGCCGACCGAGGCCGCGAATGCGGCCCGCGGCTGATGCCGCGAAGCCAAGCCGCGTGGATGCGCGGCGCGTCATGCCAGAGGCGTGCCCTTGGCACGACGCGTCTGAGGGGCGTTGATGCGCCTGCATCAACGCACGCCAGAAAGAGGCGGGAGACAGAGGACATCCTGATGGCCGACGCGCACGGAGAGGCGCTGCAGGCCGGCCTGGGCGCGGCGGTCCACCGCCCAGTTGAGGATCTTGGCGCGCCCGCGCCGTTCCTGCGCCATGGCCGCGCGGGCATGGCCATCGGCCAGGGCGACCGCCATTTCGGGATCACGGCGGGAGATCACCCAGTCGCTCGGCGCGCGATGCACCGTGTAGCCATGGGCGAGGAAGGCCGCTTCGATCACGCCCGGCGCCTTCGCGCCCAGCGCCATGCCGCCGAACCCCTTGTCGCGCAGCTGGTCGCGGGCGAAGCCGCGCGCCACCAGCGCATCGGCCGGATGCGCGGGCATGAAGCGCTCACGCCCCGTCACGTTCAGCGCGGCATAGAAGGGCAGCCCATGCGCGGCGCAGGCCGCGGCAATTCGGAAAACCCAATCGGCGGAGACGAGGTCGCAGAGCGCGGTGTTCACCACGGCATCGACCTGCCCGAGCGGCAGATTGTCCGGGGCCTCGCGCAGATCGGCGACCAGCCCCTCCACCCGCCAGGCCCCGCCCGGGGCATGGGCCAGCAGCGTGCGCCGGTTCGGCCAGGTGGCGGCCCAGCCATTCTCGACGGCGCGCTCGGCGATGGTGCCGAAGGCGCGGTCGATCAGCGCGGCATCCGCATCCACCAGCGTCCAGGCCTGGGCGCGGCCGATGAAATGGCCGAGCCAGCGCAGCAGCGAGCCCGTGCCCGCGCCGAGATCGAGGATGCGCGGCCGCGCCGGCAATTGCCCGGCGAGCAGCAGCGGCAGGCGCACATCCCGTGCCGCGGCGTCGAAGGGCTCGCGCAGATCCAGCCAATCGCCCTCGAACTGCTCGGTCATGCGGATGCCTTCTCGATCTCGCGCAGGAAGCTCTCGGCGCGGTCCTCCCAGCGCGGCAGGCGCTGCCCGGCCTGCCAGGCGGCCTCGGCCATCTCGGCGCGCAACTCGGTATCGAAGATCGCCCGGCGCAGCGCCTTGCCCAGCGAGACCACGTCGCCGGGCGGCGAGATCACGCCCGCGCCCACCGGCACGACCTCCGCGATGGCGCCGCCGGCGGTGATCGCCACCGGCACGCCGCGCGCCAGCGCCTCGGCCGCGGCCATGCCATAGCCCTCCCAATGCGTGGCCAGGGCGAAGAGATCCGCCTGCGTCCAGAGCGCCTCCAGCGCGCCATCCACCATCTCGCCCGCGAAGGTCACGCGCGCGCACAGGCCCAGTTGCTCGACCAGGGCGAGCAGACCCTCGGCATGCACCGGGTCGCGCGGCGGGCCGACGATGGTGAGGCTCCAGTCCAGGTCGGGCAGGGTGCCGAGCGCGCGCAGCAGCACGTCATGCCCCTTGCGCGGCACCAGCGTGCCGATGCTCAGGATCGCGCAGCCGGGACCGCCCGAGCCCGCGCTGCGCGGGGCGGGGTCCGTGCCCGGCTCGACCACGCCGATGCGTGCCGGATCGGCGCCGAATTCGGGTTCGAGCCGCCGCGCGGTCAGCGGGCTGGTGGCGATGAGCCGCGCGAGGCGCGGGAAGATCGCCTGCTCGGCGGCACGCAGCGCGTCGCGCACCTCACCCGGATTGCCGTGCTCGAGCGCGGTCGGGTGATGGATCAGCCCGATCGCGCCGCGCGCCGCAAGCGTCTCGACCAGCGGCGCGAAGGCGGGCAGGCCGAGCCCGTCGATGACGAGGCGTGCCCCCGCCGGCACGGCCTCGAGCGCGGCGCGCGCGGCGGCCAGCGCGGTGGCGTCGGGCAGCGGGTGGCGCCCGGCGAGCTCCACCACCTGCACCTCATGCCCCAGCGCGCGCATCCCCGCGACCAGGCGCCGGTCATAGCCATAGCCGCCCGAGATCGTGTCGAACGGCGCGGGGACGAGGAAGTGGATCAGCAAGCTCAGACGGGCCCCTCGAAGGCCGCCCAGGCGATGTGGCTCTCGCGCAGCAGGATCTTGAGGCCCGTCACCGCCTTGCCGCCCTCGCCCAGCACGCCCTCGCGGCAGGCCTTGGCCAGCAGGCCGTGGATGTGCAGGCAGAGATATTCGGTGGTGGTGTTCTTGCCCGCGAAGACCTCCTCATTGTCGAGGTTGCGGTAGTCGAGCGGGGCGAGGATGGCGCGCAGGTGATCCTTCGCCAGGCCGATATCGACCAGCAGGTGCAGGTGGTCGAGCTGCGGGGCGCGGAACTCGGCCTCCACGATGAAGGTCGCGCCGTGCAGCCGCTGCGCGGGGCCGAATTCGGCGCCGCGGAAGCTGTGCGCGATCATGATGTGGTCGACGACGGTCAGGCTGAACATGCGGGGTGTGCTCTCACTCTCTATATGTATGTGACGACGGGGCAGAGCGGCTGCGCCGCGCCCGGGGGGGGCGACAGCAGGCTGCCCATGGATTGCGGCAGCTTCGCGAAGATGGTGTCGGGGCCCAGCAGCGCATCGAGCGCCGGATCGGCGAGCAGCGAAAGTGCAAGCGCGAGCCGATCCGCATAGACGCGCCGCCCGCGCATGGAAGGCGCGATATGCCCCACCTGGGTCGAGATCAGCGCGAGCCGCTTGGAATGGAAGGCCTCGCCCAGCGGCAGCGCGCACTCCTTGGCCCCAAACCAGCTGGCTTCGACGATGCGGCCCTCGAAGCCCGCGCAGTTGAGCGCAAGCCGAAGCCCGGCCGGGTTGGCGGAGGCGTGGATGATCAGGTCGCGCTCGCCCGGCGCCTCATCCGGCGCGCAGAAGCGCGCGCCGAACGCGCGCACCAAGTCGCCGCGCGTCGCATCCGGGTCGCAGACATGCAGGTCGATCCCCGGGATCCGCGCCAGCAGATACGCCACGAGCAGCCCGACCACGCCGGCGCCGATCACCAGCGCGCGCTCCCCCACCAGGGGCCGGGCATCCCACATCACATTCACCGCCGTCTCCATGTTGGCGGCGAGCACGGCGCGGCGATCCGGCACGGCGTCGGGCACGGGCGTGCACATCGCCGCCGGGGCGATGAAGCGGTCATGATGCGGGTGCAGCACGAAGACGCGCTTGCCCAGCAGAGGCGCGGCCCCCGCGCGCACCACGCCGACCGCCGCATAGCCGTAGGAAAGCGGGCCGGGAAAGTCGCCATATTGCAGCGGCGCGCGCATCGCCGCCCATTGGCTCTCGGGCACGCGGCCTTCGAAGACCAGGCGCTCCGTGCCGCGCGAGATGCCGCTGGCGCGGGTCTCGACCAGCACCTCCTCCGGGCCGGGGTCGCGCAGGTCGTGCGCGCGCAACTCGGCGAGGCCCGGGGCCACGGTCCACAACCCTTGCGCCTTCATGCGGAACAGACCCCCGGCCGCGCCCGATCCAGCGCCACGTCGAACAGCATGTCCTCGCCCAGCGGATGCGCCGCCCAGTGGAAGCGCAGCCCCTGATCGATGCGCGCCGCCTCGGGCAGGGTGAAGGCCGGGATGCCCGAGCCCAGGATCACCGGCGCCACGGTCAGGTGCAGCCGGTCCAGGCAGCCGGCGGCGAGGAAATCCGACACGGTGCGCCCGCCGCCCTCGACGAAAATGCGCGTGAGGCCCCGCGCCGCCAGGGCGCGCAGCAGCGCCAGCAGGTCGATCCCACCCGACTCCCGCGGCAGATGCAGCACCTCCGCATGGCCCTGCGTCGCCGGCCCCGGCACCGCCGTGACCAGCAGTGTGGGCACGCTGGCATCGGTGAAGACACGATGCTGCGCGCCCAGACGCCGCCCGGGGTCAAGCACCACGCGCAGCGGGTTCGGCCCGGTGACGAGCCGCGTGGTCAGGCGCGGATCGTCATGCGCGACCGTGCCCGCGCCCACCAGCACCACGTCGCACAGCGCGCGCAGCCGGTGCGTGTGCAGCAGGTCGCCCTGGCCACCGATCCATTGGCTCGAGCCGCTGCGCGTGGCGATGCGCCCGTCCAGCGTTTGCGCCAGCCGCCCCACCACCACGCAGCCATCGGCCGCGCGCGGTGGCATGAAGAGGGGCGCGAAGAGATCGCCCAGCGCGCCCGCGGGCACGGGCCCGCCGACGCGCGCGGCGAGCAGCGCGGCCCAGCTCGGATCTTCGGCGACATCATCCATGCGCCGCCAGCTATGCCCAACCCCCGGTCACCCCGCAACAGCGAGGCGCGGTTCAGGCGCGCGAGGAGAGCGAGAGCGGGTTGGTGCGCGCCGCGCGCCGGTCGCCGCGTTCGCCATAGGTGCCAGGGCCGGGCGCCTTCGCCGCGCCGGCGATGGTCTCGATCACGCGCGACTGGAGGTCGATGGCGCGTTCCAGCAGGCGGCGGTTCTCGGCGCTGAGTTCGCGCAGCCGGCCGGAGATCTCCTCCGCCGTCGCGCGCTCCGGCCCCTCGGCCTTGGCTCCGGTGCGCTGCGCGGCGTCGAAGGCGGCGGCGAAGGCATCCGAAGCCTGGCGCTTGCCGGTGGAGAGCGCGGCCGCCTGGTTGAGGTCGAGCCGTGCCAGCGCCTCATTCTCGGCGCGCAGCGCCTCGGCCAGGCGCTGGCCGGCGAGCAGAAGGGGCTTCATCATGCGGCATTGTCTCCTTGGGTGGCTTCGCGCAGCCGGTTGATCTCACGCAGCACGGCATCGGCGATGCCGAGTCCGGGGCCGCGGGCAATGTCGCGGGCGATGGCGTCCACCAGCATCGGGCGCCACTGCGCCTCGCCGCTGCCGCCGGTGAAGGGGCCCCTGGTGTCCAGCCCCTCGAACATCGGCGCGAGCAGCGCGCCCAGCGCCTGCGCCTCGAAATCCTGGGCGGTGCGGCGCGCGGCAGCATCGCCGCGCGGCTGCACCAGGGGGTTGATCGCGGGTATCTGCATGGTCAGCGCACCTCCAGCTCGGCTTGCAGCGCCCCGGCTGCCTTGATGGTCTGCAGGATCGTGATGAGGTCGCGCGGGCCCACGCCCAGGCTGTTCAGCCCGCGCACCAGCTCATCGAGCGTGACCCCGCCGCGCAGCACGCCGAGGCGCCGCTCATTCTGGTCATCCACCTGGATGTTGGTGCGTGGCACCACCACCGTCTCGCCGCCCGCCAGCGCATTGGGCTGGGAGACCTGCGGCGTCTCGGTGACGCGGATGGTGAGGTTGCCCTGCGCGATGGCGACCGTGGAGACGCGCACATTGGCGCCCATCACGATGGTGCCCGAGGCTTCCTCCACCACCACCCGCGCCACCTGGTCGGGGGTGACGCGCAGCTGCTCGATATCGGCGAGGAAGCCCACCGGCTCACGCCCCGCGAGGCGGAGCGAGACGGTGCGCGGATCCGTCGCGGTGGCGACAGCGCCGCCCGCGGCGCGATTGATCACGGCGGCGATGCGCCGCGCGGTGGTCAGGTCCGGGTTGCGCAGCGCCAGGCGCAGCGTCTCGGTGGCGGCGAAGCGGAAGGCGACCTCGCGCTCCACCGTCGCGCCATTGGCGATGCGCCCGGCCGTCGGCACGCCGCGCGTGACGGACCCCGCCGCGCCGCGGGCGGAGACCGCGCCGGTCACCACCGCGCCCTGCGCGACCGCATAGACCTCCCCATCCGCGCCGAGCAGCGGGGTGACCAGCAGCGTGCCGCCGGTGAGGTTGGTGGCGTCGCCCAGCGTGGAGACGGTGATGTCGATCCGGCTGCCGGCGCGCGAGAAGGGGGGCAGGTTCGCCGTCACCACCACGGCGGCGACGTTGCGCGTATCGAGCTGGCGTTCCTGGTCGCGCGTGTTCACGCCAAGGCGCTCCAGCACGCCGATCAGCGACTGGCGGGTGAAGACGGCGCTGCGCAGCCGGTCGCCCGTGCCGTTCAGCCCGACCACCAGGCCGTAGCCGACGAGCTGGTTGTCGCGCACCCCCTCGAGGTCCGCGATGTCCTTGATCCGCACCTGCGACAGGGCAGGGGGCGCGAGGAGGATGAGCAGCATCGCGGCGATCAACAACCGCGCCACGCTCATCCTCGGGCAATGTTTTGTCGCCACGCTCTCCTCCGTTCCGCCGGCCATCCTGGTTTGGCGGTCCGTGGCCTGGGCATCGCAAGGCGCGTGCCAGCGCCGCGGGCGGCCGCGGCGGCAGATCCTGCCGGGGGGCGGCAGGCCTGGCCGGGGCGCCCGGCAGGAAGCGATGGAGGAGGTTGCGGATGGGCCCGGTCAGGCCGGTGTCGGCGGGCAGCATCGCCGGCCCGCGTGCGGTGAAGCGGGGGCGCGGCTTCGCCCTGCCGGAGGAGGAGAGTGCTGCGGCCTCGGTCAGCGGGCCGGCCCTGGCCGCCGGCCTCAGCGGGCTGCTGGCGCTGCAGGAAACCATGGCGCCCGAGCCGGCCGAGTCGCGGGCCCGCCGGCGTGCCTCGGCCGCGCTGCGGGAGCTGACGGGGCTGCAGATGGAGATGCTCGGCGGGGCGGCCGACCCGGCGCGGCTCACCCGGCTGCAGGCCCTGGCGGAGGCCGAGGCCGAAGGCGCGGATCCCGCACTGGCCTCGATCCTTCAGGAAGTGGCGCTGCGCGCGCGCATCGAACTGGCCCGGCGTCGTTCTGCGTCGGCGGTATGAAAAGTGCCGCAGATCAGGCGCTTGGGTGAAAGGACCCCTTGCGGTGGCCGGGGGGGCGCCACTATGGTCCGGCCGCTTCCGCCAGCCGGGCGCCGGGCTTTGGCCGGTGGGGGTTGGGGAAGTGTGCCATGCTCGTGACTTTGCCGCCGGACTATCGTCCGACCAGCGACGAAGAGTTCATGAATCCATTACAAACAGCGTATTTCCGGCAGAAGCTCCTGCGGTGGCGCGGCGATCTGGTGCGGGAGGCGGGCGAGACGCTCTCCTCCATGGGCCAGGGCGGCATCGTGGAAGCGGATCTGACGGACCGGGCGAGTGTCGAGACCGACCGCGCCCTCGAGCTTCGGACCCGTGACCGGGCGCGCAAGCTGATCTCCAAGATCGACCAGGCCTTGGAGCGTATCGAGAACGGCACCTACGGCTATTGCGAGGAGACGGGCGAGCCCATCGGGTTGCGCCGGCTTGAGGCGCGGCCCATCGCGACCCTCTCGATCGAGGCGCAGGAGCGCCACGAGCGGATGGAGCGCGTGCACCGCGACGATTGAGGATGTCTGACTGACGGCTTCGGCCGGGGCGCATCGGCGGGCGCGCCCCGGCAGATCCTTCAGGTCACCCAACCGGGTGGCGGGTCATCCAGCTCGGGCGGCGGCGCGGCCTGCTTGTCGCGGCGCAGCAGCTTCGCGTCATTCTCGGCGACCTTGCCGACACGGTTGTCCACCGGCCAGATGCGCAATTCCTCGGCCGGGCAGGGCAGCAGCAACTCCAGCAATTCGTCCGGTGTCGCGGGCTCGGCGCCGAGCCAGGCGTCCCAGACCTCGGGCGGCAGGATCACCGGCATGCGGTGATGCACCAGCGCCTGCTTCTCATTCGCCTCGGTGGTGATGACGGTGAAGGTCTTCAGCCAGAGCCCGTCAGGCTGCTTCCAGCCCTCCCACAGCCCTGCGACGGCCATCGGCTCGCCGCTGTCCAGCGCCACGGCATAGGCCTGCTTGCTGCCATCCTCGGCCTTGCGCCACTCATAGAAGCCATCCATCGGCACGATGCAGCGGCGCTTGGCGAAGGCGTCGCGGAAGCTCGGCTTCTCGGCCAGGCCCTCGGCGCGGGCGTTCATGAGCTTCGCGGCGTCCTTGGTGTCCGCGGCCCAGCGCGGCACCAGGCCCCAGCGCAGGGAATCGAGGTGCCGATCGCCTGATTCCGGGTGGCGGCGCAGCACCAGGGAGTCCTGCGTGACGGCGATGTTCCAGGAGGGCGGCCGGTTCGGCGTGGGGTTCACCGCCTCGAAATAGCTCGCCAGCCGCGCCGGGTCGCGTTGCAGGAAGTATCGTCCGCACATCTTGGTCCGCCATGCAGGTAGCCGCGACACCAACCCTACCTGCATGGCGGAACGGGGGGGATACCCCCCCGTAGACCCCCCCGGCGCGCTGCCCTCAGAAGGGCAGCACGATGTCGAGCAATTGCTGTCCCACGCGCGGCTGCTGCAGGTCGCTGATCGTGCCGCGCCCGCCATAGGCGATGCGCGCCTCCGCCAGCCGGTCGTGCCGCACCGTGTTGTCGGAGGCGATGTCCTGCGGGCGGATGATGCCGCTGACCTGAAGGTCCCGTAGCTCGGCATTCACCCGCACCTGCTGCCGGCCCGCCACCACCAGGTTCCCGTTCGGCAGCACCTGCGTCACCGTGCCCGCGACGCGCAGCGTGATCGTCTCATTGCGCCGCGTCGTGCCCGAGCCAAGGCTGTTCTGCGAGCCGGAGGTCTCCACCATCCGCGAGGGATCGAGCGTGTTGGGGAAGATCCGCAGCCAGGAGGCATCGAGCCCCAGCAGCCGCGGCAGGCCCAGCGCGTCACTGCCCGTGCGCTCGCGCTCCGTCGTGTTCTGCAGCTGCGCCGTGTCCTGGATGCTGACCAGGACGGTGACGAGGTCCCCCACCGAGGCCGCGCGCTGGTCGCGCAGGAAGGTGCGGCTGCCGCCGCGCCAAAGGCTGTTCCCATGCGCCGCGGGTTCCTGCGGTGCAGGCATGGGCATGGAGACCGGCCGCCAGGCGGGATCGGCGGTCGGGTTCTCGATCGCGGCCAGTTGCGGCGGGCGGCCCAGTTCGGACAGCCGCTCGCAAGCGCCGAGCAGCGCGGGCAGCAGCAGCAGGGCAGGCAGGCGCATGGTCTGTCTCCTCATCGCGGCGCGGCCGCGACGCGCACGCGGCCCGGGCCGATCACCTGCGCCTCGACCACCACGCGGCTCGCGGTGTTCATCACCGGCACCACCGCGCCGCGTGCGCCGGATTCCATCGCGCGGCCCTGCGCGGTCAGCGTCAGGCCGGGCATGTCGTAGAGCATCGTGACCGTGCCGCCGCGATCGACCACGACCGGCTGCTGGATGTCGGCCACCAGCAGCGGCTGCTCGGCCGCGGCGGGGCGGCGCAGGGCGAGGCCCACCACCTGCTCCGGACGATCCGCCACGCCGGGGCGCAGCCGCGCGGCTGGCACGCGGATGACGCGCACATCGCCTTCCCGCACCACATCGCCCGCCTGCATCCGGCGCGCGGCGACGAGCATCGGCAGGGTCGCCACCACGCGCCCCGCCACGCGCATCCGCGCCGTGGGCATGCCTTCGGCCGTGATGGCGAGGGTGGCGGCGAAGCGGCTGGCCTGGGGCTCCAGGCTCGCCTGCTCGATCGCCACCTGCACCAGCGCGGCGAGGGGCACCAGCGGCGGGGCGAAGCTGGTGAGTTCAAGCTCCGCATCGCCCTCCATCCCCTGCTGGCGCAGCGCGGCGCGGAGCGCGGCCATCACCTCCTCCCGCGCCACGGGCCGGCCGGGGCGTTCCAGCACCACGCGCTCGGCCCCCCCCACGGGGCGCCAGGCGATGCCCTGCTGGCGCGCGATGGCGGCGAGTTGCGCGGCCTCGATGACCATCCTTTGGCCGGGCGCGGGGGCGGGGCCGAGCACGGTGGATCCGCGCGGGCCCGCGCCCTCGAAGAGGTCGGAGAGCCGCACCATGGGCTCCTCCACCGTGACGAAGGGGCGGATGCCGGGCAGGTCCTGCGCCTGCACCGGCGCTGCCAGCAGCAGCAACAAGAGCCAGCGCATCGCGCTCACCGCAGCCGCGAGAGGGTGGAGAGCATCTCGTCGCTCGCCGAGATCACGCGGCTGTTCATCTCATAGGCGCGCTGCGCGGTGATGAGGTTGGTGATCTCGGTCACCACGTTCACGTTCGAGGTCTCGACGAAGCCCTGCAGCACCTGGCCATAGCCGGGCGAGCCGGGGGCGGCGGCCTGGGCCGCGCCCGAGCCGGGGGTGGCGAGCAGCAGATTGTCGCCGATCGCCTCCAGCCCCGTCTCGTTGGCGAAGATGGCGAGCTGGATCTGGCCGACATTCTGCGGCTCCACCTGCCCGTCGAGCTTGGCCAGCACCTCGCCGGTGGCGTTGATGGTCACGTCGCGCGCGGCGGCGGGGATGGTGATGCCCGGCTGCACCACATAGCCATCGGCGGTCACCAGCTGCCCCTCGGGGCTCAGCGCGAAGGTGCCGTCGCGCGTATAGGCGGTCTCGCCCGAGGGCAGGGTGATCTGGAAATAGCCATTGCCGCGGATCGCGAGATCGAAACGGTTCTCCGTCTGCGAGAGGCTGCCCTGTTCGGAGATGCGATAGACCGCGCCGGTCTTCACGCCGAGGCCCACCTGCGCGCCGGAGGGCAGGACCGAGCCGGTATCGGCGCTCTGCGAGCCGACGCGGCGGAGATTCTGGTAGATCAGGTCCTGGAATTCGGCGCGGCGGCGCTTGTAGCCCGTCGTGCTCATATTCGCGATGTTGTTGGAGATGACCTCGACGTTGGTCTGCTGGGCCATCATGCCCGTGCCGGCGATGTGCAGGCTACGCATGGTCAGGGCCTCCCTTCGCCGTCGCCGGCACAAAACTCATGATCTCGCCGGCGATGTGCAGGCTGCGCATGTCCTATCCCTCCGCTCAGCGCCGCTTCAGGATGCGCTCGACAGCGCTGCCCAACCGTTCGCCCTCGCGCTCGGCCATCTGGGCCACGAACTGGAACTGGCGCATCTCCTCGGTCATGCGCGTCAGCTCGATGACGGGGCGCACATTGCTGCCCTCGACCGCGCCCTGCACCAGGCCGGGATTGGCGACAGGCTCGGCCGGCATGGTGTCGGGGGCGGCGAAGAGCCGGTCGCCCTCGCCGGTCAGGGACTGGATGTTGGGGAAGCGCACCACCCGCACCGTGCCGGTGGGCCCGCTTTCGGTGCGCAGCGTGCCATCGCCCTGCACCTCGATCCGGCTCTCGCCCGGGGCGATGCGCAGCGGGCGGCCATCGGTGCCGAGCAGCGCATGGCCGTCGGGGTCCACCACGCGCCCCTCGGCATCGAGGGAGAAGCGCCCGGCGCGGGTGTAGCGCTCGCCGCGCGGCGTCTCGACGGCGAAATAGCCCTCCGGCGTGGACAGCGCGAGGTCGAGCGGATTGCCGGTGGTGGCCAGCGAGCCGGGCGTGGCATCGCGGAAGGTCGCGCGGTCCTGGCTGAAGGCGAGCTCGCGCCCGCCGCGCGGGGCCTCGACCCCCATCTGGCGCTCCAGCACCGCGCCGAAGACCGGGCGCGCGGCGCGGAAGCCGGGGGTGTCGGCATTGGCGACGTTGTTCGCGGTGACGGCGGTGGCGCGGCTCTGCGCGATCAGCCGTGAGAGAACGATGTAGCCGGGGCTGTCCATGCCAGTCTGCTCCAAGCGGCCGAAGGGGGCCGTGATGCCCAGCGCAAGCCCCATGCCAGCCCCCGGGGCGGCCAGGCGGCGCGCCTTGCCGGGGCGGGCGGCAAGCCCTGCCGGGGTGCGGCAGTCACCGCCGGCCGGCGCGGGCGCCGGGCCTTGTCCCCCGCCGCCGGTGCAATCCTTCCTTAAGCCCTGCCGGCGCATCTTCGCCCCTGGCGCCCGGTTGTGGGGGCCGGCGGCAGAAGGACGCGGACAGGGTCATGGCGGCGGCAGCCAAGGCGGAAGCACCAGCGGAGGCGCAGGGCGACGCAGCGAAGAAGGGCGGCGGCAAGAAGAAGCTGCTGCTCATCCTGCTGCCCGTGCTGCTGCTGGGTGGTGGTGGCGCCGGGCTTTGGTTCACCGGCATCCTGCCCGGCCTGCTCGGCATGAACCCGCCGCCCGCCGAGCAGACCGCCGAGGCGGCCGAGCCCGCGCCACCGCCGCGCAGCCCGCCCGCCTTCGTCGAACTGCCCGAGATCGTCTCCAACCTGAACGCGCCCGGCCGGCGCGCGAGCTTCGTGCGGCTGCGCGCCAAGCTCGAGATCAGCCGCGCTGCGGATGAGCCCGCGGTGCAGGCCGCCATGCCGCGGCTGCTCGACCTGTTCCAGACCTATCTGCGGGAGGTGCGGCCCGAGGAACTGCGTGGAAGTGCGGGCACGCATCGCCTGCGGGAGGAGTTGATCGCGCGCGCCTCGGTCGCCGTCGCGCCGGCGCGCGTCACCGACGTGCTCTTCCTGGAGATGCTCGTGCAATGAGCGGCTCGGAGGAAGAGGACCTCGCCGCCGCCTGGGGCGCCTCGCTGGAGGAGGAGGCCGCGGCGCCGGCCGGCGCGCCCCCGGTGGATGCGGCGCGCGTGCTCAACCAGGCCGAGATCGACAGCCTGCTGGGCTTCGAGAGCGGCCCGGCACGCGACCGCGCCGAGACCGGGATCGAGCGCATCATCTCCGCCGGGCTCGTGCAGTATGAACGCCTGCCGATGCTCGAGATCGTCTTCGACCGGCTCGTGCGGCTGATGTCCACCACGCTGCGCAACTTCACCTCCGACAATGTGGAGGTGTCGATCGACGCCATGACCTCGCTGCGCTTCGGCGACTACCTGAACTCCATCCCGCTGCCCGCCATGCTCGCGGTCTTCAAGGCCGAGCAATGGGACAATTACGGGCTGATCGTGGTGGACAGCTCGCTGATCTACTCCATCGTGGACGTGCTGCTGGGCGGGCGGCGCGGCACCGCGGCGATGCGCATCGAGGGCCGGCCCTACACCACCATCGAGCGCACGCTGGTCGAGCGCCTGATCGCCGTGGTGCTGTCGGACCTGCGCGCCGCCTTCGAGCCGCTCTGCCCCGTCGAGTTCCGCTTCGACCGGCTGGAGGTGAACCCGCGCTTCGCCGCCGTCTCGCGCCTGTCGAACGCCGCCGTGCTGGCGCGCATGCGCATCGACATGGAGGACCGCGGCGGCAAGATCGAGGTGCTGCTGCCCTACGCCACGCTCGAGCCCGTGCGTGAATTGCTGCTGCAGCAATTCATGGGCGAGCGCTTCGGCCGCGACAGCATCTGGGAAACCCACCTCGCGGAGGAACTGCGCCAGACCGACGTGGCGCTCGAGGTTGTGCTGGATGAACAGATGATGTCGCTCTCCCAGGTGCTGCGACTGAATGTGGGCGATCGCATCCTGCTCTCCTCGCCCGCCGGCGCGCCGGTGAAGCTGCGCTGCGGTGAGGTGAACCTTTTCGAAGCGCAACTCGGCCGGCGGGAGAACCGACTGGCCGTGCGGATCGAGCAGGACATGCTTCGCAACCGCGCCCATGCGGAAGCCACGCCATGAGCCCGCTGCTGAGCGAGAACGCCATGGGTCTGCTGGAGTGGGCGGCGCAGGGGGCGCTGCTGCTGTTGCTCGCCCTGGCCATCCCCTTCGCCTGGCGGCTCGAACGCCAGATCGCCGCCCTGCGCCAGGAGGGCGCGGCGCTGGAGCGCGGCGCGCAGCAGGTGGTGCAGGCCAGCGAGACGGCGGAGGCCGCGCTCACCCGGCTGCGCGCCACCGCCGAGCAGGCCGGCCGCAGCGTGGCCGAGCGCGTGGCGGTGGCCGAGCCGCTGCGCGAGGATCTGCGCTTCCTCACCGAACGGGCCGAGACGCTGGCGGACCGGCTGGACGCCCTGGTGCGCGCGAGCCGCCCCCTGGCCGTCGATGCGCCGCCCGCAGCCCCCACGCCCCGCCCGGCGGCGGCGCTGCGCAGCGAGGCCGAGCGCGACTTGCTCCGTGCGCTGCGGGGTGAGCGTTGATGCCCCGGCGCGCCCTGCCTTGGGCCAGATGGCCACGCCGGCTGCGCCTCTTGCCGGCCTTGATGGGCCTTGCCGCGCTGCTTGCGGTGACGAAGGTCGAGCGCCTGGTCTCGGGCGCGATCGGGGGCGGGCAGGGGGGCAGGCCGGCGGCGGTGGTCGCGGCTGCCCAGGCCCAGGGAGCGCCAGGCCCCGCGCCCACCCCCGCCCCCGCCGCCACCCCCGCCGCCGCCCCGGCCCCCGCGCCCGCCGCACCCAGCGCGGAGGCTCAGGCCGAGCGCGCGGTGCTGGAAGCGCTGCGCGCCCGCCGCGCCGAGATCGAGGCACGCGAGCAATCCGCCGCAGCGCGCGAGCAGGTGGTGAGCGCCGCCGAGCGACGGCTCGGCCAGCGCGTGGCCGAACTCACCGCGCTGCAGCAGCGGCTCGAGGCGCTGGAGAGGGACCGCGCGGCGCGGGAGGAGGCGGGCCTGCGCGGCCTCGTGCGGCTCTATGAAAGCATGCGCCCGCGCGATGCCGCGACGATCTTCGACGAACTCGACATGCCCGTGCTGGTCAGCATCGTGGACCGGATGCGCGAGGCCAAGGCCTCGCCCGTCATCGGCGCGATGAAGCCCGAGCGCGCGCGATCACTGACCGCCGAGCTCGCGCGGCTGCGGGCCGAACGGGTGGCAAGCCGCTGATGCGGCCACAGGGGCTACGGCACGGCCAGGACGGCCGGCGCCGCGATGAGGCAGGCCAGGATGGCGGGCGCAATGGCGACAGGGGCTGAAGGCCGATGGACAAGAGCACGAACGTTCTGATCGTGGATGACTACAAGACCATGCTGCGGATCATCCGCAACCTGCTCAAGCAGCTCGACATCGAGAATGTCGAGGAAGCGACGGATGGGCAGGAAGCGCTGGCCAAGCTGCGCGCGGGCAATTTCGGCCTGGTGATCAGCGACTGGAACATGGCGCCGATGACGGGGCTCGACCTGCTGAAGGAGGTGCGGGCCGATGCGCGGCTGAAATCCACGCCCTTCATCATGATCACCGCCGAGAGCAAGACCGAGAACGTGGTCGCGGCCAAGCAGGCGGGCGTGTCGAACTACATCGTCAAGCCGTTCAACGCCGAGACGCTGCGCGAGAAGATCGAGAAGGTGATGGTGCATGCCTGACGGTCTCACCGGTCCTCCCGCGGTCACCCCGGTCCTCGACCCCGCCGCGGCGGCCGAGGATGCGCGCATCCAGGCCGCCGTGCGCGCCGTGCTGGACAGCATGGCGGGCGATCTCAGCGCCACAGAGGCCGCGCTGCTGGCCGAGCTTGAAGGGCTCGGCCGCACCGTGGCGCGAGCGAAGCAGGAGATCGCCTCGCTGCGCGTCGATGACATCACCGAGAGCCACATCCCGAGTGCCACGGATGAACTCGACGCGATCGTCGGCCACACCGCCCAGGCGACCAACGAGATCCTCGATTGCTGCGAGGTGCTGGAAGGCGTGGCCGCGAAGGTGGGTGGCGAGGAGGCGCAGAGGCTCGGCGAGGCGGTGACGCGCATCTACGAGGCCTGCAGCTTCCAGGACATCACCGGCCAGCGCATCGGCAAGGTGGTGCAGGCGCTCAAGGCGATCGAGGCGCGCGTCGCCGCCGTGACGGCCCGCTTCGCCAATGATGGCCCGCCCCCGCCCGAGGCCGAGCCCGCGCAGCCCGTGACCGAGGGCCGCCGCCTTGCGGAGGGACCGCAACTGCCCGGTGCCGGCGTCAGCCAGGCCGACATCGATCGCCTGCTGGCGGATTTCGACTGATGCGACGCCTCGCACTCCCGCTCTGCCTGTCGCTGATCTCCGTGCCGGCGCTGGCGCAGGAAAGGGTGGGCGTGCGTGTCGGTGACCATCCCGGCTTCGGGCGGGTCGTGTTCGACTGGCCACGCGATGTCGGCTTTCGCGTGGAACAGGCCGAAGGGCGGGTGACGCTGCGCTTCGCCGCCCCGGGTGCCTTCGAGACCATGCCCAGCCGCATGCCCCGCAACGTCACCGCACTGCGCGCCACGGGCGAAAGCGCGGAAATCACCATCGCCGCTGCCGCGCGGCCGCGGGTCTATCGCCTGGGCAACCGCATCGTGCTGGATGTGGCCGACCCCCAGCCCGCCACCGCTGCCACGCCACCCGCTGCGCGTGCTGCGCCGGCCCGTGCCGAACCCCGACCCCCGCCCACGCCCGCACCCGCACCGCGCAACGCCACCGTGCCACGCCCCGCCGCGCCACCCGGCCCGGCCTTGCCGGTACAGGCCGCGCCTCTGGTCCCGGTCGAGACCGCCGCACTGCCACCGCCCGGCGCGGCCCCGCCTGTGCCAGCCCCACCCGCCGCCGCGCCGGTCGCTGGCGCCCCCGCCGTGCCGCGCCCAGCGCCGCGCCCGGTGCTGGTGCGATCCCTGCCCGGCGGGGGGCTCGCCATTCCGGCCCCGGCCGAGACCGGCGCCGCCCTGTTCCGGCGCGGCGATGCCTGGCTGTTGGTGCTCGATGCGCCGTTGCCGCTCGATCTCGCGCCCATCGCGCAGCACCCTGTGCTGGGGCAGGTCGAGCTCTCGCGCGGGGCCACGGCCACGACGCTCCGCCTGCCCGCCGCCGCCTTCGCTGCGCCCTCCCTGCGCCGCGACGGGCCTGCCTGGCTGCTGGAGGCGCCGAATCCGCCCGCCGCGCTGCGCTCCATCCTGCCAGAGGTCGAGCCCGGCCCGCCGATGCGCCTGGTCCTGCGCAGTGCCGCGCCGGCCAGCACCCTGGCGGTGCTCGACCCCGAGACGGGCGGCGTGTTGCTGGTTGGCACCCAGCGCGAAGGCGGGGCCGCCACGCCGATGGGTCGGCGCAGCGCGACGCTCGAGATCCTGCCGACGCGCCTCGGCGTCGCCATCCTGCCGCGCGCCGACACGCTGCGCCTGCGCATCGCCGAGGATCGCTTCCTGCTGGAGGCCGCGCCGGGCGCGGCGCTCGCGCTCGGCGATGCGGCGGGGCCGGTGGCGGTGGATGCGGCGGCCATGTCGCGCCATTTCGACCTGCCGGCGGAGAGCATCGCCGCGCTTTCGGAACGCCTGCGCAACGCGACCATGGCCGTCGCCGCCGCCCCGCCGCTCGGGCGCGGCCAGCCCCGGCTGCGCACCGCCGAGGCGCTGCTGGCGCTGGGCCTGCCGCAGGAAGCGCAATCCATGGCGGCGCTGGCGATGCGGGAGGATCCTCGCCTGGCCGAGCAACCCCGCGCCCAGGCGTTGCACGGCGCCGCTGCCCTGGTCGCCGGCCGCGTGGCGGAGGCGCAGGGCCTCGCCATGCCCGGCCTGCCCCATTCGGACGAAGCCCTGCTCTGGCGGGGCCTGCATGATGCGGTGCGCGAGGGGGGCGACCGTACCGCCGCCGCCGCCGCCATCGCCGCCGGCCTGCCGCTGCTGCTGGCCTATCCCGAGCCGTTGCGCGACCGGCTGATCGCCCCGGCCGCGGAGGCCCTGCTCGAAGGCGGGGAGGTGGCCGCCGCCGCAAGGCTGCTCGGCGCCCGGCCCGAGGAGGCGCCGAGCCTCGCCCTGGCGCGCGCGCGGCTGCAGGAAGCCCAGGGTGCGGTGGAGCCGGCCCTGGCCGCCTATGCCGCCGTCGCCCAGGGGCGCGACCGGCGCGCGCGGGCCATCGCGCTGCGCCGCGCGGCCGAGCTGCGCCTCGCCACCGGGCGGCTGGACGCTGCCGGGGCCGCGGCCGCCGTGGAGGCGACGCTCGCCGCCTGGCGCGGCGATGCGCTGGAGAGCGAGGCCCGGCTGCGCGTCGCCGCGCTGCGCCTGCAGGCCGAGGACCCGCGCGGCGCCTTCGACCAGCTGCGGGAGGCGGAGGCGCTGTTCCCGGAACTCGCGCCGCAGCTCCGCCCCTTGCAGGCCGAGGCATTGCTCGGCGCGCTGGCGCGGGAAGCGCCGATCGCGGCGGTGACCCTGTTCGATGCGCATCGCGCACTGCTGCCGGCCGGCGCGGCCAGCGAATCGGCGCTTGCCGCGCTGGCGGATCGCCTGGCCGCGCTCGATCTGGTGGAGCGGGCGCAATTCGTGCTGCGCCAGGCGCTGGGCCGCGCGGCGGGGGATGAGGCGCGGGCGCGGATCGGCCTGCGGCTGGCCAATCTCGCGCTCGGTGCCGGCGATGGCGCCAGGGCGCGCGAGGCGCTGGCCGAGACCGCCGTGCCCGGCCTGCCGCCGGCGCTTGATCTGGAACGCACGCTGGTGGATGCGCGGGCGCTGAGCCGCTTGGGCCAGCACGAGGCCGCCGCCGCGCGCTATCGGGAGGCCGGGGTCGCCGGCCTGCCCGAACTCGCCGAGGCCCTGGCCGAACGGCAGGATTGGGCCGGGGCGGCGGGCGCGATGCAGGAATTGCTGGCCGCGCGCCTGCCTGCCCCGCCCGCTGCCCTGCAGGAGCCGGAGCGCCGCCTCGTGGTGCGCACCGCGGCGCTGCTCGCGCTGGCCGGGCAGGAATCGGGCCTCGCGCTGCTGCGCGACTCCGAGGCCGGGCGCATGGCCGACGGCCCGCTGCATGAGGCCTTCGCGCTCATCACCGGGGCGGGGATCGAGCAGGTGAGCGACCTGCCGCGCCTGCGCCAGGAGCTGGAACTCGCCCGCGCCTTGCCCGAGCGTCTGGAGTCCTTGCGGGCGGGAGCGCCCATCGCAAGGTGAAGTTCCGGACCCCCCCGGGGGGGGACGCGCGGCTTTGCCGGACCCCCCCGGGGGGTGACATGCGTTTTTTGCGGCAAAAGGGGTCCGATTTCGCTTGCGCCCTTGCCCCCCATGCCCCATACGCCGCCCCCGTTGACCCGATCGATGTTCGATCAACCCGGTCATCTGCTGGCTGGAAGGAGCCCTGACCATGGAAGCTCTCGTCCAACTGGGGATGGTCTCGGATATGCCGAGCGACGCCCAGAATGATGAGAACCGCTCGGCGGACACGAAGGATTACTTCATCCACCGGAACGGCGTCCGCTATGCGGGCACCCACCTGATCATCGATCTGTGGGGGGCGACGAATCTCGACGACCCCGACCATATCGATGCCGTGCTGCGGGAAGGCGCGCTCGCCACTGGCGCGACGATCCTGCACGGGCATTTCCACCACTTTTCGCCCAATGGCGGCGTGTCGGGTGTGCTGGTGCTGGCCGAGAGCCATGTCTCCATCCACACCTGGCCCGAGCGCGACTATGCGGCGCTGGACATCTTCGTCTGCGGCGAATGCGATCCCTACAAGGCGCTGCCGGCGCTCAAGAAGGGCTTCCAGGCCGAGCGCGTGCAGCTTGCCGAACACAAGCGCGGCCTGATCGGCTGAGCTTTCCGGCGCGCGCCGAACATTGTAGGGGGCGGGCCGCAGGGTCCGCCCCTTTTTTACGCCTTCAAGGAACCGCCATGACGACCGACGCCTGGGTGAACGAAACCCTCTATGCCGAGTGGGGCCAGCGCTTCCTGGTGAAGCGCGAACTCGCGCATGTGAAGTCCGACTTCCAGGACATCCTGGTCTTCGAGAGCCACACCCATGGCCGCGTCATGCTGCTCGACGGCGTGGTGCAGATCACCGAGGCGGATGAGTTCGTCTATCAGGAGATGCTGGCCCATGTGCCGCTGCTGGCGCATGGCGAGGCGCGGCGCGTGCTGATCATCGGCGCGGGCGATGGCGGCGTGCTGAAGCGCGTGCTGCAGCACCGCACGGTCGAGAAGGCGGTGATGGTGGAGATCGATGGCGAGGTCATCCGCCTCGCCAAGGAACACCTGCCCGGCATCGGGGCCGATGCCTGGACCGACCCGCGCGCCGAGGTGATCGTGGGCGATGGCATCGACTATGTCCGCCAGGCGGAAGAGGGCAGCTTCGATGTCGTGATCGTGGACAGCACCGATCCGATCGGCGTGGGCGAGGTGCTGTTCACCGATGAGTTCTACGCCAACTGCGCCCGGCTGCTGACGGCGCGCGGCCTGGTGGTGAACCAGTGCGGCGTGCCCTTCATGCAGGCCGACGAGCTGCGTGAGACCTCGCTGCGCCGCGCGAAGTCCTTCCCCGACGTCTTCGCCTATGTCGCCGCCGTGCCGACCTATGTTGGCGGCTTCATGACGCTGGGCTGGGCGGCCAAGGACGCCGCCTGCCGGCAGGTGGGGGTGGAGGAGATCCGCCGCCGCGCCGATGTCGCCGGCGTGCTGGACACGACGCGCTACTGGTCGCCCGAGATCCATGTCGGCGCCTTCACCCTGCCGCCCTACATCGCGCGGCACCTGCCGCGGCTCACGCCCGCAGCGCGCTGAGCCGGGCGCGGTTCAGCGTCGCGCCAAAGACATCGACCAGCGTGTCCTCGGCCGCCGCGAGCGCGCCGTTCCAGGTGGAGCGCGCGCGCGCCAGTGCCTCGGCGCCGAGGCTGCCCGGCGGCTGCTGCTGCGCGTCGTGCCAGTCGCGCTCGGCCGTGCGCATCGCGGCGATCTCGGCATTCAGCCGGCGCACGCCCTCGGCCGGGATCGCCTTGCCGGCGACGAAGGCGGCCTGGCTCAGGCCGAGCAGGTAGAGCGTCTCGGCCGAGATCTCGAAGCCGCCCAGGTCGCGCGGGCCCTTGATGAGCAGCGCGACGACGGTGATGGAAGAGAAGATGATCGCCTGCACGCGCGCTATCTCCAGCTCGCCATCCGCGCAGACAAGATCGGCGAGGCTGGGCAGGCGATCCGCGCGATGCACAAGCAAGCCCCGCGCCTTGAGCCAGGATCGGTTGGCGGGGCTGACCGAGCCCGCATCCCCCACCAGCCGCGACAGGCCCGAGCCCAGCACCGTGATGCCGAGCAGCGCCAGCACATCGGGTGAGAGTGCCGCGAGTTCTCCGGTGCGCGCCAGGACATAGGCGTAGACGAAGACGACGGCGAGGGTGAAGACCAGCAATTGCAGGCGGGAGAGACTGCCGATTCCGGCCGCGTCCTGCGTGATGAAGAGCGGGTTCAGCGCCTGGCGCCAGCGCCAGGCCGGCCCGGGCGGGGCCTGGCCCTCCTCGAGGGTCGCGGCGCGGGTGGCGGCGGCGGCATCCAGCCGGCGGGCGTTGATGCGCAGCGCCACCGCGGCGAGCATGACATAGACGCCGATCAGCAGCCCGCCTGAGAGCACGCTCGACCACAGGCGCGAATGCACCCGCACATCGATCGCGCCATAGGCGATGATGCGGTTGTCCGCGCCGTTGCACACGGCGACGACGCCATGCCAGAGCTCCGCGAAGCGCAGCCCCGGGCGCTGCGGCAGATCGAGCTCGATGCGCGCCACGCCGCCCGCATGGCCGTGCAGCCGCGCGAAGATCGGCGCATGGGCGGAGCCGCGCGTGCCGTCCTCGCGCGTCACATGCTCGACCGTGCGGGCCGCGCCCAGCAGGCGCATCTTCGCCCATTCGATGGTGTCGCGCTCACCCGGCGCCAGCAGCAGATGCACGGAATTGGCCGACAGCCGCGCCTGGGGGTCGATGCTGAGCGTGAGCAGGCGCGGTGTGGCGCCGGCCTGGCCGCGGCTGTCGAAGCTGCGCGCGAGCAGCGCCGGGGCATCGAGGGCGCTGTTGTCCTCGAAGGTGCAGGCCGGGAGTTCGGGCGGCGCCTGCGCCCAGGCGGGCAGGGCCAACAGCACCCAGATCAGCCCGCCGATCATTGCCCGCCACATGATGCCCGCCCGCGCCCGTTGCGCGATCACGGTAGAGTGGTTGGCGGGTTTTTCGCGTCACGATTGCGCGCGCGGGCGGTCAGCTCACGGCGAAGCCCTGCACCAGCGAGCCCGCGACCAGCCGCCAGCCATCCACCAGCACGAAGAAGGCCAGCTTGAAGGGCAGCGCCACCACGGTGGGCGGCAGCATCATCATGCCCAGCGACATCAGCAGGCTCGCCGCCACCAGGTCGATGATCAGGAAGGGCAGGAAGATCAGGAAGCCGATCTCGAAGGCGCGGCGCAGCTCGCTGACCATGAAGGCCGGCGTCAGCGCACGCCAGGGCGCCTGCTCGGCCGGGGCGGCGGGCAGCCCGCCGAGGTCCAGGAAGAGGGCGAGGTCGGAATCGCGCACCTGGGCGGCCATGAACTTGCGGAAGGGCTCGGCCGCGGCGGCCAGGCCCTCCATCTCGCCGATCCGGCCCTCGGCCATGGGGCGCACGCCCATCTCCCAGCTCGCCATCAGCACCGGTTCCATGACGAAGAGCGTGAGGAACAGCGCAAGGCCGATCAGCACCGGGTTGGGCGGGATGGCGGGCGCGCCGATGGCGCTGCGCAGCAGCGCCAGCACGATGACGATGCGCCCGAAGGCCGTCATCATCACCAGCAGCGAGGGCGCGAGCGAGAGCAGGCCCACCAGCGCGGTGAGCTGCACGAGGCGCGAGGTGGTGCCCGCCGGCCCGGCCGCGCCGCCGAGATCGAGGCTCAGGCTCTGCGCCAGGGCCGCCCCTGGCAGCGCCAGCAGCGCGAGCAGCCACAGCGCGCACCTCATGGCCGGACCACCCGGGCCTCAGGCGCCGGCGGGGCTTCGCCGAGCCAGCCCACCACCACATCCTGCGCGCCGCCGGTCAGCAGCAGCAATTCACGCCCGTCGCAGCGCAGCAGCACCAGCCGCCGCCGGCCATCCAGCGCCAGCACCTCCTGCATCGCCAGCCGCTTGCCGGTGCGCAGGCCCAGCCCCGCCGCGCGCGCGCCGCGGGCGACCAGCACCAGCGCGCCGATCACGCCCGCCAGCGCGGCGACCGCGGTGAGCCATGTGGGCGTCCAGCCCGCCAGTTCCTGCATGCGCGCTCCATCCTGGAGAGGCGGTGAGGGAAGACATCAGGCCCGTGCGACTTCCGCCGCCAGCGCATCGACCTGCCGCAGCAGCGCCTCCAGCGCCGGGCGCAGGCTGCGGGCCTCCGCGCGCTCGAGCATCATCACGGCGGCGCAGAGCGCCTTGGCGTCCTGGTCGAGCCCTTCGAGGTCCACGTCGCGCCCGCCCTCCACCAGGGCGCGGGCGATCGCGACCGTGCCGCCCATCTGGTCGATGGCGGCGCGCACGGCCTCGGCATGGCGGGGATCGGGCATGCGGCAGGTATTGCCCAGCCGGGGTTAACAGAGTCCTTGCGGCGCGACGGATCCGCCCCGGGGCGCGCGGCAACGCTTTGTTCACCTTGGCGCGGCAGGGTGGAGGCATGGACATCCCCCGCAACAGGATTGGCGCCGCCGCACCCCAGGGCGCACCCCCGGGCGCTCCCCAGGGTAGCCTCGTCGCGCTGGCCGAGCGCCGGCTCGGCTGGCTGGACCGGCGGCAATCGGTGCTGGCGCAGAATGTCGCGCATGCCGACACGCCAGGCTATCGGCCGCGCGATGTCGTGAGCTTCCGCCAGCATCTGGCCGGGCAGCTCGGCCCCACGCTGGCGCGCACCCAGCCGGGGCATCTCGCGCCCTCGCGCCCCTCGCAGGCGGGCTCGCAGCCCGATCGTGCCGTGGCCGAGGCCGCGCCGGATGGCAATGCCGTCTCCCTGGACCGGGAAGCGGTGCGCATCGCCGAGACCGACACCGCGCATGCGCTCGCCATGGCCGTGCATCGCAGCTTCACCGGGATGTTCCGCCTGACGCTCGGCCGCGGTGGCTGAGCGCGCATGTGTTGAAGGAGGCTGGCCATGGATCTCGATCGTGCCCTGCGCATCTCGGCCGCCGGCATGGTGGCGCAATCGACGCGGCTGCGCGTGGTGGCGGAGAACCTCGCCAACCGCGACAGCACGGGTGAGGCGCCGGGGGCGGACCCCTATCGCAGGCGCACGGTGAGCTTCGCCAATCGGCTCGACCGCGCGATGGGGGTGGAATCCGTCACCGTCAGCCGCATCGGCACCGCGCCGGGCGACTTCCCGACGCGCTATGAGCCCAGCCACCCGGCCGCCGATGCGCGCGGCTACGTCAAGACGCCCAACGTGGACAGCCTGGTCGAGGTGATGGACATGCGCGAGGCGCAGCGCAGCTACAGCGCCAACCTCTCGGTGCTCGAGACCACGCGCGGCATGCTGACCCGCGCCATCGAGGCGCTGCGCTGATGGCGATGGGCGGCGTCGGGGCGGCGGGGGCTGCGGCGGCCTATGCCGCGATCGGCGGTGCACGCCCGGGCGCGGCGACGGAGCAGGCCGGCTTCGGCGGGCTCGTCGCCCGCGCCATGGAGGCCGGCATCGAGATCAGCCGCACCGCCGAAGCCGCCTCGACCCAGGCGCTGACCGGGCAGGGGGGCGTGACGGAGGCGGTTCTCGCCATCTCGCGCGCCGAACTCGCGCTGCAGACCGCTGTCTCGCTGCGCGACCGGGTGGTGGCCGCCTATCAGGACGTGATGCGCATGCCGATCTGAGGCGCGGGCCAGGGGGCTCGCGCGGCGACGGGGCAGGATGCCCCGCGAAGAGGGAAGAATTCCATGTCGGCCGAGGAGGCCCTCGCCCAATCCCTGCGCGAGACGCTGTGGGTCTCCCTGCAGGTCATGGGCCCGCCGTTGGTCGCGCTGCTGGCCATCGGGCTTGTCATCTCGCTGCTTCAGGCGCTGACCCAGGTGCAGGAGGCGACGCTCGCCTTCCTGCCGAAGCTGCTGGTTGGCGGGTTGCTGATGGTGCTGCTCGGCCCCTTCACCCTGGCGGTGATGCGCGGCTTCACCGAACGGCTCTTCGACCGGATGGTCGCGATCGGCGGCGCCGGGTGAGCGGGGCGGACCTCGCGCTGCTGCAGGCGCTGCCCGGCCTCGCCTTCCAGGCGGTGCTGCTGTTCTGCCGCGTCGGCAGCGCGCTGATGCTGATGCCCGGGCTGGGCGAGGCGGAGATCCCGGCCCCCTTGCGCCTGGCCATCGCGCTTGCGCTGGTGGTGCTGCTGTTGCCGGCGCTCGCGCCCCTGCTGCCCGGCCCGCCCGAGGCGCCGCTCGACGCGCTGGCCCTGCTCGCGATGGAGATCGCGACCGGGCTGTGGCTCGGCACGCTGGCGCGGCTGATCGTGCTCGCGCTGTCCATGGCGGGGCAGGCGATCGCGGCCATGGTGGGCCTGGCGGGGATGCTGGTGGCGGACCCCGCGCTCGGCCCGCAGGGCACCGCGCTCGGCCGCGCCTTCGGGCTGCTGGCGGCCACACTCGTGCTTGCCACCGGCCTGCATGGCCTTGCCCTGCGCGCGCTCGCCGAGAGCTATGCGGTGCTGCCGGTGGGCGATCCCTTTCCCGTCGGCGCGGCGGCCGAGGCGGTGGCGATGGCGGGGGGGGCTTCCTTCGACCTCGCGCTGCGCCTGGCCGCGCCCTTCGTGATGGGCGCCGTGGTGCTGAATGTCGCACTCGGCCTGCTCGCGCGCCTCGCGCCGCAGGTGCAGACCTTCTTCATCGCGGTGCCAGGGCAGATCCTGGCCGGGCTGGCGCTGCTGATGCTGCTCGCCGCGCCGATGCTGATGGCCTTCGAAGCGGCGGTGCGCGCCAGCCTCCTCGCCCTGCCCGGAGCGCGCTGAGCGATGGCCGAGGGCGATGACGCGAAGGACGGCGCCGATCGTTCGGAAGCCGCCACACCCAGGCGGATCGAACGCGCGCGGCAGGAAGGGCAGGTCGCCCTGTCGCGGGAGGCGGCGGGCTGGGTGGCGCTGCTTCTCGCCACCCTCGCCGCCGGCATCGCCTTGCAGACCCAGGGCGTGGCGCTGATGCGCGCCATGCGCGTGACGCTGGAGAGTGCGCATCGGCTCGAGATGACGGAGGTCCTGGCCGCGCTCGCGGTCGCGGGGGTGTGGCTGGTGCTGCCCGTGGCCGGCGCCGCGGCGCTGGGCGCTGCGGCGGCGACGCTGGTGCAGACGCGCTTTCTGGTCTCCGCCAAGCCGCTCACGCCCCGGCTCAACAAGATCAGCCCCTGGGCAGGCCTCAAGCGGCTGGTGGGGCCGGAGGCGCTGGCGGAGTTCCTGCGCACGCTGGTGAAGATCGCGGTCGTGGGCGCCGCGCTGTGGTGGGCGGTGGGCGACCTCGGCAGCCTGCAGGGAAGCCTGCATCAGCCCGCCGGCGCGCTGATCGTCCAGGCGGCGGGGGCGGGGCTGCGCCTGATGATGGCGGCGCTGATCGCCTTCGCCGGCGTGGCGGTGCTCGACCTGCTCTGGGTGCATTTCCGCCATCAGCAGATGCTGCGCATGAGCAAGCAGGAGCTGAAGGACGAGGCGAAGGAAAGCGAGGGCGACCCGATGCTTCGCGCCCGCCGTCGCCAGATCCGCGAGCGCATGGCCCGCACCCGCATGATGGTCGCCGTGCCGCGCGCCGCGGTGGTGATCACCAACCCGACCCACTACGCCGTGGCGCTGGCCTATAGCGGTGGCGAGGCCGCGCCGCGGCTGGTGGCGAAGGGGGTGGACGCCATGGCCGCGCGCATCCGTGCGGCGGCCGAGGCGGCGGGCGTGCCGCTGGTCGCCAACCCGCCCCTGGCGCGCGCGCTGCACCGGCTCGACCTCGATGCCGAGATCCCGGCCGAACACTACCAGGCGGTGGCGGAGATCATCGCCTTCGTCTGGAAGCGGCGCGGCCAGGGCCTGCCCCCCGCACGAACACTGGACGAGGCCCCCCCGCATGGCGGAGACTCACGCAATGGTTGAAGCGCGGCGCCGCATCGAAGCCTGGTTCCGCCTGCGGGCGCGGCCGCGCAACCAGGGCGCGAGTGCGACGCTGCGCACGGTGCTGGATTCCGCCGGGGCGGGCCTCGCCCTGCTCGATGCGGAGGAAGCGCTGGTCGCCTGGAACCCGGATTTCGCCGCCATCACCGGGCCCAGCCTGCCGCTGCGGCCGGGGCTGAAGCTGGTCAGCCTCGTCGCCCCCGAAGCGCGGGAGACGCTGACCACGCTGCTCACCGCCGGCCATCGCCTGACCGTGCCGCTGGCGAGCCCCGAGGCGACGCGGGTGGAGATGGAGCGCCGCCCCGTTCGCGCGCCCGAGACCGGCGCCGTGCTGCGCCTGACCCGCCCGGTGGAGGCGCCCCCGGAGGAAGAAGGCCAGGCGGCCGCGGCGCGGCTGCGCGCGGTGGGCGCGCTGGCGGGCGGCATCGCGCATGATTTCAACAACCTGCTCACCGCCATCGCCGGCAGTGCGGAGGCCGCGCTGGCTCGTGCGCCGGGCGGGGATGCGGCGCCGGAACTGCAGCAGGTGCTGGAAAGCGCAGGGCGCGGCGCGGCGCTGGTGAAGCAGCTGCTCGCCTTCGCCCGCCAGCAGGCGCTGCGCCCGCGCGTGGTGGAGCTCAACGCGGCGGTGAACGGCATGGCCGAGCTGCTGAAGCGCCTGCTCGGCAGCCGCGTGCGCCTGACCGTGGAGGTCGAGGAACCCGGCCGGCGGGTGAAGATCGACCCCACCCAGCTCGACCAGGTGATCATGAACCTCGCGCTCAATGCGCGCGACGCGATGGCCGAGGGCGGCACGCTGACCATCCGCACCGGCCATGCCGTGGTGCTGCGCCCCGAGCCCATCGGCACCGAGCTCCTGCCACCCGGCCGCTGGGCGATGCTCGAGGTGGCGGACAGCGGCGCGGGCATCCCGGCCGAGGTGGTGCCGCGCATCTTCGAACCCTTCTTCACCACGCGCCGCGACCAGGGCGGCACGGGGCTCGGCCTGTCCACCGTGCATGGCATCGTGCGCCAATCCGGCGGCTTCATCGCCGTGGAGAGCAAGCAGGGCGAGGGCACGACCTTCCGCATCTGGCTGCCGCGCCATGACGGGCCGGCGGATCCGGAACTGCCCGCGAGCCTGCTCGCCCCGCCGCGCGCACCGGCGGCTGAGCGCCGCACCGCGCCGGTGGCGCCTGCCACAGCCAATGATGGCGGGCCGCTGGTGCTGCTGGTGGAGGATGAGGTGCCGCTGCTGCGCCTGGCCGAGCGGGCCCTCAGGCGCGCGGGCTTCACCGTGCTCACCGCCGGCTCGGCGGAAGAGGCGCTGGACTTGATGGCGGCCGGCGGGCCGCGGCCGGAGGCGCTCGTCTCGGATGTGGTGATGCCCGGGATGGACGGGCTCGAACTCGCCACCAGGCTGCGCGCGACCGAGCCGGACCTGCCCGTGTTGCTGGTCTCGGGCTATGCCGAGGCCGCGCTCGGCCGCGACCTGGCGGCGGAGCGGCTGCGGCTGTTGCCCAAGCCCTACAGCCTGAGCGACCTGGTGGCCGAGTTGCAGGCCATCCTGCCGGGTCTGCCCGCAAAAGTTTCCTAAATGTTCTTGTCGTCCGGACCGCGCTGGGGCATATGAGTCGGCGTTGACCCTTGGTTGTGTGGCGCTTGGAGTCGGGCAGCCGCATGGTCCAGATTGGGTCCGGGGGTAATCGGCAGGCGAAGGTCCTGCCGGGGATTGCGCCCGTGGGTTGTGTCCCGGGAATGGGGAGAGTGAGCCTGATGGACAAGAACAAGGCTCTTGATGCCGCGCTGAGCCAGATCGAACGCGCCTTTGGCAAGGGCTCGATCATGCGCATGGGCAACAAGGCCGCGACCGATGAGGTGGAGGTGATCTCCACCGGCTCGCTTGGCCTCGACCTGGCGCTGGGCATCGGCGGCGTGCCGAAGGGCCGGATCATCGAGGTCTACGGGCCGGAAAGCTCGGGCAAGACCACGCTGGCGCTGCATGTCATCGCCGAGGCGCAGAAGCGCGGCGGCACCTGCGCCTTCATCGACGCCGAACACGCGCTCGACCCCGGCTACGCCAAGAAGCTCGGCGTCGATATCGACAACCTGCTGATCAGCCAGCCCGATGCGGGCGAGCAGGCGCTCGAGATCTGCGACACGCTGGTGCGCTCGGGCGCGGTCGACGTGCTGGTGGTGGACAGCGTGGCGGCGCTGGTGCCTCGCGCCGAGCTGGAAGGCGAGATGGGCGACAGCCATGTCGGCCTGCATGCCCGTCTGATGTCCCAGGCGCTGCGCAAGCTGACCGGCTCGGTCAGCCGCTCCAACACGCTGCTGATCTTCCTCAACCAGATCCGCCTCAAGATCGGCGTGATGTTCGGCAACCCCGAGACCACCACGGGCGGCAATGCGCTGAAGTTCTACGCCTCGATCCGCATGGAGATCCGCCGGATCGGCGCCATCAAGGACCGGGAGACGACCACCGGCAACCAGACCCGCGTGAAGGTGGTGAAGAACAAGATGGCCCCGCCGTTCCGGCAGGTCGAGTTCGACATCATGTACGGGGAGGGCATCTCGAAGGTGGGCGAGCTGATCGACCTCGGCGTGAAGGCCGGCGTGATCGAGAAGTCGGGCGCCTGGTTCAGCTGCGACAGCCAGCGCATCGGCCAGGGCCGCGAGAACGCGAAGCAGTTCCTGCGCGACAACCCGGCCATGGCCGAGAGCGTGGAGAAGCGCATCCGCGCCCAGGCCTCCGGCCTGGCCAGCGCCATGCTGGCCGGCGAGGGGGATGACGCGGCGGCCGAGTAGCGCCCGGCCCCCCCCCGGCGCCCCACTCTTGGCGCTTCTGGCCGCCCGCGCTAAGGCTCGCGCCTTTCGCGGCGGCCCGTGCGGCCGCCGTGCCACTCCGGCACCAAGAATGGCAGCGACCAGGCGATGACCAGCAGCAACGACATCCGCGCGACCTTCCTCGACTACTTCCGGCGCAACGCGCATGAGGTGGTGGAGAGCTCGCCCCTCGTGCCGCGCAACGACCCCACGCTGATGTTCGCCAACAGCGGCATGGTGCAGTTCAAGAACGTCTTCACCGGCCAGGAGAAGCGCGGCTACCAGCGCGCGACCACGGCGCAGAAATGCGTCCGCGCCGGGGGCAAGCACAACGACCTCGACAATGTCGGCTACACCGCCCGGCACCACACCTTCTTCGAGATGCTGGGCAATTTCTCCTTCGGCGACTACTTCAAGGAACAGGCGATCGAACATGCCTGGACGCTGCTGACGCGCGATTTCGCCCTGCCGAAGGAGCGCCTGCTGGTCACGGTGTTCTCGGAAGACGAGGAAGCGCCCGTCTACTGGAAGAAGGTCGCGGGCCTGCCCGACAGCCGGATCATCCGCATCCCGACCTCGGACAATTTCTGGCGCATGGGCGATACCGGCCCCTGCGGCCCGTGCTCCGAGATCTTCTTCGACCATGGCGACAAGATCGCCGGCGGCCCGCCCGGCAGCCCGGACGAGAATGGCGACCGGTTCATCGAGATCTGGAACCTGGTCTTCATGCAGTTCGAGGAAGGCCCGCCCGGCGTGCGCGTGCCCCTGCCGCGCCCCTCGATCGACACCGGCATGGGGCTCGAGCGGTTCGCGGCCATCCTGCAGGGCAAGCACGACAACTACGACACCGACACGCTGCGCGCCCTGATCCTGGCCAGCGCCGAGGCCACGGGCCAGGAGCCCGACGGCAAGTGGCGCAGCAGCCACCGCGTGGTCGCCGACCATCTGCGCGCTGGCACCTTCCTGATGGCCGATGGCGTGCTGCCCTCCAATGAGGGGCGCGGCTATGTGCTGCGCCGCATCCTCCGCCGCGCCATGCGCCACGCCCACATGATGGGCGCGCGCGAGCCGCTGCTGCACCGCCTGGTGCCGGCCCTGACCCGCCAGATGGGCGCCGCCTATCCCGAGATCCTCCGCGCTGAAGCCCTGGTGATCGAAACGCTGCGCCTGGAGGAGACGCGCTTCCGCTCGCTGCTGGAACGCGGCCTCGGCCTGCTCGCCGAGGAATCCGGCAAGCTGGGTGAGGGCGGCACGCTGCCCGGCGAGATCGCCTTCCGGCTCTACGACACCTATGGCTTCCCCCTCGACCTGACGCAGGACGCGCTGCGCGGCGAGGGCAAGACCGTGGACACGGAGGGCTTCGCCGCCGCCATGGCCGAGCAGAAGCGCCGCGCCCGCGCCGCCTGGGCCGGCAGCGGCGAGGCCGCGACCGAGACGGTGTGGTTCGACCTGCGCGAGAAGATCGGCGCCACGGAGTTCCTCGGCTATGCCACCGAAAGCGCCGAGGGCGCGATCCAGGCCCTGATCGTGGACGGGAAGGCCGTGGAGAGCGCGCCCGCCGGCACCGAGGTCGCGGTAGTGCTGAACCAGACGCCCTTCTACGCCGAGAGCGGCGGCCAGGTGGGCGATGCCGGCCTGATCTCCGCCGGCGAGGCCTGCCGCATCGTGGTGCGCGACACGCTGAAGAAGCTGGGCGATGTCTTCGTCCATTACGGCGTGGTCGCGCATGGCGAGGCGAAGCTCGGCCTGCCCGTGGTGGCGGAGGTCGATCACGCCCGCCGCGGCACCATCCGTGCCCACCACTCCGCCACGCACCTGCTGCATGAGGCGCTGCGCCGCAAGCTCGGCACGCATGTGGCCCAGAAGGGCTCGCTGAACGCGCCGGACCGGCTGCGCTTCGACGTCTCCCAGCCCACGCCCATCTCGGACGCCGACCTCGCCTGGGTCGAGGCCGAGGTGAATGCCCGCATCCGCGAGAATGCCGAGGTCGTCACCCGCCTGATGACGCCCGACGCCGCCGTCGCCATCGGCGCGATGGCGCTGTTCGGCGAGAAATATGGCGAGGAGGTGCGCGTCGTCTCCATGGGCCATGACCCGAACGCGGTCGAGAAGCATGGCGTCTATTCGCTGGAACTCTGCGGCGGCACGCATGTGCGCCGCACTGGCGATATCGGCCTGTTCCGCATCGTCTCCGAAGGCGCGGTCGCGGCCGGCATCCGCCGCGTCGAGGCCGTGACCGGCGAGGCCGCGCTGAAGCTGCTCGAGGAGCGCGACGGCCAGCTCAACGCCGCCGCCGCCGTGCTGAAGGCCCGCCCGGCGGAACTCGCCGAGCGCATCGAGAACCTGCTCGAGGACCGCAAGCGCCTGGAGCGCGAGGTGGCGGAACTGCGCAAGAAGCTCGCCACCGGTGGTGCGGCCGCGGCGGTGGAGGAGATCGCCGGCCTGCGCGTGGCGCTGCGCGAATTGGGCGAGATGCCGCCGCGCGACCTGAAGGGCATCGCCGAGGCGATCCTGGCGGGCGGCACGGCGGATCTGGTGGCCGTCGTCTCCACCGCCGAGGGCAAGGCGAGCATCGTCGTGGCGCTCGGCGAGGCCGCGAAGGGCAAGGCCGATGCGGTCGCGCTGGTGCGCGCCGCCGCGGCGGCCGTCGGCGGCAAGGGCGGCGGGGGCAAGCCCGACATGGCCCAGGCCGGCGGGCCGGAAGCCGACAAGGCAGGAGAGGCGCTGGCGGCGGTGCGGCAACTCCTGGCCGGCTGATGCGCGCCCGCGCGCTCGGCTTCGCGCCGGGGATCCTGCCCACCGGGCCGCGCAACGCCATCACCGATGTTGCGGGCGTCCGGGTCGGGCAGGTGACGGTGATCGAAGGGGAGGGCACGCGCAGCGGCGTCACCGCCATCCTGCCCACGCCCCACAACCCCTTCACCCACCGCGTGCCCGCCGGGCTCTTCGCCATGAACGGCTTCGGCAAGATGGCGGGCGTGACGCAGGTGCAGGAATTGGGCGAGCTGGAGACGCCGATCCTGCTGACCAACACGCTGGCCGTCGGCCGGGCGGTGGAGGCGCTGGTGGATTGGACGCTGGCGCAGCCGGGCAATGAGGCCGTGCGCAGCGTCAACGCCGTGGTGGGCGAGACCAATGACGGCCGGCTCAACGACATCCGCGCCCGCGGCGTCACGCCGGCGCATATGCGCGCGGCGCTGGACGGTGCGACCGAGGGCCCGGTGGCGGAGGGCAGCGTCGGCGCGGGCACGGGCACCATGGCCTTCGGCTGGAAGGGCGGCATCGGCACCGCCTCGCGCCTGCTGCCCGCGGCACTCGGTGGCTTCACGGTCGGCGCGCTGGTGCAGGCGAATTACGGCGGTGCGCTGGTGATGGATGGGCTGCCGGTGGGGCAGTTGCTCGGCAAATACTACCTGGCCGAGCACCTCGCGCAGCAGGCCGATGCGGATGGCTCCGTGATGGTGGTGCTCGCCACCGATGCGCCGCTCTCGGACCGCAACCTGCAGCGCCTCGCGCGCCGGGCCATGGCGGGCATCGCGCGCACCGGGGCGGCGTTCAGCGATGGCTCGGGCGACTATGCGCTTGCCTTCGCCACCCACCCGGAGGTCATCCGCACGGAAGGCCGGCGCAGCTTCGCCGACCTGCCCAATGCCGAGATGTCGCCCCTGTTCGTCGCCGCCATCGAGGCGACGGAGGAGGCGGTGCTGAACGCGCTGACCATGGCGACCACCATCGAAAGCCGCCTCGGCGGCCGGCGCGTGGTGGGCCGCGCGCTGCCGCTCGATCGGGTCATGGCGCTCAGGCCGTCGGCGTGATCGCTTCGCGCACCGCGGATTTGAACTCGCGGCGGTGCAATTCGCGCAGCACGAAGAGGCTGGTCGCGATCAGCGCCACCGGGTGGATGATCCAGGCCAGCGCCGCCAGGCCGAAATAGTAGCTGCGCAGACCCGTGTTGAAATGCTGCGCGGCGCGGTTCAGCACCCGCGCGGCGGCCGCCGCCTGGCGGATGCCATGCTCGGTCGGCGCGCCCGCGGGCAGCCCGCCGACCAGGATCGAGGTGTAGTTGAACTGCCGCAGCGCCCAGGTGAGCTCGAAGAAGGCGTTGACGAAGATCACCAGCAGCAGCGCGATCTTCACCTCCCACCCCACCAGCGTCGGCACCTCGGCATAGGGCAGGGCGCCGACCACGCGCTGGCCAAGCTCGGGCGCGCCGAGCAGCGCCACGAGGCCGCCGAGGATGAAGATCGAGGTGGTGGCGAGGAAACTCGTGCTGTTCATCAGGTTGCCGATGGCGGCGATGTCGGCGATGCGGTTCTCGCGCTCCAGCATCGCGCGCGTCCAGCGGCGGCGGTGCTCGTCCATCGCGGCGATGACGCTGCGCGCGCGGATGGCCGGAATGCGGTCCACCACCGTGGCGTAGCCGAGCCAGCAGGCGGCGAAGACCAGCAGCGCCAGGCCGTCGAACAGGGTGAAGCCGTACATGCGCGTCAGGGGCCCTCAAGAAGAAAGGGCCGCCGGCGTTCCCACCGGCGGCCCCCCTTCGCTACAGAAGCCGAAGGCCTCAGGCCATCTTCTTCTTCAGGTTCTCATCCAGCTTGGCGAGGAAGGCCTGGGTGTTGAGCCAGGGCTGGTCCTTGCTGATCAGGATGGCGAGGTCCTTGGTCATGTCGCCGGCTTCCACCGTCTCGATGCAGACCTGCTCGAGCGCATTGGCGAAATCCACCACGTCGGGCGTGCCGTCGAACTTGCCGCGATACTGCAGGCCGCGCGTCCAGGCGAAGATGGAGGCGATCGGGTTCGTGCTCGTCTCGCGGCCCTTCTGGTGCTCGCGGTAGTGGCGCGTCACCGTGCCGTGCGCGGCCTCGGACTCCACCGTCGCGCCATCGGGCGAGAGCAGCACGGAGGTCATCAGGCCGAGACTGCCAAAACCCTGCGCCACGATGTCGGACTGCACGTCGCCATCGTAGTTCTTGCAGGCCCAGACATAGCCGCCTTCCCACTTCAGGGCGCAGGCCACCATGTCGTCGATCAGGCGATCCTCGTAGGTGATGCCCGCAGCCTTGAAGCGCTCGGCGAATTCCGTGTCGTAGACGCGGCGGAAGATGTCCTTGAACTCGCCGTCATAGGCCTTGAGGATCGTGTTCTTGTGGCTGAAGTACACGGAATAGCCACGGCTCAGCCCGTAGTTCAGGCTGGCGCGGGCGAAGCCCTCGATGCTCGCGCGGGTGTTGTGCATGCCCATCAGCACGCCGCCGCCGGCGGGGAAGTTCGTGACCTCCAGCTCGACCGGAGCCGAGCCATCGGCCGGCGTCCAGGTCAGCGTCGCCTTGCCGGCGCCGGGGATCTTGGTCTCGGCGGCGCGGTAGATGTCGCCATAGGCATGGCGGCCCACCACGATCGGCTTGGACCAGTGCGGCACCAGGCGCGGCACGTTGGAGCAGATGATGGGCTCGCGGAAGATCGTGCCGTCGAGGATGTTGCGGATGGTCCCGTTCGGGCTGCGCCACATCTTCTTGAGGTTGAATTCCTTCACCCGCGCCTCGTCCGGCGTGATGGTGGCGCACTTCACGCCCACGCCGTACTTCTTGGTGGCGAGCGCCGCATCGACCGTGACCTGGTCATCGGTCTGGTCGCGGTATTCGACGCCGAGGTCGTAATACTTCAGGTCGATGTCGAGGTAGGGCAGGATCAGGCGGTCCTTGATGAACCCCCAGATGATCCGCGTCATCTCGTCCCCGTCCATCTCGACGACGGGGGTCTTTACCTTGATCTTTGCCATGCCTCATTCCTTGCCGTCCGCGCGGCCCGGGACGCCGATATCGCGCCCGACCCCGGGGAAGGCCGGAACATGCCAACCGGACCCTCCGGGGGCAAGCCCATGGTGCGATTCCGGGACAACGCAAGGGGGCGTGGGGCGCCGGCCTTGCCGCGCTGGCTCGCGCGGACGTAGAAGGCGGGGCCTGCCTGCAACCCCCCGCAAGGGTCCTCATGCCCCCTGGCCTGACCCAGCTGCTTGTGGCGCTGCTGAACCTGGTGGCGCTCGGCGCGCTGGGCCTGCTGCTATGGATGCGCCACGCTGCGGCGCGCGATGCGCAGGCGCGTCTGGCCGCGGCCGCGCGGGAGGTGGCGGCCGCGCGGGACGCCGTGGCGCTGGCTGAAGGCCGTGCGCGGCTGCTGGATGGGGTGCTGGCCTCGCTCTCGGATGGCGTCGCGGTCATGGACGGCGATCTGCGCCTGGCTGGCTGGAATGCCCGCTTCTCCGAATGTGCGGGGGTGCCGCGCCGGGCGCTGCGCATCGGCATGCCGATGGAGGAGATCCTGCGCCTGCAGGCCGAGGCCGGCGAATTCGGCCTGGTGGACCCCGACAGGGAGGTCGCGCGCCGGATGGCGTTGCTGCGTGCCGGTCCGCTCACGGCCCGGTCGCGGCGGGAGCGCCCGGATGGCTCGCTTGTCGAACTGCGCCGCTCCGCCCTGCCGGGTGGCGGCTTCGTCACGCTCTACACGCCCATCGTGACGTCGCCCGGACCCGGTCCTGACCCCGATTTGCTGGCCGCCTTTGCGGCGGAGTGGCGCACGCGCCTGCCGCGCCTGACCGCCGCTGCCGCGGATGGCGATGCCCCCGCGGCCCGTGCCACCGCGCATGCGCTGCGCGGGCTTGCGGCCAATGCCGGCTGGGCGGCGCTGGCGGTGACCCTCGCCACGATCGAGGCGGCGGCCGAGGCGGGCGACATGCCCGAGGTCCGGGCCATCACCGCGCTGCTGCCGCTGGACCCACCGGCATGAGCGCGGCGGAGGTCATCGCCTGCCCCTATTGCGAGGAGCCGACGCTGCCCAATCGCCTTGCCGATGGCAGCCTCGTGTGTTCCTGCGCCGCTGAGCGCGCCCTGCCGGAACTGCCGGTCCGGCCGCGCCTTGTGCCAGTTCCGCCTCGGCCCATCTCTGGCGGGACCCAGGGAGAGTGATGTGATGCTGATCCGTTGTGCGGCCCGCAGTGTCGGCGGCGTTTTCGTGGCTTCCGCCCTTGTCGCGGGCCTCGCGGTCACGGCCGGGACGGTGGGCGCCGCGCTGCTCGCCCGCCGCCTGTGGGAAGAGCGCAAGGGCTGGCGGGAAGGATCCGGCGCAACGCAGGATGAGCCGCATGGGGCCGAGCCGATGGGCGAGCCTTCGGCCGAGGCACCCTCGGCCTGAGCAAGGCCGGCTCGGAGGCCGCGGCCGGCGGCGCGGCATGAAAGCCTGGCCTCCCACCCGTTGACGGCCGCGCCCGAAACGCCATCCGGCCCGGCCCAAGGCCGCGTCGCCACTCCCGCTTGAGGATCAGCCGGAGGAGCCGAACACCTCCGTCCAGGCCCCCATGAGGGCTGCGTCGGCCTCCTCCATCGTGGCGAGCACGCCCAGGGCGTGCAGGCTCGTCACGCCGTGTTCCGCGATGCCGCAGGGAACGATGCCGGCGAAGTGGCTCAGATCCGGGTCCACGTTCAGCGCCACGCCGTGCCAGCTTACCCAACGGGTGACGCGCACCCCCAGCGCGCCGATCTTGGCCTCGCTGCCCGTGGCGCGGTCCACGACCCAGATGCCGATTCGGCCCTCACGGCGCTCGCCCTTGATGTTGAAGCGATCCAGCGCGCGGATCAGCCATTCCTCGAGCCCCTGGACGAAGCTGCGCACGTCGCGCGGGCGCACCTGGCCATGCGGTTCGGTCAGGTCGAGCATGACATAGCCGGTGCGCTGGCCGGGGCCGTGATAGGTCCATTGCCCGCCACGCCCGGCGGCGACGGCGGGGAAGCGCGTCTCCAGCAGATCCTCGGGCCGGGCGGAGGTGCCGGCGGTGTAGGTGGGTTCATGCTCGACCAGCCAGACCTGCTCGGCTGCCGTGCCGGCGCGAATCGCGGCCACGCGCGCCTCCATCGTGGCCAGGGCCTCGGCATAGGGGGTGCGGCCCTCGCTGATGCGCCATTCCAGGGCGCGGCGTGAAGTCGCGCCGGAAGGCGCGCGGGGTGGTGTTGTGTGGGGCGGGGTCATCGGTTATACGCCCCGCCTCTACCCGGTTTGCGGTCGTGGCGGAATGGTAGACGCGCCAGCTTGAGGTGCTGGTGGGGGCAACCCCGTGGAAGTTCGAATCTTCTCGACCGCACCATCCACCCGCCCCATCGCGCTCACGCGCGCGCCTTGCTAGTCTCCCACTATGGACGACGATTTCCGCAAGGCTGCCCTCGACTATCACCGCCTGCCACGGCCGGGAAAGCTCACGATCGAGCCGACCAAGCGCATGGCAACCCAGCGCGACCTCGGTCTCGCCTATTCGCCGGGCGTCGCCGCCGCCTGCGTGGAGATCGCGCGCGACCCGGCCCTGGCCTGGGACTACACGACGAAGGGCAACCTCGTCGCCGTCATCACCAATGGCACGGCGGTGCTGGGCCTGGGGGCCATCGGCGCGCTGGCCTCCAAGCCGGTGATGGAGGGCAAGGCGGTTCTGTTCAAGAAATTCGCCGGCATCGATTCCATCGACCTTGAGATCGAGCAGCGCGACCCGGCCGCCTTCATCGAGGCGGTCGCCGTGCTCGAGCCCTCCTTCGGCGCCATCAACCTCGAGGACATCAAGGCGCCGGAGTGCTTCGAGATCGAGCGTGCGCTGCGCGCGCGTATGAACATCCCCGTCTTCCATGACGACCAGCACGGCACCGCCATCATCGTCGCCGCCGCCGTGCGCAACGGCCTGGTGCTGCAGGGCAAGCGGCTGGAGGATGTGAAGCTGGTGAACAGCGGCGGTGGTGCCGCCGCCATCGCCTGTCTCGACCTGCTGGTGGCGATGGGCCTGAAGCGCGAGAACGTCACCATCTGCGACATCGACGGCGTGGTCTGGGCCGGCCGGCCCAACACCGATCCCTTCAAGGCCGCCTATGCGCAAGACACCAGCGCGCGGAAGCTGGAAGAGGTGCTGGAGGGGGCGGACATCTTCCTGGGCCTCTCGGCCCCGCGCATCCTCAAGGCCGAATGGCTGCCCCGGCTGGCGCCCAAGCCCCTGGTCTTCGCGCTGGCCAACCCCGAGCCCGAGATCCTGCCCGAGGCGGTGCGCGCCGTGCGGCCGGACGCCATCGTCGCCACCGGGCGCACGGACTACCCGAACCAGGTCAACAATGTCCTGTGCTTCCCCTTCATCTTCCGCGGCGCGCTGGATGTGGGTGCGACCACGATCAACGAGGAGATGAAGGTCGCCGCTGCCGACGCCATCGCAGCACTTGCGCGCATGGAGGCCAGCGAGGTCGTGGCCGCGGCCTATGGTGGGGCTTCGCTCAGCTTCGGGCCGGACTACATCATCCCCAAGCCCTTCGACCCGCGGCTGATCCTGGAAGTCGCGCCGGCCGTCGCCAAGGCGGCGATGGACAGCGGCGTGGCGCGCCGGCCCATCGCGGATCTGCACAAATACCGCAACGAGCTGGAGCGCTTCGTCTTCCGCTCCGGCAACCTCATGCGCCCGGTCTTCGAGGCCGCGCGCACCAGCCTCAAGCGCGTGGTGTTCAGCGAGGGCGAGGATGAGCGCACGCTGCGCGCCGTCCAGACCGTGCTGGATGAGGGGCTGGCCGAGCCCATCCTGATCGGCCGGCGCGACGTGATCCTTGCCCGCGCGGCCGAGATGGGGCTGCGCATGGATTTCTCCGAATCGGTGCGGGTGCTGGACCCGGCGGTGGATGAGGCGGCCTTCGCGCCGCTGGTCAGCCTCTACCAGGGCAAGGTCGGCCGGCGCGGCATTCCCCCCGCACAGGCCGAGCGCAACGTCCGCACGCGCCAGACCGTCGCCGCCGCGCTGCTGCTGGAAGCCGGGATGGCCGATGCCTGCCTGTGCGGCGGCACGGGCGACTGGTTCGCGCATTGGCACCAGGTCTTCGACGTGATCGGCAAGCGGCCCGAGGTCGCGCGCGTCTATGCGCTGTCGGCGCTGATCGTGCCCAACGGGCATCTGTTCTTCGTGGACACGCACCTGACCGTGGAGCCCACGCCGGCGCAGATCGTGGACATGACGCTGCTGGCCGCCGAGCAGATCCGCGCCTTCGGCATCACGCCCAAGGCCGCGCTGCTGAGCCATTCGAGCTTCGGCAGCTCCGGCGCGCCCTCGGCCCGGCGGATGCGCGAGGCGCTGCGCCTGCTGCGCGAACGCAACCCGGATTTCGAGGTGGATGGCGAGATGCATGCCGATGCCGCGCTGGTGCCGGCGATCCGCGCGCGCGCCGTCTCCGACAGCCGGCTCACCGATTCGGCGAATCTGCTGGTGATGCCCAGCCTCGATGCCGCGAACATCGCCTTCAACCTGCTGAAGGCGGCAGGTGAGGGGCTGCAGGTGGGCCCGATGCTGCTCGGCATGGCCAAGCCCATCCATGTGCTGGTGCCGAGTGTGACCGCGCGCGGCATCGTCAATCTCACCGCGCTGGCCGCCGCCCAGGCGAACGGGCTGCGCGCGGGGGGCTGAACCCGCCCCCGCGCCCGTGTTTCACGCGCCACGCCCGCAAGGGTGTGGCGGTGCAACGATTGCAGCCGATCCGGCAACAATGGAAACCTGCGCAACGTCGGCCGGTAATGGGCCGAGGAGAGAGTGTCCCCACGCCAGACGGCATCCCGCCGCGGCATCTGAACCGGAGACACTCCCATGCCCGTCCCCCGCCTCCCAGGTGACCACGCCTACGCCATCGATTTCAGCTATATCGACCGCACTCTCAGCCGGGACTTCGGCTGGTCGCAACAGGACCAGAAGTACTTCGTCAAGGACGACAGCACCTGGCTCTCCGAGGTCAATGACTGGATCATTCCTGGTGAGGTGATCTGGCACCTCTCGGGCGGAAGGGGCAATGACACCCTCGGGGCCTCCTGGAACGAAGACACCCTTGTCGGGAACCTGGGCAGCGATCGCCTGATCGGCATGGATGAGGACGACCTGCTGATTGGCGACCGCTGGAACAGTGAGAGCGAAGGCCATGCCGATACGCTCGACGGTGGCAACGGCGATGACGCGCTCTACGGCGGCGGTGGCGATGACAGCCTGCTCGGCGGTGAGGGCGACGACACGCTGGTCGGCAATGACGGCAACGACATCCTGATCGGCGGCAACGGCGCCGATGTCGTGGCGGGTGGCAAGGGCAATGACCTCTACCACCTGGGCAGCGCCGACACGATCGAGGAATCGGCCGGCGAGGGCACGGACACCGTCCTGGTGCTCGGCCAGGCCACCTACACGCTGCACGCCAATGTCGAGAACGCCACCTACCAGTTCGAGGGCAATGGACGGCTGATCGGCAATGAGCTGAACAACCTGCTGATCGGCGGCAATGGCGCGGACACGCTGCAGGGCGGCGCGGGCAATGACACGCTCGCCGGCAATGGTGGCGCGGACAGCATGATCGGTGGTGCGGGCGATGACCACTACAACGTCTTCGATACGACCGATCGGGTGGTCGAGGGTGCCAATGCCGGCATCGACACCGTCTACACCTCCCTCACGAGCTACACGCTCGGCGCCAATGTCGAGAACCTGAACGCGCTGGGCAGCGGCATCACCGGCAACGGCAACACGCTGAACAACAAGATGGACGGCACCTCCGGCGCCGACCTCTTCCGCGGCCTGGACGGCAACGACACGGTGAACGGCTTCGGTGGCAATGACACGGTGCTGGGCGGCACCGGCAACGACTCCCTCTCGGGCCTCTGGGGCATCGACCAGCTGCGCGGCGAGGCGGGCAATGACAGCCTCTATGGCGGCGACGACATGGACTACCTCTATGGCGGCGACGACAACGACCTGGCCGATGGCGGTGCCTTCTCGGACATCATCTATGGCGATGCCGGCAACGACACGCTGATCGGCGGCACGGGGCACGACACGCTCTATGGCGGCACGGGCAACGACATCCTGCGCGGTGGTTCTGACAATGACCGGCTGCGCGGCAACGAGGGCGCGGACAAGCTCTACGGCGATGCCGGGGCCGACATCTTCATCTACGGCTCGACGGCCGAGAGCAACACCGCCATGGGCCGCGACATCATCTACGACTTCGTGAAGGGGGTGGACCGGATCGACCTGTCGCTGATCGACGCCAACACGACGCTGGCTGGCAACCAGGCCTTCAGCTTCGTCGGCGCCGCGCCCTTCTTCGCCTCGCCGGGCGACCTGACCGTCTCCGTGGGGCTGCTCGGCTCGACGGTGAATGGCGACGTGAACGGCGACGGCATCACGGATTTCTCCCTCACCGTGATGGGTGTGACCAATCTGGCGGCGAGCGACTTCATCCTCTGACCGCAAGGGGCGGGAGGTGCTGGGCGGCGGGGGCGACCCCGCCGCCCTTCACGCGTCCGAAGCGCGCAGCCGATGCTCGAAGGTCACGCGGAAGCGCCGGCTGCGCTGCATCGCCAGGATGAAGGCGAAGTCCAGCGCCAGGGAGATCACCACCAATGCGACCTCGCCGCCCGGATCGGCCGCGCGCGGCGCGGCCTTGGCCACATCGGCCAGTTCATAGGCGCCCGAGAGCAGCGCATAGGCCAGGAAGGCAGGCCGGAAATGGCGCCAGCGGCGGAACCACAGAAGTGCGGCCAGGGGCACGCCCAGCACGAGGACTCCCCCCAGTACCTCCCAGGCTCCCCAGCGCGCGGGCAGAGCCTCGCCCCGGATCAGCATCACCGCGCTGCCCAGCAGCGTCAGCACGAAGAAGATGGAGGGGATCCGCAGCCAGCCGCGCATGCCATAGAGGGGATGCGCCTCGGCCTGTTCCGGCGCCACCTGCTGCCACTCCGCCACGGCGTCGATCCTTGCCTGTCCGGTCCGAGTATCGCCATGCCGGCACGGGGCGCAAAGCGGGGGGCTGGCGGTGCGCCCCATCCGGGGCCACATCGGCATCATGAGCAACCTGCCGGCCAAGCCCAGCTCCGCCGCCGTCGCGGCCTTCCTGCAGAAGGTGGCGAGCCTGCCGGCCGTCACCCCCGCCTCCGGCCGCGCCGGGCGCCTGATCTTCGCCATCGACGCCACGGCCAGCCGCCAGCCGACCTGGGACCGCGCCTGCCACCATCAGGCCGAGATGTTCCGCGCCGTGCGGGACCTCGGTGGGCTGGCCGTGTCGCTGGCCTATTTCCGCGGCTTCCAGGAATTCGCCGCCACCCCCTTCCTGACCTCGGGTGAGGAGGTCGCGCGGCGCATGACGGGCGTCACCTGCCTCGGCGGGCAGACCCAGATCGGCCGCACCCTGAAGCATGCCCTGGCCGAGACGATCCGCGAGCGTGTCCATGCCCTGGTCTTCATCGGCGACGCCTTCGAGGAGGATGTCGATGCCGCCTGCCATACGGCGGGCGAACTGGGCCTGCGCGGCACCCCGGTCTTCTGCTTCCAGGAGGGGGCGGACCCCATCGCGCGCAACGCGCTGCAGCAGGTGGCGAAGCTTTCGGGCGGGGCCTGGGCACCCTTCGATTCGTCCAGCGCGACGGCGCTGGCGGAGCTGCTGCGCGCCGTCGCGGTCTTCGCCGCCGGTGGGCGCGCCGCGCTCACCCGCCTGCCGGGCAGCGCCGCGCGCGGCATCGCCGGGCAATTGCCCGCCCCGGCCGCGCGATGATCGTCTATGTCGCGCTCGGCCTGCTCGGGCTGGTGCTGCTGCTGTGGCTGCTGCGCGCCTTCGCGGATGCCAGGCCGGCCCAGGTGAAGACGGCCGCGATCTGGGGTGGGGGGGCGCTTGGCGCGGTGCTGCTCGCCGCGCTGCTCATCTCCGGCCGCGGCGCGCAGGCGCTCTGGGCGGGGGTTCTCTTCGGCCCGGCGGTGGTGCGGGCCTATCGCTCCTGGCGCGCGGCGCGGACCTTCGCGCGCGGTGGCGCGGCCTCACCCGGACAGGCGAGCGATGTGGAGACCGCCTTCCTCGCCATGGCGCTTGACCATGACAGCGGGCGGATGACGGGGCGGGTGAAGCAGGGGCGCTTCGCGGGGCGGGACCTCGCGGATCTCGACCTGCCGGCGCTGCTCGACCTGCTGGCGGAGGTGACGGCGGCGGACCCGGATTCGGTGCCGCTGCTGGAGGCCTGGCTGGACCGCGCCCTGCCGGAGTGGCGCGCCGCCGCGCCCGAGACGCCGCGCGCCGGCCAGGGGCGCATGACGCGCGCCGAGGCGCTGGCCATCCTCGGCCTGAGCGAAGGGGCCGATGAAGCCGCGATCCAGGCCGCCTATCGCCGCCTGATGCGCAGCGCGCATCCGGACCAGGGCGGGTCCGACTGGCTCGCGGCGCGGTTGAACGAGGCGCGGGATATTCTCATCCCAGACTGAGGCGCCGCCCTCGGACCGGTGGACGGGATTCGCGCGGCGTGGCACTTCTGCGGCCCGTAACCGACCAGGAAGATCAGCCCCGTGCGCAAGCCCCTCCGCAAGGCCGTTCTGCCCGTTGCAGGCCTCGGCACCCGTTTCCTGCCCGCCACCAAGCAGATGGCGAAGGAAATGCTGCCCGTCGTGGACAAGCCCCTGATCCAGTATGCGGTGGAGGAAGCCCGCTCCGCCGGGATCGAGCAGTTCTGCTTCGTCACCGGCCGCGGCAAGACCATGCTGGTGGACCAGTTCGACGTCGCCTACGAGCTTGAGCGCACGCTGACCGAGCGCAACAAGACCAAGGAGCTGGCGATGCTCCATGCCCAGGCGCTGCCGCCGGGCTCCATCGTCTCGACCCGCCAGCAGGTGCCGCTCGGCCTCGGCCATGCCATCTGGTGCGCGCGCGCCTTCATCGCGGATGAGCCCTTCGCCATCCTGCTGCCCGACGACCTGATGCTCTGCGACGTGTCCTGCACCAAGCAGCTCGCCGACGCCTACAACCAGACCGGCGGCAATGTGGTGGCGATCGAGGAAGTGCCGATGGCGCGCGTTTCCTCCTATGGCGTCATCGCGCCCGGGGCCACCAGCGGCAACCTGGTGGAGGTGAAGGGCCTGGTCGAGAAGCCGAAGCAGGAGGAAGCGCCCTCCAACCTCACCGTCATCGGCCGCTACGTGCTGATGCCCGAGGTGATCGCGCATCTGTCGAAGATGGAGCGCGGCGCGGGCAACGAGATCCAGCTCACCGACAGCATGGCGAAGCTGATCGGCCACCAGCCCTTCCACGGCGTGCGCTATGAGGGCCGCCGTTTCGATTGCGGCGACAAGGCCGGCTATCTGGAGGCGCAGGTCGCCTTCGCGCTCGCGCGCCCGGACATGGCGCCGGCGATGCAGTCGATCCTGAAGAAGTATTCTTGATTTGCGCATCGATGCCGGAGCATCGATGCCCCTCAAACGCCGGGCGCGGCGCCTCCGCGCCGCTTGGCTTCGCGGCACTTGCCGCGCCGGCCATTCGGCCGCTCGTCCCGCCTTGCGGGCCGCCGGCGTGTTGCCCGTCAATCGATGCTAGGGAAAGTGACGCCGCATGACCGCCTTCCACCACCGCTTCGACCCGACCTCGCTGCGCGAATACGACATCCGCGGCATCGTCGGGCAGACGTTGCATCCGGAAGACGCCTTCGCCATCGGCCGCTGCTTCGGCTCCATCGTCGTGCGCGGCGGCGGGCACAAGGTGGCGGTGGGCTATGATGGGCGTCTGTCCTCGCCCGAGCTGGAGGCCCAGCTTGTCGCGGGCTTGCGCGCCTGCGGGCTTGAGGTGCTGCGCATCGGCTGCGGGCCGACGCCGATGCTCTACTTCGCCTCCTATGCGCTGGCGGCCGATGGCGCGGTGATGGTGACCGGCAGCCACAACCCGCCGAACTACAACGGCTTCAAGATGATGCTGGGCAAGAAGCCCTTCTTCGGCCCGCAGATCCAGCAGATCGGCCGCATGGCCGCGACCGGCGATGTGGTGCCGAATGCGGTGGGCACGGATCGCGCCGTCGATGTCTCGGAAGACTACATCACGCGCATGCTCGCCGATTGGGATGGTGGCGACCGCGCGCTGAAGGTGGTCTGGGATCCGGGCAATGGCTCGGGCGGCGAGATCACGAAGCGCCTCGCGGCGAAGCTGCCGGGCCAGCACTACGTCATCAACGGCACGATCGACGGCAATTTCCCCGCCCATCACCCCGACCCGACCGTGCCCAAGAACCTCGAGCAGCTGATCGCCGAGGTGGCGAAGCAAGGGGCTGATCTCGGCATCGCCTTCGATGGCGATGCGGACCGCATCGGCGTGGTGGACAATGAAGGCCACATGCTCTTCGGCGACCAGTTGCTGGTGGTGCTGGCGCGTGACGTGCTGAAGGCGCGCCCGGGTGCCACCATCATCGCCGATGTGAAGGCGAGCCAGGTGCTGTTCGATGAGGTGGCGAAGGCCGGTGGTGCGCCGCTGATGTGGAAGACCGGGCACAGCCTGATCAAGGCCAAGATGGCCGAGACCGGCAGCCCGTTGGCCGGCGAGATGTCGGGCCACATCTTCTTCGCCGACAAATGGTACGGCTTCGACGACGCGCCCTATTCCGCCGTCCGGCTGCTCGGCATCGTCGCGCGGATGAGCCAGAAGCTCTCCGAAGTGCGCGCCGCCCTGCCGCAGGTGATCAACACGCCCGAGCTGCGCTTCGACTGCGCCGATACCCGCAAGTTCGAGGTCGTGGCCGAGGTGAAGGCGCGCCTCGCGGCCGAGGGTGCGCGCGTGGACGATGTGGATGGCGTGCGCGTGCTGACCGAGGATGGCTGGTGGCTGCTGCGCTCCTCCAACACCCAGGCGGTGCTGGTGGCGCGCGCGGAGGCGAGCAGCGAGGCGGGGCTCGAGCGGCTGAAGGCCGATATCGCCCGGCAATTGCAGGCCTCGGGCCTCGCCGCGCCGGATTTCAGCGGGGCGAATGCCGGGCACTGAGCCAGTCTTCGTCTATGGCACGCTCCGCGATCCGGGCGTGCTGGCGCGCATGGCGGGGCGGCGCGGGCTGCACCGCCGCGCCATCCCCGCGCGCCTGCCGGGCTATCGCCGGGTGCGGCTGCGCGCCGCGCCTTATCCCACGCTGATCCGCGCCCAGGGGGTGATGAGGGGCGAGGTGAGGGGGCTGGTGCTGCGCCTCGACGCCACGGCGGTGCGCGCGCTGCACCGCTATGAGGGCCCGCTCTACCGCTTCGTGCGCCTGCGCGTGCTGACGCGGCGCGGCGCCCTTCGCGCCCGCGCCTGGATCGCGCTGCCCTTCCGGGCCTCCGCTACCGATTCCTGAGCGCGAAGACCCGGAGCGCGCTGGCCAGTGGCGCGGTCGGGTCGGTGCGGGCACTGTCCACCGCCTCGACCAGGGCGGCGAGGCTGCTTCCCTCGCGTGCCGCATGGGCTTCCAGCGCCGCCCAGAATTCGGGCTCCAGCGCCACGGAGGTGCGGTGCCCCGCGAGGCGGAAGGACCGCTTGCGCAGGTGCCGCGGCGTGGTGTCCCTACTGGCCGAAGCGGTCGCCATAGGTCGCCACCTCGATCAAATTGCCGTCCGGGTCGCGGCAATAGACGGAGGTGATGGGCCCGAGCGCGCCCTGCTTGGTGACCGGGCCGAGCTCGACGCTCACGCCGCACCCGCGCAGATGCTCGACGATGTCCTCGGCCGCGACGGTCACGACGAAGCACAGATCCTGCGTGCCGGGTTCCGCCACCACGGAGGAGAACCAGGCCTCCTGCGTCGCCTCGCGCGGGCGGAGGTTGATCTTCTGGCCGCCGAATTTCAGCGCGGTGCGGCGGGCCTCGCCGAATTCCTCGCGCTCCATGCCGAGCACGCGCTGGTACCAGCCGGCCGAGGTCTCGACATCGCGGCAGGTGATGACGAGGTGGTCGAGGCGATCGACGACGAACCGCATGGCGCTACTTTTCCCCTTCGCGCCGGCGCATGCGCGCCGTCACTTCGATTTCGATGAGCATGTCGACGCTCTGCAGCCCGGCGACGAGCATGGTGGCGGCGGGCCGCGCGCGGCCGAGCCACTTCTTCACCACGGGCCAGCAGGCCGGCCAATCCTCCCGCCGCGGCAGGATGTAGGTGACGCGCACCACGTCATCCATCCGCCCGCCGCCCTGCTTCAGCGCCGCCTCGATGTTGCGGAAGGCCTGCTCGCATTGCGCTGCCACGTCGGTGGCGATCGACATGGTGGCGTAATCATAGCCGGTGGTGCCGGAGACGAAGATCCACTCGCCATCGACGACCGCGCGCGCATAGCCGATCTGGTCCTCGAAGGTGCTGCCGGAGGAGATGCGCTGGCGGGCCATGCGGCGAAGGGTTCCTTGGCGGGGGTGGGCGCGGCAGCCATATCGCAGGCGCGGGACGGCCGGAAGGGCTCTCTTTTGCGCGGATCGGCGACAAGCCTGTGGACGGGGCGCCCGAAGCTGGCAACATGGGTGGCCTGCACCGTGGTCCGGCACAAGGAAATTGCCCGATGAGCCTTCTCGCGCGCTTCGCCCTCGGCGCCTCGCTGCTGCTCTCCGCACCCGCGATGGCGCAGCATCTGCGGGTGGGCATGCAGGCGCCGCCCTCCACGCTCGATCCGCACTGGCTGCTGAACCTCTCCAACACCGGCGCGCTGCGCAACATCTACGACACGCTGGTGATGCGCGATGAGAGCATGGCGCTGCGCCCGGGCCTCGCGGAATCCTGGCGCGTGGTCGATGACTCGACCTGGGAATTCAAGCTGCGCCCGGGCGTGCGCTTCCACAATGGCGCGGCGCTGACCTCGGCCGATGTGGCCGCGAGTTTCCATCGCGTGCCCAACGTGCCCGGCAATCCCAATCCGTACACGATCTACCTCGCCGGCGTGACGGGGGTGGAGGTGGTGGATGACCTCACCTTCCGCATCCGCACCAATGGGCCGGCGCCGAACCTGCCGACCAACCTCACGCAGATCTTCATCGTGCCGGCCTCCGTCGCGGGGATGGGCAACGGGCCCTTCAACACGGGCGAGGCCGCGATCGGCACCGGGCCCTTCCGCCTCGGCTCCTGGTCCACCAATGCGCCGCTGGTGCTGCGGCGGAACGAGAACTGGTGGGGGGGCGCCGTGCCGTGGGAGAGCGTGAGCTTCACCCCCATCCCGCAGGATGCCGCGCGCGTGGCCGCCCTGCTCGCCGGGGATGTGGACTTCATCAACAATGTGCCGCTGCAGGATACCGGCCGCATCCAGGGCGATCGCCGCTTCGCGCTCTTCGCCGGGCCCTCCATCTACGCCATCAACATCTATCCCGATGTCGAGCGTGACAACGCGCCGGGCATCGAGGCCGGCGGGCGCAACCCGATGAAGGATGTGCGCGTGCGCCGGGCCATGTCGATGGCGCTGAACCGGGAGGGCATCGCGCGGCAGATCCTGGAAGGCTTCGCCGATCCCACCGACCAGGCCGTGCCGCCCTTCATCTTCGGCGCCATCGCCGACCGCCCCGTGCCGGCGCAGAACATCGAGGGCGCGCGCGCCCTGCTGGCCGAGGCCGGCTGGGGGCAGGGCTTCGGGCTGAACCTCTTCTGCTCGCCCAATCGGACGCCGCGCGTCTGCCAGGCCATCGCCGCCGCCTGGACGCGCATCGGCATCCGCACGACGGTCGAGGTGGTGCCCCAGGCGACCTTCCTGCCACGCCGCAACCGGCGCGACTACGGCGTCTTCGTCACCGTCTTCGGCTCGCTGACCGGCGAGACCTCCTACCAGGTGGGCTCGCAGCTGCACCGCGTGGGCGTCGTGCAGGGCCTGGGCGCGCTGAACTTCACGGGGGCGGGCACGCCGGAGACGGATGCGCTGATCCAGCAGGCGCGCGGCACGATGGACGACACGGCGCGGGCGCGCATGCTGGCGGATCTCGTGCGGCACATGACCGATGATGCGATCATCATCGGCGTTGGCATCCTGCGCTCGGTCAATGCCGGCACCGCGGCGCTGAGCTTCAACGCGCGGGCGGATGAGGAAGTGCAGGCGATCCAGATCCGGCCCCGGTAGTTCAAGGCGGACCGCTCTGCGGTCCGAGGCCGCGAATGCGGCCCGCCGCCTATGCGGCGAGCCAAGCGGCCGGATGGCCGCGCCCGGCGCTTGAGGGCGCCAAAAAAGACCAACGCGCCGCTGGAAGCGGCCGTTGGGGGCCTATTCCAGCCCCTCGTAGAAGTCGTTGCCCTTGTCATCGACGACGATGAAGGCGGGGAAGTCCTCGACCTCGATCCGCCAGACCGCCTCCATGCCGAGTTCGGGGTATTCCAGCACCTCGACCTTCTTGATGCAGTCCTGCGCGAGCCGCGCGGCCGGGCCGCCGACGGAGCCGAGGTAGAAGCCGCCATAGGTCTTGCAGGCGTTCAGCACCGCCTTGCTGCGGTTGCCCTTGGCGAGCATCACCAAGGAGCCACCGGCCTTCTGGAAGGCCTCGACATAGCTGTCCATGCGCCCGGCCGTGGTCGGGCCAAAGCTGCCCGTGGCATAGCCCGTGGGGGTCTTGGCGGGGCCGGCGTAATAGACCGGGTGGTTCTTGATGTAGTCGGGCAGGCCCTCACCGCGGTCGAGCCGCTCCTGCAGCTTGGCATGGGCGATGTCGCGCGCGACCACCACCGTGCCGGTCAGGGAGACGCGCGTCTTGACCGGGTATTTCGACAGCGTCGCGCGGATCGCGCTCATCGGCTGGTTGAGGTCGATCTTCACCACGTCGCCGCCGAGGATCTCATCCGTCGCCTCGGGCAGGTAATGCGCCGGGTCGTGCTCGAGCTGCTCGAGGAAGATGCCCTCGGGCGTGATCTTCGCCTTGATCTGGCGATCCGCGCTGCATGACACGCCGATGCCGATGGGGAGCGAGGCGCCATGTCGCGGCAGGCGCACGACCCGGACATCGTGGCAGAAATACTTGCCGCCGAACTGCGCGCCGATGCCCAGATTCTGGGTCAGCTTGTGCACCTCGCGCTCGAAGGCGAGGTCGCGGAAAGCGTGGCCGGCCTTCGATCCCTCGGTCGGCAGGCTGTCGAGCCATTTGGTGGAGGCGAGCTTCACGGTCTTGAGCGTGGCCTCGGCGCTCGTCCCGCCGATCACCACCGCCAGGTGATAGGGCGGGCAGGCGGAGGTGCCGAGCGACTTCACCTTGTCCTCGAGGAAGGCGAGCAGCTTGGCCGGGCTGAGCACGGCGCGCGTCTGCTGGTAGAGGAAGGTCTTGTTGGCCGAACCCCCGCCCTTGAGCACGAACATCAGATGCAGCTCATCGGCATGGTGCTCGCCCGGATTGGCGAGGATGGTGAACTCGACCGGCAAATTGTTGCCGGTGTTCACCTCGTCCCACATCGAGAGCGGCGCCATCTGCGAATAGCGCAGGTTGGTCTCGGTATAGGTGCGATGCACGCCGTAGCTCAGCGCCTCTTCCTCATCGCCCTCGATCCAGACGCGCTGGCCCTTCTTGCCGAAGACGATGGCGGTGCCGGTGTCCTGGCACATGGGCAGCACGCCGCCCGCGGCGATGGAGGCGTTCTTCAGCAGATCGAGGGCCACGAAGCGGTCATTCGCACTCGCCTCGGGGTCCTTGAGGATGTTGGCGAGCTGCTGCAGATGCGCCGGGCGCAGCAGGTGTGAGACCTCCTTGCAGGCGATGAAGGCAAGCTGCTCCAGCGCCTCGGGCTTGATCTTCAGCACGGTCTGGCCGTCGCAGGTGGCGGTGCTGACACCGGCGATGTCGAGCTTGCGCCAGGGCGTGGTGTCCTCGCCCAGCGGGAACATCGGGCTGTAGCGGAAATTCTCGGGGCGGGCGGCGGTCTTGGCGAGGGGCGCTGTCATGGTGGTCTCTTCAGGCGGCGCGGGGCCGCCGGTCGGGTGTCACGGCGGGTCAGTCCCGCGCGGGGCGGCGGCGGAAGGCGTCGAGGCTGACGACCTGGGCAGGCGCCTCGGGGGCCTGGGCCTCGGCGGCAGGCGCCTCCGGGGCCAGGGCCTTGGCGGGCTTCTCCTCGACCGCGGCGGGTGCCGGGGCCTCGGGCTCCGTCATCGAGGGCTGGAAGCGCAGGCCGAAGCGCACGGAGGGGTCGGCGAAGCCGGTCAGCGCGCCGAAGGGAATCACCAGGGTCGAGGGCACGCCGCCGAAATGCAGCCGCACCGAGAAGTGCCGCGCCGCGCGGTTCACAGTCAGCGCCTCGAACTGGTGTTGCAGCACGATCGTCATCTCCTGCGGGTAGCGCGCCTTGAGATGCCCCGGCACCTTGGTGCCCGGATGGTCGGTGCGGAAGTTCAGGTAGTAGTGGTGCTCGCCCGGCAGGCCTTCGGTCGCCGCCAGGTCGAGCGCGCGGGCCACGACCTCGTAGAGGGCCTCGTCGGTCCAGCGTTCATACGGGATCTGCCCTTGGGCCGGGCCGGCGTCGTCGCTCATGCGGTCTACCCCTGCTCGGCGGGACAATAGGGTTCCGGGCCGATCCGGGAAAGTAGGGGGCTTCTGTTGCCCGGTGCCCCCCGAACCGCGCTTACCTTATTCAGGCAGCGAGTGCGACAGCCTCGCGGCTGTTATCGTTCGCACTTAGAGATTAGCCCGATAACGGCGGTACAATGCCGGGCAAAAGCGACCCCTTTACTACGCACGTCGAGCCTGTTTCGCCCCCATGACACCCCGTTCAGAGGTTGGTGGAGGCGCCGGGCACTGCCCCCGGGTCCGCAACGCTTATTCCAGGTCGTGTTTATCGCCATAGCCGGCAAGCCGGCAGCCGGAGATATAGGCGATCGGGGCCGGCATTGCGAGGGGGCTGCCCTTTCGTGCCGCTGCGCGGTAAGACCGCCGGCCTTCCACCGCCGGGGACTCGCAGGAACATGGCTCTGACGCCGGAGCAGCAGCAGGAGATCGAGGCCGCGCGCGCCGCCGAAGGCCGCACGCGCCGCCCCAGCGTGCCGGCGCTGGAGGCGATGCTCTTCGAGGCGCTGCCCGTTCTCGACCATGGCTTCGTGCGCGTGGTGGACTATATGGGCGATGACGCCGCCATCGTGCAGGCGGCGCGCGTCTCTTACGGCCGCGGCACGCGCGCGGCGAATGAGGATCGCGGCCTGATCCGCTACCTGATGCGCCACCGCCACTCGACCCCCTTCGAGATGTGCGAGATCAAGTATCACGTGAAGCTGCCGATCTTCGTCGCGCGGCAATGGATCCGCCACCGCACGGCCAATGTGAACGAGTATTCGGCCCGCTACTCGATCCTCGACCGCGAATTCTACATCCCCGCGCCCGAGAACCTCGCGGCGCAATCCGCCATGAACCGCCAGGGCCGCGGCACCATCCTGGAAGGTGCGGAGGCCGCGCGCGTGCTCGACCTGCTGCGCGAGGATGCGACGCGCAACTACGACCATTATGTCGAGATGTTGAACGAGGACGAGCAGGGCAACCCCGCCGACCCCACCCGTGCGGGCCTGGCGCGCGAACTGGCGCGGATGAACCTGACGCTCAACGCCTATACCCAGTGGTACTGGAAGACCGACCTCCACAATCTGTTTCATTTCCTATCGTTGCGTGCCGACTCTCACGCGCAATATGAGATCCGCGTCTATGCCGAGGCCATGCTCAGGACCGTCGAGGCCTGGGTGCCCGCCGCCTATGCCGCCTTCCGCGACTATCGCCTGGGCGCGGTCACCCTCTCCGCCCAGATGCTCGGCATCGTGCGGCGGATGCTGGCGGGCGAGGCCGTGACGCAGGAGGGCTCGGGCCTGTCCAAGCGCGAATGGCGCGAATTGATGGAGACGCTGGGGCGTGCCGTCTAGCGCGACCGCCAAGCGCGGCACCAAGGCGCGCGGCAAGTCCGGCCCGCGCTTCGCCTGGCTCGAGCGCTGGTGGAAGGTCGCCCTGCTGGTGGTGCTCGTCACCATCGGCCTGCCGCTGGCCCATGCCCTGTTCGGGGAGGTCGTCGCCCTGCTTGGCGGGGCGGTGCTGTTCGGCTTCCTGCTCGGCCGCTGGACCGCGAAATAGGGAGGGCGGATGGACCCCGCGCGCATCGAGTCGATGATCGATTTCCTGGCCCTGGCCGACCGGCTGAAGCATATCGAGCGGCGCGGCATCACCCGTGGCCCGGACGGCACCGGCCGGCAGGAGAATTCCGCCGAGCATTGCTGGAACGTCGCCCTCGTCGCGCTGCTGTTGCAGGGCGAGGTGGCCGAGAAGCCGGACCTCGCGCATGTGCTGGCCATGATCGCCGTGCACGACCTGGTCGAGATCGAAGCCGGCGACACCTTCGCCTATGACGAGGCGCATGTGCTGACCCAGGCGGCGCGCGAGCAGGCCGCCGCCGACATCGTCTTCGGCGCCCTGCCGCCCGATCTCGGCGCCAGGCTGCGCGCCTTGTGGGAGGAATTCGAGGCCGGCGAGACGCCCGAGGCGCGCTTCGCCATGGCCTGCGACCGCGCCCAGGGCTTCCTCCAGGGCATCCTCAGCGGCGGGCATTGGAAGGCGCAGGGCGTGGCCGAGGCGCGCACCCGCGGCCGCATGGACCGCGCCCGCGCCGTCGCCCCCGAATTCGACGCGCTGATCGAGGCGCTCTACGCCCGCGCCCGGCGCGGCGACATGTTCGCGCCTCCCGCGCCATGACCGTGCTCGTCTTCGGCTCGGCCAATGCCGACCTCGTCTTCGCCGTCCCCGCGCTGCCCGGCCCGGGCGAGACGGTGCTGGGGCAGGGGATGCGCGCGCTGCCCGGCGGCAAGGGGGCCAATCAGGCCGTGGCGGCGGCGCGCGACGGGGCGGAGGTCGCCTTCGCCGGCTGCATCGGCCGCGACGCCCTCGCAGCCATCGCGACCGAGGCGCTGCGCGAGGCCGAGGTCGATCTCTCCCGCGTGATCGAGGTGGAGCAGCCCACCGGCTCGGCTGCCATCTGCGTCGATGCCGCGGGGCGCAACCAGATCGCCGTGGCGCCCGGGGCGAATGCCGAGGCCCGCGCCGCGCAGGTGGAGGACGCGGCGCTGCATCCCGGCACCACGCTGCTGCTGCAGATGGAGGTCCCGCCTGCCGAGATCGCCGCGCTGATCCACCGCGCCCGGGCGCGCGGGGCGCGGGTGATCCTCAACCTCGCCCCGCCGGGCGACTTGCCGCCGGAGGCGCTGCGTGCGCTCGACCTGCTGGTGGTGAATGAGCATGAGGCGGGGGTCCTCGCGGATCGTCTCGGCGTGGCGGCGGCGGCGGGGGCGCTGCGCGGCGCGCTCGGCGTCGATGTGGCGGTGACGATGGGGGAGGCGGGGGCGGTGGTCGCCACCGCCACGGGGCTTGTCGCCGCGCCGGCCTTCGCGGTCACGGCGGTGGATACGACCGGCGCGGGCGATTGCTGGTGCGGCGTGCTGGCCGGTGCGCTGGATCGCGGGATGGACCTGCCCGCCGCGCTGCGCCGCGCCGCGGCGGCGGCGGCGCTGGCCTGCACGCGGCCGGGCGCCGCCCCCTCCTACCCCGATAAGGCGGAGACGGCGGCCTTCCTGCTCACTCGATAACGATCTTCGGCCCCGCCGCCGCCCGTTCGGCGAGCTTGCCGCGCAGGCTGGTGGCGATCTTCTGGTAGATCGCGGCCTCCTCGCTCTCGGGCAGGGCGGCGACGATGGGGGTGCCGGCATCGGCCAGCTCGCGAATCGCCAGCTTGAGCGGCAGCGCGCCGAGGAACTCCACGCCGAGCCGCGCCGCATCGGCCTCCGCCCCGCCATGGCCGAAGATGTCGGTGCGGTGGCCGCAATTGGGGCAGCAGAAGAAGCTCATATTCTCGATCAGGCCGAGCACGGGCACGCCGACGCGCTCGAACATCTTCACCCCGCGCCGCACATCCAGCAGCGCCACATCCTGCGGCGTGGAGACGATGACCGCGCCCGCGAGCGGCACGCGCTGGCTCATGGTCAGCTGCGCATCGCCCGTGCCCGGCGGCATGTCCACGATCATGATGTCGAGGCTGCCCCACTCGACCTGGCCCATCAGCTGCTCCAGCGCGCCCATCACCATCGGCCCGCGCCAGATCATCGGCGTCTCTTCCTCGACCAGGAAGCCGATGGACATGGCCTTGAGCCCCCAGCGGGTCAGCGGCTGGATGCGCTGGCCATCGGCGCGCGGGCGTTCCTTGGTGCCCAGCATCTGGGGCAGGGAGGGGCCGTAGATGTCGGCATCGAGCAGCCCGACCTTCAGCCCCTGCATCGCCAGCGCCACGGCGAGGTTCACCGCGGTGGTGGATTTCCCGACGCCGCCCTTGCCGGAAGCGACGGCGACGATGGAGGTCACGTCGGGCAGCAGCATCGGCCCCTGGCCGGGCGGGCCCTTCCTGGCGGGCTCAGCCTTGGCTTGCGGGGGCGCGGCCGGGTTATGCGCGGTCAGCACCACGGTGGCGGAGAGCACGCCCGGCACCGCGCCGGCCGCGCGCTCGGCCGCCGCGCGCAGCGATTCGCTCTCCCGCGCCCGCTCACGCGGCACCTGCAGGGCGAATTGCACCATGCCAGCCTTGACCGTGAGGCCCTCCACCATGCCGGCGCTGACCACATCGCGGCCCGTGGCCGGGTCGCGCACCCCTTGCAGCGCGGCCCGCACCGCCTGTTCCAGCTTCTCGCTCATCGCTTGAAATATCCCCTTGTGGCCCCGACATCGGCCGCAACCGCGTGACAGAACGCTCATATGGCGGTTTGCGACGCGCGCTGCACCCCTCCCCGAACGGGAGAAGGCGTGGCAAAGGACCAGAACGAATTCAAGGAGGCCTTCAGCCCGATGGCGTGGAACAACAGCGGCGGTCCGAGCCCATGGGGTAATCCCCGTCCGGGTGGGCCCTGGGGGTCGCCGCAGCCGCCATCCGGTGGTGGCCAGGGCGGTGGCGGTGGCGGCGGTGGACGCGGCGGGCCGCCCGATATCGATGACATGATCCGCCAGGCGCAGGATGCGGTGCGGCGCTACCTGCCGCGCGGCGCGGGCGGCAAGGGCTTGGCCCTCATTGGCCTCGTGCTGGTGGGCGTCTGGGCGGCTTCGGGCTTCTACCGCGTGAACCCGGATGAGCAGGGCGTGGTGATGCGCTTCGGCGCCTTCGACCGCACGGCGCCGCCCGGCCTGAACTACCACATCCCCTGGCCGATCGAGACGGTGACCACGCCGCGCGTGACGCGCATCAACCGCGTCGATGTCGGCTTCGTCGGCGCCGCCGATCCGGGGCAGAACCAGCGTGTCGTCGCCTCGCGCGATGTGCTGGCCGAAAGCCTGATGCTGACCGGCGACGAGAACATCATCGACATCGACTTCGCCGTCTTCTGGCGCATCCGCGATGCCGGGGAGTTCCTGTTCAACACGCGCAACCCCGAGCAGACGGTGAAATCCGCCGCCGAGAGCGTGATGCGCGAGATCATCGGCCGCACGCCGATCCAGCCCGCGCTCACCGAGGCGCGCGCGCAGATCGAGCAGGATGTGCGCACCGGCCTGCAGGGCATCATGGACCAGTACCGCGCGGGCATCGAGATCGCGCAGGTGCAGCTGCAGAAGGTGGACCCGCCGGCAACCGTCGTGGATGCCTTCCGCGACGTGCAGCGCGCCAATGCCGACCGCGAGCGCGCCCGCAACGAGGCCGAGAGCTACCGCAACGACATCATCCCCCGCGCGCGCGGCGAGGCCGAGCGCATGGTGCAGGAAGCGCAGGGCTTCCGCGAAAGCCAGACGGCGCGCGCCACCGGTGAGGCGCAGCGCTTCGTCTCGGTGCTCACCGCCTATCAGGCGGCGCAGGATGTCACGATCCGGCGCCTCTACATCGAGACGATGGAGGAAATCCTCCGTCGCAACCCGAAGGTCATCGTCGATGACCGGCTGCAGGGCGTGATCCCGCTGCTCAACCTCAACGACGCCGCACGCGGCCCGGCCGCCGCGGCCACGCAGGCGGTGCGCCCCTTGCCCGCGCCGCAGGCCCCGCCGCCGGCCAGCAATTTCGCACCCACCCGCCCGCAGGGGATCGTTCGATGAACCGCGCCCTGATTGCGCTGATGGTGGTGGCGGTCGGCCTTGTCATCGCCTCCTCCTCCCTCTTCACCGTGCACCAGACGCAGCAGGTGCTGATCACGCAGTTCGGCCAGCCGATTCGCGTGGTGCGGGATCCGGGGCTGCAGGTGAAGGTGCCCTTCATCCAGTCCGTCATCACCTTCGACCGCCGCCTGCTCGACTATGACGCGCCGGGCGAGGAAGTGATTCTCGGCGACCAGCGCCGGCTGATCGTGGACAGCTTCACCCGCTACCGCATCACCGACCCGCTGCTGTTCTTCCAGACGGCGGGCGCGAGCGAGGCGGGCATCCGCGCGCGGCTGAACTCCATCGTCACCTCCTCGCTCCGCCGCGTGCTGGGCAATGAGCCGCTGCTCTCCGTGCTCTCCACGGACCGCACGCGAATCATGGCCGAGATCCGCCGGCAGGTGAACGAGGAGGCGCGGCGCTTCGGCATCGAGGTGACGGATGTACGCATCCGCCGCGCCGACCTGCCGGATGAGAACACGCAGGCCATCCTCAACCGGATGCAGTCCGAGCGTGAGCGCGTGGCGCGCGAGGCCCGCGCCGAGGGTGCGGAAGTCGCCGCGCGCGTGCGCGCCGGTGCCGACCGCGAACGCACCGTGCTGATCGCCGAGGCCCAGGCCCAGGCCGACATCCTGCGCGGCCAGGGCGAGCAGGAGGCGATCCGCATCTTCGCCGATGCCTTCCAGCGCGACCCGGACTTCTTCCAGTTCTGGCGCACCATGCAGGCCTATCGCGAGGCCTTCGGCGAGGGGGGCGAGACCCGCCTGCTGCTCTCCCCGGACAGCGAGTTCTTCCGCTTCTTCCGCGAGAGCATGCCCGCGCCGCTGCGCCAGCCCGCCGCGCCGCGCTGACGGATACCGGCCGGGGGCGCTTTCCACCCCCCGGCCGGCTTCCCGCCTGAAGGCGGGCAAGGCACTCTGCGGCCCACGCCACAGAGGAACGCCCCATGACCCGCAAGCACCGCATCGCCGTCCTGCCCGGCGATGGCATCGGCAAGGAAACCGTACCCGAAGGGTTGCGCGTGCTGGATGCCGCCGCGCGGCGCTTCGGCTTCGACCTCGAACTCACCCATTACGACTGGTCCTGCGAGACCTATGCCCGGACCGGGCGGATGATGCCCGAGGATGGGCTCGACCAGCTTCGCCGCTCGGACAGCGTCTTCCTGGGTGCCGTGGGCTGGCCCGGCGTGCCGGACCATGTCTCGCTCTGGGGCCTGCTGATCCCGATCCGGCGCGGCTTCGACCAGTATGTGAACCTTCGCCCCTGCAAGCTGCTGCCTGGTGCGCGCACGCCGCTCGCCAACCGCACCCCGGCCGAGATCGATTTCTACGTCGTGCGCGAGAACACGGAGGGCGAGTACAGCTCCGTCGGCGGGCGCATGTTCGAGGGCACGGACCGCGAATTCGTCTCCCAGCAATCGATCCTGACGCGCATCGGCACCGACCGGATCCTGAAATACGCCTTCGACCTGGCGATGACGCGCCCGCGCCGGAAGCTGACGAGTGCCACCAAGTCCAATGGCATCACCTTCACCATGCCCTATTGGGACGAGCGTTTCGCGGCGATGGCGAAGTCCTATCCCGAGGTCACGACCGACCAGTTCCACATCGACATCCTCTGCGCGCATTTCGTGCAGCACCCGGACTGGTTCGACGTCGTGGTGGGCTCCAACCTGTTCGGCGACATCCTCTCCGACCTCGGCCCGGCCGTGGCGGGTTCCATCGGCATCGCGGCGAGTGCCAACATCAACCCCGAGAAGACCGCGCCCTCGATGTTCGAGCCGGTGCATGGCTCGGCGCCCGACATCGCGGGGAAGTTCATCTGCAACCCGATCGGCCAGATCTGGTCGGGGGCGATGATGCTCGAGCATCTGGGCGAGAAGGCCGCGGCCGATGCCATCACCGACGCCATCGAGCGCCTGCTGGCCGAGGGCGGGCCGCGCACCCGCGACATGGGCGGCAATGCCGGCACCGAGGATGTGGGCCGCGCCATCGCCGAGGCCGTGGCGCGGGGCTGACCCGCCGCGCGCTCTTGAAGCGGGCAGGGGGCGCAGCGTATAACAGGGCGTCAGATGAGAACGGTTCTCAACTGACGCATCCCCGAGGAGGTCGGCACAGCATGGGTCGCGATTACAGCCACATCGCCCGCCGTTGCGAGCGCGCCGTGGTCACGGCCTATCGCGAGTTGCGGGAGGGCGGCAGCGCGGATCTGCCGGCCTTCACCGCCTGCACCACGCTCTACCGGATCCACCACCCCGAGGCCTCGGTGGATGAGGCTCGGCGCCTGGTGGCGGAGTGGATCGACCACCATGTGGTCCGTGCCGAGCGCAGCCCCGCGCCCGGCTGCGCCTGCGACTGACCGCTCAGCCCGCCGCCTGGACGGCGGCGAGCGTCTTTTCCGACAGCGCCGGCAGGTCGGCGGCCACGCGCGCCGCTTCCTCGAAGCCACCCCCGCGCGCCGCCGTCTCGACGCGGGCGAGCAGATCAGCGAGCGGCCGGGCGCCGGCCATGCGCGCCGCCCCCTTCAGCCGATGCGCCGCCGCCGCCGCCGCCGCAAGGTCGCCCACCGATAGGGCTGTGGCCACGGCCTCCGAATCGCGCTGCAGCCCCTCACGGAAGCTGCGCAGCAGGCCTGAGAGCCGCGCCGGGTCGGCGCCGAACAATTGGCGCAGCGTCTCCGGGTCGAACAGCGCCGCGGTCTCGGCGGGGGCCGCCGGCGCCTCGCCGGGGGCGGCCTCGCGCGGCAGGAAGCGGCCGAGCGTGCGGGCCAGCGATTCCAGCGCCAGCGGCTTGGGCAGGAAGGCATCCATCCCCGCCGCATAGCAGCGCTCATCCTCGCCCTTCAGCGCATTGGCCGTCACCGCGATCAGGGCCGTGCGCGGCGCGCCGGGCGTGGCGGCTTCCTCCCGCCTGATGGCGCGGGCGAGGTCGAGCCCATCCATCACCGGCATGTGCAGATCCACCAGCGCCACGCGGTGCCGGCCCGTGCGCCACAGCGCCAGCGCCTGGGCGCCATCCTCCGCCATCTCGGCGGTGCAGCCGAGCAGTTCGAGCTGGCGGGCGAGCACCTCGCGATTCACCGGGTGGTCGTCCACCACCAGCAGGCGCGGCGCGGCCTCGCCCTCGGCCGGGGCGGCCAGCACCGTCATCGGGGTGGGCGGCAGCGCTTCCTGGTGCTCGGCGGCGGCGAGGCGCAGCGTGACGGTGAAGCGGCTGCCGCGGCCGGGCGTGCTCTCCACGCCCACATCGCCGCCCATGAGCTGCGCGAGGCGCCGCACGATGGACAGGCCCAGCCCCGTGCCGCCGAAGCGCCGCGTCGTGGAGGTATCGGCCTGCACGAAGGGCTGGAAGAGCTTACCGAGCTGCTCCTCGGTCATACCCACGCCGCTATCCTCGACCATCAGCGTCACGACCACCGCATCGCCCTCGCGGCTGGCGGAGGCGCGCAGGCGCACGAAGCCGATATCGGTGAACTTGATGGCGTTGCCGACCAGGTTGAACAGGATCTGGCGCACCCGCACCGGGTCGCCCGCCAGCATGTCCGGCGAAGTCGGGCCGGGCGGGCCGAGCGGGTCGGCGAAGAGCAGCAGGCCCTTGCGCTTGGCCTCCACCGCCAGCGTGTCCACCGCGCCCTCGACCAGCCCGCGCAGCGAGAAGGGCAGGGATTCCAGCTCCATCCGCCCGGCCTCGATCTTCGAGAAATCGAGCAGGTCGTCGATGATGCGCAGCAGCGCGCCGGCGCTCTCACGCATCACCGCCACGCAGCGCGCCTGGGCGGGGCCGGGGGGCGTGCGTTCCAGCACCTCGATCATGCCCAGAACGCCGTTCATCGGCGTGCGGATCTCGTGGCTCATCGCGGCGAGGAAGGCGGATTTGGCGCGGTTGGCGGCCTCCGCCGCGTCGCGCGTCGCGGCCAGCGCCTGTTCCTGGCGCTTCCTTTCGGTGATGTCGGAATAGGTGCGCACCGCGCCGCCATCCTCCATGTGGCGGGCGTGCACCTCGATCACCGTGCCGTCGCGGCGGGGGCGCTCATAGCGTTCCTCCTCCAGCGGCAGGCCGGCGATGGCGCGCTCGGCGGCGGCGATGCGCACGGGGGAGAATTCATAGTCGCCGCGGGCGTGCTGGAAGGCGACGAGGTCCGCGAAGGTCACGCCCGGGTGGGCCAGTTCGGGCGGCAGCTTCAGCAATTCGATGGCGCGGCGGTTGATGACGCGCACGGTCCGGTCCGGCGCGATCATCACGAGCCCCTGGGCCATGTGCTCGATCGTCGCACTCAGCGCATCGCCCGTCGCCTTCTCCGCATCGCGCGCGGCGGCGAGGGCGGCCTGCTGGCGGCGGCGCTCGGTGACGTCGGTGAAGGTGCGCACGCTGCGCCCATCGGGCATCCGCACCGCGTTGATCTCGATGACCGTGCCGTCCGGGCGCTCGCGCTCGTAATGCGCGGATTGCATCTGCCCGCCGCGCGCCACCGCCTCGGCCCGGGCGCGCGCCTCTGGGGTGAGGTTGTATTCGCCCTGGGCGAGCTGCCAGGTCGCGATCTCCGCCAGGGTCGCCCCGACGCGGGCGAGGTGCGGCGGCAGGCGGAGCAATTCCTGGGCCCGCCGGTTCAGCACCTGCACGCGCTGGTCGGGGTCCAGCACCATCAGCCCCTGCGCCATGTGCTCGATGGTGGCGGAGAGCACGGCGCTGACCTCGTTCGCCGTGTCGCGCGCGATGGCGAGCTCCTCCTCGCGCGCGCGCAGGCGGGTGATGTTGCGGTAGGAGGAGAGCACGGAACCATCCGCCAGCTTCTGGCGCGTGATCTCCATCCAGAAGCCGGCCGGGGAACGGCGGATGTCGGGTTCCTCGGTCGGGTTGAGGATGGCGGCGGCCTTCGCTTCCACCATCGCCTCCAGCGCCGCGCCTTCGGCGGGCGGGGGGCCGTAATCGCCGCGCCGGATCATCAGGCGCAGAATATCCCGCCCATCCGTGCCGGGTTGGCTCAGCGATTCGGGGATGAGGTAGAAGGCGGCAAGCTGACGGTTGGCGAGACGCACGCGCAAATCGGGCGACCAGAGGATCAGCCCGTCATTCATGCTGGCCAGCACCAGCTCATGCGTCGCGCGCGCGGCCTGCAATTCCTCCTCGCGCAGCTTCAGCGCGGTGATGTCGCGATAGATCACCAGCGTGCCGCCATCGGGCGTGGCGACGGAGGAGGCCTCGATCCAGTCGCCGCTGGCCGCGCGGCGCTGCTGCGGCGGCCCGCCGGGGTTGCGCGCGATGTGCAGCAGGCGGTCGACCAGCGCGTCGAAGGCCGCTTCGTCCGTAGGCGGCGGGCCGAACTCGCCGCGCCGGACGCGGTAGCGCATGGCCTCCACCGCCGAGGCGCCGGGGGTGGCGAGCTCCTCCGGCAGGTCATGGAAGCGCTTCGCGGCCTCGTTGCCGAGCAGGAAGGTGAGGTCGCGGTCGAGCAGCACCACGCCATCGGTCATGCTGTCGAGGATGAGCTGCTGCATGGCGCGCGCGGCTGCCAGTTCCTGCTCGCGCTGCTTCAGCGTGGTCACGTCGCGATACATCAGCACCGTGCCGCCGCCGGCGACGGGGATGGTCTTGACCTCGAGCCACATGCCCGAGGGAGTCTGGCGGATGTAGGAGACGCCGCCCGGCCGGTTCAGCAGGTTGGCGCGGTAGGCGACCCGCGCCTCGAGCTCGGCCTCGTCCTTCGGGGGCGGGCCGAATTCGCCGCGCCGGTCCTGGTAGCGCATGACCTCGCGCACATCGACGCCCTTGTAGGCCATGTGCAGCGGGAACTCGCCGACGCGCAGCGTCTCCTTGTTGAAGAACTGCAGCTTCATCTCGGCATCCCACATGACCACGCCGTCGGTCATGTGGTCGAACACCGTCTCGAGCGTCGTGCGCGCGGCGGAGAGCTCTTCCTCCTGCTGCTTGAACTCCGTCACCTCGGCGCCGGAGAGCACGAAGCCGCGCTCCATCCGGCGCAGATGCACGCGGAACCACACGCCATCGGCGCCGCGCCAGGTGGCGGCGCGCTCGGTCTCCATCGGGCCGGGCATCCAGCTGGTCGGGTCCGGCAGGCTCTGGTTCTGGCCGGCGCCGTGGCGGCTGAGCGCGGCGAGCAGCCCGGCCAGGGTCGCGCCGGGGCCGAAGGCGGGGTCCTCGGCGGGCAGCAGCCGGGCCATCTGGCGATTCGCCGAGACCAGGCGGCCATCGGCGGCGAACAGCGCGAAGGGGCCGGCCAGATTGGCCAGCGCCTCCGCCTGCAGGGCAGCGATGTCGACAGGCGCCAGGTCGGCGGGCGCCGGAGATAGGGCGAGCATGGCGGCATCATGCACGGTTGCTGATGGTTCCGTATTTCACGGCGTGGCTGAATTGTTTCATCTGTTTCGCGATGTCGTTTGACGGGACTCGCGGCCATCGGCACTCTCCGGCCCGCAGAAAGGGTGGCTTGGGCATGTCAGGGGACCAGACGAACCTTCTGGTGGTCGAGGACGACCCGTTCCAGCGGGAGACGGTCTGCGCCTACCTGACCAATCAGGGATTCGCGGTGGAGGGCGTCGCGAATGGCGCGGCCTGCCGCGCCGCGGTCGCCGCGGGCCTGCCCCATGCGGCGCTGCTCGATGTCGGGCTGCCGGGCGGGGAGGATGGCTTCGCGCTCGCGCGCTGGCTGCGCGGGCAATCGCCCACCATGGGCATCATCATGCTGACCGCCGCGGGCGACCTGGTGGACCGGGTGCTCGGCCTGGAATCGGGCGCCGACGACTACATCATCAAGCCCTTCGAGCCGCGCGAACTGCTCGCGCGCATCCGCGCCGTGATGCGCCGCGCGGGCGCCGAGCCGGGGGCGGCCGCCGCCCCGGCCGCGCCCGCCGCCCTGCCGCCCGGGCGGGTGCGCATCGGCGCGGCGGTGCTCGACCTCAAGCGCGGCCTGCTCGTGACCAATGAGGGGCGCGAGGACACGCTGACCGAGGGCGAGTTCACCCTGCTGAAGCTGCTCGCCGAGAACCCCAACAAGGCGCTGCACCGCGACTGGCTGCTGGAGCGCATCTCGGGCGAGGACGAGCCCGAGGCCTTCGACCGCGCCATCGACCTGCGCGTCATGCGCATCCGCCGCAAGGTCGAGCGCAACCCGGCGCGGCCGATGGCGATCCGCACGGTGCGCGGCGTGGGCTACCTGTTCGACCCCGAAGGCGTCTGAGGCAAGCCGGCCCAGGCCAGCGCCGCGCGGGCCAGGGCATCGATCGTGTCGCAGACCGGGAAGGGCAGCGCGGGGCCGGCGGCGATGCCGAGCGGGATCTCCGTGCAGCCCAGCACCACCGCCCGCGCGCCGCGCGCGTGCAGCCGGCGCGCCACCTCGGCCAGCGGCGGATAGGCGCCGTGCACGTCATTGGCCTTCACCCGGGCGATGGCGGGGGTGACGAATTCCGCCATCTCGGCCGGCATGGGCGTCAGGCAGGTCCAGCCGCGCGGGGCCAGGCGCTGCTGGTAGAGTTCCATCGCCAGGGTGGCGGCGGTGCCCATCAGCCCGATCGGGCCGGGCGCGACGCCCAGGCGCCTGAGTTCGGCCTCCGCCGCATCGACGATGTGCAGGATCGGCAGGGGCGTGGCCGCCTGCATGGCGTCGAACCAGCCATGCGCCGTGTTGCAAGGGATGGCGATGGCGCCGCAGCCCGCGGCCTCCAGCCCGCGGAGTCCGCGCAGCAGCGCCGGCAGCGGGTCCGCCCCGCCGCCCAGGCGTGCCGCCGTGCGGTCGGGCACGCGCGGGTCGGACCAGAGCACGGCCGGCAGGTGGTCCTGGTCACGCAGGGCGGGGGTGAGCAGGGTCAGCCGCGCCATGAACTGCGCCGAGGCCAGCGGTCCCATGCCGCCCAGCACGCCCAGCATCTTCTCCGCCATCACGCCAACCCCCGCAGCCCGTCATAGACCAGCTTCGTGCCGGTCACGGCCAGCATGGCATAGATCAGGCGGTAGAAGATCCGGTCGCTCATCCGCGCCTGCAGCCAGATGCCCATGCGCACGCCGAGCGGCACCAGCGGCAGCAGCAGCAGCGATGTCAGCAGGTTGGGCAGGGAAAGCTGCCCGAGCAGGAAATAGGGAATGAGCTTGAGGTAGTTCAGCACGGCGAAGAACACCACGGTGGTCGCCGCGAGCACCGCGCGATCCAGCCGCAGCGGGTAGAGATAGACCGCGAGCGGCGGCCCCCCGGCATGGGCGATGGTGCTCGTCAGGGCCGAGACCATGCCCCAGAACCCGCCCCGCGCCCGGCTGCTCGGGGCCGGCGGCGGCGTGGCGCGGCCGGGCCGGCCCTGCCAGAGGCTGCGCGCGAGGAAGACCAGCGCGATCACGCCCACCATCAGCTTCACCGCCGCATCCGACATCAGCCCGAACACCGCCGCGCCGAGTGCCACGCCCAGCAGCCCGCCGGGCAGGATCACCTTCAGCTCCGCGACACTCCATCGCCCCCACCAGGCCCGCAGCGAGGCGATGTCCATTGCGCAGAGCAGCGGGAGCGCGATGCCGGCCGCCTGCGGCGCCGGGATGACCAGCGACATCAGCGGCATCATGGAATTCCCCGCCCCGGAGGCGAATCCCGCCTTGGAGATTCCGCTCAGCAGCACGGCGGGGATGGCGAGGATCCAGAACCAGGGATCGGCAATGATCGACATGCTGGGCTGGCATCCTGCGCCTGGGCGTGTATTGCACCGCAGCATTGCACGACATGGTCAGAGGCGCATCCCCGGTATGACTGACAGTTTGTGGCTTCTTGGGCTGGCCGCCGCCATGGCCGGAACGGGGCTCGCCTCCGGCCTGCTCGCGGGGCTGCTTGGCGTGGGCGGGGGCATCGTGATCGTGCCGGTGCTGTTCAGCATCTTCCCGCTCTTCGGCATCGCGGAGAGCGTGCAGATGAAGCTCGCCGTGGGCACCTCGCTCGCCACCATCATCCCCACCTCGATCCAGTCGGCGCGCAAGCATTTCGCCAAGGGGACGATGGATGTGCCGCTCCTGACCTCGCTCGTGCCCTCGATCACGGCAGGGGTGCTGCTGGGCACGCTGCTGGGCATAGTGGTGGTGGGCAGCGTGCACACCGCCGTCTTCGCGGTGATCGCGCTGGCGGTGGCGATCAACATGGGCTTCACGGGGGTGGATTGGCGGCTGCGGGAGAGCTTCCCCACCGGCAAGCGCCGCCACAGCATCGGCGGCTTCATCGGCACGGTCAGCGCGATGATGGGCATTGGCGGCGGCACGGTGGGCGTGCCCATCCTCTCCATGTTCGGCGCGCCGATCCGCAGCGCGGTGGCGACCGCGAGCGCCTTCGGGATCATCATCTCGATCCCGGCGACGATCGGCTTCGTCTATGGCGGCTGGGGCAACCCTGAATTGCCGCCGCTCAGCCTGGGCTATGTGAATCTGATCGGCTTCGCGCTGATCGTGCCCACCAGCCTGCTCGCCGCGCCCTGGGGCGTGAAGCTGGCGCATGCCATCCCGCCGCTGCTGCTCAAGCGCTGCTTCGCGGTGTTCCTGGGGCTGACGGTGCTGCGGATGTTCTGGAGCCTGGCAACGTGACTCACGGCCGCCAGGGCAGGGTCCCGGCGGGCAGGCGGCGCGCGGCGAGGGTGGCGAGCGCCATCAGCCCCGCCATCAGCAGCAGCGCCAGCCAGGAAACCGCGGCGGCGAGCGGCGATTGCCCGCTCTCCTGCAGGCCGAAGACCAGCACGCCCAGCGTCTGCGTGCCCGGCCCATAGAGCAGGGCGGAGACCGTCACCTCGTTCACCGCCGTCAGCGCCACCAGGATCCCGCCTGCCGCCAGCGCGGGGGCAAGCGGCGGCAGGTGCACGCGGAACAGCCGCCGCCAGGGCCCCGCGCCCATGCCGCGCGCCGCGTCGTCCAGCGTGGGGTCGAGCCGCGCGGCGGCGGCGGCCACCGGGCGCAGCGCCAGCGCCTGGAAGCGCATCAGATAGGCAAACAGGATCAGCCCGAGCGTGCCATAGATCGCCCCCCCGCCAGGCAGGGCGAGCACCACCAGGATCGCCGCCACGCCGGTGATCGCCCCGGGCAGCGCATAGGCCAAATCCGGCGCTGTCGTTGCCACGCGCAGCGCCCGCGCGCGCATCCCGAGCGCGAGCGGCAGCGCCGCCAGCGCCAGCAGCGCCGCCGCGCCGAAGGAGAGCAGCAGCGAATTGCCGAAGGCGGGCGCCGTATGCGCCCCTGGCGCCAGGGCGGCCAGGAAATGCCGGGGCGTGGCGGTGGCGGCCGAGAGTTCCACCCCCATCGCCGGCACCAGCGCCGCGGCCAGCAGCGCCAGCAGCGGCACGGCCAGCACGACGAAGAGATAGGCAAGCACGCCCGCCAGCACGAAGCCCTGCCCGCGCGCGAGCGGCAGGGGCGCGAAGGCCTGCCGCCCGCCGCCCGGCGCGCGCCGCGCCGCCAGCGCCTGCAGCACCAGCGCCGGGGCGGCCATCACGGCCAGCAGCAGCGCGAGCGCGGCTGCCTGCTCCAGCGCCGCCGCCCCGCCGCTGGACAGGCGCTGCCAGATCACCACGGTCAGCACCGTGAAACGCGCCGGGATGCCGATCAGCGCGCCGACGCCGAAATTGCCGAGTGCGGCGACATAGGCGAGCCCCGCCCCGGCCAGCAGCCCGGGGGCGAGCAGGGGCCACACCGCGCGGCGCAGCGCCGCCTCCGGCCCCGCGCCGAGGCCGCGCGCGGCCAGCACCACCTCGCCCGGCACGCGCCGCAGCAGGGCGGCCAGGGCCAGCAGCACCAGCGGCGCGCCCTGCACGCCGAGCAGCGCAATCATCCCGCCCGGCCCGTAGATCGGGTTGGGCGTGCCGATCGGGGGGGCGAGGTCGAGGGCGAGCAGCAGCGGCGAGGCCGGGCCCCCCGCCTGGATCCAGCCCAGCGCCATGATCTGCGCCGGGATCAGCACCGGCAGCATGGCGGCGAAGATCAGCACGCCGCGCCCCGGCAGGCCGCGCAGCAGAAGCGCCCAGGCGAGGGCGGCGCCGATCAGCGTCGCGAGCGCCGCCGCACCGAGCGCCACCACCAGCGTCCGCCCCGCCGCGCGCCACACCGCGGGCTCCGCCAGGACCTGCGCGATCGCCGACCCGCCCAGCGCCTCGGCCAGCAGCCGCGCCAGGGGCAGGGCGCCGATCAGCAGCACCCAGACCAGGCCAAGGCCCAGCACGAGCCGGCCCGGCCCGGCGCCGCCGGTCTCCGCCGTGCCGATCAAGCCCCTGTCAGCCGCCCGCGAGCTGCGCGAAGCGCGCCAGGGCGGCCGCCTGCTCGCCCGCCGCGCGCGCGGAATCGAGCGGCATCACGCGGATCGACTTCGGATCGGGGAAGCCCGGCGGGGGGGCCACGTCCGGGTCGATCGGCAGGAAACCCTGGCGGGAGGCCAGCTCCTGCCCCTCCCGCGAGAGCAGGAAGTTCACGAAGGCGATCGCCGCCGGCACGTTGCGGGCGGTGGAGAGGATGCCTGCCGGCTCGGTGATGGCCGAGACGCCATCCTCGGGGAAGACGAAGCGCACGGGCGCGCCGTTGCGCGCCTCGCGGATCGGCAGGTAGTCGATGGCGATGCCGAAGGCGCGCTCGGCGCCGGCCACGGCCTGCATCACCGGGCCGTTGCCGCCGCGCGCCTGCACGCCATTGGCGACCAGCCGCTCGATATAGGGCCAGCCGAGGGCGGGGTTCTGTGCCAGGGCGAGGATGTGGATGGCCGCCGCGCCGGAGACGGCGGGCGAGGGCATGGCCACCTGGTTGCGCGCGCGGGGCTCCGCCAGGTCGGCCCAGCGGCGCGGCACGAAGGGGGCGCGGGCATGGTGCATGATGCCCGTGGTGATCAGCTTGGTGCCGAAATGCGCCCGCGCCGGATCGACCTGCGCGGCGGGCGTGCCGCCGAGCTGTACCTCGGGGCTGGCGCGCAGCCGGCCTTCCGCCTTCAGCCCCTCGAAGGTGAGGGTATCGGCGAGCAGCAGCACGTCCGGCCGTGGGGCGCCGGCGGCGATCTCGGCCCGAAGCCGGGTCATGATCTGGCCCGTGCCACCGCGGATCCACTCCACCTGCACGGCAGGGTGGCGGCGGCGGAAGGCCTCGACCGTGCCGGCGGCGTCGGGTTCGAGCTGCGAGGTGTAGAGCACGAGGTTGCCCGAAACCTCCTGCGCGGCCGCGGGGCGGATCATTGCCGCCGCCAGGCCCATCGCCGCCATGCCGATCTCACGCCTGCGCATTGTCTTCCCCCTCAAGGCGATGTCACGTTCCGCACGATCTAGCGGCGCGCGGGCGCGGCGGGCAGGGGGGGAGTGTGAACTTCCTGTGTCGGTGCCCCGTCAAGGCGGTGTCATGAAGTTCGCCGTGGCGCTGGCGCGACCGATCAGGGCGGTCATGTCCGGATGCTCGTGGCTGCGCTCGGCAGTCAGTGCGCCCATCGGGCAGAAATACTCATGTGGCTGGGGCATCTGGTGCCGGGCGAAGCCCTGGTAGTCGCGCTCCTTCAGCCCGTAGAGCACGCGCACATCGCGCACCGGCAGCACCAGCGCCTCCCGCGGTTCGGCGCGCAGCAGGCGGATCAGCCGCCAGCGCTGGGTGGGGTCGTTGGGCTCCACCGGCTCGAGCAACCAGCGCAGCGGGCAGACCACCAGCAAGGATGTCGTCGAAGGTGCAAATCTCGCGCGCTTGTCCTGCAGGTTGGCGACCGAGCCGCAGGCCTCGATGCAGAGGATGTCGGCGTAGCGGTCGGCCGGGTCGGGGCTGAAATGCAGCCACAGCCCGTCGGGCAGCGTGCGGTAGGTCGCGCTGCCCGGCAGCTTGAGGAAGGGGGCGGCGGCGGGTGTCGCCTCGCGGCTCGGCTCGCCGGGCCTGCCGCGGAGCCATGTGCCGGGCTGCTTGGGCGTGCGGACGGCGCCGGGCGGGCGTTGAGGCCAGGCGCGCAGGCGGTTGCGGACCAGCTCGTCCAGGACCTTGCCGCCGATGACTCGCTGAACTTCTCGCATGAAGTGCAAACTCCCCCTGTGGATATCAACCCTGAGTAGATTGATTCCCCGAGTGAGGCGCGAATTCAAGGGGATTGTTTACCTTTGGCCCATGAATTTCGCGGATAGGTTGTAGAATCCCGGGGCCGTCGCAGAGCGAAAATCCGCCGAATCACCTTACGTTCCAACCCGCTCCCGGTGGCCGCAATTGCGCGACCGAGGTTTTCCCCAATAGATCAATTGCTTGCAGGCCATCCGCAATTGCAGGCCCGGCGGCCCGCAATTGCAGCCGGGCTGACGGCAATTGCATGCTCGTGGATGAGGACTTGCGGCGATGTGTCCGCGCCGCGCCCGCCCGCGGCTGCGCCCGGGCCACAAAAAACCCCGCGGGGCTCGCGCCACGCGGGGTGTTGCGGGGAAGGGGGGTGGCCTCAGCCGCGGGCGCCCAGCGGCTTGTAGTCGCGCGTCGAGGGCCCGGTGTAGATCTGGCGCGGACGGCCGATGCGCTGGGAGGGATCCTCGATCATCTCCTTCCACTGCGAGACCCAGCCCACGGTCCGCGCCACGGCGAAGATCACCGTGAACATGGAGGTCGGGATGCCCATCGCCTTCAGGATGATGCCCGAATAGAAATCGACGTTCGGGTAGAGCTTGCGGCTGACGAAATACTCGTCCTCCAGCGCCACTTTCTCGAGCGCCATGGCCATGTCCAGCAGCGGCTCGTCCTTGATGCCGAGCTCGGCCAGGACCTCGTGGCAGCTCTGCTGCATGATCTTCGCGCGCGGGTCGAAGTTCTTGTAGACCCGGTGGCCGAAGCCCATCAGCTTCACGCCGGAGTTCTTGTCCTTCACCTTCTCGATGAAGGCCGGGATGTTGTCCACATGCCCGATCTCGGCCAGCATCTTCAGCACGGCCTCATTCGCGCCGCCATGCGCCGGGCCCCAGAGTGCGGCGATGCCGGCGGCGATGCAGGCGAAGGGGTTCGCCCCCGTCGAGCCGGCGAGGCGCACCGTGGAGGTCGAGGCGTTCTGCTCGTGGTCCGCATGCAGCACCAGGATGCGGTCCATCGCCTTCGCCAGGGTGGGCGAGACGTTGTAGGGCTCGGCCGGCACCGCGTTGAGCATGTGCAGGAAGTTCGCCGCGTAGCTCAGGTCGTTGCGCGGATACACGAAGGGCTGGCCGAGCGAGTACTTGTAGGCCATGGCCGCAATGGTCGGCACCTTCGCGATCAGGCGGAAGGCCGCGATCTCGCGCTGGCGGGCGTCGTTGATGTCGAGGTTGTCGTGATAGAAGGCGGCGAGCGCGCCGACCACGCCGCACATCACCGCCATCGGGTGCGCGTCGCGGCGGAAGCCGTCGAAGAAGCGGCGGATCTGCTCATGCACCATGGTGTGGTAGGTCACACCCTTGCGGAACTCGACGAGCTCCTTGGCGTTCGGCAGCTCGCCATTCATCAGCAGGTAGCAGACCTCGATGAAGTCGCTGTGCTCGGCCAGTTGCTCGATGGGGTAGCCGCGATAGAGCAGCACGCCCTCATCGCCATCGATGTAGGTGATCTGGCTCTCGCAGCTGGCCGTCTCTCCATAGCCGGGGTCGAACGTGAAAACGCCCAGATCGGCGTAGAGCTTGCGGATGTCCACGACATCCGGCCCGACGGATCCCTTGAGCACCGGCAGCTTGGTGCTGCGGTTGGTGCCATCGAGGGTGAAGGTGACGGTGCCGTTCGGCGTTGCGGTCATGCTGTTGCTTCCTCAGAGGTCACTGGTCAGCCAGGGGGCCGTGGCCTTATCCCCTGTGGCAGGGCGGGCACGCGACGCCATTATGGTGCACTGCACGATAGGGTCGGGTTCGGCCCTTTGGCAACGCCGCCCGGCGTCGTCGCGATGCGACGGGGCATTTCGGTGTGGCGGGCGGGCGTTCGGGGCTCTATCCTTTCCTGCACTGGTTCTTTCTTCCGCCACAGCCCGTTCCCCCGCAACCAGTCCAGGCGCCCCCCAGGTCGATGATCGAGAGCCTCCGTCCTCGCCCCTGCGCCGCGCCGCCCGGCCCGGGTGCCGATGAGGCGGGTTGACCCGATGCCCTGCCGCCTGATCACCCGCTGCGCCGCCCTGGTCCTGGCGGCGCTGGCCCTGGCCGGACCGGTGGGAGCGGGGGAGCCGCCGCGCCAGCCTTTCCTGCGGATCGAGCCGGCGGCGCATGTGGCGCCGGTCGCGCGCCTCGCGACCGATGCCGATGCGAGGCTGCTGGCCACGGTGTCCAGGGACAAGACGTTGCGGCTCTGGTCGTTGGCCGATGGCACGCCGCGCGGGGTGCTGCGCCCGCCGATCGGCCCCGAGGAGGAGGGCGAGCTCTACGCCGTGGCCCTCTCTCCGGATGGGCGGCGCGCCTTCGCGGCCGGGCATACGGCGGTGAGCTGGGATCGCAGCTTTGCCATCTACGTCTTCGACGTCGGCACGCAGCGAATGCTCGCCCGGCTGCCCGGACTGCCGGCGCCCGTGCAGCACCTGGCCATCTCGCCTGACGGCACCCGCCTGGCGGCCGCGCTGGGGGGGCGGGCGGGTGTTCGCGTCTGGGATGCGCGCAGCGGCCAGCCGCTCTGGGACGATTCAGCCTTCACCGCGCCCGCGCGCATGGTGGCCTTTGCCCCGGGCGAGGCCGGGGCGGAGAAGCTCGCCGCCAGCGGTGCCGACGGCCGCGTGCGGATCTATGACCGCCATGGCCGCAAGATCGCGGAGCGCGCGCCGGTGTTGGGCGCGCGGCCCTATGGCCTGGCCTGGTCGCCCGATGGCACGCTGCTCGCCCTGGGATTCGAGGACCGCCTGCGGGTGGAGATCCTGGCCGGGTCCGATCTGCGCAGCGTCTTCTCCCCCGATGTCGCCGGCCTGGTGGGAGAGGGGCTGCCGGCGGTCGCCTGGGCCGGTGATGGGCGGGGCGGGATGCAGCTTCACGCCGCGGGTCCGGTGCGCCGGGCACCCTCCGGCGCCCTGCGCGGCGTGGTCCCGGGGGCGCGCCTGACCCCCGGCGGGCCGCCCGGATCCGGCACCGCCTCGCGTGAGGTGGTGATCCGCCGCTGGGCCGATTTCGGGCTGGGTCCGGCGACGGACATTCCGGCCGCGCGCGACGCCATCATCCATCTCCTCGCCCTGCCTGGGGGGGGGCTGGCCTTTGCCGCGGCCGATCCGGGCTGGGGGCGTCTAGCCACTGATGGCAGCCTTGCCGTCGCGCCGCGCCCGGCGGGGGGTGATCTGCGCGCCACGGGGCCAGGGCTCGCCGTCTCCGCCGACGGCATGCGGCTGCGCCTTGCCCTGCGCCCCGGTGAGCCGGCGCTGCATTTCGACGCCCAGGCCGGGCAGCTCACCCGTGCCGATGCCACGAGCGAGGCCTACGCCACGGCGCGCACGGGCAGTGCGCGGCTGCAGCCGGGGGAGTGGCGCAACGCCGCCCGCCCGCGCCTGGGCCAGGCGGTGCTGCGCCTCAACGAGGGCGAGTTCGCCCGCAGCCTCGCGCTCCTCGCCGAGGATCGCGGCCTGCTGCTGGGCACCGATACGCATCTGCGCCTGTTCGACGCCGCCGGCACGCCGCTGGCGGCCTTGGCCTTGCCGGCCGCGGCCTGGGGTCTGGCCCTGGCGCCAGACCGCGCCGTGGCCGCGCTCGGCGACGGGACGATCCGCTGGTTCGCCCTCTCGGGCGGCACCATCACCGAGCAGGCGGCGCTGTTCATCCATGCCGAGACGCTGCGCTGGGTGCTCTGGACGCCGAAGGGGCTGTTCGACCATGCGCCGGGCGGCGGGCAGGAGCTGGCCGGGATCCAGGTCAATCATGGCCGCGCGCAGACGCCCGAATGGGCGAGCTTCCAGCAGGCCTATCGCGCGCTGTTCTCGCCCGCGGCCGTGCGCGCGCAGCTGGCCGGGGACGCCAAGCCCGCCGAGGCGCGCCTGGCTGAGTTCGGTGACCTGCGCGCCCGCATCGCGCAGCTGCCGCAGCTCAGCCCGCGCGGCCTGTGCGCGGTCACCGCGCATGGCTGCGCCGCGCTGCGGTGGGATGCGCCGGAGATCCCCGCGGGGGCGACGGCGTTGCGCATCGGCCTCTTCGCCGCCGAACGCGGCCTGGGGATCGGCCCGCTCGACGTGCTGGTGAATGAGCGCCTCGTCGCGCGCAACGAGAACGCGGCCGGCGAGAGCATCGTCGAAGTGCCGCTCGACCCAGGGCCGAACCGAATCGCCACGCGGCTCCATGCCGAGGACCGCACGATGTTCGCCGAGGGGCCGGGCATGGTGCCGGGCCGTGCCGGCGGGGCGGAGGAACCCGCCGTGCCGGGGCGGCTGGTGGTTCTCGCGATCAGCGTGGACAGCCATGCGATGCCCGCCGTCAACCGCCCCACCGCCACGCCCGACGCCGAACTCGTGGCCAGCACGCTGCGCGAACAGGCCGGCGCGCTGTTCCGTGAGGTGCGCGTGACGGTGCTGAAGGATGCCGACGCGACGCGCCGCGGCGTGCTCGACGCCCTGGCCCAGGCGGGCCGCGACTCCGCGCCGGGCGACACCTTCGTGCTCTACATGGCCGGCCAGGCCCTGCGCACCGGGCCTGACCAGCGCTTCGCCTTCCTGCCGCAAGACGCGACCGCCAGCGACGCGCCGACCCTGCGCCAGCAGGGCATCGAGGACACCACGCTGGTGGCCGCCCTTGCTGGCATCCGCGCGCGCGACGCGATCCTGCTGCTCGACACGAGCCATGCCGGGCAGCCGGCGGTCGACCAGCTCTCCGCGCTGGGGAACGAGACGGGGCGCTTCCTGCTCGCCGCCTCGACCGCGACGCGCGAAGGCCGTGCCGGCGATGACAACCGCAGCGGCGCCTTCGCCGAGGCGGTGCGTGAGGCGCTGACGGGGCGCGGCGGTGCGGATGGCAAGGGCCGGGTCAGCGCGCTGACGCTCGGCGAATGGGTGATGCGCCGCGTGCCGCCACTGGCGGCCGAACGAGGCCACCGGCAGGAGGTCGTGTTCCGCGCGGCAGGCCGCGAGCCGCGCAGCTTCCCCCTGGCGGTGGTGCCGCCCTGACGGCCGGATCCCGCAGCGCGATCCGTCCGGTTGGACGGGCCTCTCGCGCTACAAATCGCTGTCCATGGGGCAAGACATCCGATCTGACTGGTCGCGGCGCTGCCGCGACGTCAGATCGGATAATGCCCTACAGCCAGATGCTGGACGCGCTGAGCGAGCCCAGCGCTTCGAGACCAAGCCGGAAATCGGCCCCGCCGTCGCCGTCCAGGTCGCCCTCCAGCATCTCGTTATCGAAGCGAAGCTGCCCGGCCTGGCCGCCGAAGGCGCTCGCGCCGATCCAGCTGAAAGCCTGGTTGCCCAGGACAAGGGCGTTCGCATCGATGGACCGCAGGTCGAGCCTGTCGCCCTGCGCCACGCTGAAATCGGCGATCACATCGCCATTCGCCTCGGCCGCGCTGCGCAGCAGGAAGACATCGGCGGCATCCCCGCCCACGAGACTGTCGGCACCCGCCCCGCCGTCCAGCAGGTCAGCGCCCGCACCGCCCAGCATGGTGTCCTGGCCAGCGCCGCCGTAGAGCGAGTCACTGCCTTCGCCGCCCGAGAGGATATTGGCGCCCGCATTGCCGTCGATCCGGTTGGCCAGCGCGTTGCCGGTGCCGTTGAGGTCGGCGCTGCCCAGCAGGCTCAGGCGCTCGACCTCTTCGCCCAGCGTCCAGTCGAGCGTGGCCGCAACCCGGTCATGCCCGCCGCCCGCCAGTTCGAGCACGGCGTCGCCCGCCGCATCGACGATGTAGGTGTCGTCGCCGGCACCGCCAACGAGGCTGTCCGCCTCCGTGCCGCCATCGAGACGATCCGCGCCTTCGCCGCCCAGCAGCGTGTCGCGGCCCTCGCCGCCGTAGAGCGAGTCGCTGCCTTCGCCGCCCGAGAGGATATTGGCGCCCGCATTGCCGTCGATGCGGTTGGCCAGCGCGTTGCCCGTGCCATTGAGGCCGGCGCTGCCCAACAGGCTCAGGCGCTCGACCTCTTCGCCCAGCGTCCAGTCGAGCGTGGCTGCAATCCGGTCATGCCCGCCGCCCGCCAGTTCGAGCACGGCGTCGCCCGCCGCATCGACGATGTAGGTGTCGTCGCCGGCACCGCCAACGAGGCTGTCCGCCTCCGTGCCGCCATCGAGACGATCCGCGCCTTGGCCGCCCAGCAACGTGTCGCGGCCAGCGCCGCCGAACAACGTGTCATCACCCACAGCCCCCGCGAGGCTGTTGGCGCCCGCATTGCCGTCGATGCGGTTGGCCAGCGCGTTGCCGGTGCCGTTGAGGTCGGCGCTGCCCAACAGGCTCAGGCGCTCGACCTCTTCGCCCAGCGTCCAGTCGAGCGTGGCTGCGATCCGGTCGTACCCGCCGCCCGCCAGTTCGAGCACGGCGTCGCCCGCCGCATCGACGATGTAGGTGTCGTCGCCCGCACCGCCGACGAGGCTATCCGCCTCCGTGCCGCCATCGAGACGATCCGCGCCTGCGCCGCCCAGCAGCGTGTCGCGGCCATCGCCGCCGTAGAGCGAGTCGCTGCCTTCGCCGCCCGAGAGGGTATTGGCACCCGGATTGCCGTCGATGCGGTTGGCCAGCGCGTTGCCGGTGCCATTGAGGTCGGCGCGGCCCAACAGGCTCAGGCGCTCGACCTCTTCGCCCAGCACCCAGTGGAGCGTGGCGATCACACGGTCATGGCCACCGCCAACGGACTCACGCGTCTCGTCGCCGGGATCGTCCACCCAATAGGTGTCGTCCCCCTCCTGCCCGATGAGGATGTCCGCGCCGAGGCCGCCCTTGAGCGTGTCCGCACCCGTTTCGCCGCGCAAGGTATCAGCGGCGGCGGTGCCTTCCAGCAGCAGCGGGCTGGTCAGGTCGGTCACCTCCACCGTCACCGGCAGGATCCAGTTCGCGCCGTCATTCACAACGATCTGAAGCTCGTAGCGGTTGTCGCCGTCGGCGTCCGCTGGCGTCTCGAAATCCGGCAGGTCGCGGAAGTGCAGCGCGCCAGTGGCGGCATCGATGCTGAAGAGCGCATGGTCGCCCACCGCGGCCAGCGACCAGACGAGGGCGACACCTTCGGGATCGTTCGCGTAGCGCAGGTAGTCGACGAAGGTGCTGTTCTCGGCAACCCGCGCCGGGTCGTTGGTGAGCAGGGTCGGCGGCTCTTCCTCATTCGTCACCGTGATCGTCAGCGCCTGGCTGGTGCTGGTGGTGCCGTCGCTGGCGGTGAGGATCAGATCATGGATGTTGTCGCCACCGGCATCGCCCGGCCGCTCGAAATCGGGCGCGCTGATGAAGGCGGTCGGGCGGAAGCGCAGAGCGCCGTCGGCATCGATGGTGAACAGCGCGGCATCCGTGCCACCGAGCGACCAGGTGAAGCTCGTCGTGCCATCCGCATCGGTGGCGCTGGCCTGGTAGACGAAGTCCCGGTCGTTCTCCACGAAGCTGGCCGTGGCGGCGGAGGTGATGACCGGCGCGTCGTTCACCGCCGTCACGGTGACCGTGATGCCAGGCAGCGGCGCCGTGTTGAGCCAGGGGCGCAGCCGGCCGAAGAACTCGCCCACGACGAGGTCGAGATCGCCGTCGCGATCCAGATGCCCGAAGGTCGGGTTGGCCCTTTCGCCGGCATCGATGCCGTCGAAGGGATTGGCCGTGCCGGTCAGCGCGGTGAAGGCCGGCGCGCTGGCCGTGCCGGTATTGCGCCAGGCCATCAGCGTGCCGTCCTGGCCGCCCAGCACGAGGTCCATGTCGCCATCGCCGTCGAAATTCACGAAGGCGGGCGAGATGCCCAGGCCGAAATCGATGCCCTGGAAAGGATCGGCCGTGCCGGTCAGCGCGGTGAAACGCTGCGGCGCGACCTCATTGTCGTTGCGCCAGGCGCGCAGGACGGCATAGGGCGACCCCGGCGCGTTGGAGGCCCAGGCAGCCACGAGGTCGAGGTCGCCATCGCCGTCGAGGTCCACCGTCGTCGGCTGGCTGTAATTGCCGAAATCGATGCCCTGGAAGGGGTTGTCGCTGGCGCCCACGACCGTGAACGAAGGCGCCGCCGTGCCGCCCGTGTTGCGCCAGACGCCGAGCGTGCCGTCGGCATTGCCCAGGATGAGGTCGAGATCGCCATCGCCCTCCAGATCCAGGAAGGCGGGCGCGCTGCCGGTGCCGCCATCGATCCCATCGAAGGGGTTGGTGGTGCCGGTGAGGGCACTGAAGACGGGCACCGCGGCGGTGCCGGTGTTGCGCCACGCCAACAGCGTGCCGTCCTGCCGGCCGGAGACGAGGTCGCCATCGCCATCCCCGTCCAGATCGACGAAAATCGGGCGGCTGACATCGCCGACATCGATGATGCCGAAAGGATTGAAGGTGCCGACCGGCGCGGTGAGGCCGCCGATCGCATCGCGGCCCATGCCCAGCCCGGTGCCGTCCAGCACATTGACCGTCAGGCTGCGCGTGGTTGTGGGCGTGTCGCTGGCATTGGCGTAGGCAAGGCGCTGGATCAGCGCGTCCACCGCCTCGGCCGTGGCGGCGGCGTTGAAGGTGACGCTGAAATCGCCACCCACCCCGCCGGCCGCGGTGCCGAACACCACGCCCGCATAGCTGATGAGATGGTCCGCGACACCGATCTGCCCCGCGCCATCGCCCTGGTGCAGGACGGAGACGCGGTCCTCCGCCAGCAGCCCGCCGACCACCAGCCGCCCGCCGGCGAGCGCCGTCTCGACGGTGAAGGCCACGTCTGCGTCGAGCAGGCGCGGGGCGGCATTCGCCTCGCTCTCGGTCAGGCTCGCCGATGCGGCGAGACCTGAGAGGGCAGGGCCCTCGATCCGGTTCGTGACCGTGACGGCGACGTCGCGCGTGCCCACCGACACCCCGTCGGAGGCGCGGATGGTAAGAGCGTAGAGATTGTCGCCATCGGCATCGCCGGGCGCCTCGAAATCCGGCGCGGCGCGGAAGCGCACATCGCCGCGCTCATCGATGCTGAACAGCGCCGCGTCGCTGCCGCCGAGCGACCAGTCGAAGTCGGTCAGTCCCTCGGGGTCGCTCGCCCGGGCGCGGTAGACGATGCCCAGCGCGTTCTCGGCGAAGCTGGGGTCGGGGCCGCCGGTGACGATCGGCGCGTCGTTCTCCGCGGTGACCAGCACGGTGACGGTCGGCAGCGCGGCCTCGTTGCGCCAGGCGAAGATCGGCCCGGTGACCTCGCCCACCACGAGGTCGAGGTCGAGATCACCATCGAGATCCGCGACACCCGGCGTGCTGCCCTTGCCGACATCGATCCCGTGGAAGGGATTGTCCGTGCCGGCCAGCGCGGTGAAGGCGGGTGCGGCCACGCCGCCCCCATTGCGCCAGGCGAGCAGCGTGCCCTCCGACTCGCCCGCGACGAGATCGAGATCGCCATCGCCGTCGAAATCGAGGAAGGCCGGGCTGCTCGCATCGCCCACATCGATGCCGGCGAAGGGGTTGTCGCTGCCGGCCAGCGCCGTGAAGCGCGGCAGCGTCGCATCGCCGATGTTGCGCCAGGCCCACAGCGTGCCGTCCAGCGCCCCGGCGACGAGGTCGAGGTCGCCATCGCTGTCCAGGTCGAGGAAGGCAGGCCGGCTGTCATCGCCCGTGTCGATGCCGTTGAAGGGGCTGGCGGTGCCGCTGAGCCGCGTGAAGACCGGTGCCGCCGCGCTGCCCGTGTTGCGCCAGGCCAGCAACTGGCCATCCGCCGCGCCCAGCACGAGGTCGCGGTCGCCATCGCCATCGAAATCGACGAAGGCCGGCGCGCTGACATTGCCGACGATCACGGTGGCGAAGGGGTCCGCTGAACCGCTGAGCGGCGAGAAGACCGGCGCAAGGCTGGTGCCCGTGTTGCGCCAGGCCAGCAGCGTGCCGCCGCCGCTGCCCGAGACGAGGTCGAGGTCGCCATCGCCGTCCAGGTCCAGCAACACGGGCGCGCTGGCCGTGCCCGTGTCGAAGCCGGCAAAGGGATCGGCCGTGCCGGTGAGGGGCGTGAGGCCGCCCAACCCGACCAGGTTGTTGCCGGCGGCATCCGCGACATTGATCGTCAGGTCGCGCCGGGTGGTCGGCGTCTCACTGACATTGGCATAGGTCAGGCGCTGGATCAGCGCCTCCACCGCCGCCGCGCTGGCCGCGGCGGTGAAGCTGACGATAAGGGGCGTGCCCTCGCCGCCCGTGGCGGTGCCGAAGGCCACGCCGCCAAAGCTGACGACGCCGCCCGCAACGCCGATCTGCCCGGCGCCATCGCCCTCATGCGCGATCGCGACGCGGTCTTCCGCCAGCAGCCCCGCCACGCGCAGCAGGCCACCGGCAAGCGGCGTGCTGCCGGTGAAGGCGACCTCGGTGTCGAGAAAGCGCGGCGCCGCATTCACCACATCCTCGGCCACGGTGAAGCCCGAGGTGAGGCCTGCCAGGGCAGGGCCGATCAGCAGTGGCGTCACCGTGATCGCGACATCCAGCATCTCCGTCGTCGTGCCATCGAAGGCCTTGACGGTGATGTCATGGACATTGTCGCCGCCGGTATCGCCCGGCAGGGCGACGCGCGGTGCGGCCACGAAACGCACCGCGCCTGTTGCATCGATGCTGAACAGCGCGGCGTCCAGACCCCCGAGCGACCAGGCGATGGGGCTGTCGGGGTCGATGCCGGTGGCCTGGTAGGCGATGCCGATCGTGGTCTCGACGAAACGCGCGGTGGTGGTGGAGGTGATGCGTGGCGCGTCGTCCTCGGCCGTGACGGTGATGGCGATGGCCGGCGGCGGGGTGGGCGGGTTGATGCGCCAGGCCTGCAGCGCGGCGCGATCGGCGCCGATGATGAGGTCGCGCACGCCATCCCCGTCCAGGTCGAGGAAGGCGGGCGCGCTGCCCTTGCCGGCATCGAGGCGCTCGAAGGGGTTGGCGGGGCCGGTCAGGGCCACGAAGACGGGCAGGGCGGTGGTGCCCGTGTTGCGCCAGGCGCGGATCAGGCCCTCGCTCTCGCCCGAGACCAGGTCGAGATCGCCATCGCCGTCCAGGTCCACGAAGGCGGGCGCGGCATAGATGCCCAGATCGAGGCTGTGGAACGGGCTGGCCGAGCCGCTGAGCACACTGAAGCGCGGCGTGGCACCGGCGCCCTCGTTGCGCCAGGTGAACAGGCGGCCGTCACGCTCCCCGGCCACGAGGTCGTCGTCGCCATCGCCATCGAAATCGATGGCGGCGGGCGCGCTGTGCGAGCCCAGACCAAAGCCGCCGAAGGGGTTCGCCGTGCCGCCGAGCAGCGAGAAGACCGGCGCCGCGCTGCTGCCGATGTTCTCCCAGGCCTGCAGCGTGCCGTCGGCGCCGCCCAGGACCAGGTCGAGGTCGCCATCGCCATCCAGGTCCAGGAAGGCCGGGCGGCTGCGGTCGCCGGCATCCACCAGCGCGAAGGGGGTTGCGGTGCCGCTCAGCGCGGTGAAGCTCGGCGCGGCGCTGCTGCCGGTGTTCAGCCAGGCCAGCAGCGTGCCATCGAGCGTGCCGGCGACGAGATCCTGGTCGCCATCCGCGTCCCAATCGACGAAGACCGGCGCCCCGTACAGCACGACATCGACGCCATCGAGCGGGCTGGCGCTGCTCGCCAGCGGCGTCACCAGCCCGATTTCGCCAAGCCGGGCCCCGGCGCTGTCCCGCACATCGATCGTCAGGTTGCGCGTGCTGGTCGGCGTGTCGCTGACATTCGCGTAGGCAAGGCGCTGGATCAGTGCGTCGACCGCGTCGGCCGTGGCATCGGCGTTGAAGGTGACGCTGAAGGTATTGCCCACCCCGCCGGCCGCGGTGCCGAAGGCGATGCCGCCGAAGCTGATGGTGCTGCCCGAGACGCCGATCTCGCCCGCACCGTCACCCTGGTGCAGCACCGAGATCCGGTCCTCCGCGAGCAGGCCGCTGACCTCGAGCAGGCCGCCATCCAGGAGCGACTCGGCGGTGAAGGTCACGTCGGTATCGAGCAACTGCGGGCCGCCATTGACGGCCTCTTCGGTGAAGCTCGCCGCCGCCCTGAAGCCCGACAGGGCAGGGCCCGCCAGGAAGTTCGTCACGGTGATCGCGACATCCTGCGTGACGCTGGCCGTGCCGTCCGAGACGCCGATGGTGATGTCGTGCACATTGTCGCCGCCGGCATCGCCCGGCGCCGCGAAATCCGGCGCGATGCGGAAGCGCACGGCGCCGTTCGCATCGATGGTGAACAGCGCCGCGTCGGCGCCGCCCAGGCTCCAGGTGAAGCTGGTCGTCCCATCGGGGTCCACGGCGATGGCCTGGTAGGCGATGCCGGTGGTGCCCTCCACCACATCGGCCGTGACGGCCGAGGTGATGACCGGCGCGTCGTTCTCCGCCGTGATGGCGACGGTGATGCTGGTCGGCGCGGGCGCGGTGCGCAGCAGGCGCAGCGCGCCGTCATTCCCGCCCACGACGAGGTCGAGATCCCCATCCGCATCGATGTCCACGGCCGTGGGCGTGCTGAGCGCATTGGCATTCACCGCGGCGAAGGGATTCGCGTCACCCGTCAGCGCGCTGAAGACCGGCGCCGCCGTGGTGCCTGTGTTGCGCCAGGCGAGGATGCCGCCGTAGCGCGCGCCGGAGACGAGGTCGAGGTCGCCATCGCCGTCGAAGTCGAGGAAGGCCGGCGCGCTCTCCTCGCCGACATCGATGCTGGCGAAAGGATCGTCGCTGCCGCTGAGCGGTGTGAAGATCGGCGCCGTGCCGGGGCCCGTGTTGAGCCAGGCCCGCAGCAGCCCGTCGCTCGCCCCGACGACGAGGTCCAGGTCGCCATCGCCATCCAGGTCCACGAAGCTGGGCCGCGCGCGGTAGACGACGCCGATGTCCGCGAAGGGATTCTCGCTGTCGGAGAGCGGCGCGAAGCTCGGCGCCGTGCTCGTCCCGGTGTTGCGCCAGGCCAGCAGCTGCCCATAGGCGCCACCGACGAGGTCGAGATCGCCATCGCCGTCGAGGTCGATGAAGGCCGGGGCGCTGAAATACCCCCCGTCGATGCCCTCGAAGGGGTTGGTGCCATCGGTGAGCGGCGTGAAGCTCGGTGTGGCCGCGCTGCCGGTATTGCGCCACGCCAGGAGGCTGCCGTAGCGCTCGCCGGAGACGAGGTCGAGATCGCCATCCCCGTCCCAATCCGCGAAGACAGGACTGCTGGCATAGCCGGTGCTGAGCCCGAAGAAGGGATTGGTGACGCCCGGCGCCGTGACCGCCAGCGTCAGCGTGCGGCTGGCCGCCGGCGCGTCGCTGAGGGTGCCATAGGCAAGGCGCTGGATCAGCGCATCGACCGCGGCTTCGGTGGCATTCGCGGTAAGGGTGACGGTGAAGTCGCCGCCTTCGCCGCCCGCGGCGATGCCGATCACCACCCCCTCGAAGCTGATCGCCTCGCCCGCCACGCCGATCTGCCCGGCGCCGTCGCCGTCATGCAGGACCGAGACGCGATCCTCGGCTGAAAGCCCCGCCACGACCAGGCTGTAGCCGTCGAGCGGCGTGCTGCTGGTGAAGGTGATGTCCGCATCCAGCAGCTGTGGCGCGGCGTTCACCGCGCTCTCGGCGAAGGTCACCAATGGGGCGAGGCCCGAGATCAGCTGCACGCAGACATCCTCCGGCGTCGCATTCCGGGCCGGACCATCGCCGGTTCGAAAGCATGGACCGCGCGAAGCTACGCCACCTTGTCCTTTTTGCAACCCTGGGGCGGGGGCGGGCCCAGCCTTACCCCCGCATTGCCCGCCACACGCGTTCGGCTGTCGCCGGCATGTCGAGATGCGCGACCCCGATCGCGTCGCACACCGCCGAGATCACCGCCGGCAGCGCGCCGACCGTGCCGGCCTCGCCCGCGCCCTTGGCGCCCAGCGGGTTCGATTTGGTCGGGCAATGGTTGCCCAGCACGTCCACGAGCGGCATGTCGCTGGCGCGCGGCATGGCGTAGTCCATGAAGCTCGCCGCCAGAAGCTGCCCGCTTTCCGCGTCGAAGCGCGCCTCTTCCATCAGCGCCTGGCCGAGCCCCTGCGCGACGCCGCCCTGGATCTGGCCCTTGAGCAGCAGCGGGTTCACCACCGCGCCGACATCGTCCACGACGATATAGCGCGTGACGGCGACGGCACCCGTCTCCGGGTCCACCTCGGCCTCGCAGATGTGGCAGCCATTCGGGAAGGTCGCGTCGTCGGGGGAGACGACGGCGGAGGCATAGAAGCCCTTCTCCTCGCCGGGCGGCAGGCCGCCGGGGATGTAGCAGGCGCGCGCCACCTGCTCGATCCGCACCCCGCGGTCGGTGCCGGCCACGCTGAAGCGGCCCTCGGCGAAGTCGATATCGCCCTCGGCGGCTTCGAGCATCAGGGCCGCGACATGCTTGCCGCGCTCGATGATCCGCGCGGCGGCCTTGGTCATCGCCGCCCCGCCCGCGACGATGGAGCGGCTGCCGAAGGTGCCGCGCCCATGCGGCAGGCTGTCCGTGTCGCCGAACACCACGCGGATCTTCGCCATGTCGAGCCCGAGCATGGAGACCGCCATCTGGCGGAACACCGTCTCATGCCCCTGGCCATGGCTGTGCGTGCCGAGCAGCAGGGTGCAGCCGCCATCGGCGGCGAAGCGGATCTCCACGCCCTCTTCCATCGGCGTCTTCGGCGGGCCGGCGCTGATCTCGATGGCATTGGCGATACCGAGGCCGAGCCGCTTGCCGCGCGCCGCCGCGGCCGCGCGCCGCGCCGGGAAGCCGGCATAGTCGGCGGCCTCCATCGCCATCGCCATGCCGCGCGGGAAGTCGCCGCTGTCATAGGTGAAGACGAGGCCCGTGCGGAACGGCATCTGTGTGGGCGCGATCAGGTTGCGCTGGCGGATCTCGGCGCGATCCAGGCCGAGCCGTGCCGCGGCGACATCGATCACGCGCTCGATCGCATAGGTCGCCTCGGGCCGGCCGGCGCCGCGATAGGGCGCGGTGGGCTGGGTGTTGGTGAAGGCGCCGAGCACCTCGGCGAAGATCGCCGGCGTGCGGTAGACACCCGCGAGCCCGCCGAGATTGTTGGTCGAGGAATGCGGCCCGAGGAGCGCCAGATAGGCGCCGAGATTGGCGATGGTGCGGATCCTGAGCGCGAGGAAATGGCCCTCGGCATCGAGCGCCAGCTCCACGGTGGAATCATTGTCGCGCGCATGAGCGTCCGATTGCAGCGCCTCAGATCGGTCGGCGGTCCAGCGCAGCGTGCGGTTGAGCTTGCGTGCGGCCCAGAGCAGCACCGCCTGTTCCTGGGTCGGGTGGCTGCGCAGGCCGAAGGCGCCGCCCATCTCGGGGGCGGCGATGCGCAGCGCGGAGGAGGTCTCGCCCAGCACCGGCACCAGCACGTCGCGCAGCGCGTGCGGGCCCTGCGATCCGGCGCGCAGCGTCCAGCGCCCCTCCAGCGCATCCCATTCGGCGATGGCGCCGCGCGTCTCCATCGTGTTGGCGGCGATGCGCGAGATGCGGAAATCGAGCGAGACGCGATGCGCTGCCCGGGCGAAGGCGGCCGCCACGGCGGCCTCGTCGCCCTGGGTGAAGCGGTAGCAGATGTTGTCGTCGCACAGGCCGGGCCAGACCGCGGGCGCGCCGGGGGCCAGCGCGGCGGCGGCGGCCGTGACGGCGGGCAGGGGCTCCCACGCCACCAGCACGGCCTCCGCCGCGTCGCGCGCCTCAGCCTTGCTGCGCGCGATGATGGCGGCGACGGGATCGCCCACATGCTTCGCCACCCCGGCGGCGAGCGGCAGGTAGGGCGGGCGCGGCATGGGGCTGCCATCGGGGCGCTGGCGCGGCACGGCGCAGGGCAGGCCACCGAGCCCGTCGGCCAGCCAATCCGCCCCGGTCAGGATGGCAACGACCCCTGGCATGGAAGCGGCCTCGGTGGTGTCGATTCCGTCGATCCGGGCATGCGCGTGCGGCGCGCGCAGGAAGACCACGTGCAGCGCCTCGGGCGTGCGGATGTCGTCGGTGTAGCGGCCCAGGCCGCGCAGCAGGCGCTGGTCCTCGATGCGGCGCACCGGCTGGCCGAGGCCGAATTTCGCGAGCGGATCGGACATCGTGATCTCCTGCACCCGTCTGGCGTAGCCGCCACGGCGCGTGGCGTCGAGGGGCCTGCCACCCTTGCGGTCCCCCCGGCCATTCCGTTACCTGCCCGCATACGTGGCGCCCCAAGCCGCGACCCTGAGGAAACACACGGAGAGCCGCCCCATGATCACCCGCCGCAGCCTGGCCGCCCTGGCCGGCATCCCCCTGCTGCCCGGCCTTGCGCGAGCGCAGGAGGCCTGGCCGAGCCGGCCCGTCACCATGGTGGTGCCCTGGGCGGCCGGTGGCTCGACCGATGCGGTGGCGCGCATCATGACGGCGCGCATGTCCGCCGATACCGGGCGCAGCTTCGTGGTGGACAACCGCACGGGGGCGAACGGCACCATCGGCTTCAACTCGGTGGCGCGCGCGCGGCCGGATGGCTACACGCTGCTGGTCAGCACGGTCAGCACCTACGCCATGGCGCCGCACATGATGCAGCTGCCCTACAACAACGAACGCGATTTCGTCGGCATCGGCCTGCTCGCCGCCATGCCGATGATCCTGTGCGTGAACCGCAACTTCCCGGCCCGCACCCTGGCCGAGTTCGTCGAACTCGCGAAGCGCCCGGGGGCGGACATCACCTTCGCCAATTCCGGCGTCGGTTCCTCCACGCACCTCGCCACCGAGCTGTGGCTGCAGGAGGCCGGGCTGCGGCTGCGCGACATCGGCTATCGCGGCGGCGCGCCGGCGGTGCAGGGCGTGCTGGCGAATGAGACGCCGATGATCATCCAGGCGGCTTCGGGCGTGCTGCCGCTGATCCAGTCGGGCGAGCTGCGTGCGCTGGCGATTTCGTCCCGCGAGCGCAGCCCGGTGGCGCCGGAGATCCCGACCTTCCACGAGCAGGGCTTCCCCGGTTTCGAGGTGTTCGAGCATATCGCGCTGCAGGGCCCTGCCGGCCTGCCCCAGCCGATCATCGCGCGGGCCAACGCCATCGCGAAGGCGGCGCTGGAAGCGCCCGAGACGCGCCAGCGCCTCGCGGCTCTCGCCGTCGTGCCGGTGGTCGGCACGCCGGAAGAGTGGCCCGCCTATTTCGCGGCGCAGAATGAGAAGTGGCGCGGCATCATCCGCGCGCGCAACATCACCCTTCAGTAAGCGGGTCATTACGCGGGATCGAAGGGGCAGACATGCAGCGTTCCATCGCCACCGTCTGTCTCTCCGGCTCGCTGCCGGACAAGCTGGAATCCGCCGCCGCGGCGGGGTTCGAGGGGGTGGAGATCTTCGAGCAGGATCTCCTCGCCTTCGAGGGTTCGCCCGCCGAGGCCGGGCGCATGGCGGCCGATCTCGGCCTCGCCGTCACCATCTTCCAGCCCTTCCGCGATTTCGAGGCGATGCCCGAGCCCGCGCGGTCGCGCAACCTCGACCGCGCCGAGCGGAAATTCGACACGATGCAGGCGCTGGGCACGGATCTCGTGCTCGTCTGCTCCAACGTCCAGCAAGCGACCCTCGACGATCCCGCCCGCGCCGCCGCCGATCTGCGCGAGATGGCGGAGCGCGCGGCGAGGCGCGGCCTGCGCGTGGGGTTCGAGGCGCTGGCCTGGGGCCGTCACACCAATCGCTGGCGCCAGGCCTGGGACATCGTGCAACGCGCCGACCACCCGGCACTCGGCCTGATCCTGGACTCTTTCCACACGCTCTGCCTGGGCGACGACCTCACCGGCCTCGCGCAGGCCGTGCCGGCGGAGAAGCTCTTCTTCCTGCAACTCGCCGATGCGCCGCGCCTGTCGATGGACCCGCTCTCCTGGTCGCGCCACCATCGCAGCTTCCCCGGCCAGGGCGAGCTGCCCGTCGCGGGCTTCCTGCGCGATGTGCTGGCGGCGGGCTACAAGGGCCCCCTCTCGCTCGAGATCTTCAACGATGAGTTCCGCGCCGCGCCCTCCCGGCGCATCGCGCGCGACGGGTTGCGCAGCCTGGTCTGGCTCGGTGAGCAGGCGGGCATCGCGCCGCTGCCGGCCGCCCCGCGGCTCGATGGCGTGGAATTCGTGGAATTCGCGGTGGATGAGATGGCGCGCGCCGAGCTGGCCGCCTTCATCGCCGCGCTGGGCTTCCGGCTCGCCGGGCGGCATCGCTCCAAGGCGGTGGAGCTGTGGCGCAACGGCGCGGCCAACCTGATCCTGAACAGCGAGCCGGACAGCGCGGCCTCCGAGCGCTTCGAGCAGCTCGGCCCCACCGTCTGCGCCATGGCTTTGCGCGTGGACGACCCCGATCGTGTGATCGCGCGGGCGGAGGCGCTGCGCTGCCCGACCTGGCGCGAGCGCATCGGCGCGGGGGAGCGGCGCATCCCGGCCGTGCGCGCGCCCGACGGCACGCTGGTCTATCTGGTCCGCGCGCCCGCCCCCGGCGCCGCGCCGCTCTGGGAGGACGATTTCCATCTGGTGCCCGGCGTGCCGGCCGGCAGCCTCACGGGCATCGACCATGTGGCGCAGGCGCTGGTGCCGGGCATGGTGGACAGCTTCGTGCTGTTCTACCGCGCGCTGTTCGGCCTTTCGCCCGATCCGCTTTGGGAATTGCCGGACCCCTACGGGCTGGTGCGCTCGCGCGCCTTCACCGACGGCGAGGGGCATGTGCGCCTGCCGCTCAATGTCTCGGAGAGCACGCGCACCGGCACGGGGCGCTTCGTCTCGGCGCTGGCGGGGGCGGGGGTGCACCACATCGCCTTCGCCGCGCGGGACGCGGCGGCCGAGGTCGATGCCGCGGCCGCGCGCGGCGCGCCGCTGCTGGAGATCGCGGACAATTACTATGAGGACCTCGCGGCGCGTTTCCCGCTGGGCGATGGGGAATTGGCGGATTTGCAGCGCCGGCATCTGCTGCACGATCAGGATGCTGGCAGCGGGCGCTTCCGCCACGCCTATACGGCGGCCTTCCAGGAGCGTTTCTTCTTCGAGATCGCCGAGCGCCAGGGGGGCTATGGCGGCTTCGGCGCGGCCAACGCGCCGGCGCGCATGGCGGCGCAGCAGCGCCAGCGCGGGCGTTAGCCGCTACCGCCGAATAAGCCGGTAGTTCACGGTCAAGTCGATGGTCACGCCGTTCGGGTCCACCGGCGGCGGGAAGGCGGGCAGCTGCGCGCCGTTGAAGGGCATCACCGTGCCCAGATTCAAGGAGGGCGAGCCGGAGGGGAAGATCACCCGCGCCTCCCGCACCCGCCCATCGGGCGCGACCATCACCCGCACGCGCACGCTGCCCTGCTCGCCGAGTTCGATGGCGCGCGTCGGATAGCGCATGTTCTGGTCGAGCCAGGCGCGGAAGGCGGCGCGCCAATCGGCGCCGACGCGCGCGCCGGTGACGTTGAGGTTCGGGTCCGGTCGCGCCTGCCCCTCGATGATGCGCGGATCGACGGTGAGGTCGAGCCCGCGCGATTGCGGCCGCCCGGCCGGCGGCGTGGGGGTGGAGGGCTGGCCGAGTTGCAGCCCCTGCGGCGCCCAGATGGTCCCCGGCGGCAGGCGCGGCGCGGGTTGCGCCGGCTGGGCCGGCTGCTGGGGCGCGGGCTGGGTGGGCTGCGCCGGGCGCGGCGGTGGCGGTGTCGGCGGGCGTGGGGGGGGTGGCGGGGGGGCGGGCTGTGCCGGCTCGGGCCGCGGCGCCGGGGGGGCGGGGCGCGGCGGCAAGGGCAGGATCGGCTCGGCCTGGATCGGCGGCACTTCGCGCAACGGCTCGGCCGGGCGGGGCGGTGCCGGTGGGGTCGGGGCGGGGGGCGCGGTGAGCGGCGGCGGCGGCTGGATCGGCCGCGGCGGCGCCGGCAGGGGCGGGCTCGGCGCGGGGGGCGCGGGAGTCGCGGGTGGGGCCGGTGGTGCGATGGGCGGCGCCGGAGCCGGCGGCGGCGGGGCGCTGGGCGCGCTGGGCGGGCTCGGCACGCCGCCGGCCTGGGGCGGGGCAGGTGGGGTCGGCGGGGCCTCGATGCCCGGCGGCGGCTCGGCCTCCGGGCGGGCGGGTTGGCCGCCCTCGAAGACGATGTCGAAGCTCGGCGCGGGCAATTGGTCCGGCGTGCGGCGCGCCGGGCTGTAGAGCAGCACCGCCAGCATCGCCAGATGCAGCAGCAGCGAGCCGATGATCCAGCCGCGCAGGCTCAGCCCCGCGAAACGGCGCGCCGGCGCCATGCGCTCGCGCCCGGCGGGAGCGGGGCGCAGCGAGGGCGGCAGGGGGTCGCGCCGCGCCGCCGGGCTTCGCCGGGGCGCGAAGCGGGTCATCGGACGCGGGCGGCGCAGGTGGGACGGCGGTTCGGGCACGGGCGACCAGCCCTTACCCGAATCACGCTCCCGGGGGGAGCGCGCCGCGCGTCACGAAGTGTATGGCGTTCTTGCGCCCTCAAACGCCGGGCGGCTGCATCCGCAGCCTTGGCTTCGCCGCACTTGCGGCGGGCGCCGTTCGGCGCCTCGGACCGCTTTGCGGTCCGCAGGTGGTGGGCTTACCCGCTTTGTGCCCTACCCGAACGCCGCCTTGGCGAAGCGGGCGAGGTTGTCATGCCCCATCCGCGCATAGGTCAGCGGATGCGCGATCGCGGGGTCCTGCTCGGCCTCCACCACCAGCCAATCGGCATAGCCGGCGGCGGCCAGCGGCGGCAGCACGGCCGCGTAATCCACGCAGCCATCGCCCGGCACGGTGAACACACCCGCCAGCACGGCATCGAGGAAGGAGAGGTTGCGCGCCTTCACCTCCTGCATCACGGGGCGGCGGATGTCCTTGGCATGGAAATGCACCACGCGCGCGGCATGGTTCTTCGCCGCGCGCACCGGGTCGCCGCCGGCGAAAGTCAAATGCCCGGTGTCGAGCAGCAGCCCGACCTCCGGCCCCGTCTCCGCCATCAGCCGGTCGACCTCGGTTTCCTGTTCGATCAGCGTGCCCATGTGGTGGTGATAGGCGAGCGACAGTCCCCGATCGCGCAGCCGCTTGCCCATCTCCGACAGGCGCGGCAGCAGGCGCCGCCACTGCTCCTCCGTCAGCACGGGGCGGCGGGAGAGCGGCGTGGCCTTGTCGCCATGCACGCTGGCCGTGACCTCGCAGAACACCATCGCCGTGCAGCCCATGCCGGCGAGGAGTGCGATATGGGACTCGGCCTCCGCCATCTCCTCGGCCACGTCGCGCTCGAGCAGGCGCGAGCCATACCAGCCCGAGGCCAGCGCCAGGCTATGCCGTTCCAGGATCGGGCGCAGCGCCGCGACGCTGCGCGGGAACTTGTTGCCGAGCTCGACCCCCGCGAAGCCGGCGAGCTTCGCCTCCGCGAGGCAGGTCTCGAGCGGGGTCTCGGCCCCCAGCTCGGGCATGTCGTCATTGGTCCAGGTCAGCGGGTTGATGCCGAGGCGGATGGGCATGTCAGGCTCCTTTTGTCGCGGCGCGCGGCGCGGTGCGTGGGGCGCTTGGCACATCCCACCAGGCGCCGCCCTCGGCGGTGCTGATCTTCGGGTCGGTGTCGATGACGAGCACCGTGGTGCGCTTGGCCGCGAAGGCGCGCGGCAGGGCGGCCTCGAGGCCAGCGATGCTGTCGAGCTTCTCCGCCTGCGCGCCGAGCGCCTTGGCATGGGCGGCGAAATCCACGCGCGGCGCGGCGGCGGCGAGCAGATTGTTGAAGGACAGGCCGGTTGTCGCACCCTGCAGCCGGTCGATGCAGCCGAAGCCGCGATTATCCACCACAACGATGGTCAGCCGCAGGCCCAGCGCCACGGAGGTCGCGATCTCGCTGTTCATCATCAGGTAGCTGCCATCGCCCACCAGCACCACGACCTCGCGCTCGGGTGCTGCGAGCTTCGCACCCAGCCCGCCCGCGATCTCGTAGCCCATGCAGGAATAGCCGTATTCGAGGTGGTAGGAGGCGCCATCCGTCGCGCGCCAGAGCTTGTGCAACTCGCCCGGCAGCCCGCCCGCGGCCGCCACCACGATGCCCTGCGCGGGCAGGGCGCGGTTCACCGCACCGAGCACCTGCGCATCCGAGGGCAGGGCGGTGGATTTCGGCTTGGGCGCGGCGGTGATGCGCTCCACGCTGCGATGCCAGCGCGCCGTCGCCGTCACGGCCTTCTCCTGCCAGGCGCGCGGCGCCGCCCAGCGGCCGAGACCGCTGGTGAGCGCGGCGAGCCCCGCCTTCGCATCCGCCAGCAGCGGCTGGGCATTGTGCTTGGCCGCATCGAAGCCCGCGACGTTGAGGGCAAGCAGCGGCGCCTGCGCGAAGAGCCGGCGCGAGCCGGTGGTGAAATCCTGCAGCCGCGTGCCGATGGCGAGGATGAGGTCCGCCTTCTCCGCCAGCGCATTCGCCGCGGCACTTCCGGTCACGCCGATCGCGCCCGCATTGCGCGGATGGTCCCAGGCGAGGCTGCCCTTGCCCGCCTGCGTCTCGGCCACCGGCACGCCATGGCGCTGCGCGAAGGCGGCCAGCGCCGCTTCCGCGCCGGCATATTTCACGCCGCCGCCGGCGATGATCAGCGGGCGCTGCGCGGCGCGCAGCGCGGCCACGGCCTCGCGCAATTCCTGCGCATCGGGTTCCGGCGCGCGGATGCGATGCAGGCGCTTGCGGAAGAACTCGGCCGGGAACTCGCCGAATTCCGCCTGCACATCCTGGGGGAAGGCGATGGTGGCGGGGCCGCATTCCGCCGGGTCCGTCAGCACGCGCAAGGCGGCGGGCAGGGCGGCGAGCAATTGCTCGGGCCGCATGATCCGGTCGAAATAGCGCGAGACGGGGCGGAAGCAGTCATTGGCCGAGATCGTGGCATCCCCGAAGGCCTCGATCTGCTGCAGGACCGGGTCCGGCCGCCGATTGGCGAAGACATCGCCAGGGAGAAGCAGCAGCGGCAGTCGGTTCACATGCGCCACCGCCGCCGCCGTGACCATGTTCGTCGCCCCCGGCCCGATGGAGGTGGTGCAGGCCATCATTCGCCGGCGCGCCTGGGTCTTGGCATAGGCGATGGCGGCCAGCGCCATGGCCTGCTCGTTATGCGCGCGCAGCGTGGGCAGGGTGCGGCGATGGGCGTGCAGCGCCGGGCCGAGCCCCGCGACATTGCCATGCCCGAAGATGGCGAAGACGCCGCCGAAGAGCGGCACCGCCTGACCCTCGATCTCGGTCATCTGCGCGCTCAGGTAGCGGATGGTGGCCTCGGCGGCCGTCAGGCGGAGCATGGCCATGGGGAATCATCCTGGGCCTTGTGGCCTCGATATTGGGTGCTGGCGGGTGCAGTGTTACGAAGGGATCAGCCGCGCCACAAGCGGCACAGCATCAGGACACGCCATGCTCCACTTCGCTCAATTCGGCGCCGGCCGCATCGGCGCCATCCATGCGGCCAATCTCGCCCGCCATCCGGGCGCGCGGCTGCGCCATGTGGTGGATGTGCACGCCCCCGCCGCCGCCGCGCTTGCCGCCCAGCATGGCGCGCAGGTCTCCGACACCGCGACCGCCCTGGCCGATCCCCAGGTGGGGGCCGTGATCATCGCGAGTTCCACCGACACCCATGCGGATCTGGTGATCGCCGCCGCGCGCGCGGGCAAGGCGATCTTCTGCGAGAAGCCGATCGACCTTTCGCTGGCCCGCGTCGATGAATGCCTCGCCGCCGTGCAGGCCGCCGGCGTGCCGATGCTGGTCGGCTTCAACCGCCGCTTCGACCCCGATTTCGCCGAACTGCACGCGCGCATCGGCAAGGGGGCCATCGGCACGGTGGAGCAGGTGGTGATCACCAGCCGCGATCCGGGCCCGCCGCCGGTCTCCTACATCAAGGTCTCGGGCGGGCTGTTCCGCGACATGACGATCCACGACTTCGACATGGCGCGCTGGATGCTGGGCGAGGAGCCGGTTTCCGTCTTCGCGCAGGGCGCGAACCTCGTGGACCACGGCATCGGCGCGGCGGGGGATGTCGATTCCGCCATGGTGATCCTGAAGACCGCGAGCGGGCGACTCGCGCATATCAACAACTCGCGCCGCGCCGCCTATGGCTATGACCAGCGCGTGGAGGTGCATGGCAGCCTCGGGCGCCTGATCGCCGGCAACCGCGTGGGCAGCACGGTGGAGCAGGCCGATGCGCAGGCGGTGAGCACCGACAAGCCGCTGCATTTCTTCCTCGAACGCTACGCCGCCGCCTATCGCATCGAACTCGACGCCTTCATCGCGGCGGTGGCGGCGGGCACGCCGATGCCCGTTGGCGCCGCGGATGGCCGCCAAGCGCTGGTGCTGGCCGACGCCGCGCTGCGCTCGATGCAGGAGGGCCGGGTGGTGACGCTGGCATGAGCCACCTTCCCAAGGTTTCGCTGGCGGGGCGCTGCATCCTCGTCACCGGCGGCACGCAGGGGATCGGGGAGGGCATCGCGCTTGCCGCCGCCGAGGCCGGCGCGCGGGCCGTGTGCATCACGGGGCGCAGCGCCGCGCGCGGCGCCGCCGTGGTCGCGGCGCTGCGGGCGCTGGGCGCTGCGGCGCATTTCGTCGCCGCCGACCTCGCGGATGCAACCGCCACCGCCGGCATCGTCGCCGAGGCCGAGGCCGCCCTCGGGCTGGTGGATGGGCTGGTGAACGCGGCGGGGCTGACCGATCGCGGCACCATCCACGACACGCCGGTGGAACTCTGGGACAAGCTCTTCGCGGTGAATGCGCGCGCGCCTTTCCTGCTGACGCAGGCCGTGGCGCGAAGGCTGCGCGATGCGCAAAAGCCCGGCGCCATCGTCAACATCATCACCATGTCGAGCCATGGCGGGCAGCCCTTCCTGACCGGCTACGCGTCCTCCAAGGGCGCGCTGGCGACCTTCACCAAGAACACCGCGCTGGGGTTGCGCGCGCAGCGCCTGCGCGTGAACGGCATCAATCTCGGCTGGGCCGAGACGCCGGGCGAGCACGCGATCCAGCAATCGGACGGCAACCCGCCCGATTGGCTGGAACGCGCCGCGCCGACGCAGCCCTTCGGCCGGCTGATCCGCCCGCGCGACGTGGCGGGGCTGGCGACATACCTGCTCTCCGACGCCGCCGAGATGATGACCGGCGCCTTGATCGATTTCGACCAGAACGTGATGGGTGCCTATACATGACCCCCGCCGAACTCGCCGCCCGCCGCGACATCGCGGCCAGCCTCGCGCGCGAAGCCGCTGGCCTGGCCTGGCAGATGCGCGAGGATGGGATGGGCGTGGCGCGCATGAAGGGCGCGCAGGATTTCCTCACCGAGGCCGATGGCGCGACGGAACGCTTCCTGCGGGAGCGCCTCGAAAAACATTTTCCGGGCGAGATGATCCTGGGCGAGGAGATGGGCGGCGCAGTCTCCGGCGACGGGCCGATCTGGATCCTCGACCCCATCGACGGCACGGCGAATTTCGCGCGCGGCAGCGATCGCTGGTGTGTCTCCATCGGCATGGCGCTGGGTGGCCGTGCGGCGCTCGGCGCCATCGCCCGCCACGCGACGGCCGAGGTGTTCAGCGGTGCCACCGGCTGTGGCGCCACGCTGAACGGCAAGCCGATCCGCGCGGCGGCGACCACCGATGTCACCCGCGCCATCCTCGAACTCGGCTGGTCGCGCCGCATTCCGCTGGAGGATTTCCACGCCATGGCGCAGCGCGCGATGGCCGCCGGGGCGGGCATCCGTGTGGGTGGCTCGGGCACGCTGGGGCTGGTGGAGTGCGCGGTCGGGCGGCTCGACGCCTATCTCGAACTGCACATCAACGCCTGGGATGCCTGCGGCGCGCTCGCCATCGCGCGGGAGGCCGGCTGCTGGACGAATGAGTTCGACAGCGGCGATTGGCTCGCTTCGGGCAATCCCGTGGGCATCGGCGCGCCGGCGCTCGGCCGCTTCCTCGCGGAGCTGCTCGATGGTTGAGATCGACTACTACATCACGCTCAACAGCCCTTGGACGCATCTGGGCGCGGCGCGCGTTGAAGCGCTTGCGGCGCAGCATGGCGCAAGGCTGCGCGTCTTTCCCTGCGACTACCGCGCGACGATCTTCCCGGCCTCGGGCGGCCTGCCGGTGAACCAGCGCAGCCCGCAGCGCCAGGCCTATCGGCTGCAGGAACTGGCGCGCTGGCGCGAACATCTCGGCGTGCCGATCATCATCGCCCCGCCCTATGCGCCCTTCGATGAGGGCCTCGCCGCCGCCTGCGTCATCGCGGCGCGGGAGACGATCGGCGATGCGCCGGCCGTGGCGCTGGCGCATCGCGTGCTGCGCGCGCTGTGGGAGGAAGGGGCGAACCCAGGCGAGCCCGCGACGCTGGCCGCGCTGATCGCCGAGGTCGGGCTCGATGCGCCCGCGCTGCTCGCGCTGGGGGCCGAGCCGCGCTGGGCCGAGCGGCGGGCGGCGGATAGTGCCGCGGCGCTGGCGCGCGGGGTGTTCGGCGCGCCGAGCTATGTGGTCGGCAGCGAGATCTTCTGGGGCCAGGACCGGCTGGAATTCCTCGCCCGGCATCTCGAGAAGGCGGGCTGAGGCCGGCTCATTCCGCCGCGCCGATCAGGGCGAGGCCTTCCGCGACCGAGACGAACTCGCCCCCCGCCGTCACGCGCGCCGCACCGAAGCGCTGCTCGAAGAGGCGCCGCACGGCAGGGACGAGCGAGGTGCCGCCGGTGAGGAAGACGCGGTCGATGCGCTCGGCCGGGGTGGCCGCGTCGGCCAGCGCGGCCTCCACCGCCGCGCCGATGCGCGCGAGTTCCGGGGCGATCCAGCCCTCGAAATCGTGGCGCGCGATCTCCGCCTCCACGGTGAAATCGGCGTGGTGGAAGCGCAGCGTCGCGTGCTCCGCGCGCGAGAGATCCGCCTTGGCGGCGGAGACGGCGCGGTAGAGCGCATAGCCCGCCTCATCCTTCACCAGCCGTACCAGCCGGTGCAGTTGCTCGGGATGATCGGCGGTGCGGGCCACCGTCTCGATATCCCGCAGGACCTTCGGCGCGCGCATCAGCGACAGCAGATGCCAGCGCGCGAAGCTGGTGTACCAGGCGGGCGGGATGGGCAGATCCGTGCCCGTCACGCGGTAGCTGCCGCCCTTGCCGAGCAGCGGCGAGACCACGCGATCGATGATCCGGTAGTCGAAGGCATCCCCCGCCACGCCCACGCCCGCATGGCCCAGCGCGGCGACGCGCGCGGGCGCGCCGGGGGTGAAGCGCAGCACCGAGAAATCGCTGGTGCCGCCGCCGAAATCCGCGACCAGCACGGTCGCCGGATGGTCGAGGTCGCGTGCGAAACGATGCCCTGCTGCGGCGGGTTCCAGCGCGAGTTGCACGGCGGGCAGCCCGGCCTCGGCAAAGCCCGCGACCAGCCGGCGCTCGCCCAGCGCGTCCTCGGCGCTCTCGCCGACGAAGCGCACGGGCCGGCCCACGACGATGCGTGCCTCCGCCAATTCGGCCGCGAAGGGGGCCAGCAGGTCGCGCAGGAACAGCCCGACCAGCCGCTCCAGCGCATAGGCGCGGCCGAAGATGCGCGTCTCGTTGAAGCTGCGCTGCGCCAGGTAGCTCTTCATCGACATGATGAGCCGGCTGCCCAGCGGGTCCTCCAGATAGGCCTCGATGCCCCGCGGCCCGGCATCCTGGCGCGTGCGGCCCTGCGCGTCGGTCCAGAAGCAGAGCACGGAGCGGAACACATCCTCCGTCGCATGGCGCAGCACCACCGTGCTGCCATCCGGCCGCAAGGCGGTGACGACGCTGTTGGTCGTGCCGAAGTCGATGCCGATGACGGGGCGCATGGGGATGCCGGAAGGGGAGGGGGCAGCCTTCAAGCGGCTTCGCGCGCGCTTGGCAAGCGGGGCCGGGCCCCCACTTCTGCGCGGATGGGCGATGTGTTCCTCAACCGCATCGCGACCGCGGTGCCCCGGCATCAGGTGCATGGCGCCTTCAGCGCCTTCGCGCGCGCCCAGGTGCCGCCGCGCGACGCGCTGGCCTTCGCGCGGCTGGAGCGGCGCGCCGATATCCGCACGCGCTTCTCGGTGCTGGCGCCCTCCGCACCCGAGGGTTCGGGCACGGTCTGCGGCTTCTACCGGCAGGGTGGGGCCTTTCCCACGACGCGTGCACGGATGCAGCGCTATGAGGCCGAGGCGCCGGGCCTCGCCGAAGCCGCGCTTCTGGCGCTCGACATCGCGGCCGAAGCCCCGCGCATCACCCATCTGATCGTGGCGAGTTGCACCGGGCTGCTCGCCCCGGGGCTCGATCGGCACATCATCGCGCGCTTCGGCCTCTCGCCCCGCGTCGAGCGCACGATGGTGGGCTTCATGGGCTGCCAGGCGGCGCTCAACGCGCTGAAGCTCGCCTGGCACATCGCCCGCAGCGCGCCGCGCGCGCGGGTGCTGGTGGTCTGCCTGGAGCTCTGCACGCTGCATCTGCAGGACACGGCGGCGCTGGAGCAATTGCTGGGCTTCCTGCTGTTTGCCGATGGCTGCGCGGCGGCGATCGTCAGCGCCGAGCCCAGGGGGCTGCGGCTCGATGGCTTCGCCTCCGTCATCCTGCCCGCCACGCCCGAGCACATCACCTGGCGCATCGGCGACCAGGGCTTCGACATGACGCTCTCGGGCATGGTGCCCTTCACGCTCGCGCATGCGCTGCCCGATTGGCAGGACGAGATGCTGGCCGGCGCGGCGGTGGCCGACATCGCGCATTGGGCGGTGCATCCGGGCGGGCGGAGCATCCTCGATGCGGTCGAGCACGGGTTGAGCCTGCCCGAGGGCATGCTTGCCACCAGCCGGGCCGTGCTCGAAGAGTATGGCAACATGTCCTCTGCCACCGTGCTCTTCGTGCTCGACCGGATGCTGCGCGCGGGCCGGCCCGGCGCGGGCTGCGCCCTGGCCTTCGGCCCCGGCCTCTCGGCCGAGGCCATGCGCTTCACGGCTGCCTGACCATGCCGCGCAACATGGCCCCCGAGATCATGGACGACCCCGCGAACAGCGAGGCCGATTTCGCCGCGGCCCTGGCCGATCTCTCGCGCATGAATCGCTGGGCGGGCTCGCAGCGGCCGCTCGACGCCTATCTGGACCGGCTCGTGGCGGCGCGGGGGCTGACCCGGCTCAGCGTGCTCGATGTCGGCGCCGGTGGGGGGGATTCGCTGCGCGGCATCGCCGCCTGGGGCGCGCGGCGCGGGATCGCGGTGGAACTCTGCGGGCTCGACATCAGCCCCTGGGCCGAGACCTATGCGAAGGCCGCCGGCACGCCCGGCCGCTGGATCACCGGCGACCTCTTCGACCTGCCGGAGCAGGAACGCTTCGACGTGGTGATCTGCTCGCTCTTCGCGCATCACCTGGATGATGCGGCCATGCTGCGCTTCCTGCCCTGGCTGCGCCGCCATGCGCGGGAGGGCTGGCTGATCCTCGACCTGCACCGCAACTGGTTCGTCTGGGCGGTGGTCTGGGCCGGCACGCGGCTTTTGCGGATGCATCCGATGGTGAGCCATGACGGCCCGGTCTCGGTGAACCGCGCCTTCACGCGGGGCGATTGGGCGCGGCTGCTCGGCGCGGCGGGGATGGACGCCGAGGTGCGCTGGACCTTCCCCTTCCGCTGGGCGGTCTCGGGTCCCGGCTCGGGATGAGCCCGACGCTGATCCTCGGCGGCGGCCCGGCGGGCTGCGCGGCGGCGATCACCCTGGCCCGCGCCGGCCACCCTGTCTGCCTCATCGAGCGTGACGCCGAGGTGCGCGAGAAGGTCTGCGGCGAATTCCTCGGCGGCGATGCGCAGGCGCTGCTGGCCCGGCTTGGCCTGGATGCGGCGGCGCTGGGCGGCGTGCCGATCACCGCGGGCCGGCTGGCATCGGGCCAGCGCGAGGCCGGCTTCGCGCTGCCCTTCACCGCGCTGGGCCTGCCGCGCCTGACCCTGGATGCCGCGCTGCTGCGGGCGGCCGAGGCCGCGGGCGCCGAGGTGCGGCGCGGCGTGGCGGCGCTGGCGGCGCGGCCGGGCTGGCATGTGCGGCTTGTCGATGGGCGGGAGATGCAGGCGGCGCGGGTGCTGCTCGCCACCGGCAAGCATGAGCTGCGCGGGCTGGCGCGCGGGCCGCGCGGCGGGGCGCTCGGCCTCAAACTGCCGCTGCGCGGCGTGGAGACGGGGGGTGCGGTGCTGCTGCTGGCCTGCGCGGGGGGCTATGCCGGGCTGCAGCCGCGCCCCGGCGGCGGGGCCAATCTCTGCGCCGCGCTCGACCCGGGCTTCGCCGGTCTGGCGCGGGATTCCGCGGGATTTCTGGATCATGTGCGGGCGGGTTCGGCGCTGGCGCGGCGCATGCTGGCGGGGGCGGTGCCGGGTCTGGCGCGGCCGCTGGCGGTGGCGGGGGTGCCCTATGGCTACCGCCACCCGGGCGGCGGGCCGCCGGGCCTGATGCGGCTCGGCGACCAGGCGGCGGTGATCCCTTCGCTCTGCGGCGACGGCATCGCCATGGCGCTCGATTCCGGCATCCGCGCGGCCGAGGCGATCCTGGCGGGCGAGGAGGCCGGGCAGGGGGCGGCCTGGGCGGCGCGGGTGGCGGGACCGATGCGCCTCGCCGGCGGGATCGCCGCGTTGATCGGCCGCGCGCCGGGGTTGCTGGTGGCGGGCGTGGGCCTCGCGCCGGGGCTTGCGCGCCATGCGGCGGGGCGGATGCGGGTGAGTTAAAATGCCAGCGCCGCGGCCTCGCGCAGCACCGCCTCGGCCTGCGCATCGCCATGCAGGGTCAGCCCCGGCAGCACCCGCGCCGGCCCCTTGCCGCCGGCGCGCCCGGCCAGCAGCACGCGCTTGGCGGGCGTGCCCGGCCTGGGCCAGAGCGGCAGCAGCGCGAGGCTGCCGAAGCGCGCCGCGGTCAGGGCGGCCAGCCCTTCGGCGAAGCGCGCCGCGGGCAGCACCAGCGTCGCGCTCCCGCCATGGGCCACGGTGGCGCCGAGGCAGGCCGCCCAATCCGCGAGCGCGGCCTCACCCTCATGCGTCGCCTCGCGGCGCAGCGCCTCGGGTGGGGCGGTGCCGGACGGCCAATAGGGCGGGTTCGCGAAACCATGCGCGACGCGCGGCAGGGCGCGGCGGAGCGCCGGGTCCGCGATGTCGCCCTCGATCACCTGCACCCGCTCCGCCACGCCGTTCAGCGCCGCATTCTCGCGTGCGAGGGCGGCAAGAAGCGGCGCGCGCTCCACCGCCACCACGCGCAGATCGGGCACGCGCGCCATCAGGCAGAGAAAGGCCGCCCCGCTGCCGCAGCCGAGTTCCAGCACCACCTGCCCGGGCTTCGCCGGCACGGCGGCGGCGAGCAGCACGGCGTCATGCCCCGCGCGCAGGCCTTCCCGGGGCTGGCGCAGGCGCACGCGGCCCCCGAGCAGCCGGTCCTCGCTGTACTCAAGGCCAGTCAAAGGAGCCCCTCCGACTCGCCGGCGTCCCGCAGCACGCGGCAGGCGCGGCTGAACTCGTCCTCCGGCACGGCGAGGCGGCGGGGGAAGGCGCCGATGCCGCCCTCCAGCGCGCTGATGTGCTGGTCGAGCACCACGGGCGCGAAGCCCGCATCGCGCAGCAGCGCGACCAGGAAGCTCAGGCGGATCGGGTTGGTGGTGGCGAGCAGCACGCGCATGCCAGGCGCTTTCCCCCCGCCAGCTTGTCCCCATCTGGAGCGGTAGCTAAGTTGCCGTCCCCTGAACCGAGGTCAAGATCGCGTGCCGCTGTCCGAAGCGCCGAATGCCCCTGCCACCACCAGCCAGGCCTCTGGCGAGGATGCCCTCGCCGCGCTGATGGCGCTGGTGGCGGAGGATCTGGAGGCCTGCAACCGGCTGATCGTGGCGCGCATGCACAGCCCCGTCGCGCTCATCCCGCAGATCGGCGCGCATATCGTCGCCGCCGGCGGCAAGCGGCTGCGCCCGTTGCTCACCCTCGCGGCCGCCAAGCTCGGCGGCTACACCGAGGGCCAGCGGCATGTGGCGCTCGCCTCCTGCATCGAGTTCATCCACACCGCGACGCTGCTGCATGACGATGTGGTCGATGAAAGCGCGCTGCGCCGCGGCCAGGCCAGCGCGAACGCGCTGTTCGGCAACCAGGCCAGCGTGCTGGTCGGCGATTTCCTCTTCGCCCGCGCCTTCGAGCTGATGGTCGAGGACGGCTCGCTCGAGGTGCTGGGCATCCTCTCCGGCGCCTCCGCCACCATCGCGGAAGGCGAGGTGCTGCAGCTCATCACCCAGAACGACACCTCGAGCACCGAGGAGCAGTACCTGGCGGTGATCGAGGGCAAGACCGCCGCGCTCTTCGCCGCCTCGGCCGAGGTGGGCGCCATCGTCGCCGGCTGCGCGCCCGCGCAGCAGAAGGCGCTGCGGGCCTATGGGCATAATCTCGGCGTGGCCTTCCAGCTGATCGACGACGCGCTGGACTACTCCGCGACGCAGGAGAGCCTGGGCAAGACCGTCGGCGACGATTTCCGCGAGGGCAAGATCACCCTGCCCGTGCTGCTCGCCTTCCAGCGTGGCGACGAGGAGGAGCGCGCCTTCTGGCGTCGCACGCTGGAAGAGGGGGAGCAGAACGAGGCAGACCTGCCGCGCGCGATCGCGCTGATGCAGAAGCACGGCGCCTTCGCCGATACGGTCAAGCGCGCGCGCGCCTATGGCGATGCGGCGCTGGCGGGGCTGGAGCTCTTCCCGGATGGCGCGCCGCGCCGCGCGCTCGCCGGCATCGTCGAGTTCTGCATCAGCCGCGCGCGGTAGCTTGCGCCACCCGCCCGCGGTGGCGCGCGGGCCTCAGACGATGAAGCTGTCCGCGGTCAGCGTGTGCAGGCCGGTCAGCTCGATCAACATGTCGCGGACGCCATCGCCATCGATGCCGCAACTCGCAAAGGTGTTGCCGGCGAACTGGAAGACGAAGATCTGCCCCGCCCCGGCCGCGCTCGGCGTGCTGGTGGTGCCGGCGAAGACGAAATCCTGCTTGCCAGCCAACGACACATCGGCGTCGATGGCAGAGAGGTCCAGCAGGTCGCCCAGGGCCCAGTCCGTGATCACGTCGCGGCCCGTCGTGGTGGGCTGGCTCTCGGTCACCGCGGTCCAGACGAAGACGTCATTGCCGAGCCCGCCGGCCATGTGGTCCTTGCCCTCGCCCCCTGTGATCGTGTCCCGGCCCGAGCCGCCGACCAGCGAATCCGCCCCCGCGCCGCCGCGCAGCACGTCGTCGCCGCCCGCGCCGTCCAGCGTGTCCGCACCCGCCGCGCCGAGCATGGTGTCGCGCGTGCCGCTGCCTTGAAGCTGGGCGTTCACGCCAAGAAAGCTCGCGGCGGAGAAGCTGACCAGGCCGCTGAACTCGATCTGGAAGTCGCGGGTCGCGCCCGCATCGATGCCGCCGATGAGATAGCTGCTGCCACCGAAGCTGTAGGACCACAGCTCCTGCGCATTGGCATTGGCGAGGTTGGCAGTGACGCCGCGATAGATGAAGGATTGCAGGCCGCCCAGCAGCGCATTGGCATCGAAGGCGGAGAAATCGATCAGGTCGCCCAGCGTGAAATCAGCCACCACGTCGCGGCTCGTGGACACCGGCGCGCTCTCGCTCGCGGCAGTCCAGATGAAGCGGTCCGCCCCCTCGCCGCCGGCCAGAAGGTCCTTGCCCAGGCCGCCGGTGAGCGTATCCGCACCCAGGCCGCCCTGCAGCGTGTCGTCGCCGGCCTGGCCGCGCAGCAGGTCCGCACCGTCGAAGCCGGCAAGCAGGTTCGCCCCGCCATCGCCCACCAGCGTGTCGCCCAGGCCGGAGCCCCAGAGGTCCTCGATACCGGTCAGGACATCGCCAAGCGCGTCATTGGTGAAGGCAAGGCTGCCATCGAGGGCGATCTGCACCGCCGTCGCGCCGGCGTAGGAGGCGACGTCGCGCGTGCCGGCCTCGCCGCGCAGATCATCGGCGCCGGCGCCGCCGATCAGCGTGTCGTTGCCCGTGCCGCCGATGAGGTCGTCATTGCCGCCGCCGCCATCGAGGCTGTCATCCCCCGCGAGGCCGCGCAGCACGTCACGCCCGTTGAAGCCGTTCAGCGTATTGCCGGCGGAGTTGCCGACCAGCGTCTGGTTGAAATTGTTGCCGCTCAGGTTGATGAGCGCGCCGCCGAGCGAATCGGTGGTCTCCAGCCGCTCGATGAGGGTATCGGCGGCGAGGGTGTAGCTGACGCTGCTGCGCACCGTGTCGCTGCCGCCGCCCGCGACCTCAGTCACCACGTCGGCGGCGTCGTCCACGACATAGATGTCGTTGCCCAGGCCGCCACGCATCGTGTCCTTGCCGCGCATGCCGCGCAGTTCGTTGGCCGCGGCATTGCCGATGATCAGGTCGTTGCCGTCGCCGCCGATCGCGTTCTCGAGGAGGCCGGTCGCGCCGGTCCGCACGCTGCCGCCCGCGATCGAGGAATAGGCGTTCGGATTGAGGTTGATGACGCTGCCCGTGCTGACGGCCGCCGCATTCACCCAGTCGGTCCCGCCATCGGCATCGGTGATGGTGCGCCGGGTGTTCTGCCCGTCCAGAAAGGCGAGGGCGGCGTACTCATCTGTGAAGTGGAACACGTCGTGCACCGGCACGTCGCGGCCATAGGCGGTCAAGGACACGGAGGCCAGCACACCGGCATTGCCGCCCACGACATCGTCCACGGTCAGGGTCCAACTGCCGTTCGAGATCTCGCCGCGCAGCGTGTCGATGCCGAAGGTCCAGGTCAGCCCGGTGGATGCGCTGGTGGTGGAGCCGGCCGTGCCATCCAGCAGCCGCACCACGGTGCCCTCGGCGGAGGTGAGGTAGAAGTCGAGGTCGATGAAGTTCGAATGGGTGAAGGTGACGGTCAGGCTGACATGCTCGATCTCGATCACGCCCGGCACGGCGATCGAGATGGGGACCGAGGTGAGGTCTGGCAGTGCGACGGGGCCGGTCAGGAGGCCGCTGGTCACGGACACTTCATTCGCCGAGGTCTGGGCCGGGCCGAACAGGGTCCAGACTTCCGCCATGCGCACGGCGTTGTAGGCGTTGAGCGCGCCGTAGCCGTAATTGGCATGGGCGTGCATGCCCCCCCCGTTCCAGGTGTCGGCCTTGTTGAAGTACCAGAAGCCGTTCTCGAAGGTGCCGGTGAGGCTGGCGGCGTTGAAGCCACTGCCGGTATGGGTGGCGGAGGCGGCCAGGATGTTCTGCACGTCGCGCCAGCCCAGGTTCGGGTTGGCGTCGAGCATCAGCGCCACCACGGCGGCGACGATGGGCCCGGCGGCCGAGGTGCCACCGAAATCATCCGTGTAATCCGCATTCGCGAGGCTGTCGGCGCGCAGATTGTAGCCATCCGTGCCCAGCAGGTCGGTGGTGACGATGCCCAGGCCGCCATTGCTGGCGAACTCGTTGCCCGGTGCCGCAACCAGCACATTGGCGCCATGGTTGGAGTAGGAGGCGGCGAAGCCGCTGTCGCCCAGCGCAGCGACTGTGATGGTGAAGCGACCGGCGTTGAGTCCATCGCCCTGCGCGTCCCTGCTGTCATTGCCGGCGGATTTCACGACGACGGTGCCAAGCCCGCCGCGCCCTGTGGCGGCCGCACTCGCCCAGCCGGCATTGGTCAGCGCGGCGAAGCTGCCAGCGACGTCCAGGCTCTGAAAAGCCGCGAAGCCCGGCTGGGAACCCCAGGAATTGTTCACGATGTCGAAGCGGGTGGACTGCGCGATGGCCTCGTAGAAGCCGGTCGGGGTGGCGGCATTGATGAACAGATCGCTGGCGTTATCGAAGATGTTGACGCCGGTGACCTTGGCGCCGAAGGCGATGCCGACCGTGCCCACGCCATTGTTCTCGGCCGCGATCAAGCCCGCCACGGCGGTGCCATGGCCGTCGATGGGCAGGACATTCACGCCGTCGTAGACGGTCGCCCCGATCGTCACATGCTGCGTCGGGTCGTAATTTTCATTGAGGTCGGGATGCGTGAACTGGATGCCGTCGTCATAGACGCCGACCAGCACGCCAAGCCCCGTGAACTCCGACCAGATGCGTTGTATATTCCCCAGTCGCAACAAATGCCATTGTTCCGGCGCCAGAGGATCCGACGGGAAGAAGGATGTCATGGCTCAACTCCAACAGGCAGTGCGGCATTCGAAGGGGTGCGCCGCTCGCCTCCACGCCGGAGGGAGCCTGCTACCCCGCGCCACGCCTGTAAATGAGTCCCATGGTTCGCACCGCTCCGACGCGCAGCGCTGCTCCGCGCAAGCGATCAAACCACCGTGAGGCAGTCGCGGCGCTGCAGCCTCCTCACGGCGGCAGGTGCGCTTGCGGCAGGTGGCGAAACCCTTCTCAGATGATGAGAAAGTCGCCCACCGCCAGGGTTGCTCCAGGCTGCAGCAGAGCAAGATGGGTGGCAGCCTGCGCGCCCTCTCCGTCCGCGTCCCAGGAGAGCAGGCGCGTTGCGCCATCGAAGACGAATTGCGCCTGCGCCCCCACCGCCACGGCCCCGAAGGTGAGCAAGGCCGGATCCAGCCCACCCGCCGCAAGGCCGAAATCGGCTGCGTAGAGCCAGAGCTGGTCGGTGCCGGAGGCGAAATCCGCGATCAGGTCGGGGGTCGCGTAGAGCCCGAGCACGAAGGCATCGGCGCCCCATCCACCCTCCAGCCGATCCGCACCACCCAGTGCCTCGAGCACGTCATTGCCGAGGCCGCCGGCGAGCCGGTTGCCCGCGGCCGAGCCGATCAGCGTGTCGTCGCCATCTCCGCCTTCCAGGATCCGGATTCCCGTGAACTGCGTCGGCCCGCCGCCTTCCCGACCGCCCCACACGAGTTCCGCCGTGCCGATCGCCGTGCTGGCGTCGATCAGCACCCCGTTGGTGATGGTACGGGCGGAGAGCGTGTCCACACCGCCATTGCCGTGGAAGACGGAGGCATAGGAGCTGAGCAGGAAGGTCTCGCGCGCCGCGGTCCCATGCACCTCCAGCCCTCGGTGCCCCCCGATCTCCTCGAAGGTGCCGCTCAGGGTGATCAGCGCGCCATCCGCTGCGCGCGTCGCGGTGCCGGCGGAGAGATCGACGACCCAGACCGCATTGTCGTCCACGCTGCCGCCATAGTCGAAAAAGAGGGCGTTGGCGCCCGCACCGCCACGCGCGACCGACTGTCCGCCGGTCAGGATCAGCAGGTCGTTGCCCTCGCCACCGTCCAGCGTGTCATTGCCCGTGCCGCTGCGCAGCACATCGTTGCCAGCAAGGCCGACGAGGCTGTCATCCCCGCCCTTGCCCTCGATGTAGTCGCCGCGCCGCCCTCCGATGATGACGTTGTCGGCCTCGGAGCCGAAGATCAGGTTCTCGCCGTCGCCACCGTTGACGTTCTGGATGTCATAGAGCCTGTCCGTGACAGGGCCGCCGGGCGTGAGGACCGTGGCCCGTCCGGCGACCGCGGCCCCGTGGGCGAGCGGTTCCCCGTCCAGGTAGATCTGCATGGCCTCGCGCGTGGTCGCGTAGGTCACGCGGTTGATCCCGAGGCCGCCGATGTAGTGGTCGGGAAAAGAGAGGCCCCGCCCATCCACGAAGGTGTCGTCGCCCGCGCCGCCGAAGACCGTGTCCGCGCCGGCGCCGGCAATGATGGTGTCGTTCCCTGCGCCCGCATGGATCACATCATTGCCGTTGCGGGTCTCGATCTGGTCGCTCTGATCGCCGGCAAAGACGATGTCGCGGTGGTTGGTGCCGATCAGCGTCTGCGCGGTCGCGCGGTCGAGCAGGTGCAGACGGGTGCTCTCGATCACCATGCCGCCCGGCCCGTCGAGCCGCACCGAGACGAAGTAGCTGCCATTCGCCGCGTAGGTCTTCTCGAGGCGGAGTTGGTTCGCATCGCCGGTCGAGCCGGTGATGACGGTGCCATCGCCCCAGCTTGCCCGGAAGCGCGTGGCGTCGGTGAGGCCGAAGGAGAGGGCGGCGGTGCGGTTGTCGGCGATGGCATCGTCGCGCGCGGCGATGGCGGCGTCGCTCGGCGCCACATAGGCCCAGACGGTGCTCGGCGCGGTCACGATCACGCCACCGCCGCCCGCTGCCGCGGCGCCGGCGTCGATGTTGGTGGCATCGGTGAAGAAGGTGGCGACACGCCCGTCGATGGAGAGGAAGCCGGGATAGGAGACCTGGTCGGACTCCGCGGGCGGGCCGCCGCCGGGTCCGCTGAGCTGGCGGGAGATGACGCGCGCGCCGGCAGGCCCGGTGAGGATCACGTCGCCGAGCCCGTTGCTGTCGCCGAGCGCGGGAATGTTTTCGAGCGTCCAGGACAGCAGATGCGCCGTCGGCACGTCCCAGCCGGCCACCACGCCGATGGCCCCGCCCAGCGTCGGCGCCGGCCGGCCATGGCCGTAATTGCCGAAGAATTGCGGAAGTCCCGGATTCAGCGGCAGCGGCCCGACCGTATAGGCGTAGCCGGGCGCGACGTTGAGCTGCCAGAACTCCGGCGTGCCGAGGGGGACATTCTCCAGCTGGACCCGCGCGCGCCCATCCGCCCCCATGCTGACCGTGCTGATGCTCGGGCTCGGCTGGCCGATCGAGATGCCGAGTGGCTGCGACAGGTTGAACACCGTGCCGAGCGCCATGTCCTTCACATAGCCGCTGATGACGCCCGCCACGGCGCCGGGGAGGTTCTGCGCGGCGCTGACGAAGCCGACATAGCGGCCATTCTCGGAGATGGTCGGCATGGACCAGTTGCTGGCACCCACGCCGGTCGGGCCGGCCGCGAGGCCGCTGATCCCATCGCCGATCACGCCCGCCGCGGTGCAGGAGACCAGCTCCACGACGCCTGTCAGCAGGTCCTTGCGGAAGATGTCGGCGGTGCCGTTGGTGTCGCCTGCCACCATGTTCGATGAGGTGCTGATGAACACCACGAAGCGCCCGTCGGCCGAGATGTCTCCGCCCAGCGCGTTGCCGTTCTGGGTCCCGTCGCGGTTGGAGGACACCCGCAGGTGATGCGGCCCCTCCAGCGGGCCAAGCGGCGTGACGGTGATGTCGCTGATGGTGGGCATGCGCGGTCTCCGTCATGACCAGCCGAGCGGGTGGAAGGTGAAGTCGCAGGAAAAGAAATAATGTTTCCCAATTGGCCGATCGTTTTTGGTGATCTGGCATGCAGCCTATCGCTGCGCGAACGGAATTGGCAACGACCATCATGCCGAGGGACGACAAGGCCGGCGCCGACCAGCCGGTGGCCGAGCTTGCGGCGGACGGCCGGAAGCCTGGCTTCGGAGAAAGGGGGGGCCGGCGGCGCGGTGGCCCCACTCAAGAAGGGCTCGGCGGCGTGTCGGGATGGGCCGGATTCTGGTGGCACGCGGTCCTGCCTTGCGCGAAAGCCCGCACGCACCTTCAGGCAGGGCTGCCGGGTCGCACCGCCCCCGGCCAGGGGCGGTGCGGCCTGCGAGGGATTAAACCAGCGTCAGGCTCTCGCGGCGCAGCTGCACCGTGAGCGCATCCAGCGCGCGGCCGGTGCGATCGATCATCTCATCCACCTCGGCCTCGGTCATGATCAGCGGCGGCGAGAAGGCGATGGTGTCGTTCGCCAGGCCGCGCAGGATCACGCCGGCTTCCTCGCCCGCCTTCACCATGCGCGGGCCGATCTTCAGGGCGGGGTCGAAGTTCTTGTGGCTGGCCTTGTCGGCCACGAACTCGATCGCGCCGACCATGCCGATGCCGCGCACCTCGCCGATCAGCGGATGGTCCGCGAAGCGCGCGCGCAGCCCGGCCTGCATCCGCGTACCGACCTTCCGGACATGGCTGACGATGTCCATCTCGTCGTAGATCTTCAGCGTCTCGACCGCCACGGCGGCCGCCACGGGATGGCCCGAATAGGTGAAGCCATGGCCCCAGGTGCCGATGGTGGCGCTGCCATCCGCCAGGCCCTGGAAGATGCGGTCATTGATGATGATGGCGCTGATCGGCAGGAAGCTGGCCGAGAGCGCCTTGGCGCAGGTGATGATGTCGGGCGTGATCCCGAAGGTCTGGCAGCCCCAGTAGTTGCCCGTGCGCCCGAAGCCGCAGATCACCTCATCCGCCACGAACAGCACGTCATACTTGCGCAGCACCGCCTGGATCTTCTCGAAATAGCCCTCTGGCGGCAGCATGACGCCGCCCGCGCCCATGGCGGGTTCGGCCCAGAAGGCGGCCACCGTCTCGGGGCCTTCGCGAAGGATCGTCTCCTCCAACTCGGCGGCGAGGCGGGTGGAGAATTCCTGCTCGGACTCGCCGGGCAGCGCGCTGTGGTAGTGGTGCGGCGTCGAGACATGGATGACGCCCGCGATCGGCAGGTCGAACATCTTGTGGTTCACCGGCAGCCCGGTGAGCGAACCCGAGGCGATGGTGATGCCGTGATAGGCCTTCAGCCGCGAAATGATCTTCTTCTTGTTCGGCCGCCCCACCGCGTTGTTGTAGTACCAGATCATCTTCATCGCGGTGTCGTTCGCCTCCGACCCGCTGTTGGCGTAGAACACCTTGCTCATCGGGCAGGGCGAACGCTCGATCAGCATCTCGCTGAGGTCGATCATCGGCTCGTTCGATTTGGCGGTGAACGAGTGGTAGAAGGGCAGCTTCTTCATCTGCGCGTAGGCGGCCTCGACCAGCCGCTTGTTGTCGAAGCCGAGCGAGGCGCACCACAGCCCGGCCACGGCCTCGATGTACTCCTTGCCCTGGTCGTCCCAGACCTTCACGCCCTCGCCGCGGTTGATCACCAGCGGACCGTTCTTCGCATGCGCGCGATGGTCGGTATACGGATGCAGTACGTTCGCGATGTCACGGGCGGCGTTGGAATTCCGGGGGGGGGTCATGGCGCGCTTCTCTTCCTCGACGGCGGGGTGTCGGGCGAAGCCTAGACCAGTTTCGCGGGCATGTAAGCGGGGCGCGGCCGCAGTTGCGATCAGCGCGCGAAAGCGTCAAATGGGCGCGTTGCTTCGCCGGGATACCAGCCATGACCGAGATCAAGCCGCAGGGTTCGCATTGGGGCGCCTTCGAGGCGGTGGTGGAGCGCGGCCGCTTCGTCGAGGCGCGTCCCTTCGCGCGCGATCCCTTCCCGGGCTCGCTGCTCTCCTCCATGCCCGATGTGGTGCACGCCAAGGTCCGGGTGGACCAGCCCTATGCGCGCGCCGGCTGGCTGCGCGGCGAGCGGCGCGGAAGCTCGCGCGGCGGCGATGATTTCGTGCCGCTCCCCTGGGATACCGCCATCCGGCTTGTCGCCGAGGAATCCGCCCGGATACGCGCCGAGCATGGCGCGGCCTCGGTCCTGGGCGGGTCCTATGGCTGGTCCTCGGCCGGGCGCTACCACCATGCGCGCACGCAGCTGCACCGCTACCTCGGCATGGCGGGCGGCTTCACGGCGCAGGTGACGAACTATTCCTACGGCGCGGGCATGACGCTGATGCCCCATATCCTGGGCACCAACGAGGTCATCCAGGGCCCGGTCACGGATTGGGGCAGCATCGCGAAGCACACGAAGCTGATGCTGTGCATCGGCGGCCTGCCGCTGAAGAACGGGCTGGTGACGTCGGGCGGCGCCGGCGGGCATGAATATGTGCCGCTGATGAAGGCCGCCGCCGCCGCCGGCGTGCGCTTCGTCAACATCTCGCCCTTCCGCGGCGATGTGGCGGAGTTCCTTGGCGCGGAATGGGTGCCGATCCGCCCCAACACCGACGCCGCGCTGGTCTTCGCCATGGCCCATGTGCTGATCGAGCAGGGGCTGGAGGACCGCGCCTACCTCGCCCGCTGCACCGTCGGCTATGAGCGTTTTTCCGAGTATGTGCGTGGCCTCACGGACGGCATCCCCAAGACGCCCGAATGGGCCGCCGCCATCACCGAGGTCCCGGCCGAGACCATCCGCCGCCTTGCCATCGAGGCCGCGGCCAAGCCCACCATGTGCACCGCCACCTGGTCGATCCAGCGCGCCGAGCATGGCGAGCAGCCCTGGTGGGCGCTCACCGCCTTCGCGGCGATGCTGGGGGGCATCGGCAAGCCGGGGCAGGGCATCGCCTTCGGCTATGGCAGCATGAACGGCATCGGCACGCCACGGCATGAGGTGCCCTCGGTCGGCGGGCCCTCGGTGAAGAATCCCTGCGGCGCCTATATCCCCGTCTCGCGCGTCACAGAGCTGCTCGAACGCCCGGGCGAGATCCTGCAATACAATGGCCGCGACCTGCTGCTGCCCGACATCCGCATGATCTGGTGGGCCGGCGGCAACCCCTTCCATCACCACCAGGATCTGGGGCGGCTGCTGCGGGGGTGGAACCGCGCCGATACGGTGGTGGTGCAGGAGCCCTGGTGGACCGCGGTGGCGCGCCATGCCGACATCGTGCTGCCCGCCACCACCACGCTCGAGCGCAACGATATCGGCTCGGCCTCGCGCGATCGCTTCGTGCGCGCCATGCACCAGGCCATCGCGCCGGTCGGCCAGGCGCGCAACGACGTGGACATCTTCGCCGACCTCGCCGAGGCCGCGGGCTTCCGCGCCCAGTTCACCGAGCAGCGCGACGAGATGGCCTGGCTGCAGCATCTCTATGGCCGCTGGCGACAGGCCTGCGCGGCGCAGGACATCGCCGTGCCGGATTTCGCCGAGTTCTGGGATCGCGGCTTCGTCGAGATCCCCGCGCCGGCCGAGCCCTATGTGCAATTCGCCGATTTCGCCGCCGACCCGGTGGCGAACCCGCTGAACACGCCCTCCGGCAAGGTCGAGATCTATTCCGAGACCATCGCCAGCTTCGGCTATGCCGAGGTCCCCGGCCATGCCGTCTGGCACGAGCCGACCGAATATCTCGGCGCGCCGCTGGCCAAGGACTACCCGCTGCATCTGCTCAGCTTCCAGCCGGCGACGCGCCTGCATGGGCAGCTTGACCCGGGCCGCGTCGCCGCCGCCGACAAGATCGACGGGCGCGAGCCGATCCGCATGAACCCCGCCGATGCCGCCGCGCGGGGGCTTGCCGATGGGCAGGTCGTGCGCGTCTTCAACGCGCGCGGCGCCGTCGCCGCCGGGCTGCGCGTGACCGATGAGATCCGCCCCGGCGTCGTCGCCATGGCGACCGGCGCCTGGTGGAACCCGGCCGCGCCCGGCGCCACCGACAGCGCCTGCCTGCATGGCAACCCGAATGTGCTGACGCAGGATGTCGGCACCTCGCGCCTCGGCCAGGGCTCGGCGGCGCAATCCTGCCTGGTGGAGATCGCGGCCTGGGAAGGCCCGCTGCCGCCCGTCACCGTGCACGCGCCGCCGCCCGGCGCGCAGGCCCCGTGAGCGCCCTGCCGCGCCGCGCCCTGCTGGCGCTGGGCGCCGCGGGGCTGGCGCTGCCGGCGCAGGCGCAGATCACCACCCTCGATTTGCGCCCGGCCGTCCTGCCGCTGCGCCCGGATGACTGGGTCGCCCCCGGCCATCGGCGGGAGATGCTGATCCGCTGGGGCGACCGCGTGACCTTCGACGCGCCCCCCTGGGAACCGCGCAGCCCGACGCCCGAGGCCGCGGCCGCGCAGTTCGGCTGGGATGCGCGCCTCGCGGGCCTGGTGGCGCCGCCGCTGGCGGCGGATGGGGTCAGGCGGCTCGTGCTCGGCATCGCGCATCCCGAGGTGGATGGCGCCATGGCCGTCCCGCCGGGGCGCGACCGGCCGGCCCTGGCGGCGGCGATGGCGGGGGTTTCGGTCCTCAACCTCGAACAGCAAGGCGGGCGCTGGGTGCTGGTGGATGGCGGCTTCCAGAGCCGGCGCATCGGCATCGACACGCTCTGCCGCGTCACCGGCCCGGCCGTCTCCGCCATCGCGGCGGCGAGCGGCGGCGGCGGGGCCAGCGTGCAGGGGCTGGTCGGCCCGGCGGGTGGCTGCGCCACGCCCTGGGGCAGCCTGCTGCTGCCCGAGCCCAGCCCCGGCCCCTGGCTCGATCGCCTCGCCTCGCTCGACCAGCGCTTCCGCGAGCCGGCGCGCTTCGGCTGGGTGGTGGAGCTCGACCCGCTCGACCCGCAGAGCGTGCCCGCCAAGCGCACGGCGCTGGGCCGCATCGGCGCGCAGGCGGTGGCGGCGGGGGTGACGGCGAGCGGCCGCGCCGTGGTGTTCCTGGCCGATGGGCGCCCGCGCGGGCGGCTCTACCGCTTCCTCTCGGCGGGGCCGGCGGCGGAGCCCGGCGCGCTCGATTCCGGCACGCTCAGCGTCGCGCGGATTGAGGACAACGCCCTTCTCTGGCGCGACCTGCCGGCCAGCGCGGCGCTGGATCCCGAGGGGGCGGCGCTGGCACTGGGGGCGAGTGCCTTCGACAACATCGCGGGCCTCGCCCTCGATCCGCGTCGGCCGCGCCTGCTGCTGGCAAGCCGCGGTGGGCAGCGCGGGCCGGGGGAGCTCGATTTCTTCCATGCGCGGGCCGGCACCTCGCCCGGCTTCGTGCTGGAGTTCAGCGGCGACCTTGCCGCGCCGCGCCTGCCCGGCGAGGTGCTGTTCCTGGCGGGCCAGGTGAATGAGGGCGGGCTTTACGGGCGCAACCTGCCGGTGACCGGCACGCTGCCGCGCCAGCCCACGACGCTGATGGCCGATGCGCGCGGGCGGCTGTGGATCGGCACGGACCGGCGCGGCCAGCCGGGCAGCCAGCCGGACGCGCTCTTCGTCTGCGACCTGGACGGGCCGGGGCGCGGCCTGCCGATGCCGGTCTATGGCGCCCCGCGCGCGGCGGGGATCGGCGGCGTGGCCCTGACGCCGGAGGGCGACGCCGCGCTGGTGGTGGTGCGCACGCCGGGTGCCGAGCCGGGGGCGAGCTTCGATCGCCCGGCGACACGCTGGCCCGCCTTCGAGCCGCGCACGCCGCCGCGCAGCGCCGTGGTGGTGCTGGGCCGGACGGCGGGCCCGCCCGTCGGCGGCTGAGGGCCACGCCCCAGCCGCACCGGCGTCTCGGCCTCAGCTGCCGATGATGCCGCCATCCGCCTTGGTGATGACCAGCGTCGCCGAGCGGGGCGTGCCGCCGCCGGGGAAGCTGCTGTTGGTGCGCCCGGCCGCCCAATCCGCGGCCGTCGTGGTCGCCCCCGGGTGCTGCACATTGACGAACATGGTGCGCATGTCCGGCGTGGTGACGACGCCCGTGATCTCCTGGCCCGTGGGCCCGGCCAGGAAGCGGCGCATCTCGCCCGTATCGGGGTTGGCGCAGAGCATCTGGTTGTTGCCGAACACCGCGTGCGGGCCGCGATTCTGCTCGGCCTCGCCGATGTCGGTCTGGATCCACAGGCGCCCGGCGGCGTCGAACCACAAGCCATCGGGGCAGCCATGGATATTGTCGGCCGTCAGCGCGCGGTCGGCGATGCGCCCGCTCGCCTCGTCGCCGGCGAAGAGGAAGATGTCCCAGCGGAAGCTGGTGGCGGCGTGGTCGTCGCCCGCCTCGCGCCAGCGGATGATGTGGCCGAAGATGTTGCGCGCGCGCGGGTTGGCGGGCTCGGCATTCTCGGCCGTGCGGCGCGAATTGTTGGTCAGGGTGAAATAGACCATGCCGTTGCGCGGATCGACCGAGCCCCATTCCGGCCGGTCCATCTTCGTCGCCCCCACCGCATCGGCGGCGAGGCGCGTGTTCACCAGCACCTCGCCCTGGTCGGCGAAGCCGTTGGCCGCGGTCAGCGGGCCGCGGCCCTGTACCAGCGGCAGCCACTCGCCCGTGCCGTCGGCGTTGAACTTCGCCGCGTAGAGCGTGCCCTCATCCAGCAGGCTGCCATTCGCCGTGGCGCGGCTGAAGGGCCGGGCGGAGACGAATTTGTAGATGTACTCGAACTGGCTGTCGCAGCCTGCATAGGCGACCACGGGGCGGCCCTCGCGCGCCGGGGCGAAGACCACGCCCTCATGCGCGAAGCGGCCGAGCGCGGTGCGCTTCACCGGCATGGCCGCCGGGTTGAAGGGGTCGATCTCGACCACCCAGCCGAAGGCGTTGACCTCGTTGCGGTAATCCTGCGTCGCCTCGGCGGCCTTGGTGGAGACATCGAAGCGGATGAACTGGTCCTCCTCGCCGGCCACCTGGTCCCAGTTGTAGCGCGACTGGCCGGTGGGCACGCCGTAGCGGGCATGCTCGCGCGGCAGGGCAGGGCGGCCCTCCCGCTGGTCGCGGTTGACGAAGTAGCCGGCCCAGTTCTCCTCGCAGGTGAGGTAGGTGTTCCAGGGTGTCACGCCATGCGCGCAATTGTTCAGCGTGCCGCGCGTGCGCGTGCCCTCGGGGCTGTACTTCGTGCGCAGCAGCGCATGGCCGCGGGCGGGCCCGGCGATCTCCATGGGCGTCGCGCCATGGACGCGGCGGTTGCGCGGGTCGGCCACGATCGCCCAGTCGCCCGAGGGCTGCTTCGCGATGCGCACGATGGAGACTCCATGGGCGTGGATCTCCTTCAGCGCCTCATCGGCCGGCTTGGCCCCGGCGACCAGCGGCATGCGGCCGCTGTTCAGCGACAGGCCGCGCGCGCGGGCATGCATGAAGCGCGGCTCGATGTATTCGTGGTTCAGCACCAGAAGCCCGTCGGTGTTGCTGCCCTGGTCGGGCTCACGCCCCTCGATGGGGAAGAAATGCATGCCGTCATGATGCGCGCCCACGGTGAGGGCGGCGTCGGCGCCGGTCTGGTCGGGCAGGGCGCGCGCGGGCACCGAGCCATCGAGCGGCGTGCCCTGCGGCAGGATCACCTGCACGCGGTAGCCTTCGGGCACCACCACCGTATCGGCGTTGTTCACCGGGATGGCCTTGAAGCCCATCGTCGGGCCGCCCGGGGCGGGCTGGGCGGGGGTGAAGGCCTCGGCCTTGTCGGCGGTGCCGAGGAAGCCGGCGATGGCGGTGCCGATGCTGCCCGCCAGCAGGGCGCGGCGGCTGGCCAGGATGTCGCCGAAATAGGCGTTGGCGGAGGTGTTGGAGAGCGGTTCGTCGCCGGACACGTCGTCGGGGCTGTGGCGGTTCAGGTCGTCGGGCATGGGCGTCTTTCCTGGCAGGCAATAGGTACCGGATGACCGTTACCAATCGTCCATGTCACGCGGCGGTCACTGATGTGACGGCGCGATGACATGTGCCGGCGCCCCCACGCATCCGCTTGACCGCGCGGCGCGCTGGCCGTGCAATGTGACAAAGCCATGACAGTTCCGTGTCAGGCGATGGAGGGAAACGCGATGACCGACCATACCGCCACGCCCCTGCCGGAGGGTGTCGAGCTCGAGGATATCGGGGTGAATCCCGATCCCGGCCCGAGCCTCGGCAGCATGATCGCGGCGCGGCTGACCCGCCGCGCCGCCCTGCGCGGCCTGGCCGGGGCCGGGGCCGCCGTCGCGCTGACCGAGACGCTGGTGCAGGAAGCCGCGGCGCAGATGGCGGTGCCGATGACGGGCGGGCCCTCCAGCCTCACCTTCCCCGAGCTGCGCCACCAGCTCAGCCAGACCGATTCGGTGGCCGAGGGCTATGAGAAGCAGGTCGTGATCCGCTGGGGCGACCCGGTGCTGGCCGGCGCGCCCGCCTATGACCCCAGCGCCCAGAGCGCCGAGCGCCAGGCGATGCAGTTCGGCTACAACAACGACTATCTCGACTACTGGCCGCTGCCCGCCGGCAGCCGCAACAGCGAGCACGGGCTGCTCTGCGTCAACCACGAATACACCAACACCAACCTGATGTTCCCCGGGCTCGGCTCGGGCAGCGCCTCGCGTGGCCGCACCAACGCGGCCCAGGCCGCCATCGAGATCGCCGCCCATGGCATGACCGTGGTCGAGGTGAAGAAGGAGGGCGGCACCTGGCGCGCCGTGCCCGGCGGCGCGATGAACCGGCGCATCACCATGGAGACGCCGATGCGCATCTCCGGCCCGGCCGCCGGCCATCCGCGCCTGCGCACCAATGCCGACCCGACCGGCACGCGCGTGCTCGGCACGCTGAACAACTGCGCCGGCGGCAACACGCCCTGGGGCACGGTCATCACGGCCGAGGAGAACTTCAACAACTATTTCGGTGGCGCCGCCGCCACGACGGGCGCCGAGGCGCCGAATTATCGCCGCTACGGTATCCGCGCCGAACCCACCTATGCCTGGCACCGCCACTTCGCGCGCTTCAACCTGGACAGCGAACCGAATGAGCCCAACCGCTTCGGCTGGGTGGTGGAGTTCGACCCCTATGACCCCAACAGCGTGCCGGTGAAGCGCACCGCGCTGGGCCGCTTCAAGCATGAGGGCGCGACGCATGCGATCAGCGCCGATGGCCGCGTCGTGTTCTACATGGGCGATGATGAGCGGATGGAGTTCCTCTACAAATTCGTCACCGCCCGGCCCTGGAACCCCAATGACCGTGCGGCCAACCGCGACCTGATGGATGAGGGCACGCTCTATGTCGCGCAATTCGCCGAGCAGGGGCGGATGCGCTGGCTGCCGCTGGTCTTCGGCCAGGGCCCGCTGACGCCGGAGAACAACTTTGCCAGCCAGGCCGATGTGGTGATCGAGGCGCGGCGGGCCGCAACGCTGCTGGGCGCGACGCCGATGGACCGGCCCGAGGATGTCGAGACCAATAAGGTGAACGGGCGCGTCTATGTCATGCTCACCAACAATTCCTCCCGCACGGCCGCGCAGGCCGGCCCGGCCAATCCGCGGGCGGCCAACATCCACGGCCATGTGGTGGAGGTGATCCCGCCCGGCGCGGGCACCGCGCAGGTCGACCACGCCGCGACCGAGGCGCGGTGGGAGGTCTTCATCGCCGCCGGCAAGCCCGGCATCGATCCGGGCACGCGCTATCACCGCGCCACCAGCGAGACCGGCGGCTGGCTCTCCTGCCCCGACAACGTGGCCTTCGACAGCAAGGGCCGCGCCTGGATCTCGACGGACGGCGCGCCGGCGGCGGCCGGCATCGCGGATGGCATCTGGGCGGCGGATACGGCCGGCTATGGGCGGGGGCTGACGCGGCTGTTCTACCAGGCGCCGACCGGGGCGGAGGTCTGCGGTCCCTGCTTCACGCCCGATGACCGCACGCTGTTCCTGGCGATCCAGCACCCCGGCGAGGATCCCGGCAGCACCTATGAGCGGCCCTCGACCCGCTGGCCGGATTTCATCGCCGGCCAGCCGCCCCGGCCCTCCATCATCGCCATCGTCAAGCGCGACGGGGGTGAGATCGGCGGCTGAGGCCGGCCGGCAGCGCCATCAGCAGGCATCGATGCCGTGACTGCTGATGTCATGCCGTAGAATCAACGGCCTCCAGAGCACGAGATCGATCCGGCCGGATCGTCCGAGCTCGTGCAGGCTGCGGAAAGGCGGGATGGGTCGGCTTCGCGGCGCCTTTCCGCGCAAGAGGCGTCCGGCGACTTGCCACGATGAACCACATCGTGGCGGCGCGCCGACCTGTCTTCCCCGAACATTCGCTCGCCCATCCTCGCCATCCCGCTTTGCCCGCAGCCTGCTGGAAACAGCAGGCCACGGGGCGCGAGATCCGTCCGACGGGGCGGACAGCCCCCAGAGCACGCTGCGTTCTGATGAACGCAGCCCGTGCTCTAGAAGTTATTGAATCTAGAGCAAGAAATGCGTTCAGCGTCGCGGCAGCGCCGCGACCCATCTGAACGCATATTGCTCTAGAGCACGCTGCGTTCTGATGAACGCAGCTCGTGCTCTATAAGTTATTGAATTTAGGGCGAGAAATGCGTTCAGCGTCGCGGCAGCGCCGCGACCCATCTGAACGCTATTGCCCTATCGCCGGTGGCAGGGCTGGCCGAGATCCCAGGGGGCGCGGGAGGCCTCGACCAGGGCATCGCCACGCGACACGCCGATGTCCTTCAGCATGCGCTCATCCATCTCCGCCAGGGCCCGGCGGGTGCTGATGGTCCGCAGCGCCGTGGCCATCCAGGCCAGCCAGCCGCCGATCTGCGCGCCCTCGACACGGCCGCGCGGCGCCGTGGCGCCGATGCTGCGCCGCAGGGAGCCGGGGGTGAGGGTGAATCCGGACATGGGTTCCAATCCTTTCGTCTGTGGGAACGCACGCAGCTTCGCCGAGTGTGTGGCATCAGTAAAACGAGTTGTATTGACGTTGGGCATCAACATCACTGATGTTCGGCGCCATGCCCCTGCCGCTTCCCCCCGGCCTCGATGCCGATCTGCTCCGCAGCTTCGTCCTGATCGTCGAGGGCGGGTCCTTCACCCGCGCCGCCGAACGCGTCGGTCGCACGCAATCGGCCATTTCCATGCAGATCCGACGGCTCGAGGAGGTGCTGGGACACCCGCTGCTGACGCGCACCCCCAAGGGCGTGCAGACCACGCCGCAGGGCGCCTGGCTGCTCGAGCGCGCGCGCGCGCTGCTGGCGATCAATGACGAGATCATCGCCAATTTCCGTGCCCCACCCATGGTCGGCACGGTGCGGCTCGGCACGCCGGACGACTACGCGCTGAACTGGCTGCCCGGCATCCTGGCCCGCTTCGCCGAGACGCATCCGGCTGTGGAGCTCGACGTCACCTGCCTCAACTCCGACGCCCTGGCCGATCGCTTCCGCGACGGGCGGCTCGACATGACGCTCATGACCGAGGGGCATGAGGCGCCGGGCGTGCTGGCGCAGCGAATCTGGCGCGGCCCGCTGCGCTGGGTGGGCAGCCCGCGCCACGGGTTGCACCGGCGTGACCCGCTGCCGCTCGCCCTCGCCTTGCCCGATTCCGCCTGCCCCTGGCGCAACGCGGCCCTCGGCGCGCTGCGTGGGGCCGGGCGGGCCTGGCGCGTCACCTATAATTCGGCGACCCAGACCGGCTGCTTCACGGTGGCGCTGGCCGGCCTCGCGCTCACCGTCAGCACGCCCACCACCTTGCCGCAGGGGCTGGCCTGGCTCGGCGAGGCCGAGGGCCTGCCGCCCTTGCCGGAGATGGGCATCCTGCTGCTGCGCCACGAAGCCGCGCTGGGCGTGCCCGCGGCCGATGCCCTGGCGAGCCACATCGCGGAAGGTTTCGCCCGCGCCGCGGAGGGCCTGTCGCAAGCTGCTTGATCCTGCGCCCGCGCCGTGCCGCAATGGCACCAAACGGACAAGGAGGATCACGCGATGGAACGCAGGTCACTGCTCGGCGCCGGCTTGGCCGGACTCGCGATGCCAGGGATCGCCCGGGCACAGGGTACCTGGCCCGATCGCTCCGTCCGCATTGTCGTGAACTTCCCGCCCGGTGGCTCCAACGACACCGTGGCGCGCATCCTCCAGCCGCGCTTGAGCGAGTTGCTGGGCCGCACCGTCGTGGTCGACAATCGCGGTGGCGCTTCGGGCTCGGTCGGCTCCACGGAAGTCGCGCGCGCGGCGCCGGATGGCTATACGTGGCTGCTGGCCAATGACGCGCTGGCGACCAACGAGACGCTGATGCAATTGCCCTATCGGGTGATGGAGGCCTTCGCCTTCTGCACCGTGATCGGCACCTGTCCTTATGCGCTGGTCGCGCATCCGCAGCAGCCCTTCCAGAACTTCCAGCAGATGGTCGCCGCCGCCCGGGCGCGGCCGAACGCCCTGACCTACGCCACCACGGGGGCAGGAAGCGGGGCGCACATCGCCACCGTGCTGTTGCAGCAGCGCGGCGGTTTCCAGCTCGAACACGTGCCTTATCGCGGCGGCGGACCGGCGCTGCAGGATGCGCTGGCCGGCCATGTGCCGCTGTTCATGTCGAACATCGTCATCATCCTCAACCACATCCGGGCGGGCAGCCTGCGTCCGCTCGGCATCACGCAGAAGACCGAAAGCCGTTTCCTGCCGGGCGTTGTGCCCTTCGCGCAGCAAGGTTTCGCGGATTTCGAGGCGCTGACCTATTGGCTGCTCGCCGCCCCCGCCCGCACCCCGGCGCCGATCGTGGCGCGCATGCAGCAGGCGGTGGCGCTCGCCCTGCAGGACCCCGCCGTGCAGGCCCGGATGAACGACCAGGGGGCGGACATCGTCGCCTCGACCCCCGCCCAGACCGAGGCCTTCGTGCGGGCCGAGATCGAGAAATGGGGCGCGGTGATTCGCGACAACAACATCCGCGCCGAGAGCTGAACGGGGGGCGGGGCGGACAGGGGCCTTGCAGGCCTGGTGGGGTGAAGGCACTTGCTCGCCGCACCAAGACAAGGGGAGATACACATGGAACGCCGCCTTCTGCTCGGCCTGGCCGCGGCCGGGATCGCCGCGCCCTCGATCCTGCGGGCGCAGACTGCCTGGCCGGAGAGGCCGGTGCGCCTCATTGTGCCCTGGGCGCCGGGGGGCTCGACCGACACCATCGCGCGACTCTTCCAGCAGCGGCTTGGCGCCACGCTGGGCCAGCCCATCGTGATCGAGAACCGCGGCGGCGCCTCGGGCGCCATCGGCGCGGCCGAGGCGGCGCGCGCGGCGCCCGACGGCTACACCTGGATGTTCCAGTACGACAATGAGGGTCCGAACCAGACGCTGATGCGCCTGAGCTACCGCACGCTGGACGCCTTCGTGCCGGTGACGCTGGCCGCGACGGGCCCGCTGGCCATGGTGGCGCACAGCTCGACCCCCTTCCGCTCCTTCCGCGACGTGGTCGAGGCCGCACGGCGCGAGCCCGACCGCTGGAACTACGCGACCTCAGGCACCGGCGGCCTCGCGCATATCGCGACCACGCTCCTGCAGCAGCAGAACAATTTCCGCCTGACCCATGTGCCCTATCGCGGCGGCGGGCCGGCCGTGACGGCGGCGGTGGCGAATGAAGTACCGCTGTTCATGACGAATGTGGTCATCGTCTCCCAGCACATCCGGGCCGGCACGCTGCGCCCGCTCGGTGTCACCACGCGGACGGAGAGCCGGCACGTGCCGGGCGCGCCGAGCTTCGCGCAGCAGGGCTTCGGCGATTTCGAGGCACCCACCTGGTGGGCGCTGTTCGGCCGCGCCGGCACGCCCCAGCCGATCCTGGACCGGATGCACGCCGCCATCACCCAGGTGCTGCGCGAGCCCGAGGTGAAGTCGCGGATCGAGGAGCAGGGCTGCGACATCGTCGCCTCGACGCCCGAGGTGGCGCGCAGCTTCGTCGCCAATGAGATCGAGCGCTGGGGCAACGTGATCCGGCAGAACAACATCCGGGCGGACAGCTGATCGCGGCTTATCCACAGGATTTTGTCGAAGATTTTTGCCGGGGCGGCGACGCCTTTGCCGCCCCGGTTTTCATCAAGGCTCTGAGAAACAAGGCGATTTCGAGCAGTTTCACGCGTCTGTCACGCGGTGCGGCGGGGGGTTTGACAGGGGGGCCGTCCCCGCATAGAAACCCGCCACCGAGACGCGGTGGCCACTTGATCCGAAGCGAGACAGTCGCTAGGTTCTTTGGCCCGCCGAGTAGCGGGTTCGGGATCAAACACACCGAGGCCTCCAAGGGTCACGGTGATTTTTGTCCCCGGTGTTCATTCAAGCTGTGCATCTGATTGAGGGAAGAAGGTTGTTCTTCTGATCTTTTGGTTATTGGCCCGAAGGGTTGAT